>NZ_FNYE01000098.1 GCF_900108945.1 Paraburkholderia diazotrophica | reverse complement strand
TGTCTGGCGACAATTGCCTCTGCCGGTAGCGACAACTAGATTTGCCGGTTTCCGGCGGCCGAACTGTTGAGGTTCGGGTCGTCGCTATCATGCGGCTCCTTGCGGAGCCGGCATGAAAAAAGACGGAGAAATCAAATTGTTGCGGGAAGAACGACGGAAAGGGGTAACCCAGAAACTGGCTGCAGCGCGTACGGGGATGAGCGAGCGCACAGCCCGCAAATACGAACGTGCTGGGAAGTTGCCCAGCCAGATGAAGAAGCCGCGCACGCATCGAACGCGCGAGAACCCGTTTAGCCTGGACTGGCCATGGGTCGAGGAGCAACTCCAGCGGGATTCGGCGCTCCAGACCAAGACCTTGTTTGCGCTGCTGTGCCAGGCGTTTCCGGGCCGATACCAGCAGGGTCAACTGCGAACTCTGCAGCGACACGTTCAGGCGTGGCGAGTTCGTCATGGCCCAGAGCAGGAAGTCATGTTTCCACAGGAGCACATCCCCGGACGCATGGCTCAATCCGATTTCACGTCGATGAATAGCCTTGGGGTAACGATCGCCGGCACACAGTTCCCGCACCTCGTCTACCACCTGGTGCTCACGTACTCGAACGTGGAGGCCGTGCGCGTCTGCTTCTCGGAAAGCTTTGAGGCGCTAGCCGAAGGGCTGGAAGCTTGCCTGTGGCAGATCGGTGGAGTTCCCGAGTGGCATCGCACCGACAATCTGAGCGCGGCGGTACGCGACCTGGATCGCGAGGGCATGCATGAGTTCACGCAGAACTATCGCGCCGTGCTTGCGCACTATGGAATGCAGCCATCGGCAAACACTGCGGGATGCGCGAATCAGAACGGCGACGTCGAACAATCGCATTTCCGGTTCAAACAGGCTGTCGATCAGGCGTTACGCGTTCGTGGCACGCGAGACTTCGGCTCGCGTTGCGACTACGAACACTTCCTTGGTGAGCTTGTTCGGCAGCGCAACCTCACTCGCACGCAACGCTTCGCGGCAGACCGGGCAGCGCTCAAGCCGCTGCCCGAGGCGCCGCTCGACTTCACGCGTGAGGTGACAGTGCGCGTGTCCCGCTTCAGTCTGATCCGGGTGCTTAACAATCACTACTCGGTTCCGTCCAGGTTGATCGGTGCATCGCTGAAAGTGCGAATCCGCTCAGAGATCCTGGATCTTTACCACGGACAGGCGCACGTGCTTACCCTGCCGCGCCTGACCGGCCGCAATCAGCGCCGCATCGACTATCGGCATCTCATCTGGTCTCTGGTTAGAAAGCCTGGGGCGTTTGCCGCCTACTGCTACCGGGACGAACTGTTTCCGACGACCACGTTTCGCCGAGCCTACGACGCACTGCTCGCCGCAACTCCGACGAAAGCGGACCGGGAATACCTGCGCCTGTTGCATTTGGCCGCAAGCACGTCAGAGACGGAAATTGACCGAGCCATTGGCCGCCTGATGGATGACCAGCGCATACCGACGCTCGAAACCGTGCGCGAGCTCGTAACGAGCCCGGCACCGACGTCGGTTCCGAAGATCGGCAAGGCCGCCATCAACTTGCGGGATTACGACGCGCTGATTCCGTCATGGAGTAGCCATGCATAACCCGCGGGAAGAACTGCTGGCGTCGCTTCGGGCGCTGAATCTCGGTGCCATGGCGGCTGCGGTGGAAGACACCGCATTGCGAGCAGCGAAAGAAGGACTGACTCACGAGGCGTTCCTGCTTGAGCTTGCCCGTATCGAACGCGCCGCGAAGGCGGCTCGCCGGATCGAGCGGCTCCTGAGGCAATCCGAGCTGCTTCCAGACAAGACTTTCCGGACTCTCAACCTGGATCGGTTCGATCCGGCAACCCGTATGCAGATCGAGCGGTTGCGCAGCGGCGGTTTCCTCAAAGAGGCCATCAACGTGGTAGCTGTAGGCCGACCGGGTGCAGGGAAAAGCCATCTTGCCAGCGCCTTGGGTCACGCCCTCGTCGAGCAGGGCTATCCAGTTCTGTTCACACCCACGGGCGCCTTGGTGCAGCGTCTGCTCGCAGCAAAACGCGATCTGCGATTGCCACAGGAGCTGGCAAAGCTGGATCGTTTTGAGTGTCTGATTCTGGACGACATCGGCTACGTCCAGCACGACCGCGATGAGATGGAAGTGTTGTTCACCTTGCTCGCTGAGCGCTATGAACGCAAAAGCATCGTCATCACCACAAACCTCGTATTCTCGGAATGGGAACGAATCTTTAAGGACCCGATGACCACGCTTGCGGCAATCGATCGAGTGGTGCATCACAGCGTCGTGCTCGACTTGATGGGAGTCGAAAGTTACCGGGCAAAAGCGGCCGGCGCGAAGCCGACGGCGCCGGCCGCAGTAGCATCATAGGGCGGCAATTTTAGTTGTCGCCGGTGGCAGTTCTAGTTGACGCCAGACA
>NZ_FNYE01000021.1 GCF_900108945.1 Paraburkholderia diazotrophica | reverse complement strand
AGCACACGCGAGCCGCTGCGGGTGGGTCAGCACGATGCAGACCTCCGTCGGCGCGCCCATCTTCTCGACCGCCTCGAACGACACGACCGACAGCGTTTGCGCGCTTGCCGTGCCTGGCACATCCAGGAAGTACGCCTGACGTCCGGGAATCGCCGTCAGGCCGGATACAAACTTCCTCGCGTCGTCAATCAGCCTTGCCATTGTTGTTTATCTCTTGTCTGATGAGCACTGCTTCGCAACCGCCATGCACGCGTCATCTGCGCACGCGACACGGAGCTGGGGCCTAACGGTAACCGTATCCATAGTCCTCTGTGAAGGGGGTGGAGCTGTTCATGCCAAGGCGCGTTGCTTTTCGTCCCACATTGACAATTCGTGACTTTCGGTGCTGGTTTTGAGATGTATGGTGTGCTAAACGTTAATCGACGAATGCCTGCCATACCTGCGTTCCAACCGCGATTCCAGAAGCCGCGCTGCGACTGTACGCCGTGCTGCCGTCATGACGATGATCACAGTACATGACGCGGTATATGCCGATGCGAGCCCGTCATTCGTTGCGTTGCGCTTCACCGGATGTATGGTACTGATGTTGATGGACGACAGTCCACCAACGCTGAAGCTAGGAACGAAGGCCGGGAGCCACTGTGCAGCATCACTTCAGGATTCGTGTGAATGCGTCCCGGGCGCATCGACTGCCCCGTTCGCAACTGGCATAGCGCGTTGTGGGCTGTATCGCCGGGCGGCCAGTGTCGTCCGCGTTCGGCCAATGGCTGCTGGCTGCTGTCGCCCGGACAGCACGTCGAGGGAGCCGGAAATTGACTGCAGGACAACCGGGGGAATGACAATGGCAAAGATGCTGGCGATAAAGGGCAACAGGACAACGACCGGGGGAGAGGTGCTCGAGGGAGACGAGTCGTTCTCGGACGACAACGGGGCGCTCGCGAAAAACATGGGATTTGCATCCTGCCCGCGCTGTGGCCATAACGGTCCCATGTTGGGCACTGCATCGGGCTGGGGATTAACCGGGGCAAGCGCCGTGCGCGATGGCGATATCGTGGCTTGTCAGTGCCCGCGTGGTACGAACCGGGTTATCGCACGCTCGACGTACTACGACAGCGAATGACGTCTACGCGCTGCATCGCGACGATGCATATAGCCAGTTTCGCGAATTGAACCACGAGCGCACTGCATGATCGTCAGGTGGCGTGGCATGCGGCATGGAATGGACGCTCTCAAGTCGAATCGCTCCTCTCGTTTTGCTTCTTCCAGCTACGCGAAATGCTTCGGTCGGATTGCCTCGCGTTAGAGGAGATCGGCGCAACGTAAGTAATCTGCATTCCTACATGAATGGTGATAAACCTGCATACGGTAAGGCGTTCCCGATGAAGAAGATGGGCGTTCGACTACGCTCTGTGAAGTAGCCGAGCGACGTTTTCGCGGAATTGCTTAACTTTTACAAAATTTCACGCGCGATGCAACAGAATACGATTCACGACGAGTAAGAAGTCGTGTTAAAAATTCGGTAGTGCGACGGAATACTAACTAACAAAAATGCGAAGGACGTAGAGATGAGCGAAAGTTTCCAGAACGAGGTGCCGAAGGCACGCATCAATTTGAAGCTCGACCTGCATACGGGCGGCGCCCAGAAGAAGGTCGAATTGCCGCTCAAGCTGCTCGTGATGGGCGACTACAGCAACGGTCAGGACACGCGTCCGCTCGCGGAACGCGCCAAGGTCAATATCAACAAGAATAACTTCAACGCGGTACTTTCCGATCACGCACCCAAAGCCCGCATCGCAGTCGAAAACACGCTCGCGGGAGACGGCTCAGAACTGCCCGTCGATCTCGAATTCCGTTCGATGGACGACTTCAAGCCGGAGAACGTCGCCAGCAAGGTGCCTGAATTGCGTGCATTGATGTCGGCTCGCAATCTGCTTCGCGACCTGAAGTCCAATCTCCTCGATAACGCCACGTTCCGCCGCGAGCTCGAACGGATCCTGAAGGACCCTGCGCTGTCCGATCGTCTGCGCGATGATCTTTCGAAAATCGGCGAATCAAGCTCAGAAGCTGCCTAAGGTCCAGACAATCAAAAGAAGAACATAACTATCATGGCAAAGAACGAAACACGTATTCACGAGACGGCTGGGGCAGACACGGTTGTACTCGACGCGCCGGGAAAGAGCGTCTACGAGTCGCTGTGCGAGAAGATCAATTTGAAGCCCGTCACGGCTACCCGGCCATTCGAGTCGTTCCAGAGCGCGGACGCGTTATCGGAGTCGTCGCTGGACGAGCGCGTTGCGCAGGCGATGAACGTCTTCTTGAAGATGATCAAGGACTCGTCACAGCATGTCGACCGTCTGGACCGAAGCCTGCTCGATTTCCATATCGAGCATCTCGATCAGCAGATCAGCCGTCAGCTCGACGCGATCATGCACAACGAGACTTTCCAGAACATCGAATCGGCATGGCGCGGGCTCAAGTTCCTGGTCGACCGCACGGATTTCCGCAAGAACGTGAAGATCGAAGTGCTGGATGTGTCCAAGGACGCACTGCGCCAGGATTTCGAAGACACGCCCGAAGTCATTCAAAGCGGGCTCTATCTGCACACGTACATCCAGGAGTACGACACACCGGGTGGTGAGCCGATCGGCTCGATCATCTCGAACTATGAGTTCGACCGTGGTCCGCAAGACATCGCACTGTTGCGCAACATCGCGAAGGTGTCGGCCGCTGCTCACATGCCGTTCATCGGCTCGGTTTCGCCGCAATTTTTCGGCAAGGAAGCGATGGAAGACGTCGCGAGCATTCGCGACATCGGCAACTATTTCGATCGCGCCGAATATCTGAAGTGGAAGAGCTTCCGCGAATCCGATGACGCTCGCTACATCGGCCTTACGTTGCCGCGTTTTCTGGCGCGTCTCCCTTACGGCCCCGACACGGTTCCCGTGCGCGCCTTCAACTACACGGAATCGGTCAAGGGCCCGGATCATAACCGTTATCTGTGGGCCAATGCGTCGTTCGCTTTCGCAGCGAACATGGTGAGAAGCTTCATCAAGAACGGCTGGTGCGTACAGATTCGCGGCCCGCAAGCCGGTGGTCTGGTCGAAGATCTGCCGATCCATCTGTACGATCTCGGCACGGGCAATCAGGCAAAGATTCCGAGTGAAGTGCTGATTCCCGAAACTCGCGAATTCGAATTCGCCAATCTTGGCTTCATTCCGCTGTCGTATTACAAGAATCACGACTTCGCATGCTTCTTCTCGGCGCATTCGGCGCAGAAGCCGACTATGTTCGACACAAAGGAAGCAACCGCGAATAGCCGCGTCAACGCGCGCTTGCCGTACATCTTCCTCCTGTCGCGTATCGCGCATTATCTGAAGCTGATTCAGCGCGAAAACATCGGCACGACCAAAGACCGGCGTCTGCTCGAACTCGAACTGAATACGTGGATCAAGTCGCTCGTCACCGAAATGACCGACCCGGGCGACGATCTCCAGGCATCGCATCCATTGCGCGAGGCTCAGGTGACGGTTGAAGACATCGAGGACAACCCCGGCTTCTTCCGGGTAAAGCTCTTCATCATCCCGCACTTCCAGATCGAGGGCATGGACATCAACCTGTCGCTCGTTTCGCAAATGCCCAAGGCGAAGAACTAATCACGCTGCTTCAGACAGCGCGGACTGCACAGTGCCCGAGGCGCGCTGTGCAGTCCCGTACCCTTAAGCGGTTCGGTATCGCGTAACCGGGCGCCACTTCGCACACTAGCAGGCATGATGAAGATTACGAGACCGCTGTGGGCTCAGGGGATTTTCATGACCCCACAGCACTTTCAGCAGCAGGCCATGTGGGACCGGTTTGCTGACGAGCGCGTGGCACGCATTGCAAGTCCTGATCCGTGGGGCGTAACCCACGTTGCTTTCGATACGCACGCGCTCTCGATCAACCGGCTGCAGTTGACTTCGCTCGCCGCACGGTTGTCCGACGGAACTTATGTCGATTCGGAAACGTCGGATCGGCTACCACCGTCTCGCGATCTTGCCGAAGTGCCGGCACAACTCGACGCTGCAACCGTATTGATCGGTCTGCCGCTGATAGATGCGCAGGGCGGCAACTGTGTCGAAGACGGCGAACGGCCCGCCCGCCCGCGTCGTTTTCTGCGTGAGTACTTGCAGGTCGTCGATGTCAACGGCGAGGGGAAGGAAGAGATTAGTGTCGAGCGTCACGCACTCGCGCTGCTGTTCGATTTCGAGCAGGCCGGTGATTACGTGACATGTCCGATCGGTCGCATCGTGCGCAACGCGCAAGGGCGTTTCGAATTCGACACATCGTTCGTTCCGCCTTGTCTCGTGCTGTCGGCGAACGAGCAACTGCTCGCGCGGATGAACCGGTTCGCGGAGATTCTGCTCGCGAAGAGTGCGAGCCTCGCAGTGCGTCGCCGCGAGCGCTCGGATCAGATCGCCGACTACGCCGTCGCGGACGTGTCGCTCTTCTGGCTGCTGCATAGCGTCAACACGACGTGGCCGGATCTGGCGCGCCTGTGTCAGGCGCCCAATCAGCATCCCGAGCGGCTTTATGGCGTGCTGGCGCGTCTTGCCGGCTCGCTGCTGACCTTTTCGACGACGGAATCCTTGCAGGCCATTCCCGCATACGATCACCGCGCGCCGGAACCGGTATTCGCAGAACTGGAGTCGCTGATTCGCACGCTGCTGGATACGGTCATTCCTTCCCGCGTCGTGCCCGTGGCCCTCGAACGCGTCAAGCCGACGGTCTGGGTGGGCCGCTTCAACGACGAGCGGCTTGTCGAAGGGGCGGACTACTATCTGTCGGTGCAGGCAGGCCTGCCCGCGCATCAACTGCTCGATCAGGTGCCGCGTCTTTGCAAGGCGGGCGCGCCTGACGAAGTCGAGCAGATCGTCAATTCGGCGCTGCCTGGCATCCCATTGCGCACGATGTCGCGTCTGCCTGCCGCGATCCCTGTCCGCATCGAAAACCAGTACTTCGCGCTCGATGGATCGCATCCGGCATTCGCCCGAATGGTCGCTGCGCGCGCATGCCAGTTTTACATACCGGCGTCGATTCCGGATGTATCGCTGGAGCTTTATGCGGTGCTGCCGACATGACGAACGCTTTCCATCCGGAAAACCAGCCCGATTTCCATGTGCTGCCTGTCGCGTTGCGCGACACGGCGCTGCTGGTGACTCAACTCATGCAGGACGGCGTACCGGGGGCGTACGACGGGTTCCGGCGGACATGCAAAGAACAGGTTGCGCATCTTCGCAAACAGATGTCGGCTAAGGGACATCCCGCTGACGTCGTCGAAGATGCAGCGTACGCGCAGTGCGCACTGTTGGACGAAATCACCCTCAGCTGTCTGAGCGGCAACGATCGCGACCAATGGGAGCGAGAACCTTTGCAGGTGCAGGAGTTTCGCAGCCATGATGCAGGGGATGAACTCATTCGCCGTATCGAACGGCGGCTGTCAGAACGGCAGCCTTCGTTGACGTTGCTCGCCGTGTTCAATGCCGTGCTGAGTCTCGGCTTCAAGGGCCGGTTCGCGCTTGACGGCGAGGACGCGCGCTCCGCGCTGATGCATGCAATCGACGAGCGGCTCCAGCGCGGCGGCTGGCGGCGCGCCGATCCTGCGACGACGACCGTGATCGTAACGGCGCCCTATGCGCGCCCATGGTATCGCCGCATGAACGCGCTGGCATGGGTTGCTGCCGCCTGCGTTGTGTCAGGCGTGGTCTACCTGATGCTCGATCGCTGGCTGTCCGCGTCGATCGAAAATCTCGCGCGCTGATGGTGGCCGTCGTGTCCGGTTATCCCTGGCGGTCTGTGTTCGTCTGGATTGCGCTGCTACCGCTCATCTGGCTCGCTCTGTTTTCGCCGTGGCCGGTTGGTTGGAACGGCGCATGCGCTTCGCTGATCGTGCTCGCGGCATTGATTTGCATCGCGCTTGCCACGCGGCGCATGCGCGAACGGCGTGCGTCGACTCAGCATGTGCTGCGTTCCATCGACGCCGCGCTCGCGTCGTTGCCCGCCGACATCAAGCGCAATACGCCGCTCGTATTGACCATCGGCGAATCGGGCAGCGTGCTCTCGCGCGTGTTCGACAAGCACGCTGTCATCGTGACGGAAGCGGCCATATGGGTGCGTCACGATGACCCGTCGCGGCTGATGCATCTCGCCGACGCCCTCAAGCGCTGGCGCGGTGGCCAGGGGCCCGATGCCGTGGCATGGCTGATGACGGCTGATGACGCGACCAGCGCCGTCGCGTTGCAGGCCGCGCTCAAGCGCTGGCGCGTCGCGATTCACGAAGCGTGCCGGGCGCTCGGCTACCGGTTGCCCGTGTGCGTCGCGTTGTACGGGACGGAAAACGGGCAGACGCCATCCGATTACCCATGGTTCGGTGTGTCCGGCTCGACCGCGCTGGAGATGCGGACTACGGCGGAGCGAATTGCCGAATCGCTCGGCGCATTCGTCGAACGGGCGCAGCCCGACGACCGGCAGCCGCGCGCATTCGTGGCCGCGCAGCTGGAAGCGCTCGTGCGCTGGGGTTGTGAAGCTGTCTTGCCGCCGCTGCAGGACACGCAGCGCGGCGCGCAGCCGCTGACGTTGCACGCGTTCGGTGTCACGGCGGTGGCCGGCCAGCGTGCACGCGACTCGCTGCATGCGCAATTCGTCGCTGCGAGGACCGCGCTCGACATGCCTGCCGGTGCTGGCATCACGCAGCGATATCCGTTGCCGCTGCCGCTCATTCGCGGAATTGCGCCGCAGCCGGCTCGTCGCGCGTTGCCGGGCGCGCTCGCTCATGCGTTCGCGTGGCTCGCCGTGTGGTTTTGCGCGGCTGCCGCGGCGTCGGCATGGCAGAACCGCGCGCTGGTTGCCCGCGTGACGGCCGACATGACGCGCTATCAGGCGATTCCGCCCACGCAGGACGCCGCGCGCGTGGACGCGCTCGCGGCTGTCAAACAGGATCGGGACCAGCTCGAACGATACGCAAGCATGGGCGTGCCGCCGCGCCTCGGTCTCGGGCTTTATCGCGGCGCGCCGTTGCTGCCGCTCGCGAACCGCCTGATCGCGAGTTATCAGCCG
Organism: Paraburkholderia diazotrophica; assembly: GCF_900108945.1. GTDB lineage: Bacteria > Pseudomonadota > Gammaproteobacteria > Burkholderiales > Burkholderiaceae > Paraburkholderia > Paraburkholderia diazotrophica. The sequence continues at coordinate 128,907 of NZ_FNYE01000021.1, read as the reverse complement.
CCTGCTCCTCCGCCATCGACGATCGAGCTGGACAGCATGTCGCTCTTCGACAGCGGCAGTGCGAAGCTCAAGTCCGGCTCGAACCGGGCGCTCGTCGGCGCGCTCGAGATGATCAAGGGGCATCCGGACAAGCGGGTGCTGATTGCCGGCCATACGGATTCGGTCGGCAGCCCGGCCAGCAACCTGATGCTGTCCGAAGCAAGAGCCGCAGCCGTGCGCGACTGGCTCGCGGATGCCTCCGGTATCTCCGTCACGCGTTTCGCGATTCAGGGTTACGGCGACACCCGCCCAAAGGTTTCGAACGATACCGACGCGGGCCGCGCGCAAAACCGGCGCGTCGAAATCACGTTAGTACCCGACTGCCGCGACGATCGTGGCAACGGTTTTACCCATGGCCATCCGGCCTGCTCATAGAAGGAGAAGAAGAAATGGCAATTCCCGCATATATGTGGCTCAAGGATGACGGTGGCGCCGACATCAAGGGCTCGGTCACCGTCCACGATCGCGAGGGCAGCGTGGAAGTGGTGGCGTTCGATCACGGCATCCACATTCCGACCGACGGCAACACCGGCAAGCTGACGGGCACCCGCGTGCACGCGCCGATCACCTTCACGAAGGAAACGGATGCATCGACGCCGTATCTGTACAAGGCCGTAACGAGCGGTCAGACGCTGAAGTCGGTCGAAATCAAGTGGTACAAGATCGACGATGCGGGCAAGGAGAAGGAATACTTCAACACGAAGCTCGACAACGTCAAGGTCGTTGCCGTGCGACCGAAGATGCTCGACATCAAGATCCCCGACTTCGAGAAGCACAACCATCTCGAAGAAGTGGAACTGCGCTACGAGAAGATCACCTGGTCGTACAAGGACGGCAACATCATCCACTCCGACACGTGGAACGAGCGCTCGTAAGCGCTGCATCGTGACGGGCCTCCCCGCTTGGGCCTATCCGGAGGCCGTCATCGTTTCCGGTCCGTTCGCGCGGACCGGCTTCCTCCCAGTTTTCCTTCTGCCATGATTGCCCGAGATTTTTCCCCGTTCCTGCGTCGTCTCAACGATCATTGCGCGCAAGCGCTCGCCGATGCTGCGAGTCTGTGCGAAACGCGCGCCCATCGCGACATCGAGGTCGAGCACTGGCTCATCAAGCTGCTCGAACTCGGCGATGGCGATCTCGTCGCGATCCTGCGGCGCTATGAACTGGACGCCGACGCGATCTGGAACGGTCTGCTGGGCGCGATCGACCGGCTGCCGCACGAGTTGCGCGGCAAGCCGGGATTGTCCAACCGTCTCGGGCAACTGCTGGAAGCAGCGTGGATGCGGGCGTCGCTTGAAACGTCGCGCACGGGCGATGCGGCCATTCGCTCGGCGCATCTGCTGGCTGCGCTCGCCGATACGCCTTCGCTGCTCCGCGCGCCGGATGCGTGGGCGTTGCTGTCGGTATCGCCTGCGCAGATCGAGCGGCTCATGCCGGAGCTCGACTGTGTTTCCGTCGAGGCGCCGCGCGCCCGCGCGAATGCGACGACACTGTCGCAAGCGGAGTCAATGCCGGCCGGCTCTTTATCCAGCGGCGATCACGCGCTGCCGGAGGCGCCCGTGGAGCATATGGATCGTCAACCCGTCAGCAGGCAGCACTCGAACGATGCACTCTCGCGATTCACGATCGACATTACGCAGAAGGCGCGAGAAGGACGCATCGATCCTGTCTTCGGCCGCGATGTCGAGATCCGTCAGATGGTCGACATTCTCGCGCGCCGGCGCAAGAACAATCCGATTCTGGTTGGCGATCCCGGTGTCGGCAAGACGGCGCTTGTCGAAGGGCTGTCGCTGAAAATCGCGCAAGGCGATGTGCCGCTCGCCATTCGCAACGTCACCGTGCTGACGCTCGATCTCGGACTCTTGCAGGCGGGCGCAGGCGTGAAGGGCGAATTCGAGCAGCGCCTGAAGAACGTCATCGAAGCAGTCCAGCAATCGCCCGTGCCGATCCTGTTGTTCATCGACGAAGCACACACGCTGATCGGGGCTGGCAATTCCGCGGGCGGCGCCGACGCGGCGAATCTGTTGAAGCCCGCGCTTGCGCGCGGAGAACTGCGGACAATCGCTGCGACGACATGGTCGGAATACAAGCAGTACTTCGAGCGCGACGCCGCGCTCGAACGGCGCTTCCAGATGGTCAAGGTCGACGAGCCGGACGACGACAACGCCTGTCTGATGCTGCGTGGACTAAAGGAGCGCTACGCGCAGCACCATTACGTGCATATCACCGACGCTGCCGTCGCGGCCGCCGTGCGGCTGTCGCGACGCTATCTGACGGGGCGTCAGTTGCCGGACAAGGCTGTCGATCTGCTCGACACCGCGGCCGCGCGCGTGCGGATGAGTTGCGAGGCGACGCCTCTGGCAATCGCCACGCGCGAGGCTGAGAGCGCAGCGCTCGAGGTCGAGCGCAAGGCGCTGGTCGAAGATCAGGCGGCGGCATCCGCTGATGTGGGCGAGCGCATCGAGGCGATCGATTCGCGGCGTGGCGAACTGGACACCGATCTGCGGGCACTGAAAGACACGCTCGCTACACAAAAGGAAACGGCGGCGCGCATCGTCGCGTTGCGCGAGCAATGGCGAATGGCATCGGACGATGCGACGCGCGACGCGTTGCAGCGGTCCATGCGCGAGGCGCACGCCGCACTCGCGCAGCACGGCAGTGACGCACTGGTCCATGCGGAAGTCGACGAGGCGTCGATCGCAGATGTGATCGCCGACTGGACGGGCGTTCCCGTCGGCAGTCTGCTCGAAGACGAACTCGCGACGCTGCTCGAACTGGAGACGCGGCTGGCGCGCGTCGTGGTGGGGCAGGGCGAGGCGCTTGCCGCGCTCGGCAGAAGTCTGCGCGCGGCGAAGGCAGGCCTCAAATCGGACGAATCGCCGCTAGGCGTATTTCTGCTGGTGGGCCCGTCGGGTGTCGGCAAAACGGAAACGGCGCGCGCGCTCGCCGACCTGATGTTTGGCGGCGAGCGCGCACTCATCACGATCAATCTGTCGGAGTATCAGGAAGCGCATACCGTTTCGCAGTTGAAGGGCTCGCCTCCTGGCTATGTCGGCTATGGCCAGGGCGGCGTGCTGACGGAAGCGGTGCGTCAGCGTCCGTATAGCGTGATCCTGCTGGACGAAGTGGAGAAGGCGCACCGCGACGTGTTGAACCTGTTCTATCAGGTGTTCGACCGAGGCTTCATGCGCGACGGCGAAGGACGCGTCATCGACTTTCGCAACACGGTGATTCTGATGACGTCGAACCTGGCAAGCGAGCAGATCATGGCCGCAATCGACACAGCAAACGACGCTGCGGGCGAGGCGCCGCGAGAAACCGACAATGAACCTGTTGTCGAAGCACACCCGGATTCGGGCGAGGAACCCGTCAGCGATGCGATGCTGATGGAAGCGGTTCGGCCGGCGCTGCTCGATCATTTCCAGCCGGCGTTGCTCGCGCGTTTTCAGACGGTGATCTATCGGCCGCTGTCCGCAGCGGCGCTCGCGACCATCGTTCGGATGAAGCTCGACAAGGTCGCGCAACGGATTGCAAGGCGTTTCGAAGTCTCACTCGCCTGCGACGATACGTTGATCGATGAACTGGTGCGCGCGTGTCAGACGCCGGATTCAGGCGCGCGCAACATCGATGGTCTGCTCGATCAGCAGATTCTGCCTGTGCTGTCGCGCGAACTGCTGCTGCGCTCGGCGAAGGGCAGATTGCCGAATCGCATACGGTTGTCGTGCAGCGACACGGACGGCATGATCGTCGATTTCGAAGACGCGCCGCTCGGAGTCGAGGCACCCGTATGAGCGGGGGCGGCGGACCTGGGCTCTTCGAGATGTTGACGGGACATTTCGCGAATGGCGTCGCCATCGACGAGTTCGACGCCCAGACACAGACGTTTCTGTCCGTGCAGGACAACATCCATCGGATACTGAACAGCCGCCGCAACGGTCTCGCGCATCTGCCGGACTATGGGCTCGACGACCTGTCCGAGATATACCGGCACTTGCCGGCGTCCGCGCACAAACTCAGGCGTGAGATCGAGGTCACGCTGCTCAAATACGAACCGCGTCTGTCCAGCATCGAGATCAGCATCGAAGCGACCGCGCCGGGCATGCTGCTGAGTTTCACGATGGCTTGTCATTTGCGCACGGACGGGCTCGTGCGCTTCGGCACGCACTTCACGCCGGACGGACGCACGCGGCTGAAAATGCTGAACCGTGACGCCGACCGATACTAAGCTTCCCGATTTGCGTATCGCGGTCCAGATGCTTTGAGGTGAGGATATTCGGGAGTGAGTCTTCCGGGGCGTTTCTCACGCACCTCAAGCAGGATCGCTGCTGCGAAGAATGCATGAAAAAGCCCGCATTTCCCGGCAATTTCGCGTTTTTCTGAAGAGCGGCGAGTCCGCAATGGGGCCGTTCATGATGTCCACGATCAGGTTGCCTCAAGCAAAGGTGAGGCTTTTCGGGACTTCACTCCTGCGCTACACGACTGCGCGCTTACTGCGGCAACTCCCGCACATCCGCAGTCGCCACGGCGCCGAATGTATCGCTCAACGCGTAGCTGATCAGCTTGGCCGCCGACTCTTCCGGCGTCGACAGTTTGCCGCTGCTCTTCAGTTCCTCGAACTTCTCGCGCATCGGGAACTTGTCGAGCCCCGTGCTGCGAATCTCCGCCTGCATGTTCGTATCGACGACACCCGGCGCGACGCTGCAAATGCGCAGCGCCCGGTTCTCGTCGAGCGCGACGGAGCGCGCGTGATGATCGAGCGCGGACTTCGTCGCGCAGTAGATGCTCCAGCCCGAGTACGGATGACGCGCGGCGCCGCTGGAAATATGGACGATCCGCCGATCGCCGGCATCGGGACTCGCAGCGGCGAACGCGCTCGCCAGCATCAACGGCGCGGACACGTTCAGCGTGACGGCTTGCGCGATCGCGGCGATATCCTGCCCTTCGACGGGGCCGATCGGTTGGACCATGCCCGCATTGTTGAACAGTAGCGCCGTTTGCGCGCCTTTCAGGAAATTGCGCAACGTGTCGCCGGAGACGAATTGCGTGAGGCGTTCCGCATTCGACAGATCGACTTCGACCTGTTCGACATCCTGCCGCCCGATGAGCGCATCATTGCGCGAGCGTGAAATGCCGAGCACGGCAATGCCTTGCGCGAGCAGCTGTTCGGCGAGCGCCGCGCCGAGGCCGCGCGTATGACCGGTGACGATGGCGCGAACGGAAGTAGTAGCGTTCATGTCGAGGTTCTAAAGAGCCGTTGATGTGCCGGACATTTTCTCACGCAGGTCTCACTCTTGCCGGAAGCGCTCGCGGTATTGCTTCGGCGTCGCGCCAATACGCTTCGTGAACACGATACGCATGCGATCGGCCGTGCCGAAGCCGCAATCGTACGCAATGGTCTTGAGCGCCGCGCCGCTGCTTTCCAGCAGCTTGCGCGCCGCGTCCATCCGCGCGCGCTCGACGAACTCATGCGGCGTCACGCCCGTATCCTGCACGAAGATTCGCGCGAAATTGCGCGCGCTCATTCCCGCGACGTCGGCCAACTGTCTGACCGTGAAGTTCTCGCGGATGTTCGCCATCACGTGCTCCAGCACCTTTGCGACGGGCGAGCTTTCGTCGGCGGGCGCGGTCAGGTAAGGGCTGAACTGCGATTGCCCGCCCTGACGCTGCGAGAACACCACGAGACGCTTCGCTACTTTCAGCGCGGTCTGCGGGCCGTGATCCTCGGCGACGAGCGCAAGCGCGAGATCGATGCCCGCCGTCACGCCCGCCGATGTCACGAGCCGGTCGTCGCGCAGATAAATGCGATCGAAGTCGACGCGCGCTTTCGGGAATTGCGTCGCGAGCTGTTGCGCGTGCTGCCAATGCGTCGTGACGTTGCGCTCGTCGAGCAGGCCCGCGTGACCCAACGCGAACGCGCCCGTGCAGATCGAGCCGTAGCGCCTGCATTGCGATGCGACGTTCGCGAGCCAGTCCGTGAGGCGCGGATCGGGCACATTCTCCGGCAACGCAGGGCCACCGGCGATCAACGCGAGATCGAAGTCCGAGCGCTTCTGGTCGAATGTTTCGTCGGCGATGAACGTGATGCCGTTCGATGCGCGCAGCGGCTTGCTGTCGGCGGCGAGCAGCGTCACTTCATAGCGGTGGTTGCCATCGATGAAACCGTTCGCTTCGGAGAAGACATCGACGGGACCGGCGACATCCAGCGCCTGGACGCCCGGAAAGATCGCTATGGCGACGCTCGGCATTCGATGACCTCGCAGGCAACGCGTTGAAAAGAGCGCACAGGATAGCAAATCCGCTTTTGAGGCCGGCGCGCAGGCAGCCACGCCGCGCAGCGCAGCGCAGGAGCAGCGCGAATAGCGGAGATGTATCCATCGGGAGCATTCAAAGCGGGGTCACGGCACGATTCGCGGCACAATATCACGCATTGCAGTCTCGACACTGCGCGTCATCGTATTCGCCATGACCCTGAAGAACCTCCACCGCCGCCTTGACCTCACGACCTTGCAACTCTTCATCGCCGTCTATGAGGAAGGCACGCTGACGCGCGCTGCGGAACGCGAGGCCATCGCCGTATCCGCAGCGAGCAAGCGTCTGCTCGAACTCGAGCAGGCGGTCGGCGCGACGCTCTTTCAGCGCAACGCGCGCGGCATGACGCTCACGCCCGCAGGGGAAACGCTGCTGCATCACGCACGCCGCGTGATGCGCGGCATCGAGAACATTGGCATCGAACTCGCGGGCCACGCGAGCGGCGTGCGCGGCTATGTGCGGATGATGGCGAACCTCTCCGCGATCGTTGAATTCCTGCCTGAAGATTTGCGCGCGTTTCTCGCCGTCAACGAACGCGTGAAGATCGATCTCGAAGAGCGGCCGAGCGGCGGCGTCGTCGAAGCCGTCGCGGACAGTCTCGCCGATCTCGGCATCTGTTCCGGCGAAGCGGACGCGCGCGGCCTCGAAGCGACGCACTACCGGCACGATGCGCTGTGTGTCGTGATGCGCGACGATCATCGCCTCGCGGAACGCACGAGCGTTGCGTTCGCGGAAACGCTCGACAGCGATCACGTCGGCCTGCATTCGGCCAGTTCGATCAACGCGCGCACGCATATGGCCGCGCGCCAGGCGGGCAAGCCGCTCAAGCTGCGCATCCACGTGCCGGGCTTCGACGCCGTGTGCCGGATGATCCAGGCGGGCATGGGCGTCGGCGTGCTGCCGATCAACGTCTACCGCATCATGGGGCGGCCTCTGGGCCTCGTCAGCGTCGCGCTCGAAGACGACTGGGCCGAGCGCGATCTGATCATCGTCACGCGCGACGCGGCGCGCCTTTCGCCCGTCGCAAAGCTCTTGTTCGACCATCTGCGATCTGTCGAAGCCTTGTCCAGCAAGGCTTAGCGCGGACCGTTCGCGAACCGCGAACGGCCGTTGGCGAAATGCGGTTGGACGCTGCGGCGGCCGCGCTTCTAACCTTGTCTCCAACATGAATTCACATTGGAGACAGCAACATGAGTGGTCCGTTGCAAGGTATCCGCGTCGTCGAAATCGGCACGCTGATCGCGGCGCCGTTCGCCGCGCGGCTGCTTGCCGAGTTCGGCGCGGAAGTCATCAAGATCGAAGCACCCGAAACGGGCGACCCGCTGCGCAAGTGGCGCAAGCTGCATGAGGGCACGTCGCTCTGGTGGTATCTGCAATCGCGCAACAAGAAGTCGATCTGCGTGAATCTCAAGTCGGCCGAAGGCGCCGACGTCGTCAAGCGTCTCGCCGCCGACGCCGACATCGTCATCGAAAACCTGCGCCCCGGCGCGCTCGAAAAGCTCGGCTTGGGCTGGGATGTGCTGCACGCGATCAACCCGAAGCTCACGATGGTCCGCATTTCCGGCTACGGACAGACGGGCCCGTATCGCGATCGTCCGGGCTTTGGCGCGATCGGCGAGGCGATGGGCGGCATTCGCTACACGACAGGCGATGTCGACGGCGCGCCGGCGCGCGTCGGCGTGAGCCTCGGCGACTCGCTCGCGTCGCTGCATGGCGTGATCGGCGCGCTGATGTCGGTGCTGCGCGTGAAGACGGGACAGGGCGACGGGCAGGTGGTGGACGTGTCGCTCGTCGAGAGCGTGTTCAACCTGATGGAAAGCCTCGTGCCCGAATTCGATCTGCTTGGCCATGTGCGCGAGCGCAGCGGCGGCGCGTTGCCGGGCATTGCGCCGTCGAACACGTATCGCACGGAAGACGGCGGCTTCGTCGTGATCGCGGGCAATAGCGATCCCATCTTCAAGCGACTGATGCATGTGATCGGCCGCCCCGATCTCGCCGACGATCCCGCGCTCGCACGCAACGATGGCCGCGTCGCGCAGACCGCGATGCTCGATGCCGCGATCACCGCGTGGACCTCGCATCACTCGATCGACGACGTGCTGGCCGCGCTCGAAAGCGCTGAAGTACCGTCGGGCCGCATCTATTCCGTGGCCGACATCGTCGCCGATCCGCACTATCAGGCGCGCGAGATGTTGCTGAAGGCCGACTTGCCGGGCGGCGCATCGGTGAAGATGCCGGGCATCGTGCCGAAGCTGTCAGAGACGCCGGGCGAAGTGCGCTGGCAAGGGCCGACGCTCGGCGAGCACACGTCGAGCGTGCTGGCGGATCTCGGCTATGAACAAAGCGAAATCGAGCGGCTGCGCCGCGAAGGAGCTGTGCAATGAACTTTGACGACGATATCCGGTTCGACCGGCTGATCGTGCAGGAAGTCGCGCCGCGCGACGGCTTGCAAATCGAGCCGACGTGGGTCGAAACAGCCGACAAGATCGCGCTGATCGATCAGCTGTCGACGGCGGGCTTTACGCGCATCGAGGCAGGCTCGTTCGTTTCGCCGAAAGCGATTCCCGCGCTGCGCGACGGCGAGGCGGTTTTTACGCAGATCCAGCGACGCGAAGGCGTCATCTTCGTTGCGCTCGTACCCAACGTGAAGGGCGCCGAGCGCGCGCTCGCTGCGCGCGCCGACGAGTTGAACCTCGTGATGTCCGCGAGCCAGACGCACAACCGCGCGAACATGCGCATGAGCTGCGAAGCGTCGCTCGATGCGTTCGGCGATATCGTGCGGCTCGCGCGGCACTTCACGGTGTCGATGAATGCGACGGTCGCGACGGCATTCGGCTGCCCGTTCGAAGGCGCGATCGACGAAGATCGCGTGGTGTCGATCGTCGACACGTACCGCGAAATGGGCATCAACGGCATCACGCTCGCGGATACGACAGGCATGGCGAACCCGCGCCAGGTCACGCGGCTCGTCAAGCGCGTATTGCAACGCGTGCCTGCCGACGCGCTCACGCTGCACTTTCACAACACGCGCGGCCTCGGTCTCGCGAACGTGCTGGCCGCGTATGAAGCGGGTGCGCGCCGTTTCGACGCGGCGCTCGGCGGCCTTGGCGGATGCCCGTTCGCGCCGGGCGCGTCGGGCAACATCTGCACGGAAGACCTCGTCAACATGTGCGACGAAATGGGCATTCCAACGGGCGTCGACTTGCAGAAGCTGATTGCGTTGTCGCGCACGCTGCCGGCACTGCTCGGGCACGACGTGCCGGGGCAACTGATGAAGGCAGGCCGCAATTGCGATGTACATCCCGTGCCCGATTACGTGCGGGCCATCTGACGCATTTCATTTACTTCGACAACAACACTGACGACCGGACGGCATCGCCGAATCCGGCGTGGAGACAAGCATGAGCACACCAGGCGCAGTAGCGGCCGACGGCCGCGACGACAAGCTATCGGCGACCGCCGACATCATCAGGAAGGTAGCGTGGCGGCTAATGCCGCTCATTATGATCTGCTACCTGTTCGCATTCTTCGACCGTATCAACATCAGCTTCGCGAAGTTCCAGCTGCAAAGCGATCTCGGCTTTTCCGATACTGCGTATGGTCTCGGCGCAAGTCTCTTCGTGATCGGCTATGTGCTCTTTGAAGTGCCGAGCAACATGCTGCTGTACAAGGTCGGCGCGCGCAAATGGATCGCGCGGATCATGATTTCATGGGGGCTCGCGACGGCGGCAATGGTCTTCGTCACGAACGAATGGCAGTTCTATGGACTGCGCTTCGTGATCGGCGCAATGGAAGCGGGCTTTGCGCCGGGCGTGCTCTACTACTTGACGCTGTGGTTTCCGGCGAGCTATCGCGGACGTATCACGTCGCTGCTGTTTCTTGCATCGGCGTTTTCGGGTCTGGTCGGCGCGCCGATTTCAGGTCTCGTGCTCGGTCAGATGGACGGCGTGTTCGGCATTCGCGGCTGGCATTGGCTCTTCATGCTGGGCGGCTTGCCGTGCGTCGTGCTGGGCATTCTCGTGCTCAAGGTACTGAAGGATCGCATCGACGATGCGGGGTGGCTGTCGCCCGCCGAGAAGACGTATCTGTCGACTCAGGTCGCGCAGCAGGCGCAGCCGACGGCGCACGGTCACTCGCTGCTCGGCGCGATCCGCACACCTGGGTTTCTCACGCTGGGCCTCGTCTATTTCCTGATTCAGATCGCGTCTTACGGCCTCAATTTCTGGGCGCCGCATCTGATCCGCAGCGCCGGCACGCACAACCCGACGGTCATCGGTTTGTTGACGGCCGTGCCGTATATCTGCGGCGCTATCTGCATGGTGGTGGTGGGGCGAATGTCGGACGCGTCGGGCGAGCGCCGCAAGTTCGTGAGCGCGCTGCTGGTGATGGCGGCTGTCGGATTCTTTGCCGCAGGCTTCTTCGACAAGCAGACCGTGATGCTCGTCGTGGCGCTCGCCGTGCTCGGCGCGGGCGTGATCGCTTCGATTCCTGCGTTCTGGGCACTGCCGCCGAAGCTCGTGACGGGCGCGGGCGCCGCGGGCGGTATCGCGCTGATCAATACGCTGGGACAGTTGGGCGGAATCGTGAGCCCGGTGATGGTCGGGCGCGTGCGCGATGTAACGGGAAGCACGACTCCGGCGTTGTATGTGATCGGCGCGTTGAGCCTGATCTGCGCGTTGATCGTTCTGTATGGTCTGCCACAGTCGCTGCGGCAGAGGGATCATACGGGGCGGGCGAATGGGTGATGGGTTCGCGATCCGATGATAAAAAACGCACGGCAACCCGCCGTGCGTTCTTCATTTCAAGCCTGCATTTCAAGCCTCCAACTTCCCCGCCGCCGCATCCTACCGCGACTGTATCTGCAACACGGCATCGCGCTTATCCAGCAGATGTTGCCGCAAGATCGCGCTAAGACGCTTGCCGTCGCGGGCCTCCAGCGCCTTCAGCATTTCATCGTGATCGTGGATCGCGCGATCCCACTTCGGGGTCTGAAAGTTCGAGCGAAAGCGCAGCGCCTGCAATCTGCGGTTCACCGCCACGTACGTCTGACGCAGTGCCGAATTGCGCGCGGCCTCGTTGATCTTGTCGTGAATCGCCTGATTGCGGCTGTAGTAGCCGGCCAGATCGTTTTGCGTGCGGCACGCGAGCATCGCATAGTGCAGTGCCTTGATGTCGGCCAGCTCGGCAGCCGTCATGCGCTCGGCGGCCAGTTCGCCTGAAAACGCCTCGAGCCCGCTCATCAGCTCGAACGTCTCACGTATCTCCGCTTCCGACATCTTCGACACCGACGCGCCGCGATTCGGCTCGATATCGATCAGCCCTTCCGCCGCGAGCACCTTCAGCGCCTCGCGCAACGGCGTACGCGAAATGCCGAGCGTCTCGCACAACTCGCGTTCATTCAGCTTCTTGCCCGGCTCCAGCACGCCTTCGACGATGAAGCGCCGGATGTGTTCGACCACCGTGTCGTGCAGACGCTGGCGTTCGACCTTCGGCATCAGGGGAGGCGGTGTCAGGCCTGCGTCAATGTCCGAATTTTGCATACAAAAATCCTCAAGCGATATGCACCGATTTTAAAGCATGCAAGTCTTTCCGAGGAAATGCGCGGGTAAACACTGCCTTGGGCCGATCGCGATCCGTTGTTATAGTTTTTTGCATGCAAAATTCAATCGAGGAGATCGACCGATGCTGAAGCTCGACTTTCATCCCGCAGGCCGCCACTTTTTGCAGATACCGGGTCCGAGCCCGGTGCCCGACCGCATCCTGCGGGCGATGAGCTGTCCGACCATCGACCATCGCGGTCCCGAGTTCGGCGCGCTGGGCCTGAAAGTGCTCGAAGGCATCAAGAAGATCTTCAAGACGCAGCAACCCGTCGTAATCTATCCGGCGTCGGGCACGGGCGCCTGGGAGGCCGCGCTGTCGAACACGCTGAGCCCCGGCGATCACGTGCTGATGTACGAGACGGGCCACTTCGCGACGCTGTGGAAAAAGATGGCCGACAACCTCGGCCTGAAGCCGGAGTTCCTGGGCCTGCCCGGCATCGAAGGCTGGCGACGCGGCGTGCAGCCGCAGATGATCGAAGCGCGTCTGCGCGAAGATACGCAGCATGCGATCAAGGCCGTGTGCGTCGTGCACAACGAAACGTCGACGGGCGTCACGTCCGACATCGCGGCCGTGCGTCGTGCGATCGATGCGGCGGGCCATCCGGCGCTGCTGCTTGTCGATACGATCTCGGGCCTCGCGTGCGCCGACTATCGCCACGACGAATGGGGCGTGGACGTGACCGTGTCCGGCTCGCAGAAGGGCTTGATGCTGCCGCCCGGCATCAGCTTCAACGCGGTTTCGCAGAAGGCGATCGAGGCGGGCAAACACGCGAAGCTGCCGCGCGCGTTCTGGGACTGGGCCGAAATCATCGAAATGAACAAGAGCGGCTACTGGCCGTATACGCCGAACACGAACCTGCTGTACGGGCTATCAGAAGCGCTCGACATGATTCTCGGCGAAGGGCTCGACAACGTGTTCGCGCGTCACGACCGTCTCGCAGAAGCTTGCCGCCGCGCAGTGCGCGCGTGGGGCCTCGAGATTCAATGCGTCGATCCGTCCGTCTATAGCCCCGTGCTGACGGGCGTGATGATGCCGGAGGGCATCGATGCCGATGCCGTGCGCAAGGTCATCTACGAACGCTTCGACATGTCGCTCGGTACGGGCCTCGGCAAGATGAAGGGGCGCATGTTCCGTATCGGCCATCTGGGCGACTGCAACGACCTCACGCTGATGGCGACGCTCGCGGGCGTCGAAATGGGCCTGCAACTCGCGGGCGTGCCCATCGCTGCCAGCGGACTGCCCGCCGCGATGGAGTTCCTGATGTCGCAGCCGAACGCGCCGAAGCTCAAGGCGGCCGCGTGATCCGCCGATAAACATCAGCGGTGAAGGAAGCGAATCACACTGCTTTCTTCATTCGAAGACGATGACGAGACGCAGTGATCCGCACGCCTCGTCAACGCGACACACGACAACAAGAAAGAAGCACGCAAGCGAACAGCACCACAGACGCGATCAACGCAAACGGCAGACCACGCAGACGGCGGCTCGCGCGGCATCACGGCTGAACAGCCCGCGCGAACCCGCCGTCGCAAGCAACGGAGACAGACGATGAAGCGGTTTCGTGTGACCAGTGCGACCAGTATCGTTCTACTGATGCTATGCATCATGTACTTCATCACCTACCTTGACCGCGTCAACGTCAGTACGGCGGCTGCGGGCTTCGGCAAGGAGTTTCATCTTTCGCATACGGAAGCCGGGCTCGTCTTCTCGGCCTTCGCGTATCCGTATCTCGTGTTCCAGATCATCGGCGGCTGGGTTAGCGATCGCTTCGGCGCGAAGCGTACGCTGATCGCGTGCGGCGCTATCTGGGCCCTCGCCACGCTGTTGACGGGCTTCGCGGGCGGCCTGGTCTCGCTGCTGTGCGCGCGCGTGCTGCTCGGCTTCGGCGAAGGCGCGACCTTTCCTGCCGCGACGGCTGCGATGTCGCGCTGGGTCGCGAAAGAAAAACGCGGCTTCGCGCAAGGCATCACGCACTCGGCGGCGCGCATCGGCAATGCCGTTGCACCCGGCGCGATCGTGCTCGTGATGACAACGTGGGGCTGGCGCGAATCGTTCTATATCTGCGGCGCCTTCAGCTTGCTGTGGGTCGTCGTGTGGGCGCTGACGTTCACCGAGCATCCGAAAGAGCATCGCCGCATCACGCAGGCGGAACTCGACGTGCTGCCCGCGCCGAAGGCCAAGACCGCAAACGTGCCGTGGAAAGCGCTCTTCAAGCGCATGGCGCCCGTGACCGTCGTGTACTTCTGCTATGGCTGGACGTTGTGGCTTTTCTTGAGCTGGATTCCGCAGTACTTCCTGCACAGCTATCACCTCGATCTGAAGAAGTCGGCTGTGTTCGCTTCGGCGGTGTTCTTCGCGGGCGTGATCGGCGATACGCTCGGCGGCATCGTCACCGACAAGCTCTTCGAGCGCACGGGCAGCCTCAAGCGCGCGCGCAGCTGGATGGTGTCGATCTGCATGCTGCTCACGCTTGCGTCGCTGGTGCCGTTGATGCTTACGCACAACGTGTATGTGTCGATGGTGTGCCTGTCGTCGGGCTTCTTCTTTGCCGAGATGACGATCGGGCCGATGTGGGCGATTCCGATGGACATCGCGCCGGAATACGCGGGCACGGCGAGCGGCATGATGAATACGGGCTCGGCGCTCGCGGCGATCATTTCGCCTGTGCTGTCGGGCTATCTGATCGATTCGTTCGGCAACTGGGAACTGCCTTTTGTGGGCAGCATGTTGCTGATGGCGATCGGCGTCGTGCTCGCGTTCCGCATGCAACCGGAAAGCCGTTTCGCAGTCGGCGCCGAGCCGGGCGCACAACCTGCCACGCGCTTCAATGCGTGAACCTTGCTAACGTCTGAATGAACATGCTGAGCCGACAACTCGCCGACGCGCGCGCCGATCACACGACGCTCGCGTCGCTTTCGACCGAACTGATTCCCGCCGACGCAAGCGCCGCTTACGCGATCCAGCACGAGCTGCTGGCATCGCGCGGCGCGCGCATCGGCGGCTGGAAAATCGGCGCGAAATCCACCGAGGGCGCGATTCAAGGCGCGCCGCTGCCATCGACCGATCTGCACGCCGACGGCGCGCGTCTGCCGCGCGCTCACTACAAGCCGCTCGGCCTCGAACTGGAAATCGCGTTCCGCTTCAACCGGCGTTTCGAACCGGCCGAGGACGCGTATCATGAAGTGGAGGTGCTCGACGCAATCGACTCGATGGCGGCCACGATCGAAATCGTCGCGAGCCGCTTCGAGCAGTGGCCCAACGTCGACAAGCTCGCGCAACTCGCGGACTTGCAGAATCACGGCGCGTTGATTGTCGGCGAGTTCACGAAGTACCGGCGCGATTTTCCGTTCGTTGCGCCTTCGCTTACGTTCTCGTTCGAAGGGCGCGACGTCGTGAAGGCGGCGCCGTCGAATCCGTGCGGCGACCCGCGGCGTCTGCTGACGTGGCTCGTCAATCACTGCACGCAGCATTGCGGCATTGCCGTGACGCCCGACATGATCGTGACGACGGGTTCTTATACGGGCATGTTCTTCCCACAGGAGGCGGGCACCGCGCGCGGACACATCGAAGGGCTCGCGCCCGTCAGCGTCACGCTCGAATAGTCCCGCTCTTCAGGGCTCGCCTATCGCCTATAAGCCTCGCCTTCCAGGCATTCTCACAGGCCGAAGCACATGTCGAACGCCAACTCCACTCTGCTCGTCAAACCGATCCATCTCGTGCCGTCGTCGGCGCGCATGGGGACGCCGCTCGCGAACCGGCTGCGCAAGGAACTGCGCGGCGATGTGCTGTTCGATGCCGCAAGCCGTGGCCGTTATTCGACGGATGCGTCGATCTATCAGATCACGCCGATCGGTGTCGTCGTGCCGTGCGATCAGGACGATCTGCGTGTCGCGCTGGACATCGCGCGCAGCGAGCACGTGCCGCTGCTCGCGCGCGGCGCGGGTTCGAGCCAGTGCGGACAGACGGTGGGCGAGGCGCTCGTCGTCGATACGAGCAAATGGCTCAATCAGGTCATCGATTTCGACAAGGACAAGCGCACGGTGACGGTCGAGCCCGGCATCGTGCTCGATCATCTGAATGCATGGCTGAAGCCGCATGGCCTGTGGTTTCCCGTCGATGTGTCGACGGCGGCGCAATGCACGATCGGCGGGATGGCGGGCAACAACTCGTGTGGCTCGCGCTCGATCGAATACGGCAACATGGTCCACAACGTCGAAGCGATCGACGCGATTCTCGCGGACGGCAGCGAAGCGCATTTCGCTTCGCTGCGCAACGCGCCGCAGGGCGCGCGCTTGCAGCAGATTCTCGAAGGCGTGAAGGCGATTGCGCTACGCGAGCGCGACGAGATCGTCGCGCAGGTGCCGAAGGTGTTGCGGCGCGTCGCGGGCTACAACATCGATCTGTTCGATTGCCAGAATCCGCGCGACTATACCGACGATGGCTTTGCAAATCTCGCGCATCTGCTCGTCGGCTCGGAGGGTACGCTCGCGTTCAGCCGCCAGTTGACGCTGAGGCTCGCGCCACTGCCCGCATACAAGACGCTGGGCGTGGTGAACTTCCCGACGTTCTGGCAGGCGATGGACCTCACGCAGCACATCGTGGAGCTCAAGCCCGTCGCTGTCGAACTGGTCGATCGCACGATGATCGAGCTCGCGATGAGCAATCCTGCGTTCCGGCCCGTGATCGAAAAAGCGCTGGTCGGCAGGCCGGAAGCGATTCTGCTCGTCGAGTTCGCCGGCGAGGATCGCGATGCGCAGCTTGCGTCGCTCAGGCAGCTGACGGAGCTGATGGCCGATCTCGGCTTGCCCGATTCCGTCGTGCAGATGCCCGACGCCGCCGAGCAGAAGGCGCTGTGGGAAGTGCGCAAGGCGGGCCTCAACATCATGATGAGCATGAAGGGCGATGGCAAGCCCGTATCGTTCATCGAAGATTGTGCGGTGCCGCTCGAACATCTCGCCGAATACACGAGCCGGCTCACGGACGTGTTTCATCGCAACGGCACGGAAGGGACGTGGTACGCGCATGCGAGCGTCGGCACGTTGCACGTACGGCCCATTCTCGACATGCGACGCGACGGCGCAAAGAAGATGCGTGACATCGCAGAAGAAGCGGCCGCGCTCGTGCGCGAATACAAGGGCGCGTATTCGGGCGAGCATGGCGATGGTTTGTGCCGCGGCGAATGGGTCGCGTGGCAATACGGTCCGCGCATCAATCAGGCGTTCAGCGAGATCAAGGCGCTTTTCGATCCCGACAACCGGATGAATCCCGACAAGATCGTGCGTCCGCCGAAGATGGACGATACGCACAACTTCCGCTTTGCGCCCGGATACAAGGTGCGCGCGTTGACACCCGCGCTCGACTGGTCGACGTGGAATGTCGAGCGGGATCCGCTGACGGGCGTCGAAACGGCGCCCGGAACGGGCAGCGATCTGGCGGGCGGCCTCGCAAAAGCCGTCGAGATGTGCAACAACAACGGGCATTGCCGCAAGTTCGATGCGGGCACGATGTGCCCGAGCTATCGCGTGACGAAGGACGAGCAGCATGTGACGCGTGGGCGCGCGAATACCTTGCGGCTTGCGCTGTCGGGACAGCTTGGGGCGGAAGGGCTCGCGAGCGAGGACGTGAAGGATACGCTCGATCTGTGCGTGTCGTGCAAGGGCTGCAAGCGCGATTGCCCGACGGGCATCGACGTGGCGAAGTTCAAGATCGAGGCGCGCGCTGCATGGGTGCAAAAGCACGGTCTACGCTTGCGCGAGAAGATGATCGCGTTCATGCCGCGTTATGCGGCGCTGGCGGCCAGCATGCCCGGCGTGTTCGCATTCGCTGCGAACTTGCCGTCGATCAAGCGCGCGTTAGGCTTCGCGCCGCAGCGTTCGTTGCCGCGCTTCGTCAAACCGTTTCTGAGCGACGCCGATGTGAACGCTGCATCTTCTAATGCTTCGAAGCAAGCACAGAAAGAAGTGCTGCTATTCGTCGATACGTTCAACAACAGCATCGAACCGGAGAACGCGCGCGCCGCGCAACAGGTGCTCGAAGCAGCGGGCTATACCGTGCACTTCAATACGCGGGCAGGGGAGCGTCCTCTGTGCTGCGGGCGCACGTTCCTCGCAGCGGGTCTCGTCGACGAAGCGAAGCGCGAGGCGCGCAGAACGCTCGATGCGTTTAGGCCGTTCGTCGAGCGAGGCGTGTCCGTGGTCGGGCTGGAGCCGTCGTGTCTGCTGTCATTGCGTGACGAGTATCTGCAATACGGCTTCGGCGAAGAAGCGCAGCGTCTGTCGAAGCGCGCGATGCTGTTCGAGGAGTTTCTCGTCAGCGAGCAGAAGGCCGGCCGCCTGAAGCTCGAATTGAAGCCGCTAGGCGGTGGTGTGAATCAGGCGCTCGTGCATGGTCATTGTCATCAGAAGGCGTTCGATGCGTTTTCGCCCGTGCAAACCGTGCTGAAATGGATTCCCGATCTGAAGGTGTCGACGGTCGAATCGTCGTGCTGCGGAATGGCGGGCAGCTTCGGATATGAGGCGGAGCATTACGACGCATCGATGGCGATGGCCGAGTTGTCGTTACTGCCCGCCGTGCGCAAGATCGGCGCGAACACGGTGATGGTCGCCGACGGGACGAGTTGCCGTCATCAGATTCACGACGGCGCGGGTGTGGAGGCGGTGCATGTTGCGCGGGTGTTGGTGCGGGCGTTGGGGTAGTGCTATTGCGCAGGCGGCAGAGGGCGGTCGGTTGGTTCTCTGGTTTCTAGAACTGCGCGATCATCTGGAGGCCGATCGTCACGCGCGCGGTTGGGAAGCCGGCCGGTTTGTAGATCGGCGTGCCCGCGAACAGGTCAAAAGAGAGCCCCGCATACTTCGCCGGCACGCGGCCGCGAATGCCGATGACCGCGCCCGCGAGTTGCGTTCCCGCCAGTATCGCTGTGTTCGGACCGAACACGCGTCCGTAGTCGATTCCGGCGTAGAGCGCCTGTCCTGTCTGTCCGATCGGCCATTGCAGTTCGTTGCGCCAGTAAAAGCCTTTTTCTGCCGCGAGCATCGTTTCGCCGTCGAAACCGCGTACCGTGTAGCGGCTGCCGATCGTCAGGTCATCGATGAAGAACAGCGTGTCGTTCGTGTACTGGCCGTGAAGGGTCGTCACGTAGCGAAAGTTTTGTGACGCGATGGAGAACGGCACTGACAGGTTCGCATCGAGCACGACCATTTTGTACAGGTAGGTCGGGCGCGGCTTGCTGTCGTCGGTGGCGAAATACAGGGTTGGGTCAGGGTCGCCCGTTGCGCCGAGGTCGCGAATGCCCTGTCGATACGCAAGCGTGCCGTCGAATTGCGACGCGCCGAAGTAATGGCGGTCGGTCACGCCTGCCTCGATGAATGTGTTGTTGCGGTGCTGGATCGGTATGGTCGTGCCGTCGATGAAGCTCTCGCCGAAGCGCTTCGACAGTTGCAGCTCCATACCGAATACGTCGTTCTGGCTGCGCGAGAGGACGCGCGCGAGTCGGAGAGCGGCAGTCTGTGCGTTGCCGCTCGACACGAACGTCTGGTTCACGCCTGCCAGTGGTTGATAGTAGGTGTTCGTGTTACCCGAGAGCGTCGCCGTCCAGTAGCCCCAAGGCACGGAGTACGAGCCATTGAAGCCGTGCGAGCCAAGCGTCTTGTTGCCGAATGACAGGTCCTGGTTTGCGCCGAGTGCGAGCACGTCGTTCAGCCCGAGCGGGTTGTCGAGGCCGACACTGATATTGCCTTGCCACTTGCCGGTTGCTTTCGTGCCCGAGTTGTCGACCGATGCGACGACGCTCCAGGGCTTGGAACGCTTCACCGTAATCACGACGTCACTTTCGCCTGGTGCTTCGGTGGGCTCGATCTTCATGTCCACGTCCTGCGACGCTACGCGCTTCATCTGCTCCAAGCCCTGTTCGAGGTCGCGCAGGTTTAGCAGGTCGCCGTCGTGTGCGGGAAACGCCGACTTCCACGTACCGCGCGTGTCTGGATCGGCAAAGCGCAGATGCCGCACGACGCCAGGTACGAGTGCAATTTTCAGCGTGCCCCTCGATACGTCCTGTTCAGGCAGCAGGACGCGCGTTGTCACGTAGCCGTGACTCAGGATTGTTTGCTGCAAACCTTTTGTGAGCGTGTTGAGTCCGGCCTTGCCGATGCATTGGCCCTTGTAGTGGTCGAGCCAATCACGCGCGAATGCCAACGGATCGAGCGGGAGTGCGGACACGCCGCGCTTGCGGATCGCATCGGGTAACGTTGACGGTACTTCGAGCGCGAACGTGTCGATACGGAAACACGGCGATTCAGTCGGCAGTACGGGAAAGCCTTCGGCCTTGGGTGCGGTGGAGCGCACGGCTGGAGCGTTGACCGTTTGCGTGCGCTGCTGTGCGTCGCGCTGCTGCTGTAACTGCTGGTTCTGTTCGCCGTTCGCGCGAGCGGCTGCGGCTTCGTCTGCTGGCGTCGGCGCGCGTTGCGCGGAGGCGAGTGTTACCAGGGCTGTGAGCGGCAAAGCCGCCAGCCTCTTACTGATTTTCATTGTTGAGTTGGTCCCTGATTCTGCCTGTGGTGCGGCAAGCGGCTGTTGGGCCGCAGCCTGCACTTAGATTATTTCGTCTGCTTCCAAAGCATTCCGATATTCAGCGTGATCGACATCACCGTCCGGCCAAACCCAGAGACGCCAGTTATTAACGATCCATTCGACCGACAAAGTTGCCGTTCCTGCTTCCTTGGGAAAACCGACGTAACAGTTAATGCCAGCTTTGTACCCGGTGATCGTAATAAGCCCCAAGCCAGATTTGTCCGGTGATTCGCAGACCATCATCACTACATTGCCTTCGAAGGGGTGCCCGGCAGGAAAGCGCAACAAAGTACCGCGTTGCAATTCCGACTCTGAGCGGTCAACCAGTTTTTTCCAGTTCGTCATTTCACCCTCAAATCGTGGCGGCCTGATGTGTCGGCCGGTTTGGTCGGTGTCAAATCGATCATACTCACTTCACCCATGTGCGCCCCTGTTTTGCCATTAACTACTTCAAAGCGCCCATGCTGCGAGTCGACGGCATAGAGCGTACCGTCGTCTGCGCGATAGACATCGCGCCCGTTGACGCGACTTAGTTGGGAATCCTTCGACCAACCGTTATCGGTTGCTACTGTTTGAGCAGTCTGCTTTACCTGAGCGACGCGCTCACCTGGCGGCAGGCCTATGAGAGATTGCTCGAAAGCCCGCGCTTCGGAGACGGTCATTGCGTCGGCTTCCGCGACACTTCCTTTACCGATTTTCTTCGTGGCGAGCAGAGCTGTTAAAAGTTCGACATTCGAGCCGATCTGATCTCCCGGCGTATAAGTCAAACGGGCCGCGTCCAGCGAGATATAACCAGGATCACCAGGCGATGCGAGCGGCCCCCCATTCGGAAGATTGGCTAGAGTCTCGGCAACTCCAACCAGACCGTTCCACGCTCCCGCTGCGCCGTTTCCAGCAGCTTTGAGGAACTCGCTTCCCTTGCTACCTTGGCCTTCGCCGTTGCCGTTGCTCCGGTTATACAGGTCCGCATTCGCCGCCGCGAACGCGCCCGAGTTGCCGCCGACAAGACCGCCGATCCCGCCCGCAATGATGTTCGCCGCGACGTTGCCCGCCGTCAGCCCCGGATCGGCTTCACCCCCTGTGCCGAACGTGTCTGCCAGTGAGTTCAGCTTGCCCGCGAGCGCGGCCGAAAGGCCCGCGCCGACCGCGCCGCCGACGGCGCTCCCACCGCCCAGGCCCGCGATCAGCGCGCCGCCCGCTGTGTGCAACGCAAGGCGATACGTGCCGCCTTCGTCCCACTTGTCGGCCTCGGCCTGGTACTGTGCCGCGAGTTCGGTATCGCCCGATGCCTTCGCCTGGTCCGCGGCCTTTTGCGCTACGTCGTGCTTCGCGTTTGCAATCGCGCCGATCTGCGTCGCGACGGCCGAACCCGCTGCGCTGGTCGCACCCATCATGTCGGCCTGTTTGTCCAGCAGATTGTTCACGTCCGGCAGTTTCGCGACCGTGCCATCAGTGTTCGACGTGTCGCGGTTGAGGCTCGCCACGTCCTGCGTCTGATGCGCGGCATCCGTGACGTTGATCGTGCCCGCGCTGATGCCGCTTGCGGTCGTCGCGCTGCTGCTGCCGCTGTCGTTCTGGCTCAACATCGGCGTGACGCCGCCTGCATTGCCGACCGACGACAAGCCCGTTCCCTTCGCCGGCGCGCCAACCGACGCGCCCGCGCTGAATCCGCTGCTCGACGCGCTGTAGTCCGAATGGTTCTGCACGTCTGACCAGGTCAGTGTGCCCGTCGTCAGCGAGTTCTTCGACGCATCTGCGTCACTCGCGATCACGGCGCCCTTGAGATCCGTATTCCCCTTGACGTTGACATCGAATCCGCCCGAACCTGCGTGAATTCCGGCCTGTTCGTTCACGCCCGCATAGTTGCCGTGCGCGTCGCCGTGCAGTGAACTGTAGTTCGCGCCGCCGCCGCCCTGACTGATGCTCACGCCGCCGCCCGAGCTTTCCTGATGCGCGTTGCTGACGATCGTGTCCTGCACGCTCGCGACGTTCAGATTGCCGCCCACATCGACGGATACCTGCTTGCCGTTCACGTTCGCGCCGATGACGTTCGTATCGCCACCCGACGTAATGGTCACGCTGTTCGCGCCGTTGACGTGCGTGTTGTTTTGCATCGCGGCGTCGCTGTTCGCATCGCCGTGCGCCTTCGACATCGACGCATCGACACCCCATCCCTGTGTGCCATACGACACACCCACGCTCGAACTGCTCGACTGGTTCGTGCTGTGCGTCGTGTCCGTGTTCGTCGTGTTGACGAGATTGACGTTGTTCTTCGCGGCAAGCAGCACGTCGTTCGCGTTCACGTCTGAACCGGCGATCGTCACGTTGCCGCTTCCCGGCGTGCCGTTGCCTGTTGCGGCGAACGCGGCTGTGCCCCCGGCCGTTACGGTCGAGCCCGTCTGCGTCGAGCGGTCTTCCGTGAATGTGTTCTTGCTGTGGCTGCTGCCAAAGCTGAGTTCGACCTTCACATCGGGCTTGCCGCCCGCGAGCGATTCGCCAGTTGCTGCCGCATCGCCTACCGACGCAATCGCGTGAAGGGCGGATGCGCGCGAGTCCTGACTGTTGCCCGACGCGTGCGCCTGGTCTATTGCGCCCTGGATCTGGTCAACCAGTCCGCCCGCAAGACCGAGCGTAAAGCCGCTCTTGCTGACTTCGTGCGTCTCGTCGTGGTGCGTCGTGCCCGTAGCGGCGTCGATAGTGACATTTGCGCCCGTGCCCGTCACGTTCAGCGCTGCAATCAGGTCGCTCCCCGTCACGTGCAGGTCGTTGCCCGCCGACAGATGAACACTGCCGTACGTGCTGCCGATCAGACTCGCATTGTTCGTCACCGAGCTGTCGTGCGTCGTGTCCTTCTGGTCGCTGTGTCCATACGCGATGGCCGCGCCACCTGTACCACCCAGGCCTGAATGCGTGGCCTCGTGGAGTGTGCTGCTCTGGCTCGTATCCTGCGACGTGTTGACGGACAGGTTGTTGCCCGCCGCGAGCGTGACATCATGCGTCGCCGCGACCGTCGACCCGCTGATGGTCATGTCATGACCCGCCGCGCCCGTGACCGTATCGCCCGATATCGTCGAACCAGTCGCGATCACCTGATGCGAACTGGCCGCATCCCTTGTCGTGTCTTTCGACAGGAAGCCCGAATGCTCGTCATGCGACCAGCGTTGTGCATCGTGTGTCTCGCTGACACTGCCAATCGTCACGTCGCCCGTCGCGACGAGCTTGACGCTGCCGCCATTCGCATCCGTCGCAACGCTCGAACCGAGCACGGCAAGATTGCCGCTACGGTTCTGACCGGCTGCAAGCGTGATGTTGCCCCCCGCGCTGACAGTCGAACCCTGTACCGCTTCGTCGTAGCTCGAACTCGTGTACTGGCTCTTGCTGTCGGCAAGCGACTTCTCGCTGTGCGTATGCTTGTCCTTCGCCGCCGTCACGGTCAGGCTGCCGCCCGCGATCATCGCCGTGTCGCCGCCCGAGCGAACCGTCGCATCCGTGAGCGTCGTGTCGCGCCCCGATACGGTCGTCACACTGCCGCCCGCGACAATGGCGCTGCCCAGGTTCTGTTTTACAGAGTCGTGATAGCCGAACTGATCGTCGTGGCTGGTGAGATCGTTGGTGGCGGTGAGCGTCGTCGTGCCGGCATTGATATCGCGGCCCGCAGCAATGGCCGCTTCGCCGCCCGCCTGGACCCGTGCGCCGTTCAGGTTCACATCGCGGCCCGCGATGACAGTCGCGCTGTTCGTCGCCGAAATCGTGCCGATCGCATCGACGCCCGTACTCGTCACGCTGCCCGTCAGCTTGCCCGCGCTGTACGTTTTCGATGCCTGGGTTGTCTGCGTTTCGTTGATGACATCGCGACCGGCCTGCACGATGACATCGCCGCCGCCGATGCGGCCGCTCGTGTTGCGCACGTCCTGGATGGCTGCAACGGCCGTCGTGCCCGCGCTGCCGATGATGCCGCTGTTCGTGATGTTGTTGCCGATCACGGTCGTCGCGAGATTGCTCGACACGTGACCGCTGTTGTTCACGTCACCGCTCGCGTTCAGGTTCACCGCGTTGCCTGCGACCAGCGCGCCGCTGTGGGTGAGGTCGACCGTGCCCGGCTGCGCGAGATACACCTGTGGCACGAGAACCGTCTGATGCGAACCGTCCGGCAGCGTCACGTCCTGGGAGACGAGCCACACCATATCGGTCGTCAGTTGCGACATCTGCGCGGGCGTCAGCGCAATGCCGGGCTGCAACCCGAACGCCTTCGCATACGCGACGCCGCTGTTCATCAGCGCCGTGTATTCGTCAAGGTTGTCGGTGTAGCCCGCGAGGAACGTGCGGCCCGTCAGTTGCGTGACCTGATTGCGGATCAGCGTTTCCTCGTAGAGCCCGTCGCCGAGGCGCTTCTCGACTTCCATCGGATTGAGGCCAAGCTGTCCGAGCATGTAGTCGCTCGAAATGAAATTCGCGTACTGCGTGAAACGCGGATCGGTCGCAATGAGGTACGTCGCACCGGGCGCGGTGTTGTAGCTGTACAGGCCGCTCACCGGCAGTTTCAGGTTCGGTATGCCGCCCGTCGCGCCACCGACTGTCTGCGGACGTGACGACTGGCCCGCCGCATTGCTGACCTGAGCGCTGCCCGCCGTCGGTCCCGAAACGCTGGCCGTCTGCGTGCCATCCGCGCTGCCGCCCGTGACACCGGACCCGGTAGCCGTCTGCCCCTGGCGGTTCACCGAGTTGATCGTGATGGTCTGCGCGTCGGTCTGGACGTTCTGGTTCGACGTGGCAATGGCAGGGAGCGCATCGACGGTAATCGTCGACTGCGTGATGCCATCCGATATCGGTGCGGTGGTGTAACTGCTGCCGCCCGTTTTCTGGTGCCAGTAGAAGATCGAACTCGTGTCCTGCTCGACCGTCTGCTGGAGCACCGTGCCCGTATCGTTGACGCTGCCGCCATTGGCGCGCCGTACCAGGTCGCCGCCCGCCGCCATCGTCGATGACTGGTTGTTGATGCTGCCGTTGTCCGCGTTGATGCGGATTGCGCCTTGCGCCTGGATCGTCGCCGCGTTGCCCGCGCTCACGAGCTGGTCGGTCGTGGTCGTCGTGCTGGACGTGCGCGAGATTTCGGCGTAGTCGTGCGTGCCGTCGTTGTTCAGGCCGTTGCGCGTCTGAACCTGATCCGGCCTGATGTTCCTGTTCGGGTCGAAGTCCGGCCAGAAAACAATCGAATACGTGCCGTCGCCGTTGTCGGTGAGGCTGTTGTACCACTGCTTCGGGTTGTTCGTGATGGTGCGCGTCTGCGGCGGCGTCTGCGGTTGACCGGCGAAGACGATCGGGTCGCCGTAGGTGTCGGTGATGGGTGTGGTCAGCGAGAAGGACTGTGCGGTCGTATCGAGGTTCGTGACCTGGTCTTTCGGCACGGTGACAGTAATCGGGTGCAGCAGGTGGCCCACGACGCCATAGCCCAATGCGCCGTCGCTCCATCGCCACTCGGGATGAAGCAGGCTGTAGTAGACCCCCATGTCGTCGGCGGGCAGGCCCGCTGTCCAGATCGTCAGCGTGGTCGAGCCTGCATCCTGCGGCGTGCCCGCCTGCGTCTGCACGCCCGTGCGCTGGTTGTTGACCGTGTTCGCGGCGATGTCGATATCGCCGTCCGCCTCGATGGTCGCCGCGCTGTTCGTGAGCGTGCCCGCGTGGTTCGCGAGCATGCCCGACCTGTCGCGCGTGCCGTCCTTGCCGATTTCCAGATTGCCCGCGCTGTAGATCAGTGCGCCGTTCGTGTTCGTGACGGCGTTCTGCGCGTAGATGCGCACGCTGTTCGCGCCGGCGATCACCGCCGCGGCGCCCGTGTTCTGCACGTCGTTTGCGTTGACCGTGACATCGTTGCCGATGACCGCGCCCGTATTGGCAAGGCTCGCGCTGTTCGTCGTGACGGTATCGCCTTCGATACGTCCGTCGTTCTGCAAGATGCCCGCTGCGTTGACGGTCGTGTTCGACGAATTGATGTCGCCCGTTGCCGTGTTGACGACGTTCGCGGCCGTTGCCGTGAGCGCGCCGTTGGCGGCGAGCGTCCCCGTGTTGGAGAGCGTGCCCGTGGCGCTCACGCTCATGTCGCCGTCCGCGTGCAGGTTGTTCGCCGCGTCGTTCGTGTAGTCGCCGTTGACGGCCAGCGACAGGTTGCGTCCCGCGATGATCTCGCCATCGCCCGATATCGCGCCGCTCACCTTGACATCGCGGTTCGCGCGGATCGAGCCGCCAGGGTTCAGCAGCGTCCCCACCTTGACCGACACATCCTGTCCGCCGAGGATCGCGCCGTTGTTGTTGTTCACGACCGCATTCGGCTGGTTCAGGTTCAGCGCCGTGCCGCCATAGACCAGGCCGTTTACATTGTTGACGCGCAACGTGTTCAGGTTGGCCGCGCCGCCTGCGATGACCATACCGTCCACGTTCTCAAGATCACTGCCTGAGAGCGTTACATCGCCGTTGCCGCCGAGTGTGCCGCCATTGTTGAACACGGACGACAGCGACGATACGGTTGTCGCGCCGTCGCCCGCGTTGGTCAGCTTGCCTGCCGAGTTGTCGAGGCTCGCCGCCGATACATCGAGCGCACTGTGTGCGCCGTTGGCGCTCATCGTACCCATGACGTTCGAAACCATATGGCCCGAAACGGACAGATCGCCCGCCGTCTGCATCGAGCCGTTTGTGCTGTCGATGTCGCCCTGAGTGGTGACGGTCAGGCCATTGCCGCCGTACATCGTGCCGCCGCGGTTCACGATGCCGGAGGCCGCATTGACCTGTGCGACCTGTTGCGCGGTGAGCGTGCCGCTGGTGTTGTCAAGGCTCGCGGCGCTGACGACGAGCGCGCCATTCGTCTGCACCTTGCCCGCGACGTTGGACATCGCGCCCGTTGCGTTGATCGCGAGCGAGCCCGAGCCCGCATGCTGAACCGTACCGTTGTCGTTGATGATTGTCTGTGCCGACAGGCTCATGCTGTTCGCGTTCGATGCGATCGTGCCGCCCGTATTGTCGAGCGAGCCGCCCGCGCTCACGGTCTGGCTCACCGTCCCGTACTGCGTGATATGGCCGCCGCGATTGACGAGGTCGCCGGGTGTTGCGACGGCGAGAGTGTTGCCCTCGATGTCGCCGGTTGTGTTGTCAATCGACGAGCCCGAGACGGCTGTCGCGGAACCGGATATCACGCCGCCCACGTTGTTCAGCGCACCGTTCGACGAAGCATTGAGCGCGCCGCCCGCCATCATGCTGCCCGCGTGATTGTCGATGGATTGCGCGCGTATGGTCGCATTGCCCGCTGCGCTCACTTGCCCCTGGTTTGCAAGCGTGCCCGCGTTCAGGTTCAGTGCGCCGTTCGTGCCGATCGTACCGCCCGCGCCATTAACGAGCGCGCCCGTCGTCGTGAGCGTCATCCCGTCGCTGTTGAGCGATACGATGCGGCCGCCGGTATTGTCGAGCGAGCCCGCGTTCACGATCGTGCCCGCTGCCGACTGGATCACGCCCTGACCATTGCCGAGTGCGCCCGCCGTAGTGAGCCCGAGCGTCGAGCCCGAAACGATCTGGCCGCCCGCATTCGAGACACTCGCCGCCGATACCTGCATCGCCGCGCCGCTTGACAGGTTACCCGCGTCGTTCGTCAGGGTGCCTGCTGCGTTCGCGTTGAGCGTGTCGCCTGCCGTCGTCGTCGCGCCAGCGAGGTTCAGGTCGCCGCCGCTCGCGGTCAATGCAAGCGCGCCGTTCGCCGACGTGTTGCTGCTCGCGAGACTGACTGACGCGCCCTGTATCGTCGTGTTGCCGCCGCCTTCGTTGCGGCCGGTTGCCGTGACTGTGCCGCTCGCGAAAACGGACAGGTCGCCTCCGTTCGCAATCGTGCCGTCGCTGTTCACGCCGGCGCCGAGCGTGCCCGTCGATGCGATGCTGCCCGCGCTGACAGTCGTGTTCTGCTGTGCGGCGAGTGTGCCGCTGTTGATGAGCGCGCCCGACGCGTTCGCGCTGACGTTCTGCTGCGCGTAGGTCGTGCCGCTGTTGTCGATGCCATCGCGCGCGCTCGCCGTGATGTTGCCGCTTGCGTTCGTCTGTCCCGCGAGCACGAGCTTGCCCTGTGTCGTCAGGATCAGGTCGCCCGCCTGTGCTGCGAGCACGCCGCTGTTCGAGACACCGACACCGTTCTCCGTGCCCACCAGCCAGATCCGGTTTGCATACATGCCGCCCAGGTTGCTCACGTCGATGGACACACCAGGCGCGGGACCGTTGCCCGCGATAGGTGTGGCGTTCAGCGACGCATAGTCGACGTTGTTCGCGCCCGTGATGACGTTCAGGTTCTTCGCGTAGATCGCGGCGTTGACCTGTACGGCTCTCGCGAGCAGGTCAACCTGATCGACGTTCGACGCATTGAACCCCGCACCCTGCACGGTGATGTTGCCGTGGGCCACGCCGAACCCCGACACGGAACCGTCCGACGCGAAGTTCGGCGTGCCCGTCGTGAGGGTCGCGCGTGACGTGTTGATGAAGCCGCCGCCGTTAATGGACAGGCCCGACGGATTCGCGATAATCACGTCCGCCTTCTGGCCCGCTACCTCGACGTAGCCGTTTATCTGGCTGGCCGCGCTGCTGTTGACCTGGTTGACGATCACCCGAGCCGAATCGCTCGGCCCGTAATTCGGATTGCCATTGATATAGCCGGCAAGCTGCGTGTTCGCGATCGTCGGCGAGTTGTTCAGTATCGCGCCCCGGTTCGACACGTCGAACTGGTTGTAGGTGTTCATCGACACGCCCGAGCCCGAGGGTTTGTTGATGTTCACCTGCGGGATACCGTTCTGCGTCGTGATGACGCCAGGCGCGTGCGCGCCGCCCGGCACGATCTGCCCGAACGCAAGCAGTGGCGCGACGGTCATCAGCAGCGCGACCAGACTGCGAAGCTGCAAGCTCGTCACCAGTCCGTCCGATACGCAGCCTGTAGCGCGCGTCTCGCCCGATTTTCCCGTGGCGGTTGCGGTTTCCTCGACGGCCACGAGCATCCCGCGAATCCGGCTGTAGATCAGCCGGTACGACCTGTCGTTCATATTCTTATGGATTACAGATAAATCAAACCCGTAACCCTAGTCGAATACCCACATCAGTTCTGTCAAGGTTTGTCATTGCGCGCACGAGCGCAACGCTTTGCGACAAATAGAACTCTTTCGATTGCAGCTTGCTAAAAGTCTGTCTAACAAACAAAAAAGCCCGCATTTTGGGGCGGGCTCAATTGCAATATTCAATCCACTGGACTTGCGAGCCTGGCGGGCTATGCAGCGATGCCTGCACCAGTAGGCGCCTGCGCCGATGCCAGCGAAAGGCGAGGCGAACTAACGATCAAAGATCTCAACGCGCGACATCCCGCAAAAACTCGGACACCTTCGCAAGCCCCGCAACCAGCACATCGCGATTGTTCGCATAGCCGATGCGCACATAACCTTCCACATCGAGCGCGCTGCCCGGCGTGAACATCACGCCCGTCTTTTCGAGCAGCACGACGCAGAAATCGCGCGACGGCATATCGATATCGACGCGCATCAGCGCCGTCGTGCCCGACTTCGGCTTGACCCAGGACACCAGCGGCTCTTTCGCGATCCACGCGTCGAGCAGCGCGAGATTCGAGCGCAGGATGCCGTGATTGCGTTCGAGAATCGCCGCGCGGTTTTCGAGCGCGATCGACGCGAGCAGATCGTTGAGCATGCCGACGCTGATCGTGTTGTAGTCGCGATGAATCCGCACTCGCTCGATGATCTCGACAGGCGCGGCAATCCAGCCCATGCGCAAGCCCGCGAGTGACCACGTCTTCGACATGCTGCCAGTGCTGATGCCTTTTTCGTAGACATCCGCGATCGACGCTGTGAAGCCGTTGCCGTCCTGATCGGTGCCGCGATACACCTCGTCACAGAGCATATAGGCGCCACATGAACGCGCGATCTGCGCGATCTGTTCGAGGAACGCGCGGTCCATCAACGAACCCGTCGGGTTGTTCGGATTGTTGATTGCGATGATGCGCGTCGTCGGCGTTACCATGCGCTTCAGTTCGTCGAGATCGGGCAGGAACGCGTTTTCCTCGCGCAAACGCAGAACGTCGACTTTCGCGCCGTAGCTCTCGGGAATCGAATAGTGCTGCTGATACGTGGGCAACACCGAGATCACATGATCGCCGGGTTCGACGAGCGTTTCGTAGACCAGTGCGTTCGCGCTGATTGCGCCATGCGTGATCAGCACGTTCGGCACACGCTGCTTCTCATACAGGGACGCGACATTGCTGCGCAGCCGCTCGGTGCCGTCGATCGCGCCATACGTCAGCTTCATCGGCAAAATCTCGCCGAGCAGTGCGTCTTCCTTGCCCGCGATCTTCAGCAGTTCGCCGACCGTCAGTGATTCCACACACGTTTCCGCCAGATTCAGCTCGCAATGGTTCTCGTAGAGATCCATCCAGCGTTCGACTCCGAATTCCCTGATTTGCATGAGTTCTGTCCTCGAATGAAAGCAGTGGCATGGGGCGCGGCAAATGTGGCGTGCACAGCGCGGGCTCGTGTCGACTATAGACTATTTTGTCTCAAATGGACAGGCGAGGTCCATCAAGTCAGCGAGCAGCCTCGACGAGGATGAGCGCGCGTCAGAAGACATCGCGCTCAACGCGTTCACCGAAGAAAAAGCCAGGGGAAAAAGGGTACGCCCGAAAGAGGCGCGAAGCTTCAGCCTGCGCGCAGAGCCTGTCGATAGACGGCGGGCGACACGCCGGTGCCTTGACGGAACCGGTGGCTGAAGTGGCTCGCGTTCGCGTAGCCGCATTGCGTCGCGATCTCGGCGAGCGGCATCGCCGTCGAGCGCAGCAGCGTACGCGCGCGTTCAAGTCTTTGCCGCGCGATCCACGCGTGCGGCGGCAGACCGAACGACGTGCGGAACATCCGCGCGAGATGAAATTCGGAGAGGTTCGCAACCGCGGCCAGCTCGCCGAGCGTGAGCGGTTGCGTCAGATTCGTATCGATGTAATCGCGCAGACGGCGACGCGTCGCGACGGCAAGACCGCCTTTGAGCACAGCGTCCGTGCGGTTCACACCCTGCGAGCGCAACAGCAGGCTCAACACTTCGTGCGACGTTTCGTTTGCACGCAAGCGGCCGTCGGCGTCGTCCCAGGCGTCGTTTGCGAGCGACTGGCACAGGCTCGAAATGCGCTCGTCCTCGAAGTATGTGCGATCGGCCAGCGTCAGTTCGCGCGGCTCGCGGTCGAGTTCGCGGATCGCGCGCTGCGTGAAGTGCTCGGGCAGGAAATACAGATGCATGAAGTGCATGTGGCCGCGCACCCACCAGCGCGATTCGTGATCGCCGGGCAACGCGCACAAGCGGCTCGGCGCGCCGTAGCGCCCCGGCAGCTTTTGGCGCTCGGTGCGATAGCCGCCGTTCAGATAGCACGAAAGCGTGTGATGGCCGGGCTGATCGTAGACCGTCTCGGCCTCTTTGGTCTCACGCGTCCAGATCGCGATGGCCAGCTTGTCGCCGAGCCATGCGAAACGCTCGAGCGTTGCATTCGACTCGCTGAGCGTCTGGCAGACCGAATGCAGGCCGAACGGCGGATCGGCGGGGTCGGTCGTGGTGATGGGTGAAATGTTCACGTGAATGAGGGGCTGAAACGGATGAGGCGTCGTTCGACAAGTATAGGGCCTCGTGCGTTGCGCCTTCGCTGGCCGCTCGAAAGTGCGCAATTCTGGACAATCGAACGGACCCTCGCTGGCCCATAGTCGGGCGGACCGTAGACCGTATTGTTTGACCCACTGGCGATGAATCTCTTCCTTTATGTCGTGACCGTGCTGATCTGGGGCACTACCTGGATCGCGATCAAGTGGCAGCTTGGCGTCGTGCCGGCGCCCGTGTCGATTGCCTGCCGTTTCTGGCTCGCGGCAATCGTGCTATTCGCGCTGCTCAAGTTGATGCGCCGTCCTGTGTGGCCGCCGCGCGCCGCGTGGCGCTTTCTGGCGGCACAGGGGCTCGCGCTCTTTTGCGTGAACTTCCTGTGCTTCTACTACGCGGAAAGCGTCGTGCCCAGCGGTCTCGTTGCTGTCGTGTTTTCGACGGCGCCGCTGCTGAACTCGCTCAACGGGCGGCTTTTCATGGGCCGTCCGTTGCAGCCGACGGCGATCGTCGGCGCGGTGCTCGGGCTTGCGGGCATCGTGTGCCTGTCGCTGCAACAGATGGCGGGGCACCTCGGCGATCACGCGGCATGGCTCGGTCTTGCCGTCGCGTTCGCGGGGACGATGTGCTTCTCGGCGGGCAATCTGCTGTCGAGCCGCATGCAGTCGATGGGCCTGCATCCCATCGTCACGAACAGTTGGGCGATGCTGATCGGCGCGGGCGTGCTGACGCTCGGCAGCCTCGCCGCCGGCTTGCCTTTGGCGCTCGAAGCGGACGCGCGTTATCTCGGCGCGCTCATCTATCTTGCCGTGCCGGGCTCGGTGATCGGCTTCACTGCGTATCTGATGCTCGTCGGCCGCATCGGGCCCGAGCGCGCCGCGTATTGCACGGTGCTGTTTCCGTTCGTCGCGCTTGCGGTATCGACGGTGTTCGAAGGTTATCGATGGTCGGCGCTTGCCGTCATCGGGCTCGTGCTGGTCGTGGCAGGCAATCTCGTTGCGTTCGGCGTGACGCGGCGGTTCTTCGTGCGGCGTGCCCGCGCCGCGTGAGGCTTCATCGGGGACGTGGAGTGAACCGGCGTTGACCGCCGTCAGTCGAACATATACGCGCCGATGCATGCCGTCTGTGCGAATGGACGGCTGTGCGCGATGGGTATATAACAACAGTACCGATTCCTTCACGATGTCAGAACAGGAGCGACGATTCATCATGACGCGCGATGATCCGGACAAGCAGAAGACTGGCGAACAGCCGGACCTCGAACACCTCGATGCAGCCGTGACACATGTGGATCAAATGGTGTCGTCGGGCAACATTGCCGTGAGCGCGGCGCGCGGCATTCTCTACAGCCTGATCGAAACGCTGGGCGCGCTGGTTGGCGATC
Organism: Paraburkholderia diazotrophica; assembly: GCF_900108945.1. Taxonomy (GTDB): domain Bacteria; phylum Pseudomonadota; class Gammaproteobacteria; order Burkholderiales; family Burkholderiaceae; genus Paraburkholderia; species Paraburkholderia diazotrophica. The sequence goes on along the minus strand of NZ_FNYE01000021.1, from coordinate 95,366 downwards.
CGGATCTGCCGGAACATGCGCGTTCCGGCTACGAAGGTCTGCTCGAAACGGCACGCGAATTGCGGGTCAAGCTCGACCGCTGACGGCCTGGCTTCCACGGCATGCATGTGGCGCGTCACTGGCGCCGCATGCTTCGCCTGCAACATGTGGTCACAGGATTTCGGCATCGTCGTGCGCCTGTGATACAAAGGGCGCTCGTTTCGAACCGCCTATCTTCTCCTGATGCTTTCCTCGCTGGTTTCCCTTCGCGACGCAGTGATGCTCGCGCTCGGCATCGTCGTCGTGCTGATCACGCCTGGCCCCACGAATACGCTGCTTGCAGCCGCCGGCTTGCGCCAGGGCGCGCGCCGCTCGTTGCCGCTGATCGGCGCGGAACTGGCCGGCTATTTCGTGTCGATTTCCACATGGGGCTGCTTTCTCGCCCGCGCATCGCATACGCTGCCGTGGCTGCCTTCGGTGTTGCGCATCGCGAGCGGTCTTTACATCGCGTATCTCGCGATCGACATGTGGCGCGCGGCCGTCGCGTTGCCTGATTCGATGGCGCCGGCGAATGGACCGCGCGCGCTCTTCGTCGCGACGCTGCTCAATCCGAAGGCCTTGCTGTTCGCGGGCACGATCTTTCCGCCGATCGCTTTCGAAAGCCTCGCGGACTATGCGTTCGCGATGGCGTTGTTCGCCTGCCTGCTCTTGCCGATCGCGCTCGCGTGGATTGCGTTCGGCGCGGCGCTCGGCAGCGGCAAGCTCAGGTGGCTCGATCCCGTGAAGCTGCAGCGCGCCGCTTCCGTCGTGCTCGGGATGTTTTCGTTGTCGCTCGCGTGGGCCGCATTGCACTGAGCCCTGTGAAGGCGCGCGCTCAGTCGTCGTCGGTGGCGGCGAGCGCTTGAGCGAGGCCGTCAGGCGCCGACGTGATCTGCAGTTGCGGCGTGCCGTGCCAGTCGGCGCAACGTTGCAGCGCGCGCCGCAAGTCCGACGTGAGCCGGCCGCTTACGCGCACGCCCGGCTCCAGGTGCAGCGACTTCACTTCGAATACGCCGCTCGCGCGATGCGCCTTCGCATCGACACGCCCAATCAGCTTGCCGCGATTCAGGACGGGCAGCACGTAGTAGCCGTACTTGCGCTTTGCAGCGGGCACGTAGCATTCGATCACGTAGTCGAAATCGAACAGCGCGGCGACGCGCTTGCGGTCCCAGACGACGGGATCGAACGGCGAGAGCATCGTTGTGACCGTCGATGCCAGCTTGCCGTTCGACGCATCGTCGATGAGCGGCGCGAGGTCGCGATGCACGAACGTGTCCTGTTTCCAGCCGTCGACGCGCGCGGGCGTCAGTTCGCCCTCGTCGGCCAGCCGGTTGAGCGCGTCGACGTAGGGGCGGCGCGGCATCCGGTAATAGTCGGCGACCCAGTCCGCGCGCACGACGCCGAGCGCGCGGCAACTGCGCCGCAGCAGTTCTTGTGCGACGGCATCGGCGGATTGCAGATCGCGCGCATCGTTCCAGTGCGGCAGCACGCGCTCTGTCACATCGTAGACGCGCTGGAAATTGCGTCGCTCGGCGACCATCAGCTCGCCGATCGCGAACAGCACTTCGAGATGCCGCTTCTCCGGCTTCCAGTCCCACCAGCCATTGCCTTTGCCCGCTTCGCGCGCGAAATCCGCCGAGCGCACCGGCCCCGTCGCGCGAATCTGCGCGAGCAGTCTGTCGATGTCCGTGCGGTACTGCGCGTGCCAGTCGGCGGCGTATTTCCAGCCCATGTCGGACGGATCGAGCATCCGATGACGCATCAGGCCGTAGTCCTCGATGGGCAGAAAACACGCCTCGTGCGACCAGTATTCGAAGAGCCGGCCTTCCGCCAGATGTTCGTCGAGCCATTGCGGCTGATACGGCCCGAGCCGGCTGAATAGCACCAGGTACGGACTGCGCGCGACGACGTGAATCGTGTCGATCTGCAGTTGCGCCATCTGCCGGATCGCGTCGAGCACATCGGCTTTGGTCGCCTTGCGGCGCGGCGGCGTGAGCAGACCTTGGGCGGTCAGATGCAGCGTGCGGGCGGCGGAAAGAGGGAGAGCGATCACACTTTAATGTCGTGACGGGCCGAGCGGCGGCATGGACTCGCGCCATACCGGACTTCCGCTACTGTAGCGTGATCGGTGAAAACGTACGGGCGGGTTGCATCTTCAGCCCGTCTGCCCGCCCGCCGACGTCACCAGCGTCCGTAACCGTGATGCCTTTCCCAGCCGCGATGACGCCAGTGATCATGCCCGTACCAGCGCGGGCCGCGCCAGTAGTCGCCTCGATAGCCGCCGTAATAGACGGGCGGTGGCGGCGCGTAGTACACGGGTGGCGGGGGCGCGTAGTAGACGGGCGGCGGCCCGTAGACGGGCGGGCCCAGATAGACGCCGACACCGACATGTGCCACAGCCGCCGTCGATGCGCACGCCGCCGCGAGACCGACGGCTGCCAATACGATCGCACGTTTGCTCATACTGTCCTCCTTTGTCGACCAGAGTTGGCGCTTTAGCGCCTTACTCTGGTCCCACGCAGAGCGGTCGACCAGAGTTGGCGCTTTAGCTGTCGGCTGGAGTTAGTGCTTCAGCGCTTACTCCAGCCCCATGCAGAGCACTTACTCTGGTCCCACGCAGAGCGGTCGACCCGAGTTGGCGCTTTAGCTGTCGGCTGGAATTAGTGCTTTAGCGCTTACTCCAGCCCCATGCAGAGCCCCCACTCGCGTCGCATGCAACGCTCGCAAAACCCCGTCGACGGCGCCCGAAGTGACCGCGCGTTTCTGACGGGGCGCTAACTTAATATTACGAAGCAGAAAGAATCACAGGTGCAAGCAGACGGTCGCGAATGTAACGACCGGTAAGCGGGGCGGGCACGATGCCCGCCGCGAAAGGCGCGACCGGCCCGCGCGGTAAGACGCGCCAGCCGGTGCAGGACAGAGGAGTGAGGAAGAATCAGGCGCCGAGCGCGACGACCGTTTCGCCCGCGCGCTCCGCGAGCATCTGATGGATTTGCGCGACGACCTGCGCGCCTTCGCCGACGGCAGCCGCGACGCGCTTCGTCGATCCCGCGCGCACATCGCCGATCGCATAGACGCCTTCGACGGACGTGGTCAGATCGCACGCCGAATTCGCGCCCGTGATCACGAAGCCCTTCGCGTCCAGTTCGACACCGCAGGTGCGCAGCCAGTCCGTGTTCGGATCGGCGCCGGTAAAGAGGAACAGATGCCGCGAATCGAAACGGTCGCGGCCGTCCGCGCATGGACGCTTCAAACCGACCTGCGCGAGCCCGGCCTCGTTGCCTTCGAGCCAGCCGATCTCCGTGCCCGGATAGACGGTGACATTGGGCAGCGACGCGATCCGATCGATCAGATAGCGCGACATCGTCGCTTCGAAGCCGCTGCGCCGGATCAGCACGTGAATGTGCTTCGCGTGCGAAGCCAGATACACGATGCCCTGGCCCGCCGAGTTGCCGCCGCCGACGAGCACGATCTCTTCGTGCTTGCAGAGCTTCGCTTCGACGGGCGAGGCCCAGTAGTAGATGCCGCGTCCGTCGAAGTGATCGATGCCTTCGATCTCCGGGCGCCGGTACACCGCGCCGCTCGCGATGACGATCGAGTGCGCGCGGATGCTGCCCTGGCACGCGAGTTCGAGCCGGTACGGACGCTCGTCGCAATGCAGCGACTTGACCCTGACGGGAATGGCGACGTGCGCGCCGAACTTCTGCGCCTGCACGAACGCGCGGCCCGCGAGCGCCTGGCCGGAGATGCCCGTCGGAAAGCCGAGATAGTTCTCGATGCGCGAGCTCGCGCCAGCCTGCCCGCCGGGCGCGCGGCCGTCGAGCACGATCACCGAGAGCCCCTCCGACGCCGCATACACGGCTGTCGCCAGCCCGGCCGGGCCCGCGCCGACGATGGCCACGTCGTACACGAATTCCGAATCGAGATCGGGGATCAGGCCGAGGCACGTCGCCAGCTCGGGGTCGCTCGGATGGCGCAGCACGGAGCCGTCCGGGCAGATCACGAGCGGCATGTCGTTGGGGCCCGCCGCGAACTGCTCGATGATGCGCAGCCCGTCTTCGTCGCGCTCGTCGAGCACAGTATGCGGATGACCGTTGCGCGACAGGAAGCCTTGCAGCGACACGAGCCGCCGGTCGTTGCTCTTGCCGACGATGATCGGCCCGCCCGCGCCTTTCTCGATCAGCCCGACGCGGCGCAGGATCAGCGCGCGCATGATGCGCTCGCCCAGTTCGGCTTCCGCGACGATCAGCGCGCGCAGCCGCTCCGGCGCGATCAGCAGGCCTTCGCCGGCTTCGAGCGCCATGCCGTCGACGAGCGCCGGCTTGCCCGACAACTGGCCGACTTCGGCGAGAAACGAGCCCTTGTGATGCACGTTGATCAGGTGCTCGCGCCCGAGGCCGTCGCGCTGATACAGCTTGACCGCGCCCGACAGCAACACGAACATGCCCGGCCCCCGCTCGCCCGTGCGAAACAGCATCTCGCCCGGTTCGAAGTGGCGCCGTTCGCCGAACTTGCACAGGCGCTTGATTTCGTCCGGCTGGAGTTCGGGGAACATCTGATGACGCCGCGTCGAAAGCATCGAGAACGGTGCGTCATTGATCACGACATGCTGCGAGTCTTCGCCCTCTCGCGTGACACCCATCGGTTTCGCTCCTTTCAAGGCCGCGCGCCAGGTCGGGTCGCAGCCGATGTCGTTGTCGTTCAGACTGTTTTCGGCGTGATGCCGACGGCGACCGTCGGCTCCGGTTCTTCCGCGAGCGGCTCGAGCTGCCGGCCCGCGTCGCGCCATGCATCGAGGCCGCCGCGCAACGGCAGGACATCGCTGAAGCCGGCCTCCGTCAACTGCTTCGCCATCCATGCCGCCGACACTTCGTTCGGGCACGAGCAATAGATCACGAGCTTCTGGTCGTGCGGATACTTCGTGACGATTTCGTTCAGCTGGCGTTCGTCGGCGAACACCGAGCCGGGGATCACGAACGGATCGAGCTTGCGCTTTTCCTGCGAGCGGATATCGAACAGCACGGGCGAACGCTTGTCGAGCATCAGCTTGTACAGTTCGTCGACATCCATGCGCGCGGTCGCGAGCTTCCTGATCAGCTGACGGCGCCGATACCAGCGATACGCGCAATAAATGGCCAGCAGCACCGCGACGACGACGGCCGTCATCTTGCCGAGGCGGCTTGCACCGGCGAACAGCATGTCGATCTGCTGCGCGAACACGACGCCGAGCACGAGGCCAAGGCCCGACCACAGCGTCGCGCCGATGCTGTCGTACGCGAGGAACATGCGGTACGGCGTGCCCATTGCGCCCGCCATCGGAATGGAGACGATCGACAGCCCCGGCACGAACTTGGCGACGGCGAGCACGCGAACGCCCCAGCGGCCGAAGAAACGCTCCGTCTTCTTCACGCAGGTATCGCGCGATAGCGACAGCTTGCACAGCGTTTTCAGCGTGTTGCCACCGTAGATGCGGCCGGCCGCGAACCAGGCGCTGTCGCCGATCAGCGTGGCGAACACGGCGAGCACGAGCACGGGCACCACCTGCACGCCGATCGAGCCAGGATGCATGGCGGCCATCGCGCCGAACAGCACGAGAGAAGGCATCGCGGGCACGGGCAGCCCGATCGACGCGGCGAGCACATTGGCGAATACGATGGCAGGCCCGTACTGCTCGACGAGATCATGTAGCATCGGCTTACTTTCGCGGCCGTTCGGACCGGAATACGACGTGGGTTTGGACTCAACGATTATGGACGCATTTTCACCGCGTGCAAGAGAGGTGCGGTCTGCGCCGAGGATACTGCGGGAAAGAGGAAAACTCGTGCCGCCGCGAGCTTCCAGAGGAAGCGTCCGGCGCGCCCGTCGAGCGTCATCCGACGTTCGGCGGAGCGTTCAACGTGAGGGCGACTGCGGGAAAAACAAGAGGCGCGGCGCTCGTGATACGGACGCCGCGCGCTCTTTGTGAAGCGACGGTTGACTGCTGAGAATTATTGCCGGTGATTGTGCTGCTCGCCCGGCAGTTCGGCGCCATGCGCACGGATGGCCGCGATCAGTTCCGCCGGCGTGATTTCATAACGCACCTCGCGGTGGATGCCCGGCTTGCGTTCATCGACCTCGATCAGAAGAATGCCTTTACCGTCTTCTGTCGATTCGAGGCGCAGCGAGCGTAGTTCGCGACCCGTTGCGTCGTCGTGCTCGGTGAGCAGGGCCATTGCCCCGGAAGACCCGGTGGTGCGCATCGAAAATTCCCTCTTGCGTGATTGAACGACGTTGCTGAACAGGCATTGTAAGGGGTAGCGCCGCGCGCCGTCTGTCGCGTGGCGCTCACACTCCCGCGATTATGCGGGTGAGTCGTGCGCGACGCATCAGAGGGACCAGGCGCTGCGGGCAGAGACAAGGCTGGCGCGGCTTCCGGCAGGATGCGGCGATTTTCGCCCGGGCGGCGCGCGTGCGCGCGGCGCGTTCGACTCGCGCGTCAGACGCGTTCTCCGCATCTGTTTGCGGTGCGCTTGCGCGCACTGTCATGGCAGTGACGCTTGAGTGTATTAGCGCAAGTTTCAGGAGGCGGCGTCGCGGCGTGCTGCGCTAAAGTCGGTACTGATGGAAGGCGGCTTGGGTGGCATCTGAGCGCAGCACGCAACGCTGCGTCGCGGCGAATCGTGGAACTGCGTCCCCGATCGATGCCTCGCTTCGAGCGCCGCTTGGTGATCTTGCAGGAGGGTCTCATGAAGCAATGCATGTCGATGCCGAGTCCGCTCGGCGATATTCTGCTGCGCGCGGAAGACGATTCGCTGACGGGTGTGTTCTTCGTCGGCCAGAAGTATTTTCCGGCCGCCGACGCGGCGCTCACGACGCTCGCGCCTTCGCGCGTGCTGCATCAGGCGCGCGAGCAGCTCGGCGAATACTTTGCGGGCGAGCGGCAGCAGTTCACGCTGCGGCTGCGCATGCTGGGCAGCGCGTTCCAGCGCGATGTGTGGGAACAGCTCGTGACGATTCCATACGGCGAGACGGCCAGCTACGGCAGCATCGCGCGGCGGCTCGGCTTGCCGCTGTCGGCATCGCGCGCGGTCGGCGCCGCGAACGGGCGCAACCCGATCTCGATCGTCGTGCCGTGCCATCGCGTGATTTCGAGCGCAGGCGATCTGACCGGCTATGCGGGCGGCCTGCACCGGAAGGAAGCGCTGCTGACGCTCGAACGCCCGATGTCGAAAGCGCCTCAGCAGCTCGAGTTGCTCGCTGCCGATTGAGCGAGACGCACGGGCGGACATCAAACATAGGCGAGCGGATAAAAAATAGCCCGTCCACAAAGGGGCGGGCTACATAAACGCCGTTGTTACTCGGGTCAGCCGGCCCGCATGCAATCCTGGGCGCTGACCGTCGTATCTTCATCGGACAATTGCGCGCTGTCGAGATGGGAGTAACGATGATCCATCAGACCAAAGCATCGTCTTCGGATTCGGCGCGAATCGTGTGAGCGGTTGTCGCCGGGCCGCGCGGCGGCGCGGACGCGTGAGTGGACGCCTTGCGCGGGGCACGCGACGTGGGCGCGCCCGCAACCGTGAAGAGCCGCACCGCTTCGTCGAGCACATCGGCCTGTTCTGCGAGACGCTGCGCCGTCGCGGCGGCCTGCTCGACCAACGCGGCGTTCTGCTGCGTCGCGCTGTCCAGATGCGAGACGGCCTGGTTGATCTGGCTGATGCCGTCAGCCTGTTCGCTGCTCGCATTCGCCACTTCGACGATCAGCGACGACACGCGCGCCACGGCCTCGTCGATCACGGCCATCTGCGCCGTCGTGCGCGCGACCAGTTCGGTGCCTTGCGAGACTTCGCTCACCGTCGTATCGATGACCTGCTTGATTTCCTTCGATGACGCCGCGCAACGCTGCGCGAGCATGCGCACCTCGCTTGCGACGACCGCGAACGAACGGCCCGCCTCGCCTGCGCGCGCGGCCTCGACGGCGGCGTTGAGCGCGAGGATGTTGGTCTGAAATGCGACATGCGTTCCGAATAGAATCGGATCGGTTCGTATTTGTGCGTTAAAACGCAGTATAATCAATGCTCTACAGTACGTTTTGTTCCGAGAGACGAGATTTTCGTACCGCGCCAAGCATCGATCTGATGGCTAGCTGCGTGGCTAGCCGAAAACCGAGAGAAAACTGAAATGCCAAAACTTACAACGGCCGCCGTGAAGGCGCTGAAACCCGCCGAGCAGGTCACCGATTCGCTGACGCCCGGTCTGATCGCCGAAGGCACCGCGAACGGCGCGAAGTGGATGTACCGCTACATGTCGCCAGTGCATAAAAACAAAAAGGGTAACGTCGCACGGCGCACGATGGGGCTAGGTACGCTTGCGACTGTCAGCCTGGCCGAGGCGCGCGAACTCGCGCAGGCGATGCGCAAACTGGTCGACGCGGGGCGCGACCCGATCGAGGAACGCAAGCGCGAGAAGGCGGCGGCGGCGCGCGACGCGACGGTCCCGACCTTCGGGCAAGCCGCCGAAGCGAAGCACAAGCAGCTGAAGTCCGGCTGGAAGCATCCCGACGACGCGAACGCGCGGGCGTGGATCAGCAGCATCAGGCGCCATCTCGCGCCGCTGCTCGGGCGCGGCATCGATACGCTCAAGCCGCGCGACTTTGCCGAGGCGCTGGCGGTGGCGTGGGTCGAATATCCGAAGGTCGCCGCGGACGTATTGCAGCGCGCGTCGCAGACAATGGACCACGCCGTTGCACAATGGCCCGAGCACGTCGTCAGCAATCCGGTACCGAGCGCGCGCAAACTGATGCCAGGCCGCAAGGGCGGCGCGCACAAGTCGAAGCACCAGCCGGCGCTGCCGCACGAAGCCGCGCCCGCGTTCGTGCGGGACCACCTGTCGGGCATCGAGCCGACCGATACCGTGCGCGCCTGCGCGTTCGTGCTGCTGCATACGGCGGTACGTCCGAACGAGGTGCGAGAGGCGACGTGGGACGAATTCGATCTCGACGCTGGCCGCTGGCTGATACCCGGCGAACGGATGAAAGGCCGTATCGAGCACGACGTCCCGCTCGTGCCCGAGGTCGTCGCGCTGCTGCGTGCGATGCGCGATACCGGGCTGCACAAGACGTACGTGTTCCCGAATACCTTCGGCACGAACGCGATGCCCGATGTGCCGTTGCAGGACTTCTTCCGCGAGACCGGCGTGGCGTCGGACACGCCGGGACGCACGCCCGTGCCACACGGATGCCGCGCGTGCTTTCGCGGATGGGTCGACGCCAACGGCTACGATCCCCGCCTTGGCGAGCGCCAGCTTGCGCACCGTCCGAAGGGACAGACGGCGGCGGCATATCAGCGCGATTCGATGTATGTGCGCCGCGCGCGCCTGCTGGGGCAATGGACGAACTACCTGCACGGGCGAGCCGTCGATAGCAACGTGACGCCGCTCAATGTGAACGTCGCAGCCTGAACGTATGAACCGCCCGTCGTGGCGGTCCGCAGTCCGAACGAACCCGCCCGACGTGGCGGGTTTGTCGTTTCTGGACGACGTGATCTGCGAACTGGTCGCGCTCGTGTACGTGCTGACGGCCGGACACGCGCAGAGCGCGCCAGAACGGCGCCAGATCGGTCCGCGCCGCTCGACCGTTGCATCCGCATCGACCGGCGCCGCGAACGTCACCACGCGCGTTCTGGCGCGTCGCACCGCATCGCGAAACGACTCGCCGGCGGCTTCGCGGCCGCTCGCCGATGCCAGCGCATATCCGAAGCCGTCCGAAGCCAGCCAGCGCCCGATTTGCGGCCCCGCTGCCGGTTCTTGACTACAGACGGTCAACCACGTCGGCTACGCCGCCGATGAACCCGCAGACCGCGACGGCGTCCGGGTACGCGGTGCCGAGCAGCTTCTCGGCGAAGCTCTCGATGTCATCGCGGCTCGCGTCGCACGGATCGTCCAGACCGTGTGCCGCCATGTACAGGTCCAAGCCCCAGCCATACGCGGGCACCGGATACCAGTCGTCATCGATGATGTACTGCGTGCTGATACCGGCGATGGCTCGCGCCTCGTGCGGATGCAGCAGCGTTAGCGCCGCCTGCTGGCCCTGTGCGAACGCGCGCGCGTACTGACGCTCGTCTTGCGCGACGGCTTCGGCCTGCTCACGCTCGCGTACAGGGGAAAGGGAAGTGTCAGGGATATGCATGCTTGTCTCCACAACAAAAGCTCACGACGCGCGTCGAGAGTGAGCGCGTGCGTGACAGTTGCCTCTCGTGCGGATGCGCGAAAGGAAGTGGAGCGTCGTGCGTGGTATATCCCGCTGCCCGCACACACGACACCCAAGGTCCGAGATACGTCGAGACGAACCTTCCAGACCATGCCCTGAATCGGCCGCGACCGGCTGGGTTAGGAGTCACCAGACCGGGCGGGATACGGCGACAGTCTTTCATCGTGCGTGCGCCGCCGTCACCACCGGTAAACCCTGGGTTCAAAACGGCAGCGGCCGACCGGAGGGGCGGGTGAAAAGTCAAAAGGCCCTTCGTCAAACACCCCGCGATCTCGTTTGTCTCATTGACCGCTTTTCAATTCGCCGGGGGTCAAACGGACCGCGAGCGCGTTTCACGCTAAGGGGGATGGGCTGAAAATTCAGCCGTCAGCGAGCGCAAATATGCGTCGGCTGGCGGGCCATCGGCGGTACAACGAGTGCACTGCCGAAAGCGTGACGCATACAGGCGCGCGCGACGCGCCGCTGTGGCGAACTGCTCGCGCAAATCAAACCCGCGCAAGGCGCGCGGACCGATATTGAACCTCGTATCGCTAACGATACGAAGTTGACCCGCGAATACGCCGCGACTGATGCGGGCATGTCGAAGCGCCAGAAGGATACCGCGCTGCGTGTCGCGGCCGTACCCAGGGACGACTTCTAGGGAATCTCGTGATACGGTTCGGGTCCGCCCGTGATCGGCGCGTGCGCGAGCGCGGCCACCAGCACCGCGAACTGTTCAAGCTCCGCGCGTACCTCGTCCTGCGAGCTATCGCCCGGCATGTGGAAGCCGATCCACCACTTCCCCCTGGACGACGTTCCGAACGGAACGCCCGTGTACATGATCCCGCCGGGGCACGCCAGCAGGATCGACGCGGGCAGGCTCGCGCCCGCCTCGAGGACGGGCGGCAGCTTCGCGACGCCCATGTCCGCAATACACACGCGTTCAGGCGTGACGCTCAGACCCGCGAGCGTATCGGGTACCGCGACCTCGACTTCGCGCCGGCATCGATAGAGCGCGTGATCGCGCGAGACCTCGACACACGCGAGCCATACCTCGGCAAGCGTGACAAACATGACGCACGGCAGACCGGCCGCTTCGAAGGTCACGTAAGAAGTTGAGGTCGTTTCCATTGCGGTTTCCTCACCGGTCGGAAAAAACGGCCCGCACGGGTGTGTGAACGGGCCGTGAACAACGATCATGGACATGCGCTTGCGCGGGAGTCTTGCCGGGTCCCGCGCGCCCCGTGGGTGCGCCGTCATCGCCCGCACGACCGATCAACGAGGGAGGCGGGACGGCACGCAAGCCTTTACGACTTCTTCGCTACGGCCAGTGGAACGACCGGCGGCGTCAGCGGCCCGTACAGGCACAGGTTCGGACGCTGCACGACCAGTGCCATGCGGGCCTCGACGAGTGTCGTGACGAGGTTCTTGCGGAAGTTGTCCATGTCTTCGCGCGAGACCTCGACCACGATGTCGTTTCGCAGGGCGATGTACGCACCTTCGGGCGTGCCTACCGCCGTGAAGTTGCCCGCCGGTACCGCCGAGCACGGCACGATCACCGCGCCGATCATCGCGAGCAGGTTCGCCCCGGGCGAGATCACGTACTCGCCGGTCGAGGTCTTCACCAGCATCGTCGCCAGATAGTCCGCGATGCTCGTGCCAATCACGACCTTGCTCGCGCCGTTCGCGCGCAGCGTGACGACCGCGCTGATCAGCTGGTCGAAGCCGATCGAACCGGCGGCCGGCACCCACGGCGTAGACGCGCTCACGAGCCCCTCCATGTGCGGCGCGACGCCCGAGCCGTTGATCACCTCGGCATCGATCTTCGCGTCGAGGCCGTTGCGCATTTCCCCGTTCAGATACATCCCGAACGCCGCGCTGTCCTCCATCAGCTGCCGCGAGCACAACGCCCAGTAGGCGACCGTGACGACCGGCACCGTCGCGGGACCATACGAGAGCGACGCCTCGGGCTTGAGCGCACCTTCGCTGACCGCATCGGCGCCCGTCGCACCACCCGGCGTCGCGGTCACGGTCTCGATCGCGTTGGATGACGTCGGGCGGCTGTACAGCGCGCGCCAGAAGCGCGGCACCGCGAGCGACGGCGCGACCTGAAAGTCGGGCATCACGGGAAAGCCCGCGGTTGCGTCGCCCACGTTGCTCAGGATCGCGGCCTTCGAGTGCAGGTTGAACGGCACCTCGGCGCGCACGACCCGGGCATCGCCCGACTTCCAGCGCGTGAGCATGTCGCTCTTCGTCACCAGATCGCCCAGGGTCTCGCTGCCGCCGCCGGCACCGCCACCGCTGCCGCCTTCGAGCCGGCCCGCGACCTTCTGTGCCAGGTCGATCAGGTTGACGCCGTGCTGCTCGCTCTTCGCCTGCAGCGCGGCGATATCGGCGAGCGCCTTCGTGATGACCTTCTGAACCTCTCCATCGCGCTTCTCCAGCGCTTCCTGAATCTGCTCCAGTAATTCGGCCATGATTGACCTCAATGTCGGTTATGACCGCGCGTGTCAGCGTCGCAGCCTGACGGGTTGCGCGATCAGCGCCAGCACGTCCGCCGTGGCCGCTGCCGATTCCCTCGGCGCCACCTCCAGACCCTTGAGTGCGGCTAGAAACGCGAGCGCTTCGCGGCGGCTCACGCCTAAATCCCTTAGGCGCTGCTCCGCGATGCGCTCGCTCGTCAGTCCTTTCGCGAGGCTCGTGACCATCGCGCTGGTGTTGGCGGGCACCGAGCACAGACTTACCTCGTACAGGTCGACCGTGTAGATTCTGTTCAGGCCGCTCGCCGCGTCCATTTCCTCACGCTTCGCCTGGAATCCGATCGACAGGCCGCGCAGCGTGCCCATCGTCATCAGTTCGCGCGCCTGCGGGCCACGTCCGAGCGACGCGAGCTTGCCGCGCAGATGCAGCCCCTTGTCGGTCGCCGTCAGATCCGTGATCGCGCCGACCGGCTCGTCCATGTGGTGATGCCACAGCAGCGCGGGCCACATGCCCTTGCCGCGCCAGCGGCCGAGCGTCTCATCGAACGCGCCGGGCATGATCTGGTCGTTCACGAGGTCGGGCTCGTAGGTCGACGCCCAGCCGGAGAACTCGCCGGAACTGGCCGACTTGATTAGCAATTCAAAGCTCTTTTCCATGCTAGCTCCCCTCGCGTTGCTATGAGTCTCGACGCCGACACGACCGGCGTCAAGCGCTAGTCCTTCCGTGCGATGCGCGATAACGCGCCTTGCGTTCGCGTTCGTATTGCCGCCGTTGCTCGACGGTCGTTAGCGGGCCGTGCGGGATACGGTCGTGGATGGCTTCTCGATCGAGAGGCGGCGCGACCGGAACCATCAGGCCGGCCAGAATGTCGTGCGTGATGCGCACGAATGCCACGTGTGCAACGTTGTCGTTCATGACGCCGCTCCGCGAGTGGTTGCCTCGTCCTGCAAACTATCGCGCAGCGGCTAGCGAGGCAAGCCTAGTTGAGCGGACGTTCGCGCGCATCGAGCATCTCGTTGCACGCGCGCAGCCAGCCTCTGAGGTTTGCACTGCATTCGCGTAGCGCCACGACACCTGCGGCCGCCAGATTCGCGGGGTCGCCGTAGAAGGCCAGCAGTTCGGCTTCGCTGACGCCACCGGGGACACATGCGGGCGAGACGACGCTGAGCCGGTTCGTCTGCCGGCGTCCGAGTTCCGCGAGCAGCCGCCCGTCGGCATAGATCGTGTCCATCGCATCGATGAATACGCGCGCGCAATCGAGCATGTCCTCGATACCGTGCGCACAGAAGCTCGTGTGTGTGCCTGTCGCTTCACGTATGGCGTCGTGCAGGTTCGCGATAGCGTCCAGCGCATAGCGCTCGGCGTCACTGAACTGGTCGAGATGGCTGGTCATGACGGCTCTCCTGCGGTGGCCGAGGCATCGCGCTCCCGGCAATGTTCGAACCAGTTGCGCCAGTGCTCGGCGTCGTCGTAGAACTGGAACGACGCCGCCCCTTCACCGTCCTTCCAGACCATATCGTCGAGGTTGAACACGTGAAGCGTATTCGGCTGACCGAGCAGAAACTCGTAGAACTGGCACAGGTAGCGCGTCGCATCGATCTGCGCGACGACACGGCCCTGATACCGGATACGACGGCCGTGCATCACGTGAAAAAAACGGCCGACCAGTCCAGATGCTTCGCTGAACGTGACTTCTTTCTCGTCCTTCATGCCTGCCTCCTGTTTCGATAATGCTTCGCGCGCGGATGTGGTGTTGTTCAAACGCATGCGGTTCGCGAGCGTGGTTTGAACTGCATCGTTCGACGGGTAAGCGGCTTTCCGTCGAACGTCGCTTTTTCATCGGCCCTTGCGGACCACGAACGCCGGAGCCCTCCTACTTCATGTTTACACTTCGGGATAACTCATGGCTTTACCGCTACGCGACCACGAAAAGCCGCTTTTTTTACCGCTAAATTTCCGTTAGCGGTTAAGACAGGCTTTACCGCTAGTGTTTTTCCAGCGGTTAAGTCATGCTTTACCGCTACGCGTTGCGCGAGACACTCGAAATTGACACGGATTCGACGCCCTTTCCTGCCACCTCGAACGACCGGATCGATAAAAAAAACGAGCCCATCCCTTTCGAATTCCCTGAGAATCTTGAGCACGGTCGGCTTGCTGCAATACGCCTCGCGTCCGAGTAGTTCAGCACCGGGCCAGCACGTGCGCTCGATGTCCATGTGATCGATCAGCACGCCGTAAATCACGCCGCGTCGATGATCTTCAAACGGGTACTGGCGCAACCGTCGATGCGCGAGGTGGTGGAGTCGCAGCGTTGCGTAGTTCGGCACCCTGTCATCGTTCATGGGTCGCGCCCTCCGCGAGGCTCACGCGACGCACCGAGATCTTCAGGCGCTCGTACTCTGTCGACGTGACCGAGCCGCGCCGAAGGATCGCGCCGACGATGATCAGCACTTCGATCAGTTCAAGATTCACGGCACTGAGCACCTGCGCGGCCTTGAAGCGGCGCTTGACGGGCTTCGTCGCATGGACGCCTTCGATACGCGGCGGGAACAATGCCGATGCGTCAAGACCGACTGCACCCGCAATATCGACGGCTGCGCACTGATTGCGAAAGCAGTGCAGCAGCACCACGCCATCGTCGGTTTCGGTAATCGCGAGCGCATCACGGCGCGAGTCGCACACCGGGCAGCGCGCGCGCCAGCGGCCTTCGCCATAGCGGACCACACCATCGAGCCGGTCGAGCAGAGCGGCGGCGCTCATACGCCCGCCTTCGCCGCGCGCAGCAATTCGGAAACTGCCGCGCGCAGCCGGTTGCATACCCTGCGCAGCGCGTAGGCGGCGGGCTTGCCGTAGGTCACACGTTCGAGCTTGTCGAGTTCGGCCTTTACCACGGCATCGAATTCGGCCAGCGGCTCGCGCAGTTCGGGCGGCGGCACCACGCGCTCTACAACGGGCGGCGGCGCTTTGGGTTTCGAGGGCTTGCGCGCGGGCGTCGATACGGCGGTCGGCTTCGTCGCGGGTTGTCGCCGGCCTTGTGTATCGATGCGTTTTTCGATGTGGGGAAGCTTCCCCACGTCCTCCTGCTCACGGCGCACGCTTGCGACCGTCTTGTGATCGACGCGCAGATCGGCGGCAACGTGCCGATCAGAACGTTCCGGCGCGATGTGCAGGGCTTTCCCGATTACCTCGCGAATCTGCTCGGGCGTCAGCATGCGGCGCTTCGTGTTGAGCGTCAGCGCCAGCATCCGCTTCTCGTCGTCGCTCAGGCCCTCGCGCACCTCGCGCGGGTATTCGATGCCGAGTTCGGCGGCGAGCTTCTGGCGATGGTGGCCGTCAATGGTATTGCCGTGCTCGTCGACGATGATCGGCACTTGTACGCCGTGGGCCTCGATGCTCGCGCGCAGTTCCGCCATCTCGACGGGCGACAGCGGCGGCATCAGTTGATACGGGGCGTTCATGACGGCCTCCGCACTTGCGACGGCGCGCCACGCAGCCTATGCTCGCAACGGCATCCTTGACCGCGTCTGCCAACGGACGCGTTACGGCCCGCGGCGCGAACGCGGCGGGCCTTTTCTTTTGCGGAGGACATGGCGGCCCCCCATTAGGCCGGCTCGCCGGCGGCCGTCATCGCGTCGGACGGGCTGCTTTCAAGATTCGAAATCCACTGCTCGACATCGGCTGCAATCCACCGAACGGCATTGCTGCCGGGCAACCTTTTCGGCGCCGGAAAATCGCCGCGCTTGATGGCCGCATACAGCGCGGTCCGGTTCAGCGAAGCCAGCGCTTCGACCTCGCGACGGCGAAGCAGACGTTGCGGCTGCAACGGTTGAGGCTGAGATTGAGTCGTCTTCATTGCGTGCGCTCCCGAGGGTTGGCGTTCGATCCGACTAGCGTCGGTGAACACATATTCGGTCACGCATGGCGGCGTTGAATAGGTGGGCGGGTTCAAAAAACCTGGCCACCCGTTTGACGGGAAGGGGTGGGTAGGTTAGCGCCGAAGGGGTGGACAGGTTCTCGCGTACTGAAAGCTTCGAGGTCCGTACGGCGGGGCTTCGAGGGGTGGGCAGGTTTCAGTCGCCGGACGTTTTCGGCGCGCCGCCGCCCGGTCGCCAGTTGCAGATTTTCGAAATCTGTTCGATCGCGTCGTCGGTCAGCCCGTACTCGCTGGCGTGTTCACGCAGCCAGGCTTCGAGCGCGCGCTTGGGGCTGCGTCCGTCCGATTGCGTGACTGCTTCCCATGCGCGCACCGCGGCGACCAGCTTGGGCGAATAACGCGGGTGCTGCGGATCGAGATAGCCGGGAGTCGCGCCGGCCTGCGTCGTGTCGCCGGGAAAGAAGAAGCCGTCCGTATGCCCGCGTGACCTGAGCCACGCCGTCAGATCGGCACGCGTGAGCGTGGTGAGGTTCCAGTCCGGCGCGACGCGCCAGATCATGTCGCGCCGCTTTACTTCACCGTCCGCGTCGAGGTCATCCCAGCCGCCGTTACGGATCGTGACGTGACGGGCGATCTTCTCGTCCTCTTCCGGCTCCTCGCTCCAGCCACGCTCCCATGCCGAGTGCCGGATACGAGCCGGTAGCGTTTGAGCCATGACGGCCTGCCTGATTGCGGCCAGCACGGTCCGGTAGCTGCTCGCAAGGGCGGCGCTGCCAGGCGCGCTGGTTTCCGGGTCAACAATCGCGCTGTCATCCGGCGCGACATAGTCCGGATCGACGCCAGCGACGAGCGCCGCCGCCTGACGTACCGAGAGCGGGTCGACCAGCGACCAGTGCCGGTTGATTTGCTGCTGCGAGCGGGCGTCCATAGGCCTCCACGATTGACATCGAAACGAGCCGTTATTATTGCGCTGCTTCGCGCCGTCTCGTACCGCTGCGCGCTGCTTCGTGCTGGCTTCGCGGACAATCGCGCCGTCTCGCATCGTCGCGATTTTGGCTGGCCGGGTGGCTAGCTGAAAAAACGCCTACAGAAAAAGATCTTTTCAATCAATAACTTGACGTATATTTGCGCATACTGGTCTGGAACGCGATGCCGTCGATCACGCCCGTGATGTCGGCGATGCGTTTCGACGCTTCCGTGATGCCCGCCATCGTCTGCTCGACCTGCTGCGCAACCTGCCCGCCGAGCGCAGCCGCGGCCTGCGCGTCGCGCGCGAGATCGAGCGCGCGCACGGTCGTGTCGGCGTTCGCCTGAACGGTCGTGGTCAGCTGCTCCATCGTCGCGGCCGTTTCTTCCAGCGACGCCGCCTGCATTTCCGTGCGGCGCGCGAGGTCGACGTTGCCCGTCGAAATCTCGTGCGCGGCGTCGAGCATTCCGCCGATCTGCGAACGCACGTCGAACACGATCGCCGCGAGATTGGCCTTCAGCTGATTGAGCGCCTGCAGCACGTCGCCGAGGTCGTCGTGGCGGGCGATCGTCAGGTCCTGGGTCAGATCGCCGGCAGCCATGCGCGTCGCGAACGACGACATCGCGTCGACGGGCTGGGCCAGGTGGCGCGATAGCAGATACGCGGCAGCGGCGCTCGTCGCAGCCGTCACGCCGAACGCGATCCAGAACGGCAGCGGCGGCAGCCCGCCCCACGCCGCAACGCCTGCCGCGAGCAGCGCGACGGGGGCGACTGTATAGCCGATCGTCGCGCGCGTCGCCACGGGCAGACGCATCAGCGCCTGCAGCCGGCCGGCGAGACCCGTGCGCACGACCACGCCTCGCTGCAGCCGGTAGCCGCGCGCTTCTCCCGCGCGCATCTTCGCGTACAGCGCCTGGGCGTTGCGCACCTCCTCGCGGCCCGGCTTCACGCGCACGCTCAGATAGCCGACGGGCGTGCCGTTTTCGACGACGGGCGTGACGCTCGCGCGCACCCAATAATGATCGCCGTTCTTGCGCCGGTTCTTGACGAGCGCCGACCACGGATGGCCCGCGCGGATCGTCGTCCACATGTCAGCGAAGGCTTCGGCGGGCATGTCGGGATGGCGGATCAGGTTGTGCGGCTTGCCGACCAGCTCTTCGCGCGAATAGCCCGACACGGCGATGAAGGCGGGATTGCAGTACTGGATCTTGCCTTTGAGGTCGGTCGCGGACACGAGCATCTGCGACGAGGGGTAGTCGTACTCGTTCTGGGTAACCGGCTGATTGTTGCGCATTAAGTTCTTTGCCCTGGACTGCCGGATGCCTGCGCATCCGATTGAATCTCCACGGTTTAACGGCATCGACCCTCGGGGCTTGAGGTATTCCTGGTATTCGAGTCGGGTAAGCGTGCAACGCGGTGTTAGCGCAGCCTTCGCAATCCGGCAAGCCTCGGCCGTCGCACGGAAACAACGCTTTTGAACGCGCATTGAGCGTACGCTTTCGGGAAAAGCCCGCGCGCCGAAGCCTCGCCGGATTGCATCGACAGGCGTTCGGACAGGCGGTGCCCGGCGAAATGTTTTTCGCTTTGCTTGTGTTTCACGCGAACTCGATAATTGGCTTTCTGTACGCGTTTTGTAAGTTATATTACGGCGCGTCGGGTGTTGCTCTGCAACACAACTGATGCGCGCCACTTGTGCATATGGCTGTCGTTCCTATAAAAAGTCGCCTTCGAATCCGAATCGACTCAACCTTGGGAAGCCGAGCATGTCCGCGAACAAGATCAACAAGACAGCCATAACGGCAGCTGCGGCCGCCGTACTACTCTCGCTCAGCACAGGCGCGCACGCACAGAGCAGCGTCACGCTGTACGGTGAACTGGACACGGGGCTCGCCTATATCAACAACGTCGGCGGCCATTCGCAGTGGAAATCGACTTCGGGCCTCGTCGACGGCAGCTACTGGGGCTTGCAGGGCATCGAGGATCTGGGCGGCGGCAACCGCGCGATCTTCCGGCTCGAGCGCGGCTATTCGGTGACGACGGGCGAGATGTTCAACGATCACCCGTACTACGTCGGCCTCGGCAACGAGAAGTTCGGCACGGTGACGTTCGGCCACCAATACGACCTGATCCATGACTACTTCGCGCCGTTCACGCTGACGGGCGGCACGGGCGGCACCGCGTTCGCCCATCCGTTCGACAACGACAACGCCAACAACTCGTACCTCGCCGCGAACTCGGTCAAGTACGCGAGCCCGTCGTTCGGCGGCCTCACGTTGGGCGGCATGTACGCGTTCTCGAATGCCGCCGGGCAGTTCGCAAACAACCGCGCGTACAGCTTCGGCGCAAGCTACCAGAACGGCGCGCTCAATGCGGGCGCCGCGTATCTGCATGCGAACGGGCGTGGCAACACGTCGGCGGGCGCATTCACTCCCGTCGTGCTGCCCAGCGCGACGGACGTGTTCGACGCCGGCGTGCAGACGCAGAACACGTATGGCGTCGGCGTGAGTTACGCGATCGGCGATTTCACGATGGCCGCGGCCTGGTCGCGCTCGACGTACGCCGGCGTCGTCGTGATCGATACGGGCGAGTCGGCACCGTCCATCGGCTTTTCCAATTACGAAGTCAACGGCATCTATCAGCTGACGCCGACCATTTCCCTCGCCGGCTCGTACACGTATACGAAGGGCTCGGGCGCGCACTGGCACAACGGCGGCGTGCAGGCGGACTATCAGTTCTCGAAGCGCACGGACACCTATCTGGAAGCGATTTATCAGCACGCGTCGTCGGGCGCACCGGCCGTCATCAATACGGCCGATCCTTCGTCGAATCACAATCAGGTGCTGATCGGCGCGGGCTTGCGGCACCGGTTCTGACGATGACGGACGGGAAAGCGCGGCGCGCCGTCGGTCATCACGCCGTCAGGCGCGCTGCGTCATCAGGCCTTCGGGCGCCTGCGGTTCGCTGAGCAGAAAGCCCTGCACGTAGTCGCAATTCACGCGGCGCAGGATGGCGAGCTGCGCGGCGTTTTCGACGCCTTCCGCGATCACCTTGATACCGAGCTTGTGCGCAAGCCCGATGATGCCTTCGACGATCGTCTGCGTCGTCGGGTCGTGCTCGATCTTCGACGTGAAATGCCGGTCGATCTTCACCGTGTGCGGCGCGAAGTCGGCGAGATACATCAGGCTCGAATAGCCCGTGCCGAAGTCGTCGATCGCGATACGCACGCCCAGCCGCTTCAGTTCGACGATCGACTTTTGCGCCTGCTGCGGATTCTTCATCAGCGCCGTTTCGGTCAGCTCGATTTCGAGCTTGCCGGGCGGAATGCCGTGCTGCTTGAGCGCGCGGTCGACGTCGCGCACGATCTGCTCGTTGCCCAGTTGCCGCGCCGACACATTCACCGAGATGCCCAGATTCATCGCGCCCGCCTGACGCCACGCGGCGAGCTGGCGCAACGCGTGGTCGAGCACCCACACGCCGACGTCCGACACGAATCCGGTCTCTTCGAGCAGCGGAATGAAATCGCTCGGTGAAATCAGACCGCGCGCGGGATGCTGCCAGCGGATCAGCGCTTCCGCGCTGTGCACTGCGAGCGAGTGCGGCTCGTGAATGGTCTGAAAATGCAGGAAGAACTGGTTCGTTGCGAGCGCCTCGGGCACGTCGCGTTCGAGTTCGAAATCGCCGATCGTACGCGCGGCTTCCTCGCCCGCGAACTGGTAGCCGTTGCGGCCCGTTTGCTTCGCGGTGTACATCGCGACATCCGCGCTGGACAACAGCGCATCATGGCCGCTGCCGTGCTCCGGGTAGACCGAAATGCCGATCGACGCCGTGATGAACGCGCCCGCTCCGCCGCCTTGCAGACGATTCGCCGAAAGACTGCCGAGCAGCGCCTGCGCGAGCGCTTCGAGCCCCGCCTTGTCGACGACGCTGCCGATCAGCACCGCGAACTCGTCGCCGCCCAGCCGCGCGACATACGCATCGTCGGGCAGCGAACGGCGGATGACGCCGCCGACGTCGCGCAGCAGATGATCGGCGGCAAGATGGCCGAGCGTATCGTTGAGCACCTTGAAGCGGTCGAGGTCGACGAACATCAGGCCAAACGGCTTGCGCGCCGCGCACCGGCTTTCGATTTCGCGCAGCAGCGCGGCGCGGTTCGCGAGGCCCGTCAGCGAATCCGTGTACGCGAGCCGGTCCAGTTCGGCGATGCGTTCCTGTTCGGCCGTCACGTCTTCCGTGATGCCGACGATCCGCAGCACGTTGCCGTTGTCGTCGAGGACCGGGTAGCCGGTGCTGCGAAGCCAGTGCACCGTGCCGTCGGCTTTTCTGATCCGGTACTGCGCGCGTCCTTCCGTCGATTCGGCCATCACGCGGCGCATTTCCGCCTGCAGCGCCACCCGGTCTTCGGGCACCACGAGGTCGAGCCAGCCGTTCGGGTTGCGCAGCAACTCCTCGCGATCGATGCCGAACACGTTCGACGAGCCTGCCGTGATGTAATGGAAGTACTCGAAATTCGCGCTGTACGAGAAGAACACGAGTTGCACGTGCGCTTCCATCTCCGACATCAGTTCGCTTTTCGTGCGCAGTTCCGCAAGCAGCCGCGTCTGGTTCGAGATGTCGAGCGACGCGCACACCACGGCGATCACCTTGCCGCCGTGGTCCTTGACGGGAATGAGCTGCGAGTCCCACCACTTCGGCTGGCCCGCCGTCGTCGTGCAACTGCCGCGAAACGACGCGGCCGTGCCGCCGAGCGCGCTTTTGAATGCGGCCATCGCCGCGTCGTGGTCGTCGCCTTTCCAGAAGCCGAGCCAGTCGGCGCCTTGTAGCTCGCGGGGCGAGGACGCTTCCATCAGCGTGGCGCCGTAATCGTTGATGCGCAGCATGTGCCCTTGCAGATCGAGCAGCTTGACGCAATCGCGGCTCGCGTCGAGGAACGAACTGGCGAGCGCCATTGCTGCCGCCTGCCGCGCCTTTTGCGCGGCGAAGCGCTGACGCGTCGCGATCATCGCGAGCACGCCCGCAGTCGCGCCGATTCCGACTTGCACGCCGAGCGGCACGGCAGGCCAGCGCAAGGCCATTTGCAACGCGACGCCCGCCGTGCCTGCGCCGATCCCAGTCGCAACGCTGATCGCGAAGCTCACAGGCCCGACCGCGCGCCGGCTCGACCACGCGTCGAGCACGAGCGCGAGAAAATGCTGATCCTGCCGCGACACTTTCGCCGCGTTGCGGCGCGATTTCAACGGAAGGCTCGTCGTCATTGCGGACTCGCCTTCAAGAAAGCGCGCGAGACGCCGCGCGGGATCGCCGCCGGCGCGGCGCGCCAATCGATGCAGCACGCGCCGCGCGCGTGATCGAACCCACGCGCGGCGGATGCTGAATAGATCGGTTCGGGAAAGAAAATGCCTGTCATGGAGCCAGCCGCTTTGGCGGTAATTATTGCTGCGCGTGCGAGGCGGCGCTGATTTAATTGTTTACGGCGCGTCGGGATTTTTGTTTAGCCTGTCGCGGATTGTGCCTGTTTTTACGGGTCAAACCACAACATCGCCTGTCGTTGCACGTGCAACCACGCGTGATCAAGAACGTCTGCTTAGCTAACCTTCGCGTCCGCGTGAAAAATCCGGTGTGAAGCGAATCGTTTGTGCATGACTGCGTGCTGCCGGACGGGCCGCGCCGTCGTCGGCGATATATGCTGACGATCCCGCGCCGGCTTGCTAAATTGCGTGTTCAGGCACCGCGAAAGCCGCGACGGCGGGCGGTTGCGCCGCGATCGCCGCCATTGCGCAACCTCCGCATTACTGCGGCCGCGACGGCGTCGTACGGAAGAAGACCCGGCAAGGAGACCCCATGCGCGCCGTATTCCAGTACCCGTTTCCCGTTACCGAGCGCAACGTCGCGCGCGACAAGGTGGTCAGCGCACGCGCCGCCGTCGAACTGATCCGGCCCGGCGATACCGTCGCGACGGGCGGTTTCGTCGGCGTCGGCTTTGCGGAGGAAGTGGCGATCGCGCTGGAAGAACGCTTCTTCGACGCGAACGCGGCGACGTCGGGCGGGCCAGGTGCATTGGGCACGCCGGACGCGTCGAACGCGCATCTCGATCTGACGCTCGTGTACGCGGCGGGCCAGGGCGACGGCAAGGCGAAAGGGCTGAACCATCTCGCGCACGAAGGGCTCGTGCGCCGCGTGATCGGCGGGCATTGGGGACTGGTGCCGAAGCTGCAGCAGCTTGCCATCGACGGGCGCATCGAGGCGTACAACCTGCCGCAAGGCGTCATTTCGCATCTGTTCCGCGATATCGCCGCGGGCAAGCCGGGGCATCTGTCGACGATCGGCCTCGGCACGTTCGTCGATCCGCGTCATGGCGGCGGCAAGCTGAACACGCGGACGACGGAAGACCTGGTCGAGCTGATCCACATCGGCGGCAACGAGCATCTGTTCTACAAGACCTTCCCGATCGACGTCGCGATCATTCGCGGCACGACGGCCGACGCGAGCGGCAACGTCACGATGGAGCGCGAGGCGCTCACGCTCGAAGCGCTCGCAATTGCGATGGCGGCGCGCAATTCGGGCGGCATCGTGATCGTGCAGGTCGAGCGGCTCGCCGATACGAACACGCTCAATCCGCGTCAGGTGAAGATTCCGGGAATCATGGTCGATTGCGTCGTGGTCGCGCGGCCCGAGCATCACTGGCAGACGTTTGCCGAACCTTATTCGCCCGCGTTCGCCAGCGAGCTGCGCGTGCCCGCCAATTCAGTGCCCGCGATGGAACTCACCGAGCGCAAGGTCATCGCGCGGCGCGCCGCGATGGAACTGATGGCGAACAGCGTCGTGAACCTGGGCATCGGCATGCCGGAAGGGATCGCGAACGTCGCGAACGAGGAAGGCGTGATTGACCTCTTCACGATGACGACGGAGCCCGGCGTGATCGGCGGCATTCCGGCGGGCGGGCTGAATTTCGGCGCGGCGACGAATACGCAGGCAATCATCGATCAGCCGTATCAGTTCGACTTCTATGATGGCGGCGGTCTCGATGTCGCCTTTCTAGGGCTCGCGCAGGCCGATCGCCAGGGCAATCTGAACGTCAGCAAGTTCGGGCCGAAGCTCGCGGGCGCGGGCGGCTTCATCAACATCAGCCAGAGCGCGAAGCGCGTCGTGTTCGTCGGCACGTTCAACGCGGGCAATCTCGATGTGACGATTGCAGACGGCCGCCTGCGGATCAATCGCGAGGGCGCGAGCCAGAAGTTCGTCGACGAAGTCGAGCACCGCACGTTCAGCGGCGAATATGCGGCAAAGCGCGGACAGCCGGTGCTGTACATCACCGAGCGCTGCGTGTTCGCGCTGACGCCGCACGGTCTCGAACTGACGGAAGTCGCGCCCGGCATCGACGTGCAGAACGACATCGTTGCGCAGATGGGCTTTACGCCGATCATCGAGCGGCCGCCGCGTCTGATGGACGAGCGTATCTTTCGCGCCGGGCCGATGGGCTTGCGCACGATGCTCTTATGCCTGCCGCTCGAAGAGCGCTTCAATTACGACGCCGAGAAGAATATGTTCTTCGTGAACTTCGAGGGCTTGCAGGTGACGTCGGCGGAACAGGTGGACGCGATCCGGCAGGAGGTCGAGTCGCGCTTGTCGGGCGTGCGGATCAAGCCGCAGGCGATCATCAACTACGACAACTTCTCGATCAATCCCGAGCTGATCCCCAGCTATTCGGCGATGGTGACGAAGCTCGTCAACACGTTCTATTCGGGCGTGACGCGCTACACGACGAGCAGCTTCCTGCGCATGAAGCTCGGCGACGCGCTGGAGGAGCGCGACGTCGCGCCATATATCAACGAACGTCCGGGCGACACGCCGACTCATCGATGAACGCGCGTGCACGCCGACATGAATCACTCACGATGACCATGCGAAAATAGCGCTTTCTGCACGACAGTTCACGCATTCAAGAAGTCATCATGAGCGGTTTCATTCCCAGTGTCCCCGGCAAGAGCGAGAGCGATTTCGAAGTCAGCGCGGGCTCGAAGCTTGCCGGCTACCGGCGCTTTTTCGGCGTGCTGCGCGTCGTGCGCAAGACGGACGGACGTCTGCTGTTTCCGTTCGACGGCGCACCCGATCTCGGCCCTTTTCCAACCAAAGAGGAAGCGCTCGCGGCGGCTCAGGTGTACGGCGAGCATATCGTCGAAGGCGATCTCGCGCGGCCCGAAATGTGAGCGCGCGGGCGCCGGCGAAATTCTGTTCGGGCCCCGCGCAATGCGCTTGAAGCGCGCGCATCGCCCGACTATCGTTTGATTGGATCTTGCCGGAGACGATCATGCGCGCTGATGCCGTCGATGTGCATTTCGACAGTGCACACCTGTTTCTCGACCTGGCCGACGGCCGTGCCGTCGAATTTCCCCTCAACTGGTTTCCGACACTCGCCGCGGCCACCGACACGGAGCGCGAGCACTTCGCCATTTCGCTCGACAAGCAGCAGCTTTTCTGGCCCGAGCTCGACGAAGACATGGACGTGACCGCGTTGCTGTTGTCGTTGCCGGAGTCGATGCGTCATTAGCGGCAGCGACTTTTTCGCCTTCGCGCGAACGCGGCAGTGTGACGAATGCGAGGACGCGCCGCGAGCGGCAGCGCCCCGGAAGCGCCTGATCGCCCGATCGCTCGCGGTGTTGAGCGCAGTGTCGTTATCGGCCGCAAAAAAACAAAAGGCGACCCAATGGGTCGCCTCGATTGCAACGGGAAGGGCGCGCGAGCCACGCGCCCTACGCCGTCAATCCCTAAACCAGCCCCGTCGCGTAGTAAAGCGCGATCACGAAGAACACAGCGAGTGTCTTGATCACCGTGACGGCGAAGATGTCGCGGTACGACTCGCGATGCGTCAGCCCCGTGACAGCCAGCAGCGTAATCACGGCGCCGTTGTGCGGCAGCGTGTCCATGCCGCCGCTCGCCATCGCGACCACGCGATGCAGCACTTCCATCGGAATATGCGCGGCCTCCGCGCCCTTGATGAACAGATCCGACATCGCCGCGAGCGCGATGCTCATGCCGCCCGACGCCGATCCCGTGATGCCCGCCAGCGAGCTCACCGACACAGCCGCATTCACGAGCGGATTCGGAATACTCTTGAGCGCATCGCTGACCACGAGGAAGCCGGGCAGCGCCGCGACCACGCCGCCGAAGCCGTACTCCGATGCGGTGTTCAGCGAAGCCAGCAACGCGCCGCCGACAGCCGCTTTCGTGCCCGATGCGAAACGTTCCTGCACGCGGCCAAACGCGGTGATGACGACGAGCAGAATGCCGAGCAGCAGCGCGCCTTCCACCGACCAGATCGCGACGACCGACTTGATCGTCGCCGTCACGGCCGCGCCGTGGTTGCCCGGCAGCACTTCGGGTGCAACGGTGTAGCTCGCGCCGTACCAGTCGGGAATCATGCGCGTGAGCCCAAAGTTCGCGACGCCGACGAGAATCAGCGGGGCAATCGCCAGCAGCGGATTCGGCAGACGGTCGGTTTCGACGCGCTCCGGCTCGTTGACGAGCGACGTGCCGTAGCCTTCGCCCTTCGCCATCGCCGAGCGGCGGCGCCATTCGAGGAACGTCAGTCCGACGACGATGATGAACAGCGACCCCGCGATGCCGAGCGCCGGCGCGGCCCACGCGGTCGTCTTGAAGAACGTCGACGGAATGATGTTCTGGATCTGCGGCGTGCCCGGCAGCGAATCCATCGTGAACGAGAACGCGCCCAGTGCGATCGCGCCCGGCATCAGGCGTTTCGGAATATTGCTCTGGCGATACAGTTCGGCCGCGAACGGATACACCGCGAACACGACGACGAAGAGCGACACGCCGCCGTAAGTCAGCAGCGCGCAGACCGCGACGATCACCGCATTCGCGCGCGAGCGGCCGATATAGCGGATTGCCGAATGCACGATCGACGCGGCGAATCCCGACAGTTCGATCACCTTGCCGAACACGGCGCCGAGCAGGAACACGGGGAAGTACAGCTTCACGAAGACGACCATCTTCTCCATGAAGATGCCCGTGAACACGGGCGCGACGGCAGCGGGATCGACGAATAGCACTGCGCCGAGCGCGGCGATGGGCGCGACGAGAATCACGCTATAGCCGCGATAAGCGGCAAACATCAGAAACGCCAGGGCGGCGAGGACGATGACAAAAGCCAATTGAGTCTCCAAAGCTTGGTTGTTCTACGTGGACGCGCGCGAAGGTCGGTGCGACGGCCGGCGCCCGTCGACGCAGGTTCCGTGCCATGCCCGCCAGACGTGGCTCGACGGCATGACGGGTTATCGACAGGCGCACCACCGGGCGCATTTGCAGCACGGCGATTCGAACGAATAACAGAAGCGTCTCAAATTCGAGACGAAATTTCCGTCCGTCGGATTCGACGCGGCGAAGCATACCCTATCCAGCGGGGTTCTTGCAGGTCTCAATCGTGAGATAATCCGTCCACAAATTGAGACAATTACAAAAAAGACTACACGGAGACAGCGTCAACATGATGAACGACTGGTCGGGCTTGCCCGCGACCTACAGCGACGTCCTGCGCCGCGCGATGGACTCGCTTTTCCGCACATTCGAAAACTTCAGCGAAGGCACGTTCATCGTCGATGCCGACGCGCGCGTCGTGTGGATCAACAAGCGCTACGCGGCGCGCTTCGGCTTTTCCGATCCGCAGCAGGCGATCGGCCGCGACTGCGAAGCGGTGATACCGAACAGCCTGATGCGCGAAGTCGTGATGACGGGCAAGCCCATCCTGCTCGACATTCTCGAAACGGATCGCGAGCCGCTCGTCGTCACGCGCCTGCCGTTGAAGGACGACGTGGGCAAGACGGTCGGCGCCGTCGGCTTCGCGCTTTTCGACGAAATGAAAGCGCTGACGCCGCTTTTCTCGCACTACTCGCGCGTGCAGCAGGAGCTGATCGCGACGCGCCAGTCGCTTGCCCAAGCGCGGCGCGCGAAGTACACGTTCGCAAGCTTCGTCGGCACGAGCGCGGCGAGCCTCGAAGTGAAGCGCCAGGCGCGGCGCGCGTCGCAAGTCGATTCGCCTGTACTGCTGCTCGGCGAAACGGGCACCGGCAAGGAGCTGCTCGCGCATGCGATACACGGCGCGTCCGCGCGCGCCACGAAGCCGCTCGTCACCGTCAACGTCGCGGCCATTCCCGACGCGCTGCTCGAAGTCGAATTCTTCGGTGCGGCGGCGGGCGCCTATACGGGCGCGGATCGCAAGGGCCGCGTCGGCAAGTTCGAGCTGGCCGACGGCGGCACGCTCTTTCTGGACGAAATCGGCGATATGCCGTTGCCGCTGCAAGGCAAGCTCTTGCGCGTGTTGCAGGACCGCGAGTTCGAGCCGCTCGGCTCGAACCGCATCGTGCGCGCGGACGTGCGGATCATCGCGGCGACATCGGCCGATCTGCCCGCGCTCGTCGCCGAGGGCCGTTTCCGCCCAGATCTTTTCTACCGCCTCAACGTGCTGACCATCCACGCGCCGCCGTTGCGCGAGCGGCAAACGGATATCGAAGCGCTCGCCTATACGATCCTCGAAGATCTGTCGACGCAGGTGCGCGGCGGTCACTTCGAATTGCAGGACGACGCGTTGCGCCTTCTCTGCGCGTATGACTGGCCCGGCAACGTGCGCGAGTTGCGCAATACGCTGGAACGTGCGGTGATGCTGTCGGACAGCGAACGCATCGACGCGCGCGCGCTCGCGCCATTCATCGGGCCGCTGCGTGGAAAGGCCGCGTTCGAGCCGCCCGCATCGGTATCGGCAGAAGCAACGGCCGCGACGGCAGCGTCGAACGATGCGCCGCCGCAGCAGTGGGCCGATGCAATGGCCGCGTTCGAAAAGCGCTTTATCTGCGATGCGCTGCGCGCCTGCAACGGACGCGTGACGGAAGCGGCCACGCGCATCGGCATGGGGCGCGCGACGCTTTACAAGAAGATCGCGGCTTACGGCATCGACGTGTGAGGCTCGCCGCGAGCGGCGCTGCGCAGTACGATCGTCATTCGACACGGAAAGCGCGACAAGGAGACAAGGCCATGACACGCCGGGGCGCAGGCATCAGTGCGGGCATCATGCTGTTCATCGCGAGCGCGACTTGCAGTGTGCTGCATGCGCAGCAGGCGCCGACGGCCGGTCCGGCTGCCTCCGCTGCGGCATCGACGGAACGGCGCAACTGGTACAACGATCCGTTCTTCGCGCTCTCGCATGCAATCGCCGATTGCCCCGTCCCGCTGGGTCCGATGATGACGCGCGCGCAGATGGAGGACGACGCGCACTATCGCGCGGAACGCGGCACGACGTGCTGGCTCGCGCATAAGTGCACGAAGCCGAACTCGTACATGTACGACCCGGAGATCGCCGATTCCATTCACGCGCGCTTGACGAATCCGCATGCGTTCGACGGCACGAGCCTGTGGATCACGGTGCAGCGCCGCTTCGTCTATGCGGAAGGTTGCGCGCCCGCATCGTTCGACAGGCATGCGTTGCAACAGCAACTGGAAGCGATCCCCGACGTCGAACAGGTTTTCGTGCGCATCGCGACGGGCGCGCATGGGGCGATGCCCTACAAGACGCTTGCACAGCCCGACATAAAGCCCGATGCACAGCCGCAGTAGCCTGACGACGCAACGCAAGGCGGCCATGGCACAATCGCGTTCGTCGAAAAACAAGTAGCCAACGGGGTCTTCCATGAAACGCAGTCAAACATCCGCGGCGCGCCCGGCGCATTGGGTCCGCGGCGCGTCGCTTGCCGCCGCGCTGGCGATGACGGGTGCGCTCGCCGCGTGCAGCAGCGCGCCGCCGCTGTTCTCACCGGACGGCCGGCCGACTACGCTCGTCCAGTGCCCGGCCGGCTCGGACAACTGCGAGCAGCAGGCGCAGGCGATGTGCGGCGGCGCGTTCGATACGATGCGCACCACGACCAACAACGGCGTACGCAGCCTGTTGTACGCGTGCCGAGGCAAGTGAGCGGCGCGTTTTTCCTGTCCACTTTCCAGAACCGTAGCCGGATTCATCCGCGGCGCTGGGCTGCGCGCGCAGCCCGTCATCTCCTCGTAGCACACCTCCGAACCGTTGCACCGGCACGCCGCGCGAGACACTTCCGTGCGGCGCCCAACTGAACGCAACGATCTCCTCGTATAAATTGCCTGGTAAAGAACGCAGCAAAGTTCTGCGGCGCTAACGGGCGCCAAACACCAGACACGCGGCTCATCCGGTTTTCGGAAAGCGTGCAGCAGCACGACGACATAGAGACCAGATCGCACGAGATTTCCACGGCATATTTCGTGCTGGCCAATAACGCCTTGCGAGGGACCACGGGGAAGGCAATGAATCACGAACAGATCGAAAAGGATATCGAACACCTCGAACACGTGATATCGCGCATCTCGGCTGCCGACGGCATTCCGCTGTCATACTGGCGCAGCCGGATCGATTCGGTGTCGCTGGCGCCGCTGGTGCCGTCGCAGGTCAGACGTGTTCAAAAGCTCAGCGACGCACTGCACGCACTCGAAATTCGTCACAAGCGCTGAGCGCGCTGCGCCATTCGCGTTATCGCGCGCGATGCGCGCCTTGCCAACTGTCCACGAGGACTGTCGATGCACAGAGCAGGATTCTCGGCCGCGCGTCTTGCCCGGTTGACCGATGCAATGCAAGGCTATGTCGATCGCGGCGAAGTGGCCGGCGTCGTCACGCTGGCGTGGCGAAACGGCGAGACGGGGCTCTTCGACGCGCGCGGCTGGCGCGACGAAGCCGAGCGCCTGCCGATGCAGCGCGATACGCTGTTTCGCATCGCGTCGATGACGAAGCCGGTGACGAGCGCCGCGATCATGATGCTCGTCGAAGAAGACCGCCTTACGCTCGATGCGCCCGTCGCGCAGTGGCTGCCGGAACTGTCGGCGCCGTGCGTGCTGCGCGATCCCGGCGGCGCGCTCGATCAAACGGAACCGGCGCGCGCACCGATCACGGTGCTCGATCTGCTTACGCATCGCGCGGGTTTCGCGTATCACTTCACGTCGACGGGGCCGCTCGCCGATGCCTACGCTTCCGTGTTCAATGGATTCGATTCGGGCCACAGGCCGGATGCATGGCTCGCGCGCATCGCGACGCTGCCGCTGATGTTTCATCCCGGTTCGCGCTGGCACTACGGCATCGCAACGGATGTGCTTGGCGTGCTGATCCACCGGATCAGCGGCCTGTCGCTCGGCGACTTCTTCCGCACGCGCATCTTCGAGCCGCTCGGCATGCGCGACACAGTGTTCTGCGTGCCCGACGCGCAGCTTTCGCGTCTCGCCACCGCCTATGCGATCGACCCCGACTCGCGCCGGCGCGTCGTCGAAGACCGGCCGCAAGCGAGCCGCTGGGCCAACCCGCGCCGCTTTCAGAGCGGCGGCGGCGGGCTCGTGTCGACGGCGGAAGACTATCTGCAGTTCGCACGCCTGCTGCTCGGACGCGGCCGCGTCGGCGACGTGCGTCTGCTGTCGCATCGCTCCGTCGATCTGATGCGCACGAATTTTCTCGCGCGCGACCAGCGCCGGATGCCGTCGATCGGACACGTGCAGTGGTCGGGGCAGGGCTTCGGCCTCGGCCTTTCCATCGTCGACGATCCGGCGCAGCAGTTGCCGCTCGGCTATCGGTCGACGGGATCGTTCGGATGGCCAGGCGCATTCGGCACCAGCTGGTTCGCCGATCCTGTCGAGAACATGATCGGCCAGATGCTGATACAGCGACGTTCCGTCGAACCGTTCGATATGGTCGTCGAGTTCGAGCGTCGTCTGTACGATGCGATCGACGACTAAATTCGTCATGTTTTGACAACGCGCACTACCGATGCCTTTCTGACGGCACTACACTCCTACCCGGCACTTTTTACGTCCGATGCGGTCACAGTTGCCGTACGGACATGCATGGAGACCTTGCCAGATGGCCACATACAAACAGTTGACCGCGCAACTCGAAAAGCTCCAGAAGGAGATGGAACAGGCGCGCGAGCAGGAAGTCACGCAGACGATCGCCGAGATCAAGCAGAAGATCGCCGAGTACGGCATCACCGCCGAAGAACTCGGGTTCTCGACAAAGGCACGCGCGCCGCACAAGGCTGCGTTGCCGCCGAAGTATCGCAATCCGAAGACGGGCGAGACCTGGAGCGGCCGTGGCCGCGCGCCAGCCTGGCTTGCGGGTAAGAATCGCGAAAAGTTTCTGATCGGCGAATGAGTTGTGCCTGGTTATTTGCTGATGCATGACGCGCTCACATAGGCGCGTCGATGTCTTTCCTCTCATTCCTTCCTGTCCCGAAGCGGCATCGTTCGTTGTCTGAGCCGGACGTGCAGTGAGCGAATGCATCGGTGCCGCGCGCACCGTTGCGGACGTCCCGAAATTCCTCACCTTTGCCCGACGTGATGTGCGTCGAGGCTCGCGGGGCTGGCATTCGAGCGGCGTGCGAACGACCCGTCGAAGCGGCCACGCACATTCTTCAGCCAGTCCGCTCGACTCTCCGAAAAGCCTTGTGCGACAAGCGTTTGCGCGTGCCATCGAAAACGCGGCCGCACGCTTCTTCTTTCGGATTCGTTGACGCGAACAGTGCCCGTCGATCGCGCGTCGGCTTCGCGCCAGGCCACATTGGCCACCGCTTTTCGCATCTCCCGAAAACGCTCACCTCAACCCTTTCCGTCGCCGATAACGCTCGCTCAGTGGAAACCCGGAGTTGAGTCCGCCTCATACCCCGGATCAAAAAACATCGATTCATCGTCGCGCGTTCCGGACAGCACAATCCGCGCATCCACTCAAATCTGACGGAACGGGAACCATGAGCGCTACCACTGAAAAGCAACTGTTTATCGGCGAAGGATTCGAAGGTCCGGGCGTGAACCTCGCGCACATCAACGTGCTCGTCGGCCCGCGCAATGGTCCCGCCGGCCAGGCATTCGCGACGGCGCTGTCGACGCCGTCCGCGGGCCACGCACCGTTCGTCGTGATCGCGCGTCCGGGCGTGCCGACCAAGCCGCTGACGCTGTACGTCAACAAGGCGCAGATCGACGGCGACTTCCATGGCAACGCGACGTGGGGCGCATCGCAGGCGGGCATCGCGAAGGCGGTGGCCGAATCGCTGGAGAACGGCACGCTGCCGCCCGAAGCGGAGAACGACTGGGTCGTCGTATCGGCGAACTGGGTCAACCCGAAGACCGACGATCTCGACGCCGTCTTCGAAAACAACTACCGCGCGTGCAGGAATGCGATCGTCGCCGCGATGAAGGGACTGCCGCACAAGGAAGAAGTATTCGCCGCCGCGCGCGACGTGTCGAACCCGTTCTACACGCCGAAGCAGCGCTAAGCCGGCCGACGGCACAAGGGAGACAACGCAATGGAATACATACGCCTGGGCCAGTCGGGCCTGAAGGTTTCGCGTCTGTGCCTCGGCACGATGAACATGGGCACGCCGCAATGGAAGCCGTGGATTTTCGATGAAGCGCAAAGCGAGCCGATCGTGCGTCACGCGCTCGAAGCCGGCGTCAACTTTATCGACCTCGCGGACTTCTATTCGACGGGCGTCGGCGAAGAAGTAGTTGGCCGCATTCTGAAGCGCCTCGCGCGCCGCGAGGAAATAGTCGTGACGACCAAGGTTGGCTACGACATGGGCGCGTATCAGAACGCCGGCGGCCACTCGCGCAAGCACATCATGGATGGCATCGACGGATCGCTCACGCGTCTGGGCATGGACTACGTCGACATCTACATGCTGCATTTCTTCGACGTGAACACGCCCGTCGAAGAAACGATGGCCGCGCTGAACGACATCGTGCGCGCGGGCAAGGCGCGCTACATCGGCGTATCGACGATGTACACGTGGCAGTTCGCGAAGATCATGCAGGTCTGCGAGCGCAACGGCTGGCACAAGCCGATCAACATGCAGCTGCAACTGAACCTCGCGTATCGCGAGGAAGAGCGCGAGATGATTCCGTACTGCCAGGATCAGGGCGTCGGCGTCTCGGTGTTCAGCCCGCTCGCGCGCGGTCTTTTGACGAGCGATCTGCAATCGACGCGCAATCAGACCGACTTCTTCACCGCGCAAATGTATGGCGACACGGCATCGCGCGAGATCGCGGCGTCCGCTGCGCGCGTCGCGGCGAAGCGCGGCGTATCGGCGGCGCAGATTGCGCAGGCCTGGGTGCTCCAGCGCGAAGGCATCGCGAGCATGCTGGTCGGCGCTGATTCGCCGGCGCAGTTCGACGGCGCGCTCGCCGCGTTGAGCACGAAGCTCGATGCCGAAGAGCTGCACGAGCTGGAGCGCAACTACACGCCTTGTGATCTGATCAACGACTACACGGCCGGCAGGCGCATCGCGCGCGAAGCGCGTCCCGCGCAAGGCGTATTCGCCGATACGGTCTCGGACCTGAGTCAAGCAGTGGGGAAAGCAGCATGAGCGAATTTCTCCGCACGGGCCACTACATCGACGGCGAGTGGTACGAAAGCGCGAACACATACGCGGTGCGCAATCCGGCGACGGGCGAGGTAATCGCGAACGTCGCGAAGGGCGGCGCGCATGAAACGGCGCACGCGATCGATGCCGCCGGGCGCGCTTTCCCCGCCTGGCGCGCGCTGACCGCGAAGGAACGCGGCGCGCGCGTGAAGCGCTGGGGCGAGCTGATGCTCGAGCATCGCGACGCGCTCGCCGAGCTTTTGACGCGCGAGCAGGGCAAGCCGCTCGCCGAGGCGAAGGGCGAAGTCGGCTATGCGGCGAGCTTCTTCGAATGGTTCGCGGAAGAAGCGAAGCGCAGTTACGGCGACGTGATTCCGAGCCCGAAGCCCGACGCGAAGATCATCGTGACGCGCGAGCCCGTCGGCGTGGTCGCTGCGATCACGCCGTGGAATTTTCCGCTCGCGATGATCACGCGCAAGGCGGGCCCCGCGATCGCGGCCGGTTGCACGATGGTGTTGAAGCCTTCGGAAGAAACGCCGCTGTCGGCGTTCGCGCTCGCCGTGCTCGCCGCGCGCGCGGGCATTCCGGCGGGTGTGTTCAACATCGTGTCGGGCGATGCCGTCGCGATCGGCGGCGTGCTGACGGCGTCGCCCGTCGTGCGCAAGCTATCGTTCACGGGCTCGACGCGCGTCGGCAAGCTGCTCGCGAAGCAGTCGGCGGATACGTTGAAGAAGCTGTCGCTGGAACTGGGCGGCAACGCGCCGTTCATCGTGTTCGACGATGCCGACATCGATGCCGCCGTGCAAGGCGCAATCGCGTCGAAGTTCCGCAACACCGGGCAGACCTGCGTGTGCGTCAACCGCTTCTACGTGCAGGACGGCATCTACGACGCGTTCACGCAAGCGCTGACGGAAGCCGTGAAGAAGATGTGCGTCGGCGATGCGCTGAAGGGCGACGTCGAGCAAGGTCCGCTGATCAACGAGGCCGCGCTCGCGAAAGTCGAAGCGCACGTCGCCGACGCGCTCGAGCATGGCGCGAAGGCGCTGACGGGCGGCAAGCGTCACGCGCTGGGCGGCACGTTCTACGAGCCGACCGTGCTCGTCGATGCAACGCAATCGATGCGGATTGCAGAAGAAGAGACCTTCGGCCCCGTCGCCGCGTGCTTCCGCTTCGAGACGGAAGACGAAGTGATCGAGGCCGCGAACGATACGCCGTTCGGTCTCTCCGCGTACTTCTATACGCGCGATCTCGGGCGCGCGTGGCGCGTCGCCGAGGCGCTGGAAAGCGGCATGGTCGGCATCAACGAAGGGATCATCTCGACGGAAGTCGCGCCATTCGGCGGCGTCAAGCAATCGGGGCTCGGCCGCGAAGGCTCGAAGTACGGCATGGATGAGTACGTCGAGCTGAAGTACATGATGATGGGCGGCCTCGCGCGCTAGCCGTCGAAGCTGTGTCCGCCACGCGCGGCGGAGAGCCAGGGGGTACGCGTCCCGGCGCGAACTGCGGGACGCGCGAATACAAGATTACGCGATCAAGCGATAACAAAGGAGACATCATCTTGACCGACCAGGACCTGCTTGCGCGGCCGACCGGCCTCGCTTCCGATTCTTCGCGCGCTGCGGCGCGCGAGCATTCCCACCATCCACATGCGGCCGGCGATGCGATCCCGCTCGACGACGTGCCGCTCAACGCGTTCCACGTCAAGATCGCGGGGCTGACGTTCGGCGCGCACTTCACGGAAGGCTACGCGCTCGGCACGATCGGCTATGCGCTCGCGATGCTCAACAGGCAGATGCCGCTCGACGCGTTCTGGCAAGGCATGATCGGCAGTTCCGCGCTGATGGGCATCTTCGTCGGCAGTCTCGTGTTCGGCTGGCTGTCGGACCGCATGGGCCGGCAGCGCATCTTCCTGTTGAGCTTTCTGATCATCACGCTCGCCGCGTTTGCGCAGTTCTACGTCACGTCGCCGGCGATGCTGTGCGCGTTGCGTGTGCTGATCGGCTTCGGCATGGGCGGCGATTTCGCCGTCGGTCACGCGATCCTCGCGGAGTTTTCGCCGCGCAAGCATCGCGGCACGCTGCTCGGCTCGTTCAGCGTGATCTGGACGATCGGTTACGTGGTCGCGAACGTGCTCGCCATGTACTACGCGGATGCGTCGCCCGATGCGTGGCGCTGGCTGCTGGCCTCGGCGGGCGTGCCGGCGCTGGCCGTGCTCGTCGCGCGCATCGGCACGCCGGAATCGCCGCGCTGGCTGCATGGCAAGGGGCGTATCGCGGAGGCGCAGGCCGTCGTGCTGAAATACTTCGGCCCGAACGTGACGCTCGACGGCGCGCACGACGATCATGCACATGCGAGCGGCGGCTTCGCGCGGCTGTTCAAGGCCGACCTGATTCGCCGCACGGTTTTCAACTGCGCGTTTTTCGTGTGCCTCGTGATCCCGTACTTCGCGATCTACACGTTCCTGCCGTCCATCCTCAAGGCGATTCATCTCGACAACGGCTCGGGCGCGGATTTCCTGCTCAACGGCTTTCTCGTGCTCGGCGCGCTGCTCGGCATCTGGCTGACGATCGCGTTGTCGCGCCGCCGCTTTCTGATCGGCTCGTTCGCGCTCACGTGCGTGTCGCTGATTGCGTTGAGCATGCTGCCCGAGTCGGCGGCGCTCTGGATGACCGTCGCCTTCGCCGTGTTCACGCTGACGATGTCGGCGTTCTCGAATCTCGTCGGCGTGTTTCCGCCCGAGTGCTTCCCTACGGAAGTGCGCGCGTGCGGCGTCGGTCTCGCGATCGCGTGCAGCCGGCTCGGTTCGGCCGTCGGCACGTTCCTGCTGCCGCTCGGCATCGCACGGCTCGGCTTTCATTCGACGATGCTCGCGCTGGCCGCGGTGCTGCTCGTCGGCATGATCGTGTCGATTGCGTGGGCGCCCGAGACCAAGCATCTGACGCTGAACCAGGCGAGCGGCGCGTAGCGGTTCACACGCATCGATTCATTGTCTTGTTGCAAGCCCGAAGCCCCGTCGTGGGGCTTCGGGCTTTTTGCTTTCTTTGCGGCCTGTCGATAGGCCTATCCGCCTGATTTCCCGCCTTCGCGCGTTGTCACGTGTATCATTCCGTCCGTTGCTTCGACGCATGGGCAACCGGCAACTATTGCCACTGCCTCGATATATGCCGCGCGGCGTACCGGCCGACCGCGCAACCGGCTGCGCTTGCTCTGAAGCGGTCCGTCGGCCAAGCCCGGCGCGGGCCGAAGCGGCAAGCCAAAGCCGCAAGCCCAAAGCCGCAAGCCCAAAGCCGCAAGCCCAAAGCCGCCGCTCCGGCCACAGGCTCAGCCCGAACCTGCCCGAACTCATTAACCGCCACACCCCATGTCAGTCTCCGAACTCAAACGCCGCCGTACCTTCGCGGTCATTTCCCACCCGGACGCGGGTAAAACCACGCTCACCGAAAAGCTGCTGCTGTTTTCGGGCGCGATCCAGATCGCGGGCACCGTGAAGGGCCGCAAGAGCAACCGCTACGCGACGTCCGACTGGATGGAGATCGAAAAGCAGCGCGGCATTTCCGTCGCAAGCTCGGTGATGCAGTTCGAGTACGGCGATTGCGTGATCAATCTGCTCGATACGCCGGGCCACGAAGACTTCTCGGAAGATACGTATCGCGTGCTGACGGCCGTCGATGCCGCCGTGATGGTGATCGACGGCGCGAACGGCGTCGAAGCGCAGACGCTCAAGCTGCTCGAAGTGTGCCGCAGTCGCAAGACGCCCATCGTCACGTTCATCAACAAGCTCGACCGCGAAGTGCGCGAGCCGCTCGATCTGCTCGACGAAATCGAACAGCATCTGGGCGTGTCGGCCGTGCCGTTCACCTGGCCGATCGGCATGGGCAAGGACTTTCAGGGCGTCTACGACGTGCAGAACGATCAGGTGCGCGTATTCCGCGCGGGCGAGGACACGCTCGGCGGCGAAGTCGAGACCGTGCGCGCGCCCGGTGACGAAGAAGGCGAGCGCCGCTTCGGCCACGCGTGGGTGCGCGCGAAGGAAGAGATCGAGCTGATCACGGGCGCGACGCCCAGCTTCGATCGCGACGAATTTCTCGCGGGCCAGCAGTCGCCCGTGCTGTTCGGCTCGGCGATCAACAACTTCGGCGTGAAGGAAATTCTCGACGCGCTCGTCGATCTCGCGCCGCCGCCGTCCGCGCGGATGACGGTGCAGCGTCCCGTGCAGCCCGACGAGCCGAAGTTCACGGGCGTCGTGTTCAAGGTGCAGGCGAACATGGACCTCGCGCACCGCGATCGCGTCGCGTTCATCCGCGTCTGCTCGGGCCGGTTCGAGCGCGGCATGGCGCTCAAGGTCACGCGCAACAACAAGACCTTTCGCGCGAACAACGTCGTGACGTTCCTGTCACAGCGCCGCGAGACAGTCAGCGAGGCGTACGCGGGCGACATCATCGGCATTCCGAATCACGGCACACTGAGTCTCGGCGATACGCTGACGGAAGGCGAGCTGCTGCAATTCGTCGGCTTGCCGTTCTTCGCGCCGGAAATTTTTCAGACGGTCGAAGTGGTCGATCCGATGCGCGCGAAGCAACTCGGCGAAGCGCTCAAGCAACTGGGCGAAGAGGGCGCGATCCAGGTGTTCAGGCCCGTCGTCGGCGGCCTGATGATTCTGGGCGCCGTCGGGCAACTGCAATTCGAAGTAGTGTCGCATCGGCTATCGACGGAATACAAGGTCGACGTGCGGATGTCGCCCGCGCGCTACCGCATGTCGCGCTGGGTGACGTGCGACGATGCCGCCGAGCTGCGCCGCTTCTGCGATTCGTACTCGCCGCGTATCGCATACGACGCCGCCGAAGCGCCGACGTACCTCGCGTCGCACATCTCCGAAATCGAAGTCGCGCAGAAGGCGTGGCCGAAGATCGTGTTCAACGAACTGCGCGA
This sequence comes from Paraburkholderia diazotrophica, assembly GCF_900108945.1. Taxonomy (GTDB): domain Bacteria; phylum Pseudomonadota; class Gammaproteobacteria; order Burkholderiales; family Burkholderiaceae; genus Paraburkholderia; species Paraburkholderia diazotrophica. The sequence continues at coordinate 55,455 of NZ_FNYE01000021.1, read as the reverse complement.
GCATTCGGGCGCGCCGTTCAGGAAAGCGATGTAACGGCGCGCACGATTTGTGCGAGATCCGTACGCAATTTGTACAATTTGCCGCCGCTGAATGGCAAAAGCCGTGTTCGCCAGAACGAACACGGCTTTTTGCTTTAGACGCATCGCGCGTTACGACCGCGCTTTACGACATTTCCAGCACCTGTTCCCGCAGCCAGCCGGCAAACGCCTGCACGTGTTCCAGCGTTTCGTGGCGCAGAGCGATATCGAGCCAATACCCATAAGGGCCGCTGACCTCGACGTCCGACATCGGCGCAAGACTGCCTTCGTCCAGCTCCTCGACGATCATGTTGCGATCGACGATCGCGAGTCCCACGCCTTTGCGCGCCGCATGGATCGCCTGTTCGAGCGTCGAGAACTCGATGCCGTTTTCGGCGTAACGCGCGGGCAGGCCGGCCTTGTCGAGCCAGTCCGGCCACAGGTTCAGGCGCGCGTCGTTGTGCAGCACGTGCAAGGCGGGCAGCGTTTCGAGCAGCTTGCCGAGCGGTTCTCCCGCGAGCCGCGGCGCGCCGACCAGCGTATGCCGCTCGATCATCAGCCGTTCTGAATGTGCGTCGGGCAGCGCGTCGTGGCCGAAGCGGATGTTGCAGTGACAGTCGTCAGTGGGCTCCGTGCGCACGGAAAGCACGACGTCGGGCAACTCGATCGCGAGTGAGCCCAGGCGCGGTGAAAACCATTGCGTTGCGAAGGTCGGCGGCACGGAGAGCACGAGCCGCCGGCGGCCCTTGGCCGTCGTGACGAGCAGCGTGCCGCGCTCGAGCGTATCGAACGCTTCGGACACACACGGCAGCAGTCGCAGTCCGGCCGTCGTCAGACGGATGCCCTTGTGATCGCGCTCGAACAGCTTCGCGCCGAGCGATTCTTCGAGAATCTTGATTTGCCGGCTGACAGCGCCCTGCGTGACGCATAGCGCGACGGCCGCGCGGTTGAAACTCAAGTGTCGGGCCGTCTCTTCGAAAAAGCGCAACGCGATCAGCGAGGGCAGACGCCGCATGGATTTTCCTTCAGTCTCATCATTCTTTTATGTCCCGCTTCCGGCGGACTGCCTGCGGGCGCGCTTCCCCTGGCCGGCGGCTGCCAGTTGAGTGCAACCTGAACGCACGGGCACGGCGCGTCAACGCAGAGCCGCGCCGCGAGCGTGGGGCGATTCTACATGTGCGCCAGGCGGCGCGTAAGCGGACGCGGGCCGCATCGGAAAAGGCGCGGCCGGGTGCCGCATCGGCGGAATGCAGGCTCTGGCTCCTAAGGCATCCGCTGATATCGAACGCAAATCGGCGGCGATAGAGCACGACGCGCGGCATCGCGCCCGCACGGACATCACTGTGTCGCTGCTCTTCGCCTATCCTGATGAAATCGCGCGCATTAGCGGAACTTGCCGCGCGCCCATCTCACTCGCGGAGCGACCGTGACCGTACGCAATCTCGACGCGTTGTTTCGACCGAAATCCGTCGCCGTGATCGGCGCCTCGAATCGCGAGGGCAGCACAGGCGCGATGGTCTGGAAGCGCCTGATCGAAGGCGGCTTCGACGGCCCCGTCTGGGCCGTCAATCCAAAGTACGACATGCTCGACGGCCATGCGTGCGTCGGCAACGCGGGCGATCTGCCCGATGCGCCGACGGTGGCCATCGTCTGCACGCCGCCGTCGACGTGGCCGGGCATCGTCCACACGCTCGGCGGCCACGGCACGCGCGCGGCGATCATCGTCGGCGAGGCGCGCGACGACGACGGCCGCGCCGACGTCCGGCACACGCTTGCAGCCGCGCGGCCGCATCTGCTGCGCGTCGTCGGGCCGGGCAGCCTCGGCATCGTGACGCCCGCGCTCAAGGCGCATCTCGGCGCGCCTTCCGTGACGGTGCGCTCGGGCGGCGTCGCGTGGGTATCGCAGTCGAACGCGCTGACGAACGCGGTGCTCGGCTGGGCGCATGCGCGCGGCCTTGGCTTTTCGCACGCGGTGGCGCTCGGCGACGAAGCCGACGTCGATGCCGGCGACGTGCTCGACTATCTCGCGAGCGACCCCGGCACGCGCGCGATCCTGCTCGAAGTCGATTCCGTGAAGGCGGCGCGCAAGTTCATGTCGGCGGCGCGCGCGGCGGCGCGCAACAAGCCGGTGCTCGCGCTGCGCTCGGGCCGCAGCGACCCCGCCGATGCGCTGTACACCGCCGCGTTTCGCCGCGCGGGCGTGGTGCGCGTCGATGCGCTCGACGATCTGCTGGATGAAATCGAAACGCTCGGCGTGGGACGCGTCGCGGCGGGCGCGACGGCGACGCTGATCACGAGCGACCGCGGCGTCGCGACGCTCGCCACCGACGCCTTCAAGGCCGCCGGCGACACGCTCGCGCCGTGTCCGCCTGGTGCCGTCGATGCGCTCGCACAGGCGTTGCCGCGCGCGAGGCCAGGCAATCCGCTGCTGCTCGGCAGCGACGCGCGTGCCGAGCACTTCGGCATGGCGCTGAAGGTGCTGGCCGACCAGCGTTCGACGGGCACCGCGTTCGTCGTGCATGCGTCGACGCACAGCGCGCCCGTCGAGGAAGTCGCGCAGGCGCTGATCGCGAATCAGCGTTACGCGTATCGCGGGCTGCTCGCGTGCTTTTTCGGCGGCTTGAAGCGCGAGACGCGCGATGCGTTGCACGAGCACGGCATTCCCGTGCACACGACGCCGCAGCGTCTTGCGCGCGCGTTCGAGCGTCTCGTCGAGTACCGGCTCGTGCGCGAGCTGCTGATGCAGACGCCCGAGGGCCAGCCGTCGCGCGTGCCGGAAGCCATCGACGCGGCCCAGGCACAGGCGTGCGCGGCGTTGTCGTCGGGCGTGACGGAGCTCGACGGCGACGAGGCGGCGCGGCTGCTTGCACACTTCAGTCTGCGCACGGTGCCCGACGACGCGCGCGAAGATGCCGTCGTCGACATCACGGTCGAGCTGCGCGACGACGACAACTTCGGCCCCGTGTTCCGCTTCACCGCGCCGCCCGAACACGATGAGGCGCGGCCGATGTGCGTGTTCGGCCTGCCGCCCCTCAACCCGGTTCTGTCGGACGACATCCTGTCGAATTCGGCGTATGCACGCGAGGTTGCGCCCGAGCCTGTTCTTAACGCGCTGACGTCGATTTCGCAGGCAGTGTCGGAGATCCGCGAGATCGTTTCGCTCAAGCTCGCGCTGCGCGTGATGAAAAACGGCGTGGCCATCGTCGGGCCGCGTCTGCGGCTGTCGGCGAACCGCACGCGCTTCGCGATCATGCCGTATCCGCGCCGCTATGAAGAAACGCTCGACTGGCGCGGCCAGCGCATCACCGTGCGGCCGATCCGTCCTGAAGACGAGGACGCGCATCGCGACTTCGTCGAGTCGATGACGCCCGACGATCTGCGCTTGCGCTTCTTCGGCGCCGTCGGCCGGTTCGACCATTCGCAGCTCGCGCGCATGACGCAGATCGACTATGACCGCGAGATGGCGCTGATCGCGACGACGCAAAACGATGACGGCTCGATCCGCACGCTCGGCGTCGTGCGCGCGGTCGCGGACCCCGACAACGAGACGGCCGAGTTCGCGATGGCCGTGCGTTCGGATCAGAAGGGCAAGGGATTAGGGCGTCTGCTGATGGAGCGCATCATCGCGTATGCGCGCTCGCGCGGCACGCATTGGCTCATCGGCGAGGCGCTGCGCGAGAACTCGGCGATGATCGGGCTCGCGACGGCCGTCGGCTTCACGACTATGCGGACGGAAGACCCGGGCGTCGTGGGCTTCAGGATGGCGCTGGATCAGCCGGAGGAGAACGGAGAGGGGCAGAAGGATAAACAACGAGGCGTCGCGCCAGCCTACGGCGCGTCGCGTTCATGCTCTGGCACGCGCTGACGTGAGCGTTGAGCGCGAGCTCATCGCGTCAGCGGAAATCCGAAATCAAGCCCATCAAGCCGCGAGCTTCGCCGCCGCCGCGTCGACCTGTTCGCGCGACACCGACAGTTCCTCCAGCCACTCGGGCGCGTAGATCGCGCCCGTTTCGCGCTCCAGACGCGCGATCGTCGCGGCGCAGCGCATCGCGTCCTTCGGCGTCGCGATGAACGTCTTCACCGATTGCCCTGCCGTGAACGCTTCGAAGAGCGGCACGCGCACTTCGTCGGGCAGCGCGCGCGTCCATTGATACGGCTTCCCGTTGAACGTCACCGTCGGCGGCAGCACACGCTCTTTTTTCGCGGCGGGAATCAGGCCGAAGTTGCGGGCCGCGTCGCCGATCTGATCGGCCGAAAAGAGTTCGTCCGGCGTGATGTCGAACTGCGCGATGAAGATTTCGATCTGCTGCATCGCGGCGGCGCGGTCGTCGCGTTTCTGCTGCGCGCGAGCCACGATGTCGCGCAGTTCATCGGCTTCGTCGCTTGTGATCGTGAAGCTTGCCTGCTTCTGCTGGAGTTCGGAAAAACGCTGGAATTCGAGGTCGGACAGAAGTTTGGCCATTGCGTATCAGTGAGCGCGCATGCGCGAGAACGCATGCGGCGAAAGTCGTCGATTCGGAAAAGGGCCGACATTCTAACGCAACGTGTTTGCCCATTCGAATCGAATGCGCGCGCGACGCGCGGCAGCGTGCGCATCGGTCGCTCACGGCTCGGCGCGCATCTCCGGCTGCGCAAACATCGACAGGCCCTGCACCGTCTCACGCAGCATCTGCGTGACTTCGTCGAGCGACGGCGCGACGTATTCGTCGATACGCTTGAGGTACGGACACGTCATCGCCGCAATCGCCTGGCCCGATGCCGTCAGCAGCGGAAACGTCAGATCGGTCACGCCGAAAATCTGCTGGCTGTCCTTCTGCGAAAAACCGGCCGCGCGGATTTTCGCGCACGCGGCTTCCAGCGCGTCGTGATCGACGGTCACTTCGCCCTTGACCTTCGTGTGCTCGGCAAGCATGTGCGTGCGCTGCTCGGGCGTCTGGAACGCGAGCATCGTGCGTCCCGAACTCGTGTCGATCAGACCGACGCGCGCACCCAGGCGCACCGAAATGCCCCACGTGCCCGGGCCGTCCACCTGTGCGATCACGAGCAGATTGCCGCGATCGTAGACGGCCAGATGGCACGACTGCTCCGCTTGCGCCGCGAAGCGCTGCATCAGCGGCAACGCTTCGGAGATCAGCCGGTTCATCGGCGGATGACGATGCGCGAGCGCATAGAGCTTCAGGCTCAGCGAATAACGGTCGCCGCCCGCCGAACGCACGACGTACTGGCGCGCGACGAGCCGCTCCAGCATCCGGTACATCTCGCTGGCGTTGCGTCCCAGCAGCTTCGTGATCTCGGCGCGCGTCAGGCCGCTCTTCTGCTCGGCGAGCAGTTCGAGTATGTCGAGCCCCTTGTCGAGCGCAGGGGCGCGATAACGGTCGGCGTCTTCCTTGTCTTCCACGTCCATCGTCGGAAATCGGTTGGTGTTTTAACAGTTGCATCGATTATCGGCTGCCAACGGACTGACACACAGGGCACGGCGCGCCAGGGAAAACACCCATGCCGATCGGTCCGCCATTGGTTGACTTGCCAAAGTTCGAATATGAATAATACGTTCATTGATGAATGAAGAGAATGGCATGACCGATCCCCGCCTGATTCTGTTGAATCCCGACGACAACTGCCTGATCGCCGCCGTGCGGCTGCAGGCAGGAACGCAGATCGATATCGAAGGCGAGCGCGTGACGCTCGCGAAGACGATCGATCTCGGCCACAAGGTCGCGCGCCGCCCGTTGCGCGCCGACGAAAAGGTGCTGCGCTACGGCGCCGAGATCGGCCATGTGACGGCCGACGTCGCGCGTGGCGAGCATCTGCATACGCACAACCTCGAAAGCGATTACCTGCCGACATACACACACGAAGCAGGCCACGCATTCGTCCATCACTGACACGGGCGAGGAACTCATGACCCCCATTTCAGCAGCAGAAAACGGCGCCGTGCTGCAAGGCTATTTGCGCAGCGACGGACGCAAGGGCATCCGCAACGTGGTCGCGGTGGCGTACCTCGTCGAATGCGCGCATCACGTCGCGCGCGAGATCGTCGCGCAGTTTCGTCCTTCGTTCGATGCATTCGACGATTCTTCGGCGGAACAGGCGCCGCCCGTTCATCTGATTGGCTTTCCAGGCTGCTATCCGAACAGCTACGCCGAAAAGATGATGGAGCAGCTGACGACCCATCCGAACGTCGGCGCCGTCCTGTTCGTCTCGCTCGGATGCGAGAGCATGAACAAGCACTATCTGGCCGATGTCGTGCGCGCGAGCGGACGCCCCGCGCACGTGCTGACGATCCAGGAAAAGGGCGGCACGCGCAGCACGATTCAATATGGCGTCGACTGGGTGCGCAACGCGCGCAGCGAACTTGCGCAGCAGCAGAAAGTGCCGATGGCGCTGTCCGAGCTGGTGATCGGCACGATCTGCGGCGGCTCGGACAGTACGAGCGGCATCACCGCAAATCCCGCCGTGGGCCGCGCGTTCGATCGTTTCATCGAGCAGGGCGCGACCTGCATCTTCGAGGAGACGGGCGAACTGGTCGGCTGCGAGTTCCATATGAAGAGCCGGGCGGCGCGCGACGATCTGGGCGACGAGATCGTCGCGTGCGTGGCGAAGGCCGCGCGTTATTACTCGATCCTCGGTCACGGCAGCTTCGCGCCCGGCAATGCGGACGGCGGACTCACGACGCAAGAGGAGAAGTCGCTGGGCGCGTATGCGAAGAGCGGCGCATCGCCGATCGTCGGCATCGTGAAGCCCGGCGACGTGCCGCCGACGGGCGGTCTCTACCTGCTCGACGTCGTGCCCGACGGCGAGCCGCGCTTCGGCTTTCCGAACATCAGCGACAACGCGGAAATCGCGGAGCTGATCGCGTGCGGCGCGCATGTGATCCTGTTCACGACGGGGCGCGGATCGGTGGTCGGCTCGGCGATCTCGCCCGTCATCAAGGTCTGCGCGAACCCGAACACGTATCGCAATCTGTCCGGCGACATGGATGTCGATGCGGGGCGTATCCTTGAAGGCCGCGCGACGCTCGACGAAGTGGGCCGCGAGGTGTTCGATGTCACGCTCGCCGTCGCGCAGGGCGTGGCGTCGAAATCCGAGTCGCTCGGACATCAGGAGTTTATTCTTACGTACAAGACCTTCGAGCCCGTCGGGCCGGCGTGCTTGCCCTTCCATGCGGCTTCGGCTCAGCGGGTCGTTGGTTTGACGGAGCGGTGAACGCTGCATCGGTTCCTTCACGCGCACGACTTGAGCCGTGCATGGGATCAGAGTACGGCACAAGCGCCAACTCTGGATCGACAGCTCTGCATGGGGCTGCAGTAAGTGCTAAAGCACTAACTCCAGCCGACAGGAGACACACGCAATGACGAACGCGCCGGGTTCAAACGTGTGCAAGCGCCGCAGCATCGGCGCACGCGCGCTGCAAGTGACGGGCCTTGGTCTCGGCACGGCGCCGCTTGGCGGGCTCTATCGCGATCTGTCCGACGACGAGGCGTTCGGCGCCGTCGAGGCCGCGTGGGACGCGGGCGTGCGCTTCTTCGACACCGCGCCGCACTACGGCCACACGAAAGCCGAGCATCGTCTCGGCGATGCGTTGCGCCGCTATCCGCGTGGCGAATTCGTGCTGTCGACGAAAGTCGGGCGCCGCTTCGTGCCGCGCAAGAATCCGTATGACGGCAGCGAAGGCTGGCAAAACCCGCTGCCGTTCGAAGCGATCTACGACTACACGCACGACGGCATTCTGCGTTCGTTCGAAGACAGCCAGCAGCGGCTCGGCATCGTCGATATCGACATTCTTCTCGTGCACGACATCGGCCGCTTTACTCACGGCGAAAGCAACGCGCATTACTGGCAGCAGCTGACGCAAGGCGGCGGCTTTCGCGCGCTCGACGATCTGCGCTCGCAAGGCGTCGTGAAAGCGGTCGGCCTCGGCGTCAATGAAGGCGCGGCGATACTCGATGCGATGCGCGATTTCGACATCGACTGCGCGCTGCTCGCCGGCCGCTATACGCTGCTCGAACAGGCGACGCTCGACGATCTGCTGCCCGAATGCGAACGGCGCAACGTCAGCATTCTGCTCGGCGGTGCGTTCAATTCGGGGATTCTCGCGCGGGGCGTCGAAGGCGATCTGAAGTTCAATTACGGCGAAGCGCCCGATGACGTCATCGCGCGTGTCGCGCGTCTCGAAGCGGTGTGCAAGGTGCATGGCGTGCCGCTTGCTGCCGCTGCGTTGCAGTTTCCGTATGCGCATCCTGCCGTCGCGACCGTGCTGACGGGCGCGCGCAATGCGGACGAACTGCGCGAGAACGTCGCGTCGTTCGATCGACCGATACCTGCTGAACTGTGGCAGGCGCTGCGCGACAAGGACTTGCTCGATCCGCGCGCGCCCGTGCCGAAGAACTAGCTGCTCAACGACATCATGCAAATCGACGCACATCAGCATTACTGGAACCCGGAGCGCGGCGACTACGGCTGGCTCACGCCCGATCTCGCTCCCCTCTATCGCACATTCGGTCCCGCCGATCTCGCGCCGCTGCGTGAAAAGGCGGGCGTTACGCGGACGGTCGTCGTGCAGGCCGCGCCGACCGTCGAAGAAACGCGCTATCTGCTGGAACTCGCGCGCAACGAGGCGTCGATTGCGGGCGTCGTCGGATGGGTGCCGATGCTCGACGCCGATGCGCCCGCGCTGATCGAAGCGCTCGCGCGGGAGCCGAAGTTCAAGGGCGTGCGGCCGATGCTGCAAGACCTGCCCGACGACAACTGGATCGCCGATCCCGCGCTGAAGCCGGCTATCGATGCGCTGATCGCGAACGATCTCGCCTTCGATGCGCTGATCTTCACGCGCCACGTCGATGCGCTGGAGACGTTTATCAAGCGCTTCGACCAGTTGCGCATCGTCGTCGATCACGGCGCGAAGCCGGCGATCCGCGAAGGCAGCGCGGGCTGGCACGCATGGGCCGAAGGCATCACGCGGCTCGCGCAATCGCCGCACGTGCACTGCAAGCTGTCTGGCCTCGCGACGGAAGCGGCACAAGGATGGACGGAAGCGACACTGCGTCCTTACGTCGATCATCTGCTTGCCGCATTCGGGCCGAAGCGCCTGATGTGGGGCAGCGACTGGCCGGTGCTGAACCTGAACGGCGACTATCTGCTGTGGCATTCGATCGCGACGCTGCTGCTCGCGCAACTCTCCGACGCGGAGCGCGATGACGTATTCGGCGGCAACGCGGCCGCGTTCTATCGCCTCTGAATCGGGCCTGTGGATCGCGCTTCTGAATCGGGCCTCTGAATGCGGCCTTTGAATCGAGCCTCTGAATCCGCTCGACGACATTTCCACGATCGCGCCGGTGAGCAGCCGCTGCAATACCCGGTATGACTCAAACGCCAATCCAACGGGAGCCGTAGATGATACAAAGACTGGCCGGCAAGACGGCCTTGATCACCGCCGCGGGGCAAGGCATCGGCCTCGCGACGGCCGAGCTTTTCGCGCGTGAAGGCGCGCGCGTCATCGCGACCGACATCCGCATCGACGCGCTGAAGGACAAGCCCGTCGAAGCGCGCAAGCTCGACGTGCTCGACGGCGCGGCGATCAAGGCGCTCGCCGACGAGCTCGGCGCAATCGACGTGCTGTTCAATTGCGCGGGCTACGTGCACGCGGGCTCGATTCTCGAAGCGAGCGAGGAAGACTGGGACTTCGCTTTCGCGCTGAACGCGAAGGCGATGTACCGGACGATCCGCGCGTTTCTGCCCGCGATGCTGGAGAAGGGCGGCGGCTCGATCATCAACATGTCGTCGGCGGCGTCGAGCGTGAAGGGCGTGCCGAATCGCTTCGCGTATGGCGCGTCGAAAGCGGCCGTGATCGGACTGACCAAGTCCGTCGCCGCCGATTTCGTCACGCGCGGCATACGCTGCAACGCGATCTGTCCGGGCACGGTACACTCGCCTTCGCTCGAAGAACGCATCGCGGAACAGGCGAAGGCGCAAGGCTCGACGGTCGAAGCGGTGCACGCGGCGTTCGTCGCGCGTCAGCCGATGGGCCGCGTGGGCAAGCCGGAAGAGATCGCGGCGCTGGCGCTGTATCTGGCGTCGGACGAATCGGCGTTCACGACGGGCCAGGCGCATGTGATCGACGGCGGCTGGTCGAACTGAGCCGCGCAGCGTAGGCATCGATGAACCTGATGAATCACTGAACTGAGGAAACTGCAGCGATGAAATTGCTTCGTTATGGACCGAAAGGCCAGGAAAAGCCGGGCTTGCTGGATGCGCAAGGCAAAATTCGCGATCTGTCGAAAGTGGTCGCCGACATCGACGGCAGCACGCTGACGGACGCCGCGCTCGCGAAACTGCGCGAAGTCGATCCGGCGTCGCTGCCGGTAGTCGAAGGCAATCCGCGCATCGGGCCGTGCGTCGGCAAAATCGGCAAGTTCGTGTGCATCGGCCTGAACTACGCGGACCACGCGGCCGAATCGAATCTGCCCGTACCCACTGAGCCCGTCGTCTTCAACAAGTGGACGAGCGCGATCATCGGTCCGAACGACGACATCGAAATTCCGCGCGGCTCGAAGAAGACCGACTGGGAAGTGGAACTGGGCGTCGTGATCGGCAAGGAAGCGAAGTACGTTGACGAAGCGAATGCACTCGACTATGTCGCGGGCTACTGCGTGATCAACGACGTGTCCGAGCGCGAATGGCAGATCGAGCGCGCCGGTCAATGGGACAAGGGCAAGGGCTTCGATACGTTCGGCCCGATCGGTCCGTGGGTCGTCACGCGCGACGAAGTGCCCGATCCGCAGAACCTGAAGCTGTGGCTCGAAGTGGACGGCCATCGCTATCAGAACGGCAGCACGAAGACGATGGTGTTCGGCGTCGCGAAGCTGGTGTCGTATCTGTCGCAGTGCATGAGCCTGCAACCGGGCGACGTGATCTCGACGGGCACGCCGCCGGGCGTCGGCATGGGCGTGAAGCCCGAGCCCGTATATTTGAAGGCGGGGCAGACGGTGCGGCTCGGCATCGAGGGTCTCGGCGAGCAGCAGCAGAAGACGTATGCGGCGGAGTGATTCGCGCTGAGTCCTGACTCATAGAACGGCGCGTTGCCCGTTCATTTGCGCATACAGAGCATCATCTATGAAGAGAAAAAGCCGTCCGGACACACGATGTCCGGACGGCTTTTTTCTTTTCATTCGCGATGACGTCTTTCGTCCGCGCGCAAGGGTTCGTCTTCCGTGCCGTCGCCGATCCGGTTGATCGTGCCCTGGGCGACGGCGATCAGCCGTTCCCTGTCGCCATCGGTGACGAACACGTTGCACTGACACGTCGCCTGCTGCCTGCCGACGTACACCACTTCCGCGCGCGCCATCAGCACGCCCGTCACCGCGGGCCGCAGATAGTTGATCTTGTACTCGCCCGTCACGACCCTCGGCCCGAGGGCCAGCGCGCCCGCGAAGGTCAGCGCGTTATCGGCGAGATAGCTGATCACCCCGCCATGCACGAAGCCATGCTGTTGCCGCAATTCATCGCGGATCGGCAGACACAGCGTCAGTTCGTTCGCGCCGACGTACATCAGTTCGGTGCCGAGCAATACGCTGAATGGCTGGGCGTGCAGTGCGCCGCGCGCCCGGTCGAGTAGATCAGTCATCGTCGTTCCTTCGGGCCGTGGCCCGCATGGCGATGTCCCCACTCTAGGAAGCATGAATGCGGCGCGTCAAGAGAATTCGAAAAGATTGCCCGGCAATTATTGCGTAATTCGATGTGACGTCACGGCGTGCCTTTCACTATTCGCACGTACGGGTAATTTTTCAGGCGAACGCTCAAGGCGACGGCCGGCACTGCCGTAAACCCGGATGCACTCCCGTCCTCTCAGCTATTCAGGTGTTTCGATGTTCAGCAAGATCAAGGTCGCATCCGGCCTGCTATGTGTTCTGGCCGCTTTCTGCATTTTCCAGCTGGTGACGGCGGGCCTCGGTTTCTGGTCGATGACGCGCACGCATGATGACGTCGACGATCTGGCGAACGTCGCGCTTCGGCAGGTGAACGCCGTCAACGAGACGACGCAGCATCTGATGGACGCACGCATCAATCTCTCGCGTGCCGGCACGCGGATGGTGCGCGGCGGCGCGGAACCGACCGACATCGTTCAGCATGCGCGCGAGCAGATCGCCGCCGCAGAGCGTTCGTTCGCGGTATTCATGAACGCGCCGAAACTCAACGACGAAAACAGCGCACACGCCGCTGCGCTCAACGAGAAGTACCAGAAGCTGCATACGGCGCTCGGCGAACTCGCGCAGTATCTCGACACCAACAACATCCAGGCGTTCCTCGATCAGCCGACGCAAGGCATGCAGGACGCGTATCTGACGGAACTGCACAACTTCACGCAATTCGGCGATGCGGCGGGCCGTGCGTCGTTGGATTCAATCGATGCGCGCGAGACGATGTTCCGCGTGGTCGGTCTCGTGATTCTTGCGCTGCTGCTGGGCGGCACGATCGGCGTGCATGTGGTGCTGCGCCGTGGCGTCGTCGGGCCGCTCGAAGAAGTGGGCCGCCATTTCGAGCGCATCGCGCAAGGCCGCCTGAACCAGCCGATCGCGGAGCGCGGCACGAACGAAATCGGCCGTCTGTTCTCGGGTCTCTCGCATATGCAGGCAAGCGTCGCGCGCACCGTGAAGACCGTGCGCGAAGCGGCCGATTCGATTCATATCGGCGCGGACGAAATCGCGACGGGCAACGCCGATCTGTCGGCGCGCACGGAAAACCAGGCGGCGTCGCTCGAAGAGACGGCGTCGAGCATGGAGGAACTGACGGCGACCGTGCGCCAGAACGCCGAGCACGCGCGCGAAGCGAACACGCTCGCCGAGACGGCGCTCGACGCGACTTCGCGCGGCACGGATGTCGTCAACGAGGTCGTGACGAAGATGCACGGCATCGCGCAAAGCTCGGACCGCATCGCGGAGATCATCACGGTGATCGATGGGATCGCGTTCCAGACCAACATCCTTGCGTTGAACGCGGCCGTCGAAGCGGCGCGCGCGGGCGAGCAGGGCCGCGGCTTTGCCGTCGTCGCGGGCGAGGTGCGCGGGCTCGCGCAGCGCAGCGCGCAGTCGGCGAAGGAGATCAAGGAACTGATCAGCGAATCGGTGGCCGAGATTCAGGGCGGATCGGTGCTCGTCGAACGCGCGGGCGAAGCGATGCGCAACGTGTCGGATTCGATCTCGCGCGTCACGCAGATGATGGCCGAGATCAGTGCGTCGTCGCACGAACAGAGCACGGGCATCGAGCAGGTCAATCAGGCCGTCGTGCAGATGGACCAGATGACGCAACAAAACGCAGCGCTCGTCGAGGAAGCGGCGGCTGCGGCCGCGTCGCTGCATCAGCAGACGCGACAGTTGAAGGACGCCGTGTCCGCGTTCGAGATTTCAGATGCCGTGTTCACGTCGCGGCGCACGCGACATGCGATCGCGCCCGGGTATAGCGAGCCGGTCGGCGCCTGAGCGTATGCGTTAGCGTGTAGGGCGCAGATCGCAGGTCCCATATGACAAGTCCGCGAAGCGACTTGCTTCGCGGGCTTCGTTTTTGCTGCTCTTCTCACGCGCAGCCGCTATGAAATAGCGTCCGTTATGCGGACGGCAATGCGGCGTAAGCGGTGGCGAGGTGATAGGGCGTCGTCGACGGCATGTCCGCGCGAGCGATCTGGCCCGCGAGCGTCTTGCATTCGACCCAGCCCTGCGCGTGCAGAAAGCGCGGGCGGAAGCGCTCGATCTGTTGCGGCAGCAGCGCGCGGATGGCGGCGTCGCCGTGCACGGCCAGCGCGCGCAGATATTCCGTCTGCGCCCAGATGCGCTGAGTCGAGTCCTTGATGCCGCCCGCCTCGTCGAGCGCGGCATGCACGCCGCCCGTGGCTGCATCGACGCCCCGTTCGTGCGCGAACATGAACGCGCGCGCCAGCGCTTCGCGCAGGCCCGAGCCCGCGAGCACATCGCCTGCCTGCTGCACGAGCCAGAACCATTCGAACTGATGGCCTGGCTCGAGCCTGTTGTCTGCACTGCCCGCGCTGCCGGCTTTGCCCGTTTTGCCAATAGGCAGCTCGGCGATGCAGCCCGTCGGCTCGTGCACGAAGGTGCGCGCAATCGCATCGCCGAGCTTCGCGATCGCCGTATCGAACGCAGCGTCCTGCGTGGCCGCGCGCGCCGCGAGCCAGGCCTCCGTCAGATGCATCAGCGGGTTTTGCAGCGGCATCTCGCCCTTCGTCGAGAAGTCGGCGGCGAGCGCGGCGTGCAGCAGGCCATCGTCGGCGGCGAAGCGGTCTTCGATCAGCGACGATGCGCGATGCACGACGTCGAGCGCATCGCGGTTGCCCGAGCGCGCCCCGTATTCGGCGCATGCGAACACAACGAACGCGTGCGTGTAGAGATCCTTGGTCGTGTCGAGCGGCGCGCCCTGCGCATCGACGCTGTAGAACCATCCGCCATGCCTGCTGTCCTGAAAGATCCGCATCAGCGATTCGAACAGGCGCAGCGCATGCTCCATTTCTCCGGCCAGCGCAAACACGAACATCTGCCGCGCGCACGCCATCGCGCGATAGCGGACGACGGGCAGCGGCGTCTGGCCATCGGCTGCGACGGCTTCGTACGGCAGGCCGAGCGCCGCGTTGAAGCCGGGCCCTCGCCAGATCGGCAGGATGACGTGCGCGAAGTGGTCGCGCAGCGCGGCTGCAAGTTCGGGCGTGGATGCGATCGGGTTCATGGTTGGGGAATTCGGTGAATGGAGTGGTGGGCGTGATGTGAAGTGCATGCGGGCCGCATGCGCGCCGAGGGCTCCAGCATAGCAAACAGCGCGTGATGCTCATCTCGCGAACAGGCAACCGCACGCGGCGGCGTCAATGTGCCAAGGAGAAGAACATGATTAGCGATGTCGAATTGATCTCACGGCTCGTCCTCGCGGCGGTGCTGGGCAGCGTGATCGGCTTCGAACGCGAGCGGCTTTCATGGGCCGCGGGGCTGCGCACACATATGCTCGTGTGCGTCGGCTCGGCGCTCTTCATGATCGTCTCGGCGTTCGGTTTCGCGGACGTCCTGGGCACCGAGCACGTCGTGCTCGACCCGTCGCGTGTCGCGGCACAGGTCGTCTCCGGGATCGGCTTCCTCGGCGCCGGTTCGATCCTGTTGCGCGGCTCGATCATCCGCGGGCTGACAACGGCGGCGAGTCTCTGGTCCGTCGCGGCCGTCGGACTCGCCGTGGGCGGCGGACTGTACACGGCGTCGATCGCCGCGACGATCATCGTTCTGATCATCCTCGCAGGCGTCCAGCCGATCGAAAAACGCTTCATCACGGTCAAGCAGCGCTGCCAGCTGATGCTTGTCGTCGAGCGCGGCTCGATGACGTTCCATTCGCTGCACGAAGCGCTGGGTCCGGCGAGCCCGCGCGTTAAGCACTTCGTGATGCAGCAGAGCGACGACGATCCGCAGTTCGACGAAGTGGTGATTACGCTGAGTCGCGTGTCGATGACGGAGTACACGGCGATTTGCGAGCAACTGAAAGCGCTGCCGGCCGTGAAGGACTTTCGCGAAAACGGGGAGCCGGCTTAAGCGGGATCAGCGGACGCGGGGCTGCGTCGAGCGGATCAGCGGCGCGCGCCGCTCGCACGCGAAGCCCGTCGCAAAAAGGCCCGCGATCCATTTCTGTGTCCCCTTTTGCATGAGACAATGCGGGCTCTAAAACACGCTGACGGCATGTTGTAGCGGCGCCTGACAGGCGACGAACGCTGCCTTTCCCGCTTTCCTTCATGGCAGACTCCGCAGATTCCACGATTTCCCGCCCGGCACGCGTCCGTTCGCAGAAGCGGCGCGCGTCCGCTGTCTCTCCCGAAACGGAAAACAAGCTCGCGCGGGCGGCGCGCTCGGCGCAGCGTCTCGCGCAATTGAGCGATGCCGTGCGCGACGACAGCACGCTCGACCTGTTCCCCGACGATACGGCCCGCGCCGAGCAGCATGCGATGAACATCGACGTGCGGCAAGGCACGCTGGCGGGCTTCGAGTTGCCCGATGTCGTGCTGGCAGCGGCGGGCGCGGCGGATGGGGGCGGCTTTCCGGCGGGTCCGGCGGAAGCGAAAGCAGGGCTGCGCGGCACGCGCGCGGCGTCGTCGTCGTCGAAAGAACAGGCGCCAGCCGATGATCCGCATGCCGGTCAAATGCTGATCGAAACGGAAGCGGGCTTGCCGGAATCGGCTGCGGCAGCAAGCAGTGCTGTTGAGCAAGCGTCGAATGCTGCTTCGGCTGAAGACGACATGGCGGCGCAGCCTGCGACGTCGGCGAGCGTTGCAAAGGTGACGGGCGATACGTCGTCGCAGACTGCGTCGCTGGCGACGGCGAGCGTGATGCGCAGCGTGGCGGCGCTGCGCCAGGCATCCGCAACGGTGGCGGGATCTGCCGAGCAGAAGGAAGGTGCGAAGGCGTTGGCGTCCGGCGGCGCGGCGCAGCGCCCCGTCGCTGCGAGCGCCAAAGCCGCGACGGTTGCGCGCGATGTGACGGCATCCGATGCGTCGGCGAAACCAGGCGATGGAAGCGGGGCAATCGACGGAAACAGCGGGATTGGCGCGACAGACGCGATGGGCACGAACGCGACGCGCCCAGCCACGCCGCCGACGCGCGCGCCGTACGTCGCAACGACATCGCGCCACCAGGCGCCGCGCGCCACGCCCGAACTGGATCAGGCACGCGCGACCGCCTTCGCCGATACCGTGGATGCGCTGTATGGCGTGATCGCCGACCAGCGCCGTGCCGACAGCGATCACTCGCGGCGCATGAAATGGCTGCTGACTATCGTGGTCTGCGCGCTGCTGATGACGATCGCGATCGGTATCGCGCAGACGTTGCTGCTGTTGCGCCTCGCGCATCAGTCGACGGCACAGGAACAGCGCATCGAGCAGATGATGCTGAACCAGCAGGCCACGCTCGCGACGCTGCTCGGCACGGATTCGTCGACGACGAGCCTTCCTGTTAGCGCGCAGACTCCCGCGCCTGCTTCGCCCGCTGCCGCGACCGCGCCGGCAAAGCCCGCGGATGCGCACGTCGCGCATGCCCAGCATGCTCAGCGACGCAAGTCAGCGCACGCTCACTAAGCGTCGACGCCGGCTGCGCGTCGATGGGCGGCCGGCAATTCGTCCCGTTCCTCCTGTTTCGAGACCGGCGATTCTCGCGCGAATGACATGACGGACGTTCGCGTGCACCACCAAGCCGTCTGCAGCCGCAAAAACGCATCTAACGGTCTACTCCGCTCCCGCGCCGCCAACGCCCGGCAGGCTGTTGCATTCATACATCGATGTCTCGCAAAAACGGGGGCGGGTCTGCAGGCCTGATTTGGTCGGCCTGACGCGACGCAACATTCCATCAAACGTCCTATGGCGAAAGACCGCGCCAATAAATTGCTGCATTGCACTAGATTTTGCCTAGGGAAAACCCTATACTTCTCATTAAGGGAAAACCCTAGCTCAACCATCATCAACCGGGAGTCGCCATGAACTATCTTTTCGCGCTGTTCCAAAAGGTTAGCGACCTCTTCGCGTCGCCCCACTTGCCTCTGGATTCGGACTACTCGTACGAAGCACGTCATCGCGAAGCGGAGCGTGTTCGCAAGTCGCAATCAACGCTATTCGGCATCCGCCTGACCGATTGATCATTGATCGGCCAGCCGTCGAAGAAAAAGACGTTGCACTGCGCATGTCGCCGCCATCCAGAAGCGGCGAGCAACTCAAAGGAACCCGGCTACGCCGGGTTTTTTTGTTTTGCGCCTTTTCCGACTAGCGTGAGCCCCGTCCCGTGGCCACGCCAGTTCGGTGTTGCGCGCAACGTTGTAATCCGTCGTCCATTATTTCGGGGCCGAAATGGATGTAACGGACGATTCGCGCCCGGTCGGCCAGAACCACTATCGGAAGCGCATTTAGCCTTGCGAAATCAGGGCTTGTCCGCCGCAACGCTCGCCTGTTGGGGTGTCCCGCTTTTGAAATGTGCGCTTACAAGTGCTCACGTCTATGAAAGGTCTGCGCCGCTAAAGTGGTTCTCAAGCGAAGGGCGCGAATCTCAAACCAACCCGGTCGATTCAGCCGTCGCTCGCAACGAAACTCGATAGGGAGAATAGTCATGAAGGCCTTGAACAAGACATCGCGTTCGATCATCGCGGCAGTGCTTGCGGGCGGCGCACTGCTCGGCGCAACCAGCGCCTTTGCGCAGCACGCGCCCGTCTACGGGCAGCCGCACATGACGCCGGTGGGCGTGCAGATCAACATCGGCTGGCACGGCGACCGCTACTGGGACGGCCACCGCTACTGGGCGCACGACGACTGGATGCGTCATCACCCGCATGACCGCGATCCGTACCACGATCGCGATCACGGCCACCGTCCGCCGCCGCCGCGTTACTACTAACGCGTTGACGTCAGCCTGAACGGCATCGGTTGGAGATGCCGCGACGGGAAAACAGGGCCGGCCGCTCGCAAGAGCGCGCCGGCCCTGTCGTATCCGGCGTCGGAAAAACGTGCGCTGCGCTATGCTTTCGTGCTTTGACCAGCGGAACCGTACCGGCAAGGGGAATAAGGATTGAGCAAGCCAGTCGTAGGCGTGGTGGGAACGGGATTGATGGGCGTCGGCATCGCGACGCAGAGCGCGCTGCACGGACATCGGACGATCGTCAACGATGTCGACCCCGCGCGGCTCGCCAGCGTCGCGCCGAAGGCACAAGCGGTGCTCGATGAACTGATCGACGCCGGCCGTATCGATCAGCAGGCGAAAGCGGCGGCGCTTGCCAACATCGAAACGAGTGCGTCGCTCGACATAATGGCCGATGCGCACTTCGTGATCGAAGCGATTCCCGAAGTGCTCGAACTGAAGCATCGCCTCTATGCGGCGCTGACGGACCTACTGCGCGACGACGCGATCCTCGCGAGCAACACGAGCGGCTTTCCACCTGATCAGCTCTCGGTGCCGCTGCGCGCGAAAGAACGCTTTCTGATCGCGCACTACTGGAATCCGCCGCATATGATTCCCCTCGTCGAAGTGGTGCCGGGCAGCGACACGACGCAAGACGTCATCGATGCGACCGTCGCGCTGATGAACGCGACGGGCATGGAGCCTGTCGTGCTGACGAAAGCGATTCCGGGCTTCGTCGGCAACCGTCTGCAGTTCGCGGTGTTGCGCGAAGCGCTGAACATCGTGCGCTCGGGCGCGGCGACACCCGAAGTCGTCGACCGCGTGATGAAGGGGTCGCTGGGCAAGCGCTGGGGCATCGTCGGGCCGTTCGAAGGCGCGGATATGGGCGGCCTCGATACGTTCGTCGATATCGCGAGCCATCTGATGCCGGCGCTCGCGAAAGACGAAGAGGTGCTCGATCTGCTGCGCGAGCAGGTGCGTGCGGGACGCGTCGGCGTGCGCAGCGGCGCGGGCTTTTACGACTGGGACGACGCGCAGGCCGCGAAAGTGAAAGCAGGACGCAGACGCGTGATCCAGTCGAATGGACAGAAGCACGGATAACGCTGAGCGGCGGCGGAGCGCCGCGCCGCTGAGCATCGCGAACAGATGCAAGAGAGCCGGAAGCGAGTGAACCGGACGCAAGCAAACCAGACGCAAGCGAACCAGACGCAAGCGAACCAGACGCAAGCGAACCAGACGCAAGCAAACCAGACGCAAGCAAACCAGGCGCAAGCGAGCAAAACCCAAGCGAAACAAAGGAAGCGACATCATGTCGGACGTCTATTTCTACGACCCATCTGCCGGTCACGGCCTGCCTCACGATCCGTTCAAGGCGATCGTTGCGCCCCGACTGATCGGCTGGGTCTCGACGCGCGCGGCAAGCGGCCAGTTGAATCTCGCGCCGTACAGCTTCTTCGGCGCTTTTGCGACGTTTCCGTCCATCATCGGTTTTTGCAGCGAAGGCCGCAAAGACAGCATCCGCAATATCGAAGAGACGCGCGAGTTCGTCTGGAATCTCGCGACGCGTCCGCTCGCCGAGCAGATGAACCGCACGTCGGCGCCCGTCGCGCCCGACATCGACGAGTTTCGGCTTTCGGGCCTCACGCCCGCGCCGGGACGCAACGTGTCGGTGCCGCATGTCGGCGAATCGCCGGCGGCGCTCGAATGCAAGCTGCTGCAAGTCGTCCAGTTGCATGATCTCGACGGCAAGCCGATGGACAACTGGCTCGCGCTCGGCCAGGTGGTCGGCGTGCATATCCGCAGCGAGTATCTGAAAGACGGCCTGTTCGACACGCACGCCGCGCAGCCGATCATGCGCGCGGGCTATCGCGCCGACTACGCGCAGATCGGCGACATGTTCCAGATGATCCGTCCGACATCCTGACGATCGGCACGCGACCCGACGACAGAGGCAGTTGCGCTCATTCCGCAGCGGTCTCGTCGGAAGACTGATCGGCATCGGCGGCTTCGGCGGCAGCGGGCGTCGTGCCCGCAGGCCATGCCACTTGCGATGCCGAAGCGGCCCCGAGCGTCAACGACACTCGCGCGCCGTGCGCACCCGAAGGCACCGCGCGCGGCTCGTTGTCGTGAATGACAGCGCGGATGCGCGGATACACCTGCTGTTCCCAGCGCTGTCCGTTGAACACCCCATAGTGGCCGACGCCCGTCTGCACATGATGGGTCTTCAGATACGGGCGCAGCCTGTCGCACATGTCCTGCGCGGCAAGCGTCTGTCCGACCGCGCAGATATCGTCGCGCTCGCCTTCCACCGTCAGCAGCGCGGTGCGCCGGATCTTCGTGGGCTCGACGCGCCGTCCCTTCACTTCGAGTTCGCGCAGCGGCAGCGCATGCCGCTGAAAGACGGTATCGACGGTTTCCAGGTAGAAGTCCGCGGTCAGGTCCATCGTCGCGAAGTATTCTTCGTAGAAGAAACGGATCGCGTCGGCCTTGTCGGGGTCGCCCTTCGCGCATTCGTGATACATCGTTTCGAACGCCTCCATGTGACGCCCGGCGTTCATCGACATGAACGCGTTCAACTGCACGAAGCCCGGATACACGCGCCGGAACGCGCCCTGAAAGCCGACGGGCACCGAGCTGATCATGTTCTTTTCGAACCACTCGATGGGCTTGCTCTTCGCGAGCTCGTTCACGCGGGTCGGGTTCACGCGCGTGTCGATCGGGCCCGCCATCAGCGTCATGCTCGCGGGCTGCGCGGGATGATCGTCGGCGGCCATCAGCGCGACGGCGGCGAGCGCTGCGACGGTCGGCTGACACACGGCCAGCAGATGTGCGCCTGCGCCGATCGTCTCAGTGAAATCGATCACGTGCTGCACGAACTCGTCGAAGCCGAAGCGGCCCGCCGATAGCGGCACGTCGCGCGGGTTGTGCCAGTCGGTGATGTAGACGTCGTGCTCGGCGAGCATCGTGCGCACCGTGCCGCGCAACAGCGTCGCGAAATGGCCCGACATCGGCGCGATCATCAGCACGCGCGGCTGCGGCACATCGTACGAAGCGCGCTTGCGGAAATGCAGCAGCGTGCAGAAGGGCGTGGACTGCGCCGCTTCTTCGACGACATCGACGGCCTGTCCGAACACATCGACGGAATCGATGCCGAAGCGCGGGCGCGCATGCGTGAGGCCCGCAAGCGACAGCAGATCGGCCGATGCGCGCAGCGTCCGCCCGTGTGGCGTGCCGGCGTAGTCGGGCCACGCGTCGAGCGCGCCGCGCAAGAGCGAAGCGTTGTGCCGTAGAGGCAGCATCAGGTTGGCGAACGCCTGGTACGCCGGATAAGCGAACGGATTCATGGCCTTCGCGCATCAGCAGAATTGAACACACTGAGCGGGATGAGAGGCAAGTCATATGCCAATGGCGTCCGCTACAGGCCCGGCGGAGCGATATTTAACAAAACGCGCGCCGCTATCATTGGCATAGCACTTGCACCGCTTTGCGCAAGGTGCCTGTTTCGCCGCGTGTTGGTGCGCGCACGCACGGCATCGTGCATCGCGACGCGCACCGCAAGGAGCAGCGAACGGTGCGAAGTTCCATTGAGGAGCGAGACATGGCCAAGACGATCGCTAACACCACGCTGACGATCAGCAGCCGCAACTATTCGTCGTGGTCGCTGCGCGGCTGGCTGCTCGCGAAGTTCAGCGGCCTGCCGTTCGAAGAAGTCGTCGTCCCCATCGACGATCCCGCCGCGCGCGCCGAACTGCTGCTGCTGTCGCCGTCGATTCTCGTGCCCTGTCTGGTGCACGACGGCATCAAGGTGTGGGACACGCTCGCGATTGCCGAGTATCTGAACGAAGTGCGGCCCGAAGCAGGGCTGCTGCCGAAGGACCGTAAGGCGCGCGCGCACTGCCGCGCAATCTGCGGTGAAATGCATTCGGGCTTCGGCTCGTTGCGCTCGGCGTTGCCGATGAATCTGAAAGCGCACTTTCCGGGCTTCAAGGTATGGGCGCGCGCGCAGTCCGATATCGAACGTATCGTGACGATCTGGCGCGAGTGCCTCGAGCAATATGGCGGGCCGTATCTGTTCGGCGAGCGTTGCGCAGCGGATGCGATGTACGCGCCCGTCGTTACGCGCTTCGTGACCTACGATGTGCAACTCGATCCCGACATCGTCGCGTATGGGCAGCGCATTCTCGCGCTGCCCGAGATGCAGCAGTGGATCGCCGACGCGCAGAAGGAAGCCGACGAAATCGACGAACTCGACGTCGAGTTCTAGGCGCGGCGCACGATGACGACGCGTGGCCGCACGGCCTGGAGACGCTCGCCGCCTTTAGCCGCAGAGTCGCCGCGAGTCATCGCGACGAACGCCACGTTCGTAGCAGTAGCGCGTTCGTCACGACGCTGACGCTCGAAAACGCCATCGCCGCGCCCGCGATCATCGGATTCAGCAGCCCGAACGCCGCGAGCGGAATGCCGATCAGGTTGTAGACGAACGCCCAGAACAGGTTCTGCCGGATCTTGCGCCACGTGCGCCGCGAGATGTCGATCGCATCGGCGACGAGCGCCGGATCGCCGCGCATCAGCGTGATGCCCGCCGCGTGCATCGCGACATCGGTGCCCGTCGCCATCGCGATGCCGATGTCGGCGGCGGCGAGCGCGGGCGCATCGTTGATGCCGTCGCCCGCCATCGCGACGACGCTCGACGTGCGGATCTTCAGGTCGTGCACGACACGCGCCTTGTCGGACGGCAGCACCTGCGCGTGCACTTCGTCGATGCCGAGCGCGGCCGCGACGCTTTTCGCGCTGCCTTCGTTGTCGCCCGTCACGAGCGCACTCGTCACGCCCATCCGCGACAGGCGTTCGACGGCGGCGCGCGCGCCCGGCTTCAACGTATCGCCGAACGCGATCAGTGCGAGGACATCCGTCGATGCGTCCGCGTTGCCGCGCTTTATCAGCCACGACACGGTATTGCCTTGCGCTTCGAGTTCGCGTGCCCGCTCGGCGAGCGCGGGCGGCAGCGCGGCATCCAGTTCGCGCAGCCAGCGGCCGCTGCCGATCGCGACGGTTTCCCCGCCGATGTCAGCTTCCACGCCGCGCCCCGCGACGGCGCGCGCTTCGCCTGACGCAGGCAGCACGGTCGCGCTGGCCTGCGCATCCGGTGCTGCCTCAAAGGATTTCACGACCGCCTTCGCAAGCGGATGATCGCTATGCCGCTGCACGGCGGCCGCCAGCGCGAGCGCTTGCGCGCGGTCGATGCCCGGCGCCGCGTCGAAAGCCGTCACCGACGGCTGGCCGACCGTCAGCGTCCCCGTCTTGTCGAATGCGACCACGCGGATCTGATGCGCGATTTCGAGCGCCTGCGCATCCTTGATCAGCACGCCGTGACGCGCGGCGACGCCCGTGCCCGCCATGATCGCCGTCGGCGTCGCGAGACCGAGCGCGCATGGACACGCGATCACCAGCACCGCGACCGCGTTGAGAATGGCCGTTTCCGCGTCGTGCCCCGTCAGCAGCCAGCCCGTCAGCGTGACGAGCGCGATCGCGAGAATCGCCGGCACGAAGATTTCGCTGACGCGATCGACGAGCCGTTGAATCGGCGCCTTCTCCGCCTGCGCCGTCTCGACGAGCCGGATGATCCGCGCGAGCGTCGTCTCCGCGCCGATGGCCGTCGTCGTCACCGTGATCGCGCCCTCGCCGTTGATCGAGCCCGCCGTCACGCGGTCGTCCGGCTGCTTAGGCACGGGCAGGCTTTCGCCCGTGATCAGCGATTCGTCGATATGCGTGCGGCCTTGCAGCACGGCGCCGTCGACGGGCACGCGCTCGCCCGGCCGCACCGCGACGATCATGCCGACGCGCACCTGCGCAAGCGCCACCTCGAGCTCCTGCGTTCCGACGACGATGCGCGCGCGATCGGGCCGCAGCGCGTTGAGCGCGCGGATTGCGTCGGTGGTCTGACGCTTCGCGCGCGCTTCGAGCCACTTGCCGAAGCGCACCAGCGTAATGACGACGGCCGACGCTTCGAAGTAGAGATGCATCGTGTCGCCGGGATGGAGCGCCATCTGATAGACGCTCACGCCATACGCCGCCGACGTGCCGAGCGCGACCAGCAAATCCATGTTGCCCGAGCCGGCGCGAACGGCTTTCCACGCGGCGCGGTAAAAGCGCGCGCCGAACGCGAACTGGACGACGGTGGCGAGCGCGAGTTGCAACGAGGCGGGCAGCATCGCGTCGAGGCCAAGCGGTTCAACGATCATCGGGACGATGAGCGGCAGCGTCAGCAGCGCGCAGAGCACGACGGCGCCCAGCTCGCGGCGCACGGCCTGGCGCGCGAGGGCGTCCTTGTCGCGAGCGGCGGGCGCGGTGCCGGCGTCGGCAGCGTCCGTCGCGAGCGGTGTCGCCTGATAGCCGGCTTTCGTGACAGCCGCAATCAGCTGGTCGATGCCGACCGCGCCGTTGGTCGTCACGGCGGCCTTTTCGGTCGCGAGATTGACGGACGCCGATGTCACGCCCGGGACGTTCGCGAGCGCCTTTTCGACGCGCAGCGCGCACGCCGCACACGTCATGCCGCCGATCGCGAGTTCTGCGCTCGTGGTGCTCGTGGCTGCGGCATCGCTTGCGGACAGCGGCGCTTCCTCCACGGCTTGCGCGTCATAGCCCGCCTTACGCACAGCGGCGACCAGCGTATCGACGGCAACGGAGGCGTCGGCCTCGACGCTGGCCTTTTCCGTCGCCAGATTCACCGATGCGGCCGAGACGCCCGGCACTTTCGCGAGCGCCTTCTCGACCCGCAGCGCGCATGACGCGCAGGTCATCCCGCGGATGTCGAGTTCGGCGGTTTTCGCGTCGACGCGAGAAGTGTCGGCGGCGCGCGGTGTGGCGAGATCGGTCATGGCGGCGGGGCTCCAGTTACGGCGCATAAGTGCTTGATGGAGCCAGTATCGACCTTCCCATGATGGGAAGGTCAAGGACTGTCGAGAATCGGTTGTTGCGATGTCGTCAATCGAGATTGGGCGGCGCGGCCAGCATCGCGTCGGCGACGGCGCGCTGCTCGTCGCTGTCGCGTTCGTTGAGTGCGTCGGCGGCGCCGCGCCGGTCGGCGGAAGCCTTGTTCTGGCTCAGCTTCCATTTGCCCGTCAGCTTCGTGAGCTCGATCTCGATGCCGACGATCGCGCCCAGCATCTGCGAGATGTAGTCGGCGGGCGCGTCGCCCATTTTCCACGGCACCGGTTCGCCCGCTTCCATTTTGCGCGTGAGCCGCGCGACGAGGCCGCGAACGAACGCCTCGTCGTCGCGCACCACGATCGGGCCATGCGCATGCACGACCATGTAGTTGTACGTCGGCACCTGGCGATGCGTTTCGTGCTTGCTCGGATACCACGTCGGCGAAATATACGCGCTCGGTCCCTGGAAAATCACGAGCGCATCCGGCCGTTCGGCCACTTCCTGCCAGACGGGATTCGCTCGCGCGACGTGCGCGCGCAACGTGCCGTGCGGGCCTTTGCCGGCATCGAATTCGAACGGCACGTGGTTTGCGTCGAGCCCGTTCGGGCCGACGGTGACAAGCGATCCGAGCGGATAGTCGGCGATCAGCCGATGGAGAGCTTCGAGACGGTTCTCTTCGAAATGGGCGGGAATGTACATGACTCGGCTCCGGGTAAAAGGCGGCGACGGTGACGCTCAGGACGGTGACGCTCGAAAGTGCGTTTAAAAGCGCGCCCAAAACCGCAACCGTATCTCAAAATGCAACGCAACGTTCACGTTCGTGCCTTATAGCTTGCCGCCGCGTCGCGGATAAGATAAAACCCGATCTCAGAAAAGCAATGTCAGGACAATGCGGCGGGTTGACGCGAGCGGGGGCTCGGCGGACCTAGTCGGTCCTGGCCCGAGAGATACATCCAGGACCGCGGTTCATCGAATGATAAAAAATCGCCGAGAACAGTTTCCGTTTCGCCTTGCCTGCGCGGCGCTCGCAGGCGTTGCACTTCTTGCCGGCTGCTCGTCGACTCCTACCGTGGCGCCCAAGCCTACTGGATGGATCAAGGACGAGGTTGCCGATTCCTACGTTTTTGCGTATCCGCTCGTGCTGATGGGCACGGCGCGCGATGCCGCCGTCGGTATGGGCCCGGGCCAGGCGCCCATCAACACGGTGCGCCACGCGACGGCGCTGCCGCCCGTCGGCGCGCACAATCCGGCGACGCCCGGCATCGATACGCTCGATTCGACCGCATGGCTCGACGTCGGCGACGAGCCGGTGATCGTGTCGCTGCCTGCGTCGCCGGGGCGCTACGTCGACGCGCGCGCGCTCGACATGTGGACCAACGTGCTGTGGTCGACGACGGCTTCGCAGGGCGCCTCCCGCGCGACGGGCGTCAAGGCGCAGATGGTCGCGTTCGCGAAGCCCGACTGGAAGGGCGATCTGCCGAAGGGCGTAAAGCGCATCGACGCGCCGACCCGCAATGTGTGGCTCGACGTGCGTATCCAGACCAGCGGCGCGCACGACCTGACGGCGGTGCGCAAGGTGCAGCGCGGCATCCGCGTGGCGCCGCTGAGCGTCTATACGGGTGACGCGTCCGCGGCTTCCGTCGCGCCGCGCAGCCTCTCCGCCGATACGGGTGCATCGGGCTCGCCCGCCGACCAGGTCGGCGCGCTCGATGCGAAAGGCTTCTTCGATCGCGTCGCGCAACTGCTGCCCGACAATCCGCCTTCGCCCGCCGATCCGCACGCACTCAAATTTCTCGCGGACCTCGGCGTGCAGCCGGACGAGCCTGTCGAGTTGCCGTCGTCGGCGACGGGTGCGATCGCGGGCGGTCTCGCGGACGGCCATGCGCGCGTCGCGACGCCGCCGACCAACATGCTGATGGGCAACGGCTGGAGCTGGTTCGGCGATGGCGTCGGCAGCTACGGTCCCGACTATGCGTTGCGCGCGTATGCGTCTTATGCACAGCCGGGCATCGGTACGAAGGACGACGAAGTGCGCGCGAGCGTGTCGCTCGATAGCGACGGCCACGCGCTGAACGGCGCGAACCGCTATGTGATGCATTTCGCACCGAGGCAGGTGCCGCCCGTGCGCGGCTTCTGGTCGGTCACGGCCTACACGAAGGACGGGGCGCTCGGCGAAAGCGCGCCCGCGCATGCGGCCGTCGGCGACAGGGCGGGCGTGCGGCGCAATCGCGACGGCTCGATCGACGTGACGGTGTCATCGGTGCGGCCGCGCAAGGCAGCGAACTGGCTGCCCGCCCCGCGCGGCGATTTCCAGCTCGTGCTGCGTCTCTATGCGCCGAAGCCGGAAGCGAGCGATGGGACCTGGGCGCCGCCCGCCGTCGTGCGTCAATAGCGAATGAAGGTGGCGGCCGCATGATCGCAATGATCGTGCATGGGACCAGGGCAAGGCGTTGAACCGGCAACTCTGGCCGACAGATTTGCACGGGACCAGGGCAAGTGCTCTGCATGGGGCTGGTAAGTGCGAAAGCACCAACTCCAGCCGGCAGCTAAAGCGCCAACCCTGGTGGACATCTCCCTTTGTTCGACGGGCATCCGCGGCTTTACACTTTCTCACCTTTATTTGCCTGCAAACGGTCGGCATTCACATGACATTTGATGCTTTGCCCGGAGTACACGACTTATACTTTGGGCAAACTGGATCTTCGTCACAGCGGCGAGCTTTGCGCCGCACTACCCGCGACCGAGCATGGCAAGTCCCACCAAAGCAACACTCATTTCTTCCATTCAAACCGTCCGCGAAGTCGCGCAAGGACGACGCGCCCGGCGGATCGTCCTCATCCTGTTCATCGTGGTGGCCATATTCGGCCTGCTCGGCTTTTTCGCCGCGCCGCCGCTGATTCGCCACATCGCCGAGCAGCAACTCAGCGAACAACTGGATCGCCCCGCCACCATCGGCCGCATCGCGCTCAATCCGTACACGCTCAACTTCGAAGCGGACCGCGTGCATATCGGCGAACGCGGCGGCAACGGCAGTTTCGTCGATATCGAGCGGCTGATCGTGCGCACATCGTGGAGCTCGATTTTCCGGCTCGCGCCCATCGTCGACGAAGTGCATCTCGACTCGCCGCGCTTCACGATCGTTCGCTATGACGCGCAGCGCTTCAACTTCAGCGACCTGATCGAGAAGTTCGCGAAGCAGCCGTCGAAGCCCGAGAGCAAGCCCGCGCAGTTCTCGGTTTCGAACATCCGGATCGAGAACGGCAAGATCACCTTCGACGACCGCCTGCTCGGCGTCACGCACGTCGTCGATCAATGGAAGCTCGGCATTCCGTTCATCGCGACGCTGCCTTCGAAAACCGATATCTTCGTCGAGCCGTTGCTGCGCGCGCGCATCGACGGCAGCCCGCTTGCCATCGATGGCCGCACGAAGCCGTTCGCGAAGTCACGCGAGTCGGAAGTGTCGCTGCGCTTCCAGGGTCTCGACGTGCCGAAGCTGCTGTCCTATTCGCCCGCGAAGCTGCCCGTCACCGTGCAGGCGGGCAAGCTGTCGAGCGATCTGAAAGTCAACTTCGTGATGGCGGGTGATGCGCCGACGCTGCGCATCACGGGGACGACGGATCTCGCCGACATCGACGTGCTCGACGAGCACAAGGCGCCGTTCTTCGCGGCGCGCTCGCTGCATGTGGCGGCGGCGACGCTCGAGCCGCTCAAGAGCGTCTATCACTTCGACGATATCCGTCTCGATGCGCCCGACGTGCATCTCTCGCGCGACAAGAACGGCATCCTGAGCGTGCAGCATACGTTCGCCCCGGCGCCCGCAGCCGGCGCGCCGAACCGGTCCGCACCCGCGCCCGCATCGACACCCGCACCCGCGTCCGGCACGCAGGCGAAGCCGGAAGCAGCGAAGGCCGCGCCGCCCATCGACTTGCAGATCAAGCGCTTCGCGCTCTCCAACGGCACTGTCGACGTGCAGGACGACGCGGCGTCGCGGCCCGTGTCGGCGGGGCTGGCGAATCTCACTGTATCGCTCGACGATTTCTCGACGCTCGGCAAGATGCCCGCGCGCTATAGCGTCAACAGTGGCCTCAAGAACCAGCCGAAGAGTGCGCTTGCCGTGACGGGCAACCTGACGCTCGCCGCGAAGACGGCCGATGCGAAGATCGATCTGAAATCGCTGTCGCTGCCCCTCGCGCAGCCGTATCTCGACACGGTGACGGCGGCCAAGCTGGTCGACGGCACGATCGGCGTGCAGACGAAGCTGACGGCGAACTGGTCGAAAGAGCCCATCGATCTGCAGATCGGCGAAAGCCAGATCGGTCTGCAATCGGTCAAGGTGGCGGCGGCGGGCGAGAAGCAGCCGGCCATCGCGATCGCGGACGGCAAGGCGAGCGTGAAGCACGTGGACCTGACGGGCCGCAAGGCGGAGATCGACGGCGTGGACCTGACGGGCCTGTCCGTCGATGCGCAGCGCCTGAAAGACGGCACGATCGACCTTGCCGCGCTCGCCGCTCCGCCGCAGGACGAGGTGCATGCGCGAACCGTGATCCACGCTGCGAAGAAGGCATCGCAGGAAGGGCCGGCCTGGCGTTACAGCATCGGCGAGCTGAATCTCAAGAACTCGTCGGCCACCTTCACCGACAACACGACCGCGCGGCCCATCAAGATCGTCGTGACGCCGCTGCAGCTGAAAGTGCAGAAGATCAGCGAGGATATGAGCCGCGCGCTGCCCGTCGAGCTCCAGGCGACGGTGAACGGCAAGGGCACGCTCGGCGTGACGGGCGACGTGACGGCGACGCCGCTCAAGCTCGGGCTGAAGATCAACGCGAACCGGCTCGATGCCGCCGCGTTCGAACCGTACTTCGGCAACAAGCTGAACGCGACCGTCGCGAGCGCGCTGCTCAACGCGAACGGCGAAGTGTCGATGGCGCAGGAAGAGAAGTCGAAGGGCGTGCGCGCGACGTATCACGGCGACGCGGCGCTCGTCGACGTGCGGATGATCGACAAGGCGACGTCGGACCCGTTTGCGGGCTGGCGCTCGCTTGCGCTCACGGGCCTGAAGGCGAACTACGACGCACGCGGCACGGATGTCGATGCGGCCAAGGTCACGTTCACGAACTTCTACGGACGTGTGCTGCTCGATGCGCAGGGCAAGCTCAATCTGAAGGACGTGGTCGCGCAGCAGCCGGGCGAACCGCAATCGCTCACGCGCGAGAAGAACGCCAGGGGTCGTGAGCCGATTCCGCTGAGCCCGCCTGCCGCATCGGAAGCGCGCGTTGCCGCTGCGCCGGCTGCGACATCGGCGGCTACGTCGGCGGCAGCGCCGGCTGCGGCATCGGCTGCCTCCAGCGCGGCCGTGACGGTGACGGGGACGCCGCAAAACCCCGTGCGCCTGCACTTCGGCCAGCTCGTCTTGCAGAACGGCCGCGTCAACTACACCGACAACTTCATCAAGCCGAACTACTCGGCGAACCTGGTCGCGATTCACGGGACGGTCGGCGCGTTCGGCACGGACTCGAAGCAGTCGGCGCCCGTCGATGTGTCGGCGAAACTCGCGGCCAATGGACCGATCACGATCCGCGGCTCGGTCAATCCGCTGATCGCGAAGCCGTCGCTCGATCTGACCGCAACTGCGCACGACATCGAACTGACCAACCTCACGCCGTACTCGGCGAAGTACGCGGGTTATCCCATCACGAAGGGCAAGCTGAACGTCGATCTGCACTATCAGCTTGCGAATGACCAGCTGACGGCGAACAACCACATCTTCATTGACCAGCTGACATTCGGCGATCACGTCGACAACGACACGGCGACCAAGCTGCCCGTGCGGCTCGCGATCTCGCTGCTGAAGAACTCGCGCGGCGAGATCGACGTGAACATTCCCGTGTCGGGTTCGCTGAACAATCCGGAGTTCAGCATCGGCGGGCTGATCTGGCATGCGGTGCTGAACCTGCTGCAAAAGGCCGTGACGGCGCCGTTCTCGCTGCTCGCGCACGCGTTTGGCGGCAATGGCGAGGAACTCGGGTATGTCGAGTTCGATGCCGGGTCAGCAGCGCTTTCCGACGCGTCGCAGAAGAAGCTCGACACGATCGTGAAGGCGCTCGCCGACAAGCCGTCGGTGCGCATCGAAATCATCGGGCGTGTCGATCCGGCTGTCGATCAGCCCGGGCTGCGCACCGCGTATGTCGACCGGCTCGTGCGTCAGCAGAAGATCAAGGACGTCGTTGGCAACGGTGAGAGCGTCGACCCGATGAGCGTCAAGGTCGACGACAAGGAATACGACAAGTACTTGACCAAGGCCTACAAGGATGCGGACTTCAAGAAGCCGCGCAATTTCGTGGGCCTGACGAAGACGCTGCCCGATGACGAGATGAAGGCCGCGCTCGCCGAGCATGCGCCCGTGACGGATGCGAGCTTGCGCGACCTCGCGCAGCGGCGCGCGCAGGCGGTGCAGCAGTACTTCGAAGGCAAGATCGACAGCAGCCGCGTGTTCATCGTCGCGCCGAAGCTCGACGCGTCGGGGATCAGCGACAAGGGCGCGACGACGCGAGTCGATTTCGGCCTTAAATAAGGCGTCGACGCGTTCACGTGCGTATGGCGTCGCCGGCCGAGTGCCGGCGGCGCTTCGCGAGCATGCGGGCGGCGGTTAGCAGCGTGCTCGCATACGCACATTTGCGCGCGTGAAGCACGCGAAGCACACGAAGCACACGAAGCACACGAAGCACACGAAGCACACGAAGCACACGAAGCGCACGAAGCACACGAAGCACCCGCACAAACCACCGCGCACCCCCCAGCCTCACCTCAGGCGGCGCGCGTCGGCACTGCTGATGTCTTCAACGCCGTCTGCTCGATCACGCGCGCGAGCGTATCGAATGCGGGGCCGATGCGGTCGTTCGGCACGCACGCATAGCCGAGCAGCAGACCGCGTCGCTCGGGCGTCTCGCTGTTGTAATACGACGCGAGCGGCCGCACGATCACGCCGGCGTCGTAGGAAGCCGCTGTCACTTCGCGGTCGTCCGCATGATCGGGCAGGCCGAGCACCAGATGCAGCCCCGCCTCGTCGCCCATCACGGGCAGCGTGTCGCCGAAGCGCGCAGTGATCGCATCGATCAGGATCTGGCGGCGCTCTCCGTACAGCGCCCGCATGCGGCGCACGTGCGACGTCAGATAGCCGTCCATGATGAACTCGGTCAGCACGGCCTGCTGCATCAGCTGTCCTTCGCGATACAGCTCGGCGAGGCCCGTGCGAAACCTGTCGACGAGATGTTCCGGCGCGATCATGTAGCCGATCCGCAAGCCCGGAAACAGCATCTTCCCCAGACTGCCGACGTAGATCACCTGGCCCGCGTCGTCGAGCCCTTGCAGCGACGCGAGCGGCCGACTGCCATAGCGGAACTCGCTGTCGTAATCGTCCTCGATGATCCACACGCCGTGCTGGCGCGCGTATTCGAGCAGCGTGCGGCGGCGCGCGAGGCTCATCACCATGCCGAGCGGATACTGATGCGACGGCGTAACGAGCGCGATGCGCGGCGGCGACTTCAGATCCTGTTCGCTCGGATTGAGCCCTTCGTCGTCGACGGGCACGGGCACGAGCGTCAGCCCCGACGCTTGCAGCACGCTGCGCGCGCCCCAATAGCACGGTTCCTCGACCCACGCGCGATCGCCGACGTCGGTCAGCAATCGCACGGCGAGATCGATCGATTGATGGATGCCCGTCGTGATGATGATCTGGTCAGGCGTGCACTTCGCCGATCGCGCGACCCGCAGATAATCCGACAACGCCCGCCGCAGCGGACGATAGCCGCCGCCCGGCGCGTACGTCAGCAGATCGGGGTTCGCCTGCTTCCACAGCTTCGACTGCAGGCGGCTCCAAGTGCGCGCGGGGAATTCGGAGACATCCGGCACGCCCGGCATGAACGCGCCCCATTGCCTCGCCGACACGCCCGCCTTGCTGATGAGCCGCGAGCCACGCATCGACAGGCCGCCGCGCTCCGGCGCGCCGGATTGCGCTGGCTCCGTGCCCGCGACGACGCCGACGGGGCCACTTGCTGCGCGTGGCGCCTTGCGCGCGTTGACGGCGGTCGTATCCGGACGCGTGTCGGCGACATAGGTGCCGCTGCCCGTCGTCGAGATCACATAGCCTTCGGCCGTGAGCTGGTCGTAGACGTGCAGCACCGTGTTGCGCGCGATGCCCAGATCGCCGGCGAGCGTGCGCGAGCTGGGCAGCTTCGCGCCGGGCGGCAACTGGCCCGTCAGAATGGCCTGCTGCATCAGCCCGAGCACTTGCCGGTAGACGGGTTCGGCGGCTGTCCGGTCGAGCCGCGCGGCGAGCCAGTCCGACAGGATCACAGTGTCCAAGTGGTTCTATCCGGAATTATGAAATGGTTCCCTATTGTAGAACCGTAAGCGGCTATAGTGGATCACGCAATCGATGCGATTCTGCGCGATGAGTAGAACCATCTGGGTAGAAACCCGTACATGCGGCGGCAGGCCATGGAGACGGACACGATGAGAACCGAAGACGTAATCGTCAGCTTTCGGGGTGTGCGCAAGACCTATGACGGCGAGACGCTCGTCGTCAAGCAACTCGATCTCGACATCTATCAGGGCGAATTCCTCACGCTGCTCGGGCCGTCCGGCTCCGGCAAGACGACCTGCCTGATGATGCTCGCGGGCTTCGAGTTTCCGACGGGCGGCGAGATCTGGCTCGACGGCCAGTTGCTCAACAACGTGCCGCCGCACAAGCGCAACATCGGCATGGTGTTTCAGAACTACGCGCTGTTTCCGCATCTGACCGTCGAGCAGAACGTCGCGTATCCGCTGACCGTGCGCAAGCTGGCCGCCGACGAACGCGCGCACAAGGTCAACAACGCGTTGAAGATGGTGCGCATGGAGGGCTTCGCGAAGCGTTATCCGGCGCAACTGTCGGGCGGCCAGCAGCAGCGCATCGCGCTGGCCCGCGCGCTCGTCTTCGAGCCGAAGCTCGTGCTGATGGACGAGCCGCTCGGCGCGCTCGACAAACAGTTGCGCGAGCACATGCAAATCGAACTCAAGTCGCTGCACGAAAAGCTCGGTGTCACGTTCGTCTACGTGACGCACGATCAGGGCGAAGCATTGACGATGTCCGATCGCGTCGCCGTGTTCGACAAGGGCATCGTGCAACAGCTCGATACCGTCGACCGCCTCTACGAATCGCCGTGCAACGAGTTCGTCGCGAACTTCATCGGCGACAGCAACCGCCTGCGCGGCACGGTTGCGAATGTCGACGGCGACTACTGCGAGTTTCACCTGATCGACGGCACGCGGCTCGTCGGGCGCAATATCGGTGGCGCGAAAGCGGGCGCGCAAGGCATCGCGTGCATCCGGCCCGAGCGGATGAAGCTCGCGGCGGGCGCGTCGAAGGCGGGCGCGAATGCAGTGGCAGGCGAAGCGCGCGGCCTCATCTATTTCGGCGACCACGTGCGCATGCGCTGCCGTCTGCCGGAACAGGACGAGTGCTTCGTGAAGGTGCCGCTCGGCACGGAAGCGCTCGAAGGCTTCGCGCCAGGCGTGCCCGTTGCGCTCGAATTCGCGCCGGAGCATCTGCGCGTATTCGCGTGAGCATCAGCATTGACGAGAAAGAGAAGAACGTCCACGTCGTAAGCAACACTCATCACACCATCACACACGGAAGAGGAACCACCATGAAGAAGATCGTGCAATCGCGCTGTGCCGTGCCTGTCGGCGCATTCGTCCTCGCACTCGGCGCGGCGGCGATGAATCAGGCGAACGCGGCGGAACTGACGGTCGTGAACTTCGGCGGCGCGAACGGCGATGCGCAGAAGGCGGCCTTCAACCAGCCGTTCGAAGCGCAAAACGGCACGAAGGTGACGGCCGTCGAGTACAACGGCGAGCAGGCCAAGGTGAAGGCGATGGTCGAGGCGAAGCACGTGAACTGGGATGTCGTCGAAGTGGAATCGGGCGACCTGGGCCGCGGCTGTGACGAAGGCCTGTATGAAAAGCTCGACTGGTCGAAGCTCGGCAAGAAGTCGGATCTGATTCCCGAGGCACCGCAGACGTGCGGCGTCGGCATCTTCGTGTGGTCGACGGCGATGGCGTACAACGCCGACAAGCTGAAGACGGCGCCGGCAAGCTGGGCCGACTTCTGGGACACGAAGAAATTCCCGGGCAAGCGCGGCATGCGCAAGGGCGCGCGCTACAACCTCGAGTTCGCGCTGATGGCCGACGGCGTCGCACCGAAGGACGTCTACAAGGTGCTCGGGACGAAGGAAGGCCAGGACCGCGCATTCAAGAAGCTCGACGAACTGAAGCCGAATATCCAGTGGTGGGAAGCGGGCGCGCAGCCGCCGCAATTCCTCGTGGCGGGCGACGTCGTGATGTCGACGGCCTATAACGGCCGTATCGATGCCGCGCAGAAGGAAGGCAAGAACCTGAAGGTCGTGTGGAACGGCAGCATCTACGACCTCGACTACTGGGCAATGCCGAAGGGCACGCCGAACAAGGCGCTGGCCGAGAAGTACATCGCGTACACGATCTCGTCGAAGCCGCAGCAGGAATACGCGAAGCACATCGCGTACGGCCCGGTGAACGAATCGGCCATCAAGTCACTCGATGCGAAGACGCTCTCGAATCTGCCGAACTCGCCGACCAACGGCAAGAACGCGGTGCTGCAAAACCTCACGTTCTGGACCGATCACGGCGACGAGCTGGAGCAACGCTTCGCGTCGTGGGCGTCGAAGTAAGCAACGGGAGAATGCGGTGCGGCTTCTGTTGAAAGCGGCCGCATCGCCGCGGTACTGAAGTGACGTCAGACATGGAGAAACGTGTGACGACGATGACGATCGCCGCCGACTCGGCCCCCGAGTCGTCGAACAAACTCAAGCGCGAGCTGAAGGCCGCGGAAGCGAAGAAGCGCGCGATGGCGCTGCTGCTGATCGCGCCGCTCGCGATTTTTCTGCTGATGATCTTCGTCGTGCCGATCGGCGCGCTGCTCACGCGCGCCGTGCAGAACCCGGAGATCGCGACGGCGCTGCCGCATACCGTGACGGTGCTGCGCGACTGGGACCGCAAGTCCGCGCCCACCGATGCGGCATATGCCGCGCTCGCCACCGATCTGACGGCCATCGCCGACGGCGAAGCAATGGGCGCACTGGCGCGCCGTCTGAACACGGAGATCCCCGGTTATCGTTCGCTCGTCGCGAAGACGGCGCGAGCGATGCCGCTGAACGACGATGCCGGCCACGCGCTGCCGCCTGCTCAGATCAAGGCGAAGATTCTCGAAACGGATGAGCGCTGGGGCGACGTGAAGTACTGGCAGGCAATCGCGAAGAACGGCGGCACGTATTCGCCGTTCTATCTGCTCGCTGCGCTCGATCACAAGCAGGACGCGTTCGGCCACATCATTCCGACCGACCCCGAGCAACAGATCTATCTCGCCGTGTTCAGCCGCACGTTTGTGATCGGCTTTGCCGTCACCGTGTTCGCGCTGTTGCTTGGCTATCCGCTTGCATACTGGATCTCGACGCTCAATGAACGGCGCGCGAATCTCGTGATGATCCTCGTGCTGATTCCGTTCTGGACATCGATTCTCGTGCGCGTCGCCGCGTGGATCGTGATTCTCCAAAGCGAAGGGCTCGTCAACAAGGCGCTGCTCGGCGCGGGGCTGATACACGATCCTTTGGCGCTGCTGTTCAACCGCGTCGGCGTCTATATCTCGATGACGCACATCCTCTTGCCGTTCATGATCCTGCCGCTCTACAGCGTGATGAAGTCGATTCCGCCGAGCTATCAGCGCGCGGCGATCTCGCTCGGCTCGCATCCGTTCGCGGCGTTCTGGCGCGTGTACGTGCCGCAGACGTATCCGGGCGTCGGCGCGGGCGCGCTGCTCGTGTTCATCCTCGCGATCGGCTACTACATCACGCCGGCGCTGCTCGGCGGACCGAACGACCAGATGGTCAGCTACTACGTCGCGTACTTCACGAACGTGACGATCAACTGGGGCATGGCGTGCGCGCTCGGCGGTCTGCTGCTCGCGGCGACGCTCGTGCTGTATGTGATCTATGGACGCTTCACGCGTTCGCAAGTGAGCCTCGGCTGACGGCAAGGAGCATGCGATGAAACTGGCCAAACCGATGTTCGCGCCGCACACGTCGATGATCGAGCGCGTGTGGTACTTCACGCTGCGCGGGCTTGCCGTGCTGACGCTGCTGTATCTGATCCTGCCCGTGCTCGCGATCGTGCCGCTGTCGTTTTCGTCGAGCACGTTCCTTGTCTATCCGATTCCGGGCTGGTCGCTGCGCTGGTATCAGAACCTGATCGCTTCCGACGAATGGCGGATGGCCGCGAAGAACAGCTTTATCGTCGCGCCGTCCGCGACGGTGCTCGCCACGGTGCTCGGCACGCTCGCGGCGATCGGGCTCACCAAGGCGAATTTCAAGGGCAAGGCGCTGCTGATGGCGGTGCTGATCTCGCCGATGATCGTGCCCGTGGTGGTGGTCGGCGTCGGCATGTACCTGTTCTTTGCGCCGCTGGGGCTGGCCAATACGTATATCGGGCTGATCATGGCGCATGCTTCGCTGGGCGTGCCGTTCGTCGTGACGACGGTGGCCGCGACGTTGCAGGGCTTCAACTACAACCTCGTGCGCGCGAGCCTGTCGCTCGGCGCGAGCCCCGTGAAGACCTTCTTCAACATCACGTTGCCCGTCATTGCGCCGGGCGTGATCTCGGGCGCGCTGTTCGCGTTCGCGACGTCGTTTGATGAAGTGGTCGTCACGCTGTTCCTCGCGGGCGCCGATCAGACGACGCTGCCGCGTCAGATGTTCACAGGCATTCGCGAGAACATCAGCCCGACGATCGCAGCGCTCGCAACGATCCTCATTGTGTTTTCCACTTGTCTGCTGCTGGCGCTCGAATGGCTGCGCGGCAGGAATGCGGCGCGGGCGGTGGCGGTGTAGGTTTGCTTGCCGCCATCCGCTCCCATCACCCCACGCTTTGACAAACGTTCACAACCCAGGTTGATCGCTGCTGTACAACCCACGCTGACCCCATGAGTGGCGTCAACGAAAGCGGGTTACGGCATCGTCGTGGACTCGTTCCAATAACGGCAGTACAAACCTGGGAACACTATGGAACACGGAATCATTGCGTGGTTGGTCATCGGCTGCGTGGCGGGCTGGCTTGCCAGCGTGCTCGTGGATGGCGGCGGCTTCGGCGTCCTGATCGATATCGTCGTGGGGATTGCGGGGGCGTTTATCGGCGGCTGGCTGTCGGGCGTGCTGCACATCTCACTGGGCAACGGATGGATCGGCTCGATTGCCACGGCGTTTGTCGGCGCGGTTATCCTGCTGTTCGTCATTCGCCTTATCAAGCGACGATGACGGCGCGGCGTGGGTGGTGTACGCGATAGCGGTCTGCGCTCCGCGTCACCGCCTCGCCGCCTGATCCGCAGGCGCCACGGGCGTCACGCCACCCAACGCCTGAAACAGCGCCGCCGTATCCGCAAGACGATCGCCCTGTGCTCGCGTCCGGTCGATCGCTGTCTGCAACGCCTGCCGTTGCGTATCGATCAGGCCGAACTGGCTGACACCACCCGCCGCATACCGCGCCTGCGCGATCTTCACACTCGCTTGCGCCTCCGATGCCGCGTCGTCGCGCGCCTGCAGTTCGTGCGCATCGTCGTTCAATGCATGCAGCGTATCGGCGACCTGTTGCAGCGCCTGCAGCACGGTCTGCCGGTACGATGCGAAAGCCGCATCGTAAGCGGCCTGCGCCGCGCGCTTCTTCGCGTGCAGTTCGCCGCCGTGAAAGATCGGCTGCGTCAGACTCAGGCCGATGTTCCAGATATTCATGCCGTTGACGATATCCTCGATGCGCGTGCGCTCGGAACCCGCACCCGCCGACACCACGAATTGCGGATAAAGATTCGCCGTCGCAACGCCGACGTTCGCGCTCGCCTGATGCAGCAGCGCTTCCGATGCGCGGATATCGGGGCGTTCGCGCGCGAGCGTCGACGGCAGCGTGACGGGCACGGTATCGGGCAAATGCAGCGCATCGAGCGTGATGTCGTCGAAATCAGCGTTCGACGGCGCCACGCCGAGCAGAATCGCCAGTTGATGATCGGCCTGCGCGCGTTGCGTCGCGAGCGGCGCAAGCTGTGCGCGCGTCTGTGCGAGCAGCGTGCGCTGCGTGCGCACATCGAGCTCCGCTACGCCGCCCGCCGCATAACGTCCTTCGATAATCTTCAGCTGCTGCGCCTGTGCATCGGCGAGTTGCTCCGTCAGCGCGAGCTGCTGTTGCAGCGACGCGCGCCGGATCGCCGTCGATACGACATTGCCCGCGAGCGTCAGACGCGCGGCATCGAGTTCATAGGTCTGATAGTCGACCTGCGCGAGCAGTGCTTCGAGTGCGCGCCGGTTGCCGCCGAAAACATCGAGCACATACGACACGCTCACCGACGCACTGAACAGCGTGAACGGCCCGGGATTCGGCACGTTCGGAATGCCGAACGCAGCGGGGTCGACCTTCTGGCGCGCGCCGGAAAGCTTCGCGTCGATCGAGGGAAACTGCGTCGCGCCCGCTTGCGCGACATAGTTTTCACGCGCTTCGACGAGCTTCGCGCGCGCTTCGTCGAGCGTCGGGCTTCGCTGTAGTGCCGTATCGACGAGACGGTTGAGCGCGTCGGAATGAAATTGCGTCCACCATGTCGGCAACGCGTGATCGGCGGCGACGAGCGTTTGCGTCGCACCTGCTGCCTGCGTCGACGCAGCTAGCGTTTCGCGCGTATAAGTCTGCGCGTCGGGCGCGGACGGCGCATGAAAGTCCGGACCGACGGCGCAACCGCACAGCAGCAGCGCGGCGATGAGGACGCAGCGTTTCATGATCGAGTCCTCCTAGTCGAGCGTGCGCCGGTAGAAGCGCACTGCAATCGCCAGCACGATGACCGTGAAGATCGCGACGGGCCACACGGAAGGCCACAGGTCCACCCAGCCGTTGCCCTTCAGAAGAATGCCGCGCACGAGGCGATTGAAGTACGTGAGGGGCAGCAGATTGCCGATCCATTGCGCCCACACGGGCATGCCCGCGAACGGAAACATGAAGCCCGACAGCAGCAGGCTCGGCAGAAAATAGAAGACGGTGAGCTGCATCGCCTGCAACTGGTTTTGCGCAATCGACGATAGCGTGATGCCGACCGTGAGGTTCGCCGCGATGAAAAGCAGCGCTGCCACGTAGAGCGCAATCAGGCTGCCGACGAACGGCACATGAAACACGTAGCGCGCCGCCGCGAGGATGATCGACGACTGCACGAGTCCGATTGCGATGTACGGCACCAGCTTGCCCGCTATCACTTCGAGCGGC
This sequence comes from Paraburkholderia diazotrophica, assembly GCF_900108945.1. Lineage (GTDB taxonomy): Bacteria > Pseudomonadota > Gammaproteobacteria > Burkholderiales > Burkholderiaceae > Paraburkholderia > Paraburkholderia diazotrophica. The sequence continues at coordinate 14,746 of NZ_FNYE01000021.1, read as the reverse complement.
AGAACGGGTGTCGCAAGCAGATTTTCCATCGTGCCGCGCTCGCGTTCGCGCGTCATCGCGAGGCCCGTCATCATGACCATCGTCAGTGTGAGGATCGTGCCCATCAGCCCTGGCACGACGTTGTATTGCGTGATGCCTTCGGGGTTGTACAGCTTGTGGATCTGCACGTCGAACGCGGCGGGCGCGCCGTTCAGATGCACAAGCGGTCCCGTGATGTCCTTGTCCGCGACCGATTGCACGAGACCGGGCAGCGCGGCGAGGGGCGCTTGCGTTGCCGTCGGATCGGTTGCGTCGGCTTCGACCAGCAGCGCGGGCCGCTCTCCACGCAACAGCCGCCGCGAAAAATCGACGGGTATCGACACGACGAACTGCACATTGCCTTGCGCGAGCGCATGCCGTCCGGCTGCATCGTTAGGCAGCGTCTCGACGATGTCGAAGTAGTCGGAGTTCTGCATCGCCGCGACGAAGCTGCGCGAGAACGGGCTGTCGTCGCTGACGATGACGGCCGTGCGCAGATGCTTCGGGTCGGTGTTGATCGCGAAGCCGAACAATGCAAGCTGAAGAATCGGCAAGCCGACGATCATGCCAAACGTGATGCGATCGCGCCTCAACTGGATGAATTCCTTCAGCACGATGCCCCACCAGCGCGTGACGGAAAAGAAGCGGTTCACGATGGCTTGCCCGGGTGTGCGTAGTTGTCAGTCGAGCGGCTCATCATGTAGATGAACACGTCTTCGAGGCCCGTGTCGATCGGCTCGATATGCACGGACATGCCGGACGTCGCCTGCCGGATGGCTTTTTCGAGCGCCGCGTGATCGTGGCCGCTCGCATGCAGCGCGGAGCCGAACACGACGGTCTGATCGACGCCCGGCGTGTTGCGCAACTGTTCCGATAGCTCGGTCAGGCGCTCGCCATGAATCGCCCACGTGGCGAGCGCCTGCGATTCGATCACCTGCTGCGCGGTGCCCTGTGCGAGCAGCTTGCCGTACGCGATATACGCGAGCTTGTGGCAGCGTTCCGCTTCGTCCATGTAGTGCGTGCTCACGAGCACCGATATGCCTTGCGCCGCGAGTCGATGCAGTTCTTCCCAGAAGTCGCGGCGCGCGGTCGGATCGACGCCCGCCGTCGGCTCGTCGAGCAGCAGCAGCCTCGGCTCGTGCAACATGCACGCGGCCAGCGCGAGCCGCTGTTTCCAGCCGCCCGACAGCGCACCCGTCATCTGGCCCGCGCGCGTTTGCAGCCCGAGCGTTTCGAGCGCGCGGTCGACTTTCTCCTTGCGGTTCTTCATCTGATAGATGCGCGCGACGAAATCGAGGTTCTCGCGAATCGTCATGTCGTCCCAGTACGAAAAGCGCTGCGTCATGTAGCCGACGTTGCGCTTGATCTGCGCGCTCTCGCGCACGATGTCGTAGCCGAGACACGTGCCGCTGCCGGAGTCCGGCGTGAGCAGTCCGCACATCAGGCGGATCGATGTCGTCTTGCCGCTGCCGTTCGGCCCGAGAAAGCCGAAGATCTCGCCGCGCGCAACCTGAAGCGTCACGTCGTTGACGACGTGCCTGTCGCCGAAGTGCTTGTTCAGGTTGTGCACGTCGATGGCGAGCCTTGCGTTCTGCGTATTCATCGCAAGCTCACCGAAACGGGCTGGCCGGGATGCAGGCGCGGCGCATCGTCGACGGAAGGTCGCGCTTCGATCATGAACACGAGCTTCCCGCGGCTCTCGTTGCTGTAGATGACGGGTGGCGTGTACTCGGACGAACTCGATACATAGGTGATCTTCGCGTTCACGTCCGACGCGCAGCCGTCGCAATGAATAGCCAGCGCGCGGCCTGGCTGGAGCGAGCCGACCAGCGTCTCCGGCACGAAGAAGCGCACCTTCACGTTCTGCGGCGGCAGCATCTGCACGACGGGGCTGCCCGCCTGCACCCATTCGCCGACGCGATACAGCGTGTCGTACACACGGCCTCGCGCGGGCGCGTTCACGCGCTTCTGGTCGAGCTTCCATTGCGCCTGCGCGACGGCGGCCTGCGCCGCGTCGACTTGCGCTGCCTGCGCGGCCAGTTGCTGCGAACGCCCAGGCAGACGCGCGACGTCGACTTCATGCGTGAGCTCGCGGACCTGGGCGTTGGCGGCATCGGCGGCGGCGCGCGAATCGTCGAGCTGTCCCTTCGGAACGCCGCCTACGCGATACTGCGCTTCGTCGCGCGTCAGTTGCAGCGTCGCCTTGCGCGCATTCGCAATGGCCTGCGCGAGCTGCGCTTTCGTCACGTCGATTTCGGGCGGGCGCTTGCCCGTCTGGATGTCGGCGAGCTGCGCGCGGGCCGCGGCGAGCTGTTGCTGCGCCTGTTGCAGAGCGGCCGCTTCGTCCACGGATTCGAGCGCGAAGACGGGTGCATTCACGGCGATCTCATCGCCGCGAGCCACATCGAGTTGCGTCAGCTTGCCCGATTGCGACGAGCCGAGATACACGAATTCGCCTTCGACGTAGCCTTGCCATGTGTTGTCGTTGCGATGCGAGCATGCAACGAGCGCGCTGCATGCGACGAACGCGATGATCACGACGAATAGCCGCAGCGTGCTCGCGGATGAACGGGACGGCATCATGACCTGGACCTCGTGGTGGCGCGCCGCGCGGTCTTGCGCGCGGTACGGACGTTAGGCGCCTTGTCGGCAGTGGTTGCGGGCGGACGCATGCCGCCCAGCAGCAGCGCCGTCGCGTGCCGCTGCAACGTCTCGCGCTCGATCGGCGGGAAGCCGCGAATGCTTTGCCATACCTTCGCGGCCGCTTGCGGCAGCATCACGAGCGCGAGGATCGAGTTGAACATCAGCAGCGGGTCGAGCTCGGCGTTCACGTCGCCTGCCTGCTGCGCTTGCATGATGCGCGCGCCGAAGCGCTTGATGTTGTCGAACGGAACGCGCGTGAGCATGCGCTCGCGCAGCATGCCGCCTTCGTTGATGACCTCGCGCAGCCACAGCGGCGGCAGCCACGGCATGCGGCGCGTGACGTCGAAAAGACGGGTGACGAGATCGTCGACCATCACGAACGGATCGGCGTTCGACTCGTCGCCGGCGACGCTCCACACGAAGCTGATGGACGGCGCGAGCCGTTCTTCGACGATCGCATCGAGCAGCGTTTCGCGATTCGTGAAGTAGTAGTGCACGAGCGCGGACGTGACGCCTGCGGCCGTGGCGATCTGCGCGACCGTGGTCGCCGCGATGCCCCGCTCGGAGAAAAGGCGCGTGGCCGTGTCGAGCAGATGCTCGCGCACGTCGAAATTCTCGACGACGGGGCGCCGGCCGCGCGGTTTGGCCGGTGGACGTTTCGGGTTCATGAGACGCAAGCTTAATTGACGAGTTAGTTAAATTCAAGCGGGTTTACCTGAAGTGCGACGCGCTGCCTCGGACCCGACGCGCGCGCGCTTATCCGCGGGAGCCAGAATTTGCCCGATTGATTTAGTTTTTTATGCGCGCGGTATTTATTGGCGTTCTCGATATTCATTCGAATTGAATACGCAATCAAGAATGCAGAATATTCCGCAGACGCGATGCGTCAATAATGAATTAGAATCTTCCCGTAAAGAGGCGTGCGGAGATTTGTCAGGAGTCCGCGAAATTGACGAGCGCGCGATCAAAGAGATATCTGGAGAATGGGAGTTGGCTTCTATATTAATCGTGGACGATCATCCTGCATTTCGCCTTGTTATCAAGACTCATCTATTGCAATTGCTCGGTACGCAGGAAGTATTTGAAGCGGACAACGGTCAGGCGGCAATGGAAATGGCGCGTCAATTTTCGCCGGATCTCACTATTCTCGATCTGGATATTCCGCGAATAAATGGCCTCGATGTTCTTTCCCGTCTGAAAACCGCGCATCCCGGCATGCGCGTGCTGATTCTGTCGAGTCACGATGCCGCCACTTTCGTTACTCGCGCGATGCGGGCAGGCGCGCAGGGTTTCGTCAGCAAATCGCAGGACGTAAAGGAAATCATGCGCAGCGTGGAGGCGGTGTTGTCGGGCTATAGCGTGTTTCCCGTCGTGCCTTGCGCGAACGGTTCCGGGGCCGCGCATGCCGTTGCGGAAGCCGACAAGCTCGACATGCTGTCCGACAAGGAGCTCGTGATCTTGCAGATGCTGGCCAAAGGCATGTCCAACAAGTCGATCGGCGATGCGCTCTTCATCAGCAACAAGACGGTCAGCAGTCACAAGACCCGGCTGATGAACAAGGTGGGCGTCGAGACGCTCGTCGAGCTGGTCGATTTCGCGCGGCGTTGTGGCATCACGGCCGCGCAGCAATGACGCCGCTTCCGATGTGCACTGCATTCGACTGCACGTTGCGCGCGCAAATCGATGCCCTCGCGCTAGGCGATCACGTCGTTGCGCGCGACGTGACGTGTGCGCTGATCGAGACGAATCGCGCAACGCTCGTGTTCATGATGGCGGCCCGCCATAGCGAAGCATGGGACGACCTGGGCCGCGCCGCCCATCGTCTCGCCGGTTCGCTGGGCATGTTGCAACGCCGCCGCGAGATCTCGCTGGCGCGCCGTCTGGAGCGCGCGGCGTTCGAGCGCGATGCGCTGAGTATCGTCGCGCTGCTTCCATTCGTGGCGGAAGCGATCGATCATCTGAACGAACAGCTCAGCGGATTGTTGACGTCGCAGGCATGACGGGCGAGTGGGCGCGTTGTGCCTATCATCCCGCGTGCAGCAATAAATACTTGTTAGCACAGAGACAGGCATTTTCTCCTGCACAGACAAAATCCCGCTCTATACTGGTCATTAGCGCGGGTGAGCAGCTTTCCCCGAGGTTGCATGAACCAGCCGCGCTGACCGCACACGGTTCTCTGATCGTCTCCACCGTGATTCGCGGAGTTTCAGGCCCGCATTCTGCGGGCCTTTTGTCATTCAGTCACTGGTCGTTTTGTGGTCGGGTCGTCTTTGTCGCGCGCGTCGCGTCGCCCGTCGGTACCGCCGCTTATCGCCTGAATGTCCAGCGCGCGCGGGAACGGTCGAGTTCGGCCATTAGCGCTCTCATTTGATCGACGAGCCCATCGAGCAGTCCGCCATCGACCGGCTGCTGCGCGGTGCTTGCTCGCTGCAACGCGTTCATCATGCCTCGGTTTCCGATCGCGATGAAGTTCATGCAGGAGGGCTTGCTATGAAGCGCGCGCGCCTGATTCATCGCGGCGAGGCGACGCGCATCGCGCTCGACGTGGCCGAACACGCGTTCGAGCGCATGCGTGGATTGCTCGGCCGCTCATGCCTCGATGCGGCGCAAGCGCTGTGGCTCGAACCGTGCAATGCGGTGCATACGTTCGGCATGCGTTTTCCTATCGATGTGGTCTTTATCGACGATCGCAATTGCGTGCTGGCGATCCATCGGAACGTGCAACGCGCGCGCCTGCTGTTTTGCTGGCGCGCGCGCAGCGTGCTGGAGATGAACGCGGATGCAGCGCATGTGTGCGGTATCGGTATCGGCGACAGACTCGCATGGAGGGCGCTGCCGTGATGTATGAATACGCGGACAAGCGACGCATGACGGGTCAGGCGATGACGGAATTTCTGATCGTCGCGCCGCTGCTGCTGTTCTTCGGTTTCGCGACCGTGCAGTTCGTGCTGCTGTATCAGGCGAAGTCGACGCTCGATGTCGCCGTGCTCGAAGCGGCGCGCGAAGGCGCGGTGAATCATGGATCGATGCGAGCGATGCAAGCGGGTCTCGCTCGCGGTCTCGCGCCGTTGTATGCGCGGCATGCTGACGCGTCGGGCGTGCAGTCGGCCATGCTTGCGGCACGAAGCGCGGTGACGAAGGCGTCGTCGATTGCGATTATCAGCCCGACTGCGGCGATGACGCGTGACTTCGCGCGCACGCGCTTCTATCCCGACGAAGGCGCCGCGCACGAAGAGATTCCGAACGACACGCTGATGTATCGCGATACCTCTCCTGGCGCGGAATCGGATGTGAATGTGCAGGATGCGAATCTGCTAAAGCTGCGCGTGCACTACTGCTTCGATCTGGTCGTGCCTCTGGTCAACAAGATCATGTACTACGCGACGAATGTGATCGGCAACGTCGCGGCGAATGGCCTGTTTTCGCGCGAGCCCGCTGATGCGAACGTCGATGCATATGGTTCGCCGCGACGGCCCGACAGCTTGTGCCGGACTACGCTTGTCGATGGATGGCAGAGCCAGCGCTGGCCGATTGCGCTGGAGTCCGAGGCGATCGTGCGGATGCAATCGCCGTTTCGCGCGGACGCGGCCAACGATGCGGCTACGGTGACGGCGCGTTGATGCCGCGTGTCATATTGCTCGCGTTGCTGTTGAACATCGCGATGGCTGACGCTGACGAAGCGCGAGCGGCCGGACGTGTCGAAATGGTGATCGGCGGATTGAAAAGCGGCGACGCGGCCGGGCAGTCACTGGTGATCGAACTCGATACGTCGTATGCGGAGCCAACGAGCGCGCGCGGTGCGTTGTCGAAGGTGCTGGCGTGGACGCCGCTCGTCGATGATGTTGCGAAGCGTGTGGGCGTCGACAGAGCGCTGCTGATGGCCGTTATCGATGTCGAGTCGGGTGGCAATCCATTTGCTGTGTCGCCGAAAGGGGCAACGGGCTTGATGCAATTGATGCCGCAAACAGGCAGACAGCGGGGTGCGGACGATCTGTTCGATCCTGGGCAGAACCTTCTGGCGGGCGCGCGTTTGCTCGATGCGTTGCTTGCGACGTACGGCGATGTGTCGCTGGCGCTTGCGGCGTATAACGCGGGCGAGGGGGCTGTGCGGAAGTTCGGCGGCGGGATTCCGCCGTATGCGGAGACGCGGCGCTATGTCGAGCGGGTGATGGGACGGGTGGCGTTTTATCAGCGGTAGTCGGCGCTTGCGGCTAAACCTGTGCGACGAGCGTCGGCTGGAGTGGGCAAAGCCGGCCGACGCTCTTTCACACGCGATGTAGAGGGCTTTTGTTGTTTGTCAGCCCGCCGTCCCTGCATAGGCGGCTTTCAACGCGGCGACATCGAACTTGATCATCGTCATCATGGTCTCTGCAACACGCTTCGCCTTGACGGGATCAGGGTCTGCGATCATCGGGATGAGATCGTTTGGCACGACCTGCCACGAAATGCCGTAGCGGTCCTTCAGCCAGCCGCACGCCTGGGGCGAGCCGCCGCCTTCGAGAAGGGCGTCCCAATAGCGGTCGAGTTCTGCCTGATCGTCACAGTTGACCAGCAGGGATATCGATTGGTTGAACGGCTCGGGCTGCCCGGAGCTCATCGCGATGAAGGGCTGTCCAAAGAGTACGAACTCGACGACCTTCGTGGAACCGGCGCTCGGCACCCCAGTGACCCGGATGACGCGCGAGTCCGGAAAGATACCCGCATAGAACGCAGCGGCCTCCTCGGCTTCGTTGGAGTACCAGAGAAACGGCGTGATCTTTTGAATCTTCATGGCAAATCTCCTGTCGGTGTTGGCTTGATGCGCAGGCAAAACCGCACGCTGCATGCTGCGTTAGAGACGACGAACGAAGACTATCAAATTCGACAGGCCGAGAAGAAGTGTTTCGCTTTTTTCGTCAGCGCTGGCGATGCGGGTATGACCCCGGTTGAGAGGCTATCCGTGATCGCGTTCCGCTTCCCGCTGCTCTCGGGCTAGCACGCCCTCAACGCCGCAAGAACCAGAGCAGCACGGATATCACGACCGAAATCACGATGCATGTGACGATCGGGAAATGCAGGTCGAGCCCGTCACGGACGATGTGAATGTCGCCAGGCAGCCGGCCGAACGGGATGCGCGCGAGCCAGCGCCAGCCGAGGCCGGCGAGAATGCACAGCACGCCGATAATGATCAGGATACGGTTCATGGGGCGGTCGTTTGCCGGGGCCGATGAAGTCATCATAGGCCTTCTGGCCCGTCACGCGTACTCTGAACGCTTCCGGCAGCAGCGACCGGCACGTCCGGGCCATTCAGTCTCGCGATCCCGCGTGAGGACGATCACGGACAACCTCCGCTCGTCGTCACTTTCGCGGATAGTGCGGTAGGGCGAGCTTGCCAGCCAGTGACATTCCGAGGAGAACTGTATGGGCAGCATCGGACACCCAACGCTCAAGGACACAGCGGCGCCGGGTTTGATTCAACGAATGCTTTCCTGGCTTTGTTTCACTGCGCTTATGTCTCCCGGTCTTGCGCTCGGGATGGACTTCAAGATCTATTACCAACCTCAACTTGAGCTGAGGATGGTTATCGGGGAAGGGAAGATTCAGGAAGGTGATGCAGAGAAGTTTCTCGCAGTCGCCAAAATGGCTGACCGTGATGAAGAAGGACTCGTTGTCTTTGTTTTGAATAGCCCGGGGGGCAATGTCGAGGCCGCTTTCCGCGTTGTCGATGCGATGGACAAGATACGCGTCTATACAACGGTTCCAGATAAGGCCAAATGCGCGTCCGCTTGCGCTTCGATCCTGTTCGCTTCAGGAGAACGACGAAGCCTGATCGGCACTGCGCTGCTCGGTTTTCACAGTTGCTACCGGCGCGATGGGCGAACCTACGCCGAGGACTCGCTTTGCAACGAAATCATCGCGGCAAACGCAATGCAAAGGGGAGTAAGCCACGCAGGCATCAATCGTTTCGTTAAGCAATATGGCGCACAAGACATGGCATGGGTCGGACGCAACGTCGCTTGCAAGTCGCTGCAAGGGCTGTGCAAGCCGGGGCTGCTGGAAACCCGCCACGAGACGAAGGCAGCATTGATGCATAGCCTTGATTGCAGCAAGCTCATATCTGTTCAGGCGCAGCTTGTTTGCGGGGATGCGGAACTTGCCAGCGTCGATAAAACATTGGCAGAGCTCTATCATCAAAAGATAAAAGAATCGGCTAACAAGACGCGCTTGCGAGCGGATCAACGGGCATGGCTTCGCAATTCTCGCAACGTGTGTGGCGATAAAGCCTGTCTGCTACGCAGCTATCGTCTGCGTATCGATGAACTAAAGCGGATGCGCTCGTCATGATGTGGCGGTCGACTCGACAACCAGGCCGATGCGCGGCTCTCGGCGAAATCGGCCGACCCACGCATTTCCCACTCCGCACAAACGAAAAAAAAGCCCGGCATAACCGGGCTCTCAAAAGTCACTGCGTCCTCAACGAGAACGCAGCACCTGCAAAGCGATGACTTACGCCGCGAGCAGCGAGCGCAGCACGAACGGCAGGATACCACCGTGCTTGTAGTAGTCGACTTCGATCGGCGTATCGATACGCAGCAGAACGGGGACGCGCTGCTCCGAACCGTCCTTGCGATGGATCACCAGCGTGACTTCCTGCTGCGGCTTGAAGTCGTCACCGAGGCCTTCGACGTCGTATGTTTCTTCGCCCGTGATGTTCAGCGACTGGATGCTATCCGAGCCCTTGAACTGCAGCGGCAGAACGCCCATGCCGACCAGGTTCGAACGGTGGATGCGCTCGAAGCTGCGCGCGACAACCGCCTTCACGCCCAGCAGTTGCGTACCTTTCGCCGCCCAGTCGCGCGACGAGCCCGTGCCGTACTCTTCGCCCGCGAACACGATGGTCGGCGTGCCGGCGTCGATGTACTTCATCGCTGCGTCGTAGATCGACAGCTGTTCGCCGCTCGGCTGGTGAATCGTCAGGCCGCCTTCGACGCGCGTGCCGTCTGCCTTCGCCGGGATCATCAGGTTCTTGATGCGGACGTTTGCGAACGTGCCGCGCATCATCACGTCGTGGTTGCCGCGGCGCGAGCCGTAGCTGTTGAAGTCGGCCTTCTGCACGCCGTTCTCCTTCAGCCACTTGCCTGCGGGCGAATCTTCCTTGATCGAGCCTGCCGGGCTGATGTGGTCGGTCGTGACCGAGTCACCGAAGATGCCCAGTGCGCGCGCGCCCTTCACGGCAGCGATGCTTGAAGCCGGCTGCATCGAGAAGTCCGAGCCGAAGAACGGCGGCTCCGCGATGTACGTCGACTTCGGCCAGTCGTAGACCTGGCCTTCTTCGCCTTCGATCTTGCTCCACAGATCGCCCTTCTTCGTGAGCTGCGAGTAGTTCGTGCGGAACGCGTCGGCGTCCAGCGCGTACTTCAGCAGCGCGTTGACTTCTTCGCTCGACGGCCAGATATCGCCGAGGTAGATGTCCTTGCCGCCCTTGCCCTTGCCGACCGGCTCGGTCATCAGATCGCGCGTGATGTTGCCCGCGATCGCGTAAGCAACGACCAGCGGCGGCGATGCCAGGAAGTTCGCGCGGATGTTCGGGTGAATACGCGCTTCGAAGTTGCGGTTGCCCGACAGCACGGCGGCCGCGACGATGTCGTTCTTCGTAATCGACTCGTTCAGTTCCGGCGTCAGATCGCCCGCGTTGCCGATACAGGTCGTGCAGCCGTATGCAGCCAGCGTGAAGCCGAGCTTGTCGAGGTAGGGCAGCAGGCCCGTCTTCGTCAGGTACTCGGTGACGATGCGCGATCCCGGAGCCAGCGACGTCTTGATGTGCGGCGCGACTTCCAGACCGGCTTCGACGGCCTTCTTCGCCAGCAGGCCGGCTGCCAGCAGCACGCTCGGGTTCGACGTGTTCGTGCATGACGTGATCGCGGCGATCAGGATGTCGCCGTTCTTCACATTGACGCCGTTGCTCGTCGTGTATTGCGCGTTCAGGTCTTCGGCCTTCTTCGCGAAGCCGTTTTCGTTGACGGGCTTCGAGAACAGGTCGGTGAACGTCGACTTCACGTTGGTGATCTCGATGCGGTCTTGCGGACGCTTCGGGCCGGCCAGCGACGGCGCGACCGTGCCGAGATCGAGCGTGACGACCTTCGTGTAGTCGATGTCGCCTGCGTCGGGAATGCCGAACAGTTCCTGCGCCTTGAAGTAGTTTTCGAACGCCGAGATTTCTGCGTCCGTGCGGCCCGTGCCCTTGAAGTAGTCGATCGTCTTTTCATCGACGGGGAAGAAGCCCATCGTCGCGCCGTATTCCGGCGCCATGTTGCCGATCGTCGCGCGGTCCGGCAGCGACAGCGAGCGCGTGCCTTCGCCAAAGAACTCGACGAACTTGCCGACAACCTTTTCCTTGCGCAGCAGCTCGGTGATGGTCAGCACGAGGTCCGTCGCCGTCACGCCTTCGCGCAGCTTGCCCTTCAGGTGCACGCCGACGACATCAGGCGTCAGAAAGTACACCGGCTGGCCGAGCATGCCTGCTTCCGCTTCGATACCGCCCACGCCCCAGCCGACCACGCCGATGCCGTTGATCATCGTCGTGTGGCTGTCCGTGCCGACGAGCGTATCCGGGTAGTACACGGCGTCGCCGTTGTCAGCCTTCTTGTGCACGCCGCGTGCGAGGTATTCGAGGTTCACCTGGTGAACGATGCCGACGCCCGGCGGCACGACCTTGAACGTGTCGAACGCCTGCATGCCCCACTTCATGAACTGGTAGCGCTCGTTGTTGCGCTGGAATTCCAGCTTCATGTTCAGGTCCAGCGCGCCCTTCTCGCGGAAGTGGTCGACCTGCACCGAGTGGTCGACGACGAGATCCACGGGAACCAGCGGCTCGATCGACTTCGGGTTCTTGCCCGCGCGCTGCGCGACGCCGCGCATAGCCGCGATGTCGGCGAGCAGCGGCACGCCCGTGAAGTCCTGCAGCACGACGCGCGCGACGACGAACGGAATTTCGTCGACGCGTGCAGCCGTCGGCTTCCAGTTCGCGAGCTGCTCGATGTGTTCTTCCGAGATCTTCTTGCCGTCGTAGTTACGCAGCACCGATTCCAGCACGAGGCGGATCGAAACCGGCAGGCGGTCGATCTTGACGTTCAGTGCCTTACCGAGCTGCGGCAGCGAATAGAACTTGCCTTTGCCGGAACCGCTGTCGAATTCCTTGAGCGTTTTGTGGAGGTTGTGGGCCATGGTAATTGTCCTGGGGTTTCGAGGAAATGACGTTGCTACGTTTCTGAACTCAAATGACGTACAGATCGACGTATTCATTGACCGGCATCGCTTCTAACTTTGCCTGGTCCAGCGACACATCGAGGATCGCTTGTTGTTGCTTCGCCGGAAAGCGCCGCGCGAGGTTCGTCCTGAACTTCTCGACGAGCAGCGGGATGCCTTCGGCGCGGCGACGCTTGTGACCGATCGGATATTCGACGACCACTTCATCGAACGTCGATCCGTCGTTGAACTCGACCGTCAGCGCATTCGCAATCGAGCGCTTATCCGGGTCGTGATAATCCTTCGTGAACTGAGGGTCTTCGACGCATTCCATCTTGTTACGCAGCGCATCGATGCGCGGGTCCTGCGCGACAGCGTCTTCGTAATCGGCGGCCGTCAGGTGCCCAAAAATGAGCGGCACGGCGATCATGTACTGAATGCAGTGATCGCGGTCGGCCGGATTATCGAGCGGCCCTTTCTTGTCGATGATGCGGATCGCCGCTTCGTGCGTGCGAATCGTGATCTTCGCGATGTCTTCGATAAGCTTGCCGCTCGCGATCATCTGCTCATGCAGCGTCATCGCCGCTTCAGCGGCCGTTTGCGCGTGGAATTCGGCGGGGAACGAAATCTTGAAGAGCACGTTCTCCATCACATACGAGCCATACGGGCGCTGGAACCTGAACGGCTGTCCCTTGAACAGCACGTCGTAGAAGCCCCACGTCTTTGCCGTCAGCACCGACGGGTAGCCCATTTCGCCCGTCTTCGCGATCAGCGCGAGACGCACCGCGCGCGACGTCGCATCGCCTGCTGCCCAGGACTTGCGCGAGCCCGTGTTCGGCGCATGGCGGTACGTGCGCAGCGCATGTCCATCGACGAACGCCTGCGAGACTGCGTTGATCAGCTCATCGCGCGTGAGACCCATCAACTGGCCGACCACTACCGTCGAAGCGAGCTTCACGAGCAGCACATGGTCGAGGCCGACCTTGTTGAACGAGTTTTCGAGCGCGATGCAGCCTTGAATTTCGTGCGCCTTGATCATCGCGATCAGGACGTCTTTCATCACGAGCGGCTTCTTGCCGTTCGCGATCGCGGTACGCGAGAGCCAGTCGGCCGTCGCGAGAATGCCGCCGAGGTTGTCGGACGGATGGCCCCATTCGGCCGCGAGCCACGTGTCGTTGAAGTCGAGCCAGCGGATCATCGCGCCGATGTTGAACGCGGCCTGTACTGGGTCCAGCTGGAACTGCGTGCCCGGCACTTTCGCGCCGTGCGGGACGATCGTGCCCGGCACGAGCGGTCCCATCAGCTTGGTGCAGGCAGGGTAGGAGAGGGCCTCGAGTCCGCAGCCGAGCGTATCGATGAGGCAGTTGCGCGCGGTCTCCAGCGCGAGATCGCTCTCGAGCTTTTCGTTCAGCACATAGTCGACAATATCGACCAGTACTGTGTCCGGTTTTGGGCGGACGTTGGAGATCGGTGCGGACATCGAGGTTTCCTGATTACCCTTGACCCGCTTACTGGGCCTTGTTGATGGCGTTCGACTGCGTCGGAGCCGGCGAGCCTTGCACCATGGCCGCCGTCTTGCACTCGTCGGCGAGGCGCGAGCTGTCCTTGTCCGAGAACAGCATCGCCTTGGTCGGGATCACGACGAGGTCCATGCCGGTTGCTGCGTCGTGGAATCGGTCCGCGCCTGTCGTCGTGTTTTCACGCGGCAGGTTGTAGTTCTTGTTGGCCCAGTGGACGGTCACGATCTGGTCGCGCTTCATGTCGCCCTTCAGGTCGAACGACAGACCCTCGTTGCACGACCACTTCTCCGCACCTTCCGGCACCGGGTCGACCTTCGCTTCCTTGGCAGGGTTGGCCTTGCGCTTGAACAGGCGCTTCGGCGCCGGTGCCTTCGGCTTGGCGTGAGGCGTCGTCGTCGATTGTGCGAACGCGCTGGGCGCCGTCACCAGCAGCGTCGAGGACAGAGCGCCAATAACGGTAGCGATCAGCAGTTTTTTCATGGGAGAGAACCTTTCTATCGAATTTCAAAGTTTAAACAGTGCGCGGCTGCAACATCTCAACCGCCGGGGGCTGCACGCACCCCCGGAGCGCACAGCGGACGCTATTTTCTCCTATTTAGCGCCACGAATTTCAAATTCTCCGGTCCCGTGTAGTTCGCGCTCGGCCGGATGATCTTGTTGTCGATGCGCTGCTCGATGATGTGCGCGGCCCAGCCGGACGTGCGCGAAATCACGAACAGCGGCGTGAACATCGCCGTCGGCACGCCCATCATGTGATACGACACCGCGCTGAACCAGTCGAGGTTCGGGAACATCTTCTTGACGTCCCACATGACAGATTCCAGCCGCTCGGCGATGTCGAACATCTTCATGTTCGACGCTTCCTTCGACAGCTTCTTCGCCACGTCCTTGATCACCTTGTTGCGCGGATCGGAGATCGTGTACACGGGGTGCCCGAAGCCGATCACGACTTCCTTGTTGTCGACGCGGCGGCGAATGTCCGCTTCCGCTTCATCCGGGGTCTGGTAGCGCGACTGGATCTCGAACGCGGCCTCATTGGCGCCGCCGTGCTTCGGCCCGCGCAGCGCGCCGATCGCGCCCGTGATGGCCGAATAGATGTCCGAGCCCGTGCCCGCGATCACGCGGCCCGTGAACGTCGACGCGTTGAATTCGTGCTCCGCGTACAGGTTCAGCGACACGTGCATCGCGTCGACCCACGACTTCGACGGCTCCACGCCGTGCAGCAGATGCAGGAAGTGGCCGCCGATCGAATCGTCGTCGGTTTCGACTTCGATCCGCTTGCCGTTGTGCGAATAGTGATACCAGTACAGCAGCATCGAGCCGAGCGAGGCCATCAGCCG
>NZ_FNYE01000008.1 GCF_900108945.1 Paraburkholderia diazotrophica | reverse complement strand
ATCACACCCGGGATGTGGCCCATGCCGCCCAGCACGACGCACGCGAGCACGACGATCGACTCCGGCAGCGTGAACGATTCCGGCGACACGAAGCCCTGGAACATACCGAACATCGCACCCGACAGGCCGCCGAACGACGCGCCCATCGCGAACGCGAGCAGCTTCACGTCACGCGTGTTGATGCCCATCGCCTTCGCGGCGATTTCGTCTTCGCGGATCGCGGCCCATGCGCGGCCGATGCGCGAGTGCTGCAGGCGCGTACACACCCAGATCACCAGCAGCGCGCACAGCACGAACACGTAGTAGTACGAGTACACCGACGGGAACTGGAAGCCGAACAGCGAGTGCGTCTGCGAGAGGCTGAAGTCGCCGACGTGGATCGGATCGATGCCCGTGATGCCCTTCGGGCCGTTCGTGATGTTGGCCGGACGGTCGAGGTTGTTCAGGAAGATCCGGACGATTTCCCCGAAGCCCAACGTCACGATGGCGAGGTAGTCGCCGCGCAGGCGCAGTGTCGGTGCGCCGAGAATCACGCCGAAGAACGCCGCAATCGCCATCGCGATCGGCACGATGATCCAGAACGGCGTGTGCAGGCCACCCGGCGCAAGATGCGCGATCCATTCGAACTGCGACGACAGGTGCGGCGAACTCAGCAGTGCAGCCGTATAAGCGCCCACTGCATAGAACGCGATGTAGCCCAGGTCCAGCAGGCCGGCGAAGCCGACCACCACGTTCAGGCCCAGCGCGAGCATCACGTACAGCATCGCGAAGTCGAGCACGCGAACCCAGTAGTTGCCGCCTGCCGTGCCGATGATCATCGGCGCGGCGATCACGAACACGGCGGTGAGGATGCCCACCGTCAGCGTCTTCGTCATGTTGCGTTCAGGGACGAGCGTCGTGGACGGCTCGATCGGTTGAATTGAGGTCATTGTGTTTACTCCTTTTCCCTGCGCCGTTAGGCACGGTCCGCAACACGTTCGCCGAGCAGGCCCGACGGACGGAACACCAGCACGATGATCAGCACGATGAACGCGAACACGTCCTGATAGTTACTGCCGAACACGCCACCCGTGAGATTGCCGATGTAGCCCGCACCCAGCTGTTCGATCAGGCCGAGAATCACGCCGCCGACCATCGCGCCGCCCAGGTTGCCGATACCGCCGAGCACGGCCGCCGTGAACGCCTTCAGGCCGGGGATGAAGCCCATGTAGAAGTGCGCGTTGCCGTATTCCGACGCGATCATCACGCCCGCCAGCGCAGCGAGCGCCGAGCCGATCATGAAGGTCGCCGAGATCACGAAGTTCGGGTTCACGCCCATCAGCGACGCGACGCCCGGGTTCTCGGCGATCGCGCGCATCGCGCGGCCGAGCTTCGTCTTGTGCACGAGCAGCAGGAGGCCCGCCATCACGAGGAACGCCACGACGATGATCACGATTTCAGTCATCGAGATCACGGCGCCCGGCGTCGTGTCCGTGGCCTTGATCACGTTGAGGGGATCGGTCGGCAGAAGCTGCGGGAACGGCAGCGGGTTGCGCGACCAGATCATCATCGCGAGCGTTTGCAGCAGGATCGACACGCCGATCGCGGTGATCAGCGGGGCGAGACGCGGCGCTCTGCGCAGCGGCCGGTACGCGACGCGCTCGATCGTGTAGCCGACCACCGCGCAAACCACGGCGGCGATGGCCAGCGCGATGCACAGCGTCGGCACATTGCCGAGACCGGGGAAGTGGTTCTGCAACACACCGATGCAGGACAGGGCAACCATCGCCCCCACCATCAGGATGTCGCCGTGCGCGAAGTTGATGATGCCGAGAATGCCGTACACCATCGTATAGCCGAGTGCAATGATGGCGTAGACACTGCCAAGCACCAGCCCGTTGAGAACCTGCTGGATGAAAATATCCATTTAATGCTCCTTAGCCCGTGCGACTGGATTCGCGCTCTTCATCTGCCGGTTGGCGCTGATGCTTTGCGGAATCGCAACGGCACTGCGGGTACTGATATAAAAGACCGGTAAGGGTTATCTCCATCGAGTGCTCGTGATCGCTGGGTTGCAGCGGCCGTCGCACGCGATGCGGATGCAAAAACGGCACCGTCGGATGGTCCGGTGCCGTCAGGCTGTACGTCCCGTCATTACATCTTCACGACATCGAGGACCGCTTTCTTGCCGTCCTTGAAGTCGTAAAGCGTAATAGCGCCTTCTTTCAAGTCGCCCTTGTTGTCGAATGCGATGTGGCCGATGACACCTGTGTAGTCGGTCGACGGCATCGCAGCGAGCACCTTGGGCGGCTCGATCGAATTGGCGCGCTTCATTGCATCGACGATCACGTATACAGCGTCATACGTGAACGGCGCGTAAATCTGCACCGGCGTGTGGAAGCGTGCGTCGTACTTCTTTTCGAAGTCCGCTCCCCTGTCCATCTTCGAAAGCGCAAGACCTGCTTCCGAACATACGAGGTTCTGAACGGCACTACCCGCCAGCTCCCCTACCTTGTCGGTGCACACGCCGTCGCCGCCAAGGATTTTTGCCCCGATTCCGAGCGCGGCTGCCTGTTTCGTGAACGGCCCGCCCGTTGCATCCATGCCGCCGAACATGATGGCGTCCGGCTGAGCACTTTTGATCTTGGTGAGAATGGCCCGGAAATCCGTGGCCCGGTCATTGGTCGCCTCGCGCGCGACGATCTTCGCGCCGCCCGCCTCGGCCGTCTTCGCGAACTCGTCAGCAAGACCCTTGCCATAGGCAGTCGCGTCGTCGACGACGGCAATCCGTTTCGCGCCGAGTGACTTCGTCGCGTAGTTCGCCAGCGCCGGACCTTGCTGCGCATCGGTTGCCACGACCCGGAAGGTCGTCTTGAAACCCTGCTGCGTATAGGCCGGATTCGTCGAGGACGGCGAGATCTGCACGATGCCTGCGTCGCTATAGATTTTCGAAGCGGGAATCGAGACGCCCGAGTTCAGATGCCCAACGACGGCGACAACATGCTCGTCGACCAGCTTCTGCGCGACTTGCGTGCCCGTTTTCGGGTCGCCTGCGTCGTCCTGCGCGTCGAGTTGAAGCTGAATCTTGCGGCCGTCGATGGTCAGTCCCTGCGCGTTGATCTCCTCAATAGCGAGACGCGCCCCGTTTTCATTGTCCTTTCCCAGATGCGCAATGCCGCCCGTCAATGGGGCCGCATGACCGATCTTCACGACAGTCGCTTCGCTTGCAGGCGCCGACGCTGCCACTGCAGCCGATGCACCCGTGCCTGCCTCGCCATCGTTTTTTTTGCTGCACGCGGTCAACATCGCAACCGCGGCCGCGATGGACACGGCACAAGCAAACATGACTCGCATTAAATAGGTCTCCTGCGCCTTGCAAAATCTGGCGTTCCGAGGCCCTGAAGCCTTGAGAACGCGCGCATTGTAACTCCAATTATGCGACGGGCAATATTGTTGAATGCGCAGGGTTTTCCTGCATTGCAACCGCTCTTTGGGATTTCTAGCGCATGCAGGTTGCAACCCGGTTGCGCCAGATTTTCGTGCACCAGTTGCACCATGAATGACGCTCCGCAACATCAGTTGTTGCATGGACGGCGCTGTCAGCCCTATCGAACGGACTTCGATACAAGGCGGCCTTCGGCGAATCGCGCATCCGAAAATGCACCGAACTCGTGCGACCGGTCTGTTGGCTGATCGTTCGTCTGACGTTAAACGGGGCGCAATCAGCTGTGTCCGGCCAAAATACGCCCCGAAAATCAAAAAGAATGTGCGCGCCGACACCGTGCATTTCGCATTTTTCTACGATATGGCACCGTTTCTTCGTCGATTTCCGGCTCTCGCGGATACAAAAAAAGCGCGCCCGCGGCGCGCTTTTTCGACTGGGGTCGGTTCGTCAGGCCGGCAAACCGAGGCCGCGCGGCAGCGGAAAAGCGATGTTTTCTTCGATGCCTTCGAGCGCGCGCACGTTGCGCACGCCGAGGTCGCGCAGGCGGCCAATCACGGCCTGCGCCAGCGCCTCCGGCGCGGATGCGCCGGCCGTCACGCCGATGCGGCGCTTGTCGGCGACCCAGGCAGGATCGATCTGGTCGGGCGAGTCCACCATATAGGAAGGCACACCGAGTTTTTCGGCAAGTTCGCGCAGCCGGTTGGAATTCGAACTGTTCGGGCTGCCGACCACGATCACGACGTCGCACTGCGGCGCCATGAACTTGACGGCGTCCTGGCGGTTTTGCGTCGCGTAGCAGATGTCCTGCTTCTTCGGCTCCTTGATGTTCGGATACTTCGTCTTCAACGCGGCGATGATCTGCGCGGCATCGTCGACGGACAGCGTCGTTTGTGTCACGTAGGCGATACGCTGCGGATCGGCAAGCTGGAGCGCCTGCACGTCTTCGATGTCTTCGACGAGATACATGCCTTCTCCCGTCTGCCCCATCGTGCCTTCGACTTCCGGATGGCCCTTGTGGCCGATCATCACGATGTCGAAGCCTTCCGCGCGCATCTTCGCGACTTCGATGTGCACCTTCGTGACGAGCGGACATGTCGCGTCGTACACGCGCAGCCCGCGCTGTTCGGCTTCGGCGCGCACCGCCTTCGATACGCCGTGCGCGCTGAAGATCACCGTGCTGCCCGCAGGCACTTCTTCGAGCTGCTCGATGAAAATCGCGCCCTTTTTGCGCAGGTCTTCGACGACATACGCGTTATGAACGATTTCGTGGCGCACGTAGATCGGCGAACCGTACAGCTTGATGGCGCGTTCGACGATCTCGATCGCCCGGTCGACGCCGGCGCAAAATCCGCGCGGTTGCGCAAGCAGGATTTCAGCTTCGGCGAGAGTCGTGTCCGTAATGCTCATGTTTACAGGATCCCGATGATTTTTACTTCGAACGTCAGCGCCTGGCCGGCGAGCGGATGGTTGAAATCGAAGAGAGCTGAGGTTTCGCCGACTTCCTTGAGCACGCCGGCGTAGCGGCCGCCACCCGGCGCATTGAATTCGACGAGATCGCCGGGAGAAAAATCCTCCCCGATCATGCTGTTTTCACGCAGCGTGGCCAGCGACACGCGCTGGATCATTTCAGGATTGCGCGGACCGAATGCCTCGCCCGGCTCTAGCTGAAAGGTCGAGTGGTGCCCCGCCCTCAGGCCCAGCAGAATGTCTTCCAGCGGCTGCGCCAGTTGGCCGGCGCCCAGCAGCAGCGTGGCGGGCTTGTCGTTGAAGGTGCTGACGATCTCGGCGCCATCGGCGAGCGAAAGCCGGTAGTGAAGCGTGACGTGCGAACCGGGTTTCACTTCGGAGATGTCGATGATGCTCATGCGGTACTCATTCAGTCGTGGCGCGCGGCGCAGGGCGCGGCGGCAGGGGTCGCGCGCATGGCAGGCCGTCGGGCGCCGTGCGCAAAGGCTCTATTGTAAGCCACATATCCCGAGCCGGCTGGGACGCCGCTGCGCGGCGTGTCGTCGCCGCTCCACTGAATCAGGAAGAACCTTGCCATGAACGATCCCATAGTCATTCCGCTCAACGAGGCGGAGAAAACCTCCGTTCGCCGCTCCGCGCCGTTGCCGGCGCCCGTTTCGGCGTCCGTGTCGATGTCCGCGCCTATGTCCGTGCCCGCACCCGTATGGCCGCTGCGCGACATGCCACGCGAACGTCTGCTCGATGCCGGCGCGGCAGCGTTGTCCGATACCGAACTGGTCGCTCTCGTGCTGGGCTCCGGGCTGCCCGGACATAATGTCTTCGACGTCGCACGCTCGCTGCTGCAGCGCTTCGGCTCGCTGCGCGCGATGCTCGACGCGACGCCCGAGGATTTCAACGGCGTGCGCGGCGTCGGCCCCGCCAAACGGGCGCAGTTGCTGGCCATCATGGAACTGGCGCGGCGAGCGCTCGCCGAAAAAATGCGCGAGCGCCCATTGATCGACTCCCCGGAAGCGGTCGAGGACTATTTGCGGCTGCTGATCGGCTCGCGGCCTTATGAGGTGTTCATTTGCCTCTTTCTGGACACACGCCACCGGCTGATCCGCTCGGAGGAGAATTCGCGCGGCTCGCTCACCCGCATGGCCGTGTATCCGCGCGAAATCGTGCGGCGAGCGCTGTCGGTGAATGCGGCAAGCCTGATCGTCGCGCACAATCACCCGTCTGGCGCCGTCAAGCCAAGCGCCAGCGACCGGCAACTCACGCGCGTGCTGCGCGACACCCTGGCGCTCATCGATGTGCAACTGATCGACCATCTGGTGATCGGCGCGAACGACACGTTCTCGTTTGCCCGCGCAGGCTGGCCGTGATACGCGAAGCAGTGAGCGCCAAGCGCAGATACCGTTGTGCGGCCGCCAGCCGTCTCCAAATAAGGTTTGATTTTGCGGCTCTTTTTCTGCTAGACTCTCGGTTTGCCTCTTTCCAACCCTGTTCCGAAGCCACCAAGGCCTTTCCGGAAAGCAAGTGATTCAAGTCGGCTACGGCTCGGTCCTCTGGTTTTCCCGGGAAACTTCACGGCGTTCGAACTCAGAATTAGCGTATTAGGAGTGCTCTCATGGCACGCGTATGCCAAGTAACTGGGAAAGCGCCGATGAGCGGCAACAACGTTTCCCACGCGAACAACAAGACCAAGCGTCGTTTTCTCCCGAATCTGCAAAACCGCCGTTTCTGGGTTGAAAGCGAAAACCGTTGGGTGCGCCTGCGCGTTTCGAACGCCGGCCTGCGCCTGATCGACAAGAACGGTATCGACTCGGTGCTCGCAGACCTGCGTGCACGTGGCGAAGCCTAAGGAGTAAATCATGGCCAAAGGCGCACGCGACAAGATCAAGCTGGAATCGACTGCTGGTACGGGTCACTTCTACACGACCACGAAGAACAAGCGCAACATGCCGGAAAAGATGGAGATCAAGAAGTTCGATCCCGTCGTTCGCAAGCATGTGGCGTACAAGGAAACGAAGATCAAGTAATCGTGTTTCCAGCCTGTTGACGACAAAAAGCCCCGCTTCATGCGGGGCTTTTTGTTTCTGGGCGCTTCCCTTTCCTGCCTTCAGACGCCTTCCGACGTCGTTTGCCGCGCTTTCCCGCCGCCGTCGCCGACGGTCCGCATCCCTTCCGCCGCGCGCAATAGACTTCGCCATTCGGCCAGCTTTCCCTCGACGGCTGCAACGCGTATGCTCTTCGATTTCCCAATCGAATGGCTGCGGCGGCGTTCGCCGCACCAGCCACGCAATGCGACGGAGAGAGGAGATGAATTTCGATGTAGCGATTGTCGGCAGCGGGCTCGCCGGTTTGACCGTCGCGCTCAATCTCGCGCAGACGCGTCGCGTCGCCGTGGTTGCCAAACGCTCGCTGACGGACGGCGCGAGCGACTGGGCGCAAGGCGGTATTGCGGCCGTGCTCGATTCGGCGGACAGCACGGAGAATCACGTCGATGACACGCTGATCGCCGGCGGCGGCTTGTGCGACGAAGCCGCGACGCGCTTTATCGTCGAACACGGGCGCGAGGCCATCCAGTGGCTGATTGACCAAGGCGTGCCGTTCACGAAAGATGACGCCGCCGAACTCGGCTTCCATCTGACGCGCGAAGGCGGCCACAGCCATCGCCGCATCATCCACGCGGCGGACGCCACGGGCCATGCCGTCGTCGCGACGTTGAGCGAGCGCGTGCGGCATCATCCGAACATCACGCTGCTCGAAGATCACTACGCGATCGATCTGATCACCTCGGACCGCCTCGGCCTGCCGGGACGCCGCTGTCACGGCCTGTATGCGCTCGATCTGGCCAGCGGCCGCACGGTCACGATCGAGGCGCCGCACACCGTGCTCGCGACGGGCGGCGCCGGCAAGGTCTATCTCTACACGACGAATCCCGACACCGCGACGGGCGATGGCATCGCGATGGCATGGCGAGCCGGCTGCCGCGTGTCGAACATGGAGTTCATCCAGTTTCATCCGACCTGCCTGTTCCACCCGTACGCCAAATCGTTTCTGATCACTGAAGCAGTGCGCGGCGAAGGCGGCATCCTCAAGCTGCCCGACGGCACGCGTTTCATGCCGGCCCACGACGAGCGCGCCGAACTGGCGCCGCGCGATATCGTCGCGCGCGCGATCGACTTCGAGATCAAGAAGCGCGGCATCGACTGTGTGTATCTCGACATCAGCCACCAGCCAGCCGAATTCCTGCGCGAGCATTTTCCGACGATTCTCGCGCGGTGTTTGGAATTCGGCATCGACATTACGAAAGAGCCGATTCCCGTCGTGCCGGCAGCTCATTACACCTGCGGCGGCGTCGTGACGGATCTCGCCGGGCGCACGGATCTGACAGGGCTCTATGCCGTCGGCGAGACGTCGTGCACCGGCTTGCACGGCGCGAACCGGCTCGCGAGCAATTCCCTGCTCGAGTGTCTCGTGATCGGCCGGTCGGCCGCGCAGGCGATCGAGGAAGAAGGCTTCGGCGCGGCCGTGCATGCTCCGCTGCCCGATTGGGACGAGAGCCGCGTCTCCGATCCCGATGAGGAGGTGGTCGTCGCGCATAACTGGGACGAGCTGCGCCGCCTGATGTGGAATTACGTCGGCATCGTGCGCACGGACAAGCGTCTTGCGCGCGCGCGGCACCGGATTGCGCTGCTGCGCGACGAGATCCACGAGTACTACGCGAACTTCAAGGTGAGCCGCGATCTGCTTGAACTGCGCAACCTGGTCGACGTGGCTTCGCTGATCGTCGATAGCGCGCGCTCGCGGCGCGAAAGCCGCGGGCTGCATTACAGCCGCGACTGGCCGAATTCGTTGCCCAAGGCGCTGCCGACCGTGCTATCCCCGGAGCGCGTGCCGAATCGGAACGTATAGCGTTTTCCCGTTGACCGCGCTTGACCAGTAAAGCGAAAAGGCCATCGCCCGCAAATCGGGCGATGGCCTTTTGCTTTCCGGCGCCGGCTATGCGATCAGACGATGCGCATCGAAAAGTCGGTTGCGCGCACGTCCTTCGTCAGCGAGCCGACGGAGATGCGGTCGACACCCGTCTCCGCGAACTGTCGGATCGTATCGAAGTTCACCCCACCCGATACTTCGAGCACCGCGCGGCCGGCGGTGATACGGACGGCTTCGCGCATCATGTCCAGCGAGAAGTTGTCGAGAAGAATCGACTGCGCGCCATGCGCGAGCGCCGATTCCAGCTGTTCGAGCGTTTCGACTTCGATCTGGATCGGGACGCCCGCGTTCAGCGCGATTGCCGCGTTCATTGCCGCGCCGACGCCGCCCGCCGCCGCGATGTGGTTCTCCTTGATCAGAATGCCGTCGTAGAGTGCGAGCCGCTGGTTCGCGCCGCCGCCGACGCGCACCGCGTACTTTTGCGCGAGACGCAGGCCCGGCAGTGTCTTGCGCGTATCGAGCACCCGTGCGCGCGTATGCGCGATCGCATCAGCGAACCTGCGCGTCGCGCTCGCGACACCCGACAGCAACTGCAGGAAATTGAGCCCGTTGCGCTCGGCGGTGAGCAGCGCGCGAGCCGGACCGCGTAACGTGCATACGACGGAATCCGTCGCCATGACGTCACCTTCGCGATAACGCCACTGCACATAGATACGCGGATCGACACGGCGCATCACTTCGTTGAACCACGGCACGCCGCACAACACCGCCTCTTCGCGCACGATGATGCGGGCGTCGCGCATCTCGTCGGCGGGAACGAGCAGGCCCGTCAGATCGCCCGTGCCGACGTCCTCGGCAAGCGCATCGCTGACATTGCGTTTGATCGCCGCATCGAGTGCCTCGCCGTACTGCGCGCGGATTTCCGCGAAAAGCGGCGACACAGCGTCCCTCAACTCCATCGACTCATTCACGCCCATCACGCCGCTCCGACATTCGAGAACAGCGCCGTATCGCGCGCAAGATCGCCGCTTGCCTGCACGCGCTTCTTATGACGCGCAGCGAAATCGAGCATGCGGTCGATCGGCAGTCGCGCGCGCTCGCGGATCGCCGGATCAACGAAGATTTCGTTGTGGCCGCGCTCCAGCACCTCGGCGAGATTGCGCAAGCCATTCATCGCCATCCACGGACAATGCGCGCAACTCTTGCACGTCGCGCTATTGCCGGCCGTGGGTGCTTCGATAAAGGTCTTGCCGGGCGCCGCGAGACGCATCTTGTGCAGGATGCCCAGGTCGGTCGCGACGATGAAGTGCGTCGCGTCGCTGTGCTTCGCCGCGTCAATCAGTTGCGTGGTCGAACCCACGACATCCGCGTGCGCCACGACGCTCTCCGGCGACTCCGGATGCACGAGCACTTTCGCGTGCGGATACTCGGCGCGCATCAGATCGAGCTCGACGCCCTTGAACTCGTCGTGCACGAGACACGAGCCTTGCCACAGCAGCATGTCGGCGCCCGTCTTCTTCTGGATGTAGGCGCCCAGGTGCCGGTCCGGCGCCCAGATGATTTTTTCGCCGCGCGCATGCAGATCCGCGACGATTTCCAGCCCGATCGACGACGTCACCATCCAGTCCGCGCGCGCCTTAACCGCGGCACTCGTGTTCGCATAGACGACGACCGTGCGATCCGGATGCGCATCGCAAAATGCCGAGAATTCGTCGACGGGACAGCCGAGATCGAGCGAGCACGTTGCGTCCAGATCGGGCATCAGAATGCGCTTGTCTGGACTAAGAATTTTCGCGGTCTCGCCCATGAAACGCACGCCGGCGACGACCAGCGTCCGCGCATCGTGATCCCGTCCAAATCGCGCCATTTCCAGCGAATCGGCCACGCAGCCGCCCGTTTCGTCCGCGAGCTCCTGCAGTTCCGCATCGACGTAGTAGTGCGCGACGAGCACCGCTTTCTCACGCTTGAGCAATCCGCGAATACGCTCCTTCAACGCTAGCCGCTCCTGCGCCGAAGGCGTCTCGGGCACCTTCGCCCAAGCCTGGCCGACGCTGCAGGCCGCGCCCTGCGGGCGGTCGTACTCGACGCTCCTGATCGCCTGATTCATGATCTCCTCTGCCCTGCTGATTCCGCCGCCGATAGCCTTGAGTGGCCTGATTCCGGCGGCCCAAAAAGCAAAACCCCGCCAACGCGGGGTTTTGTGACGTAACGAAAGTTTAATAGATTTCGTCTGGGATCATGCGTAGCGACGCAGGCGCATCGCAAATTCCTGCAGAGACTTGATGCCGCTTTGTTCAGCACGGTGGCACCAATCCTGCAACTGCACCAGCAGTTGTTCGCGCGAGGCGTTCGAACGCTCCCACATCGCCGACAGTTCGTTGCGCAATTCGATGTACGTGCGCAATTTCTGGCTGTTAGCGAAAATTTGCGGAAGCTGACGGCGCTGCGGCTCGTCCAGACCCGCTTCTTCCTTGTGGAACCACTTTCGGGCGCCGCGCATCAACTGATACTTCTCGCGCGCGCCCATTTCCTTCAGGTGCGCGAGTTCCTGACGGTACGCGCGCTTGATCGCCTTCGCATAACGCGCCATCACTTCGTAGCGGTTCGCGAGCACGGCCTGGAGCGTGTCCTGGTCGAGCACGAGCTTGCCGGTGGTCAGACGCGGCGTCGGCGCAAGCTTCTTCACCTTGGCAAGACGGAACGCCGACATGATGCGAATGTACATCCAGCCGATATCGAACTCGTACCACTTGTTCGACAGCTTGGCCGACGTCGCATATGTGTGGTGATTGTTGTGCAGCTCTTCGCCGCCGATGATGATGCCCCACGGGAACAGATTCGTGCTCGCATCTGCCGAGTTGAAGTTGCGATAACCCCAGAAGTGTCCGAGGCCGTTCACAACGCCAGCCGCCCAGAACGGAATCCAGATCATCTGCACGGCCCACACCGTCAGACCGACGATGCCGAACAGCGCCACGTCGATCACCATCATCAGGCTCACGCCGAGAATCGGGTACTTCGTGTAGACGTTGCGCTCGAGCCAGTCGTTCGGCGTGCCGTGGCTGAACTTGCGCATCGTCTCTTCATTCTTCGCTTCCGTACGATACAGCTCGGCGCCTTCGAGCAGCACCTTCCAGATGCCGCGCGTCTGCGGGCTGTGCGGATCGTCTTCGGTTTCGCACTTTGCGTGGTGCTTGCGGTGAATCGCGGCCCACTGGCCCGTCAGCATGCCCGTGGTCATCCACAGCCAGAAACGGAAAAAGTGGCTCGCGATGGGATGCAGGTCCAGCGCGCGATGCGCCTGGCAACGGTGCAGATAGACAGTGACACCGATGATCGTCACGTGCGTGACGGCGAGCGTCCACAACGCGATTTGCCACCATGAAAAACGCAGCGCGCCGTGCGCCAGAAAATCAAGCAGGGAATTCAGCAAGGCCATTTACCTGGGAATGGAAGACATTCGCGGAAGGATACAACGGCGAATGTCAAGAAAGTGAAAGCAAGCAGATTTGTTTTGGACGATATTTTACGCGAACCGTTCCAAGTGTCTGTAACAAAAAAGGAAATTGTTGTGTTGCATCAACCGGACGGTTCCCGATATTGGTCTGAAAACGTCCGATTGCTATCCGCAGAGGCGCGCCTCAGGCCGCGCTGCCGGGCTCGTTCGCCGCACGCCCAGGAGTCATCGCGACTGCCTGCGGCATGATGTCGCCGGTGCCGGCGACGATGCGCACATCGCGCTGCGCATAGGGAATCGAGATGCCGTTTTCCGTGAAGAGCCGCCAGATATTGCGGTTGACGTTCGAACGCACGCCGGCCGTGCCCGTCGCCGCGTCTTCGATCCAGTAGCCGAGTTCCAGGTTGATGCCGTCCGGGCCGAAGCCTGCGAGAAGCGGCGTCGGCTTCGGTTCCTGCAGCACGCGCTCGACGCCGTGCGCTGCCTCGACCAGCAGCGCCATCGCCTTTTCGACATCCGTCGAATACGCGACCTGCACGGTGGCCTTCGCGTTGCCGCGCGTCAGATACGACGACTGGTTCTGCACGACGTCGGTGATCAGCTTTTCGTTCGGAATCAGCGTTTCGATGCCGTCGAGCCCTCGCACCACCGTATAGCGCGTGCGGATCTGCGTGACCATGCCTTGCAGGCCGCTGACGTTGATCGTGTCGCCGATGCGCAGCGACCGGTCGATCAGGATGATGAAGCCCGACACGTAGTTGCTCGCGATCTTCTGCAAGCCGAACCCGAGACCGACGCCGAGCGCCCCGCCGAACACGCCGAGCACCGTCACGTCGATCCCGACCAGCGACAGGCTGATCAGCACTGCCGCGAGGATCAGCAGCGCGCGTCCGACGCGCGACAGCACCACTTTCAGGTTCGCGTCGAGTGAGCGCGAACGCATCAACTTGTCTTCGAGCGCCGCGCCGAGCCACATCGCGACGATCATCGTCACGCACACCCACAGCAGCCCCGACAGCAGCGAAAGCAGCGTCAGACGGGTATTGGCGATGCGAAGCTGCACGCTCGCCATCCACTTCAGCACGTCGCTCTGGATGCCCATCACGGTCAGCACCATCCCGACCCACACCATCAGCGACACGAGCTTTTCGACCAGCGACAGCCATGTATGCGTGCTGCCGTCGCGTCCGAACACGCGCCGCGCGAGATAGAACACGATGTAGATCAGTCCGATGCCGAAGAGCGGCACCATCGCGAGTTCGAGCAGCGACGTATGGATGAACTGCCCTGCAATCGCCTGCGAGATCCATACGAGAATCCCGCCGAGCAGCGGAAACAGCGCGCGATTGAGCGCCTCCGCGCCGAAGCGCAGCGCGCCGTAGCGGGTTTCGCGCTGCGCATCGAGCGCGCGGCGCGCGACGCGCGCGAGCACCCACGCAAACGCCAGCGCGCCCAGCAGCACGCCCAGCTGCCACAGAATGACGGGCTGGCCGAAGTCGCGCGCGAGGTCGCCCAGCGAGTGGAACAAGAGATGGTTCTGCATGATGTTTCCTGCAACCGGCGCAGCGCTGACGCGTGCGCCGGCGGGACCGCGTCAGCCCGGCCGGTCGCGCCGCCGGCCTTACCCGCGGCGCTCCAGCACGGCGGCAAAGAAGCCATCCGTCGAATGACGGTGCGGCCACAGCGAAAGGAAGTCGCCCATTTCCAGATCGATACGCTGCTCGGCGAGCACGTCGCGCGCGGGCACCAGCTCGAAATCGGGATGATCGGCGAGAAACTGCCGCACGACGCCTTCGTTTTCCGATTCGAGAATGCTGCACGTCGCGTAGACCAGCCGCCCGCCCTTCTTCACGAGACGCGCCGCGCTCGTCAGGATCGACAGCTGCTTCGGCGTCAGCTCGGCGATCGATTCCGGCGACTGACGCCATTTCAGGTCGGGATTGCGGCGCAGCGTACCCAAACCGCTGCATGGCGCATCGACCAGCACGCGGTCGATCTTGCCCGCAAGGCGCTTGATCTTCGCGTCATGCTCGCTGTCGATCAGCACCGGGTTCACGTTCGACAGGCCGCTGCGCGCAAGGCGCGGCTTGAGCTTGGCAAGGCGGCGGTCGGAAATGTCGAATGCATAGAGACGGCCCGTCGAGCGCATCATCGCGCCGAGCGCCAGCGTCTTGCCGCCCGCGCCCGCGCAGAAGTCGACGACCATCTCGCCGCGCTTGGGGGCGACCAGCGCGCACAGCAACTGGCTGCCCTCGTCCTGCACTTCGAGCCAGCCGTTCTGGAATGCGTCGAGCTTCGACAGCGGCGGCTTGCCGACCACGCGCACGCCGAGCGGCGCATAGGGCGTCGCGCCCGCCTCGATGCCCGCCTTCGACAGCGCGTCCAGCACTTCGTCGCGGCTCGCCTTGATCGGATTGGCGCGCAGATCCAGCGGCGCCGGATAGTTCAGCGCGGCGGCCAGATGCGCGAGCTCCTCGCCTTCGAACCGCGTGCCGAGCGCCTGGCAGATCCAGTCCGGCAAATTCAGACGCGTGCGCAGCGGCAGGCTTTGCGGATCGACCTTCGACACATGCTCGAGCCACGCGCCTTCCGCATCGGAGACGAACGGCTTCAGCGCCGTGCGGCCCGCCGTCTGCATGAGTCCGAGTAGCGCGAGCCGCCGGTTAGGACTGCCGGTTCCGCTTTCCGCCAGATGCGCGAATTCCATCCGCCGACGCAGCACCGCAAACACCGCTTCCGCGATCACGCCGCGCTCGCCGTGGCCGAGCTTCGGATGCGCGCGGAAAAACCGGCTCGTCGCCGCGTCCGCGGGGCCGGTGAACTTAAGGACGTCCGCGAGCAGCGTCTCGGTTTGTCCGATCAGAAATCCATGCAGTCTCATGCGGCCTCCCCGGCAGCGTTCTGGCTTGCTGTGTCAACGAAGAGCCACTGAGGCTCGGGCGGCGTCACCGTGACGCGCAGGCCGTCGAGCGCGATGCGCCCTTCGACGAACCAGCGCACCGCGCGCGGATAGATCACGTGCTCGGTTTCGAGCACGCGCGCGGCGAGCGTCGCGGCATCGTCGCCGGCAAGCACGGGCACAGCCGATTGCACGACGATCGGCCCATGATCCAGCTGCGAGGTGACGAAATGCACCGATGCACCGTGTAGCCGCACGCCGGCGTCGAGCGCCTGCTGGTGCGTCTTGAGGCCCGGAAAGCTCGGCAGCAGCGACGGATGCACGTTGAGCATGCGGCCCGCATAGCGATCGACGAATCCGTTCGTCAGCACGCGCATGAAGCCGGCGAGCACGACGAGATCGGGTTCGAAACTGTCGATTTCGCGCGCGAGCGCTGCATCGAAGGTTTCGCGGTCGGGAAACTGGCGATGGTCGACGACCACCGTCGCAATGCCTTGCGACGCCGCGAACACAAGCCCGGCGGCGTCTGGACGGTTAGCAATCACGGCGGCGATTCGCGCCGGCCAGCCTTCGCTCGCGCAGGCGCGTACGATGGCTTCCATGTTGCTGCCCCGTCCGGAAATCAGAATGACGAGATTTTTCATCCGCGGATTTTATCATTCGGCAACCGCCAATCCGCGCCGCGGCGCCGTGTGAGGCCCTGTGCGTTTATAATCGATTGTTTTGCGGCATCTGGCCCGCTCAAATCCCATCGCCCGCTATTGTGAGAGTCTTTCGCGGTCTTCCCAATGCCGAGAGCCGTGCGCCTTGCGCGCTGACCATCGGCAATTTCGACGGTGTCCACCGCGGGCATCAGGCATTGCTCGCCCGTGTCCGCGCCGCCGCCGACGCGCGCGGCCTGCCCGTCTGCGTGATGACCTTCGAGCCGCACCCGCGCGAGTTCTTCAATCCCGCGAGCGCGCCGCCGCGCATCGCGATGCTGCGCGACAAGCTCGAAGCGCTGCGCATGAACGGCGTCGACCGCGTGGTCGTCGAGCATTTCAATCACACGTTCGCGAGCCAGTCGCCGGATGCTTTCGTCGAAAGGATCATCGTCAACGGCTTGCACGCTCGCTGGGTGATGATCGGCGACGACTTTCGCTACGGCGCGAAGCGCGCCGGCGATTTCGCTTCGCTCAAGGCAGCGGGCGAGCAGTACGGCTTCGAAGTCGAGCAGATGGCGACCGTCGCCGATCCATCCGGCGCACGCATTTCGAGTTCCGGCGTGCGCGCGTCGCTGGTCTCAGGCGACCTCGACGCGGCGCGCGCCGCGCTCGGCCGCGACTATCTGATCAGCGGCCACGTCGTCCACGGACTGAAGCTCGGCCGCGATCTCGGTTTTCCCACGCTGAATCTGCCCATCGCGCACAAGCGTCCCGCGCTGTCGGGCATTTTCATCGTGCGCGTGCATGGCATCGAAGACGCACCGCTGCCGGGCGTCGCGAGCCTCGGCTTGCGTCCGACCGTCGACGATTCCGGCCGCGTGCTGCTCGAAGTGCATCTGCTCGACTGGCACGGCGATGCATACGGCAAGCTGGTGCGCGTCGAGTTTCTGAAGAAGCTGCGCGACGAGGAGAAATTCGTCGACCTCGAAACGCTGACGGCCGCGATCGCGCGCGACGTCGCCAATGCCCGCGCGTGGTTCGAAGCGATCGGCGATGCGCCGGGCAGCCGTTCCACAGGTTTCGCCACATCGGCCACCGATCGAATTAGATGACCGACGCGGTACGTGCGCAACACATCGCATGACGCATGTACCGTCCACCGCGCATCGAGGGGCGCCGCGCAGCATGAAGCCTGGACAGCAACGTGCAATGCAATGGCCCCCGCGTCGTGCGCGACGCCGGGCGCATTGCAACGCGCCGCGTCCGGCGCCACTCAGGCCTTTCGCGCATGCCGCGCCCTAACACCGTATTCACCGCTACCTCACCATGAGCAACAAGAAAG
Source organism: Paraburkholderia diazotrophica (assembly GCF_900108945.1). Lineage (GTDB taxonomy): Bacteria > Pseudomonadota > Gammaproteobacteria > Burkholderiales > Burkholderiaceae > Paraburkholderia > Paraburkholderia diazotrophica. The sequence continues at coordinate 225,481 of NZ_FNYE01000008.1, read as the reverse complement.
CCAATTCGAAACCGCAGGCCCGGTATCCCGTCAACCTGCTGGACACGCCCTTCCCGATGCGCGGCGACCTGCCCAAGCGCGAGCCGCAATGGGTCAAGGACTGGCAGGAAGGCAAGGTCTACGAAAAAATCCGCGCCGCCAGCAAAGGGCGCACGAAGTTCGTGCTGCACGACGGCCCGCCGTATGCGAACGGCGACATCCACCTCGGCCACGCAGTGAACAAGATCCTGAAGGACATGATCGTCAAGGCGCGCAACATGGTGGGCTTCGACGCCGTCTACGTGCCGGGCTGGGACTGCCACGGCATGCCGATCGAGATCCAGATCGAAAAACAGTTCGGCAAATCGCTGCCCGCCGCCGAAGTGATGCAGAAGGCGCGCGCCTACGCGACCGAGCAGATCGAGAAGCAGAAGGCCGGCTTCCGCCGTCTGGGCGTGCTCGGCGACTGGGACAATCCGTACAGGACAATGAACTTCGCGAACGAAGCCGGCGAAATCCGCGCGCTCGCAAAGATCATCGAAAAGGGCTACGTGTTCCGCGGCCTGAAGCCGGTGAACTGGTGCTTCGATTGCGGCTCGGCATTGGCAGAAGCGGAAGTCGAGTACAAGGACAAGACCGATCCGACCATCGACGTGCTGTTCCCGTTCGCGGAAACCGACAAGACGGCGCAGGCGTTCGGCCTCGCGTCGCTGCCGCGCGACGAGGGCGGCATCGTCATCTGGACGACGACGCCGTGGACGATTCCCGCCAACCAGGCGCTCAACGTGCACCCGGACATCACGTATGCGCTCGTCGATACGCCGCGCGGGCTGCTGATCCTCGCTGAGGAACGCGTCGAGGCGTGCCTGAAGACGTACGGCGTCGAAGGCCGCGTGATCGCGACGGCGCCCGGCGCGAAGCTCGCGAACGTGCGCTTCACGCACCCGCTCGCGTCCGCGCATCCCGGCTACAAACGCACGTCGCCCGTGTATCTCGGCGAGTACGTGACGACGGAAACGGGCACGGGCATCGTGCACTCGTCGCCGGCGTATGGCGTCGAGGACTTCGTTTCGTGCAAGTCGCACGGCATGGCCGACTCGGACATCATCAACCCGGTGATGGGCGACGGCCGATACATCGAATCGCTCGCGCTGTTCGGCGGCCTGTCGATCTGGGCGGCGAACCCGAAGATCGTCGAAGCGCTCGACGAAGCGGGCACGTTGCTGCGCACCGAAAAGTACGTGCACAGCTACATGCACTGCTGGCGCCACAAGACGCCGATCATCTATCGCGCGACGTCGCAGTGGTTCGCCGGCATGGACATCAAGCCGAACGACGGCGACAAGACGCTGCGTGAAACCGCGCTGGAAGGCATCGAAGCGACCGCGTTCTATCCGTCGTGGGGCAAGCAGCGCCTCTTCGCGATGATCGCGAACCGTCCCGACTGGACACTCTCGCGCCAGCGCCAATGGGGCGTGCCGATGGCGTTCTTCGTCCACAAGGAAACGGGCGAGCTGCATCCACGCACGCTGGAGCTGCTCGAAGAAGTCGCGAAGCGCGTGGAAGTGTCGGGTATCGAGGCGTGGCAGACGCTCGATCCGCGCGAGCTGATCGGCGACGACGCGAACATGTACGAAAAGAACCGCGACACGCTCGACGTGTGGTTCGATTCGGGCACGACGCACTGGCACGTGTTGCGCGGCTCGCACAAGGACGAGCTGCAATTCCCGGCCGACTTGTATCTCGAAGGCTCGGACCAGCATCGCGGCTGGTTCCATTCGTCGCTGCTGACGGCGTCGATGCTCGACGGCCGCCCGCCGTACAACGCGCTGCTCACGCACGGCTTCACCGTCGACGGCGAGGGCCGCAAGATGTCGAAGTCGCTCGGCAACGGCATCGATCCGCACGAGGTCGCGAACCGGCTGGGCGCGGAAATCATCCGTCTGTGGATCGCATCGACCGACTACTCGGGCGAGCTGGCGATCTCCGAGGAAATCCTGAAGCGCGTGACGGAAAGCTATCGGCGGATCCGCAACACGCTGCGCTTCCTGCTCGCGAACCTGTCGGACTTCGACTTCGAGAAGCACGCGCGGCCCGTCAGCGAGTGGCTCGAAATCGATCGTTACGCGGTTGCGCTGACGGCCAACCTGCAAGCCGACATCCTCTCGCACTACGACCGGTACGAGTTCCACCCGGTCGTCGCGAAACTGCAGACGTTCTGCTCGGAAGACCTCGGCGGCTTCTATCTCGACGTGCTGAAGGACCGCCTGTACACGACGGCGCCCGATTCGAATCCGCGCCGTTCGGCGCAAGCCGCGCTGTATCACATCGCGCAAGGGCTGCTGCGTCTGATGGCGCCGTTCCTGTCGTTCACGGCCGAAGAAGCATGGAAAGTGTTCCAGCCGCAAAGCGAAACCATTTTCACTGAGACGTATCACGCCTATCCGGAAGTGCCGGACGCGCCCGCGCTGCTCGACAAGTGGACGCTGCTGCGCTCGGTGCGCAGCGACGTGACGAAGGCACTGGAAGAAGCGCGCGTCGCGAACCAGATCGGCTCGTCGCTGCAGGCGGAAGTCGAGATCCGCGCGAGTGGCGCGCGTCACGATGCGCTCGCCAGCCTCGGCGCCGACCTGAAATTCGTGCTGATCACGTCGGGCGCGACGGTCGTGAAGGTGAACAGCGAAGCGGAAGAAGGCGTCGAGGTGATCACGTCGAAGTACCTGAAGTGCGAGCGCTGCTGGCACTACCGCAAGGACGTGGGCGAAAACGCCGAGCATCCGACGCTGTGCGGCCGCTGCATCAGCAATCTGTTCGGCAACGGCGAAACGAGGAGCGCGGCATAATGTCCAGAACGCTGTCGAAATCGACGGGCGGTTCGCTCGCGCCGTGGCTGGGCGTCGCGGTCGTCGTGATCCTGTTCGACCAGTTGACGAAGATCGCGGTGGCGAAGGTGTTTGCATACGGCTCGTCGCACGCGATCGCGCCGTTCTTCAACCTCGTGCTCGTCTACAACCGCGGCGCCGCGTTCAGCTTTCTCGCGATGGCGGGCGGCTGGCAGCGCTGGGCGTTTACGGCATTGGGGGTCGCGGCGGCGTTGCTGATCTGCTATCTGCTCAAGCGCCACGGGACGCAGAAGCTGTTCTGCACGGCGCTCGCGCTGATCATGGGCGGCGCGATCGGCAACGTGATCGACCGCTTGCTGTACGGCCATGTGATCGACTTCCTCGACTTTCATGTCGGCACGTGGCACTGGCCGGCGTTCAATCTCGCGGACAGCGCGATCACGATCGGCGCGGCGCTGCTCGTGTTCGACGAACTGCGACGCGTGCGCGGCGCGCGCTGAGCGCGACGCTTGACTTGACTTGAATAACAACAGACTGCGCGCGGCGCATGTCCCGCCGCACGCAGTGCGCGAGCCTTCGGCGAAACCATAAGCCGCGCCGCTCGCGATCAGGCAGCAGTCTTGCAGTACGAAGCCGGCGCGCTTCACCGATGCGTCGGCCATCACGTCTTGTCGGAGGCATCAGTTGGCCACAGAACTCGCCGGAAAACACATCGTCCTCGGCATGACAGGCGGGATCGCCTGCTACAAGATCGCAGAACTCACGCGCCTTCTGACAAAGGCGGGCGCGACCGTCCAGGTGGCGATGACGGACGCAGCGACGCAGTTCATCACCCCCGTCACGATGCAGGCGCTGTCCGGCCGCCCCGTCTACACGAGCCAGTGGGACGCGCGCATTCCGAACAACATGCCGCACATCGATCTGTCGCGTGAAGCCGACGCGATCGTGATCGCCCCCGCCTCCACCGATTTCCTCGCCAAGCTCGCAAACGGCCTGTGCGACGATCTTCTGTCCACACTTTGCATCGCGCGTGACTGTCCGCTGCTCGTCGTGCCCGCGATGAACCGTCAGATGTGGATGAATCCCGCCACGCAGCGCAACGTCGCCCAATTGCGCGCGGACGGCATCGAACTGCTCGGACCGGATTCGGGCGCGCAGGCGTGCGGTGAAGTCGGCGACGGGCGCATGCTCGAACCGGAAGCCGTCTACGAAGCGATCGCGTCGTTCTTCACGCGGAAGATCCTGGCAGGCCGTCGCGTGCTGCTGACGGCCGGCCCGACGTTCGAGCCGATCGATCCCGTGCGCGGCATTACGAACCGTTCGAGCGGCAAGATGGGTTTCGCGCTCGCGCGCGCGGCGCAACAGGCGGGCGCGGACGTGCATCTCGTCGCCGGACCCGTCGGCCTGGAAACGCCGTGGGGCGTCTACCGTGAGGACGTGCAGACGGCACAGCAGATGCACGACGCCGTCATGCGTGCCGTGCCCGACTGCGACATCTTTATCGGCGTGGCGGCTGTCGCGGACTGGCGCGTCGATCATGTCGCCGATCACAAGATCAAGAAGACCGCCGATCGCGCGATCCCGTCGTTCTCCTTCGTCGAGAATCCGGACATTCTGGCGTCGGTCGCGAAGCTGCCGCATCCGCCGTTCTGCGTCGGCTTTGCAGCGGAAAGCGGTGACCTCGATGTGCACGGTGAAGAGAAGCGCAAGCGCAAGAACGTGCCGCTTCTGATCGGCAATCTCGGCCCGCAGACGTTCGGGCTCGACGACAACGAAGTCGTACTTTTCGAAGCCGCCGGCATCACGCGGCTTCCGCGCGCGGACAAGCAGACGCTCGCGCGCGCATTGATCGCGGAAATCGCCAAGCGCCTGCCGGATGCGGGCGTGATCGCCTGAGCGTCGCCGCGCTCTTCGTGTCATCGCGAATGGTCACGCTCGAATACGATCCCTCAGCCAATGCCATGGTGCTGTCATGACCCTGCTCTCCGTGCTCGACCAGACGCCCGTGATCGACGGGCATAAGGTGTCCGACGCGATTGCCGCGACGGTCGAACTCGCGCAACTCGCCGACGACCTCGGCTACACGCGCTACTGGTGCGCCGAACATCACGGGCTTTCCGGCCTGTCGAACCCGTGTCCCGAAGTGATGCTCGCGCGGCTCGGCAGCGTGACGAAGCGCATCCGCATCGGCTCGGGCGGCATCATGCTGCCGTACTACAGTCCGTTCAAGGTCGCCGAGCAGTTCATGATGCTCGAGGCGCTGTTTCCGAACCGCGTCGATCTGGGCGTCGGACGCGCGCCGGGCGGCGACATGCGCACCGCGCAGGCCGTCGCGGCGGGCGCCTACAATCGCGGCGAACAGTTTGCGCAGCAGGTCGCCGATCTTGTCGCAATGATCGACGGCACGTTGCCGTCCGATCATCTCGCCTACGGCGTGCTGCTGCAGCCGCAGGTCGAAACGCGTCCGCAACTGTGGGTGCTCGGCTCCAGCGATTTCGGCGGGCTGCTTGCCGCGCAGCTTGGCATTCGATTCTCATTCGCGCATTTCATCAATGCGCATTTCGGGCACGCCGTCGCGCAGGCGTACCGCGAGCGCTTCAAGCCTGGTCACGAGCAGAAGCCGTATCTGGCGGCCGCTGTCTTCGTAATCTGCGCGGACACCGAAAGCGAAGCCGCCGACCTCGAAAAGGCCGTCGATCTGCGGCGCGTGCAGATGGCGTACGGTCTGAATGCGCCGATCCCGTCGATTGAGCAGGGACTCGCACAGGAATATGGCGACCGCGAAGTGCTGGTCATCGACAGGGAAAAGCCGCGCAGTATCATCGGCACGCCGGAGTCGGTGACGGAACGGCTGCATGCGTTGCAGGAACAGTTCGACGCAGACGAGCTGATCGTGCTCACCGTCGCGGGCAGCTATCGCGCGCGCCTGCGCTCATATGAACTGCTTGCCGAGGCGTTCGAACTCGGCAAGTCGTAGAAAGACCTTCGAATCAACGGACAACGTTACTTCTTCAACCTCTCACCGAACTGCATGAAACTCGACCTGAAGATTCTCGATCCGCGCATGCGCGAACAACTCCCCGCCTACGCGACGACGGGCAGCGCGGGCCTCGACCTGCGCGCCTGCCTCGAAGCGCCGCTGACCCTCGAGCCAGGACAAACGGCGCTCGTGCCGACGGGTCTCGCGATTCATGTCGGCGATCCCGGCTACGCCGCGATGATCCTGCCGCGCTCGGGTCTCGGCCACAAGCACGGCATCGTGCTCGGCAACCTGGTCGGCCTGATCGACTCGGACTATCAGGGCCAGTTGATGATCTCGACGTGGAATCGCGGCACGACCACCTTCACGCTGAATCCGATGGAGCGTCTCGCGCAACTCGTGATCGTCCCGGTCGTGCAGGCGAAGTTCAATATCGTCGATGAGTTCGAGTCCAGCGAGCGCGGTGAAGGCGGCTTCGGCAGCACCGGCAAGCACTGAGGCATTGCTCGCTTTCCGCTCGATGCGTTCGATGTTCAGCAAATAAAAACGGCGTGGGTCGAAAAACCCACGCCGTTTTGCTTTTGCTTCAGATCCGCGGAGCGACTGACGCTCAGTCCACTTCCACCGCTTCCGGATTGGGATTGCGCGGCGGCGCCGAGTTCTCGTCGAACGTCAGCTGAACCTTGTCGTCCGCGTCGACGTCGACCGTCACGCGGCCGCCGTTCATCAGCTTGCCGAACAGCAGTTCGTCGGCGAGCGCGCGGCGGATCGTGTCCTGGATCAGACGCTGCATCGGACGCGCGCCCATCAGCGGATCGAAACCGTGCTTCGCGAGATGCTTGCGCAGCGAGTCGGTGAAGAGCGCGTCGACCTTCTTCTCGTGCAACTGGTCTTCGAGCTGCATCAGGAATTTGTCGACCACGCGCATGATGATTTCTTCATCGAGCGAGCGGAAGCTGATCGTCGCATCCAGACGGTTGCGGAACTCCGGCGTGAACATGCGCTTGATGTCGACCATTTCGTCGCCCGTCTCGCGGCGCGTCGTGAAACCGATCGTCGATTTCTGCATCGACTCGGCGCCCGCATTCGTCGTCATGATGATGATGACGTTGCGGAAATCCGCCTTGCGCCCGTTGTTGTCCGTCAGCGTGCCGTGGTCCATCACCTGCAGCAGCACGTTGAAGATGTCCGGATGCGCCTTCTCGATTTCGTCGAGCAGCAGCACGCAATGTGGCTTCTTCGTCACGGCCTCCGTCAGCAGGCCGCCCTGGTCGAAACCAACGTATCCCGGCGGCGCGCCGATCAGACGGCTCACCGCGTGACGCTCCATGTACTCCGACATGTCGAAGCGGATCAGCTCGATGCCCAGCGTGAACGCCAGCTGCCGCGCCACTTCCGTCTTGCCGACGCCCGTCGGACCGGAGAACAGGAACGCGCCGATCGGCTTGTCGGTCTTGCCGAGGCCCGCGCGCGCCATCTTGATCGAAGCGCTGAGCGCGTCGATCGCGGGGTCCTGGCCGAACACGACGGCTTTCAGATCGCGATCGAGCGTCTGCAGCTTGCTGCGGTCGTCCTGCGACACGCTTTGCGCCGGCACCCGCGCGATCTTCGAGATAATTTCCTCGATCTCGCTCTTGCCAATCGTTTTCTTCTGCTTCGACTTCGGCAGGATGCGTTGCGCCGCGCCCGCTTCGTCGATCACGTCGATCGCCTTGTCGGGCAGATGACGATCCGTAATGAAGCGCGCCGACAGCTCAGCCGCCGCCGACAGCGCACCCGACGAGTACTTCACGCCGTGGTGCTCTTCGAAGCGCGACTTCAGGCCGCGCAGGATCGCCACCGTCTGCTCGACGGTCGGCTCGGTCACGTCGATCTTCTGGAAACGACGCGACAACGCTGCGTCCTTTTCGAAGATGCCGCGGAATTCGGTGAACGTCGTCGCGCCGATGCACTTGAGCGTGCCCGACGACAGCGCCGGCTTCAGCAGATTCGACGCGTCCAGCGTGCCGCCCGATGCGGCGCCCGCGCCGATCAGCGTATGAATTTCGTCGATGAACAGAATTGCGTTCGGACGCTCCTTCAATTCCTTCAGGACCGTCTTCAGGCGCTGTTCGAAGTCGCCACGATACTTGGTGCCCGCGAGCAACGCGCCCATGTCGAGCGAGTAGACCTGCGCGTCCACCAAAATGTCCGGCACTTCGCCGCGCGTGATGCGCCATGCGAGGCCCTCGGCGATCGCCGTCTTGCCGACGCCCGCCTCGCCGACCAGCAGCGGATTGTTCTTGCGGCGGCGGCACAGCACCTGCACGACGCGCTCGACTTCCGCTTCGCGTCCGATCAGCGGATCGATGCGGCCGTCCTTCGCCATCTGGTTCAGGTTCTGCGTGAATTGCGCGAGCGGCGTTTCCTTCTGCGCAGCGGCTTCGTCCGATTCGGCGCTCGCGTCGGTCGACTTCGCGGCTTCCGAGCTGTTCGTCTTCGCGATGCCGTGCGAAATGAAGTTGACGACGTCCAGACGCGTGACGCCCTGTTGCTGCAGATAGTAGACCGCGTGCGAGTCCTTCTCGCCGAAGATCGCGACGAGCACGTTCGCGCCCGTCACTTCCTTCTTGCCGTTCGACGTGGACTGAACGTGCATGATCGCGCGCTGGATCACGCGCTGGAAACCCAGCGTAGGCTGAGTATCGACGTCGTCGGTGCCCGGAACGGTCGGCGTATTGTCGTGAATGAAGTTGCGCAGGTTCTGACGCAGGTCTTCGATGTTGGCCGCGCACGCGCGCAGCACTTCGGCCGCCGTCGGGTTGTCCAACAGCGCCAGCAAAAGATGTTCGACCGTAATGAACTCATGCCGCGCCTGGCGCGCTTCCATGAACGCCATGTGCAGGCTGACTTCCAGTTCCTGGGCAATCATGCTTCCTCCATCACACACTGCAGCGGATGCCCGGCCTGCCGTGCGTGGGTAACGACTTGCTCGACTTTGGTCGACGCGATGTCCCGCGTGTAGACCCCACAAACTCCCCTGCCCTCGCGATGGACCTTCAACATGATTTGTGTCGCGGTCTCACGATCCTTATTGAAATATTCCTGCACGATCATCACGACGAATTCCATCGGCGTGAAATCGTCATTCAACAGCACCACCTTGAACATGGCAGGCGGTTTCAGCTTTTGTTCCTGCCGCTCCAGTACGGTGTTGTCCTGCTTGTCCGGGATAATCGCCATACACCCATTCTAAACAACTCGGACAGGCCCGCAATCCTGTCAAAACCCGACCGGCTGGTCGGACATCAGTTCCCTCCGGCCCGTTGGAGCGGCCTCTCGTGGGTGCGCTTTGCGCCGGGCCGATCGCGGTCGCGGCCCTCCGAATATTCGATATACATCTGTGTTGCAGCGTAATGACTTCGGTCGGATTGAGTATCGCACAACCCGGGCCAGCAGGCTGACGGCGCGGCCAGTCAACTCCGGCCTCGTTCTGCAGAACAGCATGTGCGTTGATTATGCGACTTTTCAAGATGCCCCGCTTGCGCGACCGCACACATGCAAAGCGGTAAAAACCCTGGAAATTGGTTCTTTACAACGGAGAATTCAGCGTCTCAAAATTTTCTTGACACTCGATTAAAGAGACTCAACAATCAAGCTGGCACTTTTTTCAATAAGTGGTCTATACGAAAAAATGCCGTTGGTGAGCTTGTGAGGAGGGACGACTGCATCCTGCGGTCGTTGAGCTTTTCGAGGGCTCGTGGCAGCTTTTGAGTTACAGGGGAAGTTGGTATGGCAACTGGTACGGTCAAGTGGTTCAACGACGCAAAGGGTTTCGGATTCATTACGCCCGACGAAGGCGGTGAGGATCTGTTTGCACACTTTTCGGCTATCCAGATGAACGGTTTCAAGACCCTCAAGGAAGGCCAGAAGGTCAGCTTCGAGGTCGTTCAAGGCCCGAAGGGCAAGCAGGCATCGAACATTCAGGCCGCAGCCTGATACGTTCGGTTCCGCACCCTTGAAAACCCGGCATCACGCCGGGTTTTTTCGTTTCTGGCGCAGCCCGCGCCGCTATCGGTATCTACGGCAGCAATCAGACGACCTTGAGGGTCGCCATCATGCCGAGATCCTCATGTTCCAGAATGTGGCAGTGGAACATCCGCTCGCCCGCGTCGCGCTGGACCGTCGCGATGCGCACCGTCTCTCCCCGCCGAACGTCGACGGTATCCCGCCATGCAAGATACGGCTCGGGTGTCTTCGCGCCCGTTTGCTCGCGCTCGATGACCTGGAACTGCGTGCCGTGCAGGTGAAACGGATGATCCATGTCGGTGCGGTTTTCGATCGACCAGACTTCGACCTCGCCCGCCCGGCTGGTTAGCGCGATGTGCGACGGATCGAATGTCGCGCCGTTGACCATGAATTTCATGCCGGGCGGCAGCGTGGACATCATCGCGCCGGGACGATGCATCGCCTTCATGTCCATCGCTTCGGCGAAGACGACGGATTTGCGCGGCACTTTGCCGGCGGCCGTGTCCGCCGACGACAACAGCGGCGCGATGGGCCGCAGCGTCGGCGGCACGGCGCGCGCCGCCGCCGCCGGGCCAGGCTCGAAGCGGACATCGGCGAGCGCTTTCGCCGGATCGGCGGGCAGGCTGCGGCCTTCCGTCATCGTCATCTTGCGGCGGTCATGGACGGCAGCGGTGAGAACCGCCGTCGACGGCTGCGCACCCGCGCGCACGACCATCTCCGCGCGCTCGCCGGGCGCGAGCAGCAACTCCGTCAGACCATCGCGCGGCTTGTCGAGCAGACCGCCGTCCGTGCCGACCTGCGTGAAGGTCCGTTCGCCGCCGAGCGACAATCTCAGATAGCGGGCACTACACCCATTCCATAAACGCCAGCGCTCGTCCTGCGCGACGGTGAGACGCGGACGGCGCGCGCCGTTCACCAGAACGAACTGGCCTTCCCGGCCGTTCATCCAGTCCATCATGTCGTTCGGCGCGATGGACGCGTCGCTTGCTAGCTTCAGGTCCGAGAAGAACAGGTGCCGTTCCGGAAATGCGGCGAGGGGGTCGTCAGCGGCGCGCACGATGATCGGCCCTGCCAGCCCGCGAAACACCTGCTCCGCCGTCATCATGTGCGGATGCGGGTGATACCAGTACGTGCCCGCGCTGCCGCGCGGCAGCGTGAAGCGATAGACGTGCGTCGCGCCAGGCGCGACGGGGTTCGTCGGATTGCCGTCCTGATCGGGCGGCACGGGTAGCCCGTGCCAGTGGATCGTCGACGGCTGCGGCAAACGGTTGACGAAGCGGATTTCGACGGTGTCGCCTTCGCGCACGTCGATCAGCGGACCGACGATCGAGCCTTGCGCGGCATCACCGTAGAGCCACAGCGCGGTGGAATGACCCGGCACCAACTGGCGGCGCACTGGCTGCGCGACGAGCGTCGCTCGAAAGACGCCCGGCTCGCTGCTCTCGTTCACGAGCTTGCGGAATGAGGCGAGTGGCGCGCCTGCGGGCAGCGCCGTTTCGGACGCGAGGTGGCCAGCGGACGACGCGGCATGCGAGTGGGCCGCATGATCCTGCGACATGCCGGGCATGTCTTTCATATCGCCCATGCCGGACATGTCGTGCGTGCCATGCATGTCGTGCATCGAGTGCTGTGCGAAAACGTCGCGCGCGAAGAGCGAAGCAACGGCGGCGCTCAACGTGCGGACGAGAAATTCCCTGCGAATCATGGATCGTTTCCTTGCTGATGCGGCGCGGCAATCAGAGTGCTCGCCGCGCATGGATCGTGTGACGAGTTGCGAGCGCGTGTGCGCTCACGCATCGCGTTGCGTTTTTGCGCGCCACGAATAAGCGCGCCGACACGAAGCAGTCACACGATCGGCGGCCGCACCGGCGGCGCGCGCGTGACACCCGCGCACGCCGGGTCGCTGCGAGGGACGGGCACGTCGGCCGACGACATGCGCGCGGGAACGCCCGCACCCGACAGCATCGCGCTGCAGTGAACGCCGCACATCGTCATGCAGCACAGCGAATGCGAGTGGCTGCAAGGCGAGCCCGCATCGCGCGTGTCCATCGAAACATCGCAATGCATTGCAACGACGCGCATCGACTCATGCGAGTGCATCGTTCGCGGCGGCTGCGACGCATGCTCATGCTCGCACGCGGACGCGCCCTGCATGCCGAGCAAGGCGAGCGTCAACACGATGAGGATGCGCGAAAGCAGAGTCATGCGTATCTATCGACGGGTACGGGAATGCGATGTCCGATGACAAGGCGGATCACTCGATCATAACGCAGCGCGGCCAATGCGTTGATGACGCAAGCCCAAACGAAAAACCCCGGCAAGCAAGAGCTTGCCGGGGTCCGTGCAGGATACCGAAGCGTTAAGACGCGATCACATATGCTCGATCAACACCTGCCCGAAACCCGAGCAGGAAACTTGCGTCGCGCCTTCCATCAGACGCGCGAAGTCATACGTCACGCGCTTCGACAGAATCGACTTTTCCATCGACGAGATGATGACGTCTGCTGCTTCCGTCCAGCCCAGGTGGCGCAGCATCATTTCCGCCGAGAGAATTTCCGAGCCAGGATTCACATAATCCTTGCCCGCGTACTTCGGCGCCGTGCCGTGCGTCGCTTCGAACATCGCGACGGAATCCGACATGTTGGCGCCCGGCGCGATGCCGATGCCGCCGACCTGTGCCGCCAGCGCATCGGAGATGTAGTCGCCGTTCAGGTTCAGCGTGGCGATCACATCGTATTCGGCGGGACGCAGCAGGATCTGCTGCAGGAACGCATCGGCGATCACGTCCTTCACGACGATGTCGTTGCCCGTCTTCGGATTCTTCACCTTCATCCACGGGCCGCCTTCGATCAGCTCCGCGCCGAATTCCTTCTGTGCGAGCGCGTAGCCGTAGTCACGGAATGCGCCTTCCGTGTACTTCATGATGTTGCCCTTGTGAACCAGCGTGACCGTGCGGCGATCGTTGTCGATCGCATACTGGATCGCCTTGCGCACCAGACGTTCCGTGCCCTCGCGCGACACCGGCTTCACGCCGATGCCCGACGTGTCGGGGAAGCGGATTTTCTTCACGCCCATTTCTTCGCGCAGGAACTTGATGACCTTCTTCGCCTCCGGCGATTCGGCCGGCCATTCGATGCCCGCGTAGATGTCTTCCGAGTTCTCGCGGAAGATCACCATGTTGACCTTCTCCGGCTCGCGCAGCGGCGACGGCACACCCTTGAAGTACTGCACGGGACGCAGGCACACGTAAAGGTCGAGCTCCTGGCGCAGCGCGACGTTCAACGAACGGATGCCGCCGCCGACAGGCGTCGTCAGCGGCCCCTTGATCGACACGACGTATTCCTTCAGCACCTCCAGCGTTTCGTCAGGAAGCCACACATCGGGACCGTAGACCTTGGTCGCCTTCTCGCCCGCGTAAATCTCCATCCAGTGAATCTTTCGCTTGCCGCCGTAGGCCTTTTCAACGGCGGCATCGACGACCTTGAGCATCACGGGCGTGATGTCGAAGCCCGTGCCGTCGCCTTCGATGTACGGAATGATCGGCTGGTCGGAAACGTTGAGCGAGAAATCCGCGTTGACTGTGATCTTGTCACCGTCAGTCGGAACCTTGATGTGCTGATACGCCATGATCGGACTCCAGTGATGGCTGGTCTGTGAGAACAGGTTGGAACTGCGAAACCGGGGCGCTCCTCTTGCGCGCGACGCGGCAAGATGCCGCTGCGAATGCCGATACCCGATACTGCGAGCCAACGCTCATGCAGCAGACAGGCAGGCGGGTATTCTAGCCCACGTCAGCGTAACGCTGCCCTCGGGACGAGCACCAACGCATGCCGCGGCGGCCTCGCTGGCGCGAGAGGAGTCGCATCTCCTATGTCTTATATAAGACACAAGACATAACGTTCCATATTATGCATTAAGATCTCGCCATTTGCCACCGGACTTGCCCGTACTGGCCGTCGGCGCGCGGCGATCGCGTTGCTGCGACCGCACGGACGCCGCGTCCGCACTGTGCTTCGCTCACGCATGACTCTGCTCGCTCTCAACAAGCCTTTCGGCACGATCTGCCAGTTCTCGCCGCACGAAACACGCGCGTCGCTTGCCGACTGGGTGAAAGTGCCCGGTGTCTATCCCGCCGGCCGACTCGACTCCGATAGCGAAGGCCTGCTGCTGCTCACCGACGACGGCGCATTGCAGGCGCGCATCGCCGAGCCGCGTCACAAGCTGGTGAAGCGCTATTGGGCGCAAGTCGAAGGCGCGCCTGGTCCGAACGATCTGAAGGCGCTCGCGCGCGGCGTCGATCTCGGCGACTATGTGACGCGCCCCTGCCGCGTGGATTTCGTCGAGCCCGGCGATGCGCTATGGGCACGCACGCCGCCTATCCGTTATCGCGCCGCGATTCCCACGACGTGGATCGAACTGTCGATCACCGAAGGCAAGAACCGTCAGGTGCGCCGCATGACGGCAGCCGTCGGCTTTCCGACGCTGCGTCTCGTGCGCGTCGGTGTCGGCGCGCTCGATATCTTTTCGCTCGGATTGCAGCCGGGCGAGTGCATCGAGTTGCCTTCGCGCGCACCGTGGGATGGCCTCGCATAGCAACCGCCATACCTCGGAAAACCTCGTCATCGGCAGCACTAAGCCGTTGTATCGGCATGCAGTTTTCTGTTCTTTTCGCTATTTGAAAAGCGTGCGATAGAGCCTCAAAAAAGCATTCGAACGTCCGCGCGGCGCACTCAAAAAAATTCCAGAAGATTTTCGTCAACCGTGCCGCAACGTCACGCGTTATTCGACGCAGATGCCGCTGAAGCTGTCCGGCATTGAGCCTCAAGAGCCTTGATACAAGCCGCTTCGACGACCTGTACGGGGTGTCCGAACGCTAGCAGCCGCTGAGAAAAATTTCTTCGATGCGGATGTCAACCGAAAGGTGGACGGCACGTTTAACGACATGACTCAACCTAACCGGGTCATTTGGTTAATTAACTAAAGTCGAGGATTCACAAAATGAACAAACTGATCGCCGCTCTGGTCGCTGGTCTCTTCGCAACGGCAGCATTCGCACAAGCTTCGGCACCGGAAGCAGCTTCGGCAGCTCCGGCAGCAGCAGCTTCGTCGGCTCACAAGTCGTCGCACAAGAAGGTTTCACACAAGAAGTCGCACAAGAAGGCAGCTCCGGCAGCCGCAGCTTCGGCAGCTTCGGAATAAGTTTGTTGCAATAACGCAGTCAAGAATTAGCATCATTGCCGTTCTTACGGCGTTGAAAGGCAGATGGCCGCAAGGCTCTCTGCCTTTTTGTTTTTGACGCGCTCGCGTAACATTCGCGGTTCATATTCAGCAAGGAGTCACGTCGTGCGATTTTCTTTGCGCTCGTTGATGGCGCGCTTCGCAATTGCAGTTGCACTGCCTGTCGCCGCATTGTCCGCAGTGTCGCTGGCAACGTTGTCCTCGCAGGACGTCCTTGCACAGCAGATGCCTCAGGGCGCGAAGCAGCCGGGCGATTTTCCGCGCGCGAAACTCTCGGCGGGCATGTTCGTCATCGACGCCGCCGTTGCCGCGAACGACGCCGACCGCGAGCAGGGCCTCATGTACCGCACGCAACTCGCGCCGAACGAAGGCATGCTTTTCGTGTTCGGCGAGAACGCCGTGCATTGCTTCTGGATGAAGAACACGTTGATTCCGCTGTCGATCGCATTCATACGCGCCGACGGCACGGTCACCGACATCGACGAGATGCAGGCCGAAACCACCAACAACCATTGCCCGAAAAACAATGGCGTGTATGCGCTGGAGATGAGCAAGGGCTGGTTCACGTCGAAGGGCATCAAGCCCGGAACGAAGATTCAGGGCCTGCCGGCACCGCAATAAGCACGACAAGCACGCGAACGGCGCGAGCCGGAAACCGTCAACGGCCGAACAAACACAAGCCGGCGCAGCCTTGGGGCGCGCCGGCTTTTTTTCGTCCGCCGCATTGCAACGCAAGGCAGGCGCGGCGTTGCGCGTGTGTTGGCAGGATTCCTGCAAAAGCCAGGGCGACACGCTATTCTTATAGTCTCACCTGCAGCACCGAGATCGGCCGGGCCGCGCATTCAATCCCAGCGTAAAGCCCGGCGCCATTCACCGGCGCGCCAACTCATGGAGGTTCACGTGCCCCGCAAGACTCCTATCGAGCGATACCGGAACATCGGTATCAGTGCTCACATCGATGCCGGCAAGACCACCACCACCGAACGCATTCTTTTCTACACCGGCGTGACTCACAAGATCGGCGAGGTTCACGACGGTGCGGCGACGATGGACTGGATGGAGCAGGAGCAGGAGCGCGGCATCACGATCACGTCGGCGGCCACGACGGCGTTCTGGAAAGGCATGGCCGGCAATTATCCGGAGCACCGGATCAACATCATCGACACGCCGGGACACGTCGACTTCACGATCGAAGTCGAACGCTCGATGCGTGTGCTCGACGGCGCGTGCATGGTGTACGACTCCGTCGGCGGCGTGCAGCCGCAGTCCGAAACCGTGTGGCGCCAGGCGAACAAGTACAAGGTGCCGCGCATCGCGTTCGTCAACAAGATGGACCGCGTCGGCGCGGATTTCTTCCGCGTGCAGCGGCAGATCGGCGAGCGCCTGAAGGGTGTGGCCGTGCCCATCCAGATTCCGATCGGCGCGGAAGATCACTTCCAGGGCGTCGTCGATCTCGTGAAGATGAAGGCGATTGTCTGGGACGACGAGAGCCAGGGCATCAAGTTCACCTACGAAGAGATTCCCGACAACCTGAAGGACCTCGCGCACGAGTGGCGTGAAAAGATGGTCGAGGCGGCGGCGGAATCGAGTGAAGAGCTGCTCGAAAAGTATCTGACCGATCACGAGAGCCTGACGGAAGACGAGATCAAGACGGGCCTGCGCAAGCGCACGATCGCCAACGAGATCGTGCCGATGCTGTGCGGCAGCGCGTTCAAGAACAAGGGCGTGCAGGCGATGCTCGATGCAGTGATCGACTATCTGCCCTCGCCCGTCGACGTGCCCGCGATCCTCGGCCACACCGAAGACGACAAGGAAGCGGAGCGTCATCCGAGCGATGACGAGCCGTTCTCCGCGCTCGCGTTCAAGATCATGACGGACCCGTTCGTCGGCCAGCTGATCTTCTTCCGCGTGTACTCGGGCGTGGTCGAATCGGGCGATACCGTCTACAACCCGGTGAAGGAAAAGAAGGAGCGCCTCGGCCGGATTCTTCAAATGCACGCGAACGAGCGCAAGGAAATCAAGGAAGTGCGCGCGGGCGACATCGCGGCTGCTGTCGGCCTGAAGGAAGCGACGACGGGCGACACGCTGTGCGACCCGAACAACATCATCATCCTCGAGCGGATGATCTTCCCCGACCCGGTGATCTCGCAAGCCGTCGAGCCGAAGACGAAGGCCGACCAGGAGAAGATGGGCATCGCGCTCAACCGTCTCGCGCAGGAGGACCCGTCGTTCCGCGTTACCACCGACGAAGAATCCGGCCAGACGATCATCTCCGGCATGGGCGAGCTGCATCTGGAAATTCTCGTCGACCGGATGAAGCGCGAGTTCGGCGTCGAGGCAACGGTCGGCAAGCCGCAGGTCGCGTATCGCGAAACGGTGCGCACGAAGATCGAGAACGTCGAGGGCAAGTTCGTGAAGCAGTCGGGCGGACGCGGCCAGTACGGTCACGCGGTGATCACGGTCGAACCGGATCCGGGCAAGGGCTACGAGTTCGTCGACGCGATCAAGGGCGGCGTGATTCCGCGCGAATTCATTCCCGCCGTCGACAAGGGCATCCAGGAGACGCTGAAGGCGGGCGTGCTCGCAGGCTACCCCGTCGTCGACGTGAAGGTGACGCTGACCTTCGGCTCGTACCACGATGTCGACTCGAACGAAAACGCGTTCCGCATGGCCGGCTCGATGGCGTTCAAGGAAGGCATGCGCCGCGCGAAGCCGGTGCTGCTCGAACCGATGATGGCCGTCGAAGTGGAAACGCCCGAGGACTTCATGGGCAACGTGATGGGCGACCTGTCGGGCCGCCGCGGCATCGTGCAGGGCATGGAGGACATCGCGGGCGGCGGCGGCAAGCTCGTGCGCGCCGAAGTGCCGCTTGCCGAGATGTTCGGCTACTCGACGTCGCTGCGCTCGCTCACCCAAGGCCGCGCGACGTACACGATGGAGTTCAAGCATTACGCCGAGACGCCGAACAACGTGTCGGAGGCGATCATCAATTCGAAGGGGAAATAGGCGGTCTTCTCGTCGAGCATGAAAGCCCGTTCCGCAAGGTCGGGCTTTTTTGTTGCGCTCGCGTTCTGGCGCAGCGTCATACGCGAAGTTTTTGGCCATGCCAGAATGAAGCGACTCCCAGCGCGATCAAATCAGCAATCACATCGTTGTACGCATAGGGGCGCGAGCGCGAATGAAGTCAACCGCGCGCAATGCCGCCCGAACAAGGAGACGACACATGAGCGACGAACATCAGCAGGCGCCCCAGACTCCGATCGACTGGCGCGAGCACGGCGTAAAGGTCATCAAGGGCGACCAGCTCGACACGAACACGCCGCAAACGCCAGGCATGAACCGCGCCGCCGCGATCAACGCGGCACGCGTCGGCGCACAGAAGCTGTGGGCGGGCACCGTGATGATCCATCCGAATGCGAAGACGGGCGCGCATCATCACGGCGCGCTAGAAAGCGTCATCTACGTGGTGCGCGGCCATGCGCGGATGCGTTGGGGCGAGCATCTGGAATTCACTGCGGAAGCGGGCCCCGGTGACTTCATCTTCGTGCCGCCGTATGTGCCGCATCAGGAGATTAACGCGAGCACCGACGATCCGCTCGAATGCGTGCTCGTGCGCAGCGACAACGAAGCCGTCGTCGTGAACCTGAACATCGATGCCGTCGAAAAGCCTGAGACCGTCTACTGGGTCGATCCGATTCACAAGCATCCGCACGATCACTGACGTCCCGCGCAAACCACACGCTCAAGACCACGCCCGCATGACGCCGCCCACTTCACTGCGCCCTCGCCTCGTCACGCTGTACGCCGGACTGATCGGCGCAAACGTCGCCGCGTGGGCATGGGCGCTGATCGCGTTTCGCCACTATCCGCTGCTGCTCGGCACAGCGCTGCTCGCGTATGGCTTCGGACTGCGGCACGCAGTCGACGCGGACCACATCGCCGCCATCGACGCCGTCACGCGCAAGCTGATGCAGGAAGGCAAGCGCCCGCTCGGTGTCGGGCTCGCGTTCTCGCTTGGACATTCGAGCATCGTGATCGCGGCGACAGTCGGCATCGCGCTGACGGCGCTGACGCTGCATGGGCGCTTCGAAGCGTTTCACGCGGTCGGCGGGACCATCGGGACGATCGTCTCTTCCGCCTTCCTGCTCGTGCTCGCCGGCGTCAATCTCGCGATTCTGCGCGACGTATGGCGCCGCTACCGTCACGCGCAGCGAGGCGGGCAACTGTCGCATGAAGACGCCGCGCGCGGCGCGCCCGCCGGTCTGCTGTCGCGCGCGCTGAAGCCGCTTTTCCGCCTCGTGACGAAAAGCTGGCACATGTACCCCGTCGGCGTGCTGTTCGGCCTCGGCTTCGACACGGCGACGGAAATCGGCCTGCTCGCGATCGCCGCTGCCGAAGCGGGCAAAGGTCTGCCGCTCTACTCGATCCTCGTGTTTCCGGCGCTCTTCACGGCGGGCATGACGCTCGTCGATTCGACCGACAACGTGCTGATGGTCCACGCGTACGGCTGGGCGATGGACGATCCGAAGCGCAAGCTCTACTACAACGCGAGCATCACGTTCGTGTCCGCCGTCGTCGCCATCGCGATCGGCGGCATCGAAGCGCTCGGCTTGCTGGCGGACAAACTGGGCCTCGACGGCCGCGCCTGGGACGCGGTGGCCGCCGTCAACGCGCGCTTCGGCACGCTCGGCTATGGGATCGTCAGCGTGTTCATGCTGTGCTGGATCGGCTCGATCCTGTTTCATCGCTGGCGCAGGCCGGCGCCGATCGGCCGCCAGGCCGCCAGGCCGCCAGGCCGCTAGCGCTGCAATATGCGCCGAGCCGCGCCAATCGCCCACGAGCGCCCCGCGAGCACCTCATGACCGCCTCATAAGCGCTTCATAAACAGCGAATGAACGCGGCATGCGCGCCGCCAGAACAACGGATCGGCCACCGCAACGCCGTCGAGCGTCCGGACAAGCGCCGCGGGCGTTGTGTGCGCGACACATGTTCATCGCCGATTCGTCTGAAGGGAACCCCTGGCGGACACGAATGCTCCCAACACAAAGGCAATCGCTTACACTGAACCCGCATCGTCGCCGCAGTACCGCTTGCGTCAACCCGCAGCGCCGCGCGCACAACGCGTGGCGTCCCAACAGAACGGATCGGACTAACCATCGATGAAGAATTCCGCGGACCCGCGTTTTGCGCCTCTTTCAGCAGCCGCTTTTGACGTCGAGGCGACACGCCGCAGCGCCGACGCCTACGGCAATCATGCGATCGACGAATGGCTGACCGGCCGTCTCACTCGGCGCGAGCTGCTGCGATACGCGAGCGTGATCGGCATGTCGCTCGTGGGCGGCGGCCTGCTCGCCCCGCACAGCGCCCGCGCGCAAGGCACGGCGAGCGCGAACGGAACGATCCGCGTCGCGCACCTGACGCCTGCGGGCGCCGTCGATCCGATGACGGTCACCGATGCCGCCAGTCTCTGCCTGCTGAATCAGACGGGCGAATTCCTGATCGACGACGACGGCGAAAAGCAGGTGCTCAAGCCCGCGCTCGCGTTGTCGTGGAAGCCGAACGACAAGGGCGACGTGTGGACCTTCAAGCTGCGCGAGAACGTCAAGTTCCACGACGGCCAGCCGTTCACCGCGAAGGACGTCGCCGCGACCTTCGACCGTCTCGCCGATCCCGCCGCCGGCTCGGCTGCGTTGTCGGTGCTGAAGGGCGTGCTGTCGAAAGGCGGGACGAAAGTCGTCGACGATCACACCGTCGCGTTCCATCTCGACGCGCCCAATGGCAATTTCCCGTACTACGTTTCGTCGGACAACTACAACGCAGTGATCCTGCCGGCGAGCTACACGGGCGGATACGAGAAGAGCTTCATCGGCACGGGCCCGTTCAAGCTCGAGAAGTATCAGGCGAAGGTCGGCGCGACGTTCGTGCGCAATCCCGACTACTGGGGTGAAAAAGCGTTGCCGCAACGCGTGCAGTTCGCGTTCTACGCCGACCAGCAGGCGCAGATACTCGCGCTGCAAGGCCATCAGGCGGACGTGATGGGCACGTTCACCGTGCAGGGCGGCCAGGGCCTGATGAACAATCCCGAGTTCAAGGTGATCGGCGTGAAGTCGAGCGCGCACCGGCAGATTCACATGCGCGTCGACAGCCCGCAGTTCAAGGACAAACGCGTGCGCCAGGCGCTCGCTCTGTCGCTCGATCGCGATGTGATCGTCAAGGGCCTGTTCAAGGGCCGCGCGCAAGTGGGCAACGACAGCCCGTTCGCGCCTGCGTTTCCGTCGTCGGATGCAGGCGTGCCGCAGCGCAAGATCGATGTGGCGAAAGCGAAGCAGCTGCTCGCGCAGGCGGGCGTGCCGAACGGTTTCGACGTGACGCTCACGACGGAGAAGTTCATGGAGATTCCCGACCTCGCCGTCGTCGTGCAGAACTACGCGAAGGCCGTCGGCATACGCATCAACCTGAAGGTCGAGAGCCAGTCGCAGTACTACGGCTCGGGCACGCCAGGCAAATCGGACTGGCTCGACGCGCCGTTGGGCATCACCGATTACGGCAGCCGCGGCGTGCCGAACGTGTTCCTCAACGCGCCGCTGACGAGCACGGGCACCTGGAACGCCGCGCATTTCAAGAACCCGCAGTACGACAAGCTGGTCGCCGACTACGTCGCGGCACTCGATCTCTCGTCGCAAAAGAAAGTGTCTGCGCAGATCCAGACATTGCTGCTCGACGAAACGCCCGTGATTTTTCCGTTCTTCTACGATCAGCTGATCGCCGCGCGCAAGCAGCTGAACGGCGTGCGCTTCACCGCGATCGCGCAGCTGTATTTCGATCGCGCGACGCTCGCGGCCTGACCCCGCGCGACGCCGCGAGCAAGAGATATCGATGTCGAGCACGGTCCCCTCTTCCATCGCGCGCGGCTCGGGTGGCAGTACGGCGCGTGTCGCGCGTTTCGTCGCGACGCGTGTCGGCTTGTCGCTGATTACGCTGTGGCTCCTGTCGATCATCGTGTTCGCGGGCGGCCAACTGCTGCCCGGCGACATCGGCCGCGCGCTGCTTGGGCCGCTCGCCGATGCGCGCGCGGTCGCGGCGCTCAATCATCAGCTGGGCGCGGACCGGCCGCTTCTCACGCAGTACGTGCAGTGGATCACGCACTTCGTGCACGGCGACATGGGCATGTCGTACGCGTTTCGCGAGCCCGTTGCGCCGTTCGTCGGCAACGCGCTGGCGAACTCCGCGAAGCTCGGCTTTCTCGCGTTCATCGTGGTTGTGCCGCTCGGCATCGCGGGCGGCGTGTGGGCCGCGATGCACGCGGGACGCTGGCTCGACCGCACGATCAGCATCGCCGGCCTGTCGGCGACGGTGGTGCCGGAGTTCGTGTCGTCGATCGTACTGATACTCGTATTCGGCGTGTGGCTGCAATGGCTGCCCATCGAGGCATCGTATCCCGCCAATGCGGGCATCCTCACGCAACTGAAGCATCTGATCCTGCCCGTGCTGCCGCTCGTCTTCGTGTTCTTCGGCTATATCGCGCGGATGGCGCGCGCGGGCACCGTCGAGGCGCTCGACGCCGACTACACGCGCACCGCGATCCTCAAGGGGTTGCCGCCGCATATCGTGATCGGGCGGCACGTGCTGCGCAACGCGCTGCTGCCGACCATCACGGTCGCCGCGACGCAACTCGGCTACATGATCGGCGGGCTTGTCGTCGTGGAGACGCTGTTCCACTACCAGGGCATCGGCTCGCTGATCTACAACGCGGCGAAGGCCAAGGACTTTCCGATGCTCGAAGCGGGCGTGCTGACGATCGGCGTCGTGTATACGGCCGCGAATCTCATCGCCGATGCAGCGTACGTGCTGCTCAATCCGCGCTTGCGCGTGAGGAGCGCCGAATGAGCACGACGCCCGCCTCGCCTGTTACGCCACCTGAAACGCCACCGCAAACGCCGCTGCGAACACCCGCGCCGCGCCCGCGCGAGCGCCGCTACGACACGCTGCGCGTGTTGCTGCGCTCACCGACGTTCATCGTCGGCGCCGTCATCGTGCTGTGGTGGATCGTCTGCGCGATTGCGGGTCCGTGGATCGCGCCGCTCGATCCGTATGCATCCGATCCGCTGAACTCGCTCGCGCCGCCCGCGCAGGGACACTGGTTCGGCACCGATCAGTTGGGCCGCGACGTGCTCTCGCGCGTTATCGTCGGCGCGCGCGACATCCTGACGATCGCGCCGCTCGCGACGCTGCTCGGCACGCTCGCGGGCACCGCGCTCGGTCTGGTGGTCGGCTACTTCGACGGCTGGGTCGACAACGTGATCGGACGCGCGATCGATGCCGTGCTCGCGCTGCCACTCGTGATCGTCGCGCTGCTCGCGCTGGCGGCTGTAGGCGCTTCGAACGCGACGGTGATCCTCGTGATCGGCATCACGTTCGCGCCGATCACGTCACGCACGGTGCGCGCCGCCGTGTTCGCCGAACGGCATCTCGACTACGTGGCCGCGGCGCAGCTGCGCGGCGAGAACGCGCTCTACATCATGTTCGCCGAGATCCTGCCGAACGTGCTGCCGCCCATCATCGTCGAAGCGACGGTGCGCCTCGGCTACGCGATCTTCGCGGTCGCGACGCTGTCGTTTCTCGGCTTCGGCATCCAGCCGCCTTCCGCCGACTGGGGCCTCGCGCTCTCCGAGTCGTACACGCTGATGGCGGGCGGCGCATGGTGGACGGTCGTGTTCGACGCGGCGGCCATCGCTTCGCTCGTGGTCGGCGTGAATCTGATCGCGGATGCCGTGCAAGGAGCCGTCGACGGATGAACGGGCCGCCCCCCTCACCTCCCGCCTCGTTTCCCGCTTTCGACGTGTCGAAGAGCGAGCAGTCGGACGCGCTCACGATCGTCGGACTCACCGTCACGTACCGCACGCGCGGACGCGAGCGCGAAGTGCTGCAGGACGTATCGTTTCGGATCAAGCGCGGCGAATCGTATGGGCTCGTCGGCGAATCGGGTTGCGGCAAGTCGACGGTCGCGATGGCAACGCTGCGCTATCTGCCGCGCAATGGCCGCGTGAAGGCGGGCCGCATTTCGATCGCGGGCAAGGAAGTGCATTCGCTCGATGCTGTCGCGCTGCGCGAGATGCGCGCGAACGCGATCTCGATGGTCTATCAGGACCCGTCCCGCGCGCTGAACCCTTCGCTGACCGTTGCGCGCCAGGTGTCGGAAGCGTTCGAAGCGTCCGGTGCGACCTACGATGAAGCGCTCACGCGAACTGCCGAGATGCTGCGCAAGGTGCGCATCGCCGAGCCCGAGCGCGTGATGGACAGTTATCCGCATCAGCTGTCGGGCGGCATGCAGCAGCGCGTCGTGATCGCGATGGCGCTCGCGTCGCAACCCGCGCTGCTGATTCTCGACGAACCGACGACGGGACTCGACGCCACCGTCGAAGCTGAAGTGCTCGATCTCGTCGCACAACTGCGCGAAGAGTTCGGCACGGCTGTGCTCTTCATCAGCCACAACCTCGCGGTGATCGGGCGCATGTGCGAGCGCGTCGGCGTGCTGTATGCGGGCAAGCTCGTCGAAGAAGGCGCGACGCAGGATGTGTTCGCGCGGCCGCGTCATCCGTACACCGTGGGCCTGTTGCGCTGTCTGCCCACGTCGGATCGCAGCAAGGACACCGACCGGCTCGATACGATCGCGGGCAGCCTGCCGCAGCCGGGCTCCGTCACGCAGGGCTGCATCTACGCGGAGCGTTGCCGTCTCGCGGACGACCGCTGCCGTCGCGAAGCACCGCCGCCTTATCGCGTGAAATCGCAGTACGGCGATCAGATGTCTCGCTGCCACTATCACGAACGCGCAATGGAACTGCCGCGCGTGACGGCCTTGCATGCATCGGACGATGCGTCCGACGATGCACCCAGCGATGTACCCGACAATGCACGCAGCGCGCACGATCATTCGCCCGTTCTGCGCGCGGAAAACGTGTCGAAGACCTTTCACGTGCCGGGCGCGACGCTGCGCGCCGTCGACGACGTGTCGCTCGAACTCGCGAAGGGTGAGACGCTCGGCCTCGTCGGTGAATCGGGCAGCGGCAAGACGACGCTCGCGAAGCTGCTGCTCGGCCTGATCTCGCCCGACGCGGGCAGCGTCATCGAACTCGACGGCGCGCGCCTGCCGCCGCGCGTCACGAATCGCAACGACGACCAGGTGAAGTCGCTGCAGATCGTCTTCCAGAATCCGGACTCCGCGCTCAATCGCGCGCACTCCGTCAAGCGATTGATCGGCCGCGCGCTGTCGCGACTGTCTTCGCTGCACGGGCCCGCGCGCGACGAAAGGCTCGCGTCGCTGACGCAAGCCGTGCGGCTGCCAGACCGCTATCTGACGTCGCGCACCCGGCAACTGTCGGGCGGCTTGAAGCAGCGCGTCGCTATTGCGCGCGCGTTCGCGGGCGATCCGCGCATCGTCGTGTGCGACGAGCCGACCTCCGCGCTCGACGTGTCCGTGCAGGCAGCGATCCTCAACCTGCTCGCCGATCTGCAGCGCGATCGCGGCGTGAGCTATGTGTTCATCTCGCACGATCTGCATGTCGTGCGCTATCTGTCGGATCGCATCGCGGTGCTGTACGTTGGCCGGCTGCTCGAGATCGGGCCCGCCGACGCCGTGTTCAACGGTCCGCATCATCCTTATACGGAAGCGCTGCTGTCTTCCGTGCCGACGCTCGATGGGCACGCCGGCGAGCCGGACGAAACGCGCGATAACAGCCGCACGCAACGCATCCGCCTGTCGGGCGAATTGCCGAGCGCCGCTTCACCGCCTTCGGGCTGCGTCTTTCATACACGCTGTCCGCGCAAGCTCGGTGCGATCTGCGAACAACAGGACCCGCCCTTCACCGATGCCGGAGACGGGCATCGCATCCGTTGCCATATTCCCGTCGACGAGTTGCGCGTTCTTCAACGCCGCGACTGAAACGCCTGTTCTAGCCGCGCTCATCGAGCATCGCTGAAGCCGCTCATCGAGCATCGCTGACACCGCTCATCGCCATCGCTGAAACGAAAAGCCGCGCGATTTGCGGCCTGCGTTTCATGTCCGAAACGTTTTTCATCCGTTCCGACGCGCGCGCAATCGAGCCGTCACATCAGTGCCATACGCAGTGGGCGTGCGCGCGCAATGGCATGTTTATCGCTAAACGACAGTCACGCATGGGGTTGCGGCGAGATCGGCGAATCCTCCGGGATGCTTTGCGCCGGTACACGAATGAAGCAACGACGCAACGGCGCACAGAAAGGACAGCCGGTCTCGCATCTGATGAACCTCGCGGACTTCCGGCCCACGCGCGGCTCGACAGAGCAAACGGGACAAAAGCAAAAAGCAGCATAAAGGGATGACGGCTTGCGGGGGTCGTCGTTTCCTCGGGAGAGGTGCGATGAATACGAACAAACTTGCTACGTACTACTACATGACAATAAAAGGTACGGCAGCCTTCGCGGTAGGCGCGGGGACTTTGATGGCGGCCCAGTTCGTTCAGGCCGCATCCACCGATGAAGTGATTCCGAGGTGGATCGTCACAGCCGATGCGCCGCTCATGGCAAGCGGAGCGTCGGCTGCGACGCAGTTCGCCCAGAACGATGCGGACTCGACAGGCGCGCAGTCCAGCACGACGACGGCAACCGACGACGCAGCATCCGTCTTTCTGCTCAAGACTTGTATTGGCAACCAAGGCAACTGCTCGGCGAATGGCGGACGTGGCAGCGGCGCGGGCGCGGCCAGCGCTTCGGGTTCGGCTGGGGCTTCTTCGGGCGGTAGTGGTGGCGGTAGCGGTGGCAGTGGCGGTTTCGGCGGCAGCTCTGGCGGAGCTGCGGCAGGTCCGAGTGGGAATTCGGGCGGTGGCGGTGGTTTCGGTGGTTTCGGTGGTTTCGGTGGTTTCGGTGGTTTCGGTGGCTCAGGTGGCTCGGGTGGCTCGGGTGGCTCGGGTGGCTCGGGTGGTGGAAGTGGGAATGGTGGTGGAAGCGGCGGTGGTGGTGGCAACGGTGGCGGTGGTGGTAACGGTGGCGGTGGTGGTAACGGTGGCGGTGGCGGTGGTGGCAACGGCGGTGGCGGCGCTGGCGGCGGCGGCGGCGGTGGCGGCGGCGGCGGTGGCGGCGGCGGCGGCGGTGGCGGTAACGGTGGTGGTAACGGTGGTGGCGGTGGCGGTGGCGGTAACGGTGGCGGTGGCAACGGCGGATGCGGTTGTGGCGGCGGCCATGGCGGCCCGAGCGGACCGGGCGGAGGATTTGGAGCAGGCGGTTTCGGCGGCGGCTTTGGAGGCGGCTTTGGCGCGGGTGGTTTCGGTAAAGGCGGCGGCTACGGTGGCGGCTCTGGGTCAGGCGGCGGTCACGGCGGCGGTGGCAACGGACACTAAGATCCGGCGGACGCCACGCGCCGTTCACCCGCGGCAACAATCACACAATGCGTAGACGCTTCCCGGCCCGCATTGGCGGTGACGTTGCGATCGCCGAACGAACGTCACCGCCTGGGCAGTGAGCCAAACATCGAACGCACGAAGCCCGCAGATCACCCGGCCCAACGCACGCAACCGCAACATTTCTCGCTTAAAGCATCTCAAGCGGCCGCTTGCTTCCCGGCGGACGAAAGTGCGCGTCGATAGCGGCAAGATCATCGGCGGACAAACGAAGTGCGAGCGCGCGCGCGTTGTCGCGCACATGCTCGATGCGTCCCGATTTCGGAATCGCAAACACGTCGGGCTGCCGCAGCACCCATGCGAGCGCGACTTGAATCACGGACACACCGTACGCATCGGCGATATCGTCGAGCGGCGAGCGCTTCGGCAGCCGCGCATGATCGACGGGGCTATACGCCATCGCGGGCATCTTGCGCGCCGCGAGCCAGCGGAACAGATCGAACTCCGGCCCGCGCCGCGCGACGTTGTAGAGAATCTGATCGGTCGCGCACGCGTCGCCATGAGGAACGGCGATGAGCTCTTCCATATCGTCGACGTCGAAGTTGCTCACGCCCCAGTGACGTATCTTGCCGTCGCGGCGCAGCGCCTCGAAGCCGGCGACGGTCTCCTCGAGCGGCACCGATCCGCGCCAGTGCAGCAGATACAGATCGAGCCGATCGGTTTTCAGGCGCTTCAGCGACTGCTCGCACGCATGCTGCACGCCACGCTTGCTCGCGTTGTGCGGATAGACCTTGCTGACGAGAAAGACATCGTCACGCAGGCCGTGCAACGCCTCGCCAAGTAGCGATTCCGTCGCGCCTTCGCCGTACATTTCAGCCGTATCGATCAACGTCATGCCCAGTTCGATGCCGCCGCGCAGCGCCTCGATCTCGGCCTTGCGGCGTGACGGATGCTCGCCCATCTCCCACGTGCCCTGCCCCAGTTTCGGAATGCGTTCGCCGTCGGGCAGCGTCACGCTGGCGATGTCGTTCGTCATGTTCGATTCCTCGCAGATGATGTGATGACGATGCGCGCGTCCCTACATGTCACTACATGTCACGCATCGGCTATGCAACGAGTGTAGCGTCTGATCGCGAAACGCATCGGCGTCCCGGCAAAACCCCGCTATAACGCAGCGCGCCAATGTCATAGAATTGCCGCTTGCCCTTCTTGCGTCCGTCACATGAATCCAGCCTCGGAAGACCGCTGGCGCGATCTGCGCCCGGACCCGGAAAACGACACTCCGCTGTATCTTCAGCTCGCCCGCAAGCTCGGCAACGCGATCCACGAGAACCGCTGGAACGCGGGCGAAGCGCTGCCGTCGGAGCGTGTGTTGTCGGAAGCGCTCGGCGTATCGCGGATCACCGCGCGCAAGGCGATCGCGCTGCTCGTCGAACAAGGGCTGATCCGCCGTTCGCAAGGCGCGGGCAGCTTCATCACGCCACGCTATGAAGACCCGCTGTCGCGCCTGTCGAGCTTCAGCGAAATGCTGCGCCGGCGTGGCTTCACGCCGAGTTCGCAGTGGCTCTCGCGCGAGATCGTCCCCGCCAATCGCGATGAAGTGATCCAGCTCGGGCTGTCGCCCGCTGCCGCCGTCACGCGCTTGCGCCGCTTGCGTCTCGCGGACGGCATCGTGATGGCCGTCGAAAACTCGACGTTTCCCGCTTCGATCATTCCCGATCCGCAGGCCATCGGCGATTCGCTGTACACGTATCTCGAACAGCGCGGGCTGACGATCGTGCGCGCGTTGCAGCACTTCCGCGCGGTCAACGCGAACGACGAGATCGCGCAACAGATGAGCATTGCGCCGAACGAGGCGCTGCTGCTGATCACGCGTGTCGGCTACACGGCGGACCAGCGTGCGATCGAGCTCACCGATACCTACTGCCGCAACGACTACTACGATTTCGTGGCCGAGCTGCGCAAGTAAGAAGCGCTTTCTGCTCCCGTCAATCGTTGAGGCTCAGTCTTCCCAGCGCGCCGCGTCGGTGCCGATCGGCACGGGCGGCCGCGCATAGAACGCAGGCGTCTCCGACATCTGCTCGGCGGGCGCCGCCGCGCGCACGCGGCCAAACGGCGAGTCGACTTCGTGCAGACAGTCCTGCACGTCGTCGTAGGTCACGTCGGGCGCGCGCCAGCCGCCCTCGATCTGTCCCATCGATTGCAACCACCGCCCCGTCTGTGCAAGCGACAGCCGCACGTGCCAGCTGCCGCCCTCCTGCGCGCGGCGCGCGAGCGCGACCATCGCGCCGAACGCGGCGAGATAGCCCGTCGCGTGATCGAGCGCCTGACACGGCAGATGCTTCGGCCCTTCGACGCCAGCCGCGTGGCTCTCCGTGTACGCGATGCCGCTCGCCGATTGCACGAGACTGTCGAAGCCGCGCCGCGTCGACCACGGACCCGCGTGCCCATACGCAGAAATCGACACGCAGACGATGCCCGGCCTGATCCGCGCGAGCGCTTCGGGCGCAAAGCCGCGCGAAGCAAGCGAGCCGGGCCGGTACGCCTGAAGGAACACATCGGCATCGGCGGCGAGCGCGTGCAACTGCTCGCGCGCGGCGGACTCGCGCAAATCGAGCGTCGCCGAACGCTTGCCTCGGCCGTTGTCGATGATGAGCGGCGCGATGTTCGGCAGATGCGGCCCGTTGATTAGCAATACGTCCGCGCCATGCTGCGCGAGCGCGCGCCCCGCCACCGGTCCCGCGATGATCCGCGACAGATCGAGCGCGCGCGTTCCGCTCAACGGCCGCTGCGGCGCGTCCCGCCCTGGCGCTTCCGGCGGCGCGTCGCCGATCCGTTCGATTTCGAAGAGCGGCAGATTCGCAATCGCCTTCGCCTGGTCGAGCGCCGCCCATTCGCGTGGCGAGCGGATCAGCGCGGCGCACAGGCCGGCGTCGGCGAGCGTCTGGTCGAGCTGCGCGCCGTCCCAGCCGCGTATCGCTTCGGCCACGGCGCCCGGCTCGCCTTCGCAGCCGAGCACCTTCAGCACGCCTTGCAGATGATGCGGGAAGTTCGTGTGCAACTGGACCCAGCGGCCATCGCGCGTCGCATAGAAGCCGGTGACGGGATGGCGTAACTCGGGCGGCAGCCCATCGTTGACACGCAGATAACGCTCGCTGCGAAACGCGACGAGCGCGCGCCGCACGCTCACATCGACGCGCTGCATGCGGCCCGTACGCAGCCTGAAGCATTCGGCGGCGGCAAGACCCATCGCGGCAATCGACGCACTCGCGAGCGTCCCGACGCGGAACACGGAAGGCAGCGACGGGTCGTTGCCGTCGATGACCGCGTAATCGAGCAAGGCCGGATCGCAACCGGCAACGGACCACAGATGATCGAGAGCGAGCTGGGGCGTCATGATGAGTATGCATCCAGAAGAAGGCGTAACTCAGTCTAGATTTGCCGCTCGCCACGATCAATCTTGATTCATATAATCAACATATATCGTTTTCTTTGGCTTTCCCGTTCCGATATCACACACATGAGGACACAAGCGATGTCCGCTCCGCGTTACCTGTCCGCCGACGAAGCCGCCACGATGCTCGGCATCAGCGTCACGACGCTCTACGCGTACGTCAGCCGGGGCATGTTGCGCTCGACGCCCGATGCGGACAGCAAGCGCCGTCTCTATGATGCCGACGAAGTGCGGCGCCTCGCGCGCCGCAAGGAAGACGGCAAGCGCGCTGGCAAGGTCGCGCAGAAAGTATTGGACTGGGGCGTGCCCGTGCTCGAATCGTCGATCACGCTGATCGCGGACGGCAAGCTGCTCTATCGGGGCCGCGACGCGATCGAACTGGCGCGCACAGCCACGCTGGAAGAAGTCGCGGCGCTGCTGTGGGAATGCAGCGCGCGGCGCATCGCCGATGCGCCTGCCGCACCGCTCGCCGCCGCGCAATGGTCGGCGTGGCTGAAGCTGTGGAGCGACAGCGCGCCGCTCGACCGCGCGCTGGTGCTGCTGCCCGCGGCCGCCGCGCAAATGCCGCGCGTCTGGGCGCTCGGCCGCGATGCGCAGCTCGACAATGCCTGCGCGCTGATCCGGCTGCTGGCAGGCGCGATGATTTCCGCTGCGCCGTCGAACGAACCGCTGCACAAGCAACTCGCGAGCGCGTGGGGCGTGCGCAATCGCGCGCAGACCAACCTGCTGCGCGCGGCGCTCGTCGCCTGCGCGGATCATGAACTGAATGCGTCGACGTTCACGGTGCGCTGCATCACGTCGACGGGCACGCACCTGTTCGGCGCCGTCGCGGGCGGACTCGCCGCGCTGTCGGGGCCTCGGCATGGCGGAGAAACGGCGCGCATCGCGGCATTGTTCGACGAAGCCGAGCGAGCCGCCGATCTGGACCGCTATCTCGCCACGCGGCTCGCGCATCCGGAGCATGGCTCGGTGGGTCCGGCGCTGTCGGGCTTCGGCCATCCGCTGTATCCGGACGGCGATCCGCGCGCGCGGCTGCTGCTCGATCTGCTCGGACAATGCGCGCCGGCGCGCTCGTCGCTGGCCGAAGTGCAAAGGCTTGCGCGCGCCGTGCGCGACACGACGGGCGCCGAGCCGACCGTCGACTACGCGCTCGCGGCCATCGAGCGGGTGCTCGGCTTGCCCGCCGGCGCGGCCTTCACGCTGTTCGCAGTGGGCCGCGTGACAGGCTGGATCGCGCACGCGATCGAGCAGACCAGCGACGGCCGCCTGATCCGTCCGCGCGCAAGGTATATCGGCGCGTATGAAGCCGACTGACGGCGCTTTAAACCGCGAATCGCAATCCTGAAACCGCCATCATGCGGTAAGCAGCCAGCGCGGCATCCACGTCCAGCGCATTGGGCGCCGCTGAACGCGCAGCGTATCGCCCATCTCGCGCCCGCCGCCTGCAACCGTCAGCGACAGCCGCGCGCCTTCACGTCCGGCGCTCATCCACGCGACGGCGCCATGCTTCAGCTCGAACGACTCGCCCGGCGCGAGCCAATAGTCCTCGGCATCGCCTTCAACGGTCAGCCACAGTTCGCCCGCCAGCACGTTCACTGCGAGCGGCTGCGCGACCCGCCAGGCGCTCGCCGGCTCGCCGTGTTCGAGTTCGAAAGTACGGATTTCACGCATCGCAGTGCTCCTTGAAAGGCTTTTTCGCTTGCATCCATTATTGGCGTGCGATGATGGCTGTCACATGCACAGTACTGAACAGTTTCGAAAGAACTGTACAGTCAGAAAACCTGACAGTTGCTGGCGCTTCGGCCATAACAGACGGTCCGTCATCGACGAAGGACGAAGCGAAGGAATACACGCCATGAAGCTCGACATCGAACTGAACCGCGACAACGGCGTGCCGCTCACCGAGCAGATCGTGAGCGGCGTGCAGGAATGGATACGCTCGCGCACCGCGCATCCGGGGGCGCGGCTGCCGTCGATCCGCCAGTTCGCCGCCGATAACGACATCAGCCGCTTTCCCGTGATCGAGGCGTATGACCGGCTCGTGTCGCTCGGCTATCTGGATTCGCGTCCCGGCTCGGGCTTTTACGTGGCGGAGCGGCATCGCGCGTCGATGAGTTGCCAGGGTGCATCCGATCCGCGCCGCGCCGAGGAGGAATCGGTGCACATTCTTCAGCAGTTCAATCATCCCGGCGAATCGCTAAAACTCGGCAGCGGCTTCATCCCCGAAGCGTGGCGCGACATGGACAGCCTCGCGCAGGCGATCCGCTACGTGTCGCGCACCGACGGCGCAAGCATGATCGACTACGCGACGCCGCTCGGCAACGCGGCGCTGCGCGAGCATTTGCAGGGGCGCGTCGCGCAGCTCGGCATCGACGCGGACGCGTCGCAGATCCTCATCACGATCGGCGCGAGCCAGGCGATGGATCTGCTGATGCGCTACATGCTCAAGCCCGGCGACACGATCTTCGTCGAAGATCCCGGCTACTACAATTTCAACGGCCTGCTGAAGCTGCATGGCGTGAAGCTCGTCGGCATTCCGCGCACGCGCACAGGGCCCGATCTCGATACGTTGCAGGCGCAGTTGCAGCAGCATCGGCCGAAGCTCTTCTTTATCAACTCGGTGTTTCACAACCCGACGGGCACGACGGTCGCGCCGCCCGTCGCGTTCCGTCTGCTGCAACTGGCGCGCGAGCACGGCTTCAAGATTCTCGAAGACGACATCTACGCTGACTTCCAGGCGGAGCCCACCGATCGCCTCGCGACGCTCGATCAGCTCGAACACGTGATCTACATCGGCGGTCTGTCGAAGACGCTGTCGTCGTCGCTGCGCATCGGCTACGTGATCGCGGACCACGCAACCATCAAGGACCTCGCCGACATCAAGATGCTGACGAGCATCGGCGGATCGCGCTTCGCGGAAGCAGTGACCGTCGCGCTGCTCGAACGCGGAATGTATCGCAAGCATCTCGAAAGATTGCGCCGGCGCATGCGCGATGCGCTCGGCGCGACGGTGCAGACGCTTGAAATGGGCGGCTGGCAGGTGTTCGAAAATCCGCTGGGCGGCAAGTTCGTGTGGGCGCGCGTGCCGCATGTCGACGATGCGCAGCGGCTGGTGGAGTGCGGCGCGCCGCTCGGCGTGACCGTTGCGCCAGGCAGCTACTTTCGGCCGAACGCGGAGACGAGCCCGTGGATACGCATCAATGCCGCGTTCGCGAACGATCCGCGCGCGCGGGCATTCTTCGAGGCCGCGGCGCAACTGGAGCCATGACGAACGGCGAGGCGCGCGGCTTGCTATCTCTGCCTGCGTGCCTTTTGCTCACGGCCTGCGCGCGTTTTGCTCGTGCGGCTCCGTCATACGGATACAGCACTTTTTCCTTAGAATGTGGGCTCTCCCGCCCAGCCGTCCTGCCTAGCGTTCATGTCCGAATCGACCGAATCGCGATCATCCGCCGCTCATCACACTGCTCAAACCGCGCCCACTGCCCGCTCGCTGTCGGTGATGTTGTGGATCGTCGCGACGGGCTTCTTCATGCAGACGCTCGATGCGACGATCGTCAACACCGCACTGCCCGCAATGGCGACAAGTCTCGGCGAGCTGCCGTTGCGCATGCAATCAGTCGTGATTGCGTATTCGCTGACGATGGCCGTGATGATTCCCGTGTCCGGCTGGCTCGCGGACAAGCTCGGCACGCGGCGCGTCTTCATGAGCGCGATCCTGATCTTCACCGTCGGCTCGCTGCTGTGCGCGAACGCGCATACGCTCACGCAACTGGTGA
The DNA here is from genome assembly GCF_900108945.1 of Paraburkholderia diazotrophica. Taxonomy (GTDB): domain Bacteria; phylum Pseudomonadota; class Gammaproteobacteria; order Burkholderiales; family Burkholderiaceae; genus Paraburkholderia; species Paraburkholderia diazotrophica. The sequence goes on along the minus strand of NZ_FNYE01000008.1, from coordinate 190,832 downwards.
TCTATCGGGTGCTGCAGGGCGTGGGCGGCGCGATGCTGCTGCCCGTCGGACGTCTCGCCGTGCTGCGCGTGTTTCCGGCCGAACGCTATCTGCCTGCGCTGTCGTTCGTCGCGATTCCAGGGCTGATCGGCCCGCTGATCGGACCGACGCTCGGCGGCTGGCTCGTCAAGATCGCGTCGTGGCACTGGATCTTTCTAATCAACGTGCCCGTCGGCATTGCAGGCCTGATCGCGACGTTCGTGTTCATGCCCGACAGCCGTAATCCCGACACCGCGCCGTTCGACATCAAAGGCTATGTGCTGCTGATCGTCGGCATGGTGTCGATCTCGATGGCGCTCGACGGGCGCACCGAGTTTTCCATTCAGCATGCAACCGTGCTGATGCTGCTGATTCTTTCGCTCGGCTGTTTCGTCGCCTACGGATTGCATGCGGTGCGCGCAGCGAATCCGATCTTCTCGCTCGATCTCTTCAAGATTCACACGTTCAGCGTCGGCCTGCTCGGCAATCTGTTCGCGCGGATCGGCAGCGGCGCGATGCCCTATCTGATTCCGCTGCTGTTGCAGGTGAGCCTCGGCTATAGCGCATTCGAAGCGGGCCTGATGATGCTGCCCGTCGCCGCCGCCGGCATGTCGTCGAAGCGCCTCGTCACGAATCTCATCATGAAGTACGGCTACCGGCGCGTGCTCGTGTCGAACACGGTGCTCGTCGGTCTCGCGATGGCGAGCTTCTCGCTGACGAGCGTGCATCAGCCGCTGTGGCTTCGCCTCGTGCAGCTCGCGTTCTTCGGCGGCGTCAACTCGATGCAGTTCACGGCAATGAACACACTGACGCTGAAAGACCTCGGCACGGGCGGCGCGAGCAGCGGCAACAGCCTCTTCTCGCTCGTGCAGATGCTCGCGATGAGTCTCGGCGTGACCGTCGCGGGCGCGCTGCTCACGACGTTCACAGGCATCATCCCGCGCGTGACGGCGGCGAACTCGCTGCCCGCGTTTCACGCGACGTTCCTGTGCGTCGGCCTGATCACGGCCGCGACGTCATGGATTTTCGCGCAGTTGTCGGCCGACATCCGGCAGCCCGCGAAGCGCGCCGATCCGCAGGAACGCACGTGATGGCGGCTCGGTTTCAAACGGGACGCGCATGATTCGCCGCAACGATCGGAACCGTTACGGGGCGCGCGCCGCACCATCGATGTGCGCCTTGCGCGCCACGCATGGCAGCGATCGCGTTCCCGGCGCACAATCGGATCAAGACCCGAAGCAACACGCGAAGCACGACCCCGCGCACGATAAAGACAGCCGCGACGCACGAGCGCGATCGACGCGATTCAGCCGCGAATGGCCGCACATGGCCGCGGCATTTCGTTCCGCGCATGTTTCTTGCTCAAGCCTATCCTGTAAACTCGACCTGTCCGCGCAATGCGTGCGGCTTGCCTCGCTTCTCTACCGATGACCGACACGATGAGCATGATCGAACTCGATCCTCCCGGCTTCCAGACGCGCCCCGTGGCGGGCGACGAAGGCTCGCGCCGCACTGTCCGGTATGGCGGCTACACGGTTTTCAGCGTGTTTCAGCCTGTTTTTTCGGTTTCGCATCGACGTGCAATCGGCTATCACGCGTCGTTGCGCGCACACGATGAAAACGGCAAGCAGGTGCCGTCGGCGGAAGTCTTCACGCAGGCAGCACGCCGCGGCGATCTGCTCGAACTCGGGCGTCTCGCGGAGTCGCTGCATCTGGGCAACTTCAATGCATTCGACAGCCACGACGAATGGCTCTTCCTGAGCCTGCATCCCGCCGCGCTGATGGACACGAGTTACGGCGACGCGCTGCTCGCGGGACTGAAGGCGCTTGGCCTGCCGCCGCAGCGCGTGGTGCTCGAAGTCTCCGAGCATTCGGGCGGCGAAACAACCCGCTTCGCTGAAATCGTCGACGCGTTGCGCAAGTCGGGTTTTCTGATCGCGCTCGACGGCTTCGGCGCGAAGCATTCGAACATCGACCGCGTGTGGCATCTGCGGCCCGATATCGTCACGCTCGACCGCTGCATCCTCGCGCAGGCCACCGAGCATTCGCATATCGAACGCGTGCTGCCCGGCATCGTGTCGATGCTGCATGAGTCGGGACAATTGGTGCTGATGGGCGGCCTCTCCACCGAGCGCGACGCGCTGATCGCGCTCGAATGCAACGTCGATTTCGTGCAGGGCACATTCTTCGCGGCGCCGAGCGTCGAGCCCGTCGCGCGCCAGGCGACGGTGAAGCTCATGGACGAACTGTCGGCGGCACTGCGTCAGCGCGTGGCCGAGCGCGAGCGCGCGCAGTCCGAGCGGCTCGCGCCGTTCGTCACGGCATTGGAAGCGGCGAGCACGCAGCTCGTCGAAGGCGAAACGATGGCCGACGCAACCGCGCCGCTGCTCGCATTGCGCGAGACGGCGCGCTGCTTCCTGCTCGACGGCTCGGGCCGCCAGATCGGCGATAACGTCTTGCCTCAGGGCCGCGCGTCGCAGCGCGCGAAGCGTTTCCGGCCGCTTTTGCATTCGGAAGGCGCGAGCTGGGAACGCCGTCCGTATTTCATTCAAGCCGTGCGCGCGCCAGGGCAGGTGCATCTGACGCCGCCATATCTGTCGATCAACGAGGCGCACCTGTGCGTGACGGCGTCGATCGCGGCGGAGACCGCGCGCGGCATGCAGGTGCTATGCGTCGATATCAACTGGGAGGTGGCCGCGCATCGTGACTGATGCCGCCTCGCTGCTGATCGGTTGCAAGAGCCGCAAGATCGCCGCGCGTCCGAACACGCGCGTAGCGGGCGCGAGCCGCAGCGCGCCCGTCACGATGCGCAGAGCAACAATGCGCTCGTCCTCGCCGATCGAAATATCGAGCAGCGTATCGACCTCGCCGTCGCGCATCAGCGCTACCGCGCTCGCGCCGTTCATCGACACCGTCTCCGTCTGATCCCCGTTGCTGCGCATCGCAAGCGTGGCCGCCACTTGTTCCGCCGACGCGACGGCGTCGACCAGTTCGGGTGCATCGCTGACCACGCTCGGCACTTCACAGAAGAGCCGCACGAGCGCCAAGCGATCCTGCGCTTCCATCGCCGCCCGCAAGCGCTCGACGATGCGCGCATGCGCGGCGGGATCGGCGCGCTTCGCCGGCACGCCCTCGCGCTGCAAGCGCGTTTTCGCGCGATGCACGATCTGCCGGCAATGGGCGGGCGTCTTCGCGAGAATCTTCGCGATCTCCGCGTAGTCGCAATCGAAGGCTTCATGCAGCACGAACGCGGCGCGCTCCTCGGGCTTCAGGCGCTCGAGCAGCAGCATCACGCCGTACGACATCTGCACGGCGCGCAACGCGAGATCTTCCGCCGACGGCGCAAGCCCATCGAGCCACGGGTCCGGCAGCCAGCCGCCCGAGTGCGTCGCGCGCTCCATTTGCAGATGACGCAGGCGGTCGATCGCGAGGCGCGTCGTGACCGTCGTGAGCCACGCAACGGATGAGCGCAGCTCGCTGGCGTCGGCGGCGTGCCATTTGAGCCAGGCGTCCTGCACGATGTCTTCCGCTTCCGCGCGGCTGCCGAGCATCCGGTACGCGAGCGCGAAAAGCTTCGCGCGCACCGCTTCGAACTGCGCCGGCTTGCCTTGTTCTGTCTGGTCCATGCATGCCACTCCTCTTGCGTTCCCATCAGTTCTCATCGGCTAGACGGACCAACCGCCTGCGATGTGACACGCGAACGCAAAAATTCTTCTGTCACGCGTGCCCACGCTTTCGCGTCTTGCGATGGGAGCCGCGCGCGGGCGCGGCCCTTTCGCACACACGAACTCATCAGCGAGGAACGCATGCACCGTCATTTCATTTCACCGACGTACTCCGGATTCAATCTCGTGCCGACCGTCATCGAGCAATCGAACCGCGGCGAGCGCGCCTACGACATCTATTCGCGCCTGTTGCGCGAGCGGATCGTGTTTCTGGTCGGGCCGGTCAACGAACAGTCGGCGAGCCTGATCGTCGCGCAGTTGCTGTTTCTCGAATCGGAGAACCCTGACAAGGATATTTCTTTTTACATCAACTCGCCGGGCGGCTCGGTCTATGACGGCCTCGCGATCTTCGATACGATGCAGTTCATCAAGCCCGATGTGTCGACGCTATGCACCGGCTTCGCGGCCAGCATGGGCACGTTCCTGCTCGCGGCGGGCGCGCCCGGCAAGCGCTTCGCGCTGCCCAACGCGCGCATCATGATTCATCAGCCTTCGGGCGGAGGCCAAGGCACAGCATCGGACATCGAGATCCAGGCAAAGGAAGTGCTGTACCTGCGCGAGCGCCTGAACGCCGTGCTCGCGCAGCGCACGGGCCAGAGCGTCGCGCAGATCGAGAAGGATACCGATCGAGACAATTTCATGTCGGCGGATGCGGCGAAGGCGTATGGCCTGATCGACGACGTGCTCGCGACGCGCGAAGCGGGCGTGATTGACGCCGCGCATCGCACGATGTGATCGGCCGACGTGTGGCGTCGATGTGAAGCGCCGATGTGAAGCGCCGACGTGAAACGCCTAGCGCAGCCGCGCGGCCAGATATGATGAAACGACAATCTTGTATTCGTCGACGAGCGCGTTGCGCTCTTTCGGCTTCGCGGCCGCGTACAGCGGACTCAGGCTCTTCACGACCTGAAGCGCGACTTCGGCAGCGCGAAACGCGTCGTCGTCCGACAGCGCCGGACTGTAGCGTTGAAACAGTTCGGCGAACCTGCCGCGCAAGCGGTTGCGCGCGGCGGCATCGCGCCGGAAATTCAGCGACACCGACAGCAGCGGCAGATACGCGGGCCGCGCTGCCATGAAATCGACCATCAGCGCGAACAGACGCTCGACCAGTTCTTCGGCGCTCCACGCGTACGCCGCCTCGCTGAGCGCGCTCCATTGCGCATCCATTTCGTTGCCATAGCGCGTGCGCAGCGCGAGAACGAGCGCATGCTTGTTCGGAAAGTACTGATAGACCGCACCGATCGACGCGCCCGCACGCTCGGCGATGGCCGTCATCGTCGCGGCCTCGAAGCCGCGTTCCGCGATCACTTCGCCCGCCGCATCGAGCAACGCATCGACGCGCTTTGCCGCGCGCTCCTGTTGAGGCACGCGCCGCACTTTCGGATTATCTGAGGCTACGCTCATATTTCTGTCGTATCATGATATGAGCACATCCTCACATATAGGTGACATATGGCGCAAGCGCTTTCCATCGACCCACGCAGCACGGCCATCGTGCTGATCGATCTGCAGCACAGCAACGTCGGACGGCAACTGGAGCCGCATTCGGCCGCCGACGTGGTCGCGCGTTCCCTGCGCGCCGCCGATGCGCTGCGCGCGGCAGGCGGCACGGTCGTGTTCGTGCGCGTCGATATTTCGCAGCTGCTGTCGCTGCCCGCCGACGCGCCGCTGCGTCCGCGCGACGCGCCCGCCCCGCCGCCGCAAGCGTCGGAGCTCGTGCCCGAATGCAACGTGCAATCCAGCGACGTGATCGTGACGAAGCGCCAATGGGGCGCGTTCTACGGCACCGATCTGGAACAGCAATTGCGTCGCCGTGGCATTCGCACGATTGTGCTGACGGGCATTGCGACGAACTTCGGCGTCGAGTCGACTGCGCGCGCGGCCTTCGATCGCGGCTACGAACTGGTCTTTATCGAAGACGCGATGTCGAGCTTCTCCGGCGACGTGCATCGCTTTCCCGTCGAACATATCTTTCCGCGCATGGGCTTCGTGCGCTCGACGGAAGAATTCATTGGCGCGGTCGCCGACACGGGCACGTTCGGCGGCGCCTGAACGCATTGCGCGCAGGCCCGTCATCGTGCAGCACTCGATCGACGCCGCGTTGTATGAGACGATCGTGCCTGCACTTCATTGGAGAGATACATGGCGTCATCCCAGGATACCGTCAGCATGGCGCTGTTCTGCGATTTCGAGAACGTCGCGCTCGGCGTGCGCGACGCGAAATACGAGAAATTCGACATCAAGCTGGTTCTCGAACGGCTGCTGCTGAAGGGCAGCATCGTCGTGAAGAAGGCGTACTGCGACTGGGACCGCTACAAGGGCTTCAAGGCCGCGATGCACGAAGCGAACTTCGAGCTGATCGAAATTCCACATGTGCGCCAGTCCGGCAAGAACTCGGCGGATATCCGGCTCGTCGTCGATGCGCTCGATCTCTGCTATACGAAGTCGCACGTCAACACGTTCGTCATCATCAGCGGCGACTCGGACTTCTCGCCGCTCGTGTCGAAGCTGCGCGAAAACGCGAAGCAGGTGATCGGCGTCGGGGTGCAGCGCTCGACGTCGGATCTGCTTACGGCCAATTGCGACGAGTTCATCTTCTACGACGATCTGGTGCGCGAGAGCCAGCGCGCGACCGCGAAGCGCGAGAGCGCGAAGGCCGCGCAACAGGCCGCCCAACAGGCGATGAAGCGCGCGTCCGATGGCGAAAAGCGCAAGGAAGATCTGGAAACGCGCAAGACGAAGGCCATCGAGTTTGCCGTGCAGACTTTCGATGCGCTCGCATCGGAGCGCGGCGACAGCGGCAAGATCTGGGCGTCGACGCTGAAGAACGCGATCAAGCGCCGCATGCCCGGTTTCAACGAGACGTACTACGGCTTTCGCGCATTCGGCAACCTGCTCGAAGAAGCGCAATCGCGCGGGCTGCTGGAACTGGGCCGCGACGAGAAGTCAGGCACGTTCGTGTATCGCAGCGCGAGCGCCGTCGTGGGCACGAGCGATATCGCAAGTTCGCGCGACACGGGTGACGAATGGACCGCGATGCCCACAGCCGCTGCAATGGCCGAAACGGATGACGCCGTTGAAACGCCTGAAACGCCTGAAACGGATAGCGCGCCCGGCGAGGACGTCTCGGCAATCGGGCAGACATCCGTGACGCAGCACGAACACACGGACAGCGAAAGAAACGGCGCCCGCCGCAAGAGCCGCGGCACGCGCAAGCCCGCGGCAAAGAAGGCAAAGAAAGCGAGCAAGGCGAAGACCGAGCGAACAGAAGCCGTCGATACGGATGCCGGTTCCGCCCATCACGCCGATGCGCCGCCCGTTACCGAACACGTTGCAACGACAGAGCCACAAGCCTCGACGCCCGGCGCCGAACCGCATGCAGCCGGGGCTCCCCCCGCCAAAAAGGCGCCGCGCAAATCGACGACGCGAAGCCGCCGTCCGCGCAAGGCCGAACCGAGCGGCGACGCCAGTTGAGCGGTTCCGATAACATCACCCACTCTCGCGATTGATCGGGATCGCTAACGATATACGTCATGCGTTCCGTGCGACAGAAACAAAAAAGCCCTCAAATGAGGGCTTTTTTGTGGCAAATACTGAACCGCAGGGTTTAGCAAGCGAAGCAGGACTTACGCAAAATTCTTTTCAGCGAAATCCCAGTTCACGATGTTCCAGTACGCTTCGACGAACTTCGGACGTGCGTTGCGATAGTCGATGTAGTACGCGTGTTCCCACACGTCGATCGTGAGCAGCGGCTTCGCGTCCGTGGTCAGCGGCGTGGCGGCGTTGCTGGTCGACACCAGGTCGAGCGAACCGTCAGCCTTCTTCACGAGCCAGGCCCAGCCCGAGCCGAACGTGCCGACTGCCGTCTTCGTGAATTCTTCCTTGAACTTGTCGAAGGAGCCCCACTTCGCGTTGATCGCGTCTGCCAGCTTGCCCTTCGGCGCGCCCCCGCCTTGCGGCGACAGGCTGTTCCAGAAGAACGTGTGGTTCCACACTTGTGCGGAGTTGTTGAAGACACCGCCCGACGACTTCTTGACGATCTCTTCCAGCGACAGCTTCTCGAACTCGGTACCCTTGATCAGATTGTTCAGGTTCGTCACATAGGTCTGGTGATGCTTGCCATAGTGAAATTCGAGCGTCTCTTCCGACATGTGCGGAGCGAGCGCGTTCTTTGCGAAAGGCAGCGGCGGGAGCGTATGTTCCATGGTGCTATTCCTTTGTATCTGTTTATGGGGAGTCTGCGGATAACGCTGTGGAGCACTCGATTGTAGGCGACTTGGAATAACCCCGCAAACACAAGCCCTTTATGGCGTTCATTGCGAAAACGCGCTGCGCGGGCAGCGTAATTAATGCTCGCGCAGCGCGTTTCCACACGTCATACCAAGGTCAAAAGTACTGTGCCTTGCGCACGTCAAAAGCCATCCGTAAGACGCGGCTGCACATCCGAAAGCGCGATGTCCGCCGAGCCCTCCGCGAGATGCAGCGTCATGCGCCGGCCCGGCTTCAACGCCGATGGCGCACGGACCGCGCGTCCGCTTTGCGCATCGAGCAGCGCCGCGTAGCCGCGCTCGAGTGTGCGTTTCGGGCTCAATACTTCGAGCCGCGCAGCAAGTGTTTCCACTCGGGCAAGGTGTCTTTCATGCTGACGCAACAATGCGCGATCCAACCGTTCGGCGAGCCCATTCACGGTTGCACGATGCTGGGAGAGATCGGGACACCAGCGCTGCCAGCGCATCTTCACAAGCGAGAACTGCGCGCGTGCATCGCGCACGGGCCGCGCGCCTGCTGACGCGAGTCGCGCACACAGTTGCTGAAGATGCGCGCGTTGCCGCGCGAGCCTTTCAGCGGGCGACACGAGACGTCTCGCGAGCCAGTCGAGCTGTTGAGCGCGGCGCTCCATCATGCGGCCGAAGCCGCGCGCAAGCGATGCATGCCGGTGATCGAGGTCGCGCAGCAGCAATACGCGCTGCGGACTGACGAGTTCGGCGGCGCCCGTGGGTGTCGGCGCGCGAACGTCAGCGGCGAAGTCGGCGATCGTGAAGTCGGTTTCGTGACCGACACCGCTCACGACGGGCACGTCGCTCGCAGCAATCGCTCGTGCCAGCACTTCTTCATTGAACGCCCACAGGTCTTCGATCGAGCCGCCGCCTCGACAGACGATCAGCACATCCACTTCGCGCCGACGGTTCGCTATCTCGACCATCGCGGCCAGCTTCGCGCCCACGCCCGCGCCCTGCACGGGCGCCGGATAGACGACCACGGGAATATGCGGCGCGCGGCGCGCGAGCGTCGTCAGCACGTCGCGCAACGCGGCCGCCTGCAACGACGTGACGATGCCGATCGAGCGCGGATGCGCGGGCAATGCGCGCTTGCGTTGCGGGTCGAACAGGCCTTCGGCTTCGAGTTGCGCCTTCAGACGCAGAAACGCTTCGTACAGCCGACCCTGGCCCGTACGGCGCACGGCTTCGACATTCAGCTGAAGTTCACCGCGCGGCTCATACATCGTGACGAGCGCGCGCACTTCGATCTTGTCGCCTTCGCGCGGCGTGAACTCGGCGTACTGCGCGCGGCCGCGAAACATCACGCAACGCATTTGCGCCTGCGCGTCCTTGATCGAGAAGTACCAGTGTCCGCTGGCGGCGCGCGTGAAATTCGACACCTCGCCGGATACCCAGACGAGAGGAAACGTGCGTTCGAGCATCGTCCCGATTGCACGGTTGAGCACCGATACGGGAACGACAGCATCGCCGCCCGCTCCGGCGGCAGACGAGAAAGGACTTTCGGAATTCATGCGAGGAATGGTGAGAACAGGCCGGACAGACGATAGACCGATCGGCCAGTCAGGTCCAGCACCTCGTAAGGGCCTTTAGCCGGATTGTTAAAAGTGTCCACATGTCGGGAGCACTTTGGTTTGGCGGCGCGGAAGTGCTCAAGAGCCCATTTTATGCCATCCAACTTTATGATTTTTAACCATTTTTCGGTCATCGAGAGTTCCCGCTCGCCGATCTCAGGCTTGCGCGACGGCCTTTCCGACAGTTTGCAATGCGCGTTCTCCACAAAGTTATCCACAGACTATGGATTGAGCATGAGCGGTGCCTGCCCACACGTGAAGGCCGTCCCGACTTGCCGCCGACGCCGCTCGCGCGCTAGAGTGCCGGGTTCGGGCGCGACCTGGTCGACATGATGCGCGCCCATCGGGGAGGTTCGTCTCGTGCTTGTCCGGCGCCCTGGCCGTCCCTTGGCTGACCCGGCGTTGCCGCTTCTCTGTTGCCTCATTGCTGTTGCCACTATTGTCGTCCGCGTTTCGTGGTTCCCTTCGTCCTTGTCTTTCAACCGTCGGTGCAGCCGACCGCCCGGAGATGCCCGTTGATGTCCGCACTGTCCGTTCTGTCTGACGCGCCGCGCTGGCCGGCTTGCTTCCGATGAGCGAACTCGCGTCCCGCATCGAAGCGCGTATCGCGCGCGAGTGGCAGCAACGCGGCCCCTTTGCGTGGGCGATGACGCCGTTCGCGTGCGTCTTCGGCGCGATCGCGCTCGCGCGTCGCGCTGCGTACTCGCTCGGCTGGCTGAAGTCGGCGCGCGTTCGCGTGCCCGTCGTCGTCGTGGGCAACGTGACGGTCGGCGGCACGGGCAAGACGCCGACGGTGATCGCGCTCGTGCAGGCATTGCGCAGCGCGGGCTTCACGCCGGGCGTCGTGTCGCGCGGCTACGGCGCGAAGATCACGCTGCCGACACTCGTCACGCCGACTTCGAATGCAACGCAAGCGGGCGACGAGCCGTTGCTGATCGCGCGACGCACGGGCGCGCCCGTGTTCGTGTGTCCCGACCGCGTGGCCGCCGCCGAGGCGCTGTGTCTCGCGCACCGCGATGTCGATGTGATCGTCAGCGACGACGGCTTGCAGCACTACCGGCTCGAGCGCGACGCGGAGATCGTCGTGTTCGATCACCGGCTGGGCGGCAACGGCTTTCTGCTGCCCGCCGGCCCGTTGCGCGAACCGCTGTCGCGTAAGCGTGACGCGACGCTGATCAACAATCCGTACGACCGCGCGCTGCCGCCATGGCCGAACACGTTTTCGCTTGAGCTTGCGCCCGGCGACGCCTGGCATCTCGACAATCCGCGCCTGCGCCGCCCGCTCGCGCAGTTCGCAGGCGAGCGCGTGCTGGCCGCCGCGGGCATCGGCGCGCCGGAGCGCTTCTTTGCGACGTTGCGCGCGGCGGGCCTCGCGCCCGAGACGCGCGCGCTGCCCGATCACTACGCGTTCAGCGCGAATCCGTTCGTCGACGTGGACGCCGACGCCATCCTGATCACCGAAAAGGATGCGGTAAAATTGGCGTCCTGGCATGACGCGCGGCTGTGGGTCGTTCCCGTCGAAGCCACGCTCGATCATCGCCTCATTGCACTTGTTGTGGAGAAAGTCCGTGGACGCTCGCCTGCTTGAAATCCTCGTCTGCCCGATCTGCAAGGGCCCGCTCAGCTACGATCGCGCCGCGCAGGAGCTGATCTGCAACGCAGACAAGCTCGCCTATCCGATCCGCGACGGCATTCCCGTGATGCTCGTCGACGAAGCGCGTCAGACGGTCGAAGGCACGCCCGTCGATCTGAATCCCGGCTCGGTTGCGTGATTCGCGTGCCGACTCCGCGCCGATGATGACGCGCGACGAGTCGCCATAACGGGTACGTCGTTGTCTCGTTGACGGCGAGTGAAAGCACCGGACCCAAACGCGCCGCCGATCATGGCGGCGCTTTTTTCTCGCGCTTCGGGCCTTATGGTGGCCTTTTGCGTTGGCCTTTTGCGTTGGCCTTTTGCGTTGGCCTTTTGCGTTGGCCCTTTGCGTTGGCCCTTTACGTTGGCCCTTTACGTTGGCCCTTTACGTTGGCCTTTTGCGTTGGCCTTTTTGCGCTGAGCCCCTTTCGAGCTTCCTTTAAGTCGAGCCCAACACGGCCGCTCCACCGATGACCGATACCGATACCGATACCGATACCCAGCACACTCCGCCCTTCATCGCCGTCGTTCCGGCCCGGCTTGCATCCACGCGTCTGCCGAACAAGCCGCTCGCCGATATCGGCGGCAAGCCAATGGTCGTGCGTGTCGCGGAGCGCGCGCTCGAATCGGGCGCGCAGCGCGTGCTCGTCGCCACCGATGCGCAATCGGTGTTCGACGTCGCGCGCGCGCACGGCATCGACGCGATGATGACGCGTGCCGATCATCCGTCGGGCACGGACCGTCTTGCAGAAGTCGCGTCGCACTACGGCTGGAGCGACGACACGATCGTCGTCAACGTGCAAGGCGACGAGCCGCTGATCGATCCCGCGCTGGTGCGTGGCGTAGCGTCGCATCTCGCGGCCATGGACGGCTGCGCGATCGCAACGGCCGCGCATCCGATCCACGAGCCTGCGGACGTGTTCAATCCGAACGTGGTCAAGGTGGTGCTGGACGCGCGCGCCGTCGCGCTGTATTTTTCGCGCGCGCCGATTCCGTGGGCTCGCGACGCGTACCAGCCGCACTGGCCTGACGTCTCGCAGATGCCCGCGCCGCCCGCGCCCGCTGCCGTCTATCGGCATATCGGGTTGTATGCGTATCGCGCGAAGTTTCTCCGTACTTACCCGAGCTTGTCGATTTCGCCGATCGAGCAGGCGGAAGCCCTCGAACAGTTGCGCGCGATGTGGCACGGCGAGCGGATCGCCGTCCTCCTTACGCAGGACGCGCCACTGCCGGGCGTCGACACACCGGAAGATCTTGCCCGCGTACAGGCGTTTTTTAGGTCGTCTGTGTAAAAAGCCATGGCATAATCGGTCGTTCATGCGATTCACTCCGATATCGGTGCGCATCAATCGATATCGCCATTCGCCCGTAGTTTTAAGCCGCTTGTTCTGTCGTCTGTTTCGCAGCGCCGTATATGACGTGCAGCGCGAAGCCCGCAGCGAAGACCTGCCCGACGGAAACAGCGTGCAACGAAAAATCAAGAGCGCATGCTGCCGCAAACAGCGCGCAGTGCGCCGCACAGAATTCACATAGATCTGGAGATATCAAATGCGTTTGATCCTGTTGGGCGCTCCTGGCGCGGGCAAGGGCACCCAGGCCAACTTCATCAAGGAGAAGTTCGGCATTCCGCAAATCTCGACGGGCGATATGCTGCGCGCCGCAGTCAAAGCAGGCACGCCGCTCGGCATCGAAGCGAAGCGTTACATGGATGCGGGTGAACTCGTCACCGACGAACTCATCATCAACCTCGTCAAGGAACGTCTTCAACAGCCGGACTGCGCGAACGGCTACCTGTTCGACGGCTTTCCGCGCACGATTCCGCAGGCGGAAGCGATGAAGCAGGCGGGCGTGCCCATCGACTACGTGCTCGAAATCGATGTCCCGTTCGACGAAATCATTACTCGCATGAGCGGCCGCCGCACGCACCCGGCATCGGGCCGCACGTATCACGTGAAGTTCAATCCGCCGAAGGCCGAAGGCATCGATGACGTGACGGGCGAGCCGCTGATCCAGCGCGACGACGACAAGGAAGAGACGGTGAAGAAGCGCCTCGACGTGTATGTCGCGCAAACGAAGCCGCTCATCGACTACTACAACGACTGGGCACAGAAAGGCGACGCGTCCACTTCGCTGAAGGCGCCGCAATACCGCCGCATCTCGGGCCTCGGCTCCGTCGATGAAATCCGCGCTCGCGTGTTCGACGCGCTGAAGTAAGCAGCACCGCTTCGTCGCACAAGGCCACGCACGATACGAAGAACCCGCCCCTCACGGCGGGTTTTTTATTTGGCATTGCGCTTTGCTTGTCGACGTCGTTGCTCATTCGGAGCACTGAGCGGAGCGCCCGAAATATCGACGCACGCGTGACAGCCGTTGCCGTTTTGCGCGGATTGACGCGTCGGGTCGAGCCGTTAAAATCGTTCAGCGATAAATATTCGAATCATGCGATCAACGCATCCAATCAAGGAGAAGACATGGACATCAAGGACAACGTGTTTCTGATCACGGGCGGCGCATCGGGGCTCGGCGCCGCGACGGCGCGCATGATCGCGGAAAACGGCGGCAAGGTCGTGCTCGCGGACCTGAATCACGAAACGGGCGAGACGCTCGCGCAGGAACTGGGCGGCGTGTTCGTCAAATGCGATGTGAGCCGCGAAGACGATGCCGTGCAGGCCGTCGAAGCGGCGACGAAGCTCGGCACGCTGCGCGGCCTCGTCAACTGCGCGGGTGTCGCGCCCGCGATGAAAACAGTCGGCAAGGACGGCCCGCATCCGCTGCACTCGTTCGCGCGCACGATCTCGATCAACCTCGTCGGCACGTTCAATATGATTCGCCTCGCGGCCGCCGAAATGTCGAAGCACGCGCCGAATGCGCTCGGCGAACGGGGCGTGATCGTCAACACGGCATCCGTGGCCGCGTTCGACGGACAGATCGGCCAGGCCGCGTATGCGGCGTCGAAGGCCGGTGTCGCGGGCATGACGCTGCCCGTCGCGCGCGATCTGTCGCGCAATGCGATCCGCGTGATGACGATCGCGCCCGGCATCTTCGAAACGCCGATGCTGCTCGGCATGCCGCAGGAAGTGCAGGACGCGCTCGGCGCGATGGTGCCGTTCCCGCCGCGCCTGGGCAAGCCGAACGAATACGCAATGCTCGTCAAGCAGATCTTCGACAACCCGATGTTGAACGGCGAAGTGATCCGCCTTGACGGCGCGATCCGCATGCAGCCGAAGTGAGCGCAACGCGCGCCATACACGAACGGCCACTGCAATGAAAAACGCCTGCGCGTGTTCTGCGCAGGCGTTTTTCGTTTGGATTCGAGCGACGCGCCAACCGATCAATCGCGATCGTCGTGCGTGCGCTGCCGCAATTCGCTCAGCTGCGATTCGACGACTGTTGCGTCTTCGGCATCCGGCCTGTCGTCGAGATAGCGTTCGAGGTCTTCGAGCGCGGGACGCAGGTAATCCAGCCGCGCATATGCGAAGCCGCGATCGCGCACTTCCTCGATGTTCTCCGGCAACAGGATCACGAGACGCTGCTGAACGGCAAGCAGCCGCTGCCAGCGTTCCGTCTGCAGATACGTTGCTTTCAGGTTGCGCAGCATGCGCGCGACGACCTCGCGGCGCGTCGCCGGCTGCAGCAGCATGCGCAGCGCGCGGCTCACCGACTCGCCTGCCTTCGCGACATAGGGCTCAAGCATCTCGACCATCTCGTGCTCCGTCAGCGGATGGCCCGTGGTCGGATCGATCATCGCGTCGCCTTCGGGCAGCGTGACGCGCAGCAGGAAATGTCCGGGAAACGACACGCCGCGCACGGGAATATCGACTTGCGACGCCATCTCCAGATACAGCACCGCGAGCGAGATCGGAATGCCGCGCCGGCGCTTGAGCACCATGTTCAGGTGGCTGTTGTCGGGATCGTAGTAGTCGTTGACGTTCGCCGCGAAGCCCAGCTCGCGGAAGAAGTAGCGATTGAGAATGCCGACGCGCTGCTGGATGTCGGCGTCGTCGGGAATGCGGCGTTTGACGCGCAGCGCGAGTTCGTCTATCTCCGCGAGCACCGCTTGCAGATCGAGATCGGGATAGGCGTCCTGCGCGAGCGACAGCGCCGCTTCCGTGAGCGGAAACCCATCGTCTTCGGCGACGAGCGCGCTGAAATAATCGAGAACCCGCGTCATCGTGATCACTTCACTCGCCTTTTGAAATACGCGTACTTGAAGCCCATCAGCCACAGCATACCGAAATATAGCGCGGCGAACAGCACGAGGCACGCCGCCAGCAGCACCATGCGCTGCACCGGCTGGGCATGCATGCCGATCCAGTCGAAGTTGATCGCGAACCAGTGCATGACGCCCGCCAGCACGAGACACGCGCCGATCATCTGCACGAAGAACACCGTCCAGCCCGACGACGGCATATAGATGCCGCGCCGCCGCAAGCCGATGAAAAGACACAGCGCGTTGACGCAAGCGCCGAGCCCGACCGACAGCGTCAGCCCAGCATGCGCGAAGATCGGCACGAACACGTAGTTGCTCAACTGCGTGACGACCAGCACGAACACGCCGATCTTCACGGGCGTCTTGATGTCCTGCTTCGCGTAGAAGCCGGGCGCCAGGATCTTGATCAGAATGAGGCCGATCAGGCCGACGCCATACGCAGCCAGCGCACGTCCCACCATCACGACCGCGTTGCCGTCGAACTTGCCGTAGTGGAAAAGCGTCGCCGTGAGCGGCTCAGCGAAAAAGAACAGCGCGATTGCGCTCGGCGCGGCGAGCAGGAACGTCACGCGCAAGCCCCAGTCGAGCAGCGCCGAGTACTCGTGCGCGTCGGCATCGACGTGCGCCTTCGACAGGCTCGGCAGCAGGATCGTGCCGAGCGCGACGCCGAGCAGCGCCGTCGGGAATTCCATCAGGCGGTCCGCGTAGTTGATCCACGAGACGGCGCCCGGCCCGATATGTGACGCGATGTTCGTGTTGATGATGAGGCTGATCTGCGCAACCGACACCGCGAACATCGCCGGCACCATCTTCGCGAGCACGCGCTTCACGCCGCGATGCGCGATCGCCTTCAACGGATCGAGCCCGATGCGCGGGATCATGTCGATCTTCTTCAGGCCCGGCAACTGCACGACGAACTGCGCGACGCCGCCCGCGATCACCGCCCACGCGAGCGCGAAAACGGGCACCTTCATGTGCGGCGCGACAAACACGGCCGCGACGATGAACGCCACATTCAGCAGCACGGGCGCGAACGCGGGCAGCGAGAAGTTCTTGTACGTGTTCAGCACGCCCGACGCCAGCGACGTCAGCGAAATGAACACGATGTAAGGGAACATGATCCGCGTCATCGACACGGCCAGCGTGAACGCCTGGCCGTCGCTGCGCAGGCCGGACGCCACCACGAACACCACCCACGTCGCGCCCGCCACGCCCAGCAGGGAGAGAACCGCCAGCGCCCACGCGAGCACCGTCGAGGTTGCATCGACGAGCGCCTTCGTCGCGTCGTGGCCCTTCTGGTTCTTGAACTCGGCGAGGATCGGAACGAAGGCTTGCGAGAACGCACCCTCGGCGGAAATCCGGCGCAGCAGATTCGGGATTCGGAAAGCGACGTAGAACGCGTCGGTGTACTGGCTCGCGCCGAATGCGCGGGCGATCAGGGTCTCGCGGGCCAGTCCGGTCACGCGCGAAAGCAGCGTGAAGCCGCTGACCGTCAGCAGGGCTCGGAATAGATTCATGGGGCGCTTATTATACGGGTGCGTCCGGGGCGGTCAGCATGACAGAGTGAGATTCCTCGTAATCGGGACCGAATGGGACCGCGTTGCGCGAAATACGTTCGATTCGACGGCGAATTCGTGCGGAGATTGGCGTTTTTCGAGCCATCGTGGGGACTTGCCGGGCCGTCCGCACATGGCATCGGAGGCCTTCGCTGGCGCACGCGCTGCCGGCCCGCGCTCGTGCGGCAGCGAAGCCGCGACTGTGCGCGGTTGCCACGTGTCTGATTTTGTTGCTATAATCGCCCGTTTCGAAGCTCGCTCATCTTTCTGACCCACTCCATCGGAGTCGGAACGAGCGGGATTTCACGTAGTTCTCAGTTGTTTGTCTATTTGCGCCCTTGGGCAATCGCTCTCAGGGGTTCGATCTAAAAGCAGCGCCTGCCGCCATCAAAGGCAGGCAGCACTGGAAACAGGAACAGGATAAGGAACCGTCATGGCTAACTCCGCACAAGCACGCAAGCGCGCCCGTCAAGCCGCCAAGGCAAACTCGCACAACTCGGCGCTGCGCTCGAAGTACCGCACGGCAATCAAGGCTGTCCGCAAGGCGATCGACGCCGGCGACGCAGCACAAGCCGCTGAAATCTTCAAGGCATCGGCAAAGACGCTGGACATCATTGCCGACAAGAAAATCGTTCACAAGAACAAGGCAGCTCGCCATAAGAGCCGCCTCGCTGCAGCCATCAAGGGTCTGCAAGCGCCCGCAGCGCAGTAAATTGTCGAATCCGGCAGCTCGCTTGCGCGAGCTGCTTCCTGTTTCCGCTGCGTCATCAAAGCCCGCAATCGCGGGCTTTTTTGTTTTTCGCCTTCGATCGGTGATCACGCGCGAAGCCGATCCAATCGCGGACACAAAAAAACCCGCCGATGCGGGTTCCATTGTTCATCCAGCCTTCCGCCGATGCCGCCCGGACGCGGCGCCCGACTCAACGCGACGATGCTTTTTGCGCCTCATGCTCCGGCGGAAGCTCGCACGCTTCGGTGACGATCAAATCGTTATCCTTGGCGAAATTCATCACGAAGTCGAAAGCCATCGGCTCGATGTCCCGCAGCCGCGAATCGAGAATCACGCACTTCAGGTCGCCGATCATCGTGGGACGCACGTAGTGCGAATACTGAAGACGGGCGTTCGGCCCTTTCGCGCCCGGACCAAAACACGACATCACGCCCGCCAGTCGCTCCGACCAGTCGCTCGGACGAAACTTGCGCCCGGCCGACGTGATGCCTTGAATGAAATACTCGGTTGGGGGTGTATCGGCCATGTACGAAACCCTGTGTGACTGCCCGGCGAACTGCCAGTGACTAGCCGGCGAAAGATGGCTGCCTGAAAACGCTGTTCAAAACACGTCTTGCGACCACCCGAACCCACAGTGAATCCCGCATCGAGCCTTGGAGTCCGGCCGCCGCAGCGAGCCAGCGAGGGCGCTTCGGGCAGCGATCAGATGGCGCACGGTACGTGCGCATACCGGATGTGCGAAAGCCGTGTCCTGCAAGCGTTAAGCCTGCCTGCCGGGCTTTGAGAAAACTCCGAGATTATAGCGCAGCCAGGGTTTTTCCGCACTGCACACAAGCGCTCTGGAACAGTCCTTTGCACGTTCCGGCACATTGCCCCGGCCTTTTGGCCGACTCGTCAAAACATTCAAAATCCTTTATGCTGCCTTGAGTTACCACAAACGACGGCGGCCCAGTCCGGCGATTTCGCCCGGGTGAATCCGCCGTATTTGTTTCATGACCTCCAAGACAATCCGCCACTATCTGCAGTTCAACGACTTCTCGCTGGAAGACTACGAGTACGTGCTCGAACGCGCCCGCATCCTGAAGCGCAAGTTCAAGAACTACGAGACGTATCATCCGCTGCACGACCGCACACTCGCGATGATCTTCGAGAAGAATTCGACGCGCACCCGCCTGTCGTTCGAAGCGGGCATTTTCCAGCTGGGCGGTCACGCCGTCTTCATGAGCACGCGCGACACGCAGCTTGGCCGCGGCGAGCCGATCGAAGACGCAGCGCAGGTCATCTCGCGGATGGTCGACATCATCATGATCCGCACGTTTGGCCAGGACATCATCCAGCGCTTCGCGGAAAATTCGCGCGTGCCCGTCATCAACGGCCTGACGAACGAATATCACCCGTGTCAGGTGCTCGCCGATATCTTCACGTACTACGAGCATCGCGGGCCGATTCGCGGTAAGACGGTCGCGTGGGTCGGCGACGCGAACAACATGCTCTATACGTGGATCGAAGCCGCGCAGATCCTCGGTTTCAAGCTGCGCCTGTCCACGCCGCCGGGCTACAAGCTCGACCGTGGGCTGGTCTCGCCTGGAAGCGCGCCGTTCTACGAAGAATTCGACGATCCGAACCAGGCCTGCAAGGGCGCCGATCTCGTCACGACGGACGTGTGGACCAGCATGGGCTTCGAGGCCGAAAACGAAGCGCGCAAGAAAGCGTTCGCCGACTGGTGCGTCGATGCCGACATGATGTCGCGCGCGAACAAGGACGCCCTCTTCATGCACTGCCTGCCCGCGCACCGCGGCGAGGAAGTGAGCGCGGAAGTGATCGACGGGCCGCAGAGCGTCGTGTGGGACGAAGCGGAAAACCGTCTGCACGTGCAGAAGGCGCTGATGGAATTCCTGCTGCTCGGCAAGCTGAATCACTAGGCATCCGGGCAAACGCAGCAAAAGCCGCCGGATCGATCCTGCGGCAAGCAGTCCAAGGCAACACGCAGTTCAACGCGATACGCAGTTCAACGCGATACGCAGGCAAAAAGCCTGGCAGCAAACCGGCAGCAGACAGGCGGCAAGCGAAAGCGGCGCATCGACCATGTCCCGCGCCGACTCCCCAGCGGGGCGCACCGTTCTGCAACAACGCGTTGGCTCCCTGGCCGCCGCACCCGAAATCGCGGGACATGTGGCGGTTTAGTGTCAAAATATGATTTTTCCGCGCGCCGGACCGGCCGACGCGCTCAGTTCTCCCAGCTACGAGTTCACCATGAGCGATATCAACAAAGTCGTGCTCGCCTATTCGGGCGGTCTCGACACCTCCGTCATCCTGAAGTGGTTGCAGGACAACTACGACGCCGAAGTCGTCACGTTCACGGCCGATATCGGCCAGGGCGAAGAACTGGAACCGGCTCGCAAGAAGGCCCTGCAACTCGGCATCAAGCCGGAAAACATCTACATCGAAGACCTGCGCGAAGAATTCGTGCGCGACTTCGTGTTCCCGATGTTCCGCGCGAACACGATCTACGAAGGCGAGTATCTGCTCGGCACGTCGATCGCGCGTCCGCTGATCGCGAAGCGCCAGATCGAAATCGCGCGCGCAAGCGGCGCACAAGCCGTGTCGCACGGCGCGACGGGCAAGGGCAACGACCAGGTGCGCTTCGAGCTCGGCTACTACGCGCTCGAGCCGGGCATCAAGGTAATTGCCCCGTGGCGCGAATGGGACCTGCTGTCGCGCGAAAAGCTGCTCGCGTATGCAGAAAAGGCCGGCATTCCCATCGAAATGAAGCACAAGCAAGGCGGCGCACCGTACTCGATGGACGCGAACCTGCTGCACATCTCGTTCGAAGGCCGTCACCTCGAAGACCCGAAGGCGGAAGCCGAACCGGAAATGTGGCGCTGGACGGTGTCGCCGGAAGAAGCGCCGGATCAGCCGGAATACCTCGACGTCGAGTACGAGCACGGCGACCCCGTCGCGCTGAACGGCAAGCGCATGTCGCCCGCCGAAGTGCTGACCGAGCTGAACCGCCTCGGCGGCAAGCACGGCATCGGCCGTCTGGATCTCGTCGAAAACCGCTACGTCGGCATGAAGTCGCGCGGCTGCTATGAAACGCCGGGCGGCACGATCATGCTGAAGGCGCACCGCGGCATCGAATCGATCACGCTCGACCGCGAAGTCGCGCACCTGAAGGACGACCTGATGGCCCGCTACGCGTCGCTGATCTACAACGGCTACTGGTGGAGCCCGGAGCGCCGCGCGATTCAGGTGCTGATCGACCACACGCAGGAGAAGGTCAACGGCTGGGTGCGCGTGAAGCTGTACAAGGGCAGCGTGTCCGTCGTCGCGCGCGACTCGAAGGAGACGCTGTTCGACAAGACCATCGCAACGTTCGACGACGACGGCGGCGCCTACAACCAGGCCGACGCCAGCGGCTTCATCAAGCTGAACGCGCTGCGTATGCGTATCGCTGAAAACGCGCGCCGCAAGCGCGGCTAAGCGATAGAACGCTGCTACAAAAACAAAGCGCCGGGAGTTCAAACCCGGCGCTTTTTTATTTCAGGCTCGCTCAGGCTCGCGTCCGAGCGAAGCCGCTTTCAGACTCAAAGGCAAACCGGCTCGGCCTCCAGCTCGACACCGAATCGCTGCGCGACGTCCTGCTGGATCGCTTTCGCGAGCGCCAGCACTTCCGCCCCGCTCGCGCCGCCGCGATTCACGAGCACGAGCGCCTGACGCTCATGCACGCCCGCCGCGCCCATCGCGCGGCCCTTCCAGCCGCAGCGGTCGATCAGCCAGCCCGCCGCGAGCTTCACGCGTCCATCCGCCTGCCGATACGAGACGATCTCCGGCTCCTTCGCGAGCAAAGCGTCGAACTGCGTCGCGTCGACGACGGGATTCTTGAAGAAGCTCCCCGCGTTGCCGAGCGCGAGCGGGTCGGGCAGCTTTGCGCGGCGCACGGCGACGACGGCATCGAAGATCGCCCGCGGCGTGGGCGTCGCATCGCCGAGGCCGACGGCGGCAAACTCGCGCGCGATATCTGCGTAACCGGCGCGCGGCGTCCACGCTTTCGGCAATCTGAACGTCACCGACGTGATCACGAAACGGTCGCGCCCTTCCTGTTTGAAAAAGCTGTCGCGATAGCCGAAGCGGCAATCGTTGGCATCGAATTCGACCGGCTCGCCCGTCGCGAGCTCGATTGCGCGCAGCGACGCAAAGCGCTCGCACATCTCCAGCCCATATGCGCCGATATTCTGGATCGGCGCCGCGCCGACCGTGCCTGGAATCAGCGCGAGATTTTCGAGGCCTGGCATGCCCTCTGCGAGCGTCCACGAAACGAAGTCGTGCCAGTTCTCGCCCGCGGCGGCTTCGACGTACCACGCATCGGCGTCCTCGCGGACCAGCTTGCGGCCGCGCAGCCCGATCAGCAGCACGAGGCCGTCGAAATCGCCCGTCAGCACGACGTTACTGCCGCCGCCCAGCACGAGGCGCCGCAAGCCCGACACGCGCGGATCGCGCACGGCCGCAAGCAGTTGCGCCTCGCTTTCGATATGGCATGCGAGACGCGCGCGCACATCGAAGCCAAACGTGTTGCGCGACTTCAGCGGAAAGCGGGCGGTGAACGGGAGTAGATCGGACTCGGACATCAGGAGTTCTGGCAAGCGCCCAGCAAAGCGCGAACGGTACGGCGCAACCGGTTCGCGAGCCTTGGGCAAAAGGGAAAGGGGTCGGTAAAATGACACCGGTTCGTGATTATAGCGAGTGCGTCGCGCGTAGCCGCCTGGCGTTAGGCGGGGCGCCGCCGCTCGATACAAATGGGAGAATGCAATGCCATCGTTTGACGTCGTCTGCGAAGCCAACATGATCGAGGTGAAGAACGCCGTCGAGCAGTCCAACAAGGAAATCTCGACGCGCTTCGACTTCAAGGGCTCGGACGCCCGCGTCGAGCAGAAAGAGCGCGAGCTCACTGCGTACGCCGACGACGAGTTCAAGCTCGGCCAGGTGAAGGACGTGCTCGTGTCGAAAATGGCGAAGCGCAGCGTGGACGTGCGCTTCCTCGATTACGGCAAGATCGAGAAGATCGGCGGCGACAAGGTCAAGCAGGTCGTCACCGTGAAGAAAGGCGTGTCCGGCGATCTCGCGAAGAAAATCGTCAAGCTCGTGAAGGACAGCAAGATCAAGGTTCAGGCGAGCATTCAGGGCGATGCCGTGCGCGTGTCGGGCACGAAGCGCGACGACCTGCAAAGCGTGATCGCGCTGCTGCGCAAGGACGTGACCGATACGCCGCTCGACTTCAACAACTTCCGCGACTGATGTCTGCCGGCATGCGCCGTCCGCCGGGCGGCGCATGCCAACCGCTTGATCGTTTGATATACCGCTAGAGCGAAAAGCGGCGATACGGCCTCGCCGCTGTTGCGAATTCAATGCTTGTGCGACGCCGGCCGCGTGGCCGCTTCCGCTTTCTTCTTGTCGCCGATGCGGCTTTCCTGCCCTGCCACCAGCTTCGCGATGTTCGCGCGGTGACGCCAGATCAGAAGCGCGCTCATCGCGACGATAGCCAGCGCAATGACGTTCGCGCCGAACAGAAAGCCGTCGAACAGCGGCGCGAAAATGGCCGCGCACAGCGCAGCAAGCGACGAGTAGCGCGTGAAGAACGCGACGATCAGCCAGGTCAGCAGCGTCGCGATGCCAAGAACGGGATTGATCGCGAGCAGCACGCCCGCCGCCGTCGCGACGCCCTTGCCGCCCTTGAAGCGAAAGTAGACGGGATACAGGTGGCCGAGAAAAACGGCGATTGCGGCGATCGCGACGGACGTGTCGTCGAGTCCGAAACGCGCCGAGAAATGCCCTGTGAGCCACACGGCGATCCAGCCTTTGAACGCGTCGCCGATCAGCGTGATAATCGCGGCCTTCTTGTTGCCGCTACGCAGCACGTTCGTGGCGCCGGGGTTCTTCGAGCCATATGAGCGCGGATCGGCCAGTCCCATCGCGGCGCTGACGATCACGGCAAACGACACCGAGCCGATCAGATAAGCCACGACGGCGACAATCAGGTTTTCCATGTTGAAACTCTTATCAGTATTGGAAAGCGCAGCAAGCGGCGCCGGTCTCCTGGCGGCGCAGGCGCAACGGCGCACATTCTACCGAAGCGTTCACCCGCTTTTACAGATACAGATGCGCGCGTCAATCGACGCTTGCGCACTGCACCGGCTTCGCGGACAGCAGCGACGTCAGCACGCCCGGCGCGATGCTGACGAGAAAGCCGCGCCGCCCACCGTTGATCAATATCCTGTCCAGTTCGAGTATGGTCGATTCGACGTACACGGGCATCGCTTTCTTCGTGCCGAACGGCGACGTGCCGCCAATCAGATAACCCGAATGCCGGCTCGCCACTTCCGGCTTGCACGGCTCGACACGTTTCGCGCCGATCTGCCGCGCGAGATTCTTCGTCGACACGGTG
The DNA here is from genome assembly GCF_900108945.1 of Paraburkholderia diazotrophica. Taxonomy (GTDB): domain Bacteria; phylum Pseudomonadota; class Gammaproteobacteria; order Burkholderiales; family Burkholderiaceae; genus Paraburkholderia; species Paraburkholderia diazotrophica. The sequence continues at coordinate 166,670 of NZ_FNYE01000008.1, read as the reverse complement.
CGATCGCCATGCATCAGCACGACCAGCGGCTTGGCCTGCTCGTCTTCCATCACGAGCGTCTTGACGACGTGATGCTCGTCGACGCCAAGCTGCCGCGATGATTCGCTCGTGCCGCCGTGATCGACGTAGTCGTACGGATGCTCGCCGAACTCGACCTTGTGACGGCGCAAGAACTGCGTGGCAGGGGTTTCGGAGACGTGTCTGGATTTACTCATCGGCGCATTGTAATGTCCGCGCGACGCATCGACCATTTGCCGGATGGCCAATTGTGCGCGCTCGCGGATTATGGCACGCTCGTTCGAGAAACTTCCGGCGCAACGGCATGCAGCAGATTCAGGCGCACGGATCGTCCATCAAGGAGACATCGTTGAAGCCAGCCTCGCAGTCGTCTGCCGTCGCAGGAGATGTGGCGCAGTCCGTTGATGCCGCCGCCCTGCTCGCGTCGCTCCCTGCGCGCATCGCCGATATTCCGGCGCTCATTGCCGCGCGCGATCCGCAGCATGTCGCGCTGATCGAAGACGAACGGCGTCTCACGCGCGCACAGCTCGCGCAAGCCGTGGATGCCGTTACCGCGCTGCTGCGCGAGCAAGGCGTGCGCGCCGGCGACCGCGTGATGATCGTCGCGGAAAACAGCATCGTGCAGATCGTGCTGCTGTTCGCGGCGGCGAAGCTCGATGCATGGGCGCTAGTGTCGAACGCGCGGCTGTCGATGGGCGAGCTCGATGCGATCCGCGCACACGCGAAGCCGCGCATCGTCGCGTATGCCGTCGACGCCTCGCCCGATGCGCGGCAGCACGCCGAACGCCACGGCGCGAAGCCCGCGCCCGGCATCGATATCGACGTCGGCGCGTGGCGCTACACGATCGACGACACAGCCCAAGCGGAACCCGTCGACGCCGCCTCCGACCGTCAATGCGCCGCGCTGATCTACACCACGGGCACGACAGGCATGCCCAAGGGCGTGATGCTGTCGCATCGCAACCTGCTGTTCATCGCGGCGATGTCGAGCACGCTGAGGCGCGTCAACGCCGACGACGTCGTCTATGCCGTGCTGCCGATCTCGCATGTGTACGGGCTTGCATCGGTGTGTCTCGGCAGCCTGTATGCGGGCGCAACGCTCAGGCTCGCGCCGCGCTTCTCGCCTGAAGCCGTGCGCCGCGCGCTCGCCGAAGAACGCGTGTCGATCTTCCAGGGCGTTCCCGCGATGCATGCGAAGCTGCTCGAATACCTGAAAGCGAATGGGCTGCCGTGGTCCGCGCCGCAACTGCGTTTCGCGTACTCGGGCGGTTCGCCGCTCGACGCCGCGTTGAAGGTGCGCGTCGAAGCCGTGTATGGCGTCACGCTTCACAACGGCTATGGGATGACCGAGAGCAGCCCGACCGTCTCTCAAACGATGATCGACGCGCCGCGCGCCGATTGCTCCGTCGGCCAGCCGATCCCCGGCATCGAGGTGCGCTTCGTCGGCATGAATGGCGCGGATGTCGCGCAAGGCGAAGTCGGCGAACTGTGGGTGCGCGGACCGAACGTGATGCTCGGCTATTACCGCAACCCGCAGCAGACGCAGGCCGCCATCACCGAAGACGGTTGGCTCAAGACGGGCGATCTCGCGCGCCAGGAAGCGGACGGTGCGCTGCATATCGCCGGGCGCAGCAAGGAGCTGATCATCCGCTCGGGCTTCAACGTCTATCCAGTGGAAGTCGAACAGGCGCTGAATGCGCATCCCGACGTCGTGCAGTCCGCTGTGATCGGGCGCGCGATCGAAGGCAACGAGGAAGTGGTGGCGTTCGTCGAGCTGATCGGCGGCGCGACCACGACGCCCGCCGATCTCGCCGAATGGTGCGAAACGCGGCTCGCGCCGTACAAGCGTCCCGCCGAAATCAGGGTGTTGGCCGCGCTGCCAGCCGCATCGACGGGCAAGATTCTCAAGCATCGGCTGCGCGATATCGCATGAGCCGCCCGATAAAGGTCAGCCGCAAGCAAAGTCAGCCGCGCGAAAAATCAGCCGCGCGAAAGGTCCGCCGCAAAGCGATCACCCGCGCGGATGATGCGCCGCGTGCAGCGTCTTGAGGCGCTCGCGCGCGACGTGCGTGTAGATTTGGGTCGTCGAGATATCGGTGTGGCCGAGCAGCAGCTGCACGACGCGCAAGTCGGCGCCATGGTTCAGCAGATGCGTCGCGAACGCGTGACGCAGCGTATGCGGCGACAGCGGCGCATGAATATGCGCCGTCATCGCGTGGCGCTTGATGATGTTCCAGAACTGCTGGCGCGTCATGCCCTCGGCGCGCGCGGTGACGAAGAGGGCATCGGCTGAACGCTTCCCGAGCAGCGCGGGCCGCGACTCACGCAGATAGCGCTCGATCCATCCGTGCGCCTCCTCGCCGAACGGAATCAGCCGCTCCTTCGAGCCCTTGCCCATCACGCGCACGACACCCTCGTTGAGGCCGACTTCCACCGTCTTCAGCGTCACGAGTTCGCTGACGCGCAAGCCGCTCGCGTACATCAGCTCGAGCATCGTTCGATCGCGCAAGCCCAGCGGCGTCGTCACATCCGGCGCGCCGAGCAGCGCTTCGACCTGCGCTTCCGTCAGCGTCGACGGAAAGCGCGGCGGCTGCTTCGCCGAGCGGATGCGCAGCGTCGGATCAGCCGCCGCTCGATGCTCACGCACGGCCCACGCGTAGTAGCGGCGAAACACGGACAGACGCCGGTTCGCCGACGTCGACTTGTCCTTCGCGCGCGCGGCGCTGTAGGCCATCAGATCGGCTTCCGTCGCCGTATCCAGCGAAGCGTCACGCGTATCCGCGAGCCATTCGGAGAAGAGCCGCAAATCGCGCCGGTACGCATCGAGCGTGTTGCGCGCGAGGCCATGCTCGAGCCACAGCGCATCGCAGAACGCGTCGATCGACTCTCCGCTCGTCAGGAGCAAAGGCGACGCGGGCCGCGCGTCTTCGGTCAGCACATCAGTCATGCGTAGGGTACGCCCTCGTGTTTCAGCAGCCATCGTTTGACGTTGCGATAGTAGCCGTCGCCGCCCGTATGCGCAAAGCCACCGATACCGCCCGACGCCACCACGCGATGACACGGAATCACGATCGGAAAGAAGTTCGATCCGCACGCCTGGCCGACGGCGCGCGGCACGCTGCCGATGCTCTTCGCAAGCTGCCCGTAGGTCAGCACCGTCCCCGGCGGAATCTCGCAGATCGCTTGCCACACGCGCCGCTGGAAAGGCGTGCCGACACTGGCGAGCGGCAGATCGAAGCTCGCCGTCGCGCGCTGCAAATATTGCTCGATCTGCTCGACGGCCTGCTTCGCGAGCGACGACTGCGGCTCGACGTTCGCCACCGAATCCGGCAGATAGACGATTTCGCGCACGGTCTCGCCTTCCCGTCCGTCCTGCACGCGCACGCCGATCTTGCCGAACGGCGCATCGATCACTGCATCGAACATGATGTGCTCACCTCTTTCGGAAGGTTCATTCAACGTTATCAGGCCGCTTCGAGCGCCCACTCGACATGCTCGCGCACGAGCGGCGACGGATCGTCGGCACGCTTGCGCAGCGCGTCGACGATGGCGGCGCGCGCGTCGGCGGAAAGGCTCTGCGGCGCGGCCCGCAGCGCATTGCCCATGCCGACGGCGAGATTGCGCAGCCAGCACTCGTAGCCGATGCGGCGGATCGCGCTGCCCTGCATGCGCGTGTCGAAGTCCTCGGCGCTCCAGCCGAACAGCTCGACGAGCGACGCGCGATCGAGTCCATGACGCACGTGGAAATCATCGACGGGCGCGGCCTGCGCGAACTTGTTCCATGGACACACGAGCTGGCAATCGTCGCAGCCATACACACGATTGCCGATCAGCGGCCGCAAGTCCTGGGGAATACTGCCCTTCAGTTCGATCGTCAGATAGGAAATACAGCGCCGCGCATCGACCTGATACGGCCCGACGATCGCGCCCGTCGGACATGCGCCGATGCAGCGCGTACAACTGCCGCAGTGCGCGCCCGTCGTTTCTGGCGCGCGCTCCGGTGCTGTCTCGGCATCCGTCGGCAAAGGCAGGTCCACGAAGATCTCGCCGAGGAAAAACAGCGACCCCGCATCGCGTTGCAGCAGCAACGTATGCTTGCCGCGCCAGCCCGTGCCCGCCTTCTGCGCAAGCTCGACTTCGAGCACGGGTGCCGAATCGGTGAACACGCGATGACCATACGGGCCGACTTCCGCCTCGATCCGCCCGGCGAGTTGCTGCAGGCGGTTGCGCATCACCTTGTGATAGTCGCGGCCGCGCGCATAGATCGACACGACAGCCGCCGACGGATCGTTCAGACGCGCGCGTTCTTCCAGTCGCCAGTCGTGCTGAACGCTTCGAGTGTCCGCGCTCGCACTTTCATCATCCTTTCGCACATCCGAAGAACGATGCAAATGAGCGGGCAAATAGGCCATGCGCACGGAGATCACGCGTCGCGTTCCGGCCACAAGCTCGGCTGGCCGCGCACGTTTCATCCCATGTTTGGCCATATAATCCATCTCGCCGTGGCAACCCGCGTCGAGCCATGCAGCAAGGCCCGCTTCGGCGTTCGACAGGTCGATATCGCTGATGCCGACCGCGCCGAAACCCAGCTCGCGTGCCCAACTGCGGATACGCGAAGCAAGCGCCGCCAGCTGCGCTTCATCGTAATGACGCATGGCTGGTGCTTCGTCGTTCGCCGCACGGGGTGGCGAATGCGCGTCGGGACGTCGCTCCCGATGTTGCCCCGACGAGGCGTCGGGGTGCTGCTGGCTTTGGTTCATAACGCCATTTTACGAGAATGCCCGATCAATCCCGTCTCGCGAATCAGCCGTCTGCTGCCGTCCTGCTGGAGCGCCATTTCGCGCTCGCGGACGAAGCCGCCACGATGGCATTCGGCGAACGCTTCGCGCATGCGATTGACAGCGTGCGCAACGCAGGCAGCGTGTCGGGCGACCTCGCATTCAACGGCCTTCAGGTGCAGCTCTTCGGCGACCTGGGCGCCGGCAAGACGACGCTCGTGCGCGCCACGTTGCGCGCCCTCGGACACACGGGCCGCGTACGCAGCCCAACCTATACGCTTGTCGAACCTTATGCGGTCGAACGGCCGGATGGGGAACTGGAGCTGTATCACTTCGATCTTTACCGTTTCAACGATCCGGCCGAATGGGCCGATGCAGGCTTTCGCGAGTACTTCGACAGCGGCGCTATCTGCCTCGTCGAATGGCCGGAACGCGCGGGCAGTCTGCTAGGCGTGCCGGATCTCGTGTTCTCGCTCGACGTCGACGGCGATGGCCGCAGGCTGGTCGCCCGGGCGTATAGCGAATCAGGAAAGGCATGTCTCGAAAGATGTTGATCAAACCGTTCCGCTCGATCGAATCGGCGGCCACGGCGACGCATAACTGGCGTCGCCGGCAGATTCTTCGCGCGGGCGCTTCCACCCTCGTCCTCGGGCTTGCCGTTCCTCGCTTCGCGTGGGCATCGTCGGTGCTCGGCGTGCGCGTGTGGCCCGCGCGCGACTACACGCGCGTGACCATCGAGTCCGATCAGCCGCTGCAAAACACGCAGCAGATGCTGCAAGGCCCCGATCGGCTGGTGGTCGATCTGAACGGTCTCGATCTCGATCAGGCACTGAAGGATCTCGTCTCGAAGATCGCGCCGAACGATCCGCAGATTCAATCGGTGCGCGTCGGTCAGTATCAGCCGCATGTGGTGCGGATGGTGTTCGACCTGAAGGGCTCGGTGAAGCCGCAGGTGTTCACGCTGCCGCCCGTCGGCACGTACAAGTACCGTCTCGTGTTCGACCTGTACCCCGCCGTCGCGCCCGATCCGCTGATGGAGCTGCTCGCGCAGACGGAGCGCAAGCAGCAGCAGCTCGACAAGCTCAACGAAGAGTCATCGCCGCCCGCCGCGACGCTGAGCGGCCCGACCACGCCGCCCGCCGACAACAGCGACGCCTTCTTCGAGAAGTACGCGCAGAACAACGCGCCTTCGCCTTCCGCACCCGCGCCCGCGCCGCGTCCGCCCGCGCATGCGGCGCCGGCGCCGCACGCGCCGTCGAAGCCGACGCCTGCGCCCGCGCCGCCCGTCATCGCGCGCAACAACGGCAACGATACGGACAACGACGTCGACAACGGCGACGACACGTACAAGTTCACCACGCCGAAGAAGGGCAGCACGACGGTGCGCCTGCTGACGGTCGCGATCGATCCGGGCCACGGCGGCGAAGACCCCGGCGCGATCGGCGGCAGCGGCACGTACGAGAAGCACGTCGCGCTCGACATCGCGAAGAAGCTGCGCGCGAAGATCGACGCGCAGCCGAACATGCGGGCGATGATGACGCGCGACGCCGACTTCTTCGTGCCGCTCAACGTGCGCGTGCAGAAAGCGCGGCGCGTCGGCGCGGACCTGTTCGTGTCGATTCACGCGGATGCGTTCACGACGCCCGAAGCGAACGGCTCGTCGGTGTTCGCGCTGTCGGAGCATGGCGCGTCGAGCGCGGCCGCGCGCTGGATGGCGAACAAGGAAAACTCGTCGGATCAGATCGGCGGCATCAACATCAAGTCCGCCGACGCGAGCGTGAATCGCGCGCTGTTCGATATGTCGACGACGGCGCAGATCCGCGACTCGATGCGCTACGGCACGTTCGTGCTGAAGGAAATCGGCGGGATCAACAAGCTGCACAAGGGCAGCGTCGAACAGGCGGGCTTCGCCGTGCTGAAGGCGCCCGACATTCCGTCGATCCTCGTCGAGACCGCGTTCATCAGCAACCCGGATGAAGAGCGCCGTCTGAACGACGACGCGTATCGCGAGAAGATGGCGAACGCGATCCTGAGCGGCATCAAGCGCTACTTTGCGGCGAACCCGCCGCTCGCGAAGAGCCGGATGACCTGAGGCGCAGGCTTTCCGCGAAACTCGCGCTGCATCCAAAGCAAAACGGCCGCACTGCGAAGTGCGGCCGTTGCCTTTTTACGTGTCGCTAAAAATCAACGCTGCTCAACGCGCGGGCGCAAGCCTTTGCACGACCCAGCCGCCGAACACGTTGACGGCGAGGCCCACCATCACGAGCGCCGCGCCGCCGATCTGCGCGGCCGACAGCGACTCGCCGAGCAGCACCGATGCCGACGCTAGCCCGATGATCGGCACGAGCAGCGAGAACGGCGCGACCTGCCCCGCCGGATAGCGCGACAGCAGGCGGCTCCACAGCACATAGCCGAGCAGCGTCGCGACGAACGCGAGATAGACGATCGCAAACACCGACGTCGCGCCGATGCCCGTCAACGCCGCCTCGATCCGCTGCCGCCCTTCGAGCAGATACGACAGCGCGAAGAACGGCACGGGCGGAACGAGGCTGCCCCACACGACGAGCCCGACCAGATCGACCTTGCCGACCTTCTTCGTGACGATATTGCCGAGCGCCCACATCACGGCTGCGCACAACGTGAGGATGAAACCGGTGAGCGTCATTGCGTGGCCGCCCTGCATGCCGATCACCGCGAGCCCGATCGCCGCGATCACGAGACCGAGCACGTTCTGCGCGCGAAAGCGCTCGTGCAGGAACATCGCGGCAAAACCGAGCGTGAAGAATGCCTGCGCCTGCAACACGAGCGACGCGAGACCGGCCGGCATGCCGACGTACATCGCCGAGAACAGGAACGCGAACTGGCCGAGCGAGATCGTCGCGCCATACGCGATGAGCCAACGCCAGGGCATCTTCGGCCGCCTGATGAAGAACACGGCGGGAATCGCGGCGAGCGTGAAGCGCAGCCCGCCGAGCAGCATCGGCGGCACGCCGTGCAGGCCGACCTTGATCACCACAAAGTTCACGCCCCACGCGAGTACGACGACCAGCGCCAGCAGCAGGTCTTTCGGCGACATCTGGACTCCTCTTCTGCTTGTTCTCAAAGAAAGGAGTTTAGCGGAGCGGCGGCAAAGGCAGCGTCCGCTTCGCTAAACGCGTGCGCCCTGTCGCGTCCTCCCTCGTGCGCAGCCTGCCGGCATGGGCAGTAGAATGACCTGCCCTGTCCCCACCCACCGAGCCCCTCATGCCCTCATCGATCAAAGCGGTTCTCAAGCCTCACGTCCGCGACATCGGCAATCTGGCCGTGCGGCGCGTGCTGCCCGCGATGGCCGCGCGTCTCATCGGTCCGTTCATCTTCTTCGACCACATGGGCCCCGCGACGCTGCCGCCAGGAACTGGGCTCGACGTGCGTCCGCATCCGCATATCGGCCTTGCGACCGTCACCTATCTGTTCGAAGGCGCGATCATGCATCGCGACAGCCTCGGTTCCGAACAGCGGATCGTCCCCGGCGACGTCAACTGGATGACGGCCGGCCGCGGCATCGTGCATTCGGAGCGCACACCCGAACCGGAACGCGCGAACGGCTCGACGGTGCACGGCATCCAGACCTGGGTCGCGCTGCCGCTCGCCGACGAGGACGCCGAGCCGTCGTTCGAGCATCATCCCGGCTCGACTCTGCCCGAGATCGAACGTAACGGCGTTATCTTGCGCATCATCGCGGGCACGTCGTTCGGCCAGACGGCGCCCGCGCGTACCTTCTCTGGCACGCTGTATGCCGCCGCGCATTTTTCGCCCGGCAGCGCGCTTGCGCTCGAACCGGAGCACGACGAGCGCGGCGTGTACCTCGTCGACGGCGATCTGTCGCTCGACGGCCAGCCGCTCGAAGCCGAGCAGATGGCCGTGCTGGCGCCCGGCGAAACCGTCACCCTCGCGAGTGCGAAAGGCGCGACGGTGATGCTGCTCGGCGGCGAGAAACTCGACGGCGAACGCTTCATCGAATGGAATTTCGTTTCGAGTTCGCGAGAGAAGATTGAGCGCGCGAAGGCCGCCTGGACGAATCAGGAAATGGGCAAGGTGCCGGGCGAAACGGAATGGATCCCGCTGCCGGAGCGCAAGCCGCGCTAGACTCGCAAGCATCGGCGGGGGCGGCGCCGAAAAAGCACTCAAACCAGACGAATCGAAGACGCGCGTTGAAATCCCGCCGGCCGCCCCTATTTATTTCAAGTACAGATTCAAGGAAGAGATTGCAATGGACACCACTCTCGCCACCTTCGAAAAGGACGTCATCAGCGCATCGATGCTCACGCCCGTACTGGTCGACTTCTGGGCGCCGTGGTGCGGACCGTGCAAGACGCTCGGCCCGATGCTCGAAAAGCTCGAAGCCGAGTACGAAGGCAAATGGCGTCTCGTGAAGGTGAACGTCGACGAGAACCAGGAACTGGCCGCGCACTTCCAGGTGCGCAGCATTCCGCACGTCGTCGCCTTCGCGGACGGTCGACCCGTCGATCAGTTCATCGGCGTGCTGCCGGAAGGGCAACTGCGCCAGTTTCTCGACCGCCTCGTGCCCGACAGCGCGGAAGCGGCACGCGCCGAAGCGGCCGTGGCCGTTTCCGAAGGCCGCCGCGAAGATGCGTATGACGCGCTGAAGGCTGCGCTTGCATTCGATCCGGGCTACGACGAAGCACGGCTCGATCTGATGGAGCTGCTGCTCGAAGATCATCGCGTCGAGGAAGCGCAGAACGAAAACGATCTGCTGTCGCCGAAAACGACGCAGGGCATCGACGCGCGCTACAACGCGATCAAGACGCGGCTCGATGCCGTCGACGCCGCCGCCGATTTGCCGCCCACGGATGCGCTCGAAGCCCGCGTCGCCGACAATCCCGACGACCTCGAAGCGCGTTTCGACCTCGCGAGCGCACTGATCGCGCGGCGCAAGTACGATCCGGCGCTCGAGCATCTGCTCGCGATCGTGCAGCGCGACCGCACGTTCCGCGAGGACGTCGGCCGCAAGACGATGCTATCGGTGTTCGACCTCGCTGCGCATCAGCCGGAACTGGTGTCGAAGTGGCGGCGCAGGCTGAGCGCGTCGCTGAACTGACCATCTCATTCCGACGCGGCATGAAAAACGCGGCCACGCGGCCGCGTTTTTCGTTGGTGCGAGCGATGCGCTTCAGGCCGCCTGCTTCGCGAGCGCTCGCAATACATGCGATACGGCGGCAAACCCGAAGCTCGCCGTCACGCACACGCTCGACCCGAAGCCCGCGCAGTTCAGGCCCACGGGTCCATGATGACCGGGCGACGTCGTGACGTGCTCGGCCTCTTCGTCGATATCGCAGACAGCTGCTTCCGGATAGATCAGCGGCTCGTCCGAATACACGGCGCTCACCTTGAACTTCGCTTTCGGCCCGCGCGGAAAACCGTGCTGCTTGCGCAACTGGCCGCGCACTTTCGACAGCAGCGGGTCCTGAATGGTGAGCGCGAGATCGTCGATGCGAATGCGCGTCGGGTCGAGCTGCCCGCCTGCGCCGCCGACGGTGATCAAAGGTTGCCTGTGCCCGACGCACCATGCGATCAGCGCCGTCTTCGTGCGCACGCTGTCGATCGCATCGATCACATAGTCGAAGCGGCCGCCCAGCAGCGCATCGAAGTTGTCCGGCTCGATGAAATCTTCGATCACGCGCACATCGCATTGCGGATCGATCAGCCGGATGCGCTCGGCCATCGCGTCGACCTTCGGCTTGCCATAGTTGCCGTCGAGCGCGTGAATCTGCCGGTTCGTGTTGCTCTCGGCCACGTTGTCGAGATCGATCAGCGTGATCTTGCCGATCGCCGTGCGCGCGAGTGCTTCCGCCGCCCACGAACCGACGCCGCCAATCCCGATCACGGCGACGTGCGCGCGCTCGAACGCCGCCAGTGCATCCGCGCCGTACAGACGCGCGACGCCACCGAAGCGGCGCTCGCGGTCGGGCGTTTCGTGCGCGCTGTGGTCGGTAGTAAGATCGGATTGCTCGGTGACGAGAGGCGTGGACATGATGTGTGGCTTGGCGAATTCAGGCGTGAGCGTGCAGATATCGTGCGGATATCCGTCTGCATCCAAGCCCGTATTTTGCCTGATCGCGCCCGCAAGCGCCCGACGCGCGCCGTCGCCTCTTCGTGCTCGAGCCGTCGATACGACAAGACTCAATACAGAAATTTGCGTCCTTCGCTATACTGGCCCCACTGTAGCGCTTGCATAAAAATATGAGCACTCTTGCCGACCTCCGCAAAAACTATTCGCTCGGTTCTCTCGACGTCGCCGATGTCGATCCCGATCCGTTCCGTCAGTTCGACAAGTGGTTCAAGCAGGCAGTCGATGCGCAACTGCCCGAGCCGAACACGATGACGCTTGCGACCGTCGACGCACGCGGCCGGCCTTCGGCACGCATCGTGCTGATCAAGGGTGTCGATGAGCGCGGCTTCGTCTTCTTCACGAACTACGAAAGCCGCAAGGGACGCGAACTTGCGGAGAACCCGCACGCAAGCCTCCTCTTCTACTGGATCGAACTCGAACGCCAGGTGCGCATCGAGGGCACCGTCGTCAAGACGAGCGACGCGGAAAGCGACGCGTACTATGCGTCGCGACCGCTTGGCTCGCGCATCGGCGCATGGGCATCGGACCAGAGCAAGGTGATTGAAAGCCGTGCGCTTCTGGAAGCGAGAGAACGTGAATTCAGCGCACAATACGGAGAGAATCCGCCGCGTCCGCCGCACTGGGGCGGATACCGGCTGATTCCCGACGCGATCGAATTCTGGCAAGGACGGCCATCACGTCTGCACGACCGGCTGCTCTACACGCGCAGCGGCGGCGCCGACTGGACGATCGCCCGTCTGTCGCCCTGAGTTATCGCCAGGCCGGCCCGCGCGCCGCATCGCGCATCCGATGCGCGACGGCGGCGCAATGCGCGGACGGCCGGATCGCGCGCTGCCCGACGTTCGAATACGCGCAGCCAACCCATGCCAGGGGGAGGCACGCGCAGCGCACTGTGATCCGACAGGCTTTGCTTTGCTTTGCTTTGATTCATTGGACACGGAGAAATCACATGTTCTGGGAGAAGAAGCTGGCGCAGTGGGTAGAAGAAGTCAAAACGAAGGCCAATATTCCGGCGCGCCTCGTACTGTGGGACGGCCAGCAACACGATTTCGGCACGTTCGCGGCGCCGCAGGTCACGCTGAAAGTGAATAGCGCTTCCGCGCTGCCCCTCCTGCTCGAACCGAGCCTCGACAATCTCGGCGAGGCCTACGTGAAGGGCAAGATCGACATCGAAGGCAAGCTGTCGGACATCATCAACATCGGCTATTCGCTTGCGCGCAGCACGGTGACGAGCGCCAGCAAGCTCGCCCGCGTTCGGCGCTATTTCAATCACACGAAAACGTCGGACAAGAAAGCGATCCAGTATCACTACGACGTCTCGAACGAGTTCTACAAGCTATGGCTCGACGAGAACATGGTGTACTCGTGCGCGTACTTCGAGAACGGTGACGAAGATCTCGCCACCGCGCAGATCAAGAAGATCGATCACATCCTCACGAAGATCGGGGTGCAGCCCGGCCAGCGCCTGCTCGACATCGGCTGCGGCTGGGGCGCGCTCGTGCTGCGCGCGGCGCAGAAGTTCGGCGCGAAGTGCGTGGGCGTGACGCTATCGCAGAACCAGTTCGATCTCGCGACGCAGCGCGTGAAAGCCGCAGGCCTCGAAGGCCAGATTGAGATCCGTCTGCAGGACTATCGCGATATCGAAGGCCAGTTCGACCGCGTCACGAGCGTCGGCATGTTCGAGCACGTGGGCCGCAAGAATCTGCCGACGTACTTCCAGAAGATTCACGACCTGCTGACGGACGACGGCATCGCGATGAATCACGGCATCACGTCGACTGACTCCGACAGCGGCGAAACGGCTCTCGGCGGCGGCGAATTCATCGACCGATACGTGTTCCCCGACGGCGAACTGCCGCATATCAGCCTCGCGCTCGAATCGATGCAGCGTGGCGGGCTCGAAGCCATCGACGTCGAAAGCCTGCGCCGTCACTATGCGCACACGCTCGACATCTGGACGGAAAACTTCGAGGCAAACGCGGAACAAGCGAAGCAGCTCGTCGACGACGAGAAATTCCGCATCTGGCGCGTGTACCTCGCGGGCTGCGCGTACGCGTTCGAGAACGACGACGTATCGATCTTTCAGGTCGTATGCCGCAGGGCGGGACGCAGCGCGAAGACGCTGCCGTGGTCGCGCCGCTATATGTACGAGAAGGCGCTGTAGAATCGCGCAGCATACCGCTTCGGACCGGCTAGCACGACGAGGTGCACCGGGTCGGGCCGAAGCAGGCACGAGTTACATCAGCGCACTCTCTCTTGCAACGCATCGATGAAAGAAGAAACGCCGGAGCACTCCGCGCAACTCGACATGTTCGGCAACCCCGTCGGCGAGACACCTGCCGCCGACGCTTCGCCGCCCACAGTGGCATCCAATGCCGCATCCGATACCGCATCCGACACATCCTCCGCGCAGACCAACGCTCCGCCGAAAAAGCGCCGTGCGCGTGATGTCCTCGCCGCGCAGCCGTCCGCCGATATCGCCGAACTCGCGAGCCAGTTGCCGCCGCACGTGCATCTGGGCACGTCGACATGGTCGTTTCCTGGCTGGAAAGGCATCGTCTACGGCGACGATTACAGCAACAGCAAACTGTCGCGCGATGGCCTCGCGGCATATGGCGCGCATCCGCTGCTGCGCACGGTGAGCATCGACCGCTCGTTCTATGCGCCGCTCACGCTCACCGACTATCTGCGCTACGCGCAGCAGGTGCCGGACAACTTCCGCTTCATCGTGAAGGCGCCCGCGCTCGTCACCGATGCGACCGTACGCGCCGAGCGTGGCGAGCCGGTGTCGGGGAACCCTTGCTTTCTGAATGCGCAACTGGCCATCGACGAATTCGTGCGGCCCTGCATCGATGGTCTCGGAGAGAAGGCGGGCGCGCTCGTGTTCCAGTTCTCGCCGCTGCCGAACGAAATGCTCGCGCAGCCCGCGCTTTTCATCGAACGATTGACGGCGTTCTTGTCGGCGCTGCCGCCGCTCGAAGGCGATACCTGCTATGCCGTCGAAATCCGCGACGCGTGCGTTTTGACGCCGCGCCTGATCCGCGCGTTGAAGGCAACGGGCGTGCGCTACTGCGTCGGCATTCATGCGCGGATGCCCGATCCCTCGCGCCAGGCGGCAGCCCTCGCGATGCTGGACGAAGCGCCGTCGGGTCCGCTGATCGTGCGCTGGAGCCTGCATGGCGGCTTCAAGTACGAACAGGCGAAGGCGAAGTACGAGCCATTCGACAAACTCGTCGACGAAGACCCGGATACGCGTACTGCGCTCGCCGAACTCGCCGCGCGCTACGCGATCGCGGGCCAGCCGGTGCTGATCGCCGCGAACAACAAGGCCGAAGGCTCGGCGCCGCTGACCTGTGTGAAGCTCGCAGCGGAAATCGCGGCCGCCTGCGAGCGGCTTCGCAATGCGCAACAGGAAAACGCGGCACAGGCCGCCTGGCCGATTTGAGCCGAATCGCAACGCAGGCCATCTGAGGCCAGCGCTGCGCAGCGCGCCGTGGCGCGCTTAAGGATCAGGCGCCCGCCTTGATCCGATGGGCGAACTTCTGGCGAAACTTCGCTACCTTCGGCGCGACGACGAACGCGCAATAGCCCTGATCCGGATGCTGCGCGAAATAGTTCTGGTGATACGCCTCGGCGGCCCAGTAGTTGCCGTCGAGCGGCAGCACCTGCGTGACGATCTGGCCGTCGTAAATGCCTTCCGCGCCGATCTCGCGGATCGCCTGCAAGGCCGTCTCGTTCTGCGCGTCCGAGTGCGTGAAGATCACCGACCGGTACTGCGTGCCGACATCGTTGCCCTGGCGGTTGAGCTGCGTCGGATCGTGGATCGCGAAGAAAATATCCAGAATCTCACGGTAGCCGATGCGCGCCGGATCGAACTCGACCTTGACGACTTCTGCGTGCCCCGTGTCGCCGTCGCACACCTGCTCGTACGATGGGTTTTCGGCCTGCCCGCCCGCGTAGCCCGACTCCACGGACATCACGCCATCGACGCCCAGATACACCGCCTCAAGACACCAGAAACATCCGCCGCCCAGCGTGGCGGTCTCGACCGACTGACTCATGTTCGCTCCTTGGATTGGCTCGCTCGCCTCGCCGCCGCGCATCGGTGCGCGGAACGGGCTGACTCGCCACAGTCACCTTGAAACCCGATGCCTGATCGCATCCGGCGGCGGGACGTTCGTGCGGCACCGCCTTTCTGTTCAACGCGTGATGCACGCACCATCCATACCATGCGCGAATCGCGACATCAGGTGCAAGCCTTGCGGCTCGCGACAGCGGATTGCGCCGCCACGCCGACGGCCTGCTGCGCCAAGCCCTCTGCGATTGCAGTTAAAATTGGGACAATTCGCCGAATTTCTACATGACCTTCAAACCGATTTTCTCCATTTGGTCGCTTCATCAAGCGGTCCGTTCGCCGGAATGCCTCACGCGATGAAGCGCGCCGCCCCGCCCAATTTCGACGATGCAGCGTTTCGCCGCGCGCTCGGCCAGTTCGCGACGGGCGTCACCGTCATCACGACGCGCGCGCCGTCCGGCGCACTGATCGGCATTACGGCCAGTTCGTTCAATTCCGTCTCGCTGACGCCGCCGCTCGTGCTGTGGAGCCTCGCGACGCGCTCGGCATCGATGTCCGTGTTCCAGGCGAACAGTCATTATGTCGTCAATGTGCTGGCCGCGTCGCAACTCGATCTGTGCAAGCGCTTCGCGACCGTCAAGGGCGACCGTTTCGAGGGCGTCTCGCATGCGGCGGGCGACACGGGCATGCCCGTGCTCGACGGCGCGCTCGCGTGGTTCGAATGCCATAACCGCAGCCGCTACCAGGAAGGCGACCACGTCATTTTCGTCGGCGAAGTTGAGCGCTGCGGCATCCATGACAGCGCCGGCCACGTCCAGCCGCTCGTGTTTCAGAACGGCGATTTCCATGGGCTGAAGCCGCTGCGCTGAAGCCGCTGCGCTGAAGCCGCTGGGCTGACGGCTCGCGTCATTTAAGCGGCGGCGAGGAAGAAAGGCTTCGCAGGCTTTCCGCGCGACGGGTTTACGCCATCCCGCGCCGCCTGCGCCGCTATCCGTTCGATTGCACCTTCGCGCCCGTCACCAGCGACACGGGGACGCCAGAATCCTCCTTGAGAGTCTGCAGCACGATGTTCGAGCGGATGTCCATCACGCCCGGTGCCTTGTAGAGCCGGCCGAGCACGAAATCCGAATAGTGCTTGAGATTGTGGGCGAGCACCCGCAGCAGATAGTGTGTCTCTCCCGTCACGACAAACGCGCCGACCACTTCCGGCCAGTCGCGCAGCGCTTCGGCGAAGCGCTCGTGCCAGTTTTCCTGGTCGTTGCGCATCGACACCTGCACGAACGCTTCCAGTTCGAAGCCGAGCACTTCGCGGTTCAGACACGCCCGATAACGCTCGATCACGCCCTGCTCTTCCAGCAGGCGCAAACGGCGTAGACATGCCGACGGCGAAAGCGAGATCCGCTCCGCCAGATCGAGATTGCTGATTCGTCCTTCGTGCTGCAGCACCGTCAAGATACGGCAATCGGTGGCGTCGAGTGAGATCGCGTTCATATTCGGTCTCCCTTTCCCGTTTGCCTCAAATTATGTTCCAAAGGGATCGAAATAAACAGTTTTTTTAGCAAGCACATTTCGCTTCATGCCGCCTATCATCCAGAGATGGACGTACAACGACATGACAGACGCATGGAGACACTTTGGGATATCACGCCCGCCGTCGATACGGCGACGCCCGTCTGGCCGGGCGATACGCCCGTCGGCATCGAGCGCATGTGGCGGATGGAGGCGGGTTCGCCTGTCAACGTCGCGCGGCTGACGATCTCGCCGCATACGGGTGCGCACACCGACGCGCCGCTTCACTACGACGCCCAGGGCGCGGCGATCGGCGCGGTGCCGCTCGATGCGTATCTGGGCCGGTGCCGCGTGATTCATTGCATCGGCGCGAAGCCGCTGGTGACGCCTGAGCACGTCGCGGCATCGCTCGACGGCGTGCCGCCGCGCGTGCTGCTGCGCACGTACCGCGCGGCGCCGACGACTGCCTGGGACAGCGGCTTCTGCGCCGTCGCGCCCGACACGATCGACCTGCTCGCCGCGCATGGCGTGAAGCTGATCGGCATCGACACGCCGTCGCTCGATCCGCAGGAGTCGAAGACGATGGACGCGCACCGCCGCATACGCGCGCATCGAATGGCGATTCTCGAAGGCATCGTGCTCGACGCCGTGGCGCCGGGCGACTACGAACTGATCGCGCTGCCGCTCAAGCTGATGACGCTCGATGCAAGCCCGGTACGCGCCGTGCTGCGAGCGTTGTCAGCGTGACGACAAGCCCGACGACAACCACAACCGACGGCCTCGCGCCTCGACACTCTCTTTCGATCAACCCAACCGAACCATCATGAATCAACGTGACGAAGCACTCGCGCTCGACGCCGCCGATCCGCTCGCGCCCTTGCGCGACCAGTTCGCGCTGGAGCCCGGCGTCATCTATCTGGACGGCAATTCGCTCGGCGTGCCGCCCGCCGCCGCCGCGCAGCGCGCGCAGACGGTGATCGGCGCCGAATGGACGCAAGGCCTTATCCGCAGCTGGAACACGGCCGGCTGGTTCTCGCTGCCGCGACGCCTCGGCAACAAGCTCGCGCCGCTGATCGGCGCGGCGCACAACGAAGTCGTCGTCACCGATACGATTTCGATCAACCTCTTTAAGGTGCTGTCGGCGGCGCTGCGTTTGCAGGACAGGCGCGATGCGAAGCGCCGCGTGATCGTGTCGGAGCGCTCGAACTTCCCGACCGATCTGTACATCGCGCAAGGGCTGATCAAGCAGCTGGATCGCGGCTATGAACTGCGCCTCATCGATGATCCGTCGGAGTTGCCCGCCGCCATCACCGACGATGTCGCCGTCGTGATGATCACGCACGTCAACTACCGCACGGGCTACATGCACGACATGGCCGCGCTCACGCAGCTGATCCATCGGCAGGGCGCGCTCGCGCTGTGGGATCTCGCGCACTCCGCGGGCGCGGTGCCCGTCGATCTGAACGGCGTCGGTGCGGATTGCGCCGTCGGTTGCACGTACAAGTATCTGAACGGCGGTCCGGGCTCGCCCGCGTTCGCGTGGGTGCCGCATCGTCATCAGAGCGACTTCGAGCAGCCGCTCTCGGGCTGGTGGGGTCATCGCGCGCCATTCGCGATGGACCCGACGTTCGCCGCCGACGACGGCATCGGCCGCTTCCTGTGCGGCACGCAGCCGATGGTGTCGATGGCGCTCGTCGAATGCGGGCTCGACGTGTTCCTGCAAACCGACATGCAGGCGATCCGCAAGAAGTCGCTCGCGCTGACCGATCTCTTCATCGAGCTGGTCGAAACGCGCTGCAACGAGTTTCCGCTCAAGCTCGTGACACCGCGCGCGCATTCGCAGCGCGGCTCGCATGCGAGCTTCGAGCATCCGCACGGCTATGAAGTGATGCAGGCGCTGATCGCGCGCGGCGTGATCGGCGACTATCGCGAGCCGCATGTGCTGCGTTTCGGCTTTACGCCGCTGTACACGCGCTATGTCGATGTGTGGGATGCCGTCGAGCATCTGCGCCACGTGCTCGCACACGAGACCTGGCGCGCACCCGAATTCGCCGCGCGCGGCGCCGTGACCTGAGGAACGACGATGACCGATCACATGAAGATGATGGAAGAAAAGCCCGCGCAAGGCTGTCCGTTCGGACACGGCGGCACGCAGCCGGCACACCCCGATCACACCGGGCACGCGTCGCACATGGCCGCCGACGAAGACAAAGGCTGGCACGACGCGCAGCTCGATTTCTCGAAGTCGATGAGCTATGGCGACTATCTGTCGCTCGGCTCGATTCTGCATGCGCAGCATCCGCTTTCGCCCGATCACAACGAGATGCTGTTCATCATCCAGCATCAGACGAGCGAACTGTGGATGAAGCTCGCGCTGTACGAACTGCGCGCGGCGCTTGCGTGTGTGCATCGCGATGAATTGCCGCCCGCGTTCAAGATGCTTGCGCGCGTGTCGCGGATTCTCGAGCAGCTCGTGCAGGCCTGGAACGTACTGTCGACGATGACGCCATCGGAATACACGTCGATGCGGCCTTTCCTCGGCAGCTCGTCGGGGTTTCAGTCGTATCAGTATCGCGAGCTGGAGTTCATGCTCGGCAACAAGAACGAGCAGATGCTCAAGCCCCATGCGCATCACCCAGACGTGTATGCCGAAGTGAAAGCGTCCCTCGAAGCGCCTTCGTTTTACGACGAAGTAATCCGTCTGCTCGCGCGGCGCGGCTTTGCGATCGACGCGTCGCGGCTCGAACGCGACTGGACACAGCCGACGCAGCACGATCCGTCAGTCGAAGCGGCGTGGCTCGAGGTGTATCGCAATCCGTCGCAGCATTGGGAGCTGTACGAGATGGCCGAAGAACTCGTCGATCTCGAAGACGCGTTTCGTCAGTGGCGCTTCAGGCATGTGACGACAGTCGAGCGGATCATCGGGTTCAAGCAGGGCACGGGCGGAACGAGCGGCGCGCCTTATCTGCGGAAAATGCTGGACGTGGTGTTGTTTCCTGAGTTGTGGCACGTGCGGACTCTTTTGTGATTTTTTTGTCTGCGACGCTGTTGGTTTTTTTGCCTTTGCGCTGGCATTCGCGTATGCGTGGAAAGTTCAGCGTGCCGCTGGCATCCGCGATGCGCCTCGCGGCGCGGGCGTTGCCCCTGTGCGGGGCGGCACCTACTCTTCTTTGCCGCGGCAAAGAAGAGTAGGCAGAAGAAAGCCGCTCACACCGCCAATTCTTGACGCTTACCCACGGGCTCTCAACGCCCCCATCCTTCACGCGGCAGCATGCTGGCTCATGTTCGTTGCCAGCGCACTAGCTGAGCGCCTCACCTGCTTCATGCACCTGCGTTGAGGCTCGCGACATCGAATATCCCCGGCCCCTTTGCGGCAAACTGTGTGTAGGCATTCGCACCGCACAGGAACCTCGCTACGCGATGCGGCTCAAGTGAGGGCGTTGTCCTGTACGACACAGCAACCTTATTCACTACCGAGATGCGGCGCTGACGTGTTCGATGCCCTTAGCCGTGCCACGGGCGTAGAAGCGGGTGAGGCGTTCAGATAGTGCGTTGGCAACGCCCAGCGGCCAGCATGCTGCCGCTCGAAACACGGGGACGTTGAGAGCCCGTGGGTAGAGGTCAAGCATTGGCGGTATGAGCGGCTTTCTTCTGCCTACTCTTCTTTGCCGCGGCAAAGAAGAGTAGGTGCCGCCCCGCACAGGGGCAACGCTAGCGCCGCGAGGCGCATACGCGGATGCCGGCGCAAAGGTAAAAACACCAAAACAAAAGCCGTTGCAAACAAAACAAAGTGCCGCCCCGCACAGGGGCAAACGCCAGCGCCGCGAGGCGCATACGCGGATGCCGGCGCAAAGATAAAAACACCAAAACAAAAGCCGTTGCAAACAAAGGAAAATGCCGCCCCGCGCAGGGGGAAAACGCCAGCACCGCGAGCGCATACGCGGATGCCAGCGATAAAGGCAGAGAAACCAGCAGCATCACCTCGCGGTATACCCCCCATCGATCGGCAACGTCACACCGCTGATCATCGAAGCCGCATCGCTCAGCAAAAACAGAATCGGCTCTGCCACTTCGCGCGGCTGCGCGAAACGCTTCAACGGAATCGCCTGCAATGCGGGATCGCGTTTCGCCGGCTCGCTCCACGCCTTCACGGCCATCGGCGTCAACGTCACTGTCGGATTCACGCTGTTCACGCGTATGCCATGCGGTCCAAGCTCGACGCACAGCACTCGCGTGATCGCATCCATCGCCGCCTTCGACGCGCAATAGCTCAGATGATCGTCGAGCCCGACGAGGGCCGCCTGGCTCGACACGTTGACGATGCTGCCCGCGCGCTTCGCATCGATCATCGCGCGCGCCACATGACGCGCAACCAGCGCCGCGCCGCGTGCGTTCACGTTCATCACGCTGTCGAAGCTCGCCGCCGTCGTATCGATTGCGCGTTCAAGCACCGTCGTGCCGGCACAATTTACAAGACCATCGAAGACGACATCGAGCGACCCGAGCGCATTATCGATAGCCCCTTCATCGCCAACATCCAGAATCAAGGACTCGCAGCCTGTCTCCTCCGCGAGCCTCGCAAGCTCGTCGACATTGCGCGCCGCCGCGACGACTTGCGCGCCGCTTGCGCACAATAGCTCGACCGTCACGCGGCCGATGCCGCTCGATGCGCCCGTCACGAGGATCGTGCGTCCGGAAAAATCGAAGGTCGCGTTCATTTCGCTTGCAGCCGGTGCATGACGGGCTTCAGTGCCGGATACAGATCCGTGTAGATGGAAAAGCGCTCGGCGTACAGGGCCTCGCGCGCAGGATCGGGCTTCACGCGCTCGACGAGCCTGACCCAGCCGCCGCGCGCCGCTTCCTGCGAGATCAGCTTCACACCATATGCGGCCAGCAGCGCCGCGCCCATCGGCGCTTCTACCTCCTGTTCGATCGTGTAGACGGGAAAGCCGGTGACGTCCGCGATGATCGACATCCACAGGTCCGAATGCGCCGCGCCGCCGACGACGATCAGCTTGTCGTCGAGCGACTTCGCGCCCTTGCGCCCCGCGACGATGTTGTGTTGCAACGCGAACGCGACGCCTTCGAGCACCGCGCGATACAGATGCGCACGCGTGTGATAAAGACTCAGGCCGACGAACGCACCGCTCGCTTTCGCGTCCCACACGGGGCTGCGCTCGCCCATCAGATACGGCAGGAACATCACGCCGTCCGAGCCCGCCGGAATGTGAGCCGCGTCTTCTTCGAGCAGCTGATGCGGATCGCCGTCCGGTATCGCTTTCGCCGCTTCGACTTCCGCCTGACAGAACTGCTCGCGATACCACGACACCGATGCGCCCGCCGTAATCGCGCCGCCGAACACGTAAATGTCGTGCTGGCCATTGAACACATGCGGCATGCTGACGAGACCGTGCCGCGCATCGACGCTCTGGTTGATATAGCCCCAGCACATGCTCGTGCCGATCATCGCGACATGCTGGCCCGCGCGCGTGACGCCCGCCGCGTAGGTCGCCATCGCCGCATCGACGCCGCCCGCGACGATCGCCGTGCCCGCTTCGAGTCCGAGTTGCTCCGTCCATTGCGACAGCAGGCCGCCCACCACGTCCGACGATTCGACGAGACGCTCGGGCATCATCGTTGCGGGAATGCCGAGCATGTCGAGCGCTTCGTCGGACCAGTCGCGTTTCGCGATGTCGTACACGCCGCCGATGTTGCCCGCCGAGCTGTGATCGACGGCCACTTCGCCCGTCAGTAGATAGATCACATACGCATTCGGCGGCAGGAAGAAGCGCGTATTGGCCCACACGTTCGGCTCGTTCTCGCGCAGCCACAGCATCTTCGTGTAGCCGTAGTAGCTGTCGACGCCATTGCCCGTGATCGCATGGAGCCGGTCGAGATCGACGTTGTTGCGCACCCACTCGACCTGCGCCGTCGCGCGCCGGTCCATCCAGATCAGGCACGGATACAGCGGCTTCATTTCGCTATCGATGGGAATACCGGAGCCGCCATACAGGCTGCTCACGCACACGGCCTTGATGGCATTCGACGCGACGCCCGCCTCGCGCGCCTTCGCGACGCAGCGCGCAATGCATTCGACGACGGCCTTCATCCACACAGTCGGCCACTGCTCGGCCCACAACGGCTTAGGCGTATCCGGGTGATAGCTGCTCGAATGCTGTGCGACGATTGCGCCGTTCTCGTCGACGAGCACGGCCTTCGTGCTCTGCGTGCCGATATCGACGCCGATGACGTAATTCATAGTGTCTCCGTGTGCGCGCCTTTGCGACGCGCACTGTCTGTTTTCCTTCGGAATGACGGATCAGGCACGGGACTATCGGGCCGGCTTCATCAGCACCTTGATCGAATCGAGCGAGTTCGCGACCTTGATCGCTTCGTCCCACTCTTCGAGAGAGAAGCCATGCGTGACGATGCCTTTCGATGTGACGAGCCCACGCGCCAGCAGGTCGATCGCGATCGGATAGCAGTAAGGCCCGAGATGCGCGCCGCGCACATCGAGTTCCTTGCGGTCGCCGATGATCGACCAGTCCATTGTAGTCTCGGCGCCGAACACGGAAAACTCGACAAAACGCCCGAGTTTGCGAATGAGGTCCATGCCCTGATTCACGCCCGCAGGCACGCCCGTCGTTTCGATGTAGACGTCGCAGCCATAGTTGTCCGTCAACGACTGGATGATCGCGAGCGCATCGTCGTTCTTCGGATTGATCGTCACGTCCGCGCCGTATTCGCGCGCGAGTTCGAGACGCTCGTCGACGAGATCGATAACGACGAGTTTCTTCGGCGTTTTCAGATGCGCGACTTGCGTCATCATCAGACCGAGCGGACCCGCGCCCGCGATCACGACGACATCGTCCAGTTGAATATCGCCGCGATTGACGGTGTGAATCGCGCACGCAAGCGGCTCGATGATCGCGGCATCTTCGAGCGAGATGCCATCGGGAATCTTGTGGACGATGGCCGTCGGTGGAATGCGCATGTATTCGGCCATGCCGCCGTCCGCGACTTCGCGCTGAAAGCCGAAGATGTTGTGCACCTCGCACATCCAGTACTGGCCGGATTTGCAGTAGCGGCACTTGCCGCACGGCACGATCTGCTCGGCGATCACACGGTCGCCCTTCTTCACGCCGAAATGTTCGGCTGCGCCTTCGCCGAGTTCTTCGACGTAGCCGAAGAACTCATGGCCGGGAATCACGGGCGCCTTGACCCATGGACTCGGGCCGCCCCAGAACATCTTCGCGCCCGAATGGCATTTGCAGTCGCTCGCGCAGATGCCGCACGCGGCAATGCGGATCACGAGTTCATGCGCGCGCGCCTGCGGTTTCGTCACGCGTTCTACGCGATAGTCCTTCGGCGCGTGGCACACGATCGCCGTCATGCTTTTGGTGGTGTCCTGAGTGGTCATTGCATTGCCCTGCTTTTAAGGGGAGAACAAGGGAAAGGGAAATTCACTTCTTGCGGTCGCGGCTGATGTAGATCGCGAGCAGAATGATTCCGCCCTTGATCACGTTCTGCACGTATGGATTCACGCCGACCATGTTGAGTCCGTTGTTCAGCACGCCGAGCAGCAGCGCGCCGATCAGCGTGCCGATGATCGAGCCGCGTCCGCCCGATATCGACGTGCCGCCCATCACGACGGCAGCAATCGCATCGAGTTCGAAGCCGACGCCCGCATTCGGCTGGCCGCTCATCAGGCGCGATGTGAGCACGATGGCCGCGAACGACGACGTCAAGCCAGCGAGCGTGTAGACGATCAGCTTCACGCGCGCGACGCGCACGCCGGAAAGACGCGTCGCCTGCTCGTTGCCGCCGATCGCGTACACGTAGCGGCCGAACGGCATGCGTTCGAGCAGCAGCCACGCGATCGCGTAGACGACGAGCATGATGAGCACGGGCGCCTGAATGCCGAACACCTTGCCGCTGCCGAAGAAGCTCACCCAGTCGGGCAAGCCGTCGATCGGATAGCCGCCCGTGTAGATCAGCGCGAGGCCGCGCGCGATGCCCATCGTCGCGAGCGTGACGATGATGGGCGGCATGCCTGCGAACGCAACGAAGAAGCCGTTGCCGAAGCCGAAGCCGAGTCCGACCGCAATGCCGATCGCGATCGCTGCGACGCCGTTGAGCCCCGCCACCATCAGGCCCGCCGCGAGCGTGCCCGAAAGCGCCATCACGGAACCGACGGATAGATCGATGCCGCCTGTCAAAATCACGGCCGTCATGCCGACGGCGATGATCGCGTTGATCGACACCTGGCGCAGCACGTTCTCGAGATTTGCCGCCGACAGGAAGCTGTCGCTCGCGAACACCATCACGATGCACACGACGAGCAAGCCGATGAACGGATAGAACAGCGTCGAGCGTTTGATGCTCGCCCAGTTCAGGCGCAACGGCGCGCCCGGCGTATTGGACGCGACGGTCGATGTCTTGGGAGAAGTATCAGGCGTGTTCATGCTGTGTTGCTCCACGAGTGCCGGCTGTCGCACCAGCCGTTGCATAAGTCATCACGGCGTTCGATTCGATCTGGTCGCCTTCGAGCATCGCTTCGATGCGGCCCTGCCGGAACACGGCGACGCGATCGCACATGCCGACGATCTCCGGCAGTTCCGACGAAATCATGATGATCGAGTAGCCGCGCGCAGTGAGCTCGCGCATCAGCAGATAGATTTCCGCTTTCGCGCCGACGTCGATGCCTCGCGTCGGTTCGTCGAAGATCAGGATGTTCGTGTGGTGATTGAGCCAGCGCGCGATCACCACTTTCTGCTGATTGCCGCCCGACAGGGTCGCGACTTCGGTGTTCATCGTCGGCGCCTTCACGCCGACGCGCTTCATGATGTCGGCCGTCGCGCGCGCTTCGCTGCCGTGATCGATAAAGAAGCGCGCGGCGCGATACTTGCCGAGGTTGTTGATCGAGATGTTCTGCTTGATCGAGAACGATGTGATCAACCCTTCCGTCTTGCGGCTTTCGGGCAGAATGCCGATGCCCGATTTCAATGCGTCGGCGGGATCGGACAGATTCGCCGGCGCGCCGTTGATGCGAATGTCCTTCACGTGCGCCGCGTCCGCGCCAATGACGGCGAGCGCCGTCTCCGTGCGGCCCGAGCCGACGAGTCCCGCAAAGCCGAGTATTTCGCCTTCGCGCAGCGTGAAGCGATTCACGGGGCCGTCCTTGTGCAACTGCAATGCGTTCACTTCGAGCACGACCTTCGCATCGGCGGGCAGCGCGGGCTTTGATGGAAAGCTGCTTTCGATCTTGCGTCCGACCATCATCTCGACGAGCCGGCCGACATCCGTCTTCGCCACATCCGTCATGCCGACATAGTGACCGTCGCGCAACACGGTGATGCGGTCGCACACTTCGAAAATCTCTTCGAGGTGGTGCGAGATGAAAATCATCGCGACGCCGTGCCGCTTCAGGTCGCGCATGATCGTGAAGAGGTGCTCGGCTTCGGCGGGCGTGAGCGTCGCCGTCGGTTCGTCGAGAATCAGGATGCGCGCATTCAGCGACAGCGCCTTGCCGATTTCGACGAACTGCTGCTGCGCCACCGAGAGCTCGCGAATCGGCACGGACAGATCGATCGCGACGCCGAGCCGCGCGAAAATCTCCGCCGCCGCGCGCCTCATCTGCGCGCGATCGAGCATACCGAAGCGATTGCGCAACTCGCGTCCGAGGAACATGTTCTCGACGGCGTTCAGATACGGAATCAGGCTGAATTCCTGAAACACGATGCCGATGCCCGCCGCGACGGCGTCGTGATAATTCGCGAAGTGCCGCGCTTCGCCGTCGATCACGATCGTGCCATCGTCGGGCTGATAGATGCCGCACAGGATTTTCATCAGCGTCGACTTGCCCGCGCCGTTCTCGCCGAGCAGCGCGTGAATCTCGCCGCGCGCGATCTCGAGATGAATGCGCTGCAACGCCTTCACGCCGGGAAAGCTCTTCGTGATGTTGTCGAGTTTGAGGACCGTGTCCATCGCGTTTCCTTGTTCATGCAGTGACGCTTTGCCGAAGACACAAGCGCCACTGCATCACTAACGCCTTGCTTACCAGCTGAAGCCCTTCGCGTTGTCCTTGTCGACGAGCTTCACATCGACGGGAATCGCCTTCGGCACATTGGCGCCCCACTTCTTCGCGAGCGCCACGCCGATCGCGAGACGGATCTGATCGCGCGGGAATTGCGCGGACGTTTCGATGAACTTCGAGTTCGGCTTCTGGATCGCGGTGATCGCTTCGGGCGCACCATCGACGCTCGTCAGCTTGATGTCCTTACCCGACGATTCGATCGCGGACAACGCGCCCATTGAGCCGCCGTCGTTCACGCTGAAGATGCCCTTCAGGTTCGGATGCGCCTGGATCATGTTCTCGGTGACGGACAGCGCGGTCGCGCGTTCCTGCTTGCCGTTCTGCGTATCGACGAGCTTCACGTTCGGAAACTTCGCGAGCGCCGCCTTGCAGCCGCGCACGCGTTCGAGAATCGGCACGACGGGGATGCCGTCGAGAATCGCCACTTCGCCGCTGCCGCCGATCGCTTTCGCGAGGTACTCGCACGACATCTGTCCCGCGTCGAAATTCTTCGAGCCGACGAACGAATCGACGGGACCGTTCGCGTTCGCATCGACGGCGACGACCACGGCGCCCGCCTTCTTCGCCGACGTCACGGCCGACTGGATGCCCGTCGAATCGGTCGGATTGACGAGCAGGATGTCGATCTTCTTCTGCAGCATGTCCTCGACGTCGCTCACCTGCTTGCTCACGTCGTGATGCGCATCGGTGACGACAACCGTCGCGCCGATCGATGCGGCCGCATCGTTCAGCGCCTTTTGCATCGTCACGAAGTACGGGTTGTTCAGTTCCTGGAACGTCATGCCGATTTTGAGCGGCGCGGCGTTGGCAGTCGCCGGTACAAGAAGCGGCGCACCGAGCATCACGGCAGCGAAGGTCAGCGCGGCGCGCAGGCGCAACGTGCGCGAAGGATGCGAAGAGTGCGAAGTGGTGTGCGTCATGGTTGTCTCCGTTTATGAGGATGAGTGCGTCCCTCGCGCGATTCGAGTGCGCGATGAGCAGGTGAAACGTCTGTGATGCTGAAGTGCTCTATGTCGTGGCGACTGGCGAGCCCAGAGGCGGATACGCCGCGGGTGCGGCGCGTGGCTGAGCGTGCGTATGGCTTCGAGCCTGCACGGCGGGCACGATCGAAGGCGCGTTCGCAATGCCCTTGCCGAGCGCCGCCGCGGCTTCTGAAGCGGCGCGGCTCGCGTCGTTCAGTTGCTGGAAGCGGCGGAACTTCGACGGGGCCATGCCCTTCGCCGTGAGGAACTGCCGGTTGAAGTTCGACAGGTTGTTGAAGCCGACCTTGTAGCAGATGTCGGTCACGCTCAACTCGTCATCCATCAGCAGCTGACACGCGAGATTGATGCGCATGCGGTTCACGTACTGCACGAACGGCAGGCCCGTATGGCGGCGGAAGTACCGCGAGAAAGCGCTCACGCTCTGCCCCGCGAGCTGCGCGAGATCGGATTCGCGCAACTCCGACGCGAGGTTCTTGCCGATATACGACAGCACATGGTTGATGCGCGTCGACGCATAGCCGGTCGGGTCGCTCTGATACGCGGGGCTCGCGAGCAGTTCGCGGTCGCTCGCGTTCAGCAGGATTTCCATCATCGACAGGAACAGCACGATGCGGCGCAGACCGCGCGCTTCGAGCAGTTCCATGAAAAGCGGCTGGATCGCGGCGCTCGTCTGCGCGCCGAACGACACGCCGCGCCGTGAATCGGCGAGCAGCGCTTCGAGCGTGCGCCATTCGGGGAAGCTCTCGGTGCAATGCGCGACGAAATCCTGGCCGAACTGCACGACGAGATTGCGCTGCGCGATCGTCACGCCTTCGGGCACTTCGCTGACCCAGTTGTGCGGCAGGTTCGGCCCCATCAGCACGAGATTGCCCGGCGCGAAGCTGCCGATGTAATCGCCGACGAACATCTTGCCCGTCGTCGCGACGATCAGATGGATTTCGAATTCCGGATGGAAATGCCAGCGCACTGTGCGGTACGGAAAGCCGTGATACCACACCTTGAACGACTCGTCGCGTCGCACGCTGACCAGTTCGAGATCGGGTTGCACGTGTCGGTCCTCCTCCTGTTCCTTCGTCCGGCGCCTTGCGTTTCACGTCTTGCAAACGCCATCAGCTTCATTGCTTTTGTGTAGCGAAAGTTAGACCCCGAGCGCAATCGCGGCCACTAGAAATGAGACCGCCGACTGATACTTTTTTGCATTCGGGTTAATCCTGGCCCTCTGGGTGTCAAATTTGATGCAATGCAACAGCCGGCCGACCGGCCGTTCGCCAACGTTTCGCGGGCAGCGCATCAGCCGTTGAAAAGCCCGCCCCGCCGCGCTGCGCAACGATTTGCCGTGAAAAGCAGCGTCCTTCGCCTTGACTTTCGATCGGTCGAATACGATCATTAGTTCATGTTGAGAGCAAATGCTCTTCAATTCGAATCGTCGGCTCATGTCGCCGAGACAGCTTCTAGACTTATCCCAAGCAACGCACGCGAAAGACCGTGCGCATAAGACTTCACTAGCAAGTGACCCGAGCAACGCGTGAAACGGGAGTCAGCGCCAGGCGCCAACGCCCGTCGACATGCCAGCCCGGGTCGACACAGGAGACGCACATGAACAGCGGCCAAAGCAACGGCGCAAGCACGCAGGTAATCCTGCACATCGGCGCGGGATCGTTCCATCGCGCGCATCAGGCGTGGTATCTGCACCGGCTCAATGAAGCGAGTCAGCCTGGCGATACGCACTGGTCGCTCACCGTCGGCAATATCCGCAGCGACATGAATGCCGTCGCCGATGCGCTGGCCGCGCAAAACGGCGTCTACACGCTCGAAACCGTCACGCCGCAAGGCAAGCGTGACTACGAGACGATCCGCTCGATCAGGCGCGTGGTGCCGTGGTCGGCGAATCTCGATGGGCTCGTCGAAGCGGGCGCCGACCCCGCGTGCAAGATCATCGCGTTCACCGTGACGGAAGGCGGCTACTACCTCGACGAACACGACAAGCTCGACACAGCGAATCCCGATCTCTCCGCCGATCTGAACGGCGCGCGCACCACGATCTACGGCGCGCTCGCCGCGATTCTCGAAGCGCGGATGCAGAGCAGCGCCGGCCCCGTCACGCTGCAGACCTGCGATAACCTGCGCAGCAACGGCGAGCGCTTCCGCGCAGGCATGACCGAATTCCTGGAGCGGCGCGGCGCTAGCGCGCTGCGTCAATGGTTCGACGCAAACACGGCATGTCCGAACTCGATGGTCGACCGGATCACGCCACGCCCGACACCCGACGTGCGCGAACGCGTGAAGGCGGCGACGGGCGTCGACGACGCGTGCCCCGTGATGGGCGAATCGTTCATCCAGTGGGTGATCGAGGATCACTTCGTCGCCGGGCGGCCGGCGTGGGAGCAGGTCGGCGCGGAGCTGGTCGAATCGGTGCTGCCGTATGAAGAGGCGAAGATCCGCATCCTGAACGCGACGCATAGTTGCATCGCGTGGGCGGGCACGCTGGTCGGCCTCTCGTTCATCCACGAAGGCACGCTCGATCCGGAAATCCGCCAGTTCGCGCATGACTACGTGACACAGGACGTGATCCCCTGCCTCACGCCGAGTCCGCTCGATCTCGCGAAGTACCGCGACGTCGTGCTCGAACGCTTTGGCAATCCTTATATCCAGGACACGAATCAGCGCGTCGCCGCCGATGGCTTTTCGAAGATTCCCGGCTTCATCGCGCCGACGCTGTCCGAGTGCTTCGAGCGCAAAGTTGAGCCGAACGCGACGGCGACCTTGCCTGCGCTCTTCTTCCGCTTTCTCGACAGATGGCAGCGCGGCCAGTTGCCGTACACGTATCAGGACGGCGTGATGGACGAAGGCGTTGCGCGCGGCTTCTTCAAGGCATCCGATCCGGTGCAGGCTTATTGCGCGGATCGTCTGCTCTGGGGCAGCATGGCGGGCACGGCTTCGCTCGAGAAAGTGGTGCGCGCGGCGCTCGAACGCGTCGATGCGTGGCTCGCGAAGCGCGGCGCGTGAAGGTGCCATAGGCGACTGAAGCGACCGGTATCATCACCTCGCTCGACACACGACAGCACCGCCGCGCGTGCGAATGCAACCACGCTGCTTCCACGCGCGGCCGCTCCCATTGATCGCCGCGTTCGACGCCTGCCATGCGTCAGGTCTATTGCGCATGGCATCGCCAGCGGCATGCGGCTAAAGTAGCGCATCTCCTACCGACGAAGGTTTCGCGCCCATGTATCTCGGCATCGACCTCGGCACGTCCGAAGTGAAAGTTCTGCTGCTCGCGTCCGACGGACGCGTGATCGGCACGGCAGGTTCTCCGTTCACCGTTTCGCGTCCGCATCAGCGCTGGTCGGAGCAGAACCCGTCCGACTGGTGGCAAGGCACGCGGACCGCGCTCTTCGCATTGCGCGACCGTTACCCGGAAGAGTTCGCGCAGATTCGCGGCATCGGGCTGTCGGGACAGATGCACGGCGCGGTGCTGCTCGACAACGAAGACCGCGTGCTGCGTCCCGCGATTCTGTGGAATGACATGCGCGCCGTCGAGGAGTGCGATGAACTGTACCGGCGCGCGCCGGAGTTGCATCGCATCGCCGGCAATCTGGCGATGCCTGGCTTCACCGCGCCGAAGCTGCTGTGGGTCGCGCGCCACGAGCCGGAGATCTTCCGGCAGACGGCCTGCGTGCTGCTGCCGAAGGACTACCTGCGCCTTCAACTGACGGGCGACAAGGTCTCCGATCCATCCGACGCAGCGGGCACGCTATGGCTCGACGTCGCGCAGCGCGACTGGTCCGATACCTTGCTCGCCGCCTGCAATCTGAACCGCTCGCATATGCCGCGTCTCGCGGAAGGCAGCGCGCCGTCGGGCATGCTGCGTCCCGAACTCGCGCGCGAGCTGGGCTTGCGCGAACCCGTCGTAGTCGCGGCGGGCGGCGGCGACAACGCGACGAGCGCGATCGGCATCGGCGCGACGCAGCCCGGCGACGGCTTCGTGTCGCTCGGCACGTCGGGCGTGTTGTGCGTGATCGGCAACAGCTTCCGGCCGAATCCCGAGTCGGCCGTGCACGCGTTCTGCCATGCGATTCCCGACCGCTGGCATCAGATGAGCGTCGTGCTGTCGGCGGCGAGCTGCTTGCGCTGGGTCTGCAAGCTGACGTCGACCGATGAGCCAACGTTGCTTGCAGAAGTCGAAAAGCTGCCCGACGACGCGCTCGCGACGGCGCCGCTCTTTCTGCCGTATCTGTCCGGCGAACGCACGCCGCACAACGACCCGTATTCGCAAGGCGTGTTCTTCGGCATGACGCACGCGACCGATCGCGCGCTGCTCGGCTATGCGGTGCTCGAAGGCGTGACGCTCGCACTGACGGACGGCCTCGACGCGTTGCGCGCGGCGGGCACCGAAGTGAGCGCGCTGTCGCTCTTGGGCGGTGGCGCGCGAAGCAACTACTGGGCGCAACTGCTCGCCGATTCGCTGAACACGGCGACGCGCAAGCATGGCGGCGGCGAAACGGGCGCGGCGCTGGGCGCGGCGCGTCTGGGTTGGCTCGCGGCGGGCGGCGATCCGTCGACGGTGCTGACCAAGCCGCCCGTCGAAATCGAATTCACGCCGAACGCGCGGCGTCATGCCGTGCTGCGCGAGCGGCTCGCCAGTTATCGTGCGCTGTACCGGCATGTGAAGCCGATGTTCGCGCCCGCGCGCGATGCGAACGCAGCGTAGTGTGAGCCCGTGATGCGCACTACGATGAATGCGTACGGCAAGCAGCACACCAGAACGTCCGATGCGGGCTGCCTGGTGTTACGCGCTTCGGCGCAATCCTGAGCGAACCCATCGTGCCCAAGTCCACTGAAAAGCTCGATCTCGCGACGCGCGCCGCCTGGCTCTACTACGTCGCCGGCAATACGCAGAACGAGATCGCCGAAAAACTGCAGGTGTCGCGGCCCGTCGCGCAGCGGCTGGTCGCGTTCGCCGTCGAGAAGAATCTGATCCGCGTGCGCGTCGATCATCAGCTTGCTGACTGCCTGTCGCTCGCCGCGCAGCTGTCGAAGCGCTACGGACTGTCGATGTGCGAAGTCGTGCCCGTCGACAACGATAACCCCGAAGAGATCGACCGCAAGCTCGCCGTCGCGGGCGCGCAGGTGATGGAGCGCTATCTCGGCGAAGAGCGGCCGATGGTCGTCGCCGTGAGCAGCGGGCGCACGCTGAAGGCCGTCGTCGATCAGGTCGCGCAACTGGAGCGGCCGCAGCATCGGCTCGTGTCGATGGTCGGCGCGATCGCGCAGGACGGCTCGTCGAACCGCTACGACGTCGCGCTGCACATCTCCGAGAAGACGGGCGGCAAGCACTTCCTGCTGCCCGCGCCGCTGATCGCCGACAGCGAAGCGGAACGCGCGCAGTGGTGCAATCACCGTCTGTACCGGATCGTCGAGTCGCTGTCGGGCGAAGCGGATGTGGCGTTCGTCGGCATCGGCAATATCGGCTTGCACTGTCCGCTGCATGAGGATGGCTTCATCACGTCGGATGAGGTGGAGGAACTGGTGTCGCTGGGCGCCGTCGCCGAATTGCTCGGCCTGCCGATCGACGCCGACGGCGCGCGCGTCGAATCGCCGACGGGCCGCCGCGTGACGAGCTTGCGGCTCGATTCGCCGCCGAAGCGCCCCGTGATCGGCTTCGCGGGCGGCGAGCGCAAGCGCGATGCGGTGATCGCCGCGCTCAAGGGCGGCTGGCTGTCGGGACTCGTCACCGACGAGTTGTGCGCGCGCGCCGCGCTGAATCACGGCGCGGATGTGTCCGTCGCATCACGCGCGTGATGAGAGGACGCTAGCGCCCTCTCGACACGATCGGAGCGCTCGCGTTGCTCAAAGCGCTTCGAGCGCGCCGCGCAACGCATCGATCACGGGCGTCCAGTCGCCGAGCACCTGC
The DNA here is from genome assembly GCF_900108945.1 of Paraburkholderia diazotrophica. Lineage (GTDB taxonomy): Bacteria > Pseudomonadota > Gammaproteobacteria > Burkholderiales > Burkholderiaceae > Paraburkholderia > Paraburkholderia diazotrophica. Next base: position 133,170 of record NZ_FNYE01000008.1, on the reverse strand, counting down.
TGCCGGAAAAGACGTGCAGTCGGATACCACGGGTTGTCCTCGCCCGACATCATCCAGCGCCAGTCGGCCTGCTTCGGCAGCATCACCCACACCGGCTTGCCGAGCGCGCCCGCCAGATGCGCCACGGACGTATCGACGGTGATCACGAGATCCAGACACTCGATCACGGCCGCCGTCGCGTCGAAGTCGTTCAGCAACTGACCCAGTGCGGAGATCGGCCAGCGATGCGCGAGCCCGTCGAGCTGCGCCTCCGCCGCGCCCTTTTGCAATGCGAACCATGCGAGGCCGCGCACCGACGCGAGCGCTTCGAGCGCCGCAAGAGGCGCCGAACGATACACGTCGAGATAGTGCTGCGGATTGCCCGCCCACACGAGCCCGATCTTCTTGCGCTCGCCCGCAGCCTGCGCGAGCCGCTCGCTCCACACAGCGACCTGCGCCGCGTCCGCCGACAGATACGGCACCGCGTTCGGGATCGCGTCGTCGGAGAGACACGCGGGCACGCTGATCATGCGGCAGGAGTAGTCATAGCCGCCGTCGGGCTGGCTCGTCAGAACGCGGTTCACGCCTGGCATGCGCGAGATGAGAGGCGCCAGTTCGCTGCTGGTCCATACGTCGACGGTCGCGCCGAGACCGCGCAGCACATCGGCATAACGGACGAACTGCAACTGATCGCCGGCGCCCTGCTCGCGCGCGAGCAATAAGCGCTTGCCACCGATCGGCTCGCCCTGCCATTCGGGCATGCCGAGCTTCGGATAGTCGAGCAGGCCACTCGGCGTGGTCTTGCGATGCTCGTAATACGTCCAGCCTCGGCGGAAATTCCCGCGCCGCAATTCCGACATGCCGAGCAGCTTATAGGCATTGGAAAGAGTGGGGCTGAGTTCGATCGCGCAGCGCAGATGATCGTCGGCTTCGTCGTAGCGCGACAGACACGTCAGCGTGAACGCGACATTGTTGTGCAGCGTCGGCGAGTCTGGCGCGATCTCCAGAGCGCGAGCGTAGATCGCGAGCGCATCGTCGAACTTCAGTTGCGCATCCGTTGCGAATGCGAGGCCGAACAGCGCGTGGATATCGCGCGGCTCCAACTGCAATGCGCGTTGAAAAACCTCGGTAGCCTCTGTATGCCGGCGCACCGCGTTCAACGTCGCGCCCAGGCCGCGCAGCACTCGGGTGTCCTGCGGCGCCAATCGCTCCGCGCACTGGTAAGCGGCAACCGCCTCCTGCGGACGCGAAAGCGCTTCGAGCAGTTCGGCACGGCCGACCGCCGCCTCAAAGAGATCGCTCTCCAGTTCAACGGCCTGCTGGAAACTGGCCAGCGCCTCTTCGCGCTTGCCCATGCGCCGTTGCACCTTGCCGAGATTGCTGTGCGCCAGCGCATGTTGTGGCGCGTACTCCACGGCCACGCTGAAGAATCGCTCCGCGCCTTCATCGTCGCCGCGCGCGAGGGCCGCGATGCCGCGATCGATCAGGCAATCGGCGTCATTCGGCTCCAGCGCGAGCGCCGCATCGAAGCGTTCGATTGCGCGCTCGATGTCCTGGCGCTGCAGGTACAGCACGCCGAGCATGTAGAGCGTGCTTGCGTCGCAGGGCTGCGCGTTCAGAATCGCGCGATACGCCTGTTCGGCGCCATCGAGCCGGCCCGCGCGATGGAGCGCAAGCGCATTTTCGATCGGGTTGTCGACCGGGTTATCGACAGTCGATGTCGTAACGGTTTCTTGTTGCGTGAAGGCGGGGATGTTGTGCATGGCGTCTTGTGTCGTCGGCGGCACGCGCATGCACGCGCGATTCGGATTGCAATCGCTTTGATGGCGTATTCGACGGGGATGGACGGGGAATCGACAGAACGCGCCGGGCCGTTTGGCCTCAGGCGTCCCGTCAGACGATGCACAATTTTGATATGGGATAGGTCGCGGAAATATCGGATAAGTCCGAGTCTGCAAAAGCAAGGCGCCGTTGTCTCGCTGTCACCTTTATGGCAACGACGGAGCAACGACGCCCGTACCTGCGCGCTAGAACACGCCCTCGTTGAGCGCTTTCTTATCGTTCAATCACGCCGCAAGCACCTCGACGATCTTGCGCTGGAACGCCTGCCCGTCGCTGTTGAACAGATGGCAATGATCGGGCGTTGCGCCGAGCCGGATCGTCGCGCCTTTCTCGTGCCGTTCAAGCGGCGGGATGCGCGCGATCAGACCGTCGGGCGCAACGCTGCTTTCGGCGTACAGATACGCCGCATCGCCGAGCGATTCGACCGTCATGATGCGCGCCGACACGCCATAGTCCGCCACATCGATATGCAGATGCTCGGGCCGGATGCCGACCGTCACCTTGTCGCCCTCTTTCGCGCGGCCGGGTTCGACCAGCACGAGTTGCGTCTCGCCCGTTTCGTACTTCACGAGCACGCCGTTCGCCGACACCGACTGCACGATGCCTTCGAGGAAGTTCATCTTCGGCGAGCCGATGAAGCCGGCGACAAAGCGGTTCGCGGGCGCGTGATACAGCATGTTCGGGCTGCCCACCTGTTCCAGATTGCCCGCCGACAGCACGACGATCTTGTCCGCGAGCGTCATCGCTTCGACCTGATCGTGCGTGACGTAGATCATCGTCGTCTTCAGCTCGTCGTGCAGACGCGCGAATTCGAGGCGCATCTTCACGCGCAGCGCGGCGTCGAGATTCGACAGCGGTTCGTCGAACAGGAACACCTTCGGCTTACGCGTGATCGCGCGGCCGATCGCGACGCGCTGCCGCTGGCCGCCCGACAGCTGCTTCGGCTTGCGTTCGAGCAGATGGTCGATGTGCAGGATCTTCGCGGCATTGCGCACGGCGACGTCGATCTCCGGCTTCTTCGTGCCCGCGAGCTTGAGGCCGAACGCCATGTTGTCGTACAGCGTCATGTGCGGATACAGCGCGTACGACTGAAACACCATCGCAATGCCGCGCTTGGCGGGCGGCACGTCGTTCATGCGCGTGCCGTCGATCTGCAGATCGCCGCCCGTGATGTCTTCGAGGCCGGCGATCATCCGCATCAGCGTGGACTTGCCGCAGCCGCTCGGCCCGACGAACACGACGAACTCGCCGTCCTGAATGTCGAGGTTGATGTCGCGCATCACCTCGTTGTCGTCGTAGGCTTTCCTGATGTTGCGCAGAGTTACGCTTGCCATGATGTGTCTCCATTGTCGACGGGAGATGGCGCCTGGCGTCCACTTCCGTCCCATGCAAAATAGTTGCTGCTTCTCTACTACGTTCAATCGCTTTGCCGGAAAGTGGACTTCGTGCGATGCCCGTCCGACTATCACGTAACCATCACGCGACGGTTATGCGACCGTTACGCGACCGTTATGCGCTGCATCCAGTCCGCGACCAGTCCCGGTAATTGCCTCATATCGTCGAAGACCTGTTGCGCGCCCACGCGGTGCAGCGCGCCGATCTGCTCGTCGCTCGCATGATCGCCGCCGATGAATCCATACACCGTCATGCCCGCCGCCGTTGCCGCCGTAACGCCCGTCACGCTGTCTTCGATGACGAGGCATGCATCGGCGCTAACGCACAGTCCGCGCGCGGCGGCGAGATAGACGTCGGGCGCGGGCTTCGGTTGCGCAACGGCATCCGCGCAAAACAGCCGGTTGCCGAAATGCCGGACGAGGCCCGTGCGCGCCAGCGCCGCTTCGACGTACGCGCGAAAGCTGTTGCTCGCGCACGCCTTCGTGAGCGGGATGCTCGCGAGCGCCGCCTCGATGCCGTCGACCATCGGCGCCTTCACGGCCGCGGCTTCGACAGCGCTGCGAATCGCAGCGATGTCCGTGGGCGTCAACGTCTTGCCGAGCTGCGTCGCCGTGCCTTGCAGCACGCTCTCGATGCGCAAGCCCAGCAGCGGCATCACGACGGGCGCGACGTCGGCATCGGGCCAGCGCGCTTCGAGCTCGTGCACGAGCATCGCGGCCGCGACGGCTTCGCTGTCGATCAGCACGCCGTCGCAATCGCAAATCAAAGCCAGCTTCGCGTCGGTTCTGATATCCGTCACTTGACCGCCCCGAACGTAAGGCCACGCACCAGCTGTTTCTGCGAAACCCAGCCGACGATCAGAATCGGAGCGACGGCCAGCAGCGATGCCGCCGACAGCTTCGCCCAGAAGAGGCCCTCAGGGCTCGAATACGACGCGATGAATACCGTGAGCGGCGCCGCGTTCGAACTCGACAGGTTGATGCTCCAGAACGCCTCGTTCCACGACAGGATCACGAGCAGCAGCGCCGTCGACGCGAGCCCCGGCAGCGCCATCGGCATCAGCAGATAGACGATCTCCTGCCACGTCGCCGCGCCGTCGATGCGGCCCGCTTCGAGAATGTCGCGCGGGATTTCGGCGAAGTACGTGAACGCCATCCACACGGCGATCGGGAGATTGATCAGCGTGTAGACGATCACGAGGCCCGAAACCGTGTCGAGCAGCCCGCTGTTCTTCCACAGCAGATAGATCGGCACCAGCACGCCGACGGACGGCATCATCTTCGTCGACAGCATCCACAGCAGCACTTTCTGTGTGCGTCGGGTCGGGAAGAACGCCATCGCATACGCGCACGGCACGGCGAGGATCAGGCACAACAGCGTCACGCCGACTGAGATCAGGATTGAGTTCCACGCGAAGCCGAAGTAGTTGCTGCGCGCGAAAACCTCGCGGAAGCTGTCGAGCGTCGGCACGAAGAAGAGCGACGACGCGTACGCCTGCTGCTCGGTCTTGAATGCCGTGATCGTCATCCAGAAGATCGGGAAGAACAGCAGCAGCGCGAGCAGCCACGCGATGATGCCGGGAATGCTGCGCCGGATGACGGCGAGCGGCGAAGCGGCCGACGACTGGGTCGTCGTAACGGGTGTAGCAGCAACCTGGCTCATTTTTCGTACTCCCCTTTCAGGTTCTTCGCGAGCATGCGCACGAGGAAGAACGACACGATATTCGCGAGCACCACGGCGAGAATCCCGCCTGCCGATGCGAGGCCGACGTCGAACTGTTGCAGGCCCAGCGCGTAGATCAGGTACGACAGGTTGGTCGTCGCGTTGCCCGGACCGCCGCCCGTCGTCGTGTAGATTTCGGCGAAGATCGACAGCAGGAAAATGGTTTCCATCATCACGACCACGGCGATCGCGCGCCTCAGGTGCGGCAGCGTGATGAAGAAGAACATCGAGAACGGACCGGCGCCATCGATCTTCGCGGCTTCCTTCTGCTCCTGGTCGAGCGACTGGATCGCCGTGAACAGAATGAGGAACGCGAACGGCAGCCACTGCCACGCGACGATGATGATCACGGCCGTCAACGGATAGTCGGCGAACCAGTCGACCGGCGTGAGGCCGATCGCGCGCATGCCTTGCGCGACGAGCCCGTACACCGGGTGCAGGATCATGTTTTTCCAGATCAGCGCGGAGACCGTCGGCATCACGAAGAACGGCGCGATCGCGAGCAGCCGCGCGATGCCCTGCCCGTAGAACTTGCGGTCGAACAGCACCGCCATCAGCACGCCGCCGACCACGGTGATGACCAGCACGGCGACGATCAACTGCAGCGTGTGCAGGATCGACGGACCGAATGCAGGATCGCTGGCGAGGAACTTGTAGTTGTCGATACCCGCGAAACCTTTTTCATCCGGATTCAGCAGGTTGTAGCGCGAGAACGAAAACCAGATCGTCATCGCGAGCGGTATCGTCATCCACAGCACGAGAAGACCTACGGACGGCGAAACGAGCCAGCGCGCGTGCGCGGCCTTGCGCTCCTCTCGCTCGTGTTCTGTTTTGGGCTGGGGCTGGGGTTGGGCGTGCATGAGGGGTAGACGCAAATGAAGACGCATGATGGACCACCTCTTCGGTCGTGCGCGGGTCGCGGGGCTTGCGGCTCGCTGTGCTGCCAGGGTCCGGCTGACGGTGTGCTGTCAGCCGGCGCGTTACATCGTTACGGCCTTGTTTCGAGGCTACGGGCTGGGTACGTCCCTTGCGCCAGGGGAAACGCAAACGACGTACCCATTTTCACTTCATCGTTATTTCTGGTAGCCGGCCTGCTTGACGGCGCGCTCGGCTGTCGCGTTGCCGGCTGCGAGCGCCTGCTCGACGGACATCTGGCCCGCGACGGCGCCCGAGATGCTCTGGCCGACCACCGTCCCGAACGACTGGAACTCAGGGATGCCGACGAACTGCACGCCTGTGTACGGCACCGGCTTGGCCGTCGGATGGTTCGGGTCAGCCGTCTCGATCGCCTTCAGCACGAAGTCGGCGAACGGCGCGGCCTGCTTGTACTCGGGGCGCGCATAGGTCGACTGGCGCGTGCCCGGCGGCACCGAGGCCCAGCCCTCATCCTTCGCGACGAGCTCGATGTACTGCTTCGACGTCGCCCACGTGATGAACTTCTTCGCGGCATCGGCCTGCTTCGACGACTTCGGGATCGCCAGCGCCCATGCCCACAACCAGTGCGAGCCGTTCGGCGTGGCTTGCGTCGGCGCGGCCGCGAAGCCGACCTTGTCCGCGATCTGCGATTGCTGCTTGTTGTAGAGCATGCCCGCCGCGACCGTCGCGTCGATCCACATCGCGCACTTGCCCGATGACATCAGCGTGAGGTTTTCGTTGAAGCCGTTCGAGCTCGCTCCCGGCGGGCCGTCCTTCTTCAGCAGGTCGGTGTAGAACGACACGGCCTTTTTCCATTCGGGCGTCGTCAGCTGAGCGTTCCACTTTTCGTCGAACCAGCGGCCGCCGAACGTATTCACGAGCGTCGTCACGTACGCCATGTTCTCGCCCCAGCCGGCCTTGCCGCGCAGACAGATGCCGTAGGTGCCCGCCGATTTGTCGGTGAGCTTGTCGGCGAACTGGGCGATCTGGTCATACGTCGGGTTGTCGGGCATCTTCAGGCCCTTCGCCGCGAACAGATCCTTGCGGTAGTACGTCATCGAGCTTTCGACGTAGAACGGCAGCGCGAACAGCGTGCCGTTGTACGACAGACCGTCGCGCGCCGTCTTCACGACGTCGTTCAGGTCGTAGTCGGCGGGCAGGCCCGTGAGCGGCGCGAGCCAGCCGCGCTTGCCCCATTGCGGCGTTTCATACGCGCCGATCGTCATCACGTCGAACTGGCCGCTGCCCGTCGTGATGTCGGTCGTCGCGCGCTGACGCAGCACGTTTTCTTCCAGGATCACCCAGTTCAGCTTGATGTCGGGATTCGCTTTCTCGAATGCCGGCGACAGCTTCTTCAGCTCGATCATGTCCGGATTGTTCAACGTCGCGATCGTCACGGTTGCCGCGTTCGCGCTGAACGCGGCGCACGCGAGCGCCGCAGCGCCGAATACATTGAGCGCGGGTTTGAAAGTGGGCTTCATCGTTTGTCTCCTTTATTCGTACTTGCGTTTTGGTACGTGACCGGCGGGTGCGCGCAGGACGCCGGAAATTGGCTGCCGGTGAATGAATGACGGTCAGCTCATCCAGTTGCCGCCGTCGACGTTCAGGGTTTGCGCGGTGATGTAATCCGCATCCGAAGACGCGAGGAACAGCGCCGCCCCCGTCAGATCCGCGGGCAGCCCCATCCTGCCCAGCGGCACCGCTTCACCGACGAGACGCTTCTTCTCGCCAGGCGGCCGGTTCTCGTAACGCGCGAAAAGGGCATCGACCTGATCCCACATCGGCGTATCGACGACGCCCGGAGCGATGCCGTTCACGTTGATCCCGTGAGGCGCGAGCGCCAGCGCAGCCGATTGCGTATAGCTCAGCACGGCCGCCTTGGTCGCGCAGTAGTGCGACACGAGCGCCTCGCCGCGCCGGCCCGCCTGCGACGACATGTTGATGATCTTGCCGCCGTGTCCCTGCTCGACCATGCGCTGCGCGACGGCCTGCATCAGGAAGAACATGCCCTTCACGTTGACCGCGAAGAGCTTGTCGAAGATATCCCAGGATTCATCGAGCAGCGGGCGCATGTCGAACAGCGCCGCGTTGTTGAAAAGAATGTCGATCTGGCCGAAGCGCCGCACCGTCTCGTCGACGATTCGCGCGATGTCTTCGCGGCGCGTCACGTCCGCGCTGATCGTCAGCAGGCGGTCACCGTCCGTTTCGCGCAGCGCGTGTGCGAATTCGCTCGCCGGCTTCACGTCGACCAGCACGCAGCGCGCTCCCTCCTCGAGATAGCGGCGGGCCACCGCCTCGCCGATACCGCTTGCTGCGCCCGTCAGAATCGCCACCTTGCCTTGCAGTCGGGCTGTCACAACCTGTCTCCGGTTCGTTTGATTCTTCGAATCAGCATGAGCGAACGCTCGCTTGCCGAACAATTGCTCTCGTTGTGATCGAATGATCGGATACACGTCCGGTCATGTCAAGGCGCGTCGCGCAATTTCGATGGTGCAGCGCGGCAGCGTCAAACGGCGCGCGACACAGCGCTTCTTTCTAAGAATCGGCGATGACCTTGCAACGGGCAATGACAATTTTTCGAGATACGTTATATCATTGCGCCTTCGTTCATTCCGACGCTGCCAGGAGGTCGTGACATGGCCCGCTCATTCGATGCTGACGCTTTTCACGGCGCCGCCCGTCCCGGCGATCCGAACGCGCCGTCCGCGGACAAGCTCGCGCGCAAGCTGGCCCGCGCCGATGCGCTCGCGGCCGAGCGCGGTCTCGCGCTGACGACGCTGCGCCGCCAGGTCTATACGCTGATCGCGCAGAGCGAGCGCCCCGTCGGCGCGTACGATCTGCTCGGCGCGCTCGAACCACAGCGCGGCCGCGTGCCGCCGACCACGGTCTACCGTGTGCTCGAGTTTCTCGTCGAGCATGGCTTCGTGCATCGGATCGAATCGAAGAATGCGTTTTTCGCGTGTTGCCAGATAGGCGAGCCGCATCAAAGCCAGTTCCTGATGTGCGAAGCGTGCGGCGAAACGGTCGAGATTCCCGGCGACGGGGTGGCAGCGCAGTTGTCGCGCAGCGCACCCGGTTTCGAAGTACATCACCAGGTCGTCGAACTGAGCGGGTTGTGCGCGGCCTGCAAGCACGCTCACCCGTAACGTCGCGCTGCTTTCGTTTAACCCGACGCCTCTTAAGCCACAGGTCAATCCGATATGAAGAAGAACAACCCGATGTGGAAGTTTCTGACGCGCGCCGCCGCTTCGACGCTGATGGCCGTCGCATTTACTCAGGCGGCGCAGGCTCAGGATGCGAAGATTCCCGTCGTCGCCGCAGAGAATTTTTATGGCGACGTCGTGCAGCAACTCGGAGGCGACCGCGTCGACGTGACCAGCATCCTGAGCAATCCCGACCAGGACCCGCATCTGTTCGAAGCGAGCCCGAAGACGGCGCGCGCGTTGCAGCGTGCGAGCCTTGTCGTCTACAACGGCGCCGACTACGATCCGTGGATGGTGAAGCTGCTGAACGCGTCGAGGAGCGACAAGCGCAAGGTGATCGTGGCGGCCGATCTCGTCGGCAAAAAGAGCGGCGACAATCCGCACCTGTGGTACGCCCCGCCGACGATGCCCGCCGTCGCCCGCGCGGTGAACGCGGCGCTGACAGCAGCCGATCCGTCCCACAAGGCCGTGTACGATGCAAACCTTGCGAAGTTTCTCGATTCGCTCAAGCCGATGAACGACAAGATCGCCGCGCTGCGCAGCCAGTACGCGCATGTGAGCGTGACGGCGACCGAGCCGGTGTTCGGCTACATGTCCGATGTGATCGGACTCGATATGCGTAACCAGCGCTTTCAGCTTGCCGCAATGAACGACACGGAAGCGAGCGCATCGGATATCGCTGCATTCGAGCGCGATCTTCGCGAGCGACGCGTGCGCGTTCTGATCTACAACAGCCAGGCAACGGAAGCCCTCACGAAACGCATGCTGAAACTCGCGCAGCAATCACACGTGCCGACGGTCAGCGTCACCGAGACGCAACCCGCCGGCAAGACGTTCCAGCAATGGATGCTGGCGCAGCTCGATGCGCTCGGAAACGCGCTGGCCGCAGGCAATGGCGGCGGCGCGAACCAGGGGAAGACCCCATGAACATGCCTCGCCGCGCCGTATCGCCTGGCAACGCGCCCGTGCTCGAACTGGATCGCGTGACGCTCGAACTCGGCGATCGCAAGATCCTGCGCGACACCAGCCTCACGATCAACCAGGGCGAGTTCATCGGCGTGCTCGGGCCGAACGGCGCGGGCAAGACGACGCTGATGCGCTCGGTGCTCGGGCTCGTCCCCGCTGCAAGCGGCACGGTGCGCGTGCTCGGCGAGCCCGTGGTGCGCGGCAATCCGTCGATAGGCTACATGCCGCAGACGCGCAGCGCGCTCGCCGGCCGGCGCGTGCGCGGACGCGATTTCGTCGCAATGGCGGCGGACGGACATCGCTGGGGCCTGCCTCATGCCGATGCGAAAACACGCGCCGACGTCGATCGCGTGCTCGATCTGGTCGGCGGCGGCGCGCTGGCTGCAAGGCCGTTGTCCGAACTGTCGGGCGGCGAGCGTCAACGGCTGCTGCTCGCGCAATGTCTGCTCGGCAATCCGCGCCTGCTGTTGCTCGACGAGCCGCTGATCAGCCTCGATCCGCATCATCAGAAGTCAGTCGTCGAGTTGGTGAAGCGCGTGCAGCAGGAGCTCGGCATCGCCGTGCTGTTCTCGGCGCACGAGCTCAATCCGCTGCTGCATGCGCTCGATCGCGTGCTGTATCTCGGCAATGGCGTCGCCGCGCTCGGCACCGTCGATGAAGTGATCACGAAGCCGGTGCTTTCGCGCCTCTATGGCTCGACCATCGAAGTGATGCGCGTGAACGGTCGTATCTTCGTGATGTCGGGCGACGTCGAAGTCGAGAAACACGATCACGAGCACGAAGATGACGATCATCGTCACGGCGAGCCGCACAGCCACGGGCATGCGCACGGCCACGGACATGCGCACCATCCCGCCTCACGCGACGGACACACGCACGATGTTTGAATACGATTTCATGGTGAACGCGTTCGCGGCGTCGGGAATTGTCGCGGTGCTGTCGGGCATCGTCGGCTACTTCCTCGTGATGCGCGGGCAGACCTTCGCGGGACACGCGCTGTCGCACGTCGGCTTCACGGGGGCGACGGGCGCCGTGCTGATCGGCATTTCGCCGATCTGGGGGATGATCGGCTTCACGCTCGCGGCGGGCGTCGGCATGGGCGCGCTCGGCGAGAAGCTCGCGGGACGTGATGTGGCAATCGGCGTAATCCTGTCGCTGGCGCTGGGTTTCGGTTTGCTGTTCCTGCACTTCTTCACCGCGTACGCGACCCAGGTCACGGCCTTGCTGTTCGGCAACGTGCTCGGCGTCAGTTCGGCGACGCTCGCGGTGCTCGCCGCGCTCGGTGTCGTCAGCCTGTTGGCGCTGGCGGCGATCATGCGGCCTTTGCTGTTCGCATCGTTGCAGCCGGAACTGGCGGAAGCGAAAGGCGTGTCGCTGCGACTCGTGTCGGTGCTGTTTCTGGCGATTGCCGCCCTTGCGGTGGCTGCGTGCACGCAGATCGTCGGCGTGCTGCTCGTGTTCACGCTGATGGTCGGGCCGGCAGCGGCGGCGCAAAACCTGTCGACGCGTCTTTCCGTCGGGCTCGTGGTCGCTGCGCTGCTCGCGCTCGCGCAGGCGTGGATCGGCGTGACGCTCGCGTTTTACACCGACTGGCCGACGAGCTTCTGGATTACGTTGCTCGCGGCGCTCGTGTATGGCGCGAGCCTGATGGCGCAACACATGCGCAAATAAAGAACGGGGTGGCTTGCGAGCCACCCCGTTTTGCTTTTGACGCTATCGCCAGTAAAGCTCAGCCGAGCAACACCTTCGCGTGATGCGCGAGATGATCCTCGATGAACGTCGAGATGAAGAAATAGCCGTGGTCGTAGCCTTCATGCCGACGCAGCGTGAGTGGCTGCCCCGCTGCGTTGCAAGCGGCTTCGAACACGTCGGGATTCAGCTGCTCGGCGAGAAACTGATCGGCGAGACCCTGATCGACCAGGATGCCTTGCGCAAACTTGCGTGTCGCCTTGCCGACCAGCTCGCTTGCGTCGTACTGTTTCCACGCCTCGCGGTCCGCGCCGAGATAGCCGCTGAACGCCTTCTCGCCCCACGGACAACGCATCGGCGCGGCAATCGGCGCGAACGCCGACACCGACCGATAGAGGTCCGGATTGCGCAGCGCGAGCATCAGCGCGCCGTGCCCGCCCATCGAGTGACCGAAGATGCCGAGTCTTTCACCATCGACCGGCAGTTCCTTGGCGACTGTTTCGCGCAGTTCGTCCCGCACGTACGAGTACATCCGATAGTGCTTCGACCAGGGCTCCTGCGTCGCATCGACATAGAAGCCCGCGCCGACGCCGAAGTCCCACGACGCGCTCTCGCCCGGCACGCCCGCGCCACGCGGACTCGTATCGGGCGCGATCAACGCGATGCCATGCTGCGCGGCAAAGCGCTGCGCGCCGGCCTTGATTGGGAACGTCTCTTCGGTGCAGGTCAGGCCTGCAAGATAGAGCAGCGCCGGCACCTTCCGCTGCGACGCCTCTTTCGGCATGAAGACCGAGAAGCGCATCGGCAGCCCGATCGCCTTCGACTCGTGCCTGTAGATACGCTGCGTCCCGCCGAACGACGCATGCGATTCGATCAGTTCGAGCATCGCGCGCTCCTTTAGTAGATGACCACCGAGCGGATCGACTCGCCCTTCTTCATCAGGTCGAAGCCTTCGTTGATCTGGTCGAGTTTCAGGTGATGCGTGATCAGATCGTCGATGTTGATCTTGCCTTCCATGTACCAGTCGACGATCTTCGGCACGTCGGTACGGCCACGCGCGCCGCCGAACGCCGAGCCCTTCCATTGACGACCCGTCACCAGCTGGAACGGCCGCGTGCTGATCTCCTCGCCCGCTGCCGCCACGCCGATGATGAACGACTGGCCCCAGCCCTTGTGCGTGCACTCGAGCGCCTGGCGCATCAGCGTCGTATTGCCGACGCACTCGAACGAATAGTCAGCGCCGCCGTCGGTGAGCTGCACGATATGGTCGACGACGCTCTCGACTTCCTTCGGGTTGATGAAGTGCGTCATGCCGAACTTCTTCGCCAGTTCGACGCGGCCCGGATTGATGTCGACGCCGATGATCTTGTCAGCGCCGACCATTTTGGCGCCCTGGATTACGTTCAGACCGATGCCGCCCAGACCGAACACCACGACATTCGCGCCCGCCTCCACCTTCGCCGAATAGACCACAGCGCCGACGCCCGTCGTCACGCCGCAGCCGATGTAGCAGACCTTGTCGAACGGCGCGTCCTCGCGGATCTTCGCGACGGCGATCTCCGGCACGACGATGTAGTTCGAGAACGTCGACGTGCCCATGTAGTGAAAGAGCGGCTTGCCGTCGAGTGAGAAGCGCGACGTCGAATCGGGCATCAGGCCTTTGCCCTGCGTTGAGCGGATCGCCTGACAAAGATTCGTCTTGCGCGACAGGCAGAACTTGCACTGGCGGCACTCGGGCGTGTAGAGGGGAATCACGTGATCGCCCTTCTTCAGCGTGCCGACGCCCGGCCCCACATCGACGACGACGCCTGCGCCTTCGTGACCGAGAATGGCCGGGAAGAGGCCCTCGGGATCGGCGCCCGACAGCGTGTAATAGTCGGTGTGGCAGATGCCCGTCGCCTTCACTTCGATCAGCACTTCACCGGCACGCGGCCCTTCGAGGTCGACTTCTTCGATCGTCAACGGTGCGCCGGCTTTCCATGCGATTGCTGCTTTCGTCTTCATCGTGAATGCTCTCCTGTGGTTCGGCAACGCTGTTCCATGAATTTGAGTCTGAATCTGAATCTGTTCCTACTGCCGTGAACGATTGCGGCCCGGATTGTCTCGCATGTTCGCGCGCCGCGCTTCGGACATCATCGCCGACAATCGCGACGCGCCCATGGCATGCCGCGTCGCATGATTGTCGTCATGCGACGCGTAGCGCGCCTCAGGCGGATGGCGGCGCGAACCAGCCTTCGACCCTGCCGTACAGATCGATAAAGCGCGCGTACCGTGCCGCGAGCGCCGTATTGTTTTGCGGTCCCGCGACGCGTGTCGCCGCAGGAGCGAGCGCAGCGAGATCGCTTGCATGCCAATGGCCGCACGCGATTGCGCCGAGCATCGCCGCGCCGCGCGCCGCTGAGTTGGGGCAATCGACGGCATGCAGTTCCACGTCGAGCGCGTCGGCGAGCAACTGGCGCCAGCGCGCATCGACGGAACCGCCGCCCGCGAGACGCAGCGCCGACACTTGCGCGCCGCTTTGCCTGATCGCGTCGAGCCCCGCGCGCAACGAAAACGCGACGCCTTCGAATGCAGCCCGCATCATCGCGCCACGTGATGTGCCCAGCGCGAGCCCGAGCCAGCCGCCGCGCGCCGAGGGATTGAGCCAAGGCGTGCGCTCGCCCGTCAGATAAGGCAAGAACGTCACGCCCGACGCAGGATCGGACGCGAACGCATCGCAATATGCATCAGACCATTCGTAAGACAGCCAGCCTCGTACCGCTTCGAGCGCGACCCCGATGTTCTGCATCGCGGCCATCCGATACCAGTGGTCGGTCGCGGCCCGATAGCGATGCAGACCTTGTGCCTCGTTCGGCTCTTGCGTCGCGAGCACGAGAATCTGTCCGCCCGTGCCTGTGGTGAGCAGCGCGTCGCCGTCGTTCGCAAGGCCGCTGCCGAGCGCGGCGCAGGGTGTGTCGCCTGCACCTGTGGCAAGCATGATGCCAGCGCGCAAACCGAGCGCGCGTGCCGCATCGCCGGACAGCGAGCCACTCGCCGCGTACGACGCAGCGAGGGGCGCGAAGCGCTCGAGCGGCAACGCGAGACGTTCCAGCAACGCGCGATCCCATACGCCGGCTGGATCGGCGAGCGCTGTCGCGCAGGCATCGGAAGGATCGGTCGCGATTTCGCCGCCGAGCTTGAAGCGCAGCCAGTCTTTCGGTTGCAAGGCCCAGCGAGCCGCTTGCATGGACTGCGGCTCGTGCAGCGTGATCCATCGCAGCAGCGGTCCTGCCATGCCGGGCGCGACGGGATTCGGCTGCGGCGCGGACCATGCGTCGAGCAACGGCAGCGCGCGCGTATCGGGCCAAAGCATCGCGGGCCGAACTGCATTGCCTTGTGCGTCGCTCAACACGACGCCGTGCATCTGACCGGAAAAACCGATCGCCCGCACGGCGCTGCGTTGAACCTGCGGCAAACGCGAAGCCGCTTCGCGCAGCGCGCGCCACCAGACCTCCGGATCGATTTCCGCCCAGCCCGGCTGCGGCGTGTCGATCGTATACGCGACGCTTGCCGCGCATTGCTCGCGGCCTTCATCGTCGATGATCGCGAGCTTTAGTGAACCTGTACCAAGATCGATGCCAAGGAAGGACATGAATGCGATGGGTTAAATCCGGTTTAAAAGTGTGTGTTGAAGAGCGCCGTGCTTCCGGGGCACGGCACGCTCCGTCGAGGCGGGACAGCTTGCGTCGAAACGGGACAGGTTGCGAACGATCATTCCGACGCGCGACAACCGCTCGCGCGGGTTAACCCACCCCCGATAAGACGCAGCCCGAAAACGCATTATGTGCGAACCGCAATACACATCATATGGCCGCCGATACGTCGCCATTGAGCGCCCCTTTGATGAAAATCCCGCACGCCACCGCGCCGCAAGGGATGCGGGCAGATTCCTCCGATTGCGCATAGGACGTGCGTTCCAAATCCGGTTCACGCATATCGTCGCGGCAAAGGTTGGAATAGAACGACGTGGTCTTGTCGCGTTTTTTCGTCCCGCATACCTTGGAGTCATCCCAAAACCAGATGTGGAGAGAGACAAGATGCACTCGAACACGGTTCATCCGTGCGACGAGCGACTGCCCTTCGGCCAGTTGCTGACGCTCGGCATCCAGCACGTGCTGGTGATGTACGCAGGCGCCGTCGCCGTGCCGTTGATCATCGGCAGTGCGCTCAAGCTGCCGAAAGAGCAAATCGCCTTTCTCATCAGCGCCGACCTCTTTTCGTGCGGCATCGCCACACTGATTCAGACGCTCGGCCTGTGGATCTTTGGCATCCGTTTGCCCGTCATCATGGGCTGCACGTTCGCCGCAGTCGGCCCGATGGTCGCGATCGGCACGAACCCGAACCTGGGCATTCTCGACATCTTCGGTTCGACGATCGCAGCCGGCGTGATCGGCATCGTCGTCGCGCCGATGATCGGCAAGCTGCTGCGCTTTTTCCCTCCCGTCGTGGTCGGCGTGGTGATCTCGGTGATCGGTCTTTCGCTGATGGAAGTGGGCATCAACTGGGCGGCAGGCGGAGTCGGCAATCCGGATTACGGCAACCCGGTCTACCTCGCGCTGTCGCTCGTCGT
This sequence comes from Paraburkholderia diazotrophica, assembly GCF_900108945.1. Classification (GTDB taxonomy): domain Bacteria; phylum Pseudomonadota; class Gammaproteobacteria; order Burkholderiales; family Burkholderiaceae; genus Paraburkholderia; species Paraburkholderia diazotrophica. Next base: position 116,850 of record NZ_FNYE01000008.1, on the reverse strand, counting down.
GCTCACGCTCATCCTTCTGATCAACAAGTTCGGCAAAGGCTTCATCGCCAATATTTCGGTGCTGCTCGGCATCGTAGCGGGCTTCGTCATTGCCGCGCTGCTCGGTCGCGTGAACATGGATGGCGTGACGAACGCGCCGTGGGTCGGCTTCGTGATGCCGTTCCATTTCGGCCTGCCTCACTTCGATCCGCTCTCCATTGCGACGATGGTCACGGTGATGTTCGTCACGTTCATCGAATCGACGGGGATGTTCCTCGCCGTCGGCGACATGGTGGACCGTCCCGTCGATCAGAAGACACTCGTGCGCGGTCTGCGCGTGGACGGTCTCGGCACGCTGATCGGCGGCATCTTCAACTCCTTCCCTCATACGTCGTTCTCGCAGAATGTCGGCCTGATCGGCGTGACGGGCGTCAAGAGCCGCTTCGTCTGCGCGATGGGCGGCGTGATCCTCGTGCTGCTCGGCCTGTTCCCGAAGATGGCGCAGTTGGTCGCATCCGTACCGGCCTTCGTGCTGGGCGGCGCGGGCATCGTGATGTTCGGCATGGTGGCGGCAAACGGCATCAAGGTCCTGTCGAAAGTCGACTTCGTGAAGAACCATCACAACCTTTTTATCGTCGCCGTGAGCATCGGCCTTGGCCTCGTGCCCGTAGTCTCGCCGAACTTCTTCTCGAAGCTGCCGCCCGCACTCTCGCCGCTGCTGCACAGCGGGATTCTGCTGGCGTCCGTTTCGGCTGTCGTGCTGAACCTGATCTTCAACGGCGTGAAGGGCGAACGCGCAGCGAAGCGCGATATTCACCGCGCCGGTCATGACTTCGACGGACGCGGCGGTAACGACGACGCCATCGCCGGCGACGAAATGCTGCGCGCCGCCGACATGCACTAAGCCTTGTGCCAAATTCTGCGCCAGACGCCAGGCGCAACTACCGCATTACGCGTGCGCATGACTACGGTTGTGCGCACGCAAACGGAAGAACAGACGCCTTCGTCCCGCTTCAAGCGACCAGGTTGTTGAAGTGTCGCGTCACCTTCGGCTCCAGATCGCGAGCCTCCTTCATCAGATTGATCTGCTTCGCCGATCTCGCGACTTCGAAGACGTCGGGTGCGATGTCATAGCCGCCGCGATCGTGCATCCATTCGAGCACGTCCGACAGATGCCACAACGACGTGCTCCCCTCATGAACGGGCGCGGGAAATTCCGTGGCATGCGACTGCATCAGCTTGCGCATGTTCTGGCGCGACACGCCCGCCACTTCCGCCACATCCGTCAGCCCGACGAAATCCGGCGCGGCTTCGACCAGTTGCGCCGTCGGCACCGCGCGGCGCACGTCCTTCAGCGCGCTGACGAGCGCATGCGTCGCTGTTTTTGCCTCGCGCGCGAACGCGAGCGCAAGACGCCCCGGCTGACCGACACCGATGGTTGCATCGTCGCAGCCTTGCGCCGCAAGACGCTCGACGATGTCGTCATGATCGCAGTCTTCCGTGCTCAGACGGTACTTCAGTGTGAAGGTGTATTCCATGTTTGCTCCTTGTCCTTCCCTGGTTGCTGCTCCTGCTGCTCTTGTTGCTGCCCGTGCTGCTGTTGCGTTCGCACGCGCCTTTTCGCTTCGGCGATCACGCGGAAGGAAATGACCTTGTGCCGATGCGGCGCGCAATTCTCCACGATGCGACGCAACGTCCTCGCGTGACTGACTGCATTGCGCGGCGTGCACCAGATGCTGGTGATGCAAAACTCGCCACATCGGCAATCGCTGTCGTTGTAAGGGCAATACATTCGCCCCCACGCATGCCCGCAGCCCGTGCCGGACACGACGCGCCAGCCGTTTTCTTCCGCATAGCCGAGTGCCGACTCGACTTCCTTCTTCGAATGAGTTCGACGATTCATGAACAACTCCAGTCTATAGCGCCTGTCGTATGGTTGTCAATTGACAACCTTTAAATGGACCATCATTTTCCGTCCATCAGGTGCCGATACTAGCGGTTCACGATGCAAATAAACGATCTGTAGACCTGAATTAGCCATCCGGCCAAGGTTTGTAGGACGACAATAAAAAACGCCACGGCATGCCGTGGCGTTTTGCGTGAAGCAAGGGAAAGGCTGCTTTCGATGCAGCCGGGAACTTAGCCCGACGTCGCAGCCGATGCCGCAACGGGCGCACTGGCCGCGCCGTAGTCGACGGGTGCGTCGGCGGGACGCGGCTGCTCGCCCGCGTGCTCGATCCATCCGCCGCCGAGCGCCTTGTACAGATCGACGAGGTTCGTCAGACGCTGCACGCGCGCCGTGATCAGCAACTGCTGCGCGTCGTACAGCGCGGTCTGCGCCGTCAGCACGGCAAGATAGCTGTCGACGCCGTTCCGGTAACGCAGGTCCGACAGATCGAGTCGACGCTGTTCCGCGAACGTGTCGCGTTCGAGCGCCTTGATCTGCTGATCGTACGTGCCGCGCGCGGCGAGCCCGTCGGCCACTTCGCGGAACGCCGTCTGGATTGCCTTTTCGTACTGCGCGATCTGGATGTTCTTCTCGACGTTCGCGAGATCGAGGTTCGCGCGGTTCTGGCCGCCTTCGAAAATCGGCAGCGTGATCTGCGGCGCGAAGCTCCACGCCGCCGAACCCGGCTTGAACAGCCCGCCGAGCGTCGGGCTCAGCGTGCCGAAGCTGCCAGTCAGCGAAACGCGCGGGAAGAATGCCGCGCGCGCCGCGCCGATATTCGCGTTGGCCGCCAGCAGATTCTGCTCGGCCTCCATGATGTCGGGACGGCGCGTGAGCAGATCCGACGGCAGACCGGCAGGAATGTCGGTCAGCACGTCCTGGTCGTTGAGTGTGAGTCCGCTCGGCATATCAGTCGGCAACGGTTCGCCGATCAGCAGCACGAGCGCATTCTCAGCCTGTGCCCGCAGACGCGCTTGTGACTGCAGATTCGCATTCGCCTGTTCGACAACCGTCTCAGCCTGACGCAGATCGAGTTCAGAACCCGTGCCCGTGTCGTACTGCAGCTTTGTGATGCGATACGACTCTTGCGCGGTCTTGAGCGTGTCCTGCGTGACCTTCAACGAATCGTCAAAGGCGAGCACCGTCAGATACTGATCCGCGACGGAAGCAACGAGTGCGATCTCCGCGGCCTTGCGCGCTTGCGCCGTCGCCAGATATTGCGCGAGCGCCTGGTCCTTCAGGCTGCGGATGCGGCCGAAGAAGTCGATTTCCCACGATGCGTTCAGACCGACCGAGTACTCGTTAGAAATCGTCTTGCCGAAGAACGACAGGTCTTTCGGCGTGCGCTGCTTCGTCTGCGACGCGACGGCGTCGATCGTCGGCATCAGCGCCGCGCGCGCGATCTGATACTGCGCGCGCGAAGCCTCGATGTTCAGCACCGACACGCGCAGATCGCGGTTGTTCTTCAGCGCGATATCGATCAGCCGTTGCAGCCGCTGATCGACAAAGAAATCGCGCCAGCCGATTTCGACGGCCGCCTGGCCGTTCGCCGTACGCGCGCCCGCGCCGGGCGCAGGCTGCGTCGCATAGACGCCGTCGCTTGGGAACGCGCCCGACACAGGCGCCGCCGGCCGCTCGTACTTCGGCTCCATCGTGCAGCCCGCGGCGAAGAGCGCGACGGCCACTGCCATCAAAGAATATTTATGCATCTCAATGTCCTCAGCTGGCGTTACCCGGGCCGCTGCCACCCTGCGGGTCATGCGGATGGTGCTCGTTGTAGTGTTTCAGCGCCTCGTCGGGGTCTTCCTTCTCGCCGGTGAACTTCGCGCGAATCACGACGAAGAACATCGGGATCATGAAAATCGCGAGGAAGGTCGCCGTCAGCATCCCGCCGATCACGCCCGTACCGATTGCGTGCTGGCTCGCCGAGCCCGCACCGTTACTGATCGCGAGCGGCAGCACGCCGAGAATGAACGCGAGCGACGTCATCAGAATCGGACGCAGCCGCAGACGCGCCGCTTCGAGCGCCGCTTCGATCGGGCCCATGCCTTCGCCCTGCTGCAGCTCGCGCGCGAATTCCACGATCAGAATCGCGTTCTTCGCGGACAGGCCCACCGTTGTCAGCAGACCGACCTGGAAAAACACGTCGTTCTCCAGTCCGCGCAGTGTGGCGGCCAGCAGCGCGCCGAGCACGCCGAGCGGCACGACCATGATCACCGAGAACGGAATCGACCAGCTTTCATACAGAGCCGCGAGACACAGGAACACGACGAGGATCGAGATGCCGTACAGGATCGGCGCCTGCGAGCCAGACTGACGTTCCTGGAACGACAGACCCGTCCACTCGTAGCCGATACCCGCGGGCAGCTTCGCCGCCAGCGATTCCATCGCCGTCATCGCCTGCCCCGTCGACTTGCCCGGTGCCGCCTGGCCCTGGATTTCCATCGCCGAAATACCGTTATAGCGCTCGAGCTTCGGCGAACCGTAGGTCCACTGGCCGCTTGCGAACGACGTGAACGGCACCATCCCGCCCGCCGTGTTGCGCACGTACCAGTCGCTCAGGTTCTCCGGCGTCATGCGGAACGGCGCGTCGGCTTGCAGATACACCTTCTTGATCCGGCTGTCCGTATCGAGGAAGTTGTTGACGAACTGCGATGCCCACGCGATCGAGAACGTCTGATCGATCGTCGAGAGATTCACGCCCAGCGCCGCTGCCTTCTCCTGGTCGATCGACACCTTGAACTGCGGCGTATCGTTCAGGCCGTTCGGACGCACCTGTGCGAGCGTCGGGTCCTTCGAGGCCATGCCGAGCAGCTGGTTGCGCGCCTCCATCAATTTTTGGTGACCAAGACCCGCGCGATCCTGCAACTCGAAGTCGAAGCCCGACGCCGTGCCGAGTTCGGGAATCGAAGGCGGATTCACCGGGTACACGGTCGCGTTCTTGTACGTCGCGAAGTGCATGAACATCCGGCCGACCAGCGCCTGCACCTTCTGATCCGCATGCTGACGCTCCGCATAGTCTTTCATCCGCACGAACACGAGACCGGAGTTCTGGCCACGGCCCGCGAAGCTGAAGCCGTTCACCGTGAACGTCGATTCGACGATCGACTTCTCGTCGTTCAGCAGATAGTCGGAGATGTCCTTCAGCGCGCGCGCCGTGGTTTCCTGCGTCGAGCCCGACGGCGTCTGCACCAGCACGAACATCGTGCCCTGGTCTTCGTCGGGCAGGAACGACTTCGGCAAACGCACGAACAGCAGACCCACGGCGACGATCACCACCAGATAGATGATGAGCCAGCGGCCCGAGCGCTTGATCACGTGGTGCACGCCCGTGTGGTACTTGTCGCGGCTCTTGTCGAAGGTGCGGTTGAACCAGCCGAAGAAGCCCTTCTTCTCTTCGTGATGGCCCTGCGGAATCGGCTTGAGGATCGTCGCGCACAGCGCCGGCGTCAAAATGAGCGCGACCAGCACGGACAGCACCATCGCCGCCACGATCGTCAGCGAGAACTGCCGGTAGATCGCGCCGACCGAGCCGCCCGAGAACGCCACGGGCACGAACACGGCGGAGAGCACGAGCGCAACGCCGACCAGCGCGCCCGTGATCTGGCCCATCGCCTTGCGGGTTGCGTCGCGCGGCGACAGGCCTTCCTCCGACATCACCCGCTCGACGTTCTCCACGACCACGATCGCATCGTCCACCAGCAGACCGATTGCGAGCACGAGACCGAACATCGACAGCACGTTGATCGAGAAGCCGACCGCGCTCATGATCGCGAACGTACCGAGCAGCACCACGGGCACCGCGATCGTCGGGATCAGCGTCGCGCGCAGGTTCTGCAGGAACAGGTACATCACGAGGAACACCAGCACGATGCCTTCGAGCAGCGTCTTGACCACTTCCTCGATCGACAGGCGCACGAACGGCGTCGTGTCGTACGGATACTTCACGACGAGACCGTGCGGGAAGTACTTCGACAGCTGGTCGATCTTGTCGCGCACGGCCTTCGCCGTCGCCAGCGCGTTCGCGCCCGTCGCCAGCTGGATACCGAAGCCCGCCGTCGGCTGGCCGTTGTACTTGGTGTCGAAGTTGTAGTTTTCGCCGCCCAGTTCAACGCGCGCGACGTCCTTGAGGCGGACCTGCGAGCCGTCCTGGTTCACCTTCAGCAGCACGTTGCCGAACTGCTCGGGCGTGTTCAGCAGCGTCGCTTCCGTGATCGTCGCCTGCAGCAACTGGCCCGGAATCGACGGCGTGCCGCCGAGCGAGCCGCCCGCCACCTGGACGTTCTGCGCCTGCAACGCGGTTTCGACATCCACGGGCGTGAGCCCAAAGTTGGTCAGCTTGTGCGCGTCGAGCCAGATCCGCATCGCGTACTGCGAGCCGAACAGCGTCACGGTACCCACGCCGTCAATACGGCTCACCGGGTCCTGCACGTTCGACGCGACGTAGTTCGCGAGGTCGTACTTGCTCATGCTGCCGTCCGTCGACACGAACGCCAGCACCAGCAGGAAGCTGCTGCTCGACTTTGTCACCTTCGTGCCGAGCTGTTGCACCACTTGCGGCAGAAGCGGCGTCGCGAGCTGCAGCTTGTTCTGCACCTGCACCTGCGCGATGTCCGGGTTCGTGCCGGGCGCGAACGTCAGCGTGATGGTCGCCGTGCCCGAATCGTCCGAAGTCGACGACAGATACAGCAAGTGGTCGAGACCGCTCATCTGCTGCTCGATCACCTGCGTGACGGTGTTTTCAACCGTTTTTGCCGATGCGCCCGGATACGTCGCGCTGACCTGCACGGCAGGCGGCGCAATCGTCGGGTATTGCGCGACCGGCAGCGTGAAGATCGACGCCAGACCCGCCAGCATCAGAATGATGGCGATCACCCATGCAAAGATCGGGCGATCGATAAAAAACTTTGCCATGAAGCAGGCTCCCTTTAATTACGCGCCCGATGCCGCGGAGGCTGCGGCCGTGCCACTGGCTGGCTGCGCGCCGCCCGGAGCCGACGCGCTCTGCGTGCCCGCGGCTGCCGCGTCCGACGCGGCGGGTGCAGGCGGCAGTTGAGCCGGCACGCCCTTCGCCTGTGCGCCGGGACGGACCTTGTCGGTGCCTTGCACGACCACGCGGTCACCCGCATTCAGGCCGCCATCGACCACCCAGTACTGGCCATACGTCGCCGAGGTCTGCAGCACGCGCAACTGGACCTTGTCGTCCTTGTCGAGCACGAGCGCCGTCGGCTGGCCCTTCTGGTCATGCGTGACGCCCACTTGCGGGACGAGCAGCGCGTTGTCGTTCATGCCCTCTTCGATTCGCGCGCGCACGAACATGCCCGGCAGAAGCACATGATCCTTGTTCGGGAAGATCGCGCGGATCGTCACGGAGCCGGTGGTCTGATCGACGGTCACGTCGGTGAACTGCAGCTTGCCCTTCTCCGCATACACGCGGCCGTCTTCGAGAATCAGTTCGACCTTGGCCGCATTCGGACCGCTCGTCTTCAGACGGCCCTGCTGGATTTCGCGGCGCAGCTTCAGGCCCGCGAGGCTCGATTGCGTCACGTCGACGTAGACGGGGTCCAGTTGCTGAACCGTCGACATGAGCGTCGCCTGGCTCGCCTGCACGTACGCGCCCGGCGTCACCTGCGAGATGCCGACCTGGCCCGTCACGGGCGAAACGACATCCGTATAGCCGAGATTGATCTGCGCGGTGTCGACGGCCGCCTTGCCTGCCGCGACATCGGCTGCGGCCTGGCCTTCGGCGGCGACGGCGTTGTCGTAGTCCTGCTTCGACACCGCGTTCGCCGCGACGAGCACCTTGTAGCGGTTCGCCTGCGCGGTCGTCGACGCCAGATTCGCCTGCGCCTTCGCGAGCGATGCCTTCGCGTTGTTCAGCGACGCAATGAACGGCGCCGGATCGATCTTGTACAGACGCTGGCCGGCCTTGACCTGCGTGCCTTCTGTGAACTCGCGGCGCAGCACGATGCCGTCGACCCGCGCGCGTACCTGCGCGACGAGGAATGCGCTGGTGCGGCCCGGCAGCTCGGTGACGACGGGCACGGACTGCGGCTGAACCGTGACGACACCGACTTCGGGAGTTTGTGGCGGAGGTGCTGATTGTTTTTGTCCGCACGCTGCCAGCATTACGGCAGCCGTCGCGGCAGTGAGTAAGCGGAATGGAACCCGTTCGACGCGCATGGAGCGACCTCTGTCAAAGACTGAGAAGGAAAAAGTGCGTGCATCTCTCTGCGGAGAAGGCTGCGCACATCGGCGTCTCGACGACGACGCCATGACCGGACGCTCACGAATGCGTTTCCTGCGGGTGCACCCATTGCGAAATGCGCGAAGCCGGGAAATGCAGCACTGCGCCGCCCAATAATTGAGACAGCGCAAGGCACCTGTAAAAGGCAACAGTGACGGATATTAACCGTTCACTCCTACATGAGCTATCCGATCGATGGGGTGCTATTATATATACATTCATGAATGCACGTAAAAGAGCGTTCAGCCCGAAAAAAGGCGTTCTCCCGAAAGATCGACCAGGCAATAACCGGCATGGGAAATGATCTTTATCAGGCGCGTTTAAAAACGCCAGGGAAACCCCGTAATTACCAGCAGGTCACAAGAATGGTCCGCCGAACCAAGGAAGAAGCGCAGGAGACGCGCAACCGCATCCTCGATGCCGCAGAAAAGGTCTTTTTTGAGAAAGGCGTGTCGCGCACTTCGCTGGCGGATATCGCGCAAACGGCGGGCGTCACGCGCGGGGCGATCTACTGGCACTTCGCTAACAAGGGCGAACTCTTCACGGAAATGTTCGACCGCGTGCTGCTGCCGCTCGTCGAACTGAAGGCGGCCTCGGTGGACCCGAACGAGGCCGATCCGCTCGGCCGCCTGATCGACATCTGCACGGTGTGTCTGCGCGACACAGCCAATGATCCGCATCGCCGCCGCGTGTTCGAAATCCTGTTTCACAAGTGTGAATTCGTCGAGGAAATGGGCCCCGTGATGGCGCGCTATCAGAACAACATGCGCGAGGGTCTCGCCAACATGCAGGTGGCGATGCGCAACGCGATCTCCAAAGGACAGCTGCCGGCGGACTTGAACGTGCCCGTTGCCGCGTCGATGGTGCATGCGTTCATCAGCGGCTCGTTGCGCGATATGCTGTTCGTGCCCGAAGCGCTGGATTTCGGCCATTACGCGCGGCAGATGGTCGAAAGCATGATCGACGGGCTGCGCAGTCCGGCGTTGCGGCTGGGCGCCTGAGGACAGGCGCCGCAAACAGGCCATTTGCGGCGGCGGCTGAAACCGCTCCTGACCGGCCATGAAAAAGCCGGCTCACGCACCGGCTCATGTTCAATTTGACTTCGTTCAGACCGCCGTCCGCGCGCGCGCCTTCTGATTCGACGCATAGATCGAACCGCGTTCGAGCGGGCCGCCCGACTCCACGGCCGCGATCCACTGCTGCGTGCTCGCCACCGCCGCAAAACGCGACTGCAACACGACGCTGAACACGCGATGAATCTCCTCGGCGCTCGCAAAACCCGCGCTGTTCTCGTACGGCACAGAGCCCGTCGCATCGTGCAGAAACTCGACGGCCAGTCCCATGTGCAGCGCGTGAATGATCGTCGATGCGTCGCAGTTGTGCGTCATGTAGCCGACTACCGTCAACGTGTCGATGTCGCGCGCGGCGAGCCAGTCGGCAAGGTCCGTGTTCGTGAACGCGCTCGGCAGCGCTTTTTCGACGAAATGATCGCGCTCGCGCGACGCCACCACGGGATGCAGCGCCGCGCCGTCGCTGCCGCGCGCGAAGATCGGCGAGCCGGGCGGCGTGAGGTTCTGAACGACGACAACGGGAATGCGCGCGGCGTGCGCCGCGTCGATTGCGCGGCCGATGTTCGCGAGCGACGTCTGCACGTCGGGGTATTCGATCGGCAGATCGCCCGTGACGTATTCGTTCTGGACGTCGATGACGATCAGGGCGCGACGGGGCGTCGACATGGCGGGTCTCCTCAAGTTGGCGTTGGGCGACTGGCGATTGCAGCCGCGATGCCCGCATTCTTCGCTTTCCGGCCATCGAGCGACAGTGACCCGAATGACAATTTTCGCTAGGATTGGGCCATTCGCATTTTCGCTCCGGAGGCCGCGAATGGCCCGCCATGCTTCCCGTTCAGATCCTCGTCACGCTGTGGTCTCAACGCCCCGCCGCGTCAAGACCGCCAACCGCAACGCCACGGCGAAAAAGCCGCGGAGGCATGTCGTCGCTGCGATCGCGTTCGACGGCATCAGCCCGTTTCATCTGTCCGTGCCTTGCGTCGTGTTCGGCGAGGACCGCAGCGACGGCGGCGTTCCCGTTTTCGATTTTCGCGTCTGCTCGATCGAGCCGGGACCGCTGTCGACGACAGCCGGTTTCTCGATCGCCGCGACGCATGGCCTCGAAGCGCTCGCCGATGCCGACACGATCATCGTGCCCACGTGGCGCGATCCGCACGAAGATCCGCCCGAAGCGCTGCTCGACGCATTGCGCGCCGCTCACGCGCGCGGCGCGCAACTGGTCGGCCTGTGCCTCGGCGCGTTCGTGCTCGCCGCCGCGGGCCTGCTCGACGGGCGTCCCGCGACGACGCACTGGGCATGGGCCAGCGACTTCGCGCACCGCTTCCCGAAAGTGAAGGTCGATCCGCAAGTCCTGTATGTCGACGACGGCGACATCCTCACGTCGGCGGGCACGGCGGCGGGGCTCGACTGTTGCCTCCACGTCGTGCGCAAGCTGTGCGGCGCGCAAAGCGCGAACTATGTCGCGCGGCGCCTCGTCGTGCCGCCGCATCGTCAGGGAGGACAGGCGCAATACGTGCAGCAGCCGATGCCGCACGACGTGCGCGGCAATCGTCTCGCCGCGCTGCTCGATTGGGTGCACGGCAAGCTCGACGCGCCACATACGCTCGATTCGCTCGCCGGCCGCGCAGCGATGAGCCGTCGCACGTTCACGCGTCACTTCAAGGCCGCGACGGGCACGACCGTCGGTGCGTGGCTGCTGGCGCAACGGCTTGCCCGCGCGCAGCAACTGCTCGAGAGCACCGACGAGTCGATCGAATCGATTGCGGGGATGGCGGGATTCGGTTCGACGGCTTCGCTGCGTCAGCATTTCACCGACGCGTTCAGGACATCGCCGTCCGCATGGCGGCGGGAATTTCGCGGCGTGTGAGCGAGCCGGGCGAGTCGGGTCCGTCGCGCGTGATTCGCGCGAGCCGACAACCACGAAGGCCGTCAGCCCTGAGTGAAGTACCGCGCAATGTAGAGCAGCAGCGCGACGAAGAAAATCATCGCGGCCCATGCCCAGTTGGGCAGCACATGCGGATCGTGTTCGTGATGCAGGCCGTGCAGCAGCGAATGCGCGGCGCGGCCCGTCAGCGTGCCGCCGTGCTGCTGGTCGTGCAGCCGCGCGCGGCGCGCGACACCGCTCAGACTGATCGGACGCAGAAACACATGCTGGCGGCGCCCCTGCGTGGCCGTCGCGCGATTCGGGCCCTTGCCGTGCTTCGCCTGAACGACCGCGCAGAACTCGGTGAAGAAATCGTCGGCGAGCTCGTGCAGCGCATTTTCGATCTGGCGCGCGGGCAGTTCCGACAGCGGCCCGGTCGCGGTCGCCCACACCGAATAGTCGATGCGCGTGCTCGGGCCGCGACCCGGCAAATGAAGCGCATCGTCGGTGCGCAGCGATACGTCGATCTGTCCGCGCAGCGAGCCGACGCCCTCCGCACGCGCCTTGAAATTCAGCGTGCGGTGCGGCTTGTCGCTATCCGGGCCGTCCTCGCTCGCGACATGCGCGCGAATCTGGTAATGCGCGCGCAACGGTCCGAGCGGCACGGTCATCGTCAGCAGATATTCGCCGCCCTGGAGCCGGCGCAGCGACTCGCAGTTGTCGAGACTCGCGCGCAACAACGCGAGATCCTGCAGCGCGTCCCAGACTTCGGACGGCGCGAGCGGCACCCTCAACGCGTCGTTCAATTCCATGGCAGCCTCCCCGAAATACGCGCGACTGCGGGATCAGGACGTCTGATCGATGCGGTCGACGCGCGATGCGTAAAACGCCAGATAACCCGCGATCTGCTTGACCTCGTCTAACGGGTTCTCATAACTCCAGACTGCGTTCTCGATGACGTCCTCTTCGGTGCGAAGATGAAAGTACGTCGCTTCACCCTTGAACGGGCAGCGCGACGTATGAGTCGACCGTTCGAGCCGCGCCATGTTCACGTCGGCGCGGGGAAAATAAAACACGTCGGGGTAGCCGGTTTCGCTCAGCGTGAGCGCGCCGAACGTATCCGCGAACGTCACGCCCTGGTGGATCACGCGCACCCGGTGCCGGTTGGTCGTAATACGGATCGTATGGGGCGCCTGCCCGTGCCCGCCGTGCGCTGGCGCACCACCGGATGCATCGTCGGGGCGGCCGCCTCCTAGGGCATCGGCGCCGTCCGCGCCGTTGGCGCTTCCGCTAGCTGGGGCATCGTTCATGTCGTCCGCTCCGCTGATGGCACGTGTGCTTGTCCTGTCCGACCGGCTGAGGTGTCAGCCGGGCACTCGCGGGCACGCGCCGCTTCGTTGTGATTCTGCGGTGCGCGTCTCCCTCGACCACGCCGCGCCGGCTTCGATACGGCGAAGCCACGAGCGTGTTCGTGGCTTCATTATTGACCAAACGCAGCGGGATTGCGCGACCTTCGTTGGCGGGATGGGGTCTCTACCGATTGCAGACGCGATTGCCGACGCGCACGTGTTGCGCCGCGCCCACGCTGCGCGCGAAAAGGGCGTTTGATGCGATTTCAGGCGAGCCTTCGGGCATGCGTCGGGCCGCGCGTTGCAAAGCCTCGCAGCCCACTCGCCTGCCGTCGTTCCAACGAGCTTCGCGGGAGATTTCGGCCCGCTTACTGCGTGGCGAAGTAGAACCCCGCCTTGGCCGTGCCGCTCGCCGGCACCGTGACGGCCTTCGACTGGTCGCTATCCTTGTAGGACGCGTGCACGGTATAGCGGCCGGGACGCAGCCGGACCAGCATGTACGGTCCGCGCGAAGTCGCGTCGAGCACGTCGGCGCTATGCGCATCGACGATCTTCACCTTGATGTCCGCGAGGTAGTCGGAACCGGGGCCCGTGAAGCGCAGCGACAACGGCCACTGGCTTTGCGCCGCGAGCAGCGCCTTCGATTCGTCGAGACCGACGCCGCCCGACGTGTACGACACGTCGCCCTGCTGCTGCACCTGCGGCAGGCCGCCGCCGTTGACGTTGCCCGCGCTCGTGTTATCCGTGGTGCTGCCGCCCGTGGTTTCGCTCGCCTGCTGCGCAAAGGCGCCGCCTGAGAGACCGAGCGTGAGAACTGTCGCGGCAGCCGTCACGGCGCGTGCGACGATACGACGATGAATCATTGCGTGGCTCCTTTTGGGCGATCCCCAAACAGTCCTGGCGAGCGTACGGACGCAATCTGCATGCCCGTTCGTTTGCCATTCCCGCTTTCGCCTTGCAGCGCCGCAGATTGGATTCGTCTCACAGCATGCGCTGCGCCAGGCCCCATGAAAAAAGCTGCCGTCCTTTTCCAGGAACGGCAGCTTTTACCCGTTACAGCCGATCGTCAGTCCAGCATCAAACGACCATCAGCCGAGATCGACGGGCACGAAGATCTGCGCGTTGTCGCGCTGGATCAGCAGCGCGAGGCTGTTGCCCGCGGCAGTCACCGCCTGCTTCAACTGATCGACGTTCGACACAGGGCGTCCGTTGACGGCCAGAATCACGTCGCCCGGCTGGATGCCCGCGCTCGCCGCCGCGCCGCCCGCGTCCTGCACCAGCAAACCGTGGGAGACGGATGCGCTGCTCTTTTCCTGCGGCGTCAGCGGGCGCACGGCGACGCCGAGGCGCCCTTGCATCTGCGCCGGGCCGCTTTCGTTGTTCGACGCGATCTTCGCATCCGACAGCGAGCCGATCGTCACCTTCAAGTCCTTCGTCGACTTGTCGCGCCACACCTGGACGTCCGCCTGCGTGCCCGGCTTGAGGCCCGCGATCTGCGACGGCAGATCCGACGAATTCGTCACCTCCGTGCCATTCACCGACAGGATCACGTCACCCGGCTGCAAGCCCGCCTTCGCGGCAGGACCGCCCGGATCGACGGAGCTGACGAGCGCGCCTTGCGGCTTCTTCATGCCGAACGAATCGGCGAGCGTCTGGTTCATGCTCTGCACGGCGACGCCGAGACGTCCGCGGCTCACATGACCCGTCTTCACGAGATCGTCCTTGACCTTGATCGCCTCGTTGATCGGGATAGCGAACGAAAGGCCCTGGAAGCCGCCCGTCTGCGAATAGATCATCGAGTTGATACCAATCACTTCGCCTTGCAGATTGAAGAGCGGCCCGCCCGAGTTGCCCGGATTCACGGGCACGTCGGTCTGGATGAACGGCGTGTAGTTCTCGTTTGGCAGCGAGCGCGACTTCGCGCTGATGATGCCCGACGTCACCGTGTTGTCGAAGCCATACGGCGAGCCGATCGCGACGACCCACTGGCCGACCTTGCTTGCGCGCGGATCGCCGATCTTCACGGTCGGGAGATCCTTCGCGTCGATCTTCAGGACTGCGACGTCCGACTGCTTGTCCGAGCCGACCACCTTCGCCTTGAACTCGCGCTTGTCGGTAAGCTTCACGGTGACGACGTTAGCGCCGTCGACGACGTGCGCATTCGTCAGGATGTACCCGTCGCTGCTGACGATAAAGCCGGAACCAAGGCTCGCGCTCGGCTGGTCGCCGCCGTCGTCGCCACCACCGTTCGGGCCTTGCATGCCCGGCATCTGGCCGAAGAAGTGGCGGTAGAACTGATAGAACGGGTCGCTCGGATCGATGGGCAACTGCCCGTTGCCATTGCCGTTGCCGCGCATCGACGCCTGCTTCACGACGTGCTTCGCGCTGATGTTGACGACGGCGGGACCATACGTTTCGACGAGGCCCGAAAAATCGGGAATGCCCGTTTTCGCCGCGGCCTCGGCGGGCATCATCGCGGCGGCCTGCGCGGGCGAGATCACCTGCGGAGCGGGCACGTTGCGGTGGCCGGCGACGTAGCCCGCCGACAAGGCAATCACGACGGCCGCTGCAACGGCACTACGGGTCAGCATTCTTGGTTTCATCGCGTACTCCTGACTGGGAGAGATTGGACTCTGATGTCTCGAAGAGTACGTGGCGTCGCTTAAATCAATCTTAAACAACGCTAACGGGATGAAAGCACTACGCGGGCGGCAAATTCAGAAGCGCACGTTGACTTGCAGTCCACCCGCGGGCGCATCGTCGAGCGTGACGGACGCGTGATGCTGAAGCGCGATGCGCCGCACGATCGCGAGCCCGAGACCGCTGCCCGACACATCCGTACGCGCGCGATTCGCACCTGCGCCGACGCGATAAAAACGGTCGAACACGCGCTCCCGCTCGCCGGGAGGAATGCCGGGACCGCTGTCGGCGATCTGCACGACGGGCCTGCCGTTTTCGACGCGCAGACACACATCGACGCGCCCGCCGCACGGCGTGTATTTGGTTGCGTTATCGATCAGGTTGTTGAGCATCACGCGCAGCGCTTCGGCATCGCCGGGGACGGTAGCCGGCTCGCTCGCCTCGATGCCGAGATCGACGCGGCGTTCCTGCGCGAGCGGCAGATAGGCCGTCACGCATTCGTGGACCAGCGCGTCGAGATCGACGGTGGTCGTTGCTGCGTGTCCGTCCGGCTCGGAGCGCGCGAGCGCGAGCAGTTGCTCGGCAAGACGCGTCGCGCGCGTGACGCCCGCCTGCAAATCGTCGAGCGCTTCGCGGCGCTCCGTTTCGTCGTGCGCGCGCGCCACCAGTTGCGCCTGAATCTGCACGGCGGCGAGCGGCGTGCGCAGTTCGTGCGCGGCATCGGCAACAAAGGCTTTTTGCGTATCCAGCGCGCCCGCCAGCCGCTCGAGCAGACCGTTCAATGCGCGCACGAGCGGCTGCACTTCGAGCGGCAGACGCGAATCGGGCAGCGGGTCGAGCGCCTCCGGGTGGCGCGTGTCGAGCGCGCCCGTGACGCGCCGCAAAGGCGCGAGCCCGCGCCCGACGACGCCCCATACGGCCATGCCCAACAGCGGCAGCAGAACGATCAGCGGCCACAACGTGCGCAACGCGACGTTCGCCGCGAGCCGGTTGCGCACCGATACGGGCTGCGCCAGCTGCACGACGTTATCGCCGACGATTGCGCCATACACGCGCCAGTCGCCGCGCTCGGTGCGCTCCGTCGAAAAGCCGAGCTCGGCGCGCGGCGCGAGCGGCGCGCGCGGATGCGAGTAATACATGAGCACGCCGTTGCGATTCCAGATCTGCAGCACGATGCCTTCGTCGCCCGTATCGCGCGAGCTGAGCACTTGCGAGAACGGTTCGGCCGGCAGCGCGGCGGCGATTTCCTGCAGCTGGTAATCGAACAGTTCGTTGGCTTCGGCGAGCGCCTGACGGTAAATCAGCCAGCCCGCAATGCCGACGCCGAGCAACACGATAGCGAGCAGCCAGAACAGCAATTGACGGCGAATCGAACGCATCGTGTCAGGCTTCCTTCGCGATCATGTAGCCGAGACCGCGCACGTTGCGTATCAGCTCTGCGCCGAGCTTCTTGCGCAGCGCGTGGATATAGACCTCGACGGTATTGCTGCCGATCTCTTCGCCCCAGCCGTACATCTTCTCTTCGAGCTGGCTCTTCGACAACACGGCGCCCGGCCGCGCGAGCAATGCCGCCAGCAGCGCGAACTCGCGCGCGGACAGCGCGACGGGCGACCCATCGAGCGTCACCTGATGCGACGCGGGGTCGAGCGTCAGATTGCCGTGGCGGATCGTCGATTCGCTGCGTCCCGACTGACGGCGGATCAGCGCGCGCATCCGGGCGCCGAGTTCGTCGAGATCGAACGGCTTGACGAGGTAATCGTCGGCGCCCGCGTCGAGTCCCTTCACGCGGTCCGCGACGGCATCGCGCGCGGTGACGATCAGCACGGGCAACTGATGGCCGCGCGAGCGCAGCGTGCGCAACACGTCGAGGCCGTCCCGCTTTGGCAAGCCGAGGTCGAGCAGCACGAGATCGTAGGGCTCGCCCGCCGCCGCGCTCAACGCGGACTCGCCATCCTGCACCCAGTCGACCGCGAAGCCTTCGCCCCGCAGCGCCTTGCGGACGCCTTCGGCGATCATCCGGTCGTCTTCAACGAGAAGTATGCGCATCGCTTTGTATCCGTTCCGGCTGTTCCGGCCGTTGCATTCCGGGATGGTTTTCCGATGCCAGCATTCTAGCGCCCGAGCGCTGTCGAGATATCCGATGCATGCAGGCCGCATGTCCTTGCGATGCGCGGCCGGACACGGCGTGGCGCGCGCTAAACGCCACACTGCGCGCCGCACTGCGCGCGCCTCATCATTTTGTTCTCGGCGTCACGGCAACTCTCTACAATGAGCGCTTTTGCATCGCGCGTGCGGGCTCTTTCGCTTGCCGGTGCTTGCATTTGCCTTTCCGGGCCGTTCGTTCCAGGCTGCTGTCATGGTGCTTGCCGCACTGCCTTTGCGTCGTCCGCCGGTGCGCCGCGACACCCGACTTGCGCAGCTGATCATTCGCCGAAATCCTTCTACATGCCGCTCGCCTTCGCTTCACCCGCTTCGTCGTATGCCCGTTCGCTCGGGCGCCGTTTCAGATCGTTGACGGTCTCGCGCGCCGCCGTCGTGCTGTTCGCCTGTTCCGCGCTCGCCGTCGCCGCGCCCGCGCAGGCTCGCAAGAAAGCGCAGCATCCGTCGGTCAACGTCAGCACGGTATTGCCCGCGCCCGTCATGGCGGGCTTGCAGCGCGCGCATGTGCCGCTGTCCGCGATCAGCGTCGTCGTCGAGAAGGTCGGCGACCGCACGCCCGTCCTCGCGCTGAACGCGGGCCAGCCGATGATGCCCGCGTCGACGATGAAGCTCGTCACGACCTACGCAGGCCTGTCGATGCTCGGCCCGGATTACCGCTGGAAGACCACCGCCTATGCGCAAGGCGACGTCGACGGCAACGGCGTTCTGCATGGCAATCTGTACATTCAGGGCACGGGCGATCCGAAGCTCGTGCCCGAAGAACTGATCGACCTCGTCCAGAAGATCCACAAGGCGGGCATCACGGGCATCGACGGCGCGCTCGTGCTCGACAAGCGCTTCTTCGATCCGTCGACGCGCGACCTGCCCGCCTTCGACGACGACGTCAACGCGCCGTACAACGTCGGCCCCGATCCGCTGCTGTATGCGTTCAAGTCGCTGTCGTTCACGATGTCGCCGAACGACGACGGCAAAGTGCAGATCGATGTGTTGCCCGCGCTCGCGCAATTGCAGGTCGACAACGAACTGCGCGCGACGCGCGGTCCGTGCCGCGGCGAACTGGTGACGCCGGCCGTCACGCCTGCATCGAATGGTGTCGTCAATGCGTCGTTCATCGGCGACTATCCGCTGCGCTGTGGTGAGCGCACCGTCAACGTGGCCGTGCTCGATCACACGACGTTCTTCGCGGGCGGCTTCCTCGCGCTGTGGCAGCAGACGGGCGGCATGTTCAACGGCACGACACGCGAAGGCGCCGTGCCCATCGATGCGAAGCTCGTCGCGACACACCAGGGCCCGGTGCTGTCGGACATCGTTCACGACATCAACAAGTTCAGCAACAACACGATGGCGCGCAATCTGTTCCTGACGATCGGCGCCGTCACGAACAAGCCGCCCGCGACGCCCGCGAAGTCGGCGGCGGCCATCCAATCGTTCCTGCATCGCAGCGCGATGCCGATGGAATACCTGTCGCTCGACAACGGCTCGGGCCTCTCGCGCAACGAGCACATTACGGCGCTCGCGCTCGCCGATCTGCTGCAAAGCGCGAACACGAGTCCCGTCGCGCAGGTGTTCGTCGATTCGCTGCCCGTAGTCGGCGTGGACGGCACGATGCGCAACCGTCTGACGTCGAAGCCCGTCAACGGCAATGCGCACATCAAGACGGGCACGCTGCGCGACGTGCGCGCGATCGCGGGCTACGTTGCATCCGCCGATGGCGAGAGCTACGTGGTCGTTAGCCTGATCAACGATCCGCATGCGGAAGCGGCGCGCGCCGCACATGACGAGCTGCTCGAATGGGTGTACCAGGGGCCTTCGATGATGCTCGCGCAGACGGCCGCTCCCGCCGCCGCCGAACGCAGCGCGGCGCCGCATCGCAAGACCAGGACAAACCCTCAGCGGCGCGGCGCGCACTGAGGATTCCTTCTAGCGAAGCGCTGCGCGGCGCGTCGCGAGGCGTTGTACGCTGTCGGGCAGTATGAAAATGGCGTCGGCAGCGAGGCACAACATGCATGATCGCGCGCAAGCCGCACACGATGCGTGCCGCTCGTCGAACGACGCCGCATTCAAACAATAAAGACAATGCCGGCCTCCTGAACGAGGCCGCAGGGACCCTCGGAGGGAGACGTCAATGCAATTCGATGCCGAATTGCTCCTGCTCGCCATGGCGCCCGTCTTTCTCGGGTGCATCGGCTGGGAAGCGTGGCACGTGCGGCGCACGCATCCCGAAGCGCGCATCTACAACTGGCGCGACACGTTGTGCAACACCGCGCTCGCGCTGATGCATCAAGGCGCCGACAAGCTCGCCTGGCTGTTCGTCATTCCCGTCTATGCGTGGTGCTACGCGAACTACCGTCTCTTCGACTGGCGCGCGGGCTGGTGGTCGTTCGCCGTGCTGTTCGCCGCGCAGGACCTGCTCTACTACGTATTCCATCGCTGCAGCCATCGGGTGCGCTGGCTGTGGGCCGCGCATGTCGTGCATCACTCATCGGAACGGATGAACTTTTCGACGGCGTTCCGGCAGAGCCTCATGTATCCCGTCGCGGGCATGTGGCTCTTCTGGATTCCGCTTGCATTGCTCGGCTTTCCGCCGAAGCAGATCGTCGGCATCGTGCTGATCAATCTGGCGTTTCAGTTCTTCGTGCATACGCAGGCGATCGGCAAGCTCGGCTGGCTCGAATACGTGCTCAATACGCCGTCGATCCATCGCGTCCATCACGCGCGCAACGCTTGTTATATCGATCGCAACTACGCGGGCGTGCTCGTGATCTGGGACCGGCTGTTCGGCAGCTACGTCGGCGAAGACGCCAACGAGGTGCCCGTGTACGGTATCGTCGAGCCGCTGCACACCTATAACCCGTTGAAGGCGACGTTTCATGAATGGGCGTCGATGGCATGCGATGTCGCGCGGGTGCGCGGCTGGCGCAACCGGTTGAACGCGCTGTTCGCGCCGCCTGCGTGGGCCGCGCAGTATCACGCGAGCGTTCGTGTCGGACAAAGCGCTTTTGACACGGCCGGACACACGCAGCGGAACAACAACGCGGCCGTCTAGCCGCAGCGAATCGAATAACCAGGGAAGGTTTTTGCAAAGGCGTCGCCGCGTCCACACGACGTTGGCCACTGCCTGCATCAGATGGCTCAAGAGACGGATCGCTCGAGGCCAAGTACATACGAGGAGATAAAGACCTTATGAAGCAAGCATCGAACAACACTGGCATCGTGCGCCTGGCACGGATCGCGGTCGCGTGCGCAGCATTCGCGACGCTCGTCGCATGCGGCGGCAGTGACAACAACAATAACAACGCGAGCAGCACGCCGGCGGGCGGGGTCAAGCTGCAGGTGGTGTCGTTCGGGGACAGTCTGTCGGACGCCGGTACGTACACGCCCGTGATCGCAGCGAACTTCGGCGGCGGGCGCTTCACGACGAATCCCGGTGAAGTGTGGACGCAGAAGGTCGCCGAGTATTACGGCGACACGTTGACGCCCGCCTACGTCGGCGGCTTCGGCCAGCCGCTGAAGGCCAATGGCGGGTTCGGCTACGCGCAAGGCGGCTCCGATGTGGCGAACCCGGCGGGCATCGGATTCGCACCCAACAACATGGCGGCCACGACCGTGCCCGTCGCGTCGCAGGTCAAGCAATACCTGACGGATCACGGCAGCTTCAACTCGAATCAGCTCGTGCTGATCAACGGCGGCGCAAACGACATCTTGCAGCTGCTGCAGAACACGCAGTTCATGACCAACCTCCAGACCCAGCTCGCGACGGCGACCACAGTACAGCAACAACAGCTGATAATCGGGACGGCGGTCGGAACGCAGCTTCAGACGGCGATCGCGAGCTTCGTGGGCCTGGTCGGCACCACGCTGTCGAACGGTGCGACGCACGTCGTCGTGATCGATGTGCCCGACATCGGCCTGACGCCGCTTGCGACGGGCGAAGCGGCAGCGAACAACGCTCCGCAATTGCCGGCGCTGATCACGGGCATCGTGTCCGCATACAACACGCTGGTTGCAAATGGCCTGGCGACGGCGGGCATCGATACGAAGGTGATCAAGGTCAGTTCGTTTAACTGGCTGCATCAGTTGCTCGGCAGCTATCAGTCGCAAGGATTCACCAACGCGACAGGCACGGCCTGCAACATCACGCAGATGGAACAGAACGCGACGGCTTATGCGACGGCGAACCCGTCGGTGCTGGTCGGCGGCATGACAGCGCAGCAGTACGGCCAGCAATTCGGCTCGTCGCTGTTCTGCTCGCCGCAGACGTTGACCGTCGCGGGCGCGGACCAGTCGTACGTTTTCGCCGATCAGCTCCATCCGACGACGCACGCGTATGCTGCGTTCGCCACGTTTGTCGAACAGCAGATCGCGGCGACGGGTTTAGGCAAGTAAGCGGACATCCGGCGTCTGGCGGGAGCACGCCTCCCGCTGACGTCCTCCCGTTTGGTTCGATACGAAGAAGCCCGGCTCGTTGCGAGTCGGGCTTATGTTTTTGAGCGTTGATTTTGTTTGCGCGTTCGCTCCGGGCATTGCACGCGAAGCGTCGGAAACGAAGCGTTGAACGGTCAGGACCCGTGCGCCTCGAATGCGGCCGCCGCCCTGCCGAGCCGATCGTTGACGGCGATCCATTCGATCGTATCGGGCAACTTCTCGATCAGGATGCGCGACACATTGGCGCGATCCAGCGCACGCAGCAAGCCGTACAGGTCGCGCGCATAGAGATGCGGATCTTCCGGCGCGGCGACGAAATGCACGCCGTCCGCCTCGGCCCAGCGCCCCGCACGCGAGACACGCGCGACCAGCGCGACGCGCTCGTCGGGTGCTCGCGCGGCGAGCATCGGCTCGAGCACGTCGAATGACAGCAATGCGAGCGGCGTGCGCGGCGCATAGTGCGCCTTCAGCGTGCCGGATGCGCGCGGCGCGCTCGCATCCGTTCCATCCGGCAAACGCGGCATCTCGCCGAGCACGTCGGCGATGTCTTGCGGCGTCACGTGACCCGGGCGCAGCAGCGCAGGAAAACCGCGCGACAGATCGATGATCGTCGATTCGATACCCACATCCGACGATCCGCCATCGAGCACATGAATCGTATCGCCGAACTCGTCGCGCACATGCTGCGCGGTGGTTGGGCTGACATGCCCGAAACGGTTCGCGGACGGCGCGGCCACGCCGCCATGTCCGCTGCGCAGCGCGCTGAATGCTTGGAGCAACGCCTGTGCGACAGGATGCGACGGACAGCGCAGCCCGACCGAATCCTGGCCGCCGCTCACGGCAGCCGGAATGTGCGCGGCGCGCTTGAGAATCAGCGTAAGCGGACCCGGCCAGAACGCATCGATCAGACGCTGGGCATCTGATGGCAGTTGCTCTACCCAATAATGAGGATCGCCGTTCGGCGCGAGATGCACGATGACGGGATGATTCGCCGGCCTTCCCTTCGCCGCGTAAATGCGCGCGACGGCCTCGGGACTCTCCGCATCGCCACCCAGCCCATAGACCGTTTCCGTAGGAAACGCTACGAGTTGTCCCGCATCGAGCAGCGCCGCTGAGTACGCGATCTCATCGGCGCCGACGTGCGACGCGGTGTCGGCAGGTTTCGTTTGATCCGGCATGAGGGCTACCGCTCAGCTAGTCGGGATATGCAGCAGACGCGCGCAGTCGCGGGCCGCCGCGCGCGCATGTTCGAGCGTCGCGGCCGTGAAGTTCACATGGCCCATCTTTCGGCCAGGACGCGCATCTTCTTTCCCATACAGATGCAGACGCGCTTCCGGCATCGCGGCGACTTCGTGCCACGGCGGCGTGACAGCGGCGCTCGGCCTTTCGCCCTTCGCGTTGACGGGAAACCACACGTCGCCGAGGATGTTCAGCATGACGGCGGGCGAATGCTGGCGCGTGTCGCCGAGCGGCATGCCCGTCATCGCGCGCACCTGCTGCTCGAACTGGCTCGTCGCGCAGGCGTCGACCGTGTAGTGGCCGGAGTTGTGCGGACGCGGCGCCATTTCGTTCGCGACCAGCGTGCTGTCTTCGAGAATGAAGAACTCGACGCACAGCACGCCGACATAACCCAGTTTGTCCGCGATCTGCAGCGCGGCCAGTTGCGCCTGTTCGACGAGCGTTGCGTTGGCGTCGGGTGCGGGCACGATGGTATGCGACAGCACGCCATGACGATGCGTGTTCTGCGCGAGCGGATAAACGGCCGACGAGCCGTTCGTGCCGCGCGCGATCAGCGCCGACACTTCGAACTTCAACGGCAAGCGCTTTTCGAGCACGCAAGCGACGCCGCCCAGCGACGCATGCGCCGCGCGCACCTCCGCTGCGTTGCCGACGCGCACCTGGCCTTTGCCGTCGTAGCCGAGCCGGGCCGTCTTCAGGATGCCGGGCAGCACGGCTTCGAGCGCGGCATCGTCGAGCGCGGCAAGCGCATCCGATGATTCGATCACGACATGCGGCGCAACAGGCACGCCCGACGACGCGATGAAGCGCTTCTCCGCGATGCGGTCCTGCGCGACGGCGACGCAGCGCCCTGCGGGACTCACGAACGTCGTGCGCGCGAGGAAATCGAGACATGCCGCCGGCACGTTCTCGAACTCGGTCGACACCGCCGCGCACAGCCGCGCGAGTTCGGTGAGGGCCGCTTCGTCGCCATAGGCCGCGCGCAGATGACGATCCGCGACGGCGCCAGCCGGACTGTTTTCATCCGGATCGAGCACGGCGACGCGATAGCCCATCGCCTGCGCGGCGAAGCAGAACATACGGCCGAGCTGGCCGCCACCGACCATGCCGAGCCATGCGCCGGGCAGAATCGGTGATACCGGAGTGTTGTCTGGATTCATCTTGGTGGTCTGTCGCGGCCGATGTGGGATCGGCCGGTCAAAGCGTTGGACTGCGTTGAACTTCTTCGGGTGCTAGGCGCTGCGCATCTATAGTGCTTACAGTGGCGGCAGCGTCATCGCGTGAGCCGCTTCGTTCTGGCGTACGCGGAATGCGGCGAGCTTCTGCGCATATTCCGGCAACGTGCCGCTCAACATCGACACCGCGAACAGCGCCGCATTCGCCGCGCCTGCTTCGCCGATCGCGAACGTCGCGACGGGCACGCCTTTGGGCATCTGCACGATCGAGTGCAGCGAATCGACGCCCTTCAGATACTTGCTCGCCACAGGCACGCCGAGCACGGGCACCGTCGTCTTCGCGGCCAGCATGCCGGGCAGATGCGCCGCGCCGCCGGCGCCCGCGATGATCGCCCGCACGCCGCGTTCGCGCGCGCTTTCAGCATAGGCGAACATTTCGTCCGGCATGCGGTGTGCCGAGACGACCTTCGCTTCGTACGGCACGCCGAATTCCTGCAGAACGGCGACCGCGTTCTTCATGACTTCCCAGTCGGAACTGGAACCCATCAGCACGCCGACGAGCGGCGCGTCATGCGTATGTGCTGTCTGAACTTCACTCATGATGTTGCTTGTTCCGTGTGCGTGGCGCTCAAGCGAGCTTCTGGCCCGTCAGACGCTCGAGCGCTTCCTGATACTTCTGCGCCGTCTTCTCGACGACTTCGTCCGGCAGCTTCGGCGCGGGCGGCTCCTTCTTCCACGGCTGCGTTTCGAGCCAGTCGCGCACGAACTGCTTGTCGAACGACGGCGGGTTCGTGCCGACCTGGTATTGATCGGCCGGCCAGAAGCGCGACGAATCAGCCGTCAACGCTTCGTCCATCAGATAGAGCTGGCCCTTGTCGTCGAGACCGAATTCGAACTTCGTGTCCGCGATGATGATGCCGCGCGTCGCTGCGTAATCGGCGGCTTCCTTGTACAGACGGATGGAAATATCGCGGATCGTCGCCGACAGTTCCGTGCCGATGCGGCGCTCCATCTCTTCGTACGTGATGTTTTCGTCGTGGTGGCCCATCTCGGCCTTCGCGGCCGGCGTGAAGATCGGCTCGGGCAGCTTCTGCGCGTTTTGCAGGCCCTCGGGCAGCGTCACGCCGCACACGGCGCCCGTTGCCTGATAGTCCTTCCAGCCGCTTCCCGCCAGATAGCCGCGCACGACGGCTTCGACGAGAATCGGCTCGAGGCGCTTCACGACGACCGCGCGGCCCTTCACCTGCTCGACTTCATGGGGCGCGACGACGGTTTCCGGCGCGACGCCCGTCAAGTGATTCGGCACGACGTGCTTGAGCTTGTCGAACCAGAAGTTGGCCATCTGGTTCAGCACGCGCCCTTTGCCCGGAATCGGCTCGCCCATGACCACGTCGAACGCGGACAGACGGTCCGTCGTGACAATCAGCAACTGGTCGTTGCCCACCGCGTAGTTGTCGCGGACTTTGCCGCGGCCGAGCAGCTGCAGCGAGCGAAGCGTGGATTCGTAAAGGGTAGACATCGTCGTGATTCGCAAAAAGGGGGCTGAAAAACGGCCCGGAACAAAAGGGAAACGCCGTTCCCCGGATCATGCGGGAACGGCGATCGGACGACAACCTGGCCAGATGGCCAGACGCCTGATGCTCGTGCGGCGCGCGAGCGGGGCCAACCCCCGCCCGTCTGCCGCTTAGCGGACGACTTGCGCGAGCTCGCCCGCCTTGTACTTCTCGGCCATCTTGTCCAGCGAGATGGGCTTGATCTTCGACGCCTGGCCTTCGCAGCCGAACGCCAGATAACGGTCCACGCAGACCTTCTTCGCGGCTTCGCGAGCCGGCTTCAGGTAGTCGCGCGGATCGAACTTCGAACGGTTCTCGGCCATGTAGCGGCGGATCGCGCCCGTGATCGCAAGGCGCAGATCGGTGTCGATGTTGACCTTGCGCACGCCGTTCTTAATACCGTCCTGGATTTCCTCGACGGGCACGCCGTAGGTTTCCTTCATGTCGCCGCCGAATTCGCGGATTTCCGCAAGCAGTTCCTGCGGCACCGACGACGAACCGTGCATCACCAGGTGCGTATTCGGAATGCGCTGGTGAATTTCCTTGATGCGCTGAATCGACAGGATATCGCCCGTCGGCTTCTTCGAGAACTTGTACGCGCCGTGCGACGTACCGATCGCGATCGCCAGTGCGTCGCACTGCGTGAGCTTCACGAAGTCCGCTGCCTGCTCGACGTCGGTCAGAAGCTGCTCGCGCGTCATCGTGCCTTCCGCGCCGTGGCCGTCTTCCTTGTCGCCCTTCATCGTTTCCAGCGAACCGAGCACGCCCAGTTCCGCTTCCACTGTCACGCCGATCGAGTGCGCCGCTTCGACGACCTTGCGCGACACGTCGACGTTGTACTCGTACGACGCCACCGTTTTGCCGTCGGCTTCGAGCGAGCCGTCCATCATCACGCTCGTGAAGCCGCTGCGGATCGCGGCCATGCAGACGGCCGGCGACTGGCCGTGGTCCTGGTGCATCACGACGGGAATGTGCGGATACGATTCGATGGCCGCTTCGATCAGATGGCGCAGGAACGGCTCGCCGGCGTACTTACGCGCGCCAGCCGATGCCTGCATGATCACGGGCGCGTTGACCTGATCGGCCGCCGCCATGATCGCCTGCACCTGCTCCAGGTTGTTTACGTTGAATGCCGGAAGGCCATAACCGTGTTCGGCGGCATGGTCCAGCAGTTGACGCATTGATACGAGAGGCATTGATGTACTCCTTAGATTGAAACGAATCCTGTGCCGGCGGCATCTATTTATGCAATTTCATGCAATTTTATCGTGAAGCAGAACGTGTCCCGAGCGCACCCTTCCCAAACTACGTGCGCCGCCTCTCTTCCGGGGACACGGCGCTCTGCTTCACGCGCGCCGTTCGGCTCGCCGTCGCGGTTCCATCATGGTTCCGCTACGGCTCGTGTTTCCTCGCTTTTACAGCGTGCCAGTAAAAATCAGACCGGCTCGCCGACGCGCACGATCTTCAGCGTGTTCGTGCCGCCCGCCTGGCCCATCGGCTCGCCGACCGTCAGCACGACCATGTCGCCGCGCGCCGCATAGCCCTTGCCGACGACCACTTCGAGCGCCTGCTGGAGCGCGATGTCGCGGTCGCTGCTGGTGTCGAGATGCAGCGGATTCACGTTGCGGTAGATCTGCATCGCGCGCTCGCTGCCCTCGCGCGGCGTGAGCGCGAAGATGGGCACGTGCGTCCAGTGACGCGACATCCACAGCGCCGTCGAGCCCGACTCCGTCAGCGCGACGATCGCTTTCGCGCCCAGGTGATACGCGGTGAAGAGCGCGCCCATTGCAATCGACTGGTCGATGCGCGTGAAGGTTCGGTCGAGGAAGTCCTTGTCCAGTTCGACGTGCTCGGACTTTTCGGCTTCGACGCAGATCGCGGCCATCGTTTCGATCGTCTGCACCGGGTACTTGCCCGCCGCCGATTCCGCCGACAGCATCACGGCGTCCGTGCCGTCCAGCACCGCGTTCGCGACGTCGGAGACTTCGGCGCGCGTCGGCACGGGCGCGTTGATCATCGATTCCATCATCTGCGTGGCCGTGATGACGAACTTGTTCGCCTCGCGCGCCATCTTGATCATGCGCTTTTGCAGCGCGGGCACGGCCGCGTTGCCGACTTCGACGGCGAGGTCGCCGCGCGCGACCATGATGCCGTCCGATGCTTCGAGAATGCCTTGCAACGCCGGAATCGCCTCGGCGCGCTCGATCTTCGCGATCATCTTCGGCTTGATGCCGTACGGCGCGCCCGCGATGTTTGCGAGCTGGCGTGCCATTTCCATGTCCGTCGCGTTCTTCGGGAACGACACGGCGACATAGTCCGCGCCCAGCGACATCGCCGTGCGGATATCCTCCATGTCCTTCGCGGTCAGCGCGGGCGCGGTCAGGCCGCCGCCCTGGCGGTTGATGCCCTTGTTGTTCGACAGGTCGCCGCCGATCTTCACGACGGTATGAATCTCGTTGCCGATCACGCGCTGCACGCTCAGCACGATCAGGCCGTCGTTCAGAAGCAGCGTGTCGCCGGCCTTCAGGTCGCGCGGGAGGTCCTTGTAGTCGAGGCCGACACGCTCTTCGTTGCCGAGCTCACAGTCGGCGTCGAGGATGAAGGTGTTGCCGACGACCAGCGTCGCCTTGCCGTTTTCGAATTTGCCGACGCGGATTTTCGGACCTTGCAGGTCGGCCATGATGCCGACTTCACGGCCTGCCTGCCGGGCCGCTGCACGCACGAACTCCGCGCGCTGACGGTGATCGTCAGCAGTGCCGTGAGAAAAGTTGAGGCGCACCACGTCGGCGCCCGCTTCGATCATTTGCTGCAGGATTTCCTGCGTGCTGGAAGCCGGCCCGATGGTTGCGACAATCTTGGTGGCGCGATGCATGAGTCTCCTCGTTTGGATGAGATCGCTGGGATGAACGTCAGGAGTCGGATGCGGAGGCTGCGCAACGACAGGTGCTACATGGGGTGGTGCGCCGTTCGTTCCCTTCGAACCTTGAAGGCCCGGCGTCGTATCGTGGGGGACTGCTGCGAAATCATGAACCTGCGCATGAACTTGCGCATAAACCCGCGGCGACGGCTGATCGGCCGCGGACAAAGACTCATCATCGGCTTCGGTGCGCGAGGCGGGAGACACCGTTGCACTCGAACCGGCCTCTGCTTGCGCGTCTGTCGCTGCGTTTGCGGCGACGGCTTCCGTGGCCAGTTCCGTATTCTGTTCCGCTCGATCTGCGCGATCTGGGCGTTCTGCGGCAACGGCTGCGTCCTGTGCCGCTGGCGCGCTCGCGGAAGGTTGCGAAGCCGCCCGCGCGGCGGCCTCGGGTTGCAGCGCTTTTGCGGAGCGCGCTGCGCGCCCCCCTGCCGCTGCCGTGCGCGACGCGTTGCGCGTCTTCTGAGGCTTGTTGGGGGAGCGCGTCGCCATTATCAGGCCCGCGATTCCAGCACAGCGACTGCCGGCAGCTTCTTGCCCTCGAGGAACTCGAGGAATGCGCCGCCGCCCGTCGAGATATAGCTGACCTTGTCGTGGATGCCGTACTTGGCGATGGCCGCGAGCGTATCGCCGCCGCCCGCGATCGAGTACGCCGACGACTTCGCGATCGCGTCGGCCAGCGTCTTCGTGCCGTTGCCGAACTGGTCGAACTCGAACACGCCGACAGGGCCGTTCCAGACAATCGTCGCCGCCGTTTCCAGCTGCAACGCGAGCGCCTTTGCCGTTTCCGGTCCGATGTCGAGGATCATGTCGTCGTCTTGCACATCGGCGACCTTCTTGATTTCGGCCTTGGCCGTCGGCGAAAACTCCTTGGCCGTGACCACGTCGCTCGGAATCGGCACCGACGCGCCACGCGCCTTCGCCGATTCGATGATCGCCTTCGCTTCGTCGACGAGATCCGCTTCGACGAGCGACTTGCCGATCTTCAGACCGGCCGCGAGCATGAACGTGTTCGCAATGCCGCCGCCGACGATCAGCTGGTCGACCTTGTCGGCCAGCGACTTCAGGATGGTCAGCTTGGTCGACACCTTCGAGCCCGCGACGATCGCCACGAGCGGACGCTTCGGCGAACCAAGCGCTTTGCCGAGCGCTTCGAGTTCGGCGGCGAGCAGCGGGCCCGCGCACGCGATGGGCGCGTATTTCGCGATGCCGTGCGTCGTCGCTTCGGCGCGGTGCGCGGTGCCGAACGCGTCGTTCACGTAGACGTCGCAGAGCTTCGCCATTTTCTGCGCGAGCTCGTCGGAATCCTTCTTTTCGCCTTTGTTCACGCGGCAGTTTTCGAGCAGCACGACCTGGCCCGGCGCGACGTTCACGCCGTTCTCGACCCACTGCGACACGAGCGGCACATCGCGGCCGAGCAGTTCGGTCAGGCGCTTCGCAACGGGCGCGAGCGAGTCTTCGGGCTTGAAATCGCCTTCCGTCGGGCGGCCCAGGTGCGACGTGACCATGACGGCCGCGCCAGCGTCCAGCGCGGACTTGATGGCGGGTACTGATGCGCGGATACGGGTGTCTTCGGTGATGTTGCCGGCGTCGTCCTGTGGCACGTTCAGGTCGGCGCGGATGAAGACGCGTTTGCCGGATAGCTTGCCTTCGGCGATCAGATCGGAGAGACGCAATACCTGTTTCATGATTCGTATGCGAGTTGATTGGAAGGCGGTGCGGACGCTGCGCGAACGGCCTCTCGCGAACGGTGCCGGCGGCTTCGCGCGTGTTCCGGGAGACGGCTATTTTAACCGATCGACAGACCGATCTAACCCGTGGCGCGAGAATCCCGGTATTTGGCGGCGCCAGCGGGGCCCGGCACGTTATTGCACCGCAACATCCCCGCGCGCGTCAGAAGATCAGCCGCAACGCCGTGAACACGAGCATTCCGACGACGATCGTGCCCAGCATCGTGCGCCGCCAGAGGAACCACGCGAGGCCCGCGAGCGTGCCGTACAGCTCGTGGTTCGACAGCGCGACGGACACGCCGCCGTCCGTCACCAGCACGTCCGGCACGACGACGGCCGCGAGCGCCGCGGCGGGCGCGTAGCGCAGCATCCGTTGCGCGCGCTCGGGCAATACCGTGCGCTCACCCCCGATCAGAAACAGCGCGCGTGTCAGCGCTGTGACAAACGTCATGCCGATGATCGCGAGCCAGATCTGCAGCGTGGTCATCGCGGGTTCTCCGTGCTGTTGCGGATGCGGCGCAAGTCGGCGCGCTCGACCATCGCATCGGCGGCGCTGCCGGCGACGATCGCCGTCAGGACGGCGAGCGGCAGCGCGAGCCGGTACGGCAGGTCGAACGCGATCAGCGCGACGATGCCCGCGACGCTCACGGCCGCGAGCGTCGAGCGCGACGAGATCGCCGACACCATCACGGGAATCAGCGCGAGCGTGCCCGCGAGCGAAAGGCCCCAGTTATCGGGAAAGAGGCTCGCGAGCAGAATGCCGACGATCGACGACACCTGCCACGACAGCCAGCTCGAGACGGCCATGCCCCAGAAATACGCTTCCTTGCCGGGCACGTAGCCCGTCTGGAAAGCCTTCTTCTGGAACAGCAGATAGATGACATCGCCGTTGAAATAGCCGACGAGCAGCCGCCGGTGCAGCGGCAGATACGAAAAATGCGGCGCGAGGCCGGCGCTGAAGATAATGAAACGCGTGTTGACCATCGCGGCCGTCAGCAGAATGGTCCAGACGGGCAGCTTGGCGAGCATCAGCGGCAGCACGGCCAGTTGCGACGAGCCCGCATAGACCAGCAGCGACATGCCGAGCGATTGCGGCACCGTCATCACCGATTTGCTCATCGCGATGCCCGTCACGAGGCCCCAGGAGAAGATCGCCATCAAGGTCGGCGAGTAGGCGCGCATGCCATCACGGAAGGCACGGCGATCGGGATCGGACAGACGAGCGAGCATGAGGCGAAGGCAATGCGGCGCGAGGAACGCCGCGACGGCTGTAGGTCAGCGCCAGATCGTGAAGCAGCCGCTGGCGCATGCGGTTTTGTTTTCAGCGACCGCCGGATTATAGCGTCCAGGGTGCCCGCGAATGCCCGTTGCCTGTGCAAATGACGGTAAAATATCGCGTTTGCCGCGTGTCCCCGGCGCATTGTGTAGTCGGCGCGCCACGCGCATCGCGCGTCACAACAAGTCCGTACACGTTGGAACGTTAGAACCCGAACCCGCACTGCCTGGAGAACCGTATGTCAATGGCCGACCGCGACGGCAAGATCTGGATGGATGGCAAGCTCATCGAATGGCGCGACGCCAAAATCCACGTCCTCACCCATACGCTGCACTATGGTATGGGCGTCTTCGAGGGCGTGCGCGCGTACAAGACGGTCGACGGCGGCACGTCGATCTTCCGTCTGAAAGAGCACACGAAGCGCCTGCTCAACTCGGCCAAGATCTTCCAGATGGACGTTCCGTTCGACCACGAAACGCTCGCCGCGGCGCAGCGCGAAGTCGTGCGCGAGAACAAGCTCGAGTCGTGCTATCTGCGCCCGATCATCTGGGTCGGCTCGGAAAAGCTGGGCGTGTCGGCGAAAGGCAATACCATTCACGTCGCGATCGCCGCATGGCCGTGGGGCGCGTATCTGGGCGAAGACGGCATCAAGAAGGGCATCCGCGTGAAGACGTCGTCGTTCACGCGCCATCACGTGAACGTGTCGATGGTCCGCGCGAAGGCGTCGGGCTGGTACGTCAACTCGATCCTCGCGAACCAGGAAGCCACCGCCGACGGCTACGACGAAGCGCTGCTGCTCGACGTCGACGGCTATGTGTCGGAAGGCTCGGGCGAGAACTTCTTCCTCGTGAACAACGGCAAGCTGTACACGCCCGACCTGTCGTCGTGCCTCGACGGCATCACGCGCGACACCGTCATCACGCTGGCGAAGGACGCGGGCATCGAAGTGATCGAAAAGCGCATCACGCGCGACGAAGTCTATACGGCCGACGAAGCGTTCTTCACCGGCACGGCCGCCGAAGTCACGCCCATCCGCGAACTCGACAACCGCACGATCGGCTCGGGCGCGCGCGGCCCGATCACGGAAAAGCTGCAATCGGCGTTCTTCGACATCGTGAACGGCAAGAGCCAGAAGTACGCACACTGGCTCACGAAGATCTGAATTCCGCAGGCGCGGCGGCAGCCACACGTGAAGGCAAACGCCAGCCGCGCCTGCTTTTTGCATACAACGAGAAAGTCCCTATGAGTGAAATCAAGGAAATGCCGCTGGTCGAACTGTCGGCGAAGGATCTTCCTGCGTACTGCCCGAACCCGTCGATGCCGCGCTGGAGCAACCATCCGCGCGTCTTTATCGACGTGACGCACGGCGAAGCACGCTGCCCTTACTGCAGCACGCGCTACAAGCTGCGCGACGGCGAAGTGATCAAAGGTCACTGATTCGCGCGCCGCTTCGTCTGCGGCACGGGCTGCGGCGTCACGCGTCGTTCGGCAATCCGCGCGGGAAGCCGGACTTCCCGTCACGCATGCCGAAATAGCCTGAGCCGCAGTCCACTGTTCCTGACAATCCCGGCCCCGCGCGCCTCGTGCGCGCGGCGCTTTATTTTCGACATCGGAAACTCCCCCTGATGCGTCGCGCGTTGGTTATCGCACCGAACTGGATCGGTGACGCATTGATGGCGCAGCCTTTGTTCGCGCGCCTCGTGAAATTGCATCCGCGTATCGCGATCGACGCGGTCGCGCCCAGCTGGGTCGCGCCCATCCTCGAACGGATGCCTGAAATCCGCGACGTCTACGCGACCGATCTCGCGCACGGCAAGCTGCAGATGTTGCGCCGATGGCAACTGGCGAGCGATCTGCGCGACGTCGGCTATGACGCTGCGTACGTGCTGCCGAATTCGCTGAAGTCCGCGCTGATTCCGTGGATGGCGGGCATTCCGCTGCGCATCGGCTATACGGGCGAAAGCCGCTACGGTCTGCTGAACGTGCGGCACGGAAACCCGCGCAAGGACGAGCGTCCGCCGATGGTCGGCAAGTACGCGGCGCTCGCCTACGCGCCCGGCGCAAAAGTGCCCGACGACCTGACGCAGCCCCGGCTCGATGCCGACCTGAACGAAGCGGCGCGCGTCTCGAGCCGCTTCAACCTGGACACGCGCGTGCCGCTGCTGGTGTTCTGTCCCGGCGCCGAGTACGGCCCCGCGAAGCGCTGGCCGCCCGAGCATTTCGCGGCGCTCGCGCAGATGGTCGGCCAGTCGTTTCCGTACACGAAGATTGTCGCGCTCGGCTCGCCGAAAGACGCGCCCATCGCGCAGGCGATTGCCGACCGTGCGCCGAACGTGCGCAACTTGTGCGGCCAGACGGCGCTCGGCGAAGCGAGCGCGCTGATCTCGCGGGCGAGCGCCATCGTGACCAACGACTCAGGGCTGATGCACGTCGCAGCGGCGCTGCGCCGTCCGCTCGTCGCCGTGTACGGATCGACCGATCCGCGCCACACGCCGCCCTTGTCGGACCTCGCAAAGGTACAATGGCTGCATCTCGAGTGCAGTCCGTGCTTCCAGCGCGAATGCCCGCTGGGTCATCTGAACTGCCTGCGGCAACTGAGCGCCGAACAGGTATTCGACGATCTGCGCGGCATGCTGCTCGCGCAGCGCTGAGCGTTCGGGCCGCGCCGCCTGTCGAAACGCCTGTTGTGTGTTCGGCTGGAAAGCGTCGCGGGCAGGTCGGCGGCCATTGGTCGTGTCTTGTGCGAAGCGCGCCGCGTCCGCTCGATGCGTCATGCTCGCGTCATGCTCGCGTCTTGCAGCGCGGGCATGCTGGCGGATGGCCTTGCAGGCGCGCTGGGAAAGGCCCGGAAAATCGCCTGAAAACAGGCCGGGAAGTTGACCTGGAATCGACTTGGTATCTACCCGGAAGCGGCCCGGAACTGTTCTGGAGAAGGCGTGGAAAAAGCCTGTGCATCCGCGCCACGAGCCAGCCTGCGCGAACGTTGCCGCCGACGGCACGAGATGCCGACCACTGACCCGCAACCGCGCGCCTTGCGCGCAAGAGACTGACGAGCCATGCCACGTTTTGCCCACATCTTCGAAGCCGCTGCGGACACGTTGAACGCTTACTACCAGGCGGTCGCGGAGGTCAATATCGACAGCTTGATGGGCCTGTGGATCGACGAGGAATTCGTCAGCTGCATCTGCGCCGATGGCTCGCATCTGCACGGCCTCGACGCGATTCGCGCGGGCCTCACGCTTCAGCTCGAAGCACAGCCCGTGTCGATCGAACCGCTCGACATCCGCGTCTACGACAGCCTGGGCACCGTCGTCTATGCGATTGCCGAAGCGCATCGTCCGGCGGACCCGGCAGCCATTCCGTCGATGATCTTCACGACCTATGTGATGGTCCACGAGCGCGGCGAGTGGAAGATCGCGCATATCCACGCGAGTGCGATGCCGAACGAAACGGCCACGCAGTTTGCTGCCAAAATGAGACATGGTCAGGGCGCGCTGCACTGACGCGCGCCGCGAGACCCGCTTTGCCGAAGCCACGCCTCTGGGCTTCGCTTGAATACCGGTGTTGGCATGAGCACGACCCACGACAAGAAAGCTTCCTCCAGACCGGCCCTCGATGCAGCAGCGGCGGCCCTGGAGGCTGCGATGGGAGCGCCCGTCGAGGCGACCGTCGACCTGCTCTACCGCGCCCCGCTCTGGCTGCCCAACAGCCATATCCAGACGATCGTTCCCGCCCTGTTCGGCCGCCGTCCCGTGGTCGCGTACCGGCGCGAGCGCTGGGAAACGCCCGACGGCGATTTCATCGATCTGGACTGGCTCGCGCCCGATCCTCGCACTGGCTATCGCGCGCGCGCTGACGCGCCGCTTTTCGTGCTGTTTCACGGACTCGAAGGCAGCTCGGACTCGCATTACGCGCGCACGCTGATGGCGGCCGCCTACGCGCGTGGCTGGCTTGGCGTCGTGCCGCACTTTCGCAGTTGCAGCGGTTCGATGAACCTGTTGCCGCGCTTCTATCATCTCGCCGACAGCAATGAAGTCGACTGGGTGCTGCGCCGTCTGCGGGAGATGCACACGGGCCCGATCGTGGCGGCGGGCGTATCGCTGGGCGGCAACGTTCTGCTGCGCTGGCTCGGCGAGCGCCGCGAGGACGCGTCGATCATCGCGGCGGCCGCGGCGATCTCAGCGCCGCTCGACGTGCACGCCGGGGGCCGCGCGCTGTCGCAAGGCCTGGGCATGATCTATACGCGCGGCTTCCTGAAGACGCTCAAGCAGAAGGCGCAGCAAAAGCTTGCGCAGTACCCGGGCCTGTTCGATCTCGACGATGTGCTCGCGAGCCGCACGATGTATGAGTTCGACGACGTCGTGACGGCGCCCTTGCACGGCTTCCGCAATGCCGACGACTACTGGACCCGCGCGACCACTCGCCCGCTGCTGCCGGAAATCACGGTGCCGACGCTCGTGCTGAATGCGCGCAACGACCCTTTCCTGCCGGGCGCCGTGCTGCCGTCGCGCAGCGAGGTATCATCGGCGGTGCAACTCGATCAACCGGAGCATGGCGGACACGTCGGCTTCATGACGGGCCCTTTCCCCGGCCGTATCGACTGGCTTTCGCGCCGCGTCTTCGGCTACTTCGATCCGTTCACGCATCATGGATGACATCGTCAGGCAGGCACTCGCCAAATGGCCGAACGTGCCGCATTGCACCGGCTGGCTGCTGCTCGACAGGCGCGGCAACTGGCGCATGCGCGACGAAGCGGCGCAAGCGGCGGGCGCGCTCGGCGAGCCGATCCGCCATACGGCGCTACTCGGCTTCATCAACCGCAACTACGAAGCCGACGACCAGGGCCAATGGTTCTTCCAGAACGGCCCGCAGCGCGTGTACGTCGAACTCGTCTACACGCCGTTCGTCGTGCGGCTCGCCACCGACGACGCGACCGGCACGCTCACGCTGACCAATCAGGCGGGCGCAGCGTTCGAACCCGCCGCCGCGTATCTCGACGACGAAGGCGGCATTGTTTTCGCGGACAAATCAGCGCCCGCGCGCATCGCGGTCCTGCACGATCACGATCTCGACCTGTTCTCCGAACATGCGGAACTCGGCGGCGACGGCCTCAGCGGCCAGTTCCTCTGGCGCGACGACATCGCGTTTCAGCTAGAGCCGGTGCGCAAGGCTGAAGTCGAGAAGCGCTTTGGATTCGTCGCAAGTCCCGCCGCACGCGCGGCGGCAGAGACAGCCGCTGCTTTGGACAAGTCCGCGCGCTAGCTGCTGTTCTTTTCGTCTTCGCGTTCTTCCTTGTAGCGCGCTTCCAGTTCATGCAGACGCGCGTCGATGGTCGACAGGTCGTAATAGCCGACCGACTTGATGTCGCGCGCTTCCTTGAGCTGCCGGATCGCCGACGGCCACGCCCCTTCCAGCGCGAACTTCTCCGCGAGCGCGCGATGCTGCGTCAGCGCATCGCCCGTGCCGACGCTCGCCTGCGCGAGATAGCGCCACCAGACGGGCTGCTGCGGATCGGCCCGCGTCTCGCGCAGCGCCTGCGTTTGCGCCTCGCTGAAACGGCGCGCGGTGAGGAGCGTTTGCAGATGCATGTCGATAGCCGCGTGCGATTGCGGCCAGCGTTTTTGCGCGATTTCCGCGAGGCGCACGGCTTCGTCGTTGCGACCGGCGCGCCGCGCGATATCGATGGCCAGCACGTCGAGGCTCGGCGAACTGCGCGTCGTGTCGCCCTCCGCGCGCTCGGCCGACTCGAACGCCGCGCGCGCATTCGCGAGCGATGCGACTGCGTCGTCGTAACGTTCGAGCAGCGTCTGCGCGTAGGCGATGCCGTACCAGTTGCCCGCCACGTTGATCGCGGTCCGGTCCTCGATCTCCGAGCGCATGCGCGAAATGCCGTCCGCGTACTCGCTGCGCGAGCGGTCCTGCAGCACGCGTGCCCGCGCGCGCACGAACGCGTATTCCGACGACTGGCGGGGCTGCCGATACGGCGAGCGGCGCGCGCGGTCGGACATGTCGGCGATACGCTCGCCCGTCAGCGGGTGCGTGCGTGCGTAGGCCGGCGCGCCGGCGTCGCTCATCGACGCGCGATCGAGCCGCTCGAAGAAAGCGACCATCCCGTAAGGATCGTAGCCCGCGCCCGCGAGCAGCTGAAAGCCGACGCGGTCCGCTTCGTGCTCGGCCGCGCGCGAGAAGCGCAACTGGTTGTCGACCGCGTAGGCCTGCCCGCCGACGGCGATCGCGCTACCCAGATCGCCGCTGTGCGCGAGCACGCCTGCCAGCACGCCGAGCAGCATGCCCGCCAGCGCCGCGTAGCCGCTGTGCTCGCCCGCCGTGATCATGCGCGCGATGTGCCGCTGTAAAACGTGGCCCATTTCGTGACCGAGCACCGATGCGAGCTCCGATTCCGTCTGCGTCGCGACGACCAGACCCGTGTTCACGCCGATAAAGCCGCCCGGCAGCGAGAACGCGTTGACCTGCGCATCGCGCATCGCGAACAGATCGAAGTCCGGACGATAGCCGCCGACGTACTGCGCGGCCGCCGCCGCGGCGAGCTTCGCGGCGATCGAGTTCAGATAGTCGCGCACCAGCCAGTCGTCGAGATAGTCGGGATCGGCGCGGATTTCGCGCATCACGCGCTCGCCGAGCTTGCGCTCGGCCTGAGGCGTGAGCGTTCCGCCTGAGCCGTCGCCGAGGTCCGGCAGCTGTTGGGTCGACATCGGCGCGCGCAGGCTCGCATTGCCGCCGGGGCTGCCCGAGAGGCGCGCCTGCGCGCCGCCGTACATGCCGAACACGCCTTGCGCGATGTCGTGCGGCACGGACGCATCGCCATACGCGTCGAGCGGCCCCGTGACGAGCGGCAGCTCAGAGGAATTCGACGGCTGCGCGATGATCGCGGGCGGAACGGCGAGCGTGACGGACAACAACGCAGCGATAAACCGTTTCAGACGCATTGCGGACGATGGGCGAAATCGAAAGCGGCGTAAGGAGCCGGAAGGAACGGGCCTGTTGCGATTGTACCGAGTGCAACGGATGCACAGGCTTCCTGAAACGCCTGAGCGGCGGCTCACGCGCGATCGAGCGCGGCTACGCGATGTGGGTTATCGTGAGCTGATGGTAATCCGCGCCCGGGAGCCCGGCGGCATCCTGCGCTGCTATGATAGGCGCCCTCTGAAGGAGCCAACCATGTCCGAACTCACTCATTTCGACGCGGCCGGCCAGGCGCATATGGTGGATGTCGGCGGCAAAGCGGAAACGAAACGCATCGCGGTCGCGCGCGGTTCGATCCGCATGCTGCCCGCGACGTTCGAACTGATCCGCAAAGGCGAAGCGAAGAAAGGCGATGTGATCGGCATCGCGCGCATTGCCGCGATCCAGGGCGCCAAGCGCACTGCCGATCTGATTCCGCTCTGCCATCCGCTCGCGCTCACTCGCGTCGCCGTCGATTTCGAACTCGACGAGACGGTGCCCGCCGTGCATTGCCGCGTGCAGGTCGAGACGCTAGGGCGCACGGGTGTCGAGATGGAAGCGCTGACGGCCGTCCAGGTCGGCCTTCTGACTGTTTACGACATGTGCAAGGCGGTGGATCGCGGGATGACCATCACCGATGTGAAGGTGATGGAGAAGCATGGCGGGAAGTCGGGGGATTGGGTGGCGCAGTGACGGCGCGCTGAGCGCGCCGCTCGCGTTTCTACGACACTGGAACGGGCGACTCAACTTTCGTCGTCGCCATCGTCCTGGTCATTGTCGTTGATGCCCTTCGGCGGCGTTCCATACTTTTTCAGCAGCTCCGCCTTGAACGCGGCCAGCGTCTTCTGCTGATCGCACAGATCGTACAGATACGCGAGTTGCGAAGGCCAGTCGTGCAACTCTTCCGCGAAAATCTTCAGGCGCTCGACGGTATCGAATGCGCCGTTCGTGTCGCCGGCGAGCGCCTGCAGCACCGCATAGCGACGCAACACCGTTTCGCCCGGCAGCAACGCGATCGCCTGACGATGCATCGCGAGCTTGTGCGGCAGATCCTGCGCGTTCATCGGCAGCAGCGTCGCCATGCCGTACTCGCCCCACGCGCCGAACAGGAACGACGGGTCCTCGCGATACTGGTCGAACGGACGCGAGCCGTAGTACAGCACCTCCGAACGCGCGTAATCCCGATAGACGGGATAGAGCGCAGCCAGTCCGCCGAACACGATCACGACGAAGGCGCCGAACGACACGCCGCCCGGAATCAGACGCAGCGGCTTCGTATCGAGCAGGCCGAACACGAACATCGCGGGCAACAGGAAGAACATGTACTGCTGCGGATATTCGACGAGCGCATGCATCACGAGCACGCCGATCATCGCGAGCCCGAACACACGCGCAGCAGTGTGCGGTACGCGCACGACGCGCACGAACCACGCGCCCAGCCCGAGCAGCACGATGCCGAGACCGATCAGACCCGTCTTGGCGAGCAGATCGATAAAAATGTCATGCGAGTTGT
This sequence comes from Paraburkholderia diazotrophica, assembly GCF_900108945.1. Lineage (GTDB taxonomy): Bacteria > Pseudomonadota > Gammaproteobacteria > Burkholderiales > Burkholderiaceae > Paraburkholderia > Paraburkholderia diazotrophica. The sequence continues at coordinate 76,802 of NZ_FNYE01000008.1, read as the reverse complement.
TCGCGATCTCGACGCCGCCTAGCGCTTTTGCCAGATCGAACTGATAGCGCGGAAATTCGCCCCAGCCGACGCCGAGCAACGGGTGCGTGCGGAACATCGTCAAGCCGTATTTCCACAGCGCGATACGCGGCGCGATCTGGCTCGCGTCCTTCATGCGCTCCGCCGCGGACTGGGCGAGACCGAGATCGTAATGCAGGTTCGCCCAGCGAATTGCCGCATTCACCATGAAGAACAACACGGCGAGCACCACGGGCAAGAGCCACTCGCTACTGGCGCGGCGTCGGGACGCATTGCGGCGCTGCTCGGCGAACGCCATCCAGAAGCCCGCGACGACGATCACGCCCATCTGCAGCCACGGACCGCGCGACACGGTCAACGCAAGCCCGCCCGAGTAAATAGCCGAAACGAGCAGCCAGATGAACACGTTGATACGCCGCGTCTGTACGAGGTACATCGCGCCCGCCGTCGCGAACGCGATGTAGCTTGCAAGGTGATTGGCCTGCGCCATGTTGCCGAACGGCCGGCGCTCCGACGTCACGTTGTACGCGACGACGAGCGGCGTCACCTTCACCTCCAGGTGGAACAACTGGATCACCTGGCAGAAGACGGCAAAAAGCCCGCCGACCACCAGCGCGAAGGCGGCCACTGTCACCACGGTTTCCGACAGGTTCGCCCGGCTGAATCCATAGCCCGCATGCACGGCCATGAACGCAGCAAGCAGGAAGCCCGCGCCCAGCCAGTTCATCGACGGCTGCGCGACGGGCAGCACGATCGACTGCGCGATCAGCACGAGCCCGAACGCCAGAGGCACCAGCGCCACCACGGGAGACGCGAACGCCACGCGCGGCCGCGCCGTCGACACCAGAAAGGCGACGCCCGCACCCAGCAGCAGATAGAGCGACAGCGCCGTGAATTCGGCATAGAACGTCGGGATCGGGTACGTGTGGTTGACTACGGCATACGGCAGGATCAACGCACAGGCCAACAGGAATAAGGACAGGTAACGCGCAAAGGGGTTGGACATGAGTGACCGGGGGATCTCAGCAACCGGCGCACTATACAAAAAAATCCTTGCGCTGTGCGCCGGCCGGCCGAAATAACCTCGAATCGGGCCACGGCGCGAAAGCATTTGCCGTGACGCTTTACGGTGTTCAACAGATTCGGGACGCGCCGCCTGTCATTGAGTTCCCATCATCGAGTTCCCGTCAGCCGCGGCACTCCGGCGGCGCGAGATTCGACGCTAGCGTCGGAGCGTCCACGGGCACGGGTCCGGCGCCAGGCGCGGGCAGCGACGATGCGGCCTTGCCGCCCGCGAAGCATTCCCACGTAATCGTGCCCTTCTGCACCGCGCCCTTCGCAAGTGCGACGCGCGCAGTCGGTGTGTCCGCGTTGTCGGGCGCGGACGGTACGAACACGATCGTATTCGCGCCGTCTTCGGCGACGCGTGTGGTGAACGCGACGGTGATCTGCCCCGTGTCGTCGTCGATGTGGATCGACTGGACATTGCGCGTGGCAGGCGGCGAAGCATAACCGCTGCCGAACGCGTTGCCGCTGCCGGCGTTCTCGCCTACGGTCAGCTGGGCAGCCGCCGCCAGCGACATCCCCTCGCCGACGCGGCTGCGCGCGAGGTAGTCCTGATAGGCGGGAATGGCATACGCCGCGATCACGCCGACAATCGCCAGCACGATCATCAGCTCGATCAGCGTGAAGCCCCAGAATCGGCCAATGCGCGCGAGCGCGGCGGACCATGGGCGCATCGAACGGGCGCGCCGTCCGGGGACATGAAACGTGGACAACGAAGCAACGGCAACAGTAGCAATCATCGGCAGACTCCTCAAAACGAAAGCGCCTGCCCCGGGAATCAGGACAGGCGCTTCGATCGTAGCGAGCCGTGAATGGCGCCGGCAGTCAGCCGAATGGCTAATGGTGCGTTGGCGAATGCATCGGTACAGTGAACGGCGTCAGTGCATGCCCGGCGGCGTGCCCGTGATACGCGCCGCGTTTCGCCGCTTCAGCGCGTAGCCGGCTATCACGACGAACAGCGCAAGGCCGATCCGCATGCCGTACTCGGCAATGGGTGTGTCGAGGATCGGCCAGCGGTCGCCTGCCGGATCGTTGACGATGAGGCCGCCCGCGATCCAGCCGAGCAGCGCGCCGCCGATCGTGACAACGACCGGGTAGCGGTCCAGCAGCTTCAGAACGAGCTGGCTGCCCCACACGATCAGCGGAATGCTGACGAACAGCCCGAACACGACGAGGGCAATCCGGTGATGCGGCTCGGCGGCTTCGGCCGCGCCCGCGATCGCGATCACGTTGTCGAGGCTCATCACGGCATCGGCGATGATGATCGTCTTGATCGCCGTGATCAGCTTGTCGGCGGGTTTGACATTCGCGTGCGCGTCGGGTGCGGGCGCGAGCAGACGCACGCCGATCCACAGCAGCAACATGCCGCCCGCGAACTTGAGCAGCGGCACGTCGAGCAGCGCGACGGCGAACGCAATCAGCACCACGCGCAGCAGGATCGCGCCCAGCGTGCCCCACAGCACGCCCTTCGTGCGCTGCGCCGCCGGCAGATTGCGGCAGGCGAGCGCGATCACAACCGCGTTATCGCCACCCAGAAGGATGTCGATGACGATGATCTGAAAAACGGCGCCCCAATGGAGCGTGGTGAGGAACTCGAGCATGGAAAGCAGAATAAAAGGTGGCGAAAGCTGCAGGCAACAAAAAAGCGAGGGAGCAATCGCTCGCTCCCTCGCTTTGAACTGCGTCTTACGAAAGAATTTCGTAAGAGTATCAAAAAACGCCGCAGCCAGCCGGCGTTTCCGGCGCCATGGCCATACGTCTTACAGGACCGACTTCAGCAGGCGGGCCATTTCCGACGGGTTCTTCGTAACCTTGATACCGCAGGCGTCCATGATTTCCAGCTTCGCTTCGGCCGTGTCCGCACCGCCCGAGATCAGCGCGCCGGCGTGGCCCATGCGCTTGCCCGGAGGCGCCGTGACGCCGGCGATGAAGCCGACCACCGGCTTCTTCATGTTGTCCTTGATCCAGTACGCCGCATTCGCTTCGTCCGGGCCGCCGATTTCACCGATCATGATGACGGCGTCCGTATCCGGATCGTCGTTGAACATCTTCATCACGTCGATGTGCTTCAGACCGTTGATCGGGTCGCCGCCGATACCGACTGCCGACGACTGGCCGAGGCCCAGCGCCGTCAGCTGGCCGACTGCTTCGTACGTCAGCGTGCCCGAACGCGACACGACGCCGATGCGGCCTTTCCTGTGGATGTGGCCCGGCATGATGCCGATTTTCAGTTCGTCCGGCGTGATCGTGCCCGGGCAGTTCGGTCCGAGCAGCAGCGTCTTGCGGCCTTCGCGGCGCATGCGGTCCTTCACTTCGATCATGTCGCGAACGGGGATGCCTTCCGTGATGCAGATCGCGAGATCGAGATCGGCTTCGACGGCTTCCCAGATTGCAGCAGCAGCGCCTGCGGGCGGCACGTAGATGACCGAGACGGTCGCGCCCGTTTCTGCCTTCGCTTCCTTGACGCTCGCGTAGATCGGAATGCCTTCGAAGTCTTCGCCAGCCTTCTTCGGGTTCACGCCCGCGACGAACGCTTCGCGGCCGTTTGCGTATTCACGGCATGCGCGCGTGTGGAACTGACCGGTCTTGCCGGTGATGCCCTGCGTGATGACCTTGGTGTCTTTGTTGATCAGAATCGACATGTATTGACCTCTGTTCGTTTGGCGACATGCGCTTTAGCGTCTTGCGGCAAACACTCTCTACCCGCGCCGCTCGCACGCCGCCATTCGTAATCCGGTGATAAGCGCCGGGGCGATCAGGCCTTGCCTGCGGCAGCCGCGACGACCTTCTGCGCAGCTTCTTCCATGCTGTCCGCCGAGATGATCGGCAGGCCGGAGTCAGCCAGCATCTTCTTGCCGAGGTCTTCGTTCGTGCCCTTCATGCGCACGACGAGCGGCACTTGCAGATCGACCGCCTTCGAAGCCGCGATCACGCCTTCCGCGATCACGTCGCAGCGCATGATGCCGCCGAAGATGTTGACGAGAATCGCCGTCAGGTTCGGGTTCTTCAGCATCAGCTTGAAGGCTTCCGTGACCTTCTCCGTGGTCGCGCCGCCGCCGACGTCGAGGAAGTTCGCGGGCTCGCCGCCGAACAGCTTGATCGTGTCCATCGTCGCCATCGCGAGGCCCGCGCCGTTCACGAGACAGCCGATGTTGCCGTCGAGCGAGATGTATGCGAGGTCGAACTTCGATGCTTCGACTTCAGCGGGATCTTCTTCGTCCAGATCTCGGTAAGCGACGATTTCCGGATGACGGAAGAGTGCGTTCGAGTCGAAGTTGAACTTGGCGTCCAGCGCGATCACCTTGCCTTCGCCCGTCAGGATCAGCGGGTTGATTTCGGCCAGCGATGCGTCCGTTTCCCAGAATGCCTTGTACAGGCCCTGAAGGATTGCGCGCGCTTGCGGAATCGATGCGTCGGGCACGCCGATCTTCTTCGCGAGATCGTCGGCTTCGGAATCCTGCAGACCCTTCGACGGATCGACGGCCACCTTGTGGATCGCTTCCGGCGTCTTCTCAGCGACTTCTTCGATGTCCATGCCGCCTTCGCTCGAGGCCATCACGACGACCTTCTGCGACACGCGATCGATCACGAGACCGACATACAGTTCCTTCTTGATGTCAGCGCCTTCTTCGATCAGCAGACGATTCACCTTCTGGCCTTCCGGGCCCGTCTGGTGCGTGACCAGCTGCATGCCGAGAATCTGGTTCGCGTATTCGCGGACCTGGTCGAGCGACTTCGCGACCTTCACGCCGCCGCCCTTGCCACGGCCACCCGCGTGAATCTGAGCCTTCACGACCCACACCGGGCCGCCGAGCTCTTCAGCGGCCTTGACCGCATCATCCACCGAGAAGACCGGCTTGCCGCGCGGTACCGCGACTCCGAATTTCCGCAGGATTTCCTTACCCTGGTACTCGTGAATCTTCATGCGTGATTCCCTTCAGTCTGAGAGTTGGATTGAACTTCGCTTCCGCCTGGGCCGCTTACTCGGGACGGACCGTCTTCACGGCATGTCCGTCGGATGCGGCGTCCGCGCGATCCGCTGAACGCGGCGCGTGGCCATACCAGCGCGGATAAAACTGGCGCACCGCCTCGCCGTCGAATCGCAGCGCATGGCAGCGGCCCAACTGGAATGGCGGTTTGTCGTTTGATTGCTCGCTTGCCTGACCGCTCGCGTGTTCGTCCGAAGCGTTGTTTTGCGCGTCCTGTCCGTTGCCGCCTTGTGCGCGCTGGCTCGAACCGTCTGCCGATCCGTTTTGCGAACCTGCTTGCCGCCCATCGCCCGGCTTTCCCCTCGCGGTGTCCCACACATCGCCGGCGAACGCCTGGATGGCTGCCGTCGGCAGGACCGCGCACAACTCGGTGAGATGCGTGCAACCAGCCGTGCCCGCCAGCAAGCGGGCGGCATCACGGCGAAAGTTGCGGAACAGATTGAGCCCGATGAGGGCCCGATAGGCGGGATTGGAGGCTTCACACAGACCGGGATACGGCACCCAGTCGGACGACGCTTCGGCGTCGACGACATTGAGCTTGCGATCGATCGTGATGCGGAGCCAGAGTTCATGGATCGGCAGGCCGTTCGGCCGGACACCCGACGGAAGCGCCACGTCACGTGGCTTTTCGTCGGTGAGGCACGCCTCGATATCCCACAGGCCATCTTCACGCTCGTATGCGTCCACTCGGATTGCGCGGCGATGGCGCAATTGTCGGGACACTGGCGGGGAGAGCGGCATGCGAGAAAAAAGGCCGGATTGAAGAACCGTTGAATTTTAGCATACTGGGTATTTGAGACTGGCCGAAGCCCGCCGGGGCTTGTTGCGACGTGCCTTGCGCGGAGTTGCAGTACAGATCTCACGAGTGTTTCGTCCGGCTTGACTATCTTGGGGCGCGCGATTTACTCGCCCTATTCCGACGCCCAGTCTTCGTCGATACCCTTGAGAATCTTCCCGATGATCGCCTGCGAAAAACCACGCGCAGCAAGGAAGCGCGCCTGCTTCGCTCGCTCATTGGGCGTCTCGGGGAGTTGGCCAAACTTCTTGCGCCACACGGCTTGAGCGCGCGCCAGTTCTGTTTCGCGCAATTGCGCGCTGACTTCTTCGACTAGCGCCTGCCCGACCGAATGGCGCTTGAGTTCGCCGACAATACGGCCCGCGCCCATGCGCGACGCGCGCCGGTTGATCAGGCTTTCCGCGAAACGCGAATCGGACAGCCAGCCTTCACTTTCGAGCGAATCCATCAGCCCGTCGATGGATTCGCCCTCCTCCGCGTAGGGCGCGAGCTTGCGCGACAACTCCGCACGACTGTATTCGCGGCGCGAAAGGTAGCCGAGCGCGCGGCCTTTGAGCGAACGTGCGGGACGTTGTGATACGCGACTTGTCGTATCGGCGGATTTCGGTTCGCCAGGCTGGCGACGTGATCGTGTGTAGGTGGTCTCGCCGCTGCCGTCGCCTGAACGGTTCGGAAGAGACGGACGGGTAGACGGACCGAGCCCCGCGGCACGATCGTGGGCATCGAACGATTCGAATGGGTCGAAATCGTCCAATGATGACTCGTGTGTACGCGACGAGGCCACAGACGCAGATGAAACTGACGACGATGAAGATGAGCGTGACGTCGATTCGAATACCTCGTCGTCACGCGGGCCGCCCGCATCGTGTCCTGCATCCCTGGTGGAAGCAGGGCGCGAAGAAACGGGGCGGCCCTTGCGTATCACGCGACGATTATTCTTCTTCGCCCGCGACTTCTGCGTCCGCACTCACTGCGGCATCCGTCGGCATCGCATTCACGCCGAGCGATTCGCGGATACGGTTTTCGATTTCGCGTGCGATCTCGGGATTTTCACGCAGGAATTCACGCGCGTTGTCCTTGCCCTGGCCGATACGCTCGCCGTTGTAGCTGTACCAGGCACCGGCCTTGTCGACGATCTTCGCCTGCACGCCGAGATCGATGATTTCGCCCTGACGCGAGATGCCTTCGCCATACAGGATGTCGAAGATCGCTTCGCGGAACGGTGGCGACACCTTGTTCTTGACGACCTTCACACGCGTTTCATTGCCGATCACTTCGTCGTTCTTCTTGATCGAACCGATACGGCGAATGTCCAGACGCACCGACGCGTAGAACTTCAGCGCGTTGCCGCCCGTCGTGGTTTCCGGGTTGCCGAACATCACGCCGATCTTCATGCGGATCTGGTTGATGAAGATGACGAGGCAGTTCGTGCGCTTGATCGTGCCCGTCAGCTTGCGCAGCGCCTGCGACATCAGACGCGCCTGCAGGCCCGGCAACGAATCGCCCATTTCGCCTTCGATTTCAGCCTTCGGCACGAGCGCCGCAACCGAGTCGATCACGATCATGTCGATCGAACCCGAACGCACCAGTGCGTCCGCAATTTCGAGCGCCTGTTCGCCCGTGTCCGGCTGCGAGACCAGCAGGTCGCTCACGTTCACGCCGAGCTTTTGCGCGTACTGGATGTCGAGCGCGTGTTCCGCGTCGATGAACGCCGCCGTGCCGCCGAGCTTTTGCATTTCGGCGACGACCTGCAGCGTCAGCGTGGTCTTGCCCGACGACTCCGGCCCGTAGATTTCCACCACACGGCCACGCGGCAGACCGCCGACGCCCAGCGCGATGTCGAGGCCCAGTGATCCCGTCGAGACCACCTGAATATCTTCAACTGCCTCACCTTGGCCGAGCCGCATGACCGACCCCTTGCCGAACTGCTTTTCGATCTGCGCAAGCGCGGCAGCAAGTGCCTTGCTCTTTTCCGCAGTCAGTCCAGCCGAGCCTTTCTTGCTTTCTTCCATGAATCGTCCTTTGCTATGATGAACGGCGTCTGAGGCAGGTGCACCGGCTGATTCGACACCGCTTTGAACACGGTATGAACAGCCAGCACGCTAAACGCAGACACTGTATAAAAAAACAGTAGTTTTGGCAAGCCCGAATCACATGCGGACGTCCACATGTGCGAAGCGGGCCACACTCGCTACCCACAAAAAATTTTCGGAGACGCTGTGCGCCGGAGCGCCCCGGTGCCGGCCGGGCAGGGCGCATCATGCGAATTCTCATTGCCGAAGACGACAGCATACTCGCGGACGGTCTCGTCCGATCACTCCGCCAATCGGCATACGCCGTTGACCATGTGAAGACGGGCGCGGAAGCGGATACCGCGCTGTCGATGCAGACTTTCGACCTCCTGATTCTCGATCTCGGGCTGCCGAAAATGTCCGGTCTCGAAGTGCTGCGGCGCCTGCGCGCGCGCAATTCGAACCTGCCCGTGCTGATCCTCACGGCAGCCGACAGCGTCGACGAGCGCGTCAAGGGACTGGACCTCGGCGCCGACGACTACATGGCCAAGCCCTTCGCGCTCAACGAACTCGAAGCCCGCGTGCGCGCGCTGACCCGGCGCGGCGCGGGCGGCGGACCGACCGTCGTCAGGCACGGATCGCTGTCGTTCGATCAGGTAGGTCGAATTGCCTATGCCAATGATCAGGTTATCGATCTGTCCGCGCGTGAGCTAGGATTGCTCGAAGTCCTGTTGCAGCGGATCGGGCGGCTGGTATCGAAGGAACAGCTCGTCGATCACCTGTGCGAATGGGGCGAGGAAGTCAGCAATAACGCGATCGAGGTGTACGTGCACCGGCTGCGCAAGAAGATCGAACCGAGCGGCGTACGCATCATCACCGTGCGTGGGCTTGGCTATTGTCTCGAGAAAGCCGCGCCGTCGCCGCAGGCGCAAACGCAACCACAAACGGCTGGCGAGCAGGCATCGCCGCAAACGCAGGCGCCACAGCAATCCGAGGCGACCGCGTCGGCGGCGATGCCCGCCAGCCGCCATTTCAAGTAAAGGCGCTCCATGTCCGTCCGCGCACCACGCGCCACGGCGCACGCGGCGGATATCGACGAAGTCCGCGATGCCCGTTACGCGAATCCGTTCGCGCCGCCCGACGAAACCGAAGCGGCGGCGGAGACGCGTCCGCGTTCGTTGTTCGGCGAAATCCTCGACTGGATGCTCGCGCCCCTGCTGCTGCTGTGGCCGATGAGTCTTGCCGTCACGTATCTGGTCGCGAAGTCGATTGCGAACGGGCCGTTCGACCGCGCGCTGGAAACCGACGCGTACGTGCTCGCGCGACAGATTCATCCCGTCAACGGCGTCGCCGAACTGACGCTGCCCGAGTCGACGCGCGATTTCCTGCGCGCCGACAACATCGACAGCGTGTTCTATCAGGTGCTAGGCACGCGCGGCGAACTGGTCGCCGGCGATCGCGACATGCCGCTTCCGCGTGAAGAGGACCGGCCGCAGCCCGGCATCGTAGAGTTTCGCGACGACCTGCTGCGCGGCAACGACATCCGCGTGGCCTATACGACCGTCGAGTTTCCGCAGACGCCCGGCGCGCAGCCCGTGCTCGTGCAGGTGGCCGAGACGCTCGACAAACGCAGCGCGCTCGCCAACGACATCATCAAGGGCGTGATCCTGCCGCAGTTCGTGATCCTGCCGCTCGCAATTTTGCTCGTGTGGTTTGGGCTGTCGCGCGGCCTCGCGCCGCTGCATGCGCTGCAGGCGCATATCCGCGCGCGCCGCCCCGACGACCTGTCGCCACTCGAAGCGCGCCGCGCGCCGCCCGAAATCGAGCCGCTCGTCACATCGTTCAACGACCTGCTGACGCGCCTTGAACAGAACATGGAGCTGCAAAAGCGCTTCATCGCCGACGCCGCGCACCAGATGAAGACGCCGCTCGCCGGCTTGCGCACTCAGGCCGAACTGGCGCTGCGGCAGGATGCGTCGGCGGAAGTGCATCGTTCGCTCGAACAGATCGCAACCAGTTCCGAACACGCCGCCCGGCTCGTCACGCAGCTGCTAGCGCTGGCGCGCGCGGAGAACCGCATGTCCGGGCAGATCTTCACGCCCGTCGAGATCGGCGACGTCGCCCGCAGCGCCGTGCGCGACTGGGTCCAGGCGGCGCTCGCGAAGCAGATGGATCTCGGCTACGAGGGACCGGAAACGCCCGAAGAAGCGATCGAGGTGGAAGGCAACCCGGTCATGCTGCGCGAGATGCTGTCCAATCTGATCGACAACGCGATCCGCTACACACCCGCGGGCGGACGCATCACCGTGCGGGTGCGGCGCGACGATATCGCGGGGATGGCCCACCTGGAAGTCGAAGACACGGGCATGGGCATTCCCCCCGCCGAGCGCGAGCGCGTGCTCGAGCGCTTCTATCGGATTCTCGGCCGCGAAGGAGACGGCAGCGGCCTCGGTCTCGCGATCGTCCGCGAAATCGCGACGATGCATGGCGGGAAGCTCAGCATCGACGACAACGTGTATCAGACGTCACCGCGCCTCGCCGGGACGCTCGTCCGTGTCAGCCTGCGGATGATAGATCGTGCACGGGACTTACCCTAATGCATCAGTTTCGCTCGTTTCCGTCAGCAATCGAATGCGGACGGTTTTCAAGCAGTTCGCATATAAATAGACGCAATTAGGCTGTACTTGGCCTACGTTAGCCGCATCCAAGCGTTCTCAAAAACATACACTCCGAGTCAGAACGCCGTAAGTTTCCGCTCCAATAATCGCTACACGGGGTACGTCTGTCCAGGCGGACCGCGACTGATATCAATATGGAGACGACATATGGCTAGCGTAAGCGGGCAAATCTCGCACGCGCCGATGACGAAAGACGAGAAACGGGTGATTTTCGCGTCGTCGTTGGGCACGGTTTTCGAGTGGTACGACTTTTACCTGGCCGGTTCGCTGGCCGCCTTTATCAGCAAGAGCTTCTTCTCCGGCGTCAATCCGACGGCCGCCTTCATCTTTACCCTCCTCGGCTTCGCGGCCGGTTTCGCGGTTCGGCCGTTCGGCGCGCTGGTGTTCGGACGGCTCGGCGACATGGTCGGCCGCAAGTACACGTTCCTGATCACAATCGTCATCATGGGTCTGTCGACCTGCGTGGTCGGCTTCCTGCCCGGCTATGCAGCGATCGGCTTCGCATCACCGGTGATCTTCATCGCGATGCGTCTGCTGCAAGGCCTTGCCCTCGGCGGCGAGTACGGCGGCGCGGCGACCTATGTCGCCGAACACGCGCCTGCCAACCGGCGCGGCTTCTACACCGCGTGGATCCAGACGACGGCGACGCTCGGCCTGTTCCTGTCGCTGCTCGTGATCCTCGGCGTACGTACGGCGATGGGCGAAGAAGCGTTCGGCAGCTGGGGCTGGCGCATTCCGTTCATTGCATCGCTGTTCCTGCTGGGCGTTTCGGTGTGGATCCGTCTGCAGCTGCGAGAGTCGCCGGCATTCGAGCGGATTAAAGCTGAAGGCAAGACGTCGAAGGCGCCGCTCTCAGAAGCGTTCGGTCAATGGAAGAATCTGAAGATCGTGATTCTGGCTCTGATCGGCGTAACGGCCGGCCAGGCAGTTGTCTGGTACACGGGTCAGTTCTATGCGCTCTTCTTCCTGACGCAAACGCTGAAAGTCGATGGCGCGAGCGCGAACATTCTGATCGCGCTCGCACTGCTGATCGGCACGCCGTTCTTCCTGTTCTTCGGTTCGCTATCCGATCGCGTCGGCCGCAAGCCGATCATCATGGCGGGCTGCCTGATCGCGGCACTGACGTACTTCCCGCTGTTCAAGGCGCTGACGCACTACGCGAACCCGGCTCTCGAAGCCGCGACGCAAAAGGCGCCCATCGTCGTGATTGCGAATCCGGACGAGTGCTCGTTCCAGTTCAACCCGGTTGGCACGGCCAAGTTCACGACGTCCTGCGATATCGCGAAGAGCGCGCTGTCGAAGGCCGGCCTGAACTACGACAACGTGGCTGCGCCGGCGGGCACGCTTGCGCAGATCAAAGTCGGCGACACGACGATCGACACGTATGACGGCAAGGCCGCGGGCGCCAAGGAAGCTGGTGCGACGTTCGACAAGACCCTGAGCACCGCCTTGAAGACTGCCGGTTATCCGCCAAAGGCCGACCCGTCGCAGATCAACTGGCCGATGACGGTTGTGATCCTGACGATCCTCGTGATCTACGTGACGATGGTGTACGGGCCGATCGCGGCGATGCTGGTCGAGATGTTCCCGACGCGCATCCGCTATACGTCGATGTCGCTGCCGTATCACATCGGCAATGGCTGGTTCGGCGGCTTCCTGCCGGCGACCGCGTTCGCGATCGTTGCGGCCAAGGGCAACATCTACTCGGGGCTGTGGTATCCGATCATCATTGCGCTGGGCACCTTCGTGATCGGCCTGCTTTTCGTGCGGGAGACCAAGGACTCCAATATCTACGCGCAGGACTGAGCGCCGCGTAGACGAGGGGTCGCAAAAAGATGCCGGCGGGGGTTGACAGCCTCCGTCGGCATCTTCATAATTTCGCTTCTTTCGGCGAATTAGCTCAGTCGGTTAGAGCGACGGAATCATAATCCGCAGGTCCGGGGTTCGAGTCCCTGATTCGCCACCAAATGCAAAAAGCCGCTGTTTCTCACGAAACAGCGGCTTTTTCATTTCCAGCGTCGATCTAACGGATCGATGGCCGCGCAACCAATTGGGCTGTGTGCGCTATCACCGCTCCACGATCCTCGTCAGATTCCCCCGCACCTTCTGCAGCAGCGTGATGAGTTGCTTCACCTCGTCATCGGTCAGACCGCTCAGCCCCTCCGCCGCGATCTGATCGCCGACTTTCTTCGCATCGTCCAGCGTCTGCTCGGCCTTCTCGGTCAAACGAATCTGTTTCTCGCGCCGATCGCGTGGATTGCCAATGCGCTCGATCCATCCACCCTCCTCCATCCGGTCGAGCAGCCGGCCGGCCGAAATGGGCGCGACTTCCAGCAGATCCGCGAGCCGCGCCTGATTGATATCGCCGTAGTGCGACAGATACGCGAGCGCCCGGCATTGAGCGCGCGTCAGGTCTATCGACAGCCGCGCAAGGTCGTCGAACCGCTTGCCGACCAGCCTGCCGACATCGGAAATGAGAAAGCCGAAGCGCTCGTCGAAATGGGTTTTCATCGCGCGATTATACGAAGAGGCGCCGCTCAGCCGGCCCGAAACGTCCCGCGAACCAAGTGTCCGGGAGATTCAGCGTTTCCATAAAAAGCGGCCGACTATACAATAAGCATGCTTACTATCTCAAAATTATCGCTTTATGGCCCCCGATTTGCCGGCAGCAAAGCCCGCCGTCGCATTAAACCGTCCGATGATCACGATCGCGATCATGCTCGCGACGCTGATGCAGACGCTCGACAGCACCATCGCCAACGTCGCGCTGCCGCACATGCAAGGCAGTCTGTCGGCGTCGCAGGATGAGATCACCTGGGTGCTCACGTCGTACATCGTCGCGGCCGCGATTGCGACGCCACTCACCGGCTGGCTGTCCGACCGGTTGAGCGTCAAGCGTCTGCTGATGTTCGCGATCGGCGGGTTCACGGTCGCGTCGGCGCTTTGCGGGCTGTCCGAAACGCTGACGCAGATCGTCGCGTCGCGTCTCTTGCAGGGCATCTTCGGCGCATCGCTCGTGCCGCTGTCGCAGTCGATCCTGCTCGACATCAATCCTCGCGAGAAACAAGGACAGGCGATGGCCGTCTGGGGGATGGGCGTGATGGTCGGCCCGATTCTCGGCCCGACGCTCGGCGGCTGGCTTACCGATAGCTACAACTGGCGCTGGGTCTTCTTCATCAATCTGCCGATCGGCGCATTCGCGCTCTTTGGCGTGCTGACTTTTCTGCCGTCGCGCGAACCGAAGCACGACACGAAGTTCGACGCCTTCGGGTTCGCGACGCTCGGCCTCGCGATCGGCGCGCTGCAGGCAATGCTCGACCGCGGCGAGCAGCTCGACTGGTTCGGCTCGCATGAAATCGTCGCGGAGGCGCTGATCGCGTCGATCAGCTTCGCGTTCTTCATGGCGCATACGGCAACTGTCGGCAAGTCGTCGTTCTTCAAGTACGAGTTGCTGAAGGACCGCAACTTCGCGACGGGCACGTTCTTCATCTTCATCATCGGCGCGGTGATGTACGCGACGCGCGCGCTGCTGCCGCCGATGCTGCAAAACCTGATGAACTACCCCGTCGCGACGACGGGCCTTGTGACCGCGCCGAGCGGCGCCGGCACGATGCTCGCGATGCTGCTCGCGGGGCGGCTGCTCAAGTACATCGACGCGCGCGTGTTGTTGCTCACCGGCTTCGTCGTGTCGGCATTCGCGCTCTGGCAGATGATGCACTACACGATCGTGTTGTCGGCATCGGACATCGTGTGGCCGGGCGTGATCCAGGGCTTCGGTCTCGGACTCGTGTTCGTGCCGCTGAGCGCGCTCACTTTCTCGACGCTAACGCCCTCGCTGCGCGCCGACGGCACCGCGACCTATAGCCTGATGCGCAACATCGGCAGCAGTATCGGCATCTCGATCGTGCAGACACTGCTCACGCGCAATACGCAGGTCGCGCATTCGGACCTCGCGGCGAACGTGAACCTGTTCAATCCCATCGTGCAGCCGATACTCGCCACGGGTTCGCGCGTCGATGTCGCCGTGCTCGATGCCTCGATCACGCAGCAGGCCGCGATGATCGCCTATCTGAACGACTTCAAGCTGATGTTCGTCGCGACGCTGGCCGTCATTCCCCTCGTGCTGCTGATTCGCCCGTCGCGCGGAGCAGGCAGCGAATCCGCCGCGCATGCGGCCATGGACTGAGCGCGCGTACGGAAAATGTCAGCCGTCACCCACGTCAGCCTTCGATCCGCCCTCGCGTCACGCCGAGCAGCGACGCCATCGCGTGACGCGCGCGCGGCGCATCCCGGTCGCGGATCGCTTCGTACACGGCCGTATGCTCGCCTAGCGACGCATTGAACACGTCGGCGCGTTTCGCATTCAGACGCAACTGCGCTTCGAGCGTGCGCTCGATCAACGTGCCGAGCGGTATCAGCAATTCGTTGCTGCACGCGGCGAGCACGCTCAGATGGAACTGCAGGTCGGCGCGCACCCATTCGTCGACGTTGCGCGCCGCGGCCATCGCCGAATGCGCGGCATCGAGCGCACTGAACGATTCGTCGCTGTGCGACGCCGCCGCGAGCGCGGCCGCGTAGGGCTCGATCATCTCGCGCATTTCCTGCAACTTCAACGCGAAATCCATCGCGGGCGCGACGCGCGAATACCAGTCGAGCAGATCCGCATCCAGCAGATTCCACGCGGTCTTCCGGCGCACACGCGTACCGACGCGCGGCCTCGACTCGATCAACCCTTTCGACGTCAACGTGCGCAGCGCTTCACGAAGCACGGTGCGGCTCACGCCGAACGTCTCCATCAGGTCGGCTTCGCGCGGCAGAATGGATTCCGGCGCATAGTCGCCGCGCAGAATGGCCGTCGCCAGCAAATACGCGACGCGGCCGTGCAGATCTCGCTGAATGTCGGTTCTCCTGATGCGGATTGTCGGTGGGTCCGTTACGCGGCATCGCGTGAGGAAGCGGCGCGGACCGCCCGCGATTATCGGCGATCGGGCCCGCGAAACCCAACGCGAATCCCGTCTCGTCGATAAAAACTTGCGCCAAATAATACTATTAATACTACTTTAACGCGATTTTGCTGTAGCATGTGGCTCCTCGACTGCCGCGCCGCGTTCAAGCCGTCGGTGGAACGAGGCGCCCATCAACTGCAACCGGCCTTGCCAGCAAAGGAGACACCCCATGAAGATCACCCGAATCGAAACATTCATCGTTCCTCCGCGCTGGTGTTTCGTGAAGATCGAGACGGACGAAGGCCTCGTCGGCTGGGGCGAGCCCGTCGTCGAAGGACGCGCGCATACCGTCGCGGCAGCCGTCGACGAGCTCTCCGACTATCTGCTCGGCAAAGACCCGCGCAACATCGAGGACCACTGGCAGGTCATGTATCGCGCGGGCTTCTATCGCGGCGGCCCGATTTCGATGAGCGCGATCGCGGGCGTCGATCAGGCGCTGTGGGACATCAAGGGCAAATTTCACGGCGTGCCTGTGCATACGCTGCTCGGCGGCCAGGTGCGCGACCGTATCAAGGTGTATTCGTGGATCGGCGGCGACCGTCCGAGCGATGTCGCGAACAACGCGCGCGCCGTCGTCGAGCGCGGCTTCAAGGCCGTGAAGATGAACGGCTCCGAAGAGCTGCAGATCATCGATACGTTCGACAAGGTGCAAGGTGTCATCAACAACGTCGCGGCCGTGCGCGAAGCCGTCGGGCCGAACGTCGGCATCGGCGTGGACTTCCACGGCCGCGTTCACAAGCCGATGGCGAAGGTGCTCGCGAAGGAACTCGATCCGTTCAAGCTAATGTTCATCGAAGAGCCTGTGCTGTCGGAGAACGTCGAGGCGCTGCGCGACATCGTCAACCAGACGAGCACGCCCATAGCGCTCGGCGAGCGTCTGTACTCGCGCTGGGACTTCAAGCACATTCTCGCGGGCGGTTATGTCGACATCATCCAGCCGGACGCATCGCACGCGGGCGGCATCACGGAATGCCGCAAGATCGCGTCGATGGCGGAAGCCTACGACGTCGCGCTCGCATTGCACTGCCCGCTCGGACCGATTGCGCTCGCGACCTGCCTGCAGATCGACGCCGTGAGCTACAACGCGTTCATCCAGGAACAGAGCCTCGGCATCCACTACAATCAGGGCAACGATCTGCTCGACTACATCAAGAACCCTGAAGTCTTCAAATACGACGAAGGCTTCGTGTCGATCCCGCAAGGTCCGGGGCTCGGCATCGAAGTGAACGAGGACAAGGTGCGCGAAATGGCGAAGATCGGCCATCGCTGGCGCAATCCGGTTTGGCGTCACGCCGACGGCAGCGTCGCCGAGTGGTAAGCAAGCTCGCGCTGTATCGCGAATGAAAAAGCAGACGCCGCCTTCGGGCGGCGTTTGTCATCGCGCTTGTCATTTGACAACCGTTCGTTTCGTCACCGACGTTACGTCGAGGGTCGCCACATACAGCGTTTCAGTAACGTTACATAACTGGCCATACAAGCGCGTTGCAGTCCTTCGCGCGCGTCGCAACCGTCGCGAAGCCCCTTGAAGGACAAGGCTCCTTGCTCCGCAAAACCAAATTTCGCGACCTCTGGCTCACTCCTTGCTGAATGTGACGCAAACATCCGTTCAAGCAGAGGACGCAATGGGCGAATTTCTTCCCGACTATCTGATCCGCGAACAGGCGGCCGTCGGCGCACTGGTGGTATTCGGCGTGTTGCGCGTGATCGGCGCGGCGATCGCATTTGAGCGCGGCTGGCGCATTGCGACGGTCGAAAAGTGTTTCCTCGCTGCAGCGTTTCTTTATTGCATTCCGCAACCCTTCGATCTGCTGATGTACATGACAAGCTCACATGCAGCAGCGGCAGAACTCGAAGGCAAGGCGGCGGGCTGCGCGATCGGACTTTTTTGTGCGCCTATCGTCGGGCACAAGCTGGGCTACGAGTGATACGTGGATCGGCTTGCAACGGCGCCGCACGTCGGGTCGTGCAGCGCATTCGTGCGTGATGATCCGGCGCGCTTCAACTGCTTCAACGCCCTTAAGCGCTTCTAGCATTTCAAGCGTTCAACCCAACGCGACATACCCCGGCACGCTGTGCGACAACACAGCCGCAGCCGCAAAGATGCCGAGCATCGCAAGCGCCTCGAGATACAGCACATTCGAGAACGTATGCGCATCCATCGTCGCGGCGGTGCGGCGCAATCTCGGCAGTGCTGCAAACCGGTTGAGTCCGCCCAACGCAAGCGCGAGCGCAACGAGCACAAGCTTGAGCGTGAGCACATGACCCCACGTGCTTCCCGTGATCGCGTCGAATGATCCGCCCGCACCGCGCGCGGCATTGAACGCGCCCGAGAGCAGCACGAACACGACAGCGACGAGCGATACGTTCGACAACTGCGACGCCGTGCGTATCATCACGCCGCGCGCGATCGACGTGCCGAGAGCCGGCAGCACCGAGAAGCCCGCCGCGAGCACGAGGCCGCCCCACACGGAAGTCGTGAGCACGTGCAGCGTTTGCATGCCGATCGCGGCAGATGCAACACCCGCATCCGCCGCATGACCGAGCGATGCCTTGCCGCCCGCAACCGCGATCACGGCGAGCCACAGCAGCGCATTGCGCAGCATGTTGGTCTGCCGTGCAAACGATACGAGCGCGAGCACGAGCGCGCCGACGAACGCGATGCTCCAGCCGAAACCGACATGCGTCTGCGACAGCATCGTCGGCACGACGCCGATTGCCTCAGGCAAGCTGACGCCCGCCATCTCCGCCGCCTGATAGAGCAGCCAGCCGAGATCGGCCAGCACGAGCACGATCGCGGCAGCCTGCATCGATCGCTGCGCGCGCAACCAGGCGGGGCGCGCGGGCGCGATCTTCGCCTGCGCATCGTTCGCGAGCCACGCGCCGAGCAACGCCGATCCGACAGCGAACGCAAACGCGATGTTCATGAGCGCGGCCATCGCGACCTGCCCGATCCACAATCCGTCGACTCTCATTTGACGCTGAAGGCGTAGCTGCCTTTGGTGCGATGTCCGTCTTCGGCGACAGCCGTCCATTTCACCGTATAACGCCCCGGTGCAAGCGGCTGCAACGCGAGATGGATGGTCTTGGTGTCCGCTGCATCGACTTCGGAAGCAGAGGATGCCGCCGGCTTGCCATGCGCATCGACGAGCGCGATCGTGCTGAACGCCGGTTCGAGCGGCTCGCTGAAGTGGATCGTCACCGCGGAAGGCGCTGCGATCTCGGCATTGAGCGCGGGTTCGCGCGACGTCGGCGTTGCATGAGCGAAGGCGTTCGACGCGACGACGAGCGACACGCCGCACGCTGCACGCCAGCGAAGTGGCGAGCGCAATGGCAGGGAAAGAGTCATAAGGTGGCTATGAGTGGAACGCTGGAAAATGCAAGGACGGCAAGGACGGTCGAAACAGTACGCTTCGATATCTCACGGCTGACTCAGTTCAACGATGCCGCGCCGTTCATCGCGCCGCGGTGCATCAGCATCACTTCGCGAACGAAGCGCCGCGCGTGAATATCGTGAAAGCGAAGCGCTCGAGACATCGCAGGCAAGCGACCGCCACCGATGCAAATGCGCAATCTTAAATGAGCTGGAAGCGCTGCCGCCAAGCCGCAACGCATTTTGTGAGCAAGCGCGCGTCCTTATGCGATGACGATCCGTTGCGTCAACTTGTCGCATCGACGGGTGTCGTGAGGGCGCATCAGGTGGGAAATTGGTCGCATGTGTCAAATAGTCACCATTACCCATCGATGATAGAATGCTGCGTCGCCGCGCAGCGTCTGAAGTATCCATCGCGCTGCTCACACCGATCCGCTCGAAGTTCGGCAAGGTCCCCGATAATCATGGAGTTACGCGTGTCTTCAAGACGCATTTTCCGCCCTTTGCTCGCCCTGCTTTTGATCGGGTGCGCAGGCGTATCTGGCGCTGCGAAAGCGCAAACTCAGCCCAAAGCTCCGGACACGATGGAATCGCGCGTGCAAGGCTGCACGGCATGTCACGGCACGAAAGGCCAGGGCACGGATAACGACTACTTCCCGCGTCTCGCTGGCAAGCCGGCCGACTATTTGTACAACCAGTTGAAGAACTTCCGCGAAGGCCGCCGGAAGTATCCGCCGATGAACTACCTCGTCACGTATCTCTCGGACGACTACCTTCATCAGATCGCGACGTACTTCTCGCAGCAGCGTCCGCCGTATCCGACGCCGGCCAAGCCGACCGTCTCCGACGCGACACTCGCGCGCGGCAAGGAAATCGTGCTGAACGGCGACACATCGAAGCAGATTCCCGCTTGCGCGGCTTGCCACGGCAAGGGCCTCACGGGCATGGAACCGGCTATTCCGGGCCTGGTCGGACTGCACTCCGACTACATCAGCGCGCAGCTGGGCGCATGGCGTTCGGGTTCGCGCCACGCAATCGAGCCTGACTGCATGCACACGATCGCAACGCGTCTGACGGACGCCGACGTGAACGCAGTCGCCGCATGGCTGTCCACGCAGCAGGCGCCGCAGAACCCAGTGCCGGTACCCGCCAAATCGTTGAAGACTCCGCTTGCCTGCGGCAGCGAACCGCAATAAGGCACCGGGAGAGACAAACAAATGAAACGCAAGTCTTTGTTCGCCCTTTCGGCTGTCGTCGTCGTTGCGGCTGCCGCACTCGTTCCCGTCCTGTGGTCGGGTAGCGACAACCTGCACAACGGCACCGCGATGGCGGCCACGCCGGCAGACCAGGCTGAACTGATCAAGAAGGGCGAGTACCTCGCTCGCGCCGGCGACTGTATCGCGTGCCACACGGTGCGCGGCGGCAAGACATTCGCCGGCGGCCTGCCGATGGCCACGCCGTTCGGCACGCTGTTCACGCCGAACATCACGCCTGATGACCAGTACGGCATCGGCAAATGGTCGCAGGACGACTTCTATCGCGCGATGCACACGGGCCGCTCGAAGGACGGCAGCCTGCTCTATCCGGCGTTCCCGTTCACGAGCTACACGAAGGTTTCGCGCGCCGACTCGGACGCGATCTACGCCTATCTGCGTTCGGTCCCGCCCGCATCGGTGCCGAGCCGCCCGCACGAACTCAAGTTCCCGTTCAACAACCGCAACCTGCTGATCGGCTGGCGCACGCTGTTCTTCCGTGAAGGCGAGTACAAGCCGGACCCGACCAAGTCGGTCGAATGGAACCGCGGTGCGTATCTGATCGAAGGCCTCGGCCACTGCGGTATGTGCCACACATCGATCAACGCGATGGGCGGTCCCGTCAACTCGGCTGCGTTTGCCGGCGGCCTGATCCCGCTGCAGAACTGGTACGCGCCGTCGCTGACGTCGAACAAGGAAGCGGGCCTCGGCGACTGGGACATCAAGGACATTTCCGATCTGCTGAAGACGGGCGTGTCGCCGCGCGGCGCGGTGTTCGGTCCGATGGCCGAAGTGGTTCACAACAGCCTGCAATACATGACGGACGATGACATCCACGCAATGTCGACGTACCTGAAGACGATCCCGCAGAAGAGCGAAGCGCCTGAGCATCTGCAGCTCGAGACGTCGGAGCAATTCGGCGGCGAGCTGTTGAAGCAAGGTCAGAAGGTCTACGCGGACAACTGCGCGAAGTGCCACGAAGCGAATGGTCTCGGCCAGCCGCCGAACTTCCCGCCGCTCGCGAACAACCAGTCGATCCAGATGCCGTCGGCCGTCAACCCGATCCGCATGGTGCTGAACGGCGGCTATCCGCCGAGCACGGACGGCAATCCGAAGCCGTATGGCATGCCGCCGTTCGCGCAGTCGCTGTCGAATCAGGAAGTCGCAGCCGTTGTAACGTACATCCGCCAGTCGTGGGGCAACCACGGCACGGCTGTGTCGCCGCAACAAGTGGTCGATCTGCGTTCGGCGCCGCTCGACTAAGCGCCGGTTGATGTATCGGGGCGCGGCCTGCGGTTATCGCGGCCGCGCCCTTCGCTTTTTGCAGCATCGTGTAGCATCGCGGTTTCGAAGCCCGCTTGTCTTCGACGTAACGGAATCTGACATATCGGGCGTATAACGTATGTCCAGTGTCGTTTGCCGGATGGCGCAGGCATCATGCGGGAGGAAGTACCGTGCACGTCGGGGAGCGTCTGAACAGCATCACTCACCTCGTCGGCGCCGTGTTGTCGGTGGCGGGGCTCGCAACGCTCGTGACGATGGGCGCGCTCGACGGCGATGCGTACAAGGTCGTGAGCTTCAGCGTCTACGGCGCGATGCTTTGCGCGCTGTACGGCATCTCGACGCTCTATCACAGCGTGAGAGGTCCGCGTCTGAAAGCGATCCTGCAGAAGTGCGATCACTCTGCGATCTACCTGCTGATCGCAGGCAGCTATACGCCATTCACGCTGGTCACGCTGCGTGGTCCGTGGGGCTGGTCGCTGTTCGGCGTGAGCTGGGGCCTGGCGGCGCTCGGGATCGTGCAGGAATTGACGCTCGGGCGACGCACCCGCAGCGTATCGATGGTGCTTTATGTGCTGATGGGATGGCTTGCGCTCGTCGCCATCCGCCCGCTGGTCACTGCGTTGCCGGCTGCGGGCACTGCGTGGCTCGTGGCAGGCGGGATCATCTATAGCGCGGGCATCTACTTCTTTGTCAACGACGAGCGCATCCGGCACGGACACGGTATCTGGCACCTGTTCGTACTCGCCGGCAGTCTGTGTCAATTCGTCAGCGTCGCGCGTTATGTCGCGTAAGACGCGCGGCGGTGGATGCAACTTAATGCCAGTCGACGTGTCTGCATAGCGCGTCGAGCATTCGGCACGCATCGCGCGTGCCGCCGATTTCTCCGTGAACGGTGAGTGTCGGGCGAGCGATCGCCTCGATCGCCCGGGAGCGCGCCTGATGGCTGCGTTCGCACCGTTTGCACAATTGCATTGCAAAGAGTTTTTATGTCTTTTGATTCTCTCGGCTTGTCCGAACCGCTGGTCCGCGCCGTCAACGAACTGGGCTACACATCCCCGACCCCGATCCAGCTGCAAGCCATCCCCGCCGTGCTCAACGGCGGCGACCTGATGGCCGGTGCGCAAACGGGCACCGGCAAGACGGCCGGCTTCACGCTGCCCATCCTGCAACGTCTTCTGACGATGCCGCCCGCGCCGGGCGGCAAGCGCGTCGTGCGCGCGCTCATTCTCACGCCGACGCGCGAACTCGCCGCGCAGGTCGAAGAAAGCGTGCGTGCTTACGGCAAGTATCTGAAGCTCAAGTCGACCGTGATGTTCGGCGGCGTCGGCATCAATCCGCAGATCGACGCGTTGAGGCGCGGCGTCGATATCGTCGTCGCGACGCCGGGCCGTCTGCTCGATCACATGCAGCAGAAAACGATCGACCTGTCGCATCTCGAGATTCTCGTGCTCGATGAAGCGGACCGCATGCTCGACATGGGCTTCATCCACGACATCAAGCGCGTGCTCGCGAAGCTGCCGCCGAAGCGACAGAACCTGCTGTTCTCCGCAACCTTCTCCGACGAAATCAAGGCGCTCGCCGACAGCCTGCTCGATTCGCCCGCGCTGATCGAAGTCGCGCGCCGCAATACGACGGCCGAGACGGTCGCGCAAAAGATTCACCCTGTCGATCGCGACCGCAAGCGCGAACTGCTGACTCACCTGATCAAGCAGCACAACTGGTTCCAGGTGCTCGTGTTCACGCGCACGAAGCACGGCGCGAATCGTCTCGCCGAACAGTTGACGAAGGACGGCATCAGCGCGCTTGCGATTCACGGCAACAAGAGCCAGTCGGCGCGCACGCGCGCGCTGTCCGAGTTCAAGGACGGCACGCTGCAGGTGCTCGTCGCAACGGATATCGCGGCGCGCGGCATCGACATCGATCAACTGCCGCATGTCGTCAACTTCGATCTGCCGAACGTGCCCGAAGATTACGTGCATCGCATCGGCCGCACGGGCCGCGCGGGCGCGACAGGCGAGGCGGTGTCGCTAGTATGCGTCGACGAACTGCAACTGCTGAAGGATATCGAGAAGCTGATCAAGCGCGCCGTCCCGCAAGAAGTGATCGCTGCCTTCGAGCCCGATCCGAACGCGCGTCCCGAGCCGATCCAGCGTCGCGGACAAGGCGGTGGTGGCCGTGCACCGCGTCAAGGTCAAAGCCAGGGCCAAGGGCAAGGCCAACGGCAAGGCCAGCGTCAGCCGAAGCGCGAGGGCTCGATGGGCTCGAACAACGGCGCATCGCGCGACGGTCAGCGCGGTTCGGCTTCGGGCTCGGTTTCGGCCGATAAACCGAAGCACCAGCCGCACGCGAAGCCGCAGAACGCAAAGCCCGCGCATGCGCGTCACGACGGCGCGCGTCATCAGGACAAGCCGCGCGCGGCAGCGCATGACGGCACAGCGCATGCTCCGCACGCGCCGCGCAAACCGCGCAATGCGAACCCGGGCGCGCTGCTCGGTGGCGGCAAGCCGCGCAGCGATGCGCCGCATACGCGGCGCGACGGTCAGCGCGGCAACTAACGCGAGTCGAGCGAAGCGATGCGGCCGATGCCCCCACCGGCATCGACCCCGCTTCTGACTGCTATCTCCCAGCCACCGCACCGCCGGCGGCTTTCTTCAGGTGCTCGATCTGCTGCTTCCAGCGTTCGAGTACTGCGTCTCTCCCCTCTTCCAGTTCGAACGTGATGCCGGACGTGAGCCGCGCATAACGCACTCGCTGCGCTTCGCCCGATTCGATCGATCCCGCGAAGCATGCAAGCCCGGCACCTTCTGCCTGCATCGGCGCAAACTGGAGTTGAGTCTGATAGAACGCATCATCGAATACGAACGTCAACGCGGCGCGCCCGTTGAGTCCAATCGCTCGCGCCGCGCGCGATCGCGGCCAGAGCGCGATACATAGCGTGCGCGAATCAGGCGCGTACAACTCGCCGATGCCGAGCAGCGACGTGCGCACGTGTCCGCCGCTCGTATCGACGGTCAGCAGCGACGCGGTGAATCCCACTTTCGATTCGAGCGCAGCGCCATCGAAGAGCGCGCGTAATTCGACGGGCCACTCGTCGAACACCTGTTGATCGGGCGCACGGTTTTGATCCGCGGATGCAGTCATGAATCTTTCCTCCGTCGATCGTTCGGGGCCGTTGCGTTTTCAGCGCGTACGCTTTATGGCAGTTGCCGTGTCCAATGCGAATGGCCCGCGCGTGGCGGGCCATCCGTTCGTCGTATGTCGTTCGTCAGCAGTCAGCCGGCCAGCAAGGCGCGGCCGCGGCATTCAGCGGAAGAACACGTGCTGCGTGATCTTCGCCAGCGGGTAGTGAACACCAGGCTGGATCTTCGCCGGCAGATCGAGCGGCTTGAGCAGCATCTTCACACACATATCGGCTGACAGGTTGTGCCGCACGAGCCGGTTCACGCGCGCGGCCCTGTCGCGGTTATACGCGGGATCGTTGACGCGCTCGGGATAGCGGATCGCAAAGACATGACGCAGCGCGATCTCCGAGTCTTCGTTCTTGATCTCCATCACGCGGCGCATCAGCGCGCCCAGCACCGCGAGGCGGCCATTGCCCTCGATCTTGTTGTACTTCTTGAAGTATTTGAAAAAGTGCTTGTAGTGACGCACTTCGTCGGTGCGAATGTTGTCGGTGATTTCCTTCAGCACGGGTTCATCCGAACATTCGCCGATCGCGCGATACAGCGTGGCCGTACCCGTCTCGACGACGCAGCGCGCGACCATCTCCAGCGCGCGCGTCTTCTCGAAGTCTTCGACATTGCAGGTCTTCGAATACTCTTCGAAGAAGTTGCGGAAGGCCGTATCCCAATCGAACTCGGGCCATACGTGCGCGATATAGGCCTTCAGTGCGCGGCCGTGCTGCAGCTCTTCCGGCTCCCACTCGTTATTAAGCCACGCGGACACTTCGGGATCGCCGTTGAAGAACTTGCTCAGATTGCTGGTGTAGAGGTCGGTGCCGCTCTCGATGAACGAAGCCGCGCACAGCAACAACAACAGGTCTTCATTGGCGACCGCGCGTTGACGGTCGATGCGATTGAGATCGATGTCTTCGATGCGCCAGGGCATCACGTGGGCAGCCTCGTTGTGCATAAACGTACGCTCCGAAAGCCGTAGCGCCCCGTGCGCGGGCTGATCCGTATGAATCCAGGTTCGACCGCCGCCCGTGACCACTACAGTGCCTTGCAACATTTGACTTCTTTCTTTCATCTTAGCCGTTGCTCTGCAATTTCGCAGATAACACAGCACAGACCGTGCCGGAGGGACGCAGTTCCACAAGAGCATGAGTCGAAACAATGCAAATACCGACGGTGATCAACGCCACGCATAAAAGGAATGGAAAGCGTGTGAACGCAACGCGTTAAGACCCAGCCCGAAGGCTTCGCACATGCAATCGCGCATTGCAGTAATCGACTGTAAGAAGGCGGGCTCGAAGCTCCGCTCGGGCGTTATCACGAAGGGCTTCGTTTGCGATCACAGGGCCGGCTTTCGAATCGTTGTCATCTCGAACTATTCCAGCAGGTCGGGCGCGATCCACGAGACCGATACGACGTGCGAGAGAACCGGACTCCAAGGCCCGCGCCGACGAAGGTCTTACAATACGGCCAAGCCAACCTTCGCCCGCTCATCGTGCGGCGCTCAACACAATCACCATGACACGCGACCCACGCCTCACGCTCAATGCACGTCAACAGGAACTGCTCGAGTGGGTGCAGCGCGACGGCTTCGTGACGGTCGACGACCTGGCCTCGCACTTCGACGTGACACCGCAGACGATTCGCCGCGACGTCAACTGGCTCGCCGACATGAATCTGCTGCGCCGCTATCACGGCGGCGCCAGTCTGCCGACCAGTTCCGAGAACGTGTCCTACAGTGCGCGGCAGCGGATGTTCCATGACGAGAAGCGGCGCATCGCGGCCCTCGTGGCGACGCACATTCCCGATCAGGCCTCGCTCTTCATCAACCTCGGCACGACGACGGAAGAAGTCGCGCGCGCGTTGAACCGGCATCGCGGGTTGCGCGTGATCACGAACAACCTGAACGTCGCGAGCATGATGAGCGGCTACCCGGATTGCGAGGTGCTGGTGACGGGCGGCATCGTGCGTCCGTGGGACAAGGGCATCGTCGGCGAGCTTGCGATCGACTTCATCCGGCAGTTCAAGGTCGACTTCGCGATCATCGGCACGTCGAGCATCGAGACGGACGGGACGCTGCGCGACTTCGACACACGCGAAGTGCGCGTCGCGGAAGCGATCATCGAGCATTCGCGCACCGTCTTTCTCGCCGCCGACCATTCGAAATTCGGCCGTCCGGCGCTGGTCCGCCAGGGACATCTGAATCAGATCGACTCGCTGTTCACCGATGCGCCGCCGCCGCCGGAAATGGCCGACACACTGGCCAGCACGGGCACGCAGGTCTACGTCGCGGAATGACCTTCCTTGGGACATACGCGCAGCGATCCCAAGTCTATTTCCGCCATGCTGCACCGCACGCAATACCTCCAGTGAAATCAAGGAGTTGCCGTCCAACCCGGACCGCCTCTCAGTGGTCGTGCTGTCAACGGGAAAATTTTCGGGGCCGATTTGGACTTCCCGCGGCGATTGACTACACTCCAGTTCCCCAACGTCCTTAAACGTCCTCGGACGGCAGCGAATGCACGGACGTGGGGCGATAAAGCACAACTTCAGGCCTGATCCAGGGGAATCACCGCCCGCTGGATCCTCCGCCGTCGACAGGGCCGTCGGCTGGCGCAAAGGCACCCCGAGTACGCTTGACACGGAGAGAAACGATGCTGAGTCCGCATGAATTCGCCACGTTGTTGCTCGTCAAGGACGCCCCCAATCAGGTCGACATGGAACGCGAGGAGCTCGACGCCCTGCTCGAACGACAGCTCGTTCAGCTCGAAAAACTCGCTTCTGGCTTGCAGCAATGGCGTATCACGGAGTCCGGCGACACTGCTCTGCGCGCTATCAAGCGCTTTTCCTGACGGCAAACGATCGGGCTCACCGACGACTTGCCTGTCAAACCTCCGCGTCCGCCGGCGTGTTCGCAACGAACACGCAAGCATACGGACGCCTGGACGGTCACGCGGCTTTGCCCGCCTGGCCGTCTTTACGTTTTTGCGGCTTCGGTTTTTGCGCCTCGCTTGGGTTTTTGCGTGCCATTACGCCGCGCGTTGCGCAGCCCAGTCTGATGCGCGCTCGGCGCGCTGACTGCACGCTCAGCCGCTGCGCAGCGTCGGATCGACGGCCGCGCGCCAGCTCAGCGCCTTCACGCGCTGCGCGTTGAAAAACTCCACCCATTGATTGCGCGCGTGCGGATCGCTGCTCGCGCCCTGTGATGCATAGCGCTGCGCGATCGACGCCTGGAACGCGCAGAAATCGGCTTTCGACAGCCCGCCGCGCTTGTTCGCCACATATGCATCGAACAGCGTCACATAGACGGACTGCGCGTCGTTTCCATAATCGACCCGTTGGGTGCCGCACATCGCCTGAAGATCCGCGAACGAAGGCGCGCCCAACGTCCCGCTCAGGCTCGGCGTGCTGACGCATGCTGCGAGCGCCACTGCCGTCGTCAGCGCCGCCGCGCCCATCTTCCAGAGTCCACGCATGAAATTCACCTCGTCAAACCGCTAGTTGGCTGGTTGCCGAAAGTATCGTCCGGGCGCGGCATTCGCGCCACCAGCGTCCGAAAACGCGCACCAATCCGGGCCGAGTCGAACTTTACTTTTTCGTATACGTTCATTAAAGTTTCGAAAACGAACATATCGATTTCTAGACATGCCAGCTTTTTTCTTCCGTCAAGGGCGCTTCGGGTGACGCACGATTCCATCTATGACCTGCTCGTCGTCGGCGGCGGGATCAACGGCGCGGGCATCGCGCGCGACGCAGCGGGGCGCGGCCTGTCCGTGCTCCTGTGCGAGCAGGACGATTTGGCGTCGCATACGTCATCGGCGAGCACCAAGCTGATCCACGGTGGCTTGCGCTATCTCGAGTACCGCGAATTCGGCCTCGTGCGCAAAGCGCTGCAGGAACGCGAGACGCTGCTGCGCGCGGCGCCGCACATCATGTGGCCGCTGCGCTTCGTGATGCCGCATATGCCCGATCTGCGTCCCGCATGGCTGATCCGCGCCGGGCTCTTTCTCTACGATCACCTCGCGCGCCGAGAACTGCTGCCGGGCTCGCGCGGCATCGACATGCGCCGGCATCCCGCCGGTGGGCCGCTCGTCGATTCGATCCGGCGCGGCTTCGTCTATTCGGACGGCTGGGTCGACGACGCGCGCCTGGTCGTACTGAACGCGCTCGATGCGTGCGAACACGGCGCGACGATCCTGACGCGTACGAAGCTCGTCGGCGCCGAAAGAACGAGCGGCGCGAACGGCGAATGGCATGCGCGGCTTGTGCGCGCGGACGGCTCGACGATCGCGGTGCGCGCGCGCTCGATTGCGAACGCGGCCGGGCCGTGGGTCGGCGAACTGCTGCGCGGTCCGCTTTCGCGCGGCCGCGATGCGAACTACAGCGTGCGGCTCGTGAAGGGCAGTCACATCGTCACGCGACGCCTGTTCGACCACGATCACGCGTACATCTTCCAGAACCCCGACAAGCGCATCATCTTCGCGATCCCGTACGAGCGCGACTTCACGCTGATCGGCACGACCGATCTCGAGTACGGCGGCGATCCGTCGAAAGTCGCGATCACCGAAGAAGAAACGCGGTATCTGTGCGACTCGATCAACCGCTACTTCAAGAAGCCCATCGCGCCGCGCGACGTGTGCTGGACGTACTCGGGCGTGCGCCCGCTGCTCGAGGACGAAAACGCGGACAACCCGTCGGCCGTGACGCGCGACTACCGGCTCGAACTCGATGCGCCTGCCGGCGAAGCGCCGCTGCTGTCGGTGTTCGGCGGCAAGATCACGACGTTTCGCAAGCTCGCGGAAGAAGCCGTCGACGAACTCACGCGCGCCTTGGGTGATGTGAGACCGTCGTGGACAGCGCGCGCGCCGCTGCCCGGCGGCGATATCGCGGATGCCGATTTCGAGCGCTTCGCGGCGCAGTTCCAGCAGCAGCACGCATGGCTTCCCGCCGATCTCGCGCGCCGCTTTGCGCGCGCATACGGCACGCGCGCTGCGCGGGTGACAGGCAACGCGCGTTCGCTCGCCGATCTTGGTCATCGGTTTGCACCTGGCCTGTATGAAGCGGAATTGCGCTATCTGCGCGACACGGAATGGGCGACGACGGCACGTGATGTGCTATGGCGCCGCTCAAAGCTCGGGCTGCATGTCGAGCCGGGCACGATCGACAACGTCACGCGAGAAATCGACGCATGGTTCGCACGAGAACCGTCGAAGCAGCACGCCTGCAACTAGCCAATCAGGAACGCTTGCGCGCGCCTCGGCGTCACATGCAACAATCCGCGCAAGCACGTCGCGTTCACGCGACCGGGGCGCGAACCCGCGCCCATCCAACAAGATACGCATGGAGAAGACAATGCAGGATCAGTACATCCTGGCGCTAGACCAGGGCACCACCAGTTCGCGCGCGATGCTGTTCGACCGCAACGGCAATGTCGTCTCGATGGCGCAGAAGGAGTTTCAGCAGTTCTATCCGCGTCCGGGCTGGGTGGAGCACGATCCGCAGGAAATCTGGTCGACGCAGGCAGGCGTCGCCGCCGAAGCCGTCACGCGCACCGGGCTGAACGGCACGTCGATCGCCGCAATCGGCATCACGAACCAGCGCGAGACGACCATCGTCTGGGATCGCGAAACGGGTCAACCCGTCTACAACGCGATCGTCTGGCAGGACCGGCGCACGGCCGACTTCTGCGACCAGTTGAAAGCGCAAGGCCTCGAAGACATGGTGCGCGCGAAAACGGGCCTGCCCATCGATTCGTATTTCTCCGCGACGAAAATCCGCTGGATTCTGGACAACGTCGAAGGCGCACGCGAAAAGGCGAAGCAAGGCAAGCTCGCGTTCGGCACGGTCGACAGCTGGCTCATGTGGAACTTCACGAAACACGGACTGCACATCACCGACGTGACGAACGCTTCGCGCACGATGCTCTTCAACATCCATACGCTGCAATGGGACGACGAACTGCTCGCCGCTTTCGACATTCCGCGCAGCATGCTGCCCGAAGTGCGTCCATCGTCCGAGGTGTACGGGCCGACGAAAACGACGGTGTTCGCGTCGACGATTCCGCTGGCGGGCATCGCCGGCGATCAGCACGCGGCCCTCTTCGGCCAGATGTGCACGCGCTCGGGGATGGTGAAGAACACCTACGGCACCGGCTGCTTTCTCGTGATGAACACGGGCACGAAGCCCATCGAATCGAAGAACAATCTCGTGACGACGATCGCCTGGCAGATTGGCGATCAGGTCAACTACGCGCTGGAAGGCAGCATCTTCATCGCGGGCGCCGTCGTGCAATGGCTGCGCGACGGGCTCGGCGTCATCCGCAGCGCGTCGGAGGTCGAAGCGCTCGCGCGCGGCGTGCCGCATTGCGACGGCGTGTATCTTGTGCCAGCGTTCGCGGGTCTCGGCGCGCCGCACTGGAACGCGCGCGCTCGCGGCACGCTGTTCGGCGTCACGCGCGGCACGACTTCCGCGCATATCGCGCGCGCGGCGCTCGATTCGATCGCGTATCAATCGGTCGATGTGCTGAAGGCAATGGAAGCGGATTCGGGCATTCACATCGACGAACTGCGCGTCGATGGCGGCGCGTGCGCGAACAATCTGCTGATGCAGTTTCAGGCCGATATTCTCGGCGTCGATACCGTGCGTCCGCAGGTCAGCGAAACGACGGCGCTCGGCGCCGCGTATCTCGCCGGTCTCGCAACGGGCTACTGGAAGGACATCGCCGAACTGCAAAGCCAGTGGAAGCTCGAACACCGCTTCTCGCCGTCGATGCCCGCCGACGAAGCGAAAGCCTGTCTCGCGGGCTGGCAGCGCGCGATCCGCGCCGCCAAAGCGTGGGCCGACGCGCCCTGATGCGGCGCTGCACCTTCGCACACGTCCCTCCGGTTAGCCTGCATGCCCGCTTGACGCGTGAAGCTGCGAAGCACGTATCATGTCGCTTTCAGTCCGCCGCGCGGCCTGTCGTTTCATCGGCGCGCCGACGCTTGTGGGCTGTGCTTTCCTTCAGTATTTCCGCATGATCGATCATCTCATTTGCGACTGCGACGGCGTGCTCGTCGACAGCGAAGTCATCGCCGACCGCGTGATGCACGACACGCTCGCCGCTGCGTTTCCGGCACTCGATTTCCACGAGATCTGCAAGACGGCTTTCGGCCAGCAGACGTCGCGTTTTCTGAAGAGCGTCGAAGCAGCCTTCGAAATCGTGCTGCCCGCCGCTTTTCTTCAAACCGTCGAGGCCAACGTCGAGCTGGAGTTTGCTTCGTCGCTCTCCGCGATCAGCGGCGTTCGCGATGCGTTGCAGCGCGTGACGCTGCCCGTCGCCGTCGTATCGAATAGCCATATGGCGCGC
Source organism: Paraburkholderia diazotrophica (assembly GCF_900108945.1). Taxonomy (GTDB): domain Bacteria; phylum Pseudomonadota; class Gammaproteobacteria; order Burkholderiales; family Burkholderiaceae; genus Paraburkholderia; species Paraburkholderia diazotrophica. Next base: position 44,810 of record NZ_FNYE01000008.1, on the reverse strand, counting down.
GTCAGCGCATCGGTGCGCCGTGCCGGGCTCGCAGAAATTTTCGGGCCGCGCGTGTTCAGCGCCGAGCAGGTCCCGCGCCCGAAGCCTTACCCCGACGTGTACCTGTTCGCCGCGCAACAACTCGGCGTCGATCCGTCGCGCTGCATCGTCGTCGAGGACAGCGTCGCCGGCTTGAATGCGGCGCGCGCGGCGGGCATGAAGACGATCGCGTTCGTCGGCGCGAGCCACATTCCCGATGGTTACGCCGACGTGCTGCGCAATATGGGCATCACGCGGATCATGCAGCACATGGACGAACTGCCCGCGCTGATCGATGCAGGCGTGCGCGGAGAGTTTGGCGACGTGCAGTCGTAGCGCCTGGTGCAGCGCCGTCGAATACAGACTCACTTCGAACGAAAAGACCCGCGTATCGTCACGCGGGTCTTTTCAATTCGACTGAACGCTTCGCCGCATCATGCTTCGTCGGCGCATAGTTCACGCGCCGCCGCCAACGCCTGGCGGAACTCGACCAGCTCCGCAATGGTCAGCATCGGCATATTGTGTTTCGCGGCGAACTGTTCGATGTCTGCGCCGCGCATCATCGTGCCGTCGGCGTTCATCAGTTCGCACAGCACGCCTGCGGGCTTCAGCCCGGCGAGCGTGACCAGATCGACTGTTCCTTCCGTGTGGCCGCGGCGCGCCAGCACGCCGCCCGGCATCGCTCGCAGCGGATACACGTGGCCCGGACGCACGATGTCCGAAGGCTTCGCGTGATCGGCGATCGCGGCGCGGATCGTCGTGATGCGGTCGGCCGCCGACACGCCCGTCGACACGCCCTCGCGCGCCTCGATCGATACCGTGAACGCCGTCGTGTTGCGGCTTTCGTTGTGAACCGTCATCGGCGGCAGATCGAGCGCGCGCACCTTGTCGTCGGTGAGGCACAGGCAGACGATGCCGCTGCATTCGCGAATGAAGAGCGCCATCATTTCAACGCTCATTCGCTCGGCGGAAACGATCAGATCGGCTTCGTTCTCGCGGTCATGGTCGTCCTGAAGCACGACGGCGCGGCCCTCACGCAACGCGGCAAGCGCAGCGGCGATACGCGGCGGAACGGGTTCGGTGGCAAGCAGTGGAAGATCGGCCGTCGCGTCGTCGGCGACGATCGGCGAAGCGGGCCAGACAGATGCAGCAGACGGGGATACAACGGACATGTGAAACGCTCCTCGCAAGAGTGTGGGCGAAAAACGTTTCAGGGCATTGCAAACAGACAAACGCGCCCTGCGGGCCGCGAGCGCGCGTCCATCCAGCGACAGACGACACACCCGCGCCGCTCGCGACGACGAGCAGCACGGCAGGCAGGAACAGTCAGATGACTATCTGCACATCTTCTTCCATCCGGACTTTGACCGTCGGCTCTGGCCTCTCACCAGATCTGCTGACCCTGCGACGAAACGACGATGCAGGCGCTCGCGGGCTCGCAGACTCTCGCACGATGTGCGCCGCCTGCATACCGCCGGTGGGGAATTTCGCCCCGCCCTGAAGACGTACTGATTGCCGGAACGATCCGGCTCGCAGAGGATACAACAACCGCGCGCGGCGTGCAGCCCGCGCGTACTGGATGGTTCACGCTTCGGAATGAGCGCGCGCAGGCGGCGTATTTTCCGTGACGTCCTTCGCAGATTCCTTCGCAATCTCCCAACGCGGCGGCGTCTCCGCGTTCACCGTCACGCGAAACGCGCGCGCTTCCGTGTCGCCGGGATTGCGCAGGCTGTGCGGCTGATCGGCATCGAAGACGATCGAATCGCCCGTCGCGAGCAACTGGCGGCGCTCGTGTACGCTGACCTCGATCGTCCCCACGCTGACGACGAGATTCACCGTCGTCCCCGGCGCGCGGCGCGTGCCCGGCTCGGTGTGCAGCGGCGCGATGCGGAGCTCGTGGAACTCGGCCGTCGACGGCTCGGCGTCGGGATACAGAGCGCGCGTCCAGAAGCGGCCATTCGACGTGACCAAGAGCGCGGTCCTGTCCGCGGGCAAGTGCTCGAAGCCGTTCACGGCATGCTGGCGCAGGAACGCGGCCACCGACACCTTCAACGCCGCCGCGACCTTGCACAGCACCTTGATCGACGGCACGCTGCGCGCCGATTCGATCTGCGCGAGCATCGCGCGCGAAACGCCCGACGCGCGGGCCAGTGCATCGAGCGACAACTGACGTTCGGCGCGCAGCCGCGCGAGATTCACGCCGACGCGATGTTCAAGCGCATCGAACTCCGACGCGCGCGCTTCGTCATGTGCGTGCAGCACATCGTCTTGACCGTGATGATCGTTAGAACCGTCGGAACGATTGGATGCGCGGTCGCGCACGAGCGCAAGCGGTGATTGCATGGTTGCCTCCTGACACCCCGCGGCAAAGCGGAGCAAGCATGAATGGAGGCAAGCCTAGCATCCGGCTTTCACCCGCCCAACGAAGTTATCTTCACACTGTTATCACGATCGCAGAGGACGCTTATGCACTGGCGTGCGATGCGAACAGCAAGTGTCGTTGACGGCGGTTGGCGCGTTTTTACGGCTTGCGGCGCGTCGCGCAAGTAGTGAGAAACGTGCGCTCATCGAATGCGTCCAGCGCTTGCCGCACAAGGAGCGCGGCCACGATCATGGCCGCACATCGACTCGCGACGTGCCGCTCAAGCCCGCTCGCGCACCTCACGCGCAACCACGGCGGCAGGCGCATCCATCCGCGCAGCGATCCACGTCACCGCAAGCGCCACGAGCGCGACGACGGCCGCCACATACGGCAGCGCATCGAGCCCATAACCGTGACCGATCGCGAGCCCGCCGAGCCAGGCGCCGCCCGCATTGCCGACATTGAACGCGCCGATGTTGAGCGTCGACGCGAGATTCGGCGCAGCCTTCGCCTTCTCGACGACACGCATCTGCAACGGCGGCACCGTCGCAAACGCCGCGATGCCCCACACGAACACGGTGACGGCCGCCGCGATCGGCGAGTGGCTCGTATGCGCGAACACGGCCATCACGATGGCGAGCGCGATCAGAATGCCCATCAGCGACGGCATCAGCGAGCGGTCCGCGAGCTTGCCGCCGATCGTGTTGCCGACCGTCAGACCCACGCCGAACAGCACGAGAATCAGCGTGACGCCGTGCGGCGTGAAGCCGCTCACCTGCTCGAGGATCGGCGCAATGTACGTGAACACGACGAACACGCCGCCAAAGCCGAGCACTGTCATCGTCAGCGCGAGCCACACTTGCGGCTCTTTCAGCACGCGCACTTCGTGACCCAGCCTCGCCGGCCCCGTGTCATGCCGGTTTGGCACGAGCGCAGTCACGCCGAGAAACGACAGCACGCCTAACGCGGCGACGATCCAGAACGCGACGCGCCAGCCGAACTGCTGGCCGATGAACGTGCCGAACGGCACGCCGAGCACGTTCGCGAGCGTGAGTCCCGTGAACATCAGCGCGATCGCGCTCGCACGCTTTTCCTGCGGCACGAGCGACGCGGCCACCACCGCGCCGATGCCGAAGAACGAGCCGTGCGCAAACGACGTCACGACGCGCGCGATCATCAGCACGGAATAGTCGGACGCGATTGCGCACAGCACGTTGCCGACGATGAACACGCCCATCAGCAGTTGCAGCGCGAGCTTGCGCGGCATCTTGCTGGTGACGACGGCGAGCAGCGGCGCGCCGACGGCCACGCCGAGCGCATAGCCGCTGACGAGCAACCCGGCGGACGGAAGCGACACGGACAGATCCTTCGCCACGTCGGGCAGCAAGCCCATGATGACGAACTCCGTCGTACCGATGGCGAATGCGCTGATCGCGAGCGCAAGCAAGGGGATGGGCATGTGAGACTCCAGACGATTCAGAAGGATGCGCGCCGGACGTTGCGCGCCGCCGTCACGAATTCGATGACGACGCCGGGCGCCAGCGCGACGAACAGTTGAACTTCACCCGCGAGCGGCACATCGGCGGTCTGATACGCGACGCCCGCCGCTTCCAGCCGAGCGAGCAGCGCCTGCCACTCGTCGTCGCCGTCGAGACGGAACGCGATGTGATCGATGCGCGGACTCGTGCGGCGCGAGTGATGCGGCAGCGCCGAATCGACGAGATGGATCACGGGGCGACCATCTGCGGGGCGGCCTTCGGCGGTGCGGCCACCCGCGTACAACCAGTAGCCGCCGACGCCGAACGGCGGCCGCGCCCCTTGCGTCAGCCCGACGACATCGACAAAGAACTGCCGTGTGGCGTCGAGATCAGGGGTGACGATCGTCGCGTGGTCGAGATGCATGATGCGGACTCCGGGTAAACGCGGATTCTGCGTTTTTCAGCGTGGATTCTCCGCGCACGCCGAGCTTTTGATAATTGACGTACCATTTGAAGGATTTTCAAACCGCTCTGAATAATGACCGACAATCTCGGCGACATTCGCCTCTTCGTCGAAGCGGCGCAACTGGGCAGCCTGTCGGCGGCGGGACGCAAGCTCGGCTTGACGCCGGCGGCCGCCAGCGCGCGCCTCGCGAAGCTCGAAGCCGGACTCAAGGCACGTCTTTTCGAGCGCACGACGCGACAATTGCGTCTCACCGACGAAGGCCGTCTCTATCTGAACTGCTGCCGCCAGGCGCTGCGCGCGCTCGACGACGCCGAAGCCGCTTTACAGGAGGGCCAGAACGCGGTGCGCGGCAAGGTGCGCATTTCAGCGACATCGGATTTCGGCCGCAATCTGCTGATGCACTGGCTCGACGAATTCAACGCGTTTTACCCGGACGTCACATTCGCGCTGACGCTGTCCGACTCGCTGTCGAATCTGGTGCAGGAAGACATCGATCTGGCGATCCGCTTCGGCGTGCCGCAGGACAGCTCGCTCGTCGCCCGCCCGCTCGCGCCGAATCCGCGCGTGCTGTGCGCGTCGCCGGAATACATCGCGCGGCGCGGCGAGCCGAAAGATCCGCTCGATCTGGCGCGCTTCGACTGCATCGTGCTCGGCACGGCGTCGGGGCCCGTCAACGAATGGCGCTTCACGCGCGGCATCGAGACCGTCACTTACACGGTTCCGCTCGAATCGGCGCGCGAAACCAATGACGGCGCGGTCGCCCGCGAATGGGCGCTGCGCGGCTACGGCATTGTGATCAAGTCGATGTGGGACGTCGAAGCGGACCTGAAAAGCGACGGCCTGCGCGTGCTGCTGCCCGACTGGCGCTATCCCGATGCGCCGCTGCACGCGCTGTATCACCGCAACCGTTTCATGGCGCCGCGCGTGCGCGTGCTGCTCGATTTTCTCGCCGGCCGTTTCGCGACGGTAACGGGCGAGCTGGAGGCGCAATTCGGGCTGCCGCACCCGCCGGACAGCGAGCAGACGCCCGTCAGCGGCGCGCGAAAAACGTCTGCAGGGGCGCAAAAACCGTCGGCAGACGCGGCCCTGGACGCATGACCGCCACGGCGGCACGCCGCCAAAGCCCCACGTCGCAAAGGGCTATAATGTTGGACTACGCTATAAAAACGCGCTTCGGGCTGGCCAGGCCCCTATTCTCGCGCCCCCGGCGCCGCGCGTTTTTTGTCTCTTCACCTTTATTGACGCCCCCAGGTTAATCACTGCGACCGGCGAACACTCGATGACCAAGAAAGTTTATGTAAAGACCTTTGGCTGCCAGATGAACGAGTACGACTCCGACAAGATGGTCGACGTACTCGGCGCGGCCGAAGGGCTCGTCAAGACCGACAACCCCGAAGACGCCGACGTCATTCTGTTCAACACGTGCTCCGTGCGCGAAAAAGCGCAGGAGAAAGTCTTCTCCGATCTTGGCCGCGTGCGCGAACTGAAAGAAGCGAACCCGAATCTGCTGATCGGCGTCGGCGGCTGCGTGGCGAGCCAGGAAGGCGCGTCGATCGTGTCCCGCGCGCCATACGTCGACCTCGTGTTCGGTCCGCAAACCTTGCACCGTTTGCCGCAGATGATCGACCAGCGCCGCGCGAGCGGCCGTCCGCAGGTCGACATCACGTTCCCGGAAATCGAGAAGTTCGATCACCTGCCGCCTGCGCGCGTCGATGGCCCGAGCGCGTTCGTGTCGATCATGGAAGGCTGCAGCAAGTACTGCAGCTATTGCGTCGTGCCGTACACGCGCGGCGAGGAAGTGTCGCGTCCGCTCGACGACGTGCTGACGGAAATCGCCGGCCTCGCCGATCAGGGCGTGCGCGAAGTGACGCTGCTCGGCCAGAACGTGAACGCCTATCGTGGCGCGATAACCGTCGGCGCGACGGAAATCGCCGACTTCGCGACGCTGATCGAATACGTCGCTGAGATCCCGGGCATCGAACGGATTCGCTATACGACGTCGCATCCGAAGGAATTCACGCAGCGCCTGATCGACACCTACGCGAAGGTGCCGAAGCTCGTGAACCATCTGCATCTGCCCGTGCAGCACGGCTCCGACCGCATCCTGATGGCGATGAAGCGCGGCTACACCGTGCTCGAATACAAGTCGGTGATCCGCCGGCTGCGCGCGATCCGCCCGGACCTGTCGCTGTCGACGGACATGATCGTCGGCTTCCCCGGCGAGACGGAAGAAGACTTCGACAAGATGATGCAGCTCGTGCACGACATGAGCTACGACACGAGCTTCTCGTTCATCTACAGCCCGCGTCCCGGCACGCCCGCCGCAAACTTGCACGACGACACGCCGCGCGAAGTGAAGCTGCGCCGCTTGCAGCACCTGCAGGCGACCATCGAAGAAAACGTGCAGCGCATCAGCGAGGCGATGGTCGGCAAGGTCGAGCGCATTCTGGTCGAGCGTCCGGCGCGCAAGGACCCGAACGAACTCGCGGGCCGCACCGAGAACAACCGCGTCGTGAATTTCCCCGCGCCGCCCGAATCGCATGCGCGCCTGATCGGCCAGATGATCGACGTGAAGATCGTGCATGCGTACCCGCACTCGCTGCGCGGCGAACTCGTGATGGTTCACAACACGGCGCCCGCCACTCACTAAGCCGTAGCGCACCGACAGGATCGAAAATCAGCCTTGAAGCCCACTCAGCAACATCTGGAATTCACTGCGCCGCGCGACGATAACGCGCGGCTCGCCAACCTCTGCGGCCCACTCGACGAGAACCTGAGACAGATCGAACAGGCACTCGACGTCACGCTGCAACGCCGCGGACACCGCATCAGCATTCGCGGGCGCGGCGCAAAAGTCGCGCTCAATGCGCTCGAAAACTTCTACAACAGCGCGCGCGATCCACTCTCCGTCGACGACATCCAGCTCGCGCTCGTCGAAGCGCGCCATCCGGGCAACAACGGGCGCCCGAACGGCGGGAGCGGCGACACGGAAGAACTCGATCCGCGTTTTCGCGGCGATCCCGATCATCCGTTCGACGAACCGGCGCATGAAGGCGACGTCGAAGTTGAAGAACTCGGCCCGAAGCTGTACACGCGGCGCGCCGACCTGCGCGGCCGCACGCCCGCGCAGCGCGAGTATCTGAAGCAGATCGTCTCGCACGACGTGACGTTCGGCGTCGGTCCGGCGGGCACGGGCAAGACGTATCTGGCCGTCGCATGCGCCGTCGATTCGCTCGAGCGCGATCAGGTCAAGCGCATCGTGCTGACGCGTCCGGCCGTCGAAGCAGGCGAGCGGCTCGGCTTCCTGCCGGGCGATCTCGCGCAGAAGGTCGATCCGTATCTGCGTCCGCTTTATGACGCGCTTTACGATCTGCTCGGCTTCGACAAGACGGCGAAGATGTTCGAGCGCCAGATGATCGAAATCGCGCCGCTCGCGTACATGCGCGGCCGCACGCTCAATCACGCGTTCATCATTCTCGACGAGGCGCAGAACACGACGCCCGAGCAGATGAAGATGTTCCTCACGCGGATCGGCTTCGGCTCGAAGGCGGTCGTCACGGGCGATACGACGCAGGTCGACTTGCCGCGCGGCCAGAAGAGCGGACTGATCGAAGCGCAGCAGGTGCTTGCGAACGTGCGCGGCATCGCGCTCACGCGCTTCACGAGCGCAGACGTGGTGCGGCATCCCCTCGTCGCGCGCATCGTCGAGGCATACGACACGCACTCGAAGAATCAGACGAGCGCATCCGACGCGGCCGACGCTGCCCGGTGACACGGACATGAAAAGCAACAAGAACCCCGCATGAGCCGCACCCCGAAACTGTCGCTGAACCTGCAATTTCCCGCTGCAAAAGCGTGGCCCGAGCACAAGGCGCTGTTGCCCAAGGCAACCGTCGCCGCGTGGATCAAGGCCGCGCTTTTCGCCGACGCCGAGCTGACCGTGCGCTTCGTCGACGCCGACGAAGGCCGCACGCTGAACCGCACGTATCGCGGCAAGGACTACGCGACCAACGTGCTGACCTTCGCGTACGCGGAGTCCGAAGACGATCCCGTGACGGGCGACCTGATCCTGTGCTGCCCTGTCGTCGAGAAAGAAGCGAACGAACAGGGCAAGCCGCTCGAAGCGCACTACGCGCATCTGCTCGTCCACGGCGCGCTGCACGCCCAGGGCTACGACCACGAGCAGGAGGACGAAGCCGAAGAAATGGAAGCGATCGAAACCGAAGTGCTCGGCAAGCTCGGCTTTCCCGATCCGTACGAATGACGCTCGACGCAGCAACAGGCGACAGAGCCGGCATCGCCGCCCCGTCCCGCAGATCGCAGGCTCCGAACTCCCGTCCAGCCGCCCATCGATCGAAATCAACGTGAGCCAGCCCCTTTCTTCACCGACGCCGCCCCAGCCCTGCCCCGGCTATCCGCCGTCGCTCGGCGAATCGCGCCTGCTGACGGACGACGAGCTGCGCGCGTCGCTCGATGGTTCGCTGCGCGACTGGGACGGCAAGCGCGACCTGTGGCTCTTCGGCTACGGCTCGCTGATCTGGAACCCCGGTCTGCCGACCGTCGAAGCGATGCGCTCGCGCGTGCACGGCTATCACCGCGGGCTGTATCTGTGGTCGCGCGTCAATCGCGGCACACCGGAGCAGCCGGGCCTCGTGCTCGCGCTCGATCGCGGCGGCTCGTGCAGCGGCATCGCGTTCCGGCTCACGGCCGAAGGCGCGCTGCCGCATCTCGAAGCGCTATGGCGCCGCGAAATGGCGATGGGCTCGTACCGTCCCGCGTGGCTGCCGTGCGTGCTCGCCGATGGACGGCGCATCGAAGCGCTCGCGTTCGTGATGCGTCGCGACGTGCCGTCGTACACGGGCAAGCTTTCCGACGAAGTGGTCAGAACGGTGCTCGGCTGCGCGTCAGGCCGCTACGGCACGACGCTCGACTACGTGAGCCGCACCGTCGAAGCGCTGCGCGAAAGCGGCATGCCCGATCGCGCGCTCGAGGCGCTGCTTGCGCGTTGCCGCAAGTGAGCGCTACTCCCGCCGTACGCCGAAAACGCAGGCACACCCGGCTCGCCGAAAAGAAGCGGCTGCAATTTTGACCATGCGCCCCCCGGCGCTCCGATATCAGTTAGGATAAAAGCGAGCGTCACCCGGCCAGACGTCTTTGCCATCGAACGGCAACAACCGCGCGCCGGGAACTGCGCTTTGCACCGCCTCGTGCGCCGGGACACGGTCCTGCCATGAGCGTGGTGTATCCTTAACGCTCTGCAACAGCGCGCCCAGCTTTTCGGGCGCACCACCATGAACGACACGTATCCCAGTCGACGCCATACCAGCGACAAACCCCAGGAAAAACGCTCGCTCCTTGAGCGATTGACCGATTTCATCTCGCCCGAGCCCGATTCTCGCGGCGAACTCCTCGAAATCCTGCAGGACGCGCACGAGCGCAATCTGATCGACGCCGACTCGCTGTCGATGATCGAAGGCGTGTTCCAGGTTTCCGAGCTCTGCGCACGCGACATCATGATTCCGCGCGCGCAAATGGACGCGATCAACATCGCGGACTCACCCGACGAATTCATCCCGTACATGCTCGAAAAGGCGCACTCGCGCTACCCCGTGTACGAAGGCAACCGCGACAACGTGATCGGCGTGCTGCTCGCGAAAGACCTGCTGCGCTACTACGCCGAAGAAGAAGCCGACGTGCGCGGCATGCTGCGCCCCGCCGTGTTCATCCCCGAATCGAAGCGCCTGAACGTGCTGCTGCACGACTTTCGCGTGAACCGCAATCACATCGCGATCGTCGTCGACGAATACGGCGGCGTCGCGGGCGTCATCACGATCGAGGACGTGCTGGAGCAGATCGTCGGCGACATCGAGGACGAATACGATTTCGACGAGGAAAGCGGCAACATCATCGCGTCGCCGGACGGCCGCTTCCGCGTGCGCGCGCTGACCGAGATCGAGCAGTTCAACGAAGAGTTCGGCACGCACTTCTCCGACGAGGAAGTCGACACGATCGGCGGACTCGTCACGCACCATTTCGGACGCGTGCCGCATCGCGGCGAGAAGGTGAAGATCGACGACCTGATCTTCGAAGTGCTGCGCGCCGATGCACGGCAGATCCACATGCTGCTCGTGCGCCGCGATCCCCTCGCCGGGCAGCGCGAACGCGACGCGCAGCACGTGCAAACCTGATTTCCCCCTGCTTTTAATCAAGCCGACCACGCAACAATGGCCGACCCGATCACTTCCCGTCTGCGCCGCGGCGTGACACCCGACGCAGCCGATAGAGGCGCACGGGTGCTGCCGTGGTGGCACTACCTCACGGCCGCCGCCGTCGGCGCGCTCAACACGCTGTCGTTCGCGCCGACGCCGCACGGCGGCTGGCTCGAACTGGCGATCTTCGCTTTCTTCTTCGCGTGGCTCACGCGCACGACTGGCTGGAGGAGCGCCGCCCTCACCGGCTTCGCGTTCGGCTTCGGCAACTACGTGACGGGCGTGTGGTGGCTGTATGTGAGCATGCACTTCTACGGCGGCATGGCCGCGCCGCTCGCGGGCGCGGCGCTCGTGCTGTTCTCGATGTATCTGGCCATCTATCCGGCGTTTGCCGCGGGCATCTGGTCGTTCTGCGCGGGACACGCGCGCAACGGCAAGCTCGCCGACCTTCAGCCGTTTTCGCCGACGTGGCACGGCGCATTCGCCTTCGCGAGCGCATGGGCCATCGGCGAATGGCTGCGCGGCACGGTATTCACCGGCTTTCCGTGGCTCGCGACCGGCTATGCGCAGGTCGACGGGCCGTTTGCCGGATTCGCGCCCGTTGCGGGCGTATACGGCGTCGGCTGGGTGATGGCGCTCGCCGCAGCGCTGATCGCGCAGGCCGTGCTGCGCTCGCGCGCGGCGTCGAGCGGCGATGCGAAGGCTTCGCCACGTACTGCGCGCGTCGTCACGCCCGCCGCAATCGCCGTCGCGCTGATCGCAGCGGGCCTGCTGCTGCCGCTCGTCGCGTGGACGACGCCCGCGAACGCGCCGCTGACCGTGCGACTGCTGCAAGGCAACGTGAAGCAGGACATGAAGTTCGAAGAGTCGGGTGTGAAGGCCGCGATCGACGAATACGAGCGGATGATCACCGCAAAGCCCGCCGATCTCGTCGTCACGCCGGAAACCGCGATTCCCGTGCTCGCGCAGGCCATTCCCGAGTCGTTCGCGGTGGCCGTGCGCCGTTTCGCCGATTCGACGAATACGTCGATCCTGTTCGGCGCGATCGGCGGCACGATCACGGCAGAGGGCCACGTCGTCGATTACACGAACAGCCTGTTCGGCATCACGCCCGGCGAGGCAGGCGTGTACCGCTACGACAAGCATCATCTCGTGCCGTTCGGCGAGTTCGTGCCGTGGGGCTTTCGCTGGTTCGTGAACCTGATGAGCATTCCTCTCGGCGATTTCGCGCGCGGCGCGCCCGTGCAGAAGCCGTTCGTCGTGCACAACCAGCCGATCGCCGTCGATATCTGCTACGAGGACATCTTCGGCGAGGAGATCGCGCGCACGGTACGCGAAAGCGACACGCCCGCGGGCGTGCTCGTCAACTCGACGAATCTCGCGTGGTTCGGCAACACGATTGCGCTCGACCAGCACCTGCAGATCGCGCGCATGCGCTCGCTCGAAACGGGCCGCCCGATGCTGCGTGCGACCAACACGGGCGCGACGGCCGCCATCGACGCGCGCGGCAACGTGATCGCGCGGCTGCCGACGTTCACGGAAGGCTCGATCGAGACTGTGGTTCAGGGCACCACGGGCAAGACACCGTACGTGACGAGCGGCAACAACACGGTACTCGCGGCATCGCTGCTGTTCCTTGCGTTCGGATTCGCGTTCGGGCCGGGCCGAGACCGGTCGAACGGCAAGAACGGTAAGAACGGCGCGGGCGGCGCGAACGTCGACGCAAAGCGCAATCGCGACGCCTGACAGGCGCGGAACAACGGGCGGCGCAACGACAACAAGCACAATGGTGCGCCCCCGTTGAGCCACCTGGCAATCACCAGGCCCCAGAAAGTCTCAAGCCACCGGCAATCCGGTAAAATTCAGGGTTTCACAGCACTGGGCCGCGCAACCGGCCGGCTGATTGATCGACGGCCAGCAAGGCCATCGCGTCACGCCAGCCGCACGGCATCCGCGTCCTGCCTGAAAGGCACCTTCAAGGCTCTTCATGCTCACGTTTCAGCAAATCATCCTGACGCTGCAATCCTATTGGGACAAGCAGGGTTGCGCGCTGCTCCAGCCGATCGACATGGAAGTCGGCGCGGGCACGTCCCACGTCCATACGTTCCTGCGCGCGATCGGCCCTGAGCCGTGGCGCGCCGCGTACGTCCAGCCGTCGCGCCGCCCGAAGGACGGCCGCTACGGCGAGAATCCGAACCGCCTGCAACACTACTACCAGTATCAGGTGGTGCTGAAGCCCGCGCCGGAAAATATCCTCGACCTGTACCTCGGCTCGCTCGAAGCGCTCGGCTTCGACCTGAAGCAGAACGACGTGCGCTTCGTCGAGGACGACTGGGAAAATCCGACGCTCGGCGCGTGGGGTCTCGGCTGGGAAGTGTGGCTGAACGGCATGGAAGTGACGCAGTTCACGTACTTCCAGCAGGTGGGCGGCCTCGACTGCAAGCCGGTGCTCGGCGAAATCACCTACGGTCTCGAACGTCTCGCGATGTATCTGCAGAAGGTCGAGAACGTCTATGACCTGATCTGGACCGAGTGGGAAGAACAAGGCCCGAACGGTCCCGAGCTGCGTCGCCTCACGTACGGCGACGTGTATCACCAGAACGAAGTCGAGCAGTCGACGTACAACTTCGAACAGGCCAACACCGACCTGCTGTTCACCTTCTTCAACAGCTACGAGAGTGAAGCGAAGCGCATGATCGAAGTGCCGCTCGCGTTGCCCGCGTACGAACTCGTGCTGAAGGCCGCTCACACATTCAACCTGCTCGACGCGCGCGGCGCGATCTCCGTGACGGAGCGCGCGGCTTACATCGGCCGCATTCGCGCGCTGTCGCGCCTCGTCGCGCAGGCGTATTACGATTCGCGCGAAAAGCTCGGCTTCCCGATGCTCGGCAATCCCGTGCACGGCGTGCCCGGCCTCACCACCGACGAACAGGACGCCGCGCTGCCCGCGTGGGCGCCGCCGCTCAAAGTCGAACGCAAGATCGATCAGGACTGACGAGACCACGAAGACATGACGCAATCCCATCAAGCCACCCTGCTCGTCGAACTGCTGACCGAGGAACTGCCGCCCAAAGCGCTCGCGCGTCTCGGCGATGCGTTCGCGGAAGGCATCGCGCAACGCCTCGCCGCGCGCGATCTGATCGAAGGCGAACTGTCGTTCGAGCGTTACGCGACGCCGCGCCGTCTCGCCGTGACCGTGAAGAACGTGCGCGCTGTCGCGCCGGAAAAACACGTGCGCGAAAAAGTGCTGCCCGTCTCCGTCGCGCTCGATGCGAATGGCCAGCCCACGCCGCCACTCGCGAAGAAACTCGCTGCACTCGGCTTCCCCGATTTCTCGGTGAACGACCTCGAACGTGCGAACGACGGCAAGGCCGAAGCGTTCTTCCTGCGCTATGCAGCGCCCGGCGCAACGCTCGCCGAAGGACTGCAAGCCGCGCTCGACGAAACGCTCGCGAAGCTGCCCATTCCGAAGGTCATGACGTATCAGCGTCCGGACGGCTCGAATGTGCAGTTCGTGCGCCCCGTGCATCGCCTCACGGTGCTGCATGACAACCAGGTCGTGCCCATTACCGCGTTCGGCATCGATGCCGACGACACGACGCTCGGCCATCGCTTCCTGTCCGAAGGCTACGTGCAGATCCAGCACGCGGATCACTACGCCGACACGCTGATGCACAAGGGCCACGTGGTGCCGAGCTTCACGGACCGCAAGGAAGCGATCCGCGAGCATCTGCTCGCGCAAGCGAACGGCGATCAGGTGGTGATGCCCGAATCGCTGCTCGACGAAGTGACGTCGCTGGTCGAATGGCCCGTCGTCTACGCATGCAAATTCGAGGACGAGTTCCTGCAAGTGCCGCAGGAATGCCTGATCCTCACGATGCAGACGAACCAGAAATACTTCGCGCTCACCGATGCTCATGGCAAGCTGCGCTCGCGCTTTCTGATCGTGTCGAACATCGAGACGAAAACGCCTGTCGAGATCGTCGAAGGCAATGAGCGTGTCGTGCGTCCGCGTCTCGCCGATGCGAAGTTCTTCTTCGAGCACGACAAGAAGAAGCTGCTCGCCGATCGCGTGCCGCAACTCGCGAACGTCGTCTATCACAACAAGCTCGGCTCTGCGCTGCAACGCGTCGAGCGCGTCGAAGCGCTGTCGGCCGTCATCGCGCAGATGATCGGCGCGGACGTCGCACTCGCGAAGCGCGGCGCGCATCTCGCGAAGGCCGACCTGCTGACCGACATGGTCGGCGAATTCCCCGAGCTGCAAGGCACGATGGGCACGTACTACGCGCGCCACGACGGCGAGCCGGAAGAAGTCGCGCTCGCGTGCACGGAACACTATCAGCCGCGCTTCTCCGGCGACGCATTGCCGTCGACGGCGACGGGCACGGTCGTCGCGCTCGCCGACAAGCTCGAAACGATCGTCGGCATCTGGGGCATCGGCCTGCAGCCGACGGGCGAAAAAGATCCGTTCGCGCTGCGCCGTCACGCGCTCGGCGTGCTGCGCATTCTCGTCGAGAAGCAGTTGCCCGTCGATCTCGTCGAACTGCTGCGCGCCGCTTACGCGCAATTCGCGAATGTGCCGAACGTCGCCGATTCGACGCAGGCCATCTACGAGTTCTGCATCGACCGTCTGCGCGGCCTGCTGCGCGAGCGCGGCTTTGCTGTCGGCGAAGTCGATGCCGTGCTCGCGTTGAACCCGACGCGCTTCGACGACATCGTTGCGCGTCTGGATGCCGTGCGCGAATTCGCGGCCCTCGCGGAAGCGGCATCGCTTGCCGCCGCGAACAAGCGCATCTCGAACATCCTGAAGAAGTCGGAAGGCGCGAAGGTCGACGGTGTGGATATCGCGTTGCTCATCGAAGCGGCCGAAAGGGCGCTGCATGCGCAGCTCGAACAGGTCACGCCGCGCGTGCAGTCGCAACTGGCCGAGCGTCAGTACACGGGCGCGCTGTCGGCGCTCGCGGCGCTGCGCGAACCCGTCGATACGTTCTTCAACGACGTGATGGTCAATGCCGAAGATCCGGCGCTGCGCGCGAATCGACTTGCGCTGCTCGGCGCGCTGCATCAGCAGATGAACTGCGTCGCCGATATTTCCCGCCTCGCCGCCTGAGCACCGCATCATGCCGATTAGCGCAAAGAAACTCGTGGTGCTCGACCGGGACGGCGTGATCAACGTCGACTCGGATGCGTACATCAAGTCGCCCGATGAGTGGGTTGCCCTGCCCGGCAGCCTCGAAGCGATCGCGCGGCTGAACCAGGCTGGCTATCGCGTCGCCATCGCGACGAACCAGTCGGGCATCGGCCGGGGGCTCTTCGACATGAATGCGCTCAATGCGATGCATCTGAAGATGCATCGCGCGGCGGCGGCTGTCGGCGGGCGCATCGACGCCGTGTTCTTCTGTCCGCACACGGCGGAAGATCACTGCGAGTGCCGCAAGCCGAAGCCCGGCATGCTGAAGCTGATCGCCGAGCGCTTCGAGATCGAGCCGTCCGAAACGCCCGCGGTCGGCGATTCGCTGCGCGATCTGCAGGCAGCCGCCGCGCTCGGTTTCATCTCGCATCTGGTGCTGACGGGCAAGGGCAAAAAGACACTTACGGCAGGCGGCCTGCCCGAAGGCACGCGCGTGCATGACGACCTGCGTGCCTTCGCGCTCGACTTCCTCGCCGAAGAACAAGACTGACGCGCTCGGGCGCGCCCTCATCTCACCGACCACACCGATGCGCTTCATCCGATCGCTGTTGCTGCTGATCTTCTTCGCGATCTTCACGATTCCGTACGCGACCGCGTGCTTCGTCGCGTTTCCATTCATGCGTGCCGACAACCGCTACTGGATGGCCGTTGGCTGGTGCCGCGTGACGCTCGCTGTCGTGCGCGTGCTGAACGGCATCCGTTATGAAGTGCAAGGCATGGAGA
The DNA here is from genome assembly GCF_900108945.1 of Paraburkholderia diazotrophica. Lineage (GTDB taxonomy): Bacteria > Pseudomonadota > Gammaproteobacteria > Burkholderiales > Burkholderiaceae > Paraburkholderia > Paraburkholderia diazotrophica. The sequence goes on along the minus strand of NZ_FNYE01000008.1, from coordinate 28,363 downwards.
ATCTGCCGCGCGGTCCGGCCGTGCTGCTGTCGAAGCATCAGTCCGCGTGGGAGACGGTCGCGTTCCCCGCGCTGATGCCGCGCCCGCTGTGCTATGTGTTCAAGCGCGAGCTGCTGTACGTGCCGTTCTTCGGCTGGGCGCTCGGCTTGCTGAAGATGGTTCACATCGATCGCAAGGAAGGCAAGAACGCGTTCGCGTCGGTGACGAGGCAGGGCGCGCGCCGCCTGGCGGAAGGCGCTTGGATCATCATGTTCCCCGAAGGCACGCGCACGCCGACGGGCAAGCAGGGCAAGTACAAGACGGGCGGCGCTCGCTTCGCAGTCGCGACGGGCGCCGTCGTCGTTCCCATCGCGCACAATGCGGGGCGCGTGTGGCCCCGCAACTCGTTTACGAAATATCCGGGTATAGTCACAGTGTCGATCGGCAAACCGATCGACACCACCGGGCTCACGCCCGACGAAGTGAACACGCGCGTCGAAACGTGGATCGAAGCTGAAATGCGCCGCATCGATCCAGCCGCTTATGGCGTCGAGCAGAATTCGCCCGCCGCCGCCCGTATCTGACGCGCCACGCCGCAACGGGCACGTGCAGCACGCGTGCCCCGCGCGACGTATCAGCGCGAAGTGAGTCCGATGCAGAAGTCTCCAAAGCCGCAGCCTGCTGCGGCGCTCGATAGCCGGCAACTCGATCTGCCGCTCTTCGACGAGCCGGGCCAGTCTGCCGCGCCGCCGCAGTCCAAGCCCGCCGTTCCCCTTGCTCCCGACGGTTCGAAACTGCGCAGCGTCACGCTCGGCGCTCGCACGCTGTTTTACGCGTTGAAGCGCTCGTCGCGCCGCTCGATCGGCTTTGCTATCGACAGCACGGGGCTCACGATCACGGCGCCGCGATGGGTCACGCTCACGGACATCGAAACGGCGATCGCCGAAAAACAGCGCTGGATTTTCACGAAGCTCACCGAATGGCAGACGCGCACCGAGCAGCGCGTGATGCCGCGCGTCGACTGGAAAGACGGCGCCGAGCTGCCCTATCTCGGACAGACCGTGCGAGTGACGCTTGCGGCGCCGAACGGCCTCGTCGCATTCGATGCGCAACAGAATGTGCTCGCGCTGCCGTTGCCTGCGCATGCAGATCAACAGCAGATCAAGGACCGCGTGCAAGGATGGCTGCAAGGCGAGGCGAAGCGCATCTTCGGCGAACGTCTCGATGTGTATGCGCAGAAGCTGGGCGTCACGTATCGCGCGTATGCGTTGTCATCGGCGGCGACGCGCTGGGGCAGTTGTTCGAGCGATGGCAAGATCCGGCTGAACTGGCGGCTGATTCACTTCCCGCTGTCGATCATCGACTATGTGGCCGCGCATGAGCTCGCGCATCTGCGCGAGATGAACCACAGTCCGCGCTTTTGGCAGACAGTCGAATCGATCTTCCCCGAGTTCAAGGAAGCACGGCAGACACTCAAGCATCATCCGCCCGAGTTGCTGCCTACGCTGTAAAGCAAAAAGCGCCGGACTCATCATCCGGCGCTTTCGTTTTTACATCACGACTTCTTTTGAATGAACTCGATCTTGTAGCCGTCCGGGTCGGTGACGAACGCGATCACCGTGGTGCCGTGTTTCATCGGACCCGCTTCGCGCACCACCGTGCCGCCCTGCTGCTTGATCTTCTCGCATGCCGCATATGCGTCGTCGACTTCGACGGCGAGGTGGCCGAATGCGTTGCCCATGTCATACGACTCGGTGTCCCAGTTGTGCGTGAGCTCGATCACCGTGCCGTCTTTTTCGTCTTCGTAGCCGACGAAGGCGAGCGTGAACTTGCCTTCCGGATAGTCATTGCGGCGCAGCACTTTCATGCCGAGCAGCTCCGTATAGAACTTGATCGAGCGGTCGAGATTTCCGACTCGAAGCATCGTGTGAAGAAGGCGCATCGTGTACTCCCCTGTTGCGTGATGATGTCGAGGACGACAATGTACAGAAAAAGCCGCGCGGCCGCAGACGGCGAAGTCACGGCGTCGTCCTCGTTCACATGCGCCGCATGCTCAGAAGAGATGCCGCAGCCCCGCCATCATGCCGATCTGCGAACCCTTTTGCGCGAGGCCGACGCCGTTGACGCCCTGCAATTGCGCGCCGATCAAATCGCCGCGATACAGCGCGTAATCGGCTTCGACATAGACGTCCGTGCGTTTGGACAGGTTGTAGTCGGCGACCAGTTGATACTGCCACGCGGAGCCGTCCTGCGCATGCGTCTTGCCGTCCTGCAAAGTCCGCCACACGTTCGCAGCGAAATGCCATGCGGCGCCCACCTGCTGCGTGATGCCGCCCAGTATCATGCGCCGGCGTGAAAAGTCCGTGTACTTGAGCGCGGCCAGCACGGGTGCCGTGAATGGTCCGTTCGCGAAGTTCGAAAAGCCCGGGTCGTTGCGGTTGACGATATAGCCGAGCGCGAAGCGCGTCTGGTCCCATGTGTACGATGCGCCGAACGTCCAGGCTTTCGCGGTGCTGCCGTTCAGCGAATCGCGCGTCTCCTCGTACGCGCCGCCGAAATTCACGGGCCCGCCGTGCGGCGCATAGGCGGCGGCCGCGCCGAACTGCGAGCCATACGACGTATGCCCCGCGACGCCGCCGAACGCATAGGCCGCCGAGAACATCAGGTCATGCGTACGCGCCTGATACTGCACCTGATTGCTCGTCCAGATGCCGCCCGACATCGTCACTTCGGGCTGGAAGCTGAAGTCGTACGGAATCCACGGATTGCTGCCGTAGCCGCCGATCGTGATGCCCTCGATCAGCACGTTCGGCATGCGCCCGAAGATCAGCTTGCCATACGACGACGATTGCACGCCGATCTGCGCTTCGTTGAAGAACGGCAGAGTCGGATCGCTCTGGCCGCTGTTGATGAAGAAGCGATTTTCGAGCTTGAAGAAAGTGGACCAGCCGCCGCCCAGGTCCTCGACGCCGCGCAAGCCCCAGCGGCTCTCCGACATGCCGCCGTTGCCGAGGCCCACGCTCGAATCGCCGTTCTTGTTCACGTGCGTCATATAGCGGACGCTTTCGTCGACGATTCCGTATAGCGTGACGCTCGATTGCGCGTGCGCCGTCGTAGCCGTCAACACGGGCGCCAGCGCCGCGCAGGCACAGAACAGATGCCTCTTGCTCACCATCGTCATACCGTCTCCTCAACCAGCATGCATTCGAATTGAATTGCCAGGGAAATTCATCAAGCGGTGCGGCGGCCAGCGCGAATGGCGAGCGCGGGCAAATGCGTAAGATTAATCTGTGTGATGCGTCAGAAAGATAAAAGAAAGCCCGCGTGTTGCGGGCTGTCTACACTGATCCGTGCAAATGCAACGAGCGGCGTTGCATGATCTCCGGCTAACCGCCCGCTGCGCGCGAGACGGCTTGCGCGACGGCCACGTACTCTTCGACGGGAACGTCTTCGGCGCGGCGTTGCAGATCGAAGCCGAGCGCGTCGAAATCGACGGTATCGCGATAGCTCGTCAGCGTGTTGCGCAGCATCTTGCGACGCTGCGAGAACGCCGCGGTCACGACGTTGCCGAGCGTCTTTTCATCGACGACGGGCAACTCGTGCGGCGCGAACGGAATCATGCGGACGATAGCCGAATCCACTTTCGGCGGCGGCTGGAACGATTCAGGCGGCACATCGAGCAGCTTGTCGATCACATAGCGGTACTGCAGCATCACCGAAAGCCGGCTGAACGCCTTGCTGCCCGGCTCCGCGACCATGCGCTCGACCACTTCGTTCTGCAGCATGAAGTGCTGATCGATCACGCGCTCCGCGAAAGTGGCGAGATGAAACAGCAGCGGACTCGAAATGTTGTACGGCAGATTGCCGACGATGCGCAGCGTCGGCTTGTCGCCTTCCGCCGCGAGCGAGCCGAAGTCGAACGCGAGCGCGTCGCCTTCGTGCAGTTCGAGCAGATCGCCGAACTTCTTCTTCAGGCGCCCGATCAGGTCGCGGTCCAGTTCGACGGCATGCAGCGGCGCTTCGGGCGTCGCGAGACGCTCGATCAGCGGCCCGGTGAGTGCGCCGAGCCCCGGCCCGATTTCGACCATGCGCTCGCCGCGTTGCGGACGGATCACGTCGACGATCGAATCGATGATGCCGAGGTCGACGAGAAAATTCTGTCCGAAGCGCTTGCGCGCGAAGTGGCCCTGGTGCTGTCTGCTTGAACTGTTGGACATCGAAGAAGCTTAAGAAAAATCACGCGGCGCGGCGGTTGCGCGCCATGGAAACCGCGGTGTCGATCGCGGCGATCAGGCTGCCCGCATCCGCGCGGCCCGTGCCCGCGAGATCGAGCGCCGTGCCGTGATCGACGGAAGTGCGGACGATGGGCAGGCCCAGCGTCACGTTGATGCCCTCGCCGAACGTCGCGTATTTGAGCACGGGCAGGCCCTGGTCATGGAACATCGCGAGCACGCAATCGGCTTCGTTCAGATAGCGCGGCTGGAACAGGGTATCGGCGGGATACGGGCCGCGCGCGTCGATGCCCTGACCGTTGGCGAGCTTCAGCGCGGGCGAGATCACGTCGATCTCCTCGCGGCCGAGATAGCCGTTTTCGCCCGCATGCGGATTCAGGCCCGTGACGAGAATGCGCGGCGCAGGCAAGCCGAAGTGATGGCGCAGATCGTGATCGATGATACGCAACGTATCGACGAGCCCATCGACGGTCAATGCCGCCGATACGTCCTTCAACGGCAGATGCGTGGTCGCGAGCGCGACACGCAACGGCCGCGCGCCCGTGCCCGCGAGCATCATCACGACGTGCGGCGTGTGCGTGCGCTCGGCGAGATATTCGGTGTGTCCGGTGAAGGGCACGCCTGCATCGTTGATCGTGCTCTTTTGCAGCGGCGCGGTGACGATTGCATCGAACGTGCCGGCGAGCGCGCCGTCGATCGCGGCGTCGAGCAGGCTCAGCACATACGGACCGTTTTTCGCATCGAGCTTGCCCGCCTGGGCGGGCACGGCGAGCGCGTGATGGTCTGTCGCGATGCGGCGCCCCTGCTGCGCCGCCCAATCGATGCCGACGGCCTTCGCGCGCTCGGCCAGCAGGCCGCCGTCGCCGAGCACCGTGAAGTGCGCATCTGGCCAGTGCGCGCCCGCCGCGGCGAGCGCCAGTGCCGTCAGTTCAGGACCGACGCCCGCCGGCTCGCCCGTGGTAATCGCGATGTTCAGCAGTGCGTTCGAGGGCTGGTCAGCGGTCATGACGGCTCCGGAATTTATTGCATCGATGTGCCCGTGACGGGGCCTACCTTGTAATCGACATACGCGGTGTCGCGCAGTTCACGCAGCCAGTCGGCATACGCCTGTTCCGCCTTGCGCTGGCCGATGGCCTGACGCGCGAGATCCATCTGCTGCGCAACCGATCCTTCCGCTTCGCGGCGGCCCAGCACCTGGATCAGGTGGTAGCCGTATTCGCTTCGCACGGGTTCGCTGATCTGGCCGTCCTGCAGCGAGTTCATCGCCCGCTCGAACTCGGGCACCGTCTCCCCCGGACTGATCCAGCCGAGATCGCCGCCTTGCGACGACGAGCCGTCCTGCGAATAGGTGCGCGCGAACTTGTCGAAATCGCCTTGGCCCGACTGGATGTCGCGCTTGATTTCGACCAGCTTCTCGCGTGCCTGCGGCTCCGACATGCCTTCGCCGACGCGCAGCAGGATGTGCCGGACGTGGGTCTGCACGAGCTTCGTCGAATCGGCGGACGTCGCGCCCTGGCCCGAACGGCGCTCGACGAGACGCACGATCTCGAAGCCGTCGTTGGTGCGGATCACGGACGGATTGACCTGACCCGGACGCAGCGTCGATGCCGCCGTCACGAATTCGGCCGGCAGTTTCGACGGAGCCTGAAAGCCCATGTCGCCGCCCTTCGATGCGTCGGGCGCCTGCGAATTGGCCTTCGCGAGCCTCGCGAAATTGCCGCCGCTCGACGCTTCCTGGAGCAGCGAATTCGCCTTGGCCTGCGCGGCCTCGATGTCCGTCTGCGACGCGTTGAGCGGCGCCTTCAGGAAGATGTGCTCGAAGTGCAGCTCGGACGTGAGACCGGCCGTCGGTCCGCGCTGGCTCGCGATGTAGTTCGCCACTTCCGCATCCGACACCGTGATCTTGCTGTCCACTTCCTTCTCGCGCAGACGCGACAGGATCAGCTCCGTCTTCGCGTCGCCCGTGAAGGTCGTCCAGGGCACACCTTGCGCCTCGATGCGCGCACGGTACATTTCGAGCGGCATGTTGTTCGCCTGCGCGAGACGTTCGAGCGTGCGCTGCACGGTTGGGTCGTCGACGGTGATGCCGTCTTCGCGCGCCTTCTGCAACTGGATGCGCTCCAGCACCATCTGGTTGAGCACCTGCTGGCGCAGCTGATCGGCGGGCGGAATCGGCGCGTGCTGCTGGTTCAGCCGCTTCGTGATCAGGCCGACGCGCATATCCAGCTCGCGCTGCGTGATGACGCCGTTGTTGACGACGGCCGCGATCGTATCGACGGTTTGCGAGTTGTTGCCGCTATTCAGCGCCTGCGCATGCGCCGATGCTGCCAACAGAATGGATGCGGCCGCAGCGAGGCCGGTCGCGAACGTTGCCAGGCGAAGCTTTTTCATGATTGCCACAGATACTCCAATGATGTCGGGCACGCTCGGCCCGTCTGTCGACCAGAGCTGGCGTATCGACGGAATTGGCGCTTTGGTGCGCGCTCCCGTCCCACGCCTTACCCTGATCCCATGCAACCTGGTTGCAGTCGACGGGAACTGGCGCTCCAGCGCCTTTCCGATCCTATGCAACACAGTTGCCTTTCCCTTCTGCGAACGACGCGGCATCCGTTGTTCGCGACCCGGTCACTCCCGACCGGTTACTCGTAGTTGTTGAACTGCGATTCGGGCGGCGGCGGAGGCGGCAGCGGCGTATAGCCCGCCACGCTCGCGCGGAACGCGGACATCAGCCCGTTGTCGACGCTCGACAGCCCCTTGAACGTCAACTGCGCAAGCACCCGCGTGCCCGCCGACTGGCCGCCCGTCGAGTTGATCCCGTTTGCGTAGCGCTGGAAGCCGACGCCGAGCGTCCAGCAATCCGCGTCGTATTGCACGCCGAGCAGCGCGTCGACGGCGCGGTGTCCCTTCAGATCGTAATTGATCCGCCCGACGCCGTAGAAGCGGTGCGTCAGCGGCCATTGGCCCGAAATCAGCAGCTGGTTGATCGGCTGGTTGTCCAGCGTCGTGTTGGCGCGCGTGTAGCGGTATCCGACGTTGATGACTTTGCCCGACTCCGGGCTGTACCCGAAGCCGACGCTGGTTTTGACCAGCTGGTTGTTGTCCGCATTATATTGGAACGCCGTTTCCGAGGCGAAACCGGCCCCGAGCTTCAGCGACGCGCCGAGAATCAGGTCCGAATGCGTCGCCTGCTCGGTCGTCTGCGACTGGTTCAGCGTCACCCGCTGATCGCGGAAATAGTACTGCTGCGCGATCACAAAGCGCGCGCGCTCGTCGCCCGTGGCCGGGTTCAGGAAACGCGTCGTCAGCGCCGCCGTCAGGCGGTTCGCATCGGCGATGCGGTCGTTACCGACGAACGTGTTCGGCGTAAAGATCTCCGCGAGGCCGAAGTCCGACTCTGCCGTATCGAACAGCGGCGCGAAGTTCTGATTGCGAAACGGCGTGTAGACGTAGTACAGACGCGGCTCCAGCGTCTGGATATAGTCCTCGCCGAAGATGCGCACCGAGCGGTCGAAGATCAGGCCAGTATCGAACGAGAACGTCGGCACCGACTCCGTGAAGTTCTTCGGCTGACCGGCAGGCGCGCCCGTGCCGATGTTGCTCAGGTCGTACGACGCGAAGTGCCACTGCACCTTCGGCGTGACGAAGTAGCCCGGGCCGACGACGGAATACGACAGATACGGATTGAAGACGACACGATCGCCTTCCGTCGCGTCCGCCGTCGTGATCCGGAAGCGCGTGTAGTCCGCTTCGGCGCCGAAATCGAAGCCGCCGACGTTGTACTTGTTGTACTTCACGTTCAACTGCGGCTCGCGGCCGTACGGCGCGGTGGACGGCGGCAGCGTCTGCCAGTGCTGCTCGCGCGCGAGCACGGACCACGGACCGTTGTTGTACGTGAGGCCCGCTTCCTGCTGATACAGCAGCTGCGTGCCATTCAGGAACTGGTTCGTCGTCGACGACAGGTCTTCCGGATACGTGTTGTCCGAGACCTTGTTGTAGTAGATGTACCCGCCGAAGCCCGAACCGAAATTCTGGTTGTGCTGGATGTACAACGCGTAGCGGTTCGTCTTCGTGATCTTGTCGTCGGGCAGGAACTCGCCCGTGATCGACCCGCTATAGGTGGGCGACAGATAGCGGAAATTCGCTTGCGTCTGCACGCCGCGCTTCGACAGGATGCGCGGTGTCAGCGTCAGATCGCGGTTCGGCGCGATGTTGAAGTAGTACGGCAGCGACAGCTCGAAACCATTGGTCGAACTGAGCGACGCCGTCGGCGGCAACAGACCGCTGCGCCGCGCGCCCGACAACGGGAACGACAGCCACGGGCTCGCGAATACGGGCACGCCCTGGAAGAACAGCACGCCGTTGTGCGCGACGCCGTCGTCGGCGCCCGAATCGAAATCGAACTCGCTGCCCTTGATGTACCACGCGGGATCGTCCGTGCACTGGCACGCCGTGTACGTGCCGCGCGTAAACACCGAGCGCTCGTTGTCGAGCAGATCGACGCGTTCCGCGCTGCCCGAGCCGCCCGTCGCGTTGAAGTGGTACTTCGGCGAAGTCATGAAGCCTTCGCTCGACTCAACCTTCATGTGCGCTTCAGGCCCCGTAAACACGCTGCCGTTGCCCGACAGATGGACATTGCCGTAAGCGTCGGCCATGTCCGTATCCTGATCGTAATGAAGCGCGTCCGCCTTGAGCGCCGAATAGCCGCGGCGGACTTCGGCCGAGCCTTTTGCGGCGATGTCCTGGTCGGCCGTGCCCGTCGTCGAGTCGCCGAGCACGAAGGTCGCTGGGCTCTGACCGTTGGGCGTCGGATGTTCTTCGAGTTGTGGAGCCAGCCGCAGGCCCCACGGCGCGTCTATCGGCTGCGCCTGCGCCGCCTCTCCCGCCAGCTGCGCGTGCGAGAGCGCGGGCAGCAGGCCCGGCACGGCGACCAGCGCCGCTGCGAGCCGCCTTCTGCGCGGCAGGGCGTCAGAGGAGGGAGTGGTTGGGAAAAGCTTGTTAGGCGGCATGTATCGTTTGGCGTATCGGCTCTGCGGTCAGTTCATCCACCCGGTTCATCGATCACAAGCTGCCGCCTGTGCAGTCGGGCTTCGAATGCACAACTATTGACGATTCATGCAGCGGTAAGGCGGGCGATCGGGGAGATGCGCGAGAACTGACGCGAGTCGCGTCAAAAAAGTCGTGGGGTATTATATGGCAAGACGTTGCCCACCCCGATTTTGTCACCAGCATTTCATGACGCTTCCCCCTGCTTCCTCCGCTTTTTCTGCCACCTCCGCTGCTTCGCGCGCGGATCACCGCCTCGATCTTCTGAGCGCCTGGCTGCGCACTCACGCCGACCGTTACGGACTCGAACTCGCGACGCTCGCGCCCGCTTCCGCCGATGCCAGCTTTCGCCGCTATTTCCGCCTCGCGGGCAGCGGCGCTGACCTCGGCGCGAACGATCCGGCCGTCGCGACGGTCATCGCCGTCGATGCGCCGCCGCCCGAAAAATGCCGTGAATTCGTCCAGATCGCGGGTCTGCTGGCCGACGCGGGCGTGCACGTGCCGCGCGTGCTCGAAGTCGATTTCGATGCGGGCTTCATGCTCGTGACGGATCTGGGCACGCGGTCGTATCTGGGCGCGCTCAAGGAAGGCAGCGCCGGCGACGCGAAAAAACTGATGCGCGATGCGCTCGACACACTGATCCGCTGGCAGCTCGCGTCGCGCGAAGACGTGCTGCCGCCATTCGACGAAGCGTTTCTGCGCCGCGAGATGGAGCTGATGCCCGAGTGGTTTATCGGCCGGCACCTGGGGCGCGAGGTCGACGACAACACGCGCGGCGTGCTCGACCGCACGTTTGCGCTGCTGATCGCGAGCGCGCGCGCGCAGCCGCAGGTCTTCATGCTGCGCGATTTCATGCCGCGCAACCTGATGATCGCGAGCCCGAACCCGGGCGTGCTCGACTTCCAGGACGCGGTGTACGGACCGATCAGCTATGACGTCGCGTCGCTGCTGCGCGATGCGTTCATCAGCTGGGACGAAGAGTTCGAACTGGATTGCTTCGCGTACTACTGGGAGCGCGCGAAGAAAGCCGGCCTGCCCGTCGATGCCGATTTCGGCGCGTTCTATCGCCAGATCGAATGGATGGGTCTGCAACGGCATATCAAGGTGCTCGGCCTGTTCTGCCGGATCAACTATCGCGACAGCAAGCCGCATTACATGGCCGACCTGCCGCGCTTCATCGGCTATGCGCGCAAGGTCGCGGAACGCTACCGGCCGCTCGCGCCGTTCGCGAAACTGCTCGATGACCTCGAAGGCCGCGCCGTCGATGTCGGCTACACCTTCTGACGGACGGGTGAACAACTTGAACAAAGCGATGATCTTCGCCGCCGGACGCGGCGAACGGATGCGTCCACTGACGGACACTTGCCCGAAGCCGCTTTTGAAGGTCGGCGGCAAGGCGCTGATCGAGTGGCAGATCGAACGGCTCGCGCGCGCCGGCTTCACGACCGTCGTGATCAATCATGCGTGGCTCGGCGCGCAGATCGAAGCGGCGCTTGGCGACGGCTCACGGTATGGCCTGTCGCTGCGCTATTCCGCCGAACATGAGCCGCTCGAAACAGCGGGCGGCATTGCGCGCGCGCTGCCGCTGCTCGAAGACGCGGGCAAGCCGGAAGTGTTCGTGGCTGTCAGCGGCGACGTGTACGCGGACTTCGATTACGCGGCGCTGCGTGTGCCTGCCGCGCGGCTTGCCGAAGCTGCCGATGCCGGCATGCATCTGGTGATGGTGCCCAATCCCGCGTTTCATCCGAACGGCGATTTCGCGCTGGGCAGCGACGGTGTGCTGTCACTGGAAGGCGCGCCGCGCTATACGTTCGGCAACATCGGGCTCTACGACACCCGGATGTTTCGCGACCTCGCGCCGGGGACGCGTCGCGCGCTCACGCCGTATTATCGCGAGGCGATTGCACAGAAGCGCGCAAGCGGCGAGCTATATGAAGGGTTGTGGGAGAACGTCGGGACGCCGGCGCAACTCGATGCGCTCGACCGGCAGTTGGTGGGGCAGAACGCCTAACCGTCAGAAGAGCACGCAAGTGGCGCTTTAGCGCCCCTCCCCATTCCCCTGCTCTTCGACCGCTTCTTCGGCGTGCGCCGCGCGCTCCTGCTGCAACGCCCACATCTGCGCGAAGAGCCCGCCCATCAAAATCAGCTCAGCAAACGTGCCGCGTTCGACGATGCGCCCTTTGTCCATCACGATGATCTGCTGCGCATGCACGACCGTCGATAACCTGTGCGCGATGATGAGCGTCGTGCGCTCGCGCGCGATCTGATCGAGTTCGTGCTGGATCGCGCGCTCGGAGCGCGAATCGAGTGCGGACGTCGCTTCGTCGAAGAGCAGAATGGGCGGATTCTTCAACACCGTTCGCGCGATCGCGACGCGCTGCTTCTCGCCGCCCGACAGCTTCAATCCGCGTTCGCCGACGGGTGTCTCGTAGCCCTTCGGCAGGCTCTCGATGAACTCGTGGATGTGCGCGGCGCGCGCCGCCGCGATCACTTCGTCGCGCGTCGCCGTTGGACGTCCATACGCGATGTTGTAGTAGATCGTGTCGTTGAAGAGCACTGTGTCCTGCGGCACGATGCCGATCGACGCCCGCAACGAATCCTGCGTCACGTCGCGAATATCCTGTCCGTCGATACGGATTGCGCCACCCGTCGCGCGGTCCAGATCGTAGAAGCGGAACAGCAGGCGAGCAAGCGTCGATTTGCCCGAGCCGCTATGTCCGACGACAGCCGTCGTCGTGCCCGCCGGAATCGTGAAGCTCACATCGTGCAAAATGGACCGCGACGGTTCATACGCAAAGCTCACGTGCTCGAAGCCGACCTGCGCGCCGCACACGGCGAGCGGCGGCGCATCGGGCGCGTCGGGCACTTCGCGCGACGCGCCGAGCAGCGTGAACATGCGGTCCATGTCGGTGAGACTCTGCTTCAGCTCGCGATACACGACGCCGAGAAAATTCAGCGGAATGTAGAGCTGCAGCATGAACGTATTGATCAGCACGAGATCGCCGAGCGTGAGGCGCCCCGCCATCACGCCTTGCGTCGCGCGCCACAGGATGAACACGAGCCCGGTGCCGATGATCGCCTGCTGGCCGAAGTTCAGCGCCGACAGCGAGTTCTGCGACTTGATCGCCGCCGCGCGATAGCGCTTCAGATTTTCGTCGTAGCGCGTCGCTTCCCACTCTTCGTTGTTGAAGTACTTGACCGTCTCGTAGTTCAACAGCGAATCGATTGCGCGCGAGTTCGCCTTCGAATCGAGTTCGTTCATCGTGCGGCGAAAATGCGTGCGCCACTCGGTCACCTTGACGGTGTACGTGATGTACACGGCCAGCGCGGCGAAAGTGACGAGCGCGTAATACGCCTCGTACTTGACGACGAAAAAGCCCAGCACGAGACCGACTTCGACGAGTGTCGGCAGAATGCTGTACAGCGAGTACGAAATCAGTTGCGTGATGCCGCGCGTGCCGCGTTCGATATCGCGTGACATGCCGCCCGTCTGCCGCTCCAGATGAAAACGCAGCGAAAGCGAATGCAGATGCCGGAACACTTTCAGCGCAAGCTGGCGCACTGCGCTTTCCGTCACCTTCGAGAAGAGAATTTCGCGCAGCTCGGTGAAGAGCGACGTCGACAGCCGCACGACGGCATACGCGACCACCAGCAGCCCGACGCCGCCGAGCAGCACGATGCCGGGCGCATTCGTCGCGCGCCCGAGCGCCGTCAGATGCTGCACCGACGCGAGACTGTCGACGATGCGCTTCATCACGACGGGAACGCCGAGATTCGCGACCTTCGCGCCGATCAGGCAACTGAGCGCCAGCACGACGCGCCACTTGTACGTCGCGAGGTATGGCAGCAGCGAGACGATCGTCTGCCAGTCGTTGCGCGGCTGGTTCGAGATCGGCGGCGGTTCGGACGAAGCGGAATAGCGACGCATGATTGTGTTGTGGGGGAGCCGGCACGCGTTGACGCGTGACTGATGGGAATGTGACGGGCTACGCGCCTGAAACGTCCAGAAGCGCGCTGGAGCCTGATACGCTCCAGCACACGCTTTCCCGTACAATTCCTGATTCGACAATATTGTCGCAGAAGCCGGCTGGCGCCGCTTTCGCAGCGCTGACCCAGCGTCGTTTGCCGTTCCCGTCGTGCCGTTGTCGTGAGATCCGCCGCTGCCGCTGTCGGCTCAACTGATTTTTATGGATACCCCGATGACCGAGACTCTCCAACTCCCGCAGAAACCGTGCGCGCTACGCGTCGTCCCACAACCGTCGGATGCGAACGTCCATGGCGATGTGTTCGGCGGCTGGATCATGGCGCAGGTCGACATTGCCGGCTCGATTCCCGCGAGCCGCCGCGCAAACGGCCGCGTCGCGACAATCGCGGTCAATTCGTTCGTGTTCAAGCAGCCGGTGTTCGTCGGCGATCTGCTGACTTTCTACGCGGATATCGTGAAGACGGGCAACACGTCCGTCACGGTCGACGTCGAGGTCTACGCGCAGCGTATGAGCCTCGCGGAAGAAGTGGTGAAGGTCACGGAAGCGACCCTCACGTATGTCGCGACGGACAGCGATCGCCGTCCGCGCGCACTGCCTCGGCTGGACTGAGGTTCGAACATCGGGACGCCGCCTTGCGTGGCGCGATACGCTTACGCCTGAGGCTCGCGATCAGGCGTCTGCCGCGGCTACGTCCTCGTTTTCCGCGGCATTGTCCGCGCTTCTCTGCAGCATGTCGGGTATCGCGTCGTGCGGCAGCGGCTTCGCAAAGAAGTAACCCTGCATCTCGTCGCACGCACGTTCCTTGAGGAAGTCGAGCTGCGTCGACGTCTCCACGCCTTCCGCGATCACCTGCAGATTCAGCGAGTGCGCCAGCGCGATGATCGCCGACGTGATCGTTTCATCGTCCGACGATTCGCCGATGTCCGACACGAACGATCTGTCGATCTTCAAGCGGTCCACAGGGAAGCGCTTCAGATAGCTCAGGCTCGAATAGCCGGTGCCGAAATCATCGATGGCGAGGCCGATGCCGAGCGCGTGCAATTCGGTGAGCATCGTCACGGCTTCTTCTGCGTTGCGCATGATGGTGCTCTCGGTCAACTCGAGTTCCAGATACTGCGGCTCGAGACCCGTCTCCGCGAGCACCTGCGTCACGAGCTTCGCAATGTCGCGCTGCTGGAACTGCCGCGCCGACAGATTTACCGACACGCGCGCAGGCGGCAGGCCTTCGTCCTGCCAGGCCTTGTTCTGCCGGCACGCTTCGCGCAGCACCCATTCGGACAGCGGCCCGATCAGCCCGCTTTCCTCGGCGACGGGAATGAACTGCGACGGCGGAATCAGACCGACCTCGGGATCGCGCCAGCGCACGAGCGCTTCCATGCCGACCACCTGGCCCGTTTCGATATCGACCTGCGGCTGATAGTGCAGCAGAAATTCGTTGTCGCGCAGCGCGCGGCGCAGACGCCGCTCCATGTTGAGCCGCGCGCCCGCCGACACGTTCATCTCCGGCTGATAGAACTGGAACGTGTTGCGCCCCATGTCTTTCGCGCGATACATCGCGAGATCGGCCTTCTTCATCAGCGTTTCGGCATCTTCGCCGTCTTGCGGGAATAGACTCGCGCCCATGCTGCAGCCGACATACAGCTCCGTGCCGTCGAGCCACACGGGCTCCGAAATCGACGCGCGCACGCGCTCCATCCACGCGATCAGCGACTGCTCGTCGACGGTGTCCGTCATCACGATGACGAACTCGTCGCCGCCATGACGCGCCACCGTATCGCTCGCCCGCGCGCAACGCGCGAGACGGTCCGCGACCACCGACAACAGACGGTCGCCGACGCTGTGCCCCAGGCTATCGTTGACGTTCTTGAAGCCGTCGAGATCGATGAACACGACGGCCACGCCCTTGTGATGCCGCTCCGCGACGATCAGCGCATGTTGCAGGCGGTCGCGCAGCAGATTGCGGTTCGGCAGGCGCGTGAGGCTGTCGTAGTTCGCCTGGTATTCGAGCTGCTCCTGATAGCGGATCAGCGCCGTCACGTCGTTGATGACGGCGATGTGGTGCGTGGTCTGTCCGTCGGTATCGGGCACGGGCGCGATATACAGCTGATTCCAGAACAGCGCGCCGTCCTTGCGGTAGTTGCGCAGCACCGCGCTCACCTCGCGGTTCGCCGCGAGCGCCTGACGGATCGCGGCGATGCCGTCCTGATTGCGGTCGTCGCGCTGCAACAGGCGGCAGTCCTGGCCGATCACTTCCTGCGGATCGTAGCCCGTGATGCGCTTGAACGCCGGGTTCACGTATTCGATCAGATTGCCTTCGTTCGAAGGCGCGGTGATCAGAATCGCGTTGACGCTCGCATCGAGCGCGCGGCTTTGCAGACGTAGCGCGAGATCGGCGCGCTTGCGCTCCGTGATGTCCGTGTACGAGCCGAGCACGCCGATCACGCGGCCCTCGCCGTCGGTGAACGGCAGCTTGCTCGTCATCGTCGTGCGATGCACGCCGTCGATCACCACGTCGGTTTCGAAGTTCATCTTCGGCACGCCCGAGCTCATCACTTCCACATCGTGGTGATGCAACTGGTCGGCGAACGCGCGCCACGGCATGTCCTCGTCCCGCTTGCCGATCACCTGCTCCGGGTACGCGAGCCCCGCATCGCGAGCGAACGCCATGTTGCAGCCGAGATAGCGCAAATCCTTGCCCTTCCAGAAGATGCGCTGCGGGATGTTGTCGATCACCGTTTCGAGCATCTGGTTCGAACGCTGCGCTTCGGCTTCGGCGTTGATCTGTTCGGTGACGTCGTCGGCGAGCACGAAGAGCGCGGGGCGGCCCATGAACGTCATCGCGTGATACGAGATGTCGGCGCTGATCAGCGAGCCGTCCTTGCGGCGGTGATGCCAGATGCCCGCCATCGTGCGCGGACCGCCCGGTGTCGCGTCGCTGCGCTGAAGATGCGAATCGAGCCGCGCGACCTCGGAACCCGGACGGATGTCGCGGATCGTCATCGAAAGAAAGTCGCTCTCCGTGTAGCCGTACTGCTGGACGGCCGCCGCGTTGACGGCGAGAAAGCGCAGCGTGTCGCGATCGAAGATGTACATCGGCACGGGATGCTCTTCGAACAGCCCGCGAAAACGCTCGTCGTTGCGATGCAGTGCCTTCGCGATGCGCAGCTTTTCCCGCGCGACGTTTTCGCGCGCGCCGAACGTGTAGATCAGGAGCCCGCTGCCCGCGAGCATCGTCACGATGAGGACGAGCGTCGCGTACTGCGTGTCGCGCATCGATTCGTCGAGCGCCGCCTTCAGCGCGCGGTCCTCCTCGTCGCGCAGCCGGCCGATGCGCTCGTCGATACCGTCGGATTCCATGCCGAGGCGCGTGTAGGCTTGCGCCGCCCACGCACGCGTGTCGTCGACTCCGGGCGCCATCGTCCCGTCGAGCGCGCGCGCGATGTCCTGCTGGAGACGGCTGCCGTCGGCCGTGAGCCGGCCAAACTCGGCGGCGATCGCCGGTTCGCTCGCCAACTGGTCGCGCAGCGTCTTTTCGAGCTTCGCCAGCGTCGCGGACATCGCCGATCCCGCATTCGCGGGCGCAGGCACGCCCGCCGCCTCGTAGCGGCCGAGCATGGACAGGCCGTGCTCGAGCGTCCCGCGATAAGCTTCGAGATTCTCGCGAATGGCCGTCGAGCGGACCGTTCGCTCATCGGCGTCGCGCTGTCCGCGAATCTGCGTGTACGCGACGAAGGCGTTCGCGCCGACAGCCGCGACGACGACCGCCAGGTTGATCAGCAGTCGCTTCGATAGGAAAGAGATCATAGGTTCCGAACGTCGTTCGATCCTGCAGGCGACACCCGCGAGGAAGCCGTTCTCAGGCGGCGCACGCGGGCGACCCGGACGAAAGACGCGTCGCCGGGCGCAGCGCTCTTACGCGCCATCTTTGGATAACGGCAGCGTTCGGATGAGATTGAGTGTGAAAACGAAAAAATCTTTCGCCGGGATCAGCCGGCGAGACCGAATTCCTTCATCGCGGGCAGGAAATCGTGGTTGCTCGCGCTCTTGCGCGCCAGTTTGGCGAGCACATAACGCTTGAACGGATCGAGCCGCGCCCAGTCGTCGACACCCGGCGGGTTCAGGTTCGCCAGATTCGCCTGATGCAGCACCGTCTCGGGCACGGCCGCCGTGTCGCGCCATGCCGGGTTATCGTCGGGCGTGAACCACTCGGGCTCGACGTTCGCGTGCGTGCGCATCATTTCGAAGAGCGCGTGATCGAAGTTCGGCTCGATCGCCGTGTCCTCGTCGACGGGAAAACGCGCGAGCAACGCGCGGTCTTCGTGCGGCAGCATCTGCCATTGTTCGAGCGAAATCCGCAGCCCGAAACGGTCGAGGTTGAAGCGAACGACCATCGGGATAAATTTCAAATTCTGCGAAGATTCGATCTCGAAGTGGAACAGCAGCGGCGCATCATTGAGTCCCATAGCAGATTCCTCTTGTTCGGCGGCCAACGCGCTAAGCCGGTCTGAGGTATTTTAGAACCTTATTTGCGGCGCGGCGGCCCTGCCGTCGACTGCCGCCCAGCACAGCAACCCTTTGCACGGCACGAGAGGAGCACGCAGGTGAACGAACTGGAAACGGGCGAACAGCCGGGCGTCATCGAGCAATCGGTGCGCCGGCACCGAGGCGGAGCGGTCGAAACCGTCGAAACGGTCGCCGATCATGTCGGCCAGGAGTGGCCCGTTGCGCTCGTCTTCAACGGCATCTCGCATGCGGTGATGATGTGCACGCCGCGCGATCTGGAGGAGTTCGCGGTCGGGTTTGCGATTTCGGAAGGGATCGTCGAGCGCGGCGCACACATTCAGGACATCGAGGTCGAGTTCCGCGACGGCAAATTGCCCCACGCGGAAGTGCAGCTGACCGTCGTGCAGCAGGCGTTCGCCGCGCTGAAGGAGAAGCGCCGCGCGCTGTCCGGCAGAACGGGCTGCGGCGTGTGCGGCATCGAGAGCATCGATCTGCTCGACCTGACGCCCGAACGCATACCCGACACCGGCTTTCTGCAACGGCTCGCGCCCGATGCGATCGCTCGGGCCGCGAAGGAGCTGCCCGCGCATCAGGCGCTCACGAAGATGACGGGCGGGCTGCACGCCGCCGCGTGGTGCGACGCGACGGGCGCGATCCGCTACGCGTTCGAGGACGTCGGCCGCCACAATGCGCTCGACAAGCTGATCGGCCGGCTCGTGCTGGACCGCGTCGATACGACGGACGGCTTCGTGTTCCTGTCGAGCCGCGCGAGCTACGAGCTGGTGCGCAAGGCCGCGCGCGTCGACATTCCGATGGTCGCGACCATTTCGGCGCCGTCGTCGCTCGCCATTACGATTGCGCGCGAAGCGGGCGTGCGGCTCGTGAGCTTCTGCCGCGAGTCGAGTTACGTCGATTACGACACCGTCTGACGACGGCTCGCGCTCACGCGTCCACGCTCAGTCGAACTGCCGGAAGTCCGGCTTGCGCTTCTCGAAGAACGCGTTGAACGCTTCCTTCGCCTCGGGCGCGAGCAGCATCTTCGCGAAGTGCACGGCCTCGTCGGTCATCTGCGTGCGCAGTTCGTGCTGCGCGGCGCGCTTCATCAACTGCTTGGTCACGCGCAGCGACGATGCGGGCAACGCGGCCAGCTTCTGCGCCTGCTGCATCGCAAACGCATCCACTTCGGCGGCGGGCAGCAGCCGGTTCACGAAGCCCATGCGCTGCGCTTCCTTCGCGTCGAAAGCTTCGCCGAGCATCAGCTTTTCGGCGGCCGCCTGATAGCCGGCGACACGCTGCAACAGCAGCGACGACGCCGCTTCCGGGCACAGGCCCAGTTGCGCGAACGGCAGCGAGAACATCGCGGTGTCGGCCGCGTAGACGAAATCGCAATGCAATAGCAGCGTCGTGCCCACGCCGATGGCCGCGCCCGCCACCGACGCCACGAGCGGCTTCTCCGCCGCCGAGATCGCGCGCAGGAACTGGAACACGGGCGAGTCTTCGCTGACGGGCGGCTGTTTCAAGAAGTCTTCGAGATCGTTGCCCGCGCTGAAAATGCCGACGCTGCCGCGGATCAGGATCGCGCGCACCGAAGCATCGTCTTGCGCCTGAACCAGCGCGTCGGCCATCGTCTGATACATCGAGGCCGTGATCGCGTTCTTCTTGTCGGGACGGTTGAAGGCTATCGTCAGCACGTCGGCTGTGCGTTCGACCAGAATGTCCATCTTGTGACTCCTCGACGTTCGTCGGTGTGTTGCGCGTTGCGCGTGCCAGGCGGACCGCCCTCGAATTGCAGCAAAAAGCGGCCCGCAAGCGATAGAGAACGACAGGGGAAACTACAGCCGCTCGATGATCCCCGCCGCCCCCATGCCCGTTCCCACGCACATCGTCACCATCCCGTACTTCAGATTGCGCCGGCGCAGCCCATGCACGACGGTTGCAGCACGAATCGCACCCGTCGCGCCGAGCGGATGACCGAGCGCGATCGCGCCGCCGAGCGGATTGATCTTCGACGGATCGAGTCCGAGGTCGTTGATCACCGCGAGCGACTGAGCAGCAAACGCCTCGTTCAGCTCGATCCAGTCGATATCGTCCTGCTTCAGACCCGCGGCCTTCAGCGCGGCGGGAATCGCTTCCTTCGGACCGATGCCCATGATTTCCGGCGGCACGCCGCGCACGGCGAAGCTGACGAAGCGCGCGAGCGGCGTCAGGTTGAACTGCTTGAGGATCTTTTCCGACACGACGATCAGCGCGCCCGCGCCGTCCGATGTCTGCGAGCTGTTGCCCGCCGTCACCGTGCCCTTGTTCGCGAACACGGTGCGCAGCTTCGCGAGACCTTCCATCGACGTATCGGCGCGCGGGCCTTCGTCGAGCTTCACCTCGCGCGTCTTCACGCTGATTTCGCCCGTCGTCAGATCGGGGAAGCGCTCGGTCAGCGTGTACGGTGCGATCTCGTCGTTGAATTCGCCCGACTGCTGCGCGGCGATCGCCTTGCGATGCGATTCGACCGAGAACTGGTCCTGCTGCTCGCGGCTCACCTTCCAGCGCTCCGCGACCTTCTCCGCCGTGAGGCCCATCCCGTAAGCGATGCCGACGTCCTCATTGCGGTCGAAGATATGCGGCGACAGCGACGGCTTGTTGCCCATCATCGGCACCATGCTCATCGATTCGCAGCCGCCCGCGATCATCACGTCCGATTCGCCGACGCGAATGCGGTCCGCCGCCATCGCGAGCGCCGTCACGCCCGATGCGCAGAAGCGGTTCACCGTCACGCCGCCGACCGTGCTCGGCAGGCCCGCGAGCAACGCGCCCATCCGCGCGACGTTGAGCCCCTGCTCCGCTTCGGGAATCGCGCAGCCGACGATCGCATCTTCGATCAGCGACGTATCGAGGCCTGGCACCTGCGCGACAGCCGACCGGATCGCATGCACCAGCAGTTCATCGGGGCGCGTGTTCTTGAACATTCCGCGCGGCGCCTTGCCGATCGGTGTGCGGCTCGCGGCGACGATATAGGCGTCTTGCAATTGCTTTGTCATTTGAGGCTCCCTCAGTTGCGCACCGGCTTGCCCGTTTGCAGCATGCCCATGATCCGTTCTTGCGTCTTCTGCGTGCCGAGCAGCTCGACGAACGCACGACGTTCGAGCGTCAGCAGCCATTCTTCGTCGACGAGGCTGCCTGCTTCGACGTCGCCGCCGCACATCGCTTCCGCGATGCGGCTCGCGATCAGGTAATCGTGATCGCTGATGAAGCGGCCGTCGCGCATGTTGACGAGCGACGCCTTGATCGTCGAAATCGCCGAGCGGCCGGCGACGGGCACCTGCGTCACGCGCAGCGGCGGGCGATATCCCGCGGCGGCCAGCGCGCGCGCTTCCTTCTTCGCGGTGTCGAGCAGTTCGAAGACGTTGAAGACGATCGTGTCCGACGGCTTCAGATAACCCATCGCGCGGGCGTCGAGCGCGGAGCCCGAGACTTTCGCCATCGCCGCGTTTTCGAACGGCTTTTGCAGGAACTTCAGCAGATCGTTCGTCGCGCCGGCCTGCGTCGCGGCTTCGGCGGCACGCAATGCGGCTTCCTTCAGGCCGCCGCCCGCCGGCACGAGACCGACGCCCACTTCGACGAGACCGATATAGCTCTCGATATGCGCGACGCGCTTCGCGCTGTGCAGCACGAGTTCGCATCCGCCGCCGAGCGCAATGCCCGACACGGCCGCGACCACGGGTACGTTCGAATACTTGACGCGCAGCATGCCCTGCTGGAATTTCTTCACAAACGGCTCAATGCCCTTCGCGCCGCCCATCATGAACGCGGGCATCGCTTCTTCCAGGTTCGCGCCCGCCGAGAACGGACCGCCCGGCGCGCCGAGCTTCAGCGACGTCGGCTGCCAGATCACGACGGCCTTGTAGTCCTGCTCGGCGACATCGATGGCCTGCACGAGGCCGTCGATCACCGACGGTCCGATCGTGTTCATCTTGCTCTTGAACGACACGATCAGGACGTCGCTTTCACCCGCGCGATCGTCGACCCACGCGCGCACGGCATCCGTCTCGAACACGGTCTTGCCGTAGGTCTTCGGATCGGCGCCCGTTTCACCCGCGAGCGGCGCGCGGAACACCTGCTTGTCGTACACGGACAGCGACGAGCGCGGCACGAAGCGCTGTTCAGCCGGCGACCACGAGCCTTCGTTCGTGTGCACGCCGCCCTGTTCGGCGACGGGGCCTTCGAGCACCCACGCGGGCAGCGGCGCATTCGACAGCGCCTTGCCCGCTGCGATGTCTTCCTGCACCCACCCGGCGACCTGCTTCCAGCCGGCCGTCTGCCAGCCCTCGAACGGGCCTTCGTTCCAGCCGAAGCCCCAGCGGATCGCGAGATCGACGTCGCGCGCGTTGTCGGCGATCGATTCCAGATGCACGCCGATGTAGTGAAACACGTCGCGGAAGATCGCCCACAGGAACTGGGCCTGCGGATGCTGCGTTTCGCGCAAGAGCTTCAGACGTTCGGCAGGCGGCCGCTTCAGAATGCGGCCGACCAGTTCGTCGACCTTCGCACCGCCGTCGATATAGCTGCCCGTCTTCGCGTCGAGCACCTTGATCGCCTTGCCTTCCTTCCGGTAGAAACCCGCGCCCGTCTTCTGGCCGAGCGCGCCCTGCTTCACCAGTCCGGCCAGCACGGCGGGCGTTTCGTAGACCGGGAAGAACGGATCGTCCGCGAGGTTGTCCTGCATCGTCTTGATGACGTGCGCCATCGTGTCGAGACCCACGACGTCCGCCGTGCGGAACGTCGCCGACTTCGCGCGGCCCAGGCGGCTGCCCGTCAGATCGTCGACTTCATCGAAGCGCAAGCCGAACTTCGCGGCCTCCGCGATCACCGCGAGGATCGAGAAAACGCCGACGCGGTTCGCGATGAAGTTCGGCGTGTCCTTCGCGCGCACGACGCCCTTGCCGACGACGCTCGTCAGGAACGTTTCGAGTTGATCGAGGATTTCCGGGCGCGTCGCCGTGGTCGGGATCAGCTCGACCAGATGCATGTAGCGCGGCGGATTGAAGAAGTGCACGCCGCAAAAGCGCGCCTTCAGTTCGTCGGAGAAGCCATTCGACAATTCCGTGATCGACAGGCCCGACGTGTTCGTCGCGAAGATCGCGTTCGCGCCGATGTGCGGCGAGACTGTCCTGTAGAGATCGTGCTTCCAGTCCATGCGTTCGGCGATCGCTTCGATCACCACGTCGCATTCGGCGAGCTTTTCGATGTCGTCGTCGTAGTTGGCGGGCTGGATGTATTGCGCGTCGTCCTTCACGCCGAACGGCGCCGGCGACAGCTTCTTCAGGTTCTCGATCGCCTTCAATGCGATGCCGTTCTTCGGGCCTTCCTTTGCAGGCAGATCGAACAGCAGCACGGGCACTCTGGCGTTGATCAGGTGCGCAGCGATCTGCGCGCCCATCACGCCGGCGCCGAGCACGGCGACCTTGCGAATGATCAGATTGCTCACGTCGTTCCTCCGGGGAGTGATGCGGTGTCGCGAGTGGCCGCGTGAAGGCGCACGCAGCCTCCTTGACGCGGTGTATGTGAGAGAGCGGAGCGGCGGCGCATGGCGTGACGATCGATGCGCCGCCTGCGATGGCTTTAGAACAGCGCTTCGTCGATGTCCATCAACGTCTTCGAGCCGGCGCGCGCGGCGCGGATCGTCGAAGCCGTTTCGGGCAGCAGCTTCGCGAAGTAGAAACGCGCAGTGGCGAGCTTCGACTTGTAGAACGGATCGCCGGACGCTTCGTTGTCGAGCGCGACGCGCGCCATGCGGGCCCAGAAGTATGAAAACACCAGATGGCCGACGGTGCGCAGATACGGCACGGCCGCCGCGCCCACTTCATCCGGGTTCTGCATCGCCTTCATGCCGATTTCCATCGTCAGCTTCTGCACCTTGTCGCCGATATCCGCGAGCGGATTGACGAACTCCTGCATCTCCGGCTTGATCCCTTCGGCTTCGACGAAATCCGTCACCAGCTTGCCGAACTTCTTGAGCTTGGCGCCCATGTCGCCGAGCACCTTGCGGCCCAGCAGATCGAGCGACTGAACCGTGTTCGTGCCTTCGTAGATCATGTTGATCCGCGCGTCGCGCACGTACTGCTCCATGCCCCATTCGGCGATATAGCCGTGGCCGCCGAACACCTGCATCGCGAGGTTCGTGCCTTCGAACGCGTTGTCCGACAGGAACGCCTTCAGGATCGGCGTGAGCAGCGCGACGAGATCGGCGGCTTCCTTGCGCACCGCTTCGTCCTGATGCGACAGCTCCTTGTCGATATGCAGCGCCGACCAGTACGAGAACGCGCGCGCGCCTTCCGCGTACGCCTTCTGCGTGAGCAGCATGCGGCGCACGTCCGGGTGGACGATGATCGGGTCGGCGGCCTTGTCGGGCGCCTTCGGGCCCGACAGCGAGCGCATCTGCAGACGCTCCTTCGCATATGCAAGCGAGTTCTGATACGCGACTTCCGTCAGGCCGAGGCTCTGCATGCCGACGCCAAGACGTGCCGCGTTCATCATCACGAACATCGCGTTGAGGCCCTTGTTCGGCTCGCCGACCATCCAGCCCTTCGCGTTGTCGAGATTGATCACGCACGTAGCGTTGCCGTGAATGCCCATCTTGTTCTCGATCGAGCCGCACTTCACGCCGTTGCGCGCGCCGGGGTTGCCGCTCGCGTCCGGCACGAACTTCGGCACGATGAAAAGCGAGATGCCCTTCGTGCCGTTCGGTGCATCCGGCAGACGCGCGAGCACGAGGTGAACGATGTTGTCGGCGAGATCGTGTTCGCCGCTGGAGATGAAGATCTTCGTGCCGCTGATCGCGTACGAGCCGTCGCCATTCGGCTCGGCCTTCGTGCGCAGAATACCGAGGTCGGTGCCGCAATGCGGCTCGGTCAGGCACATCGTGCCCGTCCATTGACCCGACACGAGCTTCGGCAGATACGCCTGTTGCAGCTCCGGCGTGCCGTGCGCGTGCAGGCACTCGTACGCGCCGTGCGACAGGCCGGGGTACATCGTCCACGCCTGGTTCGCGGAGTTCAGCATCTCATACAGCGCATTGTTGACGAACGCGGGCAGGCCCTGACCGCCGTACTCGGGATCGCAGCCGAGCGCGGGCCAGCCCGCCTCGACGTACTGGCGATACGCTTCCTTGAAGCCCTTCGGCGTGGTGACGACGCCATCGCCTTCGTACTTGCAGCCTTCCTGATCGCCGCTCTGGTTCAGCGGGAAGACCACCTCCGAGCAGAATTTGCCGGCTTCCTCCAGCACCTGATTGATCGTGTCGGCATCGAGATCCGCGTGCCTGGGCATCTGCTTGATCTCGGCTTCGACGTTCAGCAGCTCGTGCAATACGAATTGCATGTCGCGCAACGGCGCGGCGTACTGTCCCATGAGTCTCTCCAGTCAATCCAAAGGTGTTGGCTCAAGCGTGGCAGCCAGCCTCCCGCCGTTTGGATCCGATGGACCCAGCCAGCCCCGCTAGCGGCTCGCGCTCTCGCTCTGACGCGAAACAATCAGTTTTTCCAGCGCGGCCCACGTGAGGCGCACGGCATCTGGCAGATGCAGAAAGCGCGCGTCGTGATGCAGGCCGAGCGTGAAGCTATACAGTTCGAAGAGCATCAGTTGCGAGTCCGTGTCTGCGCGCAGATGCCCTTCTTCGATTGCCTGCGAAATGGCTCGCGTGAGCGCTGCGCGCCACATCTGCACGCTCGCCACCAGCTGCTCGCGCACCGCACTGTCCGCGCGATCGTCGTACTCGACCGCGCCGCTGATGTAGATGCATCCAGTCGTGACTTCCTGGACGCGCTTCTCGATCCAGCGCGAGAGCATCGCCCGCAAGCGCGGCAAGCCACGGGGCTCGCGCAGACTCGGGAAGAACACCTCGTCTTCAAAACGACGGTGATATTCGCGCACGACCTCGACCTGCAAGTCCTCGCGCGACCCGAAATGCGCGAACACTCCGCTCTTGCTCATCTGCATACGCTCGGCCAGCAGGCCAATCGTCAGACCTTCCAGTCCGTCGCGGCTTGCCAGATCGAGTGCTGCATCGAGAATCGCGGCTCGCGTTTGTTCGCCTTTTCGCATAGCTGTGTACCGTCTGATTTGATCGAAAGGAAAAATCGAACGGTCGTACCATTATTGGGCGTGACCGTCCGCGAAACAAGGAATTTATTAGAAACGGGTTTCTAACGACGCTTCGATTTTCCGTCATTCGTCTATAGGACGATGCGGAATTTTTTAGAATCATTTACCGGAACGAGTCTGAGTTGTCTTCGATTTGTGTTTTCTGCGCGCTGCCGATCGTATTTTGTCTGCGCTTTTTCGATGTTTCCAGCCTGCCTTCCGATCGTTCGTCTAATCGTAGCCGCCGACCGTCAGCAGCTTCATCGCCAGCCGATAGGTGTTGTATGCGAACCAGTTGAGCAGCCGCTCGCCGGCGGGACGCGACTCGTAGTGCTTTTCGTCGATGCGGCGCGATTCGTCGAACGCCGCGAGGATCGCGTCGCGCAACTGGTCGATTTCGGGATGGAGCACGAGTACGACGTTGGCTTCGTTATTCAGCACGAGGCTCAGCGCGTCGAGATTCGACGAGCCGACGGTGCCCCAATTCGAATCGACGACGGCCACCTTGCCGTGGAGCATGGTCCTTTCGTACTCGGCGATCTTCACGCCCGCCTTCAGCAGCGAGCGATACAGGAACGGCACCGCGTAATCGAGCGCGGCAAACTCCTTTCTGCCGATCACGAGACGCACGTCGACGCCGCGCTGCGCCGCGAAGATCAGCGCGCGCCGCAGCTTGCGGCCGGGCATGAAGTACGGATTGGCGAGCAGCACTTCGGAGCGCGCCTGGCCGATCGCCGTCAGATACGCCTTCTCGATCGCGCGCCGGTTGACGAAGTTGTCACGCGCGACGAACGCGACGCACGGCTCGGCCATCGCACGCATGTCGGCATTGCGGGCGCTCCTCGTGCTCTGGCGCGCGCGCACGAAGCGCGCGGTCGCGGCGCGCGGCGTCGGGGCGCCGACGGGCGGCGGCGTCAGCGCGGGCCGGTGGCCGATGCGAATGCGCTCCCATTGCACGTCGAATGCCTCGCGCACGTCGGCCACTACGGGTCCTTGCAGTTCGACCGCAAAATCCCAGCGCGGATAAGGCAGGCGCATGCCGTTCTGATCGTAGTCGTCGACGATATTGATGCCGCCGCACCACGCGAACGCGTCGTCGACCACGGCGAGCTTGCGGTGCGTGCGCGAAAAGCCGAAGCGTCCGAACAGATGCGGGTTGTAGATGCGATGCTCGACGCCCGCCAGGGTCCAGTCGTTGAACATCGCGAGGCGCTCGGTGCCGATGCCATCGGTGATCACGCGCACGCGGACGCCGCGTGTAGCGGCACGTATCAGCGCATCGGAGACGGAGCGGCCCGCCGCGTCGTCGCAGAAGATATAGGTTTCCAGCACAACGTCGCATTGCGCGGCGTCGATGCGCTCGACCAGCGAGGCAAAGAACGGCTCCCCCTCGGTGAACAGGCGAATCTCGTTGCCAGTACAAAAGCGATACCTGGACCCGTAGCGCCGACCGGGCAGATGCTGGGTCAGTCGCGCAAAGCGGCGGCCACCGCCGCCGCTCATCGGCAACGCTCCTTCACGCGTTGCGGCAGTCGCAGGATTGCGTCGCGGTTGGACCACGAGAAGCAGCGCTCGGCGGCCTCCTGCCAGGGCAGCCACAGATGCGCGGTATGTTCGAGCGGCGCGAGCGTCACTTCGAGACGCTCAGGCACCTGCAGGCTGAACCAGTGCTCGACGTTGTGCGTGACGCCTTCCGCATAGCGATGGCGCCACGTCGAAAAGATTTCGAACTCGATGTGATGGTGCCAGTCGACGAGCGCCTCGCGCGGGACGAGATCGCCGCCGATCACGATGCCCGTCTCTTCCGCCACTTCGCGGATCGCCGTTTCCGCGATCGGCTCGTCGATGCGCTCTTTCGAGCCCGTCACCGATTGCCAGAACCCCTCCCGATCGGCTCGTTCGATAAGCAGCACGTCGAGTTGGGGCGTGTGAATGACGACGAGTACGGATTCCGGAATCTTTGGCGGTTTCGGCATGGTGATAAAGCGGCGCGGGAGTCGCGCAATCGCATGTCGGGAGGCGTAGCTTTCAGTGACTGTAACGCAAAAAACGAAAAAGGCGCATCACGCGCCTTCTTCGTTCGTTGTTTCGCGCGCCCGCCGTTGTTTTAGCGGCGCGTCGCGCTAAGGCAATGCTGATTAAGTCCACCGCTTGTGCGCATCAAGCGTTATAGAGTGCACAAGCAACGAGAAAGGCAAAAGGCAATGAAGCAGCAGACGCTCGCAATGGCCGCGGATCAAGGCGCGGGGTTTGAGACCCGACGCAAACGCACGCGACGCGACGAGTTTCTTGACACGATGAACACGATCGTTCCGTGGACCGAACTGTGCGCGGTAATCGAGCCGTACTATCCGAAACGCGGTAACGGTCGACCGCCGATTGGTTTGGAGCGCATGCTGCGGATTCACTTCGTGCAACACTGGTTCAATCTGGCCGACTTCGCTTGCGAAGAGGCTTTGTATGACAGCACTAGCCTGCGTCGTTTTG
>NZ_FNYE01000012.1 GCF_900108945.1 Paraburkholderia diazotrophica | reverse complement strand
GGCACGCTGATGGTCGGCATCGAGCAGAAGCTGCTGGGCGGCAACGTGCCGTGGACGCTGCATCACCAGCACTGGGATCACGAGATGCTGAAGCCGGCTTCGCAGTGCAAGCCGATCGACTATCCGAAACCTGATGGCAGGCTCACATTCGACCGGCTCTCGTCGGTGTTCATCTCGAACACGAATCACGAAGAGAACCAGCCCGCGCATCTGACGCTGAAAGATCCGTCAGTGCCTGTCAAGGTGAATCTGCAAACCTACGCGGGCCCCGAGGGCCGCTACTGCCCCGCCGCCGTGTACGAGTTCGTGAAGAACGACGACGGCAGCGAGCGCCTCGTGATCAACGCGCAGAACTGCGTGCACTGCAAGACGTGCGACATCAAGGACCCGACGCAGAACATCGTGTGGGTCACGCCCGAAGGCGGCGGCGGGCCGAACTATCCGAACATGTGACGCGCGCCGCGTCTGGGCAAACGAAAAACGCCGCTCCTGGAGCGGCGTTTTTGTATGACGGCTTGTTGACATCCACACGGCCCACACGATTCAAGCCGCGAGCGCCTCCAGCCGCGCGCGCACCCGTTCGATAACAGGCGTCCACACACCGACGGACGGCTGGCGAAACAGCTCGACAGTCTGATACCACGGCGCGCGCTCCGTCTCTTCGCCCCAAAACCACGCGGACACGTAATCGATCATCAGCCACGTCGGCACGCCGAGCGCGCCTGCCAGATGGGCGGGACCGCTGTCGATGGTCACGAGCGCATCGAGATTCACGAGCAGCGCAGCCACATCGTCGAAGCCCGCTTCGAAGTGCTCGGTCGGATCGACGATATCGACACCTCGCGCCCGCCATTGTTCGACGGTTGTCTGACGCCCCGGCGACACCGCAAAAAACGTGATGCCCGACACGTTCAAAAGCGGCGCAAGCAGCTCGACGGGAACCGAGCGCCGCGCATCGCGGACGTGGTCGGGATTGCCGTTCCACACGAGGCCAACGGTCTTGTTCCCCGCCTTCGCAGCGCCCGCGACACGCTCGCGCCACAGCGCCGCACGCTCGGGATCGGCGCTCAGATACGGACGCCCCCACATCGACGGATCGTCGATGCCGAGCCGCAGCGGCAGACTCATCAGCCCGCAGTGACAATCCGGCTTCGTTTCGAGGCTTGTTTCGATCCTGATGCCGGCAGGCAGCATGCGTTCGAACAGATGCTGCATCGGCCCCGCATAGCCGAAGATCACGCGACCGCCTTCGCGTTGCGCGCGTTCGGCGAGCAGACGCAGAAAACGCACCGACCACAGGCAATCGCCGTTGCCCTGCTCGCCATATACGACGAGCGTCTTGCCCGCCAGCGATTCGCCGCGCCAGTTGGGGCTAATCGCGGCAAGTGCGACTTTCGCGGCGTTCACATCGTCGGCGAATGCGACGCGCGCTTCATAGTCGAGCCAGCCTTGCGCATATCGTCCCGCGCGCATCTCCAGCTCCGACAGATCGAACAGCGCGTGCGCATTATTCGGCGTCAGTTCCAGCACGCGCCGCAGCAGCGCCTCGGCTTCTGCGAAACGGCCCTGCTCCTTGATGCACAACGCGAGCTTGTGCAGCACGATGTGGTTGCCTGGCGCGGCCCGTGCAGCTTCATGCAGCAGACGTTGAGCTTCGGCGAAATCGTCGCGTTGCTGGAAAGCAGCCGAGCGCCAGACAAGCGCGTTCGCGTCGTTGGCGTCGCGCGCCAATAGCAGCGCCGTCGCCGATTCGACGAGCACCCAGTCCCGCAGAATGAAGGCCGTCTGTGCGATCTCGTGCAGCAGCCGCGCGTCGCAGTTCGCGTCGAGGCGGTATGCGCGCACGAGCGCATCGACCGCCTGGCGCAGTCGTGCCTTGTCGCCGTTCGCTCCCGCCAGCAGCGCATTGCCGAGCGCGAGCCAGTCCGTCGCAACGGCGTCGGGCGCCGACGTGCGCGCGTAAAGCTGCGCCAATGCGTCGGCGCGCGTGGAGTCGTTGTGATTCACGTTGTGACTCATGCTGACCGCCCTGTCGATAACCAGCGAGCGTGCAAAGCCGAGTTTCGACTATTCGACTTCAGGGCGCGCTCGCCGCGATCTTCGGCGTATCGACGACGACATCGCCGCACTGCGCGCGATGCCGAAGCGCATGGTCGATCAGCACGAGCGCAAGCATTGCCTCGGCGATCGGCGTCGCGCGAATGCCGACGCACGGATCATGGCGTCCGAACGTTTCGACGACAGCGGGCTGCCCGCTCTTGTCGATCGAGCGGCGCGGCGTGCGGATGCTCGACGTCGGCTTGATCGCGATCGACACCGTGATGTCCTGCCCCGTCGAAATGCCGCCGAGCACGCCGCCCGCATGATTGCCGACGAAACCTTCCGGCGTCAGTTCGTCGCCGTGCACCGAACCGCGCTGCGCGACGCTCGCGAAGCCCGCGCCGATCTCGACGCCCTTCACCGCATTGATGCCCATCATCGCGTGCGCGATATCGGCGTCGAGCCGGTCGAAAAGCGGTTCGCCCAGGCCGACGGGCACGCCCGACGCCACCACGTTGATGCGCGCGCCGATCGAATCGCCGTCCTTGCGCAGCGCGTCCATATACGCTTCGAGTTGCGGCACGATGTCCGCGTTCGGCACGAAGAACGGATTCTCGCGCACGTGCTGCCAGTCGACGAATGGCACGTCGATCTCGCCGAGCGCCGCCATATAGCCGCGAATCTCGGTGCCGAACTTCTCGCGCAGCCATTTCTTCGCGACGGCACCCGCCGCCACCGTCGGCGCCGTCAGCCGCGCGGACGAACGGCCGCCGCCGCGATAGTCGCGGATGCCGTACTTCTGCCAGTACGTGTAGTCGGCGTGGCCCGGACGGAAGGTTTCGGCGATATTGCCGTAGTCCTTGCTGCGCTGGTCCGTGTTGCGGATCAGAAGCGCAATGGGCGCGCCCGTCGTCTTGCCCTCGAAGACGCCCGAAAGAATCTCGACCTTGTCTTCTTCCTGGCGCTGGGTCACGTGCCGCGACGTGCCGGGCTTGCGGCGATCGAGTTCGAACTGGATGTCGGCCTCGACGAGCGACATGCCCGGCGGGCAGCCGTCGATCACACAGCCGATAGCCGGGCCATGCGATTCGCCGAAGGTCGTGACGGTGAAGAGCGTACCGAGGGTATTGCCGGACATGAGCGTCGTCCAAAGAAATGCGGGGAGAGCGTTATTATGCCAGCCCGGCCGCCCCGCCGTGGCGCGCGGGGACTCGGGCGATCGTTATAGGACAAACGCACAAAAGCGCGTTGCGCGCGCGGCGGGCAGCCGCGCCCGAAACGCTATTTCCGTGCGCCGCGCAGTTCGGACACGATCTGCTGCAGGACTTCCGGCGTCGCCTGCGCGGGTTCGAGCGGCTCGCCGACCGCCAGCGTCAGACGGCTCATCACGCCCTTGTGAATCGGACGCGGGAATCGCGCATCGGCGCTGCGCGACCAGACGCTGCCCCACAGACCGCGCAACGCCATCGGCACGACGGGCACAGGCGCCCGCCGCAGGATTTCCGACACGCCGTGACGGAACGGATTCATGTCGCCCGTATTGGTC
This sequence comes from Paraburkholderia diazotrophica, assembly GCF_900108945.1. Classification (GTDB taxonomy): domain Bacteria; phylum Pseudomonadota; class Gammaproteobacteria; order Burkholderiales; family Burkholderiaceae; genus Paraburkholderia; species Paraburkholderia diazotrophica. The sequence goes on along the minus strand of NZ_FNYE01000012.1, from coordinate 215,707 downwards.
AGCTTGCCCTCGGGAAAGATGCAGACGAGATCGCCATCGTCGAGCGCCCTTGCGCAGGCGTCGTAGGCACGCGTGAGCAGATCCGCGTCTTCGTGCGCGGGCGCAATCGGAATTGCCTTTGCATGTCTGAACAGCCAGCCGGCAAACGGCGTACGGAAGATCCGATGGTCCATCACGAAGCGGATCGGCCGCGGACTTTCCGCCATGATCACGAGCGCGTCGACGTAGCTGACGTGATTGCACACCAGCACGGCCGCGCCCTCTTCGGGAATGCGCTCGGCGTGAACGAGACGAATCCGATAGAACGTATGCACGAGCAGCCATGCGACGAAGCGCAATAGGAACTCGGGCACGAGCGAATAGATGTAGACGGCCACGATCACATTGAGCAGCGCCGTCACGAGAAAGAGCCCCGGAATGCCGACGCCCGCCGACGTCAGCCCAACGGCCATCAGCGACGACACGATCATGAACAGCGAGTTGAGGATGTTGTTCGCCGCGATGATCCGCGCGCGATGGCTCGGCTGGCTGCGGCTCTGGATCAGCGCATAGAGCGGCACGCTGTAGAAGCCGCCGAACATCGCGAGCAGGAACAGATCGGCCAGCACGCGCCAATGCGCGGGCTGCGTCATGAATTCGGCCACCGTCAGCAGATGCGCGGCTTTCGGCAATGCGTGGCTCGCGAAGAACAGGTCGATCGCGAACACGCTGATGCCGATCGAGCCGAGCGGCACGAGGCCGATCTCGATGCGCTTTTTCGACAAGCGCTCGCACAGCAGCGAGCCCGTGCCGATACCGATCGAAAAAGTCGCGAGCAGCACGGTCACGACATCGGGGTTCGCGGACAGCACGTCCTTCGCGAAACGGAAGAACGACGACAGAAATGTCGCGCCGACAAACCACAACCAGGAAATGCCAAGCAGGCTAAGAAAGACGGTCCGGTTTTCGCGCGCCAGTTTCAGATTGCGCCAGGTCTCGCTGATCGGATTCCAGTTGATGCGCAGATCGGGCTGCGATGGCGCCGATTGCGGCACGAAGCCAGATGCCACGCGACCGATCAGCGCAATCGCCACGCAGCCGAACGCGAGGATCGCCGCGCCATGCGCCTCGGAGCCCGCCGCCGCGCCGCCCGCAATCGTGCCGAGCAGAATCGCGACGAACGTGCCCATCTCGACCATTCCGTTGCCGCCGACCAGTTCCGTCTTGTCCAGATGCTGCGGCAGATACGCGTATTTGACGGGGCCGAACACGGTCGAATGGACGCCCATCAGGAACGTGCACAGATACAGCAGCAGCGCGTCATGCAGCCAGAAGCCCGCGCCGCCGACCAGCATTACGCCGATCTCAAACGACTTCACGAAGCGCGTGAGCATCGCCTTATCGTACTTGTCGGCGACCTGGCCGGACGTCGCCGAAAACAGGACGAACGGCAGAATGAAGATTGCAGAAATCAGAAAGGCTGCGGTGTCCGCATTCACGCCTGAGAATCGCGCGGCCTGATACGTGACGAGCGACGTAAAGCCGATCTTGAACACGTTGTCGTTCATCGCGCCGAGAAACTGCGTCCAGAAAAACGGTGCAAAACGGCGCTCGCGCAACAGGCGAAACTGCGAGCCGTGTTCGCGCGAGGTGCGCCTTGCGTGTTGGGCGGTGGACAACGGACGATCGCTCATCGAATGCGTGACAAAGAGGGCAGGCTTCGCGCAGATTCACAGCGGCGCTGCGGGAATGGCGGGCACAAAAAAGCGCACGCTTTTCGCGCGCGCTTCGAGGATGGTTCAGTCATGCGACAGCGGCATGTCGGCGCATTGCAAGCCGGCCAGACAGACCGATCGAGGCAACGAGGCCAAACGGCAGGCCAACGACGGGCCAACAAAAATCAGCGCGAGGGCTGCTCCTGCTGCGGCTCGTCTTCTGCGGGCCAGTCGCGAATATAGGCCTTCAGCATCCGGTTCTCGAAGCCCTGCTCTTCGACTACAGCTTTGGCGACGTCGTAGAACGAGATCACGCCCATCAGCGCGCGGCTTTCCATCACAGGGAGATAGCGCACGTGATGCTCGAGCATCATGCGGCGCACCTCGTTGACATCGGTTTCCGGCGTACATGTGAGCGGATGGTCGTCCATGATCTTGCGGATCGTCGTGCCGCCGACGCTGCCGCCATTGCGGCTCAGCACGAGAATGATCTCGCGGAAGGTCAGCATGCCGACGAGATCGCCATATTCCATCACGACGAGCGAGCCGATGTCGTGCTCGGCCATCGTGTTGACGGCCTCGTTGAGCGGCGTATCGGGTGTGACTGTGAACAGGGTGTTGCCCTTGACCTTCAGAATGTCGCTGACTCGCATGATTTGTCTCCTGTCGACCAGAGTTGGCGCCTTGGCGCGTTACCTTGCTCTGGTCCCATGCAGCATGGTGGCAGATGAGGCCCGGTGAAACATTAAGGGCATGACTGACTTTCGATGCTAGCGGAAAGGCCCGCAAAAAGAAAGCGGACGGGACGGACGATAGCGCGTCATCGAACGTCCGGCAGACGGCGCTCGCAGGCATGTCGGAACAGTGGCAGAGCGCGGGCCGTGCGATTCGCAACACCGCTGACCATGGCGGAATCATGCCCGCGAGCGCGTCGACATGCGGGCGAAAACGGAGTGGTGCGCACGCGGCCCGGTGATACGATGGCCGTCACTTTCACCTTCGCCGGGCCGCCGACGCCCGGCCGTCCACGATGCCTGCCAACCGTTTCGATACGCTTGCGCTGCATGCGGGCGCCGCGCCCGACCCCGCGACGGGCGCGCGCGCGACGCCCATCTATCAGACCACGTCGTTCTCGTTCCGCGACTCCGATCATGCCGCCGCGCTCTTCAACATGGAGCGCGCGGGCCATGTCTATTCGCGCATCTCGAACCCGACGGTCGCCGTCTTCGAAGAGCGCGTCGCCGCGCTCGAAAACGGCGCGGGCGCGATCGGCACGGCGAGCGGCCAGGCCGCGCTGCACCTCGCCATCGCGACGCTGATGGGCGCGGGCTCGCACATCGTCGCGTCGAGCGCGCTGTACGGCGGCTCGCACAACCTGCTCAGCTACACGCTGCCGCGCTTCGGCATCGAAACGACGTTCGTGAAGCCCGGCGATATCGACGCATGGCGCGGCGCGCTGCGCCCGAACACGAAGCTGCTGTTCGGCGAGACGCTCGGCAACCCCGGCCTCGACGTTCTGGACATCGCGACAGTCGCGCAGATCGCGCACGAGCACCGCGTGCCGCTGCTGGTCGACTCGACGTTCACCACGCCGTATCTGTTGAAGCCGTTCGATCACGGCGCCGATTTCGTCTACCACTCGGCGACCAAGTTTCTCGGCGGTCACGGCACGACGATCGGCGGCGTGCTCGTCGACGGCGGCACGTTCGACTTCGAGGCTTCGGGCCGCTTCCCCGAATTCACAGAACCCTACGAGGGCTTTCACGGCATGGTGTTCGCCGAGGAAAGCACCGTCGCGCCCTTCCTGTTGCGCGCGCGACGCGAAGGGCTGCGCGACTTTGGCGCGTGCCTGCATCCGCAAGCCGCCTGGCAACTGCTGCAAGGCATCGAAACGCTGCCGTTGCGGATGGAACGACATGTGGCGAATACGCGCAAGGTCGTCGAATTTCTGGCTGCGCATGCTGCCGTCGAATCCGTCGCGTATCCGGAACTGCCCACGCATCCGGACCATGCGCTGGCGCAACGCCTGCTGCCGCGCGGCGCGGGCGCCGTGTTCAGCTTCAACTTGCGCGGCGACCGTGCCGCCGGCCGCGCGTTCATCGAAGCGCTGTCGCTGTTCTCGCATCTGGCGAATGTCGGCGACGCCCGCTCGCTCGTGATCCACCCGGCATCGACGACGCACTTCCGCATGGACGCCGCTGCCCTCGCCGCAGCGGGCATCGCGGAAGGCACGATCCGCCTTTCGATCGGCCTCGAAGACCCGGACGATCTGATCGACGACCTCAAGCGCGCGCTCAAGGCTGCGCAGAAATCCGCGGGCGGCTCCTCCCCACAATCCGCCCCGCAATCCGCCAACAAGCCGGCGGCCACTGGACGCAAGGAGTCCGCATGATCGTCGACGTGAACGGCAAACCGGCCTATGCATACACAGGCGGCAAGGCATTCGATGCCGCGCTGCCCACGGCCGTCTTCATACATGGCGCCGAGCACGATCACAGCGCGTGGGCGCTGCAGACGCGCTACTTTGCGCACCACGGCTTCAGCGTGCTCGCCGTCGATCTGCCCGGCCATCATCGCAGCGCCGGCCCCGCGCTGACCAGCATCGGCGCGATGGCCGACTGGCTGGCCGCATTGCTCGACGCGCTGAGCGTCGCGCGCGCGTTCGTCGCCGGACACAGCATGGGCTCGCTCGTCGCGCTCGACTTCGCCGCCCGCTACCCGTCGCGCGCGACGAACATCGCCCTCGTCGCGACGGCCGTGCCGATGGCCGTCTCCGACACGCTGCTCGACGCCGCCCGTGAGCGCGAGCCCGACGCGATCGAGATGGTGAACCAGTGGTCGCATTCGACCATCGCCGCCAAGCCGTCGTGCCCCGCGCCCGGCTTCTGGTTGCACGGCATGAACCAGCGGCTGATGGAGCGCGTTTCGGCAACGGGCGAGCCGCAGCTTTTTCACACCGACTTCAGCGCGTGCAACGCATACACGGACGGCCTCGCCCGCGCTGCGCAAGTGACGTGCCCAGTGCGCCTGATCGTCGGCCGGCGCGATCTTATGACGCCGCCGCGCGCCGCCAGAGCGCTCGCCGACGCGCTGCGTGAAGCGGGCGTGCCCGTCGACACGATCACGCTCGACGCCGGTCACGCGCTGATGTCCGAGCAGCCCGACGCGACTCTCGATGCGCTCTACACGTTTGCGACCACACGCAGTTCGAACCGTCCACCTGCGTCACCCACCGCTACACACTAACCGCGCCGGAAAGCGCGCGCCATATGCCGGATGGCCAGGTTGCACGTGCCTGTCGATAGCAGCACAATGATTCCATGCCTGGGCGGGTCGGACGAAACCTGCGCCGACGCGGGCAGGCAATGGAGGCGATCATGAGCCATCAGACAACGCACGACGCGCACTTCGCGAGCTTCGCGGAGTTCTATCCGTACTATCTGACCGAGCATCGCAACACGATGTCGCGGCGGCTGCATTTCATCGGATCGCTGGGTGTGATCGGCTGTGTCGCGATGGCCGTCGCGACGGGCGACTGGCTATGGCTGCCTGCTGCCGTCGTGTGCGGCTACGGGTTCGCGTGGGTCGGGCACTTCTTCTTCGAAAAGAACAGACCCGCGACATTCCGGCATCCCGTCTACAGCCTGATGGGCGACTGGGTGATGTTCAAGGACATCTGCACGGGGCGCATTTCGCTCTAGCGTCGGCGCCGGATGAAGTGCGCAAGTTCGTGCGGAAGAGTCGAAGCGACAGTCAAAAAGCAGCAGTTGAAGGTCAAGCAGCTTCAGGCGAAGGGCAAACAGCTTCAAGCCGTCTGTTGCGGCAACGCGGGCGTGCCGTTCGCGCCCGTCTCAGGAGGCTGCTGCGCGATTCCACGAGAAGCCTCTCGCGCCGCCAGCAAGCTCGCGAGCGACACGCCGAGCCGCTCGGTATCGAGGGCGGCGAGCAGCATCGCGCTGTCGACGCGCGTCGAATCGAGTTTCAGCTGATAAGCCAGCTCGTCACGGTCGATCACGAACAGGTCGAAGAGCCGTTTGACCGTGATCTGATTCGGATTCGCGACCAGCAGAAAATGCGGCCGCTGGCCGTTCTCGTCGAGCTGGACGATCCAGTCGATCGCCTCCAGTTGCTGCAACAGGCGCACGGTCGTCGCCAGATCGCGCCGCAATGCCCGAGCGAGTTCGGGCACCGTGTAGCCGTGCGTGCCCGCGTCGCGCGCTTCGGCGAGGTGCGCAAGCAGTTCGAGCGAATCGAGCAGATCGCTGCCCGGAAAGTCCCGGCGATGAAACTGCCCGATGCGTATTGCCGGCAGCGCCGACGCGATCATCGCGCCCGCCAGTGTGATGAACCAGCTGAGGTACATCCACAGCAGAAAAAGCGGCACGACGGCGAACGCGCCGTACACAGCCGTATAAGTGGGAATGCGCCGGATGTAGAAGCCGAAGCCGCGCTTCGCGATCTCGAACGCAATCGCGGCCGTCACGCCGCCGACAATCGCGTCGCGCCACTCGACGCGGCAGTTCGGCAAGAACACGTAGAGCAGCGTGAACGCGAGCACCGTCAACGGCAGCGCCGCGCCCGCCAGCGCCCATTCGATCAGCGGCGTGATGCGCTGCGCGGCCGTATAGCTCATCGACTGCGTGAACAGATACGACGAGATCGACAGGCTGACGCCGATCAGGATCGGCCCGAGCGTCAGGATCGCCCAGTAGACCAGCACGCGCTGCGCGAATGGCCGCGCCTTGCGCACGCGCCAGATCACGTTGAACGCGGATTCGACCGTCATCATCGTCATCACGGATGTGACGAACAGCACGATCATCCCGAGCGTGGTCAACCCCTTCGCCTTCGACGCGAACTGGTTCAGATACTTGAAGATCTGGCTGCTGACCTGATCGGGCATCAGGTGTTCGGCGAGAAACGTCTGCAGCGACGCCTGGAATTGCGCGAAGATCGGGAACGCAGTGAAGAGCGCGAACGCGACCGTCGCGAGCGGTACCAGCGACAGCATCGTCGTGAACGTCAGACTGCCAGCCACCTGCGGGATGCGATCCTCGCCGCTGCGCTTCGCGGCGAATTCCGCGAGACGCTTCAGCGCGTCGAGATCGAGACGCAACCTGGACAACAAGACAACCTCCTCCGACTTTCGACTTCGATACACGCGCCTGCATGCGCGTGACGGCCGACGCATCATCAGGCGTTCGATGAACCTGCGGTCAATTCATCCGAAAGCGGTCACCCGAAAGCGGACCGCAAGCAAGAGAGAGGAACGCCGACAGACTCGCGGCACCGTCAGCAGACCCACCCCTATAATACCCGTTCACTGCAAATGCCTATGAAAGACATCCTCGTGCTTTACTACAGCCGGCACGGCGCCACGCGCGAACTCGCGCTGGCGATCGCGCATGGCATCGACAGCGTTCCCGGCATGCAGGCGCGCGTGCGCACGGTGCCGCCCGTCTCGACCGTCTGCGAGTCCACGCAACCCGACATCCCGGAAGAAGGCCCGCCCTACGCGGAACTGCGCGATCTCGAAGAATGCGCGGGACTCGCGCTCGGCTCGCCGACGCGCTTCGGCAACATGGCCGCGCCGCTCAAATACTTCCTCGACGGCACCACGCCGCAATGGCTCTCGGGCGCGCTCGCGGGCAAGCCCGCTTGCGTGTTCACGTCGACGGGCAGTCTGCACGGCGGCCAGGAATCGACGCTGCTGTCGATGATGCTGCCGCTTCTGCATCACGGCATGATGATCCTCGGCATTCCGTACACCGAAAGCACGCTGACCACGACGCTCACGGGCGGCACGCCGTATGGCGCGTCGCATTTCGCGCGCGCGGACTCGGCGGGCCACGGCATTTCCGCCGACGAGAAAACGCTCGCGATCGCGCTGGGCGCGCGCATCGCCCGCGCGGCGGCGTCGATGAGCGAGCGGCCGTGAACATGCCGCGCGACGCAACCGGCATGGGCGCGCAAGGCAATCGCGCCGCCGCATCGGGCGCGGCGCTTGCGCTCATCGCGTTGATCGCGCTGTGCGTCGCCTGGGAATGGTGGCTCGCACCGTTGCGCGCGGGCGGCTCGCTGCTGGTGCTCAAGGCCGTGCCGCTGCTGCTCGCGCTGCCGGGCGTGTTCCGCAAGCGGCTCTATACGCTGCAATGGGCGTCGATGCTGAGCCTGCTGTATCTGATGGAAGGCATCGTGCGCGGCATGTCCGACCGCGGCCTGAGCGCTCGCCTCGGCTGGTGCGAGGTGCTGCTCGCTGCAACGTTCTTCGTCTGCGCGCTCGTCTATGTCGCGCCGTTCAAGCGCGCGGCGAAACGCCATGCGCGCGAGAATGGACCAGCAAGCGGACCTGCGAGCGGTTCCGCCTGAATTGCGCGCCGCCGCGCGACGCCAGCCCCGCCGCGCAGCGCCCTGATGACCCGGTGGCCGCCATGGCCACGGCGGCCCAACCCGCGCGAACCGATTCGCGCACCAGCCGAACATGCGCTACCCGTTCTGACCGACCAACATGAATTCCGCCGCCACTTCGCCCTTCGTCGCCGCATGCATCGATGCCATCGGCGCCGCGCACGTCCTCACCGATCCGCACGACACCGCGCCCTTTCTGACCGACTGGCGCCGCCGCTACACGGGCAGCGCGTGTGCAGTGCTGTGTCCGTCGACGGCTGAAGAGGTCGCCGCGCTCGTGCGGCTCGCGAACGAGCACCGCGTCGCGATCGTGCCGCAAGGCGGCAATACGGGCCTCGCCGGCGGCGCCACGCCCGATGCGAGCGGCGCGCAAGCGGTGCTGAGTCTCAAGCGCCTGAACCGCGTGCGCGACGTCGATCCGCACAACAACACGATCACGGTCGAAGCAGGCGTCGTGCTCGCGGACATGCAGGCGCGCGCCGAAGCGGCGGGACGCCTGTTCCCGCTGAGTCTCGCGGCGGAAGGCAGTTGCTCGATCGGCGGCAATCTGTCGACGAACGCGGGCGGCACGGGCGTGCTGCGCTACGGCAATGCGCGCGAGCTGTGTCTCGGCCTCGAAGTGGTGACGCCGCAAGGCGAGCTGTGGGACGGGCTGCGCGGACTGCGCAAGGACAATACGGGCTACGATCTGCGCGATCTTTTTATCGGCGCGGAAGGCACGCTCGGCATCATCACGGCCGCCGTGATGAAGCTGCATCCGCAGCCGGCCGCTCGCGTGACCGCGCTCGCCGCGTTGCCGTCGCCGCATGCCGCGCTGGATTTTCTGTCGCTCGCGCAGCGTCACGCCGGACCGCTGCTGACGGGCTTCGAGCTGATGTCGGATTTCTGCCTGCAACTCGTGGGCAAGCATTTCCCGCAGATGCGCTATCCGTTCGCACAACGGCATGCGCAGATCGTGCTGCTCGAACTGTCGGACAGCGAGAGCGAAGAGCATGCGCGCGCGCTCTTCGAGCGGCTGATGGAAACGGCGCTTGGAGACAACGTCGTCGAAGATGCCGTGGTCGCGGAGAATCTCGCGCAGTCGAAGGCATTCTGGAATCTGCGCGAGCACATTCCTCTCGCGCAGGCCGAAGAAGGGTTGAACATCAAGCACGATATCGCCGTACCGATTTCGCGCATCGGCCACTTCATCGGCGAAACCGACGCCGCGATCGCGAAGGCCGTGCCGGGTGCGCGCATGGTCACGTTCGGTCATCTCGGCGACGGCAATCTGCACTACAACGTGCAGGCACCGGAAGGCGTCGATGCGAAAGCGTTTCTCGCCCAGTACCAGAGCACGATGAATCAGATCGTCTACGACAGCGTGCATCGGCATCGCGGCAGCATCAGCGCGGAGCATGGAGTCGGGCAGCTGAAAATCGACGAAGCCGCGCATTACAAGTCGGACGTCGAAGTGCGTCTGATGAAGACATTGAAAGCCGCGTTCGATCCGCTCAACCTGATGAATCCCGGCAAGGTGCTACGCTAACGGCATCGGTATCGACGAGAGGCGTTTATGAAAATTCGCGTGCTGTCCGACCTGCATCTCGAGTGCGACCAGCCGGAAGTGATCCCGCATGCAAACGCCGATCTCGTCGTACTGGCAGGCGACATTCACAACCATGCGGAAGGCTTGCGCTGGGCGGCCGAGACGTTCGACGGCGCGGTGCCCGTCGTCTACGTGCCGGGCAATCACGAGTACTACGACGGCGAGTTCGGCGCGCTCGAAGCGGCGATGCACGACGCGGCCGCGAGCATCGACAACGTTCACTTTCTCAACAACGCGACGCTCGTCGATCCGGACGGCAACTGGCGCGTGCTCGGCACGACGCTATGGACCGATTTCGACCTGTATGGCGTTGATGAAGAGTCACGCTCGAAATCGATTGCAGCCGCCGAGCGCGTGATGCTCGACTATCGCGGATGGATTCAGGTGACGTGGACGGCGGGCAACGATGCCGGCCATGCAACCGATCCGCAACGCGCCAACCGCGCACAGGACCGCGTACAGGACAACACGCCGCGCAACCTGACCCCCGCCGATACGCTTGCGCTTCACAGGCACGCACGCGCGTGGCTCGAAGCGGAACTGGCCAAGCCGTTCGATGGCAAGACGATCGTCGTCACGCATCACGCGCCGCATCGGCGCAGTCTCGCCGAGCGTTACGCGGACGACCCCGTGTCCGCAGGCTTCGTGAATCATCTGCCGTCGCTCGTGCGCGCGCCGGTCGCGCTGTGGGTGCACGGACATACGCACACGGCCTTCGATTATGTGGAGAACGGCACGCGCGTCGTCTGCAATCCGCGCGGCTATATCGATCGCCGCTCGCGTCGGCTCGAAAATGACGAGTTCGCGTGGGACAAAGTCGTCGAACTCTGAAGGTCTGCCTGACGGTTGCCTGAGTCTGCTTAAGGGCTTGCTATCCGCGGGCTACATGCTGCTGGCATCGCGCGAGCGCCGCGCGGGCCGCTCCGCGCGCACGGGCACGAGCCGCGCCTGAGGCCGCAACCACCGGAGAATGTCGCGCGACGCGGCGATTCCGATCAGTCCGAACATGACGGCGACGCCGATCATCAGATGCGTATCCATGATTTCCCCTTCGTTTCAATGTGCCTGCGTGCCGGAAGCTCTCGGCCTTGACGCAACGTTAGCAAACCCGATGCGGTGCGGAAGTAAGGAAGTGTTGCGACGCAACGGCGGGATGTAACAGAGCGTCAAAGGTCCTTTCTGCGTCTTTCCTGCATCACGCAGTACCAGTACATCACACGCCGCATATCGCATGCCGCCCTTCGCGCCGCGCCGGTTGGTGTCAGGTGCGCGCGAACTTGCGCAGTTCCGCCTGATCGGCGGCGAGCGTCGCGGGCAGTTCGTCGCGCAGGAATTCGACCCATGTGCGGATCTTCGCGTCCAGATACTGCCGTGACGGATACAGCGCGTACACGTTCATCTCCTGCGAGATGTACTCGGGCAGAATCCACACGAGTTCGCCGCTGCGCAGGCCCGCAATCGCCGAATAGATCGGCAGCACCGCGACGCCCATCCCTTCGCGCACGGCCACGGCCATCGCTTCCGCGACGTTGATCTGGAACGTGGTCGCGCCGAGATGCAGCGTCTCCTGGCCGTTGGGACCGTCGAACGTCCATTCGTCGGCGGGCATGACGGGCGTGATCATCTGCAGGCAGGTATGGCCGCGCAGATCGGCGAGCGTCTGCGGCACGCCGTTGCGCTCCAGATAATCGGGCGACGCGCACGCGATGCTGAACGCGCTGCCCAGGCGCTGCGACACGAGCCCGGAGTCCGGCAGGCTCTGCGCGAGCACGAGCGCGACGTCATAGCCTTCGTCGAGCAGATCGGGCATGCGCTGCGCGAGCGTCAGTTCGAGATGGACATCGGGATAACGCCGCTGATAGCGGCTGACGGCGGGCACCACGTAGTGCTGGCCGAAGCTCGTCATCGCATGGACTTTCAGCTTGCCCGACGGACGCGCGTGCGCGTCGCTAGCTTCGGCTTCCGCCTGGTCCACGTACGCGAGAATCTGCTCGCAGCGCTGCAGATAGCGCTCGCCCGCTTCCGTGAGCGCGATGCGGCGCGTCGTGCGGTTCAACAGACGCGTGCGCAGATGCGCCTCCAGATCGGACACGGCACGCGACGCATAGGCCGTCGTCGTGTTGAGATGCTGGGCCGCGCCCGTAAAGCTGCCCGCTTCGACGACGCGGACAAATACGCGCATGTTCTGAAGCGTATCCATATTTCGAATCCAATCTCTCTGTACAGGAAAGATTGTTGCACGATTTGGAAAGACGATTATCTCATTCTGCGTAAGTATGCGTTGCACCCTTACGGGTTATTCCTTAATTACCCAAAAAATATAATGAGGCCCTAGCTTAAATAGCCTCTTGGAGAGCAAATCGTGCAGTTTCCGGTTAAAAAAGGGATCGCCGCACTGTCGGTTCTTACGATCTCGTTGATAATCGCCGGCTGTGCGAGTACCGGGCACATTGCTCCCGAATCCACCCGCACCGATCCCGCGACGCTCGACGTCGGCGCGGCGATCCGCGCGGCCGATGCCGACGCCCAATGGCCCGCCGCCGACTGGTGGCGCGCCTATAACGATCCGCAGCTGAATGCATGGATCGAAGCGGCGCAGGCGGGCAATCCGTCGCTCGCCGCGGCGCAGGCGCGCGTGCGCGAGGCGCAGTCGATGGCGGGTGTCGCGAAGTCCGCGCTGCTGCCGCAGGTCAACGGCGGCATGCAGATCCAGCGCAAGCAATGGCCGGACAACGTCTTTTACGGCCCCGGCCCGCTCGCCGGCCAGGAATCGTGGAACAACACGGCCGAGCTCGGCTTGTCGTACCACCTCGACCTGTGGGGCAAGGACAAGAACGCCGCGGAACAGGCGCTCGACGTCGCGCATGCCCGCGCCGCCGACTACCGCGCCGCGCAGCTCGAACTCGAATCGAACATCGTGCGCACCTACATCGAGATGTCGCTCAACTACGCGCTGCTCGATATCGCGAAGTCGACGCTCGAACAGCAGCAACAGGTCGCCGCACTGGCGAACGGGCGCCTGAAGGGCGGCATCGGCACGCAGCTCGAAGTCGCGCAGGCGCAAGCGCCGCTGCCCGAATACGAACGCCAGATCGACGCGCTCGAGGAGTCGATCGCGCTCGGCCGCAACCAGCTTGCCGCGCTCGCGGGCAAGGGTCCCGGCGCGGGCGATTCGATCACGCGCCCGCAGCTGTCGCTATCCGCGTTCGCCGGCCTGCCGTCGACGCTGCCCGCCGAGCTGATCGGCCATCGCCCCGACATCGTCGCCGCGCGCTGGACGGTCGCCGCGCAGGCGCGCGGCATCGACGTCGCGAAGGCCGACTTCTATCCGAACATCGACCTGCTCGCGTCCGTCGGCGGCTATGCGGCGATGGGGCCGCTGTTCGGCTTTCTGAAGTCGGCATCGGGCGGCTGGACGGCGGGTCCCGCGCTGTCGCTGCCGATCTTCACGGGAGGACGTCTGCGCTCGCAACTGGGCGCAGCATCGGCGGGCTACGACGTAGCCGTCGAGCAGTACAACCAGACGATCGTCACCGCGCTCAAGGAGATTGCCGACGAGGTCGTGCGCATGCGCTCGCTCGATACGCAGCTGAAGGACGCTCAGCGTTCCGTCGCGGCGGCGAACAAGAGCTACCAGCTTGCGCGCGAGGGTTATCGGCGTGGCCTGACGGATTACGTGAACGTGCTGATCGCGCAGACGCAATTGCTGCGCGCGCAGGAAGGCGTCGCGAAGGTGCACGCCGAGCAGCTGTCGGCGCACGCGAAGCTCGTCACCGCGCTCGGCGGCGGCCTGATCGATCCTGCCGATGGCCCGACTCAAAAGGACGTGCTGCCCGCGCACGGCAAGGGCAAGGACAGGTCTGCGGACCGCGCGGCCGCCTCCACGGCCGACACGTCGAAGGGCGTATCGAAGGGCGTATCGAAGGACGCGCCGAAGGGCACATCGATGGGCGCGATCACGGGCGCGTCCAGCGTCCGCTAACACGGAGAAGCCGCCGATGTCCACCAACCATTCCGTCTCGCGCACGCCCCAGACACCCGGCGCGCTCTACGCTGCGTTCGTCCACTGGGCGCGCACCGACGGCCGCACGTGGATCTACCTCTTCAAGGCGCTCGCCGCGTGTTTTCTCGCGCTCGGCATCGCGATGCGGCTCGACCTGCCGCAGCCGCGCACCGCAATGACGACCGTATTTATCGTGATGCAGCCGCAAAGCGGCATGGTGTTCGCGAAGAGCTTCTACCGGATCTGCGGCACGCTGATCGGTCTCGTCGTGATGCTCGCGCTGATCTGCCTGTTCGCGCAGCAGCCGGAACTCTTCATCGCGTCGACGGCGATCTGGGTCGGCATCTGCACGGCGGGCGCCGCGCGCAACCGCAACTTCCGCTCATACGGCTTCGTGCTGGCGGGCTACACGGCAGCGCTGATCGGCATTCCCGCCTCGCAGCATCCCGATGGCGCGTTCATGACGGCCCTCACGCGGGTCGCCGAAGTCGTGGTCGGCATCGTCTGCTCGGGCGTCGTGAGCGCGCTGGTGTTTCCCGAGCACGCGGGCGAGCAGATGCGCAGCACGGTGCGCGCGCGCTTCTCGTCGTTCGTCGACTATGTGTGCGCGGCGCTGTCGGGCAAAGCCGATCGCGCGCAGATCGAGGACACCAATGCGAAATTCGTCGCGGACATCGTGGGCTTCGAAGCCGTGCGCAGCGTCGCCGTGTTCGAGAGCCCCGATTCGCGGATGCGCAACGGCCGTCTGTCGCGTCTGAACAGCGAGTTCATGACGGTATCGACGCGCTTTCACGCACTGCATCAGTTGATGAACCGCCTGCGCGCGGCGGGCGCGACGGCCGCGGTGGCTGCGCTCGAGCCGTACTTCCGCGAGATCGCGCCGTTGCTCAGCAAATCGGGCGAGCCCGTGCTCACGGCTGCCGACGCCGCGCATGCCGCCGCGCAGCTCGAAACCTACAAGGCCGAACTGCCGAAGCGCGTGCGGGCGACGCGCGCCGAACTCGAAGGCAACGCCGATGTGCCGTTGCTCGATTTCGACACGGGCGCGGAACTGCTGTACCGCTTTGTCGACGATCTGCACGCATATGCGGCGACCTACGCGTCGCTTGCCGTCGCGACGCATGAACGCGAGCGCTGGATCGAGCGCTATGAGCCGAAGACGAACGGCATCGCGGCGGGCGTCGCGGGTCTGCGCGCGGCGATCGTGATGTCGATACTCGGCGCCTTCTGGATCGCCACCGCCTGGCCGAGCGGCGCGACGCTCACACTGGACGCAGCCGCCGTCTGCGCGCTCGCGTCGTCGTCGCCGAATCCGACGCGCAGCGTGTTCCAGATGGCGGCCGGCACGACGTTGTCGTCGCTGCTCGCGATGATGCTGACGTTCGGCATCTATCCGCACATCGACGGCTTTGCGCTGCTGTGCGCGGCGCTTACGCCGTTCCTCGCGCTCGGCGTGTGGATGACGACGCGCCCGAAGCTGACGGGCTATGGCGTCGGCTATTGCATCTTCTTCTGCTACCTCGCGGGCCCCGACAACGTGATTCATTACGACCCAAGCAGCTTCATCAACGATGCGCTCGCGCTCGTGATCTCGATGCTGGTCGCGTCGATCGCGTTCGCCGTGCTGTTGCCGCCGTCGACGCCATGGCTGCGCAACCGTCTGCTGAACGACCTGCGCGCTCAGGTGGTGCTCGCGTGCCGTGGTCACATCGGGCCGCGGTGGGAACGTCTGTGGCGTCTGCGCACGCGCTTCGAGAGCGGCACGCGCGACCTGATGCACCAGATCAACGCGCTCGCGCCGAACGAGCCCGACGTGAAGCGCGACACGATGCGCTGGATGTTCGCGGTGCTGGAAATCGGCAACGCGACGATCGACTTGCGCAGCGAAATTGCGACGCTGCCGCGCGATGCGCGCTACGCGCCGTCGATGCCGTGGCGCGTGACGCTGCGCGCGACGTGCGACGCGATTGCGCGTCTTTTCGCGCGGCCGCGCGCGAGGCGCCTCGACCGCGCGCTCGCCACGACAGCCGATGCGATCGCCGCCGTCCAGCAGACGCTCGCGACGTTCACGCCGCCGCGCGAAGAGCGCCATCAGTTGCAACGCATCTTGAGTCACCTGCATTTCATCCGGAGCGCGCTGCTCGATCCGCAATCGCCGCTGGGGCAGCTCGGCGCCGATTGCGATGCGAGCGGCGACGCAACACAAGGAGTTCGCCGTGCCACGTGAGATCGCCGTCCTCGACGCGTACATGCCCGCGATCGTGCTGCTGTTCATTGCGGGTGCCGCGATCACGTGGCTGCTGGATCGCGTGATCGCCTATACGGGCGTGTATCGCGTCGTATGGCACCCGTCCCTGTTCCGCGCAAGCCTGCTCGTGTGTGTGTGCGGCGTGTTGGGCCTCGCCGTTTATCGTTGACCAGAGTCGAATCATGACTATCAGAAACATCATTGGGTTTATCGCGACGGCCATCGTATTCGTCGTCGCGATCTTGATCGGGCGTACGCTGTGGGTGCATTACATGGACGAGCCGTGGACGCGCGACGGCCGCGTGCGCGCCGAGGTCGTGAACATCGCGCCCGATGTGTCGGGCGCCGTCGTCGAGCTGCCCGTGCGCGACAACCAGTTCGTGCACAAGGGCGATCTGCTGATGCAGATCGATCCGTCGCACTATCAGATCGCCGTCGAGCAGGCGCAGGCCGCCGTCGCCGCGCGCAAGGCAGAGTTGCAGATGCGCCGTGACGATGCACGGCGTCGCGCGGATATGGACAGCCTCGTCGTATCGAAGGAAAGCCGCGAGAACGCGACGCACACCGCAACGGCCGCCGAGGCGCAGTACCAGCAGGCGCTCGCCGCGCTCGATGCGGCGAAGCTCAATCTCGAGCGGACTCGCGTCGTGTCGCCCGTCGATGGCTACGTCACGAACCTGAACGTCTATCGCGGCGACTATGCGATTGCGGGATCAGCGAAGCTCGCTATCGTCGATAGCCACTCGTTCTGGGTCTATGGGTACTTCGAGGAGACGAAGCTGCCCCACGTGAAGATCGGCGACAAGGCCGATATCCGGCTGATGAGCGGCGGCACGCTGAAAGGCCACGTCGAAAGCATCTCGCGAGGGATTTACGACCGGGACAATCCGGAAAGCCGTGAATTGCTGGCCGATGTGAATCCGACGTACAACTGGGTGAGACTGGCGCAGCGCGTGCCGGTGCGGGTGAAGATCGATTCGGTGCCGGACGGTGTGCTGCTTTCTGCGGGGACGACCTGTACCGTCGTGGTGACGCCTTCGTTGTGAGCCATGCCCTTTCAGGGCTCGGCCATGAAGCCGTCACGGAATGCCTCGACGTCTGCCTCCAGCTTGTCTGCAAAGCCCTCTTCGAATGGAACGGCGGCCGCGCGTGCCAGAAGATCTCTCACAAGCGTCTGGAAAGTGCGTTCGTCGCCGAGCAGCGAGCGAATCTTGTCACGCGTCGACGGCAACGCAAGATTGCGTGCGTCACGTCCGAGCAGCGCGCATGAGGCCGTCGAGTCGTTGAACGCATAGGCCTCCATTAAGTCGGCTGCCTCGGTCCACACGCGCTCTTCGTTACCCGCCCACAGATAACTTCGCAGAATGAGCAAGAGGTCGGACGCGTCCTTGTTTTCCTGTCGTCTGCGGTCTTCCCAGGCGAGCAGTTTGAGCAGCGTAAGTGCGGGAAGCGTGACGACGGGCACCACCAGACCGGCTTCGATCTCGATCTGGGACGCTGTGGCGACGGCCTCGCTGAAGCCGAGCACCGTGAGAACGAACTCCCTCTCGGGCGGCCACGCGATCGAACCCTTCGGTACTTCGATATCGCCGAAAGGCACCAGGTCAAGCGGGATCGTCATGCCCGTATCGGCGTGCGCCAACAGCAGCCGCTGCGGAGCGCGATGGTCCTGACGGAAGCCCTCCACGTTCACGAGCTCGCCGATCAGCATCTCGTACGATGCCCAGCTCACTGCACAGACAGCCACATCGACGTCTCGCGTAGCGCGTTCCGCGCGAATGCCGTGAACATGCCAGAGAACGATGTCGCGCGCCGTTGCTCCCGCGATGACGAACGGCGTGCCCAGACGCTTCGTCGCATCGCAGACTCGCCTGAGCAGCGCCGAAGTCGCGGGGTGCATGGGACGTTCTTCGCTGACTCTAAGCATGAAGATTTCCGACGTAGCGCTCGTACAGGTGTTTCGCGACGGACAGGTTTCGGCTGTCTCCGGATGCGATCAGATCGGCGTACACAAGCAATGGATGCACGACGGGAAGTGGCGGCGGCGTATCCCATTCATAATCGGCCGGTTCGCGCCAGAAGGAAGCAAGAACCTCGACCTCGCCGTCGGGACTCGGGCGCAGCCGCGCCGCCTTCAGAAAGTCTGCACCCGGGTTCTGTCGCGCGTAGATCGTCACACGAACCGCCTTGAGCTCCTGCGTGACGAGATCCGCCGCCGCTTCGCCGCCAAGGCGGGCGTCGAACTTGAAGAAGTCGAACGCACGCCACCAGTCCGGCGACGCGGCGGCGTACGTCGACAATGCCAGCTTCGGCCTCAGGCGCGTGGGGTACAGGCTCACCCATTCATCGACATATTTTTGCCAGTCCGGAAAGATTCGCTCGCCGTTTCGGCGCGTGACGAGCAGACCACGCGCCAGCAGATCGTCGACCACCTGATTCACCGTGCTCAAGGCTGCGCCGGAAGCCTCCGCGATCTTGCGGTATGGCTCGCTCGCGAGACCCGGTTGCGTGGCAAGCGCGAACATGACCTGCAAGCCTTTGCTGGTCGTGGATCGCGAAGTCTGTGTGCCCGTCGCCCACGGCAGGCGCGGGCGCCCCATGATCATGATCGTGGCCTCGGGCTCGCGGATGAACGTGTTGCCGACCGCATCGAGAAAAGGGATGTTGCGATCGATCAGATCCATTGCCAGGTCGGGGTCGACATAGGGCGCGACCAGCATGAGCGGACGGCCGTCGACGCTGACGGATTGCAGGCGGTCGGAGACGAGAAGAACGTTGGCACGGTTGGCACGGGATGCCACATGAACGGGCATCACCAGCTTCTTGCCGTCGAGATCGAACTGGATGGCGCCGTCGGCGCCCAGGCCGATTCTGGTGGCGGCGACGGGTTTAGCCTTGTAAATGCGCGTCGAAGACCGGAACGCACGACACGCTCCAGCCAGAATTTGCTGCCCGGTTATCGACAGAACATCGGGTCGCGAGATCATCCGGCACCTTTTGTACGATTTCTGAGTAGTGTACGAAAAAATCGTACAGAGTCAATAAATCGTACGATCCGGACTTAACCTATTGAAAAATAAAGATATATAAAACGCTTTGTATGCTTTTATGTCTCTGTACGAAAAAATCACACCCTATGATTTTTTCGTACGCGCCTTCCCTTCAGCGTCACTCCCGCAATGAAAACTTCGCCACCGCCGCCTTCAACGCCTGCGCCTGATCGTCGAGCGCCCGAGCCGCCGCCGTCGCCTGCTCGACGAGCGCGGCATTCTGCTGAGTTCCCGCATCCATCTGCGAAACGGCGAGATTGATTTCTTCGATTCCCGAACTCTGCTCGGCGGAAGCGGCCGAGATTTCCCCCATGATGTCGGTGACACGCTTCACGGCCTTGACGACTTCGTCCATCGTCTGCCCCGCGTCCTGCGCGAGTTGCGAGCCGTTGCTCGCGCGCTCGACCGATGTGCTGATCAAGCCCTTGATCTCCTTTGCCGCCGCGGCACTGCGTTGCGCGAGGTTGCGCACTTCGCCCGCCACGACAGAGAATCCCCGGCCTTCTTCGCCGGCGCGCGCCGCTTCGACGGCGGCATTGAGCGCAAGGATGTTCGTCTGGAACGCGATCCCCTCGATGACGCCGATGATGTCGCCGATGCTCTTCGCGCTGTCGTTGATCTCGCCCATCGTCGACACGACGCGGCTCACCACTTCGCCGCCCTTTTCCGCGATCGCCGATGCATTGTCGGCCAGCGTGCGCGCCTGCTTCGCGTTGTCCGCGTTCTGACGCACCGTCGATGTCAGCTCTTCCATGCTGCTCGCGGTACGCTCGAGCGCCATCGCCTGCTGCTCGGTACGCTGCGACAGATCGAGGTTGCCCATCGAAATCTCGCCCGATGCGGACGCAATCGCCTCCGCGCTCGCCGCGATATGCGCGACCGTCGACGAAAGGCCGTTCTGCATGTCGCGCAGCGCGAACAGCATGCTCGACTTATCGCGCTTGCCGAGCACGATGTCGTTCGACAGATCGCCCGCCGCGATGCGGCTCGCGATCTCCTTCGCGTACACAGGCTCGCCGCCCAGCTGGCGCGACAGACGCCGCACGACCCATTCACTGATCACGAACGCGAGCACGATCAGCGCGACGGTCATTACGGCCATCATCACGAACGAGGACTGATAGATGAACGACGACGCGTCGATGGTCGCCTTCGCCGCCTTGCCGCGCTGCGCGACGAGTTCGTCGACGAGCTTTTCGAGCTTGCCCGTCTCGACGAGCAGCGACACGTCGGTCGTGCCGACCTGCCAGTTCATCTGCGACAGGTCGAGCGGCTGCGCCTTCACGAGTGTCACGAAATCGCGCAGATGTCCGCTCCACACGCCGATTGCGTCGGCGAATTTCTTCTGCTGCGCGGCGACCTCGGCGGAATCGGCGTACTGCTGGAGCGTGTTGAGTTCGGCCGACAGGCCCGCCAGACCCTTGTCGATGTCGGCGCCGAGTTCGTCGCGTTCCTTCGCGGTCGTCGCCGTCAGCAGCATCTTCTGGGCGCGGCTTGCGCGCAGCAGGTAGCCGCGCGCTTCCTCGGCGGCCCGGCTCGCGACGTGGCCCTGCTCGTAAATCGAGCGCATCTGGCCGTTGAGCCGGCTGATCTGCGTCAGCGAGAACACGCCGATTGCCAGTGTGCCGACGAGCAGCACGGCGAAGGCGAAGCGCAACGTCGTCTTCACGGACCATCCGCGCGGCTTGCCGCCCGCTGCCCGCTGCCCCGAACGCGCCGGCCCACCGGCCGCTTCGCCATCCGGTACGAACCCCGCGCCCGGTTGGCCACCCAGCGAAACTGCTTTCATATTTCCTGTCCCCACATGACTAACAACAACCGGAAGGTCGGTTCCGGCATGCCTTCTTATCTCTCCGTGTTGACGGCATCGCGGGCGGTGTTCTTGAGGCCCGCCGTCCTGTCGTCGCCCGGTCCTCGACGCGCCGCTTCGTGGGCCGCGCGCCGCGCCGGATTTATACACGGCCAAAATTCGCCCGGCGCGCTTCCCGACGCTTTGCGCTGACCTGTCTCATCGGCTGGCGCGAATATCAGTGGCGCGAAAGGCGCTCCACGACAGTCCTCACGCGAGCCGCCCGCACCGGAAGCAGGCGCCGCCACCTGAATTGCGTGTCCGATTCGCGACAAAGCTTGGCCGGACAATTGGCGGGAGACACACTACACTTCATCAAACGCTAAAAACATCGGCCGCCGCCGACGGTTCCGCCCGACCGCCGGCGCTGGCATCCCAAGTCACTCTCTCCAGACCGACCACATGGAATCCAGCCTCGACAAAGGCGCCCTGGCGGGCGCCGCCGGTGCTTCCGGCGCCCCCGCTCCAGCTTCCGCCGCGGCAGGCAAGCCGCAGGCGCGCACCGTCTATTCGATCCTCGGCGCGATCAGCTTCTCGCATCTGATGAACGACATGATCCAGTCGTTGATCCTTGCGATCTATCCGATGCTGAAGGACAACTTCTCGCTGTCGTTCGGGCAGATCGGCCTGATCACGCTCACGTACCAGATCACGGCGTCGCTGCTGCAGCCGCTCGTCGGCATCTATACGGACAAGCATCCGAAGCCCTGGTCGCTGCCCGTCGGCATGGGCTTCACGCTGTCGGGCCTGCTGTTGATGTCGGTTGCGCCGAATTTCGGCGTGCTGCTCGTCGCCGCGGCGCTGGTCGGCTGCGGATCATCGGTGTTCCATCCGGAGTCATCGCGCGTCGCGCGGATGGCGTCGGGCGGCAAGCATGGCCTCGCGCAGTCGCTGTTCCAGGTGGGCGGCAATGCGGGCTCGTCGCTCGGGCCGCTGCTCGCCGCGTTGATCGTGATTCCGCACGGGCAGCGCAGCATCGCGTGGTTCTCGGCGGCGGCGCTCGTCGGCATTCTCGTGCTCACGCAAGTCAGCCGCTGGTACAAGCAGCATCCCACGACGAAGAAAGCGCGCGCGGGCCACGTTTCGCACGCGACGCTCTCGCGCGGCAAGGTTGCGTTCGCGATGGGCATCCTCGTGCTGCTGGTGTTCTCGAAGTACTTCTACCTCACGAGCATCAACAGCTACTTCACGTTCTATCTGATCGACAAGTTCCACCTGCCCGTGCAAGCCGCGCAGGTGCATCTGTTCGTGTTCCTTGCGGCCGTCGCAGCGGGCACGCTGATCGGCGGCCCCGTCGGCGACCGGATCGGCCGCAAGTATGTGATCTGGGTATCGATTCTCGGCGTCGCGCCGTTCACGCTGCTGCTGCCGTACGCGAACCTGTTCTGGACGGGCGTGCTGACGGTGATCATCGGCATCGTGATCGCATCGGCGTTCTCGGCGATTCTCGTGTACGCGCAGGAGCTGATTCCGGGCAAAGTCGGCATGGTCGCAGGGTTGTTCTTTGGCTTCGCGTTCGGCCTGGGCGGCATCGGTGCGGCGGTGCTCGGCCAGCTCGCCGACTCGACGAGCATCCCGTACGTGTACAAGGTCTGTTCGTTCCTGCCGCTGCTGGGCATCCTGACCGTGTTTCTGCCGGATATCGAGGGGAAGCGGGTGAAGGCATGAGCACGCGCTAAATCGCCGCAACCGTTCGGCTCGAAGCCAGCCCTCGACAAGGCGCCGCTCATCGCGGCGCCTTTGTTTTTGCGGCTGACGGCGCCACGTTCGACGAATCGTGCACTGCAGCGCTCATGGTGAACCCCCGTTGTCCACGAGCCCGCGCCTGCTCTATGCTGTGCTGACGTGCGCATGCACAGGCCAAGGGGTTCGCCACAACGGCCCCAACGGGTTCACCCCGTCGCCGTTCGTGCGCCGCCACGCCGCCGTTGTCGTTCATTCGCCCGCTCACCCACGCAGCCCGAAGGATCGCCGCCGATGACCACCTACCGCGAATTCCACCGCCGCTCGATCGAGGCCCCCGAAGACTTCTGGCGCGACGAAGCGCGGCGCATCCATTGGGAAACGCCGTTCGATACCGTGCTTGACCGCTCGAATCCGCCGTTTGCGCGCTGGTTCGTTGGCGGTCGGACGAACCTCTGTCACAACGCGGTCGACCGGCATCTCGCGCAGCGCGCGCAACAGAACGCGCTGATCTACGTGTCGACGGAAACAGGCATCGAGCGGCGCTACACGTATGCAGAACTGCACGCGGAAGTGAACCGGATGGCGGCCGTGATGCGCTCGCTCGGCGTCGGGCGCAGCGATCGCGTGCTGATCTATCTCCCCATGATTCCCGAAGCCGTGTTCGCGATGCTCGCGTGCGCGCGGCTCGGCGCGATCCACTCGGTCGTGTTCGGCGGATTCGCGGCGCCGAATCTCGCCGCGCGCATCGACGACGCGAAGCCCGTGCTGATCGTGACAGCCGACGCCGGCGCGCGCGCAGGCAAGGTGATCGACTACACGCCGCTCGTCGACGAAGCGCTGGCGCGCGCGACGCACAAGATGGCAAAGGTGCTGCTGATCGACCGGCAGCTCACGCCCGAGCGGCTGAACGCGCCCTATCTCGTCGCGTACGAGCCGCTGCGCGAGCAGTTCTTCGACGCGCACGTGCAATGCGAATGGCTCGAATCGACGGAGCCTTCGTATGTGCTGTACACGTCGGGCACGACGGGCAAGCCGAAGGGCGTGCAGCGCGACGTCGGCGGCTATGCGGTCGCGCTTGCGGCATCGATGGACTACATCTTCGAAGGCAAGGCGGGCGACACGATGTTCACGGCGTCCGATGTCGGCTGGGTGGTCGGCCACAGCTACATCGTCTACGCGCCGCTGATCGCGGGCCTCACGACCGTCATGTACGAAGGCACGCCGATCCGCCCCGACGGCGGCATCTGGTGGCGGCTCGTCGAGCAGTACAAGATCAACCTGATGTTCACCGCGCCGACCGCAATCCGCGTGCTGAAGAAGCAAGACCCGGCATTCCTGAAGCAGGCCGATCTGTCGAGCCTGCGCACGCTCTTTCTGGCAGGCGAGCCGCTCGACGAACCGACAGCGGCATGGATCGCCGATTCGCTCGGCAAGCCCGTCGTCGACAACTTCTGGCAGACGGAAACCGGCTGGCCGATCCTCGCGATCCAGCGCGGCGTCGAGGCGCTGCCGCAAAAGCTCGGCTCGCCGGGCGTGCCCTGCTACGGCTATAACCTGACGCTGCGTAACGAGCACACGGGCGAGCCCTGCGCGACGGGCGAAAAAGGCGTGATCACGCTCGGCTATCCGCTGCCGCCCGGCTGCATGTCGACGGTGTGGGGCGACGACGCGCGCTTCGTGAAGACGTACTGGGAAAGCGTGCCGAACCAGCAGGTGTACTCGACGTTCGACTGGGGCATCCAGGACGAGAACGGCTACGTGACGATCCTCGGCCGCACCGACGATGTGATCAACGTCGCGGGCCATCGCCTCGGCACGCGCGAAATCGAAGAGGCGTTGTCGAGCCACAAGGCCGTCGCGGAAGTCGCTGTCGTCGGCGTGACGGATCAGGTGAAGGGACAGGCGGCGATTGCGTTCGTCGTCGTGCGCGATGCGCCCGCGTATGAATCCGACGATGCGCGCGCGAAGCTCTCAGCCGAGTTGTGCGCAACCGTCGATCGCCAGCTCGGCGCAATCGCGCGGCCGGCTCATATCGTGCTCGTATCGATGCTGCCGAAGACACGCTCGGGCAAGCTGCTGCGCCGCGCGATTGCGGCGCTCGCCGAAGGCCGCGACCCGGGCGATCTGCCGACGATCGAAGATCCGTCGGCGTTGCAACAGATCCGCGATGCCGTTACGTCCGGCGGCACTGGCGCGCGGGGCGGCTGAACGTCGCGAGGAAAGCGGCGTGCTTCTTATTTGCTAACCGCGCGCCGCGAGAAACCGCCTGAGAATCCCGCTCGAATACGTGCCCGCGATCTCGGTGAGGAACGACACGAACGACACAGGCGCATGCGCGTCCGCGGTGTCGGAAATGGTTCGCACGATCGCGCACGGCACACCGTATTCGTAGCAAACCTGCGCGATGGCCGCGCCTTCCATCTCGACGGCAAGCGCGTCGGGCAATGCGGCGCGCAGCAGATCGACGGAAGTCGCGCTCGCGACAAACTGATCGCCGCTGATGATCAGGCCGCGATGCACGGTCGGCAGCGCCTCGGTCAGGAAACGCTGCGACAGCGCGGCGCCCTCCTCGTCGATGAAATGCTCGCACGCGGCCGCCAACGCGGTCGTCAAAGGCGCATCGGCGTCGAAGCGCGACATGCCCAGTAGCGGCACTTCGAAGCGCGGAAACAGCGGCGACGCATCCATATCGTGCTGCATCAGCGACTCGGCGACGACGATATCGCCGATCCGCACCGTCGGCCCGACGCCGCCCGCGACGCCCGTGAACACGACGGCTTCGACATCGAACGCATGAATCAGCGCGCTTGCGGTGGCGGCCGCCGCGACCTTGCCGACACGCGCAAGCGTCACGACGCATGGCGCGCCGTGCACCGTGCCGACGTGATAGTCGCGCTTGCCATGCGTGACGGTTTCGATGCCGCCCTCAGCGCGCATCGCCGCGACGAGATCGCCGAGTTCCTGCGGCAGCGCCGCCATCACGGCGAGCGGACGACGCGGAATCGCCGCTTCGAAAGGCAGCGGCGCGCTCATTCGACCGCCTGCAGTTTTGCAACGGCCAGCGCGAGCCACTTCTCGCCGTGGCGCTTGAACTTGACCTGCGCCTTCGCGTCGGCGCCGCCGCCTTCGAGCGCCGTGATCGTGCCTTCGCCGAACTTGGTGTGGAACACCTGCTGGCCAATGCGAAAGCCCGATTCCGCCGCGCGCTGCTCGTTCGCGAACGCGGGCAGCGGCGCATTGGTGGTCGCGTAGCTCTCGCGGCCCTGATAACCCTGCTGGCGATCGGGCCGCGCGAGCCAGTCGCGTCCCCAACCCGCATTGTCGGAGCGGCCGCCCCAGCGCGCGCCCGCTTCGACTTTCGGCGTGAGCCACTTGAGCGTTTCCTGCGGCAGTTCGTCGAAGAAGCGCGAGCGGATGTTGTAGCGCGTCTGACCATGCAGCATCCGGCTCTGTGCGAACGACAGATACAGCCGCTCCTTCGCGCGCGTGATCGCGACGTACATCAGGCGGCGCTCTTCTTCGAGCCCGTCCGCTTCGATTGCGCTGTTTTCGTGCGGGAAGAGCCCCTCTTCGAGACCGGTGATGAACACGGCCGTAAATTCGAGGCCCTTCGCCGCGTGCACCGTCATCAGTTGCACCGCTTCCTGGCCGGCCTGCGCCTGGTTGTCGCCGGCTTCGAGCGACGCGTGCGACAGGAAGCCCGCGAGCGGCGTCATCGTGTCGGGGTTCTGCGCGGGGTCGGCGGGATTCGCGGCGTCGAGCACGTCGACGCCGGGATCGTCGGTGGCGACCACGAGTTCCGGCGAGGCCGTCGCGCCCGGACGCAGCGGAATCGAACGCGCGGGCGTGTCGAGCCCGTAGCCTTCTTCGCTGACGAAGGCCGTGGCGGCGTTCACCAGTTCCTGCAGGTTCTCCAGCCGGTCCTGCCCTTCGCGCTCGTTCTGATAGAACTCCGACAGCCCGCTTGCGCGCACCACATGCTCGACCGTTTCGGGCAGGCTCATCTGCGCCGTTTCGGCACGCATCTTCGCGATCAGGTTCGCGAACCCGCCGAGGCTCGTGCCCGCCTTGCCCGTCACGTACGGAATCGCCGCGGCCATCGAGCAGTTGTACATGCGCGCGGCGTCCGCCAGTTGTTCGATCGAGCGCGCGCCGATGCCGCGCGCCGGGAAATTGACGACGCGCGCGAACGCGGTGTCGTCGTTCGGGTTGTCGATCAGGCGCAGATACGCGAGCGCGTGCTTCACTTCCTGACGCTCGAAGAATCGCAGGCCGCCATACACGCGATACGGAATGCCGACGTTCACGAGCGTGTGTTCGATCGTGCGCGACTGCGCGTTGCTTCGATACAGCACGGCGATCTCGCTGCGCGACAGGCCCGTGGTGATCAGCGCGCGAATCTCTTCGACGATCCAGCCCGCTTCCTGCGAATCCGTCGCCGCTTCGTAGACGCGCACTGGCTCGCCATGCCCTGCATCCGTGCGCAGGTTCTTGCCGAGACGCCGCGCGTTGTGCGCGATCAGCTGGTTCGCCGCATCGAGAATATGGCCGTGCGAGCGGTAGTTCTGCTCGAGCTTGATCAGATGCTGAACCTTGAACTCGTGTTCGAAGTCGCGCATGTTGCCGACGTTCGCGCCGCGAAACGCGTAGATCGACTGGTCGTCGTCGCCGACGGCGAAGATCGCGTTGTGCTCGCCCGCGAGCAGCTTCAGCCACGCGTATTGCAGCTTGTTCGTGTCCTGGAACTCGTCGACGAGAATGTGCCTGAAACGCGCCTGATAGTGCGCGCGCAGCGGCGGGTTATACGACAGCAGTTCGTAGCAGCGCAGCAGCAGCTCCGGAAAATCAACGACGCCTTCGCGCTGGCATTGCTGGTCGTACGCTTCATACAGTTCGACGAACTTGCGGTTGAAGTTGTCGGAAGCGTCGACGTCTTTCGGACGCAGCCCCTGCTCTTTCGCGTTGTTGATGAAGTACTGCAGGTTCTTCGCCGGATATTTTTCGTCGTCGATATTCAGACCCTTCATCAGGCGCTTGATCGCCGAGAGCTGATCCGACGTGTCGAGAATCTGGAACGTCTGCGGCAGGCCCGCGTCGCGGTGATGCGCGCGCAGCATCCGGTTGCACAGGCCGTGGAACGTGCCGATCCACATGCCGCGCGTATCGATGGGGAGCAGCGCCGACAGGCGCGACATCATTTCGCGCGCGGCCTTGTTCGTGAAGGTGACGCCGAGCAGGGTCGCAGGCGTTGCGAGTCCGTGCTGGATCAGCCACGCGATCCGCGTGATCAGCACGCGCGTCTTGCCGCTGCCTGCGCCCGCCAGAATGAGCGCCGGTTCGTTCGGCAGCGTGACGGCGGCGTGTTGTTCGGGGTTCAGGTTCGCGAGCAGTTCGGGCATGGATGACGAGAAGAAACTACGATTGCGGCGGGTGGTCCGTCATTATAAGACCGCGACGCCCGGAGCCTCGTGCGCCGCTGACGCGCGTGAGGCTGTCAGTCGTCGATTCCGCCAGGATCGCGCGCCCGATCGCGCCCTGTCTTGCTCGCTGTCTTGCTTCCTGCCTCACATGCTGGCTTGCGCCCCATCCCGCGCCCGTCCTGCCCCAGTCTTGAGCGCGAGCAACAGCCGGCGCGGACCGCCGCCTCGCGCCACCCTTTATAATTCAAGGTTTCGGGCATCTTTCCACGTATTTTCCGGCAGATTTTGACGATGACGACAAGCGACAGCACGCTGGCCAAGAGTTTCGAGCCGCAGACGATCGAGGCCCACTGGGGCCCCGCATGGGAAAAACGCGGCTACGCCGCTCCGGCGTTCGAACCGGGCCGCAAGAACTTCTCGATTCAACTGCCGCCGCCCAACGTCACGGGCACGCTGCACATGGGCCATGCGTTCAACCAGACGATCATGGACGGCCTGACGCGCTATCACCGCATGCTCGGCGAAAACACGCTGTGGGTGCCGGGCACGGATCACGCGGGGATCGCGACGCAGATCGTCGTCGAACGGCAACTGGACGCGCAGGGCATTTCGCGCCACGACCTCGGCCGCGAAAAATTCGTCGAGCGCGTGTGGGAATGGAAGCAGCAGTCCGGCTCGACGATCACGAACCAGGTGCGGCGCCTCGGCGCGTCGATCGACTGGTCGCGCGAATACTTCACGATGGACGACAAGATGTCGGCTGCCGTGCGCGACGTGTTCGTGCGTCTGTATGAACAGGGCCTGATCTATCGCGGCAAGCGGCTCGTCAACTGGGACCCGGTGCTGCTCACGGCCGTGTCCGACCTCGAAGTGGTCAGCGAGGAAGAGAACGGCCATCTGTGGCATATCCAGTATCCGCTCGCCGACGGCTCGGGCCATCTGACCGTCGCGACGACGCGTCCCGAAACGATGCTCGGCGACGTCGCTGCGATGGTGCATCCGGAAGACGAACGCTACGCGCACCTTATTGGCAAAACCGTCAGGCTGCCGCTGACGGACCGCGAAATCCCCATCATCGCCGACGACTACGTGGATCGCGAGTTCGGCACGGGCGTCGTGAAGGTCACGCCCGCGCACGATTTCAACGACTACCAGGTCGGCCAGCGCCACAAGCTGCCGCAAATCGAAATCCTCACGCTCGATGCAAAGATCAACGACAACGCGCCGGAAAAATATCGCGGCATGGATCGTTTCGACGCGCGCAAGCAGGTCGTCGCGGATCTCGAAGCGCTCGGGCTGCTCGAATCGGTGAAGCCGCACAAGCTGATGGTGCCGCGCGGCGACCGCACGGGCGTCGTGATCGAGCCGATGCTCACCGACCAGTGGTTCGTCGCGATGAGCAAGCCGGCCCCTGATGTCACATTTGGCACGTTCAATCCGGGCAAGTCGATCGCCGAAACGGCGCTCGACGTGGTCCGCAACGGCCAGATCAAATTCGTGCCGGAGAACTGGACGACCACGTACTACCAGTGGCTCGAAAACATCCAGGACTGGTGCATCTCGCGTCAGTTGTGGTGGGGCCATCAGATTCCCGCGTGGTACGGCGAGAGCGGCGAGATCTTCGTCGCGAAGACGGAAGAGGATGCACGCGCGCAAGCCGATGCGAAGGGCTACAAGGGCACGCTCAAGCGCGACGAAGACGTGCTCGACACATGGTTCTCGTCGGCGCTCGTGCCGTTCTCGTCGCTCGGCTGGCCGAACGAGACGCGCGAGCTGGAAGCGTTTCTGCCGTCGTCGGTGCTCGTCACCGGCTTCGACATCATCTTCTTCTGGGTCGCGCGCATGGTCATGATGACCACGCACTTCACCGGCAAGGTGCCGTTCGACACCGTCTATGTGCACGGTCTCGTGCGCGACGCCGAGGGTCAGAAGATGTCGAAGAGCAAGGGCAACACGCTCGACCCGATCGACATCGTCGACGGCATCGGCCTCGACGCGCTGGTCGCGAAACGCACTACGGGGCTGATGAATCCGAAGCAGGCCGCGTCGATTGAAAAGAAGACGCGCAAGGAATTCCCCGAAGGCATCCCCGCGTTCGGCACGGATGCGCTGCGCTTCACGATGGCGTCGATGGCGACGCTCGGCCGCAACGTGAACTTCGACCTCGCGCGCTGCGAAGGCTATCGCAACTTCTGCAACAAGCTGTGGAACGCAACGCGCTTCGTGCTGATGAACTGCGAAGGCCACGACTGCGGCTTCTCGAAGCCGGGCGCGTGCCAGCCTGGCGATTGCGGGCCGGGCGGCTACACGGACTTCTCGCAGGCCGACCGCTGGATCGTGTCGCTGCTTCAGCGTGTCGAAGCCGAAATCGAAAAAGGCTTCGCGGACTATCGTTTTGATAATGTGGCGAACGCCCTATACAAGTTCGTGTGGGACGAATACTGTGACTGGTATCTCGAACTCGCGAAGGTGCAGATCCAGACAGGCACGCCGGAACAGCAGCGCGCTACGCGCCGCACGCTGTTGCGAGTGCTCGAAACGGTGCTGCGGCTCGCGCATCCTGTGATTCCGTTCATCACGGAAGCGTTGTGGCAAAAGGTGGCGCCGCTCACGGACATGTACCCTGAAGGCAAGGCGGAAGGCGAGGCATCGATCATGACGCAGCCCTACCCGGTCGCAGAGCCGCGCAAGATCGACGAAACGGCCGAGCAGTGGGCCGCCGATCTGAAAGCCGTGATCGACGCGTGCCGTAATCTGCGTGGCGAGATGAACCTGTCGCCGGCAACGAAGGTGCCGCTGCTCGTGACGGGCAACGCCGGGCGACTCACGTCGTTCGCGCCCTACGCGCAGGCGTTGGCGCGTTTGTCCGACGTGCAGATCATCGCGGACGAGGCAACGCTCGATGCACAGGCGCATGGCGCGCCGATTGCTATCGTAGGAACGGACAAGCTCGTGTTGAAGGTGGAGATCGATGTCGCCGCCGAACGCGAACGCCTGTCGAAGGAAATCGCCAGACTGAATGCAGAGGTTTCGAAATGTAACGCCAAGCTCCAGAACGAGAGCTTTGTTGCAAAAGCACCGCCGGCGGTCGTTGAGCAGGAGCAAAGAAGACTGGCAGAATACCAGACCACGATTGGCAAGCTGACGGCACAACTGTCACGCTTGCCGGCCTGATTTACGCCCCATGCGTGCCGCGCCAAGCGGCGCCTCCACGCATTCCAAACCAGAGGACGTAGGGTACACACATGCTAAAAGTTACTAAGGCAGTTTTTCCGGTCGCGGGTCTCGGTACGCGCTTTCTTCCTGCCACGAAGGCGAGCCCGAAGGAGATGCTGCCTATCGTGGACAAGCCGCTGATCCAGTACGCAGTCGAAGAGGCCATGGCGGCCGGCATCACCGAAATGATCTTCGTGACGGGCCGCAGCAAGCGCGCGATCGAAGACCATTTCGATAAGTCGTACGAAATCGAGGCCGAGCTGGAAGCGCGCGGCAAGGCGAAGCTGCTCGAACTGGTTCGCAGTATCAAGCCGAGCCACGTCGACTGCTTCTACGTGCGTCAGCCGGAGGCGCTGGGTCTGGGCCACGCCGTGCTGTGCGCGGAAAAGCTGGTCGGCGACAACCCGTTCGCCGTGATCCTCGCGGACGACCTGCTGTACGGCAAGCCGCCCGTCATGCAGCAAATGATCGAGGTGTTCGATCACTATCACAGCTCGGTGATCGGCGTCGAAGAGATTCCGCCGTCGGAGACGAAGTCGTACGGCATCGTCGACGGCAAGGAGTGGGAAGACGCGATCATCAAGATGTCGGGCATCGTCGAGAAGCCGGCGCCCGAAGTCGCGCCGTCGAATCTCGGCGTGGTCGGCCGTTATGTGCTGAAGCCGCGCATCTTCGATCACATCCGCGCGCTGAAGCCGGGCGCGGGCGGCGAACTGCAACTGACGGACGCGATCCAGTCACTGCTCGCCGATGAGCAGGTGCTTGCGTACAAGTATCACGGCACGCGTTTCGACTGCGGCAGCAAGCTCGGCTATCTGAAGGCGACTGTCGAATTCGCGCTGCGCCACCCGGAAGTGGCCGCGGACTTCGAAGAGTATCTGCGTACGCGTTCGCCCGTGCTGGAAGGCTGATCGAACGTTCGGCCCGCGCGCAAGTAGCACGGCGGGCTGTCAAGCAGGCGACAAGCAAAAGGCGCTGCGCCCTTCGGGGACGCAGCGCCTTTTTTCATCAGCTTGTGACGCGAGATGTCGTGTCGAAAACCGCCGCGAAACCTCAGCGACGCCGCATCAGGAACACGAACACCTTATCCGGCAGCGTCGACGACTCGACGATCTCGTTGCCCGTCTGCTTCGAGAACGCGGCGAAATCACGCTGCGAGCCGGGATCGGTGGCGAGGACCTTGAGAATCTGGCCGCTTTCCATGTCGGCCAGTGCTTTCTTCGCGCGCAGAATGGGCAGCGGGCACTTCAAGCCGCGCGCATCGACTTCCTTGTGAATCTGAATTTCCATCGACGATGACCTTCGTGAGGCGGCGCATGCATTCCGTTCGAATGTTCACGGAAAGCGGCGCCATGCAGAGGGTCAAATTCTAACGCATGCGCTTCGAGCGCGCCCAGGCCGCGACAGTCCGGGCGCGTTTCGCTTACAGATCGACAGCCCGTCCGCTTGCGAGCGATTCGCGCAGCGCATAGCCGATGCGCGTCGCCTCCATCGCGTCCGCGAGCGTCGCGCCGCTCTGCCGCCCTTCCCTCACCGCGGCGACGAACGCCTGCGCTTCGCACAGGAACGCCTCCTCGAACCGATCGAAGAAAGTCGGCGTGCACTCGTTGCGAATGCCGCTCGCGTCAGCGATCTCGACGCGGTTTGCGCGCGGATTGCGTCCGATATACAGCGCGCCCGCCGTGCCGATCACCTCGCTGCCCGTGTCGTTGCCATGCGCGAGCGTGCGCGACGCGTAGAACATCGCGATGCGTCCGCCTTCGAACTCGCAGATCGCGACGCCGTTATCGACGTCGCCGAACTCGCGCAGGCCCTCGTGCAGCGCGACCACGCCGCTCGCATAGACGCGCTTCGCGTTCGGCATCCCGAGCAGCCAGCGCGCAACGTCGATGTCGTGAACCGTGCAGTCGAGAAAGATGCCGCCCGAGGTCGGCGCAAAGCGCACGAAAAAACCTTCGGGATCGTTCTGGTCGCAGGTCTGCGAGCGCACCATGAACGGCCGCCCGATCGCGCCCGCATCGATCTTTTCGAACGCATTGCGATAGCTCGGATCGAAACGGCGCATGAAGCCGATCGTCGCCTGCAACTGCGGATGGCGCTGCGCTTCGTCGATCACGCGCTCGCATTCGGCGAGATCGAGCGACAGCGGCTTTTCGCAGAACACATGCTTGCCCGCGCGCAACGCATCGATGATCTGCTGTGCGTGCAGCGCGGACGGTGTGACGAGCCACACGGCATGGACGTCGCGATCGTCGAGCAACGCGTGATAGTCGTCGTAGACACGCGGCGCGGGCAGCGCGTCGCGCGCCCACGTCCGCTCCGCTTCGACGGGACTGCATGCGGCCACGAGCGCCGCGCCCGACACGCGATACGCGAGATTCTCCGCGTGCCGCTTGCCGAGCCGACCCAGCCCCACCACGCCAACACGCAACGGCCCCGCGCTCATCACGACGCCTCGCTGAGCTTGACGGTGCGCCCTTCGCGCCACGAACGCGTCGCGGCTTCCGCGAGTTCGAGCGCCTTCATGCCGTCGGCGACCGTCGTGCGAACCGGCTTGCCTTGCGTGACGGCGTCGAAGAAATGCGCGATTTCGAGCGCATACGCGGCGCGATAGCGTTCGAGGAAAAAGTGCTCGGGCACGTCGCTGGAGACAGCCGTCTTCGAATACGCGGACACTTGCGTCGGACGCACGTTGCCCGCCTGCAGCATGCCGTCGCTGCCGAGCACTTCGAAGCGCTGGTCGTAACCATACGCGGCGCGGCGCGCCGTATTGATCTGGC
The DNA here is from genome assembly GCF_900108945.1 of Paraburkholderia diazotrophica. Taxonomy (GTDB): domain Bacteria; phylum Pseudomonadota; class Gammaproteobacteria; order Burkholderiales; family Burkholderiaceae; genus Paraburkholderia; species Paraburkholderia diazotrophica. The sequence continues at coordinate 181,765 of NZ_FNYE01000012.1, read as the reverse complement.
ACAGACGCCCACGCTTCGTGCGGATCGTCACGGCTGTCGAATCGATATCGCCCGCATCGGCGATCGCGGGATCGGACAGACAGCTGCCCGTTGCGTGCAGCGTGTCGGCTTCGTCGTCGAGAATCCAGCGGAAGATGTCGAAGTCGTGAATCAGCATGTCCTTGAAGATGCCGCCCGAGTGCCTGATGTACTCGACGGGCGGTGCGCCCGGATCACGGCTCGTCACGACGAGCATCTCCGGCGTGCCGATCTCGCCCGCATCGAGGCGCGCCTTCAGCGCGGCGAACGTCGGATCGAAGCGCCGCTGAAAGCCGATCATGCAGACGACGCCCGCTTTCGCGACGGCATCGGCGCAGGCGCGCGCGCGTTCCAGCGTCAGATCGACGGGCTTTTCGCAGAACACGTGCTTCTTCTGCGCGGCCGATTGCAGGATCAGCGCGGCGTGCGTATCCGTGCTCGAGCAGATGACGGTCGCGCCGACGGACGCATCGCCCATCGCGCCGTCGACGTCCGCGACCTGCGCGCCGTATTGCGCTGCGAGCGCGGCCGCCGCGTCGCGATTCACATCGACCACATATTTGAGCCGCACGCCCGGCTGCCGCGCGAGATTCGACGCATGAATCTTGCCGATGCGTCCCGCGCCGAACACAGCTACGTCGATCGTCTTGCCTGCCACATCAGTCATCGTATCCTCCAGTGTCTGTCGACTCTTCCACGTTCAGTTCCAGCTTGTACGCGAGCGCGATGAACAGCGCCTGGCACAGGCAGATCGTGCTGGTCAGCGAGCGGAATGCGAATGCGCTGCCCTCTTTCACATACAGCTGCGTCGTCGCATAGCGCGCGAGCGGCGACAGCTGGCTATCCGAAATGACGAGTGTCTTCGCCTGATGGTGATGCGCGACGCGCAAGCAGTACTGCGTCTCCTTGCCATAGGGCGCGAAGCTGATCGCGATCACGACGTCGCCCTTCTTCACGCTGCGAATCTGCTCGCGATACATCCCGCCGAAACCCGACACGAGATGCACGCGCTTCGGCGTGTGCTGCAACGCATAGACGATGTAGCTCGCAACGGGAAACGAGCGCCGCACGCCGACCACATAGATGTTCTCGGCCTGCTGCAGCATCTTCACGGCGGAGTCGAATTGCGCGTCGTCGAGTGAGCGTTCCAGCTCGTCGAGACCGTCGCGGCACGCGGCCATGAATTCGCGCGCGACGCTGCCGCCCGAGAGCCGCCCCGGCTTCTCGTCGATGAGCTTGCGGATGCGCTGCTGATAGCTCTGCGACGACGCGCCCTGCGTCGTATATGCCTGGCGAAACACCGCCTGCAAATCCGAAAAGCCCGAAAAGCCGAAACGCTGCGCAAAGCGCACGACGGCGGACGGATGCACGCCGCAACTCAACGCGATGTCGCTGGTGCGATCGACCATCACGCTCGACCGGTGCTGCTCGATATACGTCGCCACGCTCTTCAACTGACGCGGCAGCGACTCGTAGTTCTCCGCGATGCGCTGCATCAATTCATCGACGCTCGGCAATTCTTCTGTGCTGTCTTCCGCCATGGTTCTGACCTCTGTGCTTTTTGCAACGCAAAACCGCGCCGCAAGCGTTCGCGGCAACCTCGACGCGCTGTCCCGACGATGCCGAGTATAGGCATAACCGAAAGCAAATGGAATGGATTTTCCATTTTTCTTTGACATGAAATTTTCATTGCAACTCTCGAAAAGTTGGCCTACTCTTGGTCCTGAGCGATGACGCAACGGCGAGCCGGCATACCTCGCAAAGCGTCAGACGCTCCCCTCAAAAACGAACAGACCGAGAAAGGTGGAGACAATGAGACTTTGCAAGGGCAAGGCTTCGTTCAAGGTTCTGGCAGCCGCCATTACGCTGGCGGCGGGCATCGGCGCGATGACAGCGCCGGCGGCACAGGCGGCCGACGCTCACTTTGTGCTGATCAGTCACGCGCCGGACTCCGATTCGTGGTGGAACACGATCAAGAATGCGATCAAGCAGGCCGACGAGGATTTCAACGTCGAAACCGACTACCGCAATCCGCCCAACGGCGACATCGCCGACATGTCGCGCCTGATCGAGCAATCGGCGGCGCGCAATTACGACGGCGTGATTGTCACGATCGCCGACTTCGACGTGTTGAAGAGTTCGATCGGCAAGGTCACGGCGAAGAAGATTCCGCTCGTCACGATCAATTCCGGCACGGAAGAGCAAAGCGAGAAGCTTGGCGCGATCATGCACATCGGCCAGCCCGAATACGTCGCGGGCAAGGCGGCGGGCGAAAAGGCGAAGGCAGCGGGCGTGAAATCGTTCCTGTGTGTGAACCACTTCGCGACGAACGCCGTTTCGTTCGAGCGCTGCCGTGGCTTTGCCGATGCGCTCGGCGTGAACTACAAGAGCTCGACGATCGATTCCGGCCAGGACCCGACCGAAATCCAGTCGAAGGTGAGCGCGTATCTGCGCAACCATCCGAACACGGGCGCGATCCTGACGCTCGGCCCGACGCCTGCGTCCGCGTCGTTGAAGGCCGTGCAGCAGATGGGCCTCGCGGGCAAGATCTATTTCTGCACGTTCGACTTCTCGGATGACATCGCGAAGGGCATCCAGAACGGCACGATTGCGTTTGCGATCGACCAGCAACCGTATCTGCAGGGCTATATCCCCGTCGCCGTGCTCGCGATCGTGAAGAAGGAACACACGACCGACCCCGCGAAGATCAGGCAGAGCCTGGAAGCCAATCCGAAGTTCAAGGCGCGCATGCAAACGTATGGCCTCGAGCCGTCGTATGGGCCGAAGAACATCCGCTCCGGTCCCGGTTTCATCACGAAGGCGAATATCGACACGGTCGTCAAGTACGCGGGCCAGTACCGCTAATCGACTGACCTTTTACCTGGTCATACGCGGTACCGGGCGCGCCAGCCAGTGCGCGACCCCGGCGGCCTCTTGCACTTCGCACTTTTGCACTTCGCGATTCGCGTGCGAGCTTGCAGCCGCCATCGTCGGGCGCCCGACCGCGAGATTGACCGGCCTTCTGCGCACTCTCCCCACTCTCACGAGTGAACCGCGCAGCAAGGCCGGGTATCAGCAACTATCGTGCATGTGACGGCAGCAGGCGCTCACGCACCCACTACCGTCGACCGCAATTGCTTGCATGGGACCCGGGCGAGGCGCTCAAGCACCGACTCGAGTCCACAAAGGAGACATCATGGGCGTAGCCGGCAAACACTTTCCTTCGCATGGTCACGACGCGGCGGACAACGACGCGCAATCGTCGCAATCGTCGCAATCGTCGCAGTCGGTCCCGGCATCGGCGGCCGATGAGCGAATCAGAAAGGAATCGTTCTTCGGACATCTGCTGAACCGGCCGGAATTCGCCGCGATTTCCGGCACCGTGCTCGTGTTCCTCGTGTTCGCGATCGGCGCGAGCGGCTCGGGCATGTTCAATCTCGATGGCGTGATGAACTGGTCGCAGGTGTCCGCGTATCTGGGCATTCTCGCCGTCGGCGCCTGTCTGCTGATGATCGCGGGCGAGTTCGATCTGTCCATCGGTTCGATGATCGGTTTTGCCGGCATGATGGTCGCGATACCCGCCGTCTATTTTCACTGGCCGATCTGGGCCGCGATCGTGTTCGCGTTCGCCGGATCGATGGCGCTCGGCGCATTGAACGGCTACCTGGTGATGCGCACGCGTCTGCCGTCGTTCATCGTGACGCTCGCGTTCCTGTTCATCCTGCGTGGCCTGACACTCGCGCTGTCGATCATGGTCGCAGACCGCACGATCATCTCGGGTGTCGGCGATCTCGCGCAGGCCGACCCTGTGACGAACTTCCTGTTCCATGGCGTCGCGCTGCACGCCCTCTTCACGAGCCTCGCGCATATGGGCATCGGCTCGCTGCTCGACAACGGCCAGCCGCTCGTGCCGGGCATTCCGAAAGTGCTGCTGTGGTGGTTCGGGCTCGCTGCCATCTGCGCATTCGTGCTCGCGAAGACGCGTTACGGCAACTGGATGCTCGCGGTCGGCGGCGATGCGAACGCCGCGAAGAACGTTGGCGTTCCCGTGCGCCGCGTTAAGATTTCACTCTTCGTGCTGACGGCCTTCTGCTCGTGCCTGTTCGCCGTGCTGCAAGTGTGCGACATCGGCTCGGCTGCCGCCGACCGTGGCCTGCAAAAGGAGTTCGAGGCGATCATCGCCGCGGTGATCGGCGGCACGCTGCTGACGGGCGGTTATGGCTCGGTAGTGGGCGCCTGCTTCGGCGCGCTGATCTTCGGCGTCGTGCAGATCGGCATCACCTATACGAATGTCAGTTCCGACTGGTTCCGCGTGTTCCTCGGCGTGATGCTGCTGATCGCGGTGCTGTTCAACCACTATGTGCGCCGCCGCGTGTCCCAATCGTGACACGGCCGTGACCTTGCAATCGTAATCACGCCATCGCACCAGACGTGCGATAGACACGCATCCGACACGAGGAAACGGCCATGTCCGACACTCTCAAGCAAGACGACATTATTCTGTCGCTCGAAAACGTCAGCAAGTATTTCGGCAAGGTGATCGCGCTCTCGGGCGTCACACTGCGGTTGAAGCGCGGTGAAGTGCACTGCCTGCTCGGCGACAACGGCGCGGGCAAGTCGACGCTCATCAAGACGCTCGCGGGTGTGCACCAGCCCTCGTCCGGCGACTACCTGGTGGACGGCAAGAAGGTGATTTTCGAATCGCCGAGCGACGCGCTCGACCTCGGCATCGCGACCGTGTATCAGGATCTCGCGCTCGTGCCGCTGCTCTCTGTCGCGCGCAACTTCTTCATGGGACGCGAGCCGCAGAAGAAGCTCTTCGGTCTCGTCAACGTGATGGATCTCGACACGAGCGCGCGCATCGCACGCGACAAGCTCGCCGAAATGGGCATCATGGTGCGCGATCCGCATCAGCCGATCGGCACGATGTCGGGCGGCGAGCGGCAATGTCTCGCCATTGCGCGCGCGATTCACTTCGGCGCGCGCGTGCTGATCCTCGACGAACCGACGGCGGCACTCGGCGTGAAGCAGAGCTTCAACGTGCTGAAGCTGATCCACAAGGCGCGCGCGAAAGGCATCTCCGTGATTTTCATCACGCACAACGTGCACCACGCGTATCCGATCGGCGATTCGTTCACGCTGCTCAATCGCGGCAAGTCGATGGGTACCTACACGAAGGAAACCATCACGAAGGACGAAGTGCTCGACATGATGGCGGGCGGCGCCGAAATGCAGAAGATGATCAGCGAACTGGAAGGCGCGACGATCTGATTCACGCGGCTTGCCGCTGCATCGCTACGCCCTTCTCGCTGCGTGCACCACACTCAGGACATACCTATGGCTATCACCAGCACACCCAACGCCAACAGCGCGAGCCGCTTCGCGGCGGGACGCAGCCGCGACATCGTCTGCCTCGGCCGGCTCGCCGTCGATCTGTACGCGCAGCAGATCGGCTCGCGGCTCGAAGACGTCGCGAGCTTCGCGAAATATCTGGGCGGCTCATCGGCGAACATCGCGTTCGGCTGCGCGCGGCTCGGCCTGAACGCGTCGATGCTCGCGCGCGTCGGCGACGACCACATGGGCCGCTTTCTCACCGAAACACTCACGAAGGAAGGCTGCGACGTCAGCCACGTGCGCGTCGATCACGAGCGGCTCACCGCGCTCGTGCTGCTCGGCCTGAAAGACCGCGACACGTTTCCGCTAATCTTCTATCGCGAGAACTGCGCGGACATGGCCGTCGATGAAGCCGATTTCGACGAGGCGTACATTGCGTCGTCGAAAGCGCTGCTCATTACGGGCACGCACTTCTCGACGGAACAGGTGAACCGCACGAGCCGCCGCGCGTTGGATTACGCGCGCCGCAACGACGTGCGCACCGTGCTCGACATCGACTATCGGCCTGTGCTGTGGGGTCTGACAGGCAAGGCCGATGGCGAGACGCGCTTCATCGCGAACGACAGCGTGAGCGCGCACATTCAAGGCATCCTGCCCCTCTTCGATCTCGTGATCGGTACGGAAGAAGAATTTCGCATCGCGGGCGGCAAGGACTCGCTGATCGAATCGCTCGTGCAAGTGCGCAACGTGACGCCCGCGACGCTCGTCGTGAAGCGCGGGCCGCTCGGCTGCCAGATCATCGACGGCGACGTGCCCGCTTCGATCGACGATGCGCCGATTCACGGCGGCGTCGAAGTCGAAGTGCTGAACGTGCTCGGCGCAGGCGATGCGTTCGCGTCGGGCTTTCTGTCGGGCTGGCTGCGCGATCAGCCGCTCGAAGCGTGCGCGAGCGCCGCGAATGCGAGCGGTGCGCTCGTCGTGTCGCGTCACGGCTGCGCGCCCGCCATGCCGACGCCCGCCGAACTCGACTACTTCCTGCGCGAAGCGAAAGCGGACCCCGCACGCATGCGCCGCCCCGATCGCGACGCGACGCTTGCGCGACTGCATCGCGTGACGCCCGCGCGCACGGCTTGGAATGAAGTGCTCGGCTTCGCGTTCGATCATCGCAATCAATTCTTCGAACTCGCGCAGCAAACCGGTGCGGACCCCGCGTGCATTTCGAAGCTGAAGAGCCTGTTCGTCGAAGCCGTCAAGCAGACGGAACAGGCGCTCGGCTTGCAGGGCCGCATCGGTGTGTTGATCGACGATCGCTACGGCCAGGATGCGCTCAACGAAGCGACGGGACGCGGCTGGTGGATCGGCCGACCCGTCGAACTGCCGGGCTCGGTGCCGCTCGTGTTCGATCACGGGCGCTCCGTCGGCACGACGCTCACGAGCTGGCCGCGTGAGCACGTGGTGAAGTGCCTTGTTCAGTTCCATCCCGACGAGCCGATCGAGCAGCGCATCGAACAGGAAGCGCAGCTTCGTTCGCTCTATGACGCCGTGCAGGAATCCGGCCACGAACTGCTGCTCGAAGTGATTCCGCCGAAACACCTGCCTCATCTGCCTGCGGGACCCGACATCGTGTTTCGCGCGTTGAAGCGCCTCTACAACATCGGCATCTATCCGGAGTGGTGGAAGCTCGAACCGATGGAAGCGTCGCAGTGGCAAGCTGTCGATGCGCTCATCCACGAACGCGATCCGTACTGCCGCGGCGTGGTGCTGCTCGGCCTGTCGGCGCCTGTCGAGCAGATGATCGAAGGCTTCCGCTCGGCCGCGCAATCGACGACGTGCAAGGGCTTCACGGTCGGCCGCACGATCTTCCACGAGCCGAGCCAGGCGTGGCTCGCGGGCCAGATCGGCGACGACGAATTGATCGCTCGCGTGCGCCGCACATTCGAAACGCTGATCCAGTCGTGGCGCGATTCGCGCGCGACGGCTGGCGCAGGTGGCACGTCGAATGCGGCTTCGCCGCGTAACGTTCATCAGGAGCAGGTGGCATGAATCAGCGCGTGTTGCATCACGATGTGGCGGCCTCGTCCGACGCGGCCGCGCAAGTGTCGGCGGACGGCACGATTCGTCTGACGGCAGCGCAGGCCGTCGTCCGCTATCTCGCAGCGCAACTCGTCGAGACGGAAGACGGCGAGAGCACCGAGCCACTCTTCGGCGGCGTGTTCGCGATCTTCGGGCACGGCAACGTCGCGGGCCTCGGCGAAGCGCTCTATCAGCATCGTCACGAACTGCCGACGTATCGCGCGCACAACGAGCAGGCGATGGCGCACAGCGCGATCGCGTTCGCGAAAGCACATTTCCGCCGACGGATGATGGCCGTCACGACGTCGATCGGCCCGGGCGCGACGAACCTCGTCACGGCAGCCGCGCTCGCGCACGTGAACCGCTTGCCCGTGCTGCTGCTGCCCGGCGATATCTTCGTGTCGCGCGCGCCAGACCCGGTGTTGCAGCAGGTCGAAGACTTCCACGACGGCGGCATCTCGGCCAACGATGCGTTCAAGCCCGTGTCGCGCTACTTCGATCGCATCGTGCATCCGGCGCAACTGCTCAACGCGTTGCCGCGCGCGATTCGCGTGCTGACGGATGCCGCGCTGTGCGGTCCCGTGACGCTCGCGATGCCGCAAGACATACAGGCCACCGCCTACGACTACCCCGCTGTGTTTTTCGAGCCGCGCGTCGTGAAGCTGCATGCGCCCTCGCCCGTCGTGAGTGAAATCGACGATGCGCTGCTGGTGCTGCGCAACGCGAAGCGTCCGATGATCGTCGCGGGCGGCGGCGTGCTGTATGGCCGCGCAACGGACACGCTGAAGGCGTTTGCGCACGCGTACGGCATTCCTGTCGCGGAGACGCAGGCGGGCAAGAGCGCGCTCGCGTGGGACGATCCGCTCAATCTCGGTCCGCTCGGCGTGACGGGTTCGCCGGGTGCGAACGAGCTTGCGCACGAAGCCGATTGCGTGCTCGCTGTCGGCACGCGCTTGCAGGACTTCACGACGGGCTCGAACACGCTCTTCACGCAGGCGCAGGTGATCGGCATCAACGCGAATGCGTTCGATGGTCTCAAGCATCGCGGCTGCATCGTGCAAGCCGATGCGCGTCTCGCGCTCGAAGCGATCACGTCGCAACTCGAAGGCTGGCAAGCGGATGCATCGTGGACTGCGCGCGCCCAGCAGCGCGCGAACGAATGGCGAGACATCGTACACAGGCTCACGCACGCGCCGCAAACCGACAATGCGCTCCCCTACGATGCCGACGTAATCGGCGCCGTCCAGCGTTCGAGCGCGCGCTCGACGACGGACGACATCGTCGTCTGCGCGGCAGGCACGCTGCCCGCCGAACTGCACAAGCTGTGGCGTGCGGGCCGGCCGGGCGCGTACCACGTCGAGTATGGCTACTCGTGCATGGGCTACGAGATCGCGGGCGGACTCGGCGCGAAGCTCGCGCGGCCCGGGCGCGAAGTGATCGTGATGGTCGGCGACGGCAGCTATCTGATGATGAACAGCGAAATCGCGACCTCGGTGATGCTCGGCGCGAAGCTGATCGTCGTCGTGCTCGACAATCGCGGCTATGGCTGCATCAACCGGCTGCAACAGGCGTGCGGCGGCGCGCCGTTCAACAATATGTTCGACGACTGCGTGCAAGGCGCGCCCGGTGCGCCGAACATCGATTTCGCCGCGCATGCGCGCGCGATGGGCGCGCAGGCCGAGCATGTCGCCAACGTGCGGGAACTCGAAGCCGCGATGCAGCGCGCGCGTGCCGCGGACCGCACGTACCTGATCTGTATCGATACCGACGCCGCGCGCACCACGGGCGAAGGCGGCTGGTGGTGGGAAGTCGCCGTTCCGGAAGTGTCGCCGCGCGAAGGCGTGCGCGACGCGCGCGCCGACTACGACGCGCACATGAACGCGCGCGGCAGGGACAACCAATGAGGAAGCGCACATGAGCCAGTTCGAAGTACGCATCGGCATCAATCCGCTGTCGTGGATGAACGACGATCTGCCGTCGCTCGGCGGCGAGACGCCGCTCGAAGTCGCGCTGACCGAAGGGCGCGAAATCGGCTATCAGGGGTTCGAGCTCGGCAACAAGTTTCCGCGCGAGCCCGAGGCGCTGAAGGCGCTGTTCAAGCAGTACGATCTCTCGCTCGTCTCCGGCTGGTATTCGGGGCGGCTCGCGGACTTCAGCCGCAGCATCGAAGATGAATGCAAGGCCGTCGATTCGCATCTGGAACTGCTGTCGAGAAACGGCGCGACCGTGATGGTCTACGGCGAAGTGCACAACACGATACAGGGCTCGCCCTTGCCGCTCTATCAGCGTCCGCGCTTGTTCACGGACGAGCAATGGAACACGTACGCGAAACGCCTCGACGAATTCGCGCGCTATACGTTGAGCAAGGGCGTGCGCGTCGCGTATCACCATCACATGGGCGCGTATGTCGAAACGCCCGCAGACGTCGACCGCCTGATGGCACTGACGAGCGATGATGTCGGCCTGCTGTTCGACGCGGGGCACATTACGTTCGCGGGCGGCGATGCGCTGACGGTGCTGAACAGACATATCGGCCGCGTCTGTCACGTGCATTGCAAGGACGTGCGCCCGGCCGTGATGAAGCTCGCGCGCAATCGCAACTGGAGCTTTCTCGATGCCGTGATCGCGGGTGCGTTCACGGTGCCGGGCGATGGCGCCGTCGATTTCCCCGCGATCATCGATACGCTCAAGCGGCACGGTTATCGCGGCTGGCTCGTCGTCGAAGCGGAGCAGGACCCCGCCGTCGCGCCGTCGTATGCTTATGCGCAGAAGGGGTATCGCACGCTGCGCACGCTCGTCGATGCGCCCCTCGATGTCGCACAGGAGGCAGCATGAGTTTGCTCGTGAAAGCACAGCGCGAAGGTCAGACGATCGCGCGCGTCACGCCCGATACGGCGGGCTGGAAATACGTCGGCTTCGCCGCGTACCGGATGGAGCCGAATGAAGTCGTGCACGTGCTCGAAGCGTCGCGCGAAGTGTGCATCGTCGTGATGGCGGGCGCCGTCGATGTCGAAACGGATGCGCAGACATGGACGGGGCTTGGCTCGCGCGATAGCGTGTTCGAAGACAGCGCACCCGTCGCCGTCTATCTGCCGCCCAACACGCGCGCGACGATACGCGCGAACCGGCATGCCGAAGTCGGCGTCGCCAGCGCGCCCGCGAAGGGCGACTACCCTGCGCGCCTGATCGAGCCTTCGCAGATGAAGCGCTCGGTGCGCGGCAAGGGCGCGAATACGCGCTACGTGTGCGACATTCTTCCGCAGACAGAGCCAGCGGAGTCGCTGCTCATCGTCGAAGTGCGCACACCGGGAGGCCACTCGTCGAGCTATCCGCCGCACAAGCACGACACCGACAACATACCGACGGAAAGCTCGCTCGAAGAGACGTACTATCATCGGCTCAATCCGCCGCAAGGATTTGCGTTTCAGCGCGTGTATACGGACGAGCGCGATATCGACGAATCGCTCGCCGTCGAGGATCACGATGTCGTAATGGTGCCGCGCGGCTATCATCCCGTCGTGGTGCCGTATGGGTACGACTCGTACTATCTGAATGTGATGGCGGGACCGACGCGCACGTGGCACTTCAAGAACGATCCGAAGCATGAGTGGATCGTGGAGAGGGATTCGAAGGGGTGATGGTTTTGGTGTTTTTAGCGTGCCGCTGGCATCCGCGATGCGGTTTTTGTCTGCGACGGCTATTGTCTTGGTCTTTGTGGCGTGCCGCTGGCATCCGCGTATGCGCCTCGCGGCGCTAGCGTTGGCCTTGTGCGGGGCGGCAGCACCTACTCTTCTTTGCCGCGGCAAAGAAGAGTAGGCAGAAGAAAGCCGCTCACACCGCCAGTGCTCCGTATTACCCCCGGGCTCTCTACGCCCCCATCCTTCGCGCAGCTGTGTGCTGGCTTGTGTTCGTTGCCAACGCACTCCCTAAGCGCCTCACCCGCTTCACGCACATATGGCACGGCTAAGGGTATCGAACGCCTCAGCGCCGCATGTCGGTAGTGAATCAGGTTGCTGCGTCGTACAGGACACCACCCGCATTTGTAGCCGCATCGCGTAGAAGGTGTCCTGTGCGGCGCGAGGCGCGCATCTATCATCGATCACGTCTTCTCGTTCGGCGATGCGCCTTTGACGATCGACTTTGTCCGCGCGCTGCCGACAAGATCTCTGAAGGACGCTCGCCAAACGCGAGCGCGTGTGATCAACGCAATAGATCGGCCGCACGGCGTCGCATAAGGTCCTTTTGCGCAGCCATGATCGTTTGAGTCAAACAGGAAAAGTACGCGCTCAGCCCACGCCCAGCCATTCGTGCATCACATCGGGGCGATGGCGAAACAGATCGAGCGGCCCGTCGAACACAATTTCGCCATGCCCCATCACGGCGACGCGGCTCGCGAGCCGGTCGGCGATTACGAGCCGCTGCTCGATCAGCAACATCGCGACGCCGCGCTCGCGCAACAGCTTCAATGCGGCCGCAAGCTGCTCGACGACCTGGCCCGCGAGCCCTTCCGTCGGCTCGTCGATCACAACGAGATCGGGATCGCCAAGCAATGCGCGCGCAACCGACAGCATCTGCTGCTCGCCGCCCGACAGCGCGCCCGCCTTCGTCCGCGCACGTTCGCGCAACGCGGGAAACAGCGCAAAGGCATCGTCGAGCGTGACGCGCGGCGCGCGCCGCATGCCGCGCGGCTTCAGGCCGAGTTGCAGATTCTCGCGCACGGAGAGCGTCGGAAACACGTCGCGTTGCTCGGGCACGTAGCCGATGCCGAGCCGCGCGATTTCGAACGCGCGCCGTCCCGTGAGCGATCGGCCCGCGAACTCGATTACGCCCCGCGTGCGCACGAAGCCCATGATCGCCTTCGCGAGCGTCGAGCGGCCCGAGCCGTTGCGGCCCGCGAGCGCGACGGCCTCGCCCGCTTCGATATGCAGGTTCACGCCGTGCAGCACCTGACTCGCGCCATACCACGCGCACAGATCGCGCATCGCCAGCAACGCGGTCATCGCGCGTCTCCTGGCAGCGCGTGGCCGAGGTACGCGGCCTGCACGGCGGGATCGGCGCGGATCGCATCCGGCGTACCCGTCGCGATCACCTGCCCTTGCACGAGCACGCTGACGCGATCCGCGAGTCCGAACACGACGTCCATGTCATGCTCGACCATCAGCAGCGTGCGGCCCGCCGTCGCCACACGGATCAGTTCGACCGCGCGCGCTGCCTCCGCGCGGTTCATGCCCGCCGTCGGTTCGTCGAGCAGCAACGTGTGTGCGCCGCTCGCGAGCGCAAGCCCGAGATCGAGCGCGCGCTGCTCCGCGTAGCTCAGCGTGCCCGCGATCACGTCGCGCCGCGCGCCAAGCCCGACGGCATCGAGCACTTCTTCGGCGTGTGCATCGGCGGCGCGCGTGACGGTGAAGCGCTGCCACCAGCGCGCGCGGTCGCGATTCGCGATCTGCGCGGCGCAGCGCAGATTGTCGAACACGCTGAGCTTCGCGAAGAAACTCGTCGTCTGGAAACTGCGCGCGAGGCCGCGCCGGCAAATCGCTGCGGGCGCGAGACGCGTGATGTCGGCGCCGTAGAGTTCGATGCGCCCCGCGCTCGGCCGCTTTGCGCCCGCGATCAGATTGAAGAGCGTCGATTTGCCCGCGCCGTTCGGCCCGATCAGCGCATGACGTTCGTGCGGTTCGATCGACAGATCGACGCCGCGCAAAATACGAGTCGCGCCGAAGCGCTTTTCGATGCCGCGCACCGCAATCGCGGGAATCATGCGCGGACTCCTGAGCGCGCATCGGCAGGAAGCCTTCTTTCGAAGCGCTGCGCGATGTTCGTCGCGAGCCAGCCGAGTGCAGCGAGGCCCAGTACACCGATTGCCAGCCACGTGATGTCGATCGTCGAGACGAACGCTGCCTGTTCTTCGGTGCCGAAGCGTCGCGCGTAAGCCCGTTGCACGCACAGCACGAGCGCAAGCGACCACGCGCATGCGCTCGCCATTCGCAGGACGAGGGACGGCAGCGACGCGCGCCAGCCGTCGCGTGCGAAACGGGCCGCCTGGCGCTGCAGCCGTCCGGCGATGCCATCGGGCGAAGCCATCACGACGACGATGAAGAACAGCCCGAGATACAGGAGCCACGCACGTGTCGCGCTCGCGACGACGACGCTGAAAAACGTCAGCACGACAGCACCCGCGACAGGCCCGAAAAAAGCACCGCTGCCGCCGATCACCGTTGCGATCAGCACCGAGCCCGAACGCAACATGCCGACGCTTTCCGTCGACACCAGCTCGACATTGATCAGCCCCAGCGTGCCCGCGATGCCTGCAAAAAACGACGACCACACGACGACCTCGTAACGCACGCGCCTCGGAAAGCAGCCGATGGCCGCCGCGCGCACCGGGTTGTCGCGCACGGCATGCGCGAGCCGCATGAACGGCGCGCGCGACAGCGCGACCATCGCGAGCACGGACAGCGCGCACCATAGCGCAATGAGCGCATACGCTTCGCGCGCGGGGCCGAACGTGAAGCCCGGCACGGCGACACCTGCCGTGCGATCGATCGCGACGCCTGCTTCGCCGCCGAACCAGTCCGGCAACGTCCACGCGGCAGCCGCGACGAGTTCGCCGATGCCGAGCGTGATCATCGCGAACGTGGTACCTGCTCGGCGCGTCGCGACAAGTCCGTACAGCGCGCCGAACAGCGCGCCGCCAATGCCGCCCAGCAACGGCAACAGCGGCAAGGGCAAGCCGATCCGATTGAACAGATGCGCCGCAATCAGCGCGCCGATGCCCGACGATGCCGCATGCCCGAACGAAAGCAGCCCCGCGCCGCCGAGCAGCATGTTGTACGACAGCGCGAACACGATCATCGACGCGGTCTGCGCGAGCCACGCGACGAGCCAGCTCTGCGTCGACACGCAAGGCGGCACGACGAGCAGCAACCCGAGCGCGGCCCACGGCACGACGACGCGCCATCGCTGCACGCGCGGAGAAGAAGGCGGCGCATCGTGGGCGTTAAGCATCGTCTTCGCGCTGTCCGAAGAGTCCGCGCGAGCGCACAGCGAGCATCGCGACGAGCAACAGATACGGCACGAGCGGCGCAAGTTGCGCGAGCGTCAGCGCGCTCCACGCGGCGGGCAGCATGCGGTCGCCGTCGCCCGGGAGGCCAGGCAGCACGCCGAACAGATCGCCGACCGAAAGATCGCTCGCGACGGCCACGGTCTGCACGCACCCGATCACGAGCGACGCGACGAGCGCGCCACCCAGCGAACCGAGTCCGCCGATCACCACGACGACGAACACGATCGAGCCCACCGATTCGGCCATCGCCGGTTCGAGCACGAAGAGCGGCGCGCCGATCACGCCCGCCAGCGCCGCGAGCGCGGTGCCCGCCGCGAACACGCCGGTGAATACGCGCGGCACGTCGTGCCCGAGCGCTTCGACGGCATCGGGATGCGTGAGCGCCGCGCGCACGACGAGCCCCGCCTTCGACACGCGCAGCACCGCATGCAACGCGACGAGCATCGCGATGGCCACCGCCATCATGAACGCGCGATAACGCGAGAACGCAATGCCGTACGCGTCGAACAGAGGGCCATCGAGCGCTCTGGGCACGACGGCGCTCAACGCCTGCAAGCCCCACACGAGCTTCACGCCTTCGCCGATCAGATACGCCGCGCCGAAGGTCAACAGCAGTTCCGCGAGATGTCCGTGGGGCCGCACGCGCCGCAGCAGCCAGCGTTCGAGCGCCGCGCCCATCAGCCCGACGACGAACGGCGCCACGACGAGCGCCCACCAGAATCCCGCGCGCGCCGCGACGGAAAAGCCGACATACGCGCCCAGCATGTAGAAGCTCGCGTGCGCGAAGTTCAGCACGCCGAGCATGCTGAAGATCAGCGTCAGCCCCGCCGACAGCATGAACAGCAGCAGCCCGTAGCTGACGCCGTTCAGCGCATCGATGACGAACGACTGCACGCGTCAGTCCGCCTGCGCGTGATGCACGACGGGCGCGTCCGGCACGACGAGCGGTTCGAGCGCGGCGCGCAGCCTGTCGGGCAGCGCGACGGGACGACGCGTTTCGCGATCCACGTAGACGTGCACGAAATGACCTTGCGCGGCGGGCGCGTCGTCGCCTTCCCTGAAGAGACCCACTTCATAGCGCACGCTCGATGTGCCGAGGCGCACGACGCGCAGTCCCGCGTCGATGCGATCCGGAAACGCGAGCGGCGCGAAGTAGTTGCACTGCGTCTCGACTACGAGCCCGATCGTCGTGCTGTGCTCGATATCGAGCGCGCCCGCGCGGATCAGATACTCGTTCACGACGGTATCGAAGTAGCTGTAGTAGACGACGTTGTTCACGTGACCGTAGACGTCGTTGTCCATCCAGCGCGTGCCGATGGCGAGGAAGTGCGGATAGGCGGCGCGCGCCGCGGGAGCCGGTTTGTTCATGTCGTGTGCTTCAGGCGTAAAGGGGCGCGCTTACATCGACTCGGTCAGCATCCGGCGATAGTCGTCGGCTGTCGCTTCCCGCGGGTTCGTCTTGTGGCAATGATCGGCGAGCGCGCCCTTGATCACCTTGTCGAACACGCTTTCGTCGACGCCCATTTGCCTGAGACCCGTCGGCAGCCCGAGACGCGCCGTCATGTCATGCAACGCCTGTGCGAGATCGGCATTGTCCGGCAGGTTCATCACGCGCCGCATCCGCGCATAGCGTCGATTCGCGATGACCGTCTCCGCGCTTTCGTTGAAGCGCAGCACGGCGGGCAACACGACCGCGTTCAGCGTACCGTGATGCAGCGACGTGCGCCCGTTCACAGGCACGCCGCCAAGCGGATGCGACAGCGAGTGCACGCAGCCGAGTCCCTTCTGGAAGGCCATCGCGCCCTGCATCGACGCGCTCATCATATGAAGGCGCGCGTCGCGGTTCTGGCCGTCGTGCGTCGCGAGCTCGATGTTCGCCCACGCGCGCTCCAGCCCGTCGAGCGCGATGCCGTCGGCGGGCGGATTGAACGACGGTGCGAGAAACGTCTCGATGCAATGCGCGATCGCGTCCATCCCCGTCGCGGCCGTCAGCGTCGCGGGCAGGCCGAGCGTCAGGCCGGGATCGCAGATGGCCGCCTTCGGCAGCAGATGCCATGAGTGAAAGCCGAGCTTGCGCCCGTCGTTCAGAATTACGATCGCGCCACGCGCCACTTCGCTGCCCGTGCCCGCCGTGGTCGGCACTGCGATCAGCGGCGCGGCGTTGTCGGTGATCCGGTTGCTGCCGCCTTCGATGGTTGCGTATTCCGTCATCGTGCCCGGATGCGTCGCCATGATCGCGACGCCTTTCGCGAGATCGATCGACGAGCCGCCGCCGATCGCGACCAGTCCGTCGCAACCTTCGTCGCGATAACGCTGCGCGGCCGCCATCACCATCGCTTCCGTCGGGTTCGACGGCGTGTCGTCGAAGACGGGCACGTGAGAGAGCTTCAGCGCGTCGATCGCCTGCTGCGCGACGCCCGCCGCCATCACGCCCTTGTCCGTCACCACGAGCGGCCGTTTGATGCCCGAGCGCTCGCACTCGGCAGGCAACTGCGCGAGTGCGTCGTAGCCGAGATGAATGTGCGTCAGATAGTAGATGTAGGCCATGTCGATGTGTCTCCTTTGTTATCGAAGATGAAGCGGCGCTGTGTTCCAGCGAAGCCGCTGCGTGTGACTACGATCAGCGCGGCGACGGGTGCCTGCCTGTTGCCGCAATCAGCCGTTCGTCCCGTCTGCGAAGTTCGATTCGGGCTCCGGGTCGCGCTTGCATAGGGCGGGGTTCACGCGCATGCCGCGAATGCCCGACGCGCCCCGCTCACGCCGCACACAGCGCGCGGACATCGGCGGCGAAGCGCTCGACGGTCTCGGGTTGCGTGTCCCACGCGCACATCAGCCGGCAGCCGCCCGCGCCGATGAACTCGTAGAACTTCCAGCCGCTCGCGCGCATCGCCTTCGCGGCGTGCGGCGGCAATTGCGCGAACACCGCATTCGATTCCGTCGGGAACATGATGCTCACGCCCGGAATCTCCGCGAGCCGCGATTCCATCAGCTTCGCCATTGCATTCGCGTGACGCGCGTTGCGCAGCCAGACGTCGTTGTCGAGCAGGCCGAGCCACGGCGCGGAAATGAAGCGCATCTTCGACGCGAGCTGGCCTGCCTGCTTCAGGCGATACGCGAAATCGTCGGCGAGCGCGCGGTCGAAGAACACGACCGCCTCCCCGACGGGCAAGCCGTTCTTCGTCCCGCCGAAGCACAGCACGTCGACGCCCGCGCGCCACGTGATCTCGCACGGATGCACGTCGAGCGCCGCGACCGCATTCGCGAAGCGCGCGCCGTCCATGTGAACCTTCAGATGACGGCGTTTCGCAATCGCCGCGATCGCGCGGATTTCCTCGACGCTGTAGACGGTGCCCACTTCCGTCGATTGCGTGAGCGTGACCACCTTGGGCTTCGGATAGTGGATGTCGGCGCGGCGCGTGATGACGGCTTCGATCGCGTCCGGCGTGAGCTTGCCGCCGATGCCCGGCGCCGTCAGCAACTTCGAGCCGTTCGAGAAGAACTCGGGGCCGCCGCATTCGTCGGTTTCGATGTGCGCGAGTTCGTGGCAGATCACCGAGTGATACGACTGGCACAGCGACGCGAGCGCCAGCGAGTTCGCCGCCGTGCCGTTGAAGACGAAGAACACTTCGCAGTCGGTCTGGAACAGGTTGCGCAGGCGGTCGCAGACCTGCTGTGTCCATGAGTCGTCGCCGTAGGCCGGCTCGTGGCCGCTGTTGTTGGCGGCGATCAGCGCTTCGAGCGCCTCGGGGCAGATGCCGGCGTAGTTGTCCGACGCGAAATGTTGCATGGCAGGCGGCGCGCCCGGCGACAGGTGCGCGGAGATGACGGGAAAGCGGTCATTTTAGTGCGGCGTGTGCTGAATTTGTTTTTGTCGGATGGTGTCACCGCCTTCCTGTGCGCTTGCCGGCTCTCGTTTGTCTCTCGTTTGTCTCTCGTTTGTCGCTCCCTGGTGTCTCCTTTGTGTGTCCTGTCACGCCCTTTTTGCTCAGGCGCGCGACTGCCGGCGAACGAGTGCGACCACGACGAGGCCCGCCGCGCCCGCCAGCAGAGCGCCCGCCGCCAGCAACAACGCGGGCGTGAAGGAACCGGTGTGCGCAGCGATCGGCGCGGCGACGAGCGGGCCGGCGATCTGTCCAAGGCCATAAGCCGCCGTCGCGTAACCCATCAGACCCGCCGCATCGTCGCCATGCAAGCGGCGTGCTTCGCGCATCGCAAACAATGTGATCGCGGTGAACGGCAAGCCGATCAGCGCGCTGCCGAGTGCGAAACCGCCCGCCGTCGGCGACGCGATGCCTGAGACGATGCCGAGCGCCTGCAACACATAACAGCCCGCCAAAAGCGTGCGGTTGTCCCAGTGCCCGGGAAGTCGCGCGCCCGCGAGCGCGCCGACGACCAGCGCACCGCCGAACATCGGCCAGAACAGATCCGGCCATGGCGAGCCTGCCGGCAGTGCCGCGCGAGCGATCACGGGCAGAAACGTCGCCGTGATGATGTAGCCGAAGCCGGGCACGCCGTAGAGGACGATCAGCCAGAAAGCGTCGGCGCGATGCAGTTGCGCGGGGTGCGGTTGTGCCGCGTGCGGCTGCGCGGGGTGCGGCTGTGCGGCGTGCGGTTGTGCGGCGTGCGGTTGTGCGGCGTGCGCTTGTGCGGCGTGCGCTTGTGCGCGCGTTCTTGGCGCCGTATTGCGCGTGTTGTGCGATGCGACCTGCGTGCTCGGCGTCGACGCAAACGTCCGCCACACGAGCGCCGTCAGCACCGCCGACACGAGCCCGAATCCGATCCAGCCCACCGATGCGCCATATGCACCATCTGCGCCATGCGCGCCCGCCGCGCTGACGAGCAGCCCCGTCGCGGCAATGCCGACGCCCGGCCCGGTGTAGATCACACCGCCCCACGCGTTTGCGCCGAGTTCGGCGAGCCGCCGCAAGCCCCACTGCGACGCGAACACGAAGGTCCACGCGCTGACGGCGCCCGCGACGAAACGCACGGCCGCCCAGATCCAGAACTGGTCCGTGACGCCCATTGCCAGCACCAGCAGGACCGTCAGCGCAAGACCCGTCTTGACCATGCGCGCTGCATCGATACGCAATGCGGCGCAAGCGATCGCGCCGAGAAAATAGCCCGCGTAGTTCAGCGACGCGAGCCAGCCGCCATGTCTGATATCGAGCGCGCCGCCATGAAGCATCAGCGGCAGGAGCGGCGTGAAGGCAAAACGACCGACGCCGAGCGCGACGGCCAACGCCGCCATGCAGGCGAGCGCGGCGCGACGGGCGGAGTGCGGCGACGCGTGAGGCTCAAAGATACGGGTAGCGAAATCGGTCATCGATGACAGCGTGATGGCGGCCGGTCAGTGATCGGCATTGCCTGAAGTTGAGAAGAAGAGTTTTCGGCTTCCCATCGTAACTTGACCCTTCGATCTCATAAAATGAATAATACAGATAGGTTGAATCTCATGGAGAGATCAATGGATCTTGCCGCCCTGGCCATTTTCCGCGCCGTCGTGCGCGAAAACGGCGTGACACGTGCCGCGGCGAAGCTCAACCGCGTGCAGTCGAACGTGACAACGCGCATCAAGCAGCTCGAAGAACAGCTGGGCACCGAGCTTTTCATCCGCGACGGACGCCGTCTCGTGCTGACGCCGGCTGGCGAAACGCTTTTGCCCTATGCCGAACGGCTGCTCGCGCTTGCCGACGAGGCGCGGCATGCCGTCAAGGATGCGCGTCCGAGCGGACGTTTGCGGCTCGGCACGATGGAGAGCGTCGCCGCGACGCGGCTGCCCGGTCTGCTCGCGCAATACCACCAGACATGGCCGGACGTCGCGCTCGAACTGGAGACGGGCACGACGGGCAAGCTGATCGAGCGCGTGCGCGAATTCGAGGTGGATGCGGCCATCGTCTCGAGGCCGCTCGATCCCGCAGCGCTGGGCGATCTGTTCGAGATCGTGCCCGTGTATCGCGAAGAACTCGTCATGTTGAGTCCGCGCGGACACCGCCCCATTCGCGATCCCCGCGATATCGCGCTATCGACGCTGGTCGCGTTCGAACAGGGTTGCGCGTATCGGATCTACGTCGAAAACTGGTACATGCAGCATGGCATCCGTCCGGCGCGCGTGCTGGAGCTCGGGTCGTATCACGCGATCGTCGCATGCGTTGCGGCGGGCGCGGGCGTGGCTGTCGCGCCGCGCTCGGTGCTCGCGCTGCTGCCCGAATCGAACGATATCGCCGTGCATACGCCGGAAGGGCTTGGCAGCATCGATACGCTGCTGATCTGGCGGCGTGGGCATTTTTCGTCGGCATTGAATGCGTTGCGCGGGATGCTGGTCGAAAGCAGCAACGCCGACGACGCCTTGAAGACGACGATGGCGATGGCTGTCTGATACCGGGCCAGGACGCTTGACCGATCTTCTAAAAGCAAAAAGCCGCGAGTCTCATCGACTCGCGGCTTTTTATCGCTTGATGCGAATGCTGTCCGATGCGCTTACAGCTGCGCCTCGACCCAGCCCTTCACGCCAGCCAGCGCTGCGGGCAGATTGGCCGGCTCGGTGCCGCCTGCCTGCGCCATGTCGGGACGGCCGCCGCCCTTGCCGCCGATCTGCTGCGCGACGAAGTTCACCAGTTCGCCCGCCTTCACCTTCTTGCTCGCATCGGCAGTGACGCCCGCGATCAGGCTGACCTTGCCGCCTTCGACGGACGCGAGCACGATGGCCGCGCTCTTGAGCTTGTCCTTCAGCTTGTCGACGGTTTCGCGCAGCGTCTTGACGTCCGCGCCTTCCAGCGTCGCAGCCAGCACCTGCACACCCGACACGTCGATCGCCTGGCCCGCCAGTTCATCACCCTGGCTCGACGCGAGCTTCGACTTCAGCGCGCCCAGTTCTTTTTCCAGCGACTTCACCTGGTCCTGAACCTGCGTGATGCGCTGCGTGAGTTCCGCCGGCTGTGCCTTCAGTGCGGCGGCCGCGGCGTTGATGCGCGCGTCCAGTTCCTGCACGAAACGCACGGCGTTATCGCCCGTGATCGCCTCGACGCGACGGATGCCCGCCGCGACGCCGCCTTCCATCACGATCTTGAAGAAGCCGATATCGCCCGTGCGATGCACGTGCGTGCCGCCGCACAGTTCGCGTGAGAAGCCGAGATCGAGCACGCGCACTTCGTCGCCGTACTTCTCGCCGAAGAGCGCCATCGCGCCGCCCTTCACCGCTTCGTCGTACGGCATCACGCGCACGATGCCCGGCGCGTTCGCCAGCACTTCGGCGTTGACGATTTCTTCGACACGCCGGATTTCGTCGTCCGTCATCGGCGCGTTGTGCGCGAAGTCGAAGCGCGTCTTGTCCGCGTCGACGAGCGAGCCCTTCTGCTGCACATGGCCGCCGAGCACTTCGCGCAGCGCCTTGTGCATCAGGTGCGTGGCTGAGTGGTTGCGGGCCGTGCGCGCGCGGCGCACTGCGTCGATTTCCGCCTTCACGACGTCGCCGAGCTTCAGCGTGCCCTGTTCCAGCGTGCCGTGGTGGCCCACGACGTCCGCCTGCACCTTCAGCGTATCGACGACGGCGAAGCGGACGCTCGCGTTCGCGAGCACGCCCTGATCGCCGACCTGGCCGCCCGATTCCGCATAGAACGGCGTGTGGTCGAGCACGACGACCGCCTGTTGGCCCTTCGTCACTTCATTGACGGAAGAGCCGTCGACGTACAGCGCCGTCACCTTCGCGTCGTCGAAGACGATCTCTTCGTAGCCGTGGAACGTGGTCTTCGCGCCCGTATATTCGAGGCCTTGCGCCATCTTGAACTTGCCGGCCGCACGCGCCTGCTCGCGCTGGCGGGCCATCGCCTCGTCGAAAGCCGTTTCGTCGACGCTCACGCCACGTTCGCGGCACACGTCCGCCGTCAGATCGAGCGGAAAGCCGTAGGTGTCGTGCAGCTTGAACGCGACTTCGCCGTCGAGCGTCTTGCCACCGGATTTGCCAGCCGCGGCTTCCAGTTCGGCCAGCGCGCTTTCGAGAATCGACATGCCGTGCTCGATGGTCTCGAAGAAGCGCTCTTCTTCCTGGCGCAGCACGTCCGTCACGCGCTGCTCGGCGTCCTTCAGTTCGGGATACGCGCCGCCCATCTGCTCGACGAGGTCCGCGACCAGCTTGTGGAAGAACGAGCCCTTGCGGCCCAGCTTGTAGCCGTGGCGGATCGCGCGGCGCACGATACGGCGCAGCACGTAGCCGCGGCCTTCGTTGCCCGGGATCACGCCGTCGACGATCAGGAACGAGCACGCGCGGATGTGATCGGCGATCACCTTCAGAGAGTTGTTCGACAGATCGGCGATGCCCGTTTCGCGCGCGGCGGCCTTGATCAGCGCCTGGAACAGGTCAATCTCATAGTTGCTGTGCACGTGCTGCAGCACGGCCGCGATACGCTCCAGACCCATGCCCGTGTCCACGCATTGCTTGGGCAGCGGCGTCATGTTGCCCTGCGCGTCGCGGTTGAACTGCATGAACACGAGGTTCCAGATTTCGATGTAGCGGTCGCCGTCTTCTTCCGGCGATCCCGGCGGGCCGCCCCACACATCCGGGCCGTGGTCATAGAAGATTTCGGAGCAAGGGCCGCACGGGCCCGTGTCGGCCATCTGCCAGAAGTTGTCCGATGCGTAGCGCGCGCCCTTGTTGTCGCCGATGCGGATGATGCGCTCGGTCGGCACGCCGACTTCCTTCGCCCACATGTCGTACGCTTCGTCGTCTTCCTTGTAGACGGTGACCCAGAGCTTTTCCTTCGGCAGCTTGTAGACGCCCGTCAGCAGCTCCCACGCGTAGTGGATCGCGTCGCGCTTGAAATAGTCGCCGAACGAGAAGTTGCCCAGCATTTCGAAGAACGTGTGGTGACGCGCGGTGTAGCCGACGTTTTCCAGATCGTTGTGCTTGCCGCCCGCGCGCACGCTGCGCTGCGCCGTCGTGGCCCGCGAGTACGGACGCGATTCGGCGCCGAGAAACACATCTTTGAACTGCACCATGCCCGAATTGGTGAAGAGCAGCGTCGGGTCGTTGCCGGGCACGAGGCTCGACGAGCGGACGATCGTATGGCCCTTCGATTCGAAGAACTTGAGGAATTTCTCGCGGATTTCGGCGGCTTTCATAGCGTGCTTTGGGGACGGTCCTGACTTGAGCCGACGGCTGCGGAAGACTTACCGACCGTCGCAATAGATTGTTTCCTGAACGGTCGATTATACGGGATCGGCGCACCTGCGCGACGCCGCGGCGCGCCTTGCGCCCGGCATTGGCCATCCGGCCAGGATTTCGACACGGAAGTGCCCGGAGCGGGCCCGGGCGGTCACTTGTCCTATGCCGTCAGGCTGAATGGGCGAGGGGCGTCCGATCGCTTAAGATGCACCACATCGATCGAATCGGGCGGCGCCCGTGCGGCGCGCCTCATCACATGGGAGACAGAGACACAACATGGGCGCACTCAGTCATATCCGCGTGCTGGACCTTACCCGCGTGCTCGCAGGTCCGTGGTGCGCGCAAACCCTCGCCGACTTCGGCGCCGACGTGATCAAGGTCGAGCGGCCGGGAGCCGGCGACGACACGCGCCACTGGGGGCCGCCGTACCTGAAGACGCCAGACGGCGCGGACACGCGCGAGGCGGCCTATTACCTCGCGGCGAACCGCAACAAACGCTCGGTAACGATCGACATCTCGACGCCGGAAGGGCAAAAGATCGTTCGCGAGCTGGCGGCGCAAAGCGATGTCGTGCTCGAAAACTACAAGGTCGGGCAATTGAAAAAATACGGGCTCGACTACGAGTCGCTGAAGGCCGTAAAACCGGACATCATCTACTGTTCGGTGACGGGCTTCGGACAGACGGGTCCGTACGCGCAGCGCGCGGGTTATGACTTCATCATCCAGGGCATCGGCGGCTTCATGAGCATCACGGGCGAGCGCGACGGCCAGCCGGGCGGCGGCCCGCAAAAAGCAGGCGTCGCCATCGCGGACCTGATGACGGGCATGTACTCGAGCGTCGCGGTGCTGACGGCGCTTGCGCATCGCGAGCGAACGGGCGAAGGCCAGTACATCGACATGGCGCTGCTCGATGTGCAGGTCGCGATGCTTGCCAACATGAACTCGAATTTCCTTGCGAGCGGCAATCCGCCCGTGCGCTGGGGCAACGCGCATCAAAACATCGTCCCCTATCAGACGTTCCAGACGAGCGATAGCTGGATCATCGTGGCGGTCGGCAACGACGGGCAGTTCCGCAAGTTCGTCGAAGTGGGCAATCGCGCCGATCTCGCCGATGACGACCGCTTTTCGACAAACCCCGCGCGCGTGCGCAATCGCGAGGTTCTGGTGCCGATCCTCGCGGAGATGGTCCGCACGCGCAGCAAGCACGAATGGATCGACGCGCTCGAAGCGGCGGGTGTGCCGTGCGGCCCGATCAACGATCTGGGCGAGGTGTTCGAGAACGAGCAGGTGGTTGCGCGCGGGATGCAGGTGCAACTGGCGCATCCGTCGGGCGGCACGGTGAAGCTGGTGCGCAATCCGATCCGGATGAGCGCGACGCCGCCCGAGGCGCAAGCCCATCCGCCGACACTTGGCGAGCATACGGAGGCCATCCTGCGCGACGTGCTCGGCTATGACGATGCGCGCATCGAGGCGCTGCGGGATCAGTCGGTGATCTGAGGGCGCGCTTGGCGCGCCGGAAGATGGCGCGGCACACGCATGCCGCCGCGGCGCCGCGCCTCAAGCGATCGACGCACTGGCGCAACGCGTCATGCGATCGCCGCATTCGACGCGGATTGGTGCAAAGCCTACGGTATCGATGTCAAGCCATCGACGCGAGCCAGCGCTGCCCTTCTTCCCAATCGCCGAGCCCGCTGTCGGCATTGATGTGGCCGCGCGGGCCGATGCTCTCCCAGCGGCTGCCCCATACCGCCGCACAAGCCTGCGAGAACGGCACGCCACCGTACGGATCATCGGTGCTGGCGACGACGATCGATCTGAACGGAAGCCTGGCCTGCGGCACGGCACCGAAGCCGCTTGCATCGGCGGGAAATTCAGGCCCCGACGGATCGGGCACCGCGACGAGCAGCGCGCCCGCCACTTTCGCCAGCGCATCGTTCGACGCATGGTGCGCCGCCCAGAACGCGACCGTCAGGCAACCGAGGCTATGCGCGGCGAAGAGAACGGGCCCCTTCGACGAAGCCACCGTCGCGTCGAGCGTCTCGCACCACGCGCCGCAAACGGGATGGTCCCAGTCGCGCATCGGCACGCGGACAAAATTCGGATACCGCGCTTCCCAGCGGGTCTGCCAATGTCCGTCGCCGGAATTCATATAACCCGGCAACACGATCACGTTCTGCTGCTCCAGCGCCATTGCTTTCCCCGTTCTTTGGATCGTTATCAAAAAGGCAGGCGGCAGTGCGCCGCCAGCGCTATTGAATCACACGGCCCACGCCCGCGCTGCGCGGATCGGCGGCCGGCTGCGGCGTCGTGCCGTCGATGCGGATCATCTGCACGTCGCCGTTGAACGTCTGACCCTGCAGCGTGTAGCCGCGCGCCTTCAACTGCTCAGCGAGATCGCCGTCGATCGGGTGATACGGCTCGTAGTAGATCGTCTTCTGCGGCAGCAGCTGATGGTGAAAGCGCATCGCGGCGAGCGCATCGGCGGGCGGCATATTGAAGTCGTACAGGTTCGTCATCACCTGGAAGATCGTCGTGAAGATTCGCGACGCGCCCGGCGTGCCGATCACGAGCGACACCTTGCCGTCCTTCAGCAGGATGGTCGGCGTCATTGACGACAGCGGCCGGCGGTTCGGCGCGATCGTGTTGACGTCGCCGCTCGTCACGCCTGACTGGTTCGGCACGCCCGCCTTCGCTTCGAAGTCGTCCATCTCGTCGTTCAGCACGAAGCCGCCGCCGTCCACCACGACGCCCGAGCCGAACGGCCCGTTCA
Organism: Paraburkholderia diazotrophica; assembly: GCF_900108945.1. GTDB lineage: Bacteria > Pseudomonadota > Gammaproteobacteria > Burkholderiales > Burkholderiaceae > Paraburkholderia > Paraburkholderia diazotrophica. The sequence continues at coordinate 155,350 of NZ_FNYE01000012.1, read as the reverse complement.
GCGTGTACGTGTTCGAGACGGCGTTGCCCCACTTGTCGACGACGGAGAAGTGCGTCGTCTGCGCCTTCTCCGGCATCGAGTCGCCGAGTCCGGGCTTGACGGGCGCGGCGCCCAGCACCTCGTCTGGCGTGATGTCTTCGACGCGCTTCGCGAGATAAGCGTCGTCGATCAGCCTGTCGACGGGCACGCGATACGAATCCGGGTCGCCCATGTACTGCTGGCGATCGGCGAATGCGCGGTCTTCGATCTGCGCGATCAGATGGATGTACGGCTCCGAGTTGAGTGCGAGCCCGTCGAACTGCGGCTTCAGGTCCGCCTTCATCTTCAGCATCTGGATCAGCCCGAGGCCGCCGGAGCTGGGCGGCGGCGCGGTGACGATCCGGTAGCCGTTCCAGTCGGCCGCGAGCGGCTGACGCCAGACGGCCTTGTACTGCACGAGGTCCGTCTTCGTGATCAGGCCGTGTCCGTACATCTGCTTCGCGATCAGGTCGGCCGTCTGTCCTTCGTAGAATTCGCGGCCGCCGTCGGAAGCGATCCGCGACAGCGTCTGCGCGAGCTCGGGCTGGCGGAACACGACGCCCGTTTTCAGGTTCGAGAAGTACGCGTCGAAATTGGTCTTGCCGGCGAAACCCTTCGCAGCAAGATCGCGGCGCTGCTGCAGCCACGCATCGACGGTGAAGCCGTCGGTCGCGTACTTGATCGCGGGCGCGAGCACCTGCTTCCACTTCAGCTTGCCGAAGCGCTTCTGCGCCTCCCACATGCCGGCGACGGTGCCGGGCACGGCCACCGCGCGATGCCCGACGAGGCTCAGGCCCGGAATCACGTTGCCCTTCTCGTCCAGATACATGTCGCGCGTCGCGCGCTGCGGCGCTGTCTCGCGGTAGTCGAGAAAGTACGGCTTGCCGTCGACGTACAGCGTCATGAACCCGCCGCCGCCGAGATTGCCCGCGTCCGGATACGTGACGGCGAGCGTGAACGCGATCGCGACGGCCGCATCGACGGCATTGCCGCCCGCCGCGAGAATCTGCTGCGCGGTGTCGGCGGCATAGCGATCGGGCACGGCGACGGCCGACGCGTCGAGCACCGCCTTCGGTTGCGGCGTCTTCGCATCGGCGACGGGCGCGGCGACGAAGCCAGCGGTCAGCACGGCTGTCAGCGACAGGGCCGTCGCGACACTCGCCGCACGCGCGAGGAGTGCGGAGCGCCGGATCACGTTCGCGCAGGTGTCGGCACAGCTCCGGGCGTCAGCAACGGCGTGGCTAGAGGCGCGGCTAAAGGCACGGTTATGGCCGCGGTCATCGGCATCAAAATGCGCGCGAAATGCGCGCAGCGTCGGAAGAGACATCCGAGAAACTCCGGGATCGGTGGATCTGTCGCACGCATGCGCAACGGCGGAGGCTTTTCAAGCCTCGAGGCGAGGACAGATCGCGTCATGCGGCTGGACCAGCCGCCGCGTCACCCGGGCGAAGCATGCCCGGGCCCAGGACAGAATAACGGAAACGCGGCGCCGGCCAGAAAGACGTCGCCTGGCGCGAAGGCCACGCGGCTCAACTCGTATCGCGCGGCCGCACACAATGGCGCGCGTCGCATGCTAAGCGCCCGCCGCCTGTGGCGCCAACGCGATTTACCTCCTGTTACAGCGCCCGTTGCGCCCCTAAAAACGCCAATTTCGCGCCAATTTCGCGCCGATCTCGCGCCGATGTGGACCGCGCGCCGCACCACGCAAGCCTAAAGACTGTCGTCGAATGTGTCGTCAGGTAGAATTGACAGACCAACGGACGCATATAGTGTCCACGACCGACTTTCTCCTTCTCGCATGAACAACGAACGCAAAGACGCCGAGCGCAACGACGCGCCGGTTTCCAACTTCATCCGCAACATCATCGACGACGACAACCGCTCCGGAAAGTGGGGCCAGCGGGTGGAAACGCGCTTCCCACCAGAGCCGAACGGCTATCTGCACATCGGCCATGCGAAGAGCATCTGCCTGAACTTCGGCATTGCGCAGAGCTACGGCGGCGTCTGCCATCTGCGCTTCGACGATACCAACCCCGAAAAGGAAAGCTTCGAGTACGTCGAATCGATCATCGACGCCGTGAAGTGGCTCGGCTTCGAATGGAACAAGGAAGGCAACGAGCACCTCTACTTCGCGAGCGACTACTACGACAAGCTCTACGCGTTCGCCGAACTGCTGATCACGCGCGGCAAGGCGTATGTCGATAGCCAGACGGCGGAAGAGATGCGCCTGAACCGCGGCTCCGCGACGGAAGTCGGCAAGCCGTCGCCGTACCGCGAGCGCAGCGTCGAAGAGAACCTCGACCTGTTCCGCCGCATGAAGGCGGGCGAGTTCAAGGAAGGCGAGCATGTGCTGCGCGCGAAGATCGACATGTCGTCGCCGAACTTCAACATGCGCGACCCGGTGATCTATCGCATTCGCTTCGCGCATCACTACCGGACGGGCGACACGTGGTGCGTGTACCCGATGTACGACTACACGCACTGCATCTCGGACGCGCTCGAAAACATCACGCATTCGCTGTGCACGCTCGAGTTCGAAGACCACCGGCCGCTGTACGACTGGATCCTCAACGAGCTCGCCGACGCCGGTATCTTCGCGCGCCCGCTGCCGCAGCAAATCGAGTTTTCGCGTCTGAACCTCACGTACGCGATCACGAGCAAGCGCAAGCTGCTGCAACTCGTCAACGAAGGTCATGTCGACGGCTGGGACGACCCGCGCATGCCGACCATCGTCGGCGTGCGCCGGCGCGGCTTCACGCCGGACAGCATCAAGCTGTTCTGCGAGCGCATCGGCATCACGAAGGTCGATTCGTGGATCGACATGAGCGTGTTCGAAGGCGCGCTGCGCGACGATCTCGACGACAAGGCGCCGCGCGCGACCTGCGTGCTCGATCCGCTCAAGCTGATCATCGACAACTATCCGGAAGGCCAGACGGAAGCCTGCAGCGCCCCCGTTCATCCGCATCATCCGGATCGCGGCGTGCGCACATTCCCGTTCTCGCGCGAGCTGTGGATCGAGCGCGAGGACTTCAACGAAGCGGCGCCGAAGGGCTACTTCCGCCTGTTCCCGGGTAATCGGGTGCGGCTGAAGTACGGCTATGTCGTCGAATGCACGGGCGCGGACAAGGACGAGCACGGCAACGTGATCGCCGTGCACTGCAACTACTTCCCGGACAGCCGCTCGGGCACGGAAGGCGCGAACAACTACAAGGTCAAGGGCAACATTCACTGGATAAGCGCAAGCGAGGCCGTGCCCGTCGAAGTGCGCGTCTACGATCGCCTCTTCAAGGAAGCACAGCCCGACGCGGGCGGACGCGATTTCCTCGAAGCGCTCAACCCGGATTCGAAGCGGATCGTCAATGCGTACGTCGAGCCGGGTCTGCGCGACGTTGAACCCGAGCAGCGCTACCAGTTCGAGCGTCACGGCTACTTCGTCGCGGACCGCCACGACACGAAACCGGGCAAACCCGTATTCAATCGCATCGTCAGTCTGCGCGACAGTTGGGGAAAGCCGGCGTAAGCCATATGTCTGGCGCCCGTCGCGTGTGTCGATGATCCGGCACTGTCCGGCATGCAGCGCCTGATGCGTCTAAGGCGCACGCATGCTGGCAAGCTGACGCCGCGCACGACGACACGCGGTGGCCGTCACGTTGCAGCCGGGTGATCGCCGCCGGCCCAGGGGGAACGATGAAGGTTGCAATCAAGAAAAAACTGGCGACGATCGGGACCGTGGCCGCCGTGGCGCTGGTGTCGCTCGCACCGCCCGCGCGCGCCGACGAACTCACAGGCACGCTCAAGAAAATTCACGACGACGGCACGATTGTGCTTGGCGTGCGCGAAGCGTCGATCCCGTTCTCCTATGCGAACGGCAACCGCACGATCGGCTACTCGCAGACGATCGCGCTCGCCATCGTCGACGAAATCAGGAAGACGCTCGGCATGCCGAACCTGCGCGTGCGCGAAGTCACGATCACGTCGGCAAACCGCTTTCTGATGCTGGTCAACAATCAGATCGACCTCGAGTGCGGCTCGACCACGCACACGCGCGAGCGCGAAAACGTCGCCGCGTTTTCGAACAGCTTCTTCCAGTACGCGGTACGGATGATCGCGCGCAGAAATGCGGGTATCACCGATTTCGCCGATCTCGCGGGCAAGCCCGTCGTCACGACGGCGGGCACCTCGGACGAACGTCTCGTGCGCCAGCTGAACAGTGACAAGCAGTTGAACATGCGCATCGCGAGCGTGAAGGATCATTCGGATGCGTTCGCCGCCGTGAAGGCCGACCGCGCGGTTGCGTTCGTGATGGACGAACCGATCCTCTATGGCTTTCGCGCGACCGACCCGCGCCCCGACGACTTCGTCGTGACGGGCACGCCGCTCGGCTACGAAAGTTACGCATGCATGTTCCGCAAGGGCGACGAGCCGTTTCGCGAACTGGTGAACCGCGTGATCGCGAAGATGCAGACGTCGGGCGAGGCCGAGCGCCTCTACAACGTCTGGTTCACGCAGCCGATTCCGCCGCACGGCATCAATCTCAACTATCCGCTGTCGGCGGAAATGCGCACGCTGTTCGCGCATCCGAACGACAAGGCACTCGACTGACGCGCTCTTGCGTGAAATGACGAGCGGGCGTTACGACGCGCTTACGGCGCGGTCATGCCGTGTCGAGTGTCCGGTGCAGTTCGGCAAGCGATAGCGTCGTCTGAAAAAGCCGCGTGAGACTGCGGCTCGCGTAGTGCTCGACTTCATCGGGCGCGCACCAGCGGAACGCGTCCATCTCGGGAATCATCGTGCCGTCGAAGCGGCGCGGAAACATCGACGTGCACGTGCAGCGCGTCAGGTCGAGTTCGTCGGCGCGGGCGCGCGCGGCGAACAGATGCAGATCCTTGTCGCGCCGGTAGACGAACAGGCCAAGATCCTTCAGGCGCCCGGCCGCCACGACGATGCCCGTCTCCTCCTCCAGTTCGCGCAGCGCGGCGGCGTGCGGCGCTTCGCCCTCGTCGCCTTGGCCTTTCGGAATGTCCCAGTGACTGGTGTCGGTGGCGTGCGCCAGCAGCACCCGACCGTCCGGGTCGAGCAGCACGACGCCACAGGAAACAGTGCGCGCGCTCAATGCTTCTTCTGCAGCACCCACGAGCCGCTGCCTTCACGGCAGTACTGCGGGTTGAGGTTCATCGACTGCCCTTTCGCGCTCAGCACGACGCGCAGCGAACGGCAGGTGCGGTCGCCCGTCTTCGACGTGGCGTCGGGTGTGATCTGCGCATCGATCTTCGTGCTATTGCGCAGGCCGTCGTTGTTCCAGGCGGCCGTTTCGCTGTCCTGCTTCTTGTTGAGCGCGTCGATGGCGGCCGCTCTCAGGGAGTCGATATCGGCCTGCTTCATGTACGACATCGGCGTGTCGTTCAGAAAACCAAGATTGGCAGCGTGCGCGCCGACTGCGCTCGCGAGCAGCAGCCCGCCCAGGGTGAATCGAAACGCGGCTCGGGTTCGCATCGACATGAAGAGTCTCCGGAGAAATCAGGTTCGGCAGGATTGGCGGCCATGCCTATCGGCGCGCGATCTGGACCTCAAAAGCATAGCACGCGAATAGCACGCCGCCGACGCGCATGCTACGTGCGGACGGCTGCCAGCTTGATCCGAGCGAGCGTCGCACGCAAGCGATAACGAGATGGCGTTATCGGCGTCGCGCCTATGCCGGTCAACGTCTTGAACGGAATTTTAGGACACGTCTCATAGGCGCTAGAGCAGGCGATCCCTAACATGAGCCGCGTCAAATCCCGCAGCCGTTTCCGCTTACGCGTCGAGACTCACGCTCATGGACCTCTTGTTCGCTCTCCAGTTTTTTGCCGCGATGCTGACGCTGATCTGCGTCGCGCTCGGCATCATCGTGATGCGCATCGACCCCGCGCCGATGCCGACCGTCGTGCGCATCCACGGCATGCGCCGCAGCAAGTGGCCGTGCGTGGTGACGCGAGCGGGCCTCGTGTGTCTGCTCGCGTCGTTTGCCCTGCTGGTCGGCGGCTGCTACTTGCTGCTGACGAGATGAGCGTCGGCGCGCTGCTCGGGCGCGTCGGACTGATAGCCGTCCGTCAGCGTCTTAAGAAACGCGACCACGTCCTTGATCTCTGACTCATCCATTGCCGGCTTGTCGCCCGGCTTTCGGTCAAACGGCGGATCGGTATTCAGATTCGCCCAGTACTTCTTCGGCAGATCGTCGAACTTCTGCACCTTCCCCTTCACGACCGGATAGAACTTTTCCGGATTCGTATCGCGCTGCGCGTAAAAGCGGACGACGTCTTCGAGCGAGTGATAAATCCCGTTGTGGAAGAACGTTTTGCGCAACGCGACGTTGCGCAGCGTCGGCGTACGGAAGATTCCGCAGTACTCGTCGCGTCCCTTCAGATCCGCACGCTCGGGACCGCACGCGCCCAGATCGTAGAAACGCGAATCGCGGTTCGCCGGCAGCGCGCGATTGCGCGGCACGCCGATCGCGATCAGGCCGAAATCGGTGAACGCGGGCGGCGCGCCGTCGAGTGCGCGCTGGCTCAGGTGACAGCTCGCGCAATTGCCCTTCTTTTCGTCGTTGAAGATCTGCAGGCCGTGCATTTCTGCCTTGGTCAGCTGCGCCTTGCCCGCGAGGTATGCGTCGTACTTGCTCGAATACGGGTAGAACAGTTCCGGCGTCTGCTCGAAGACTTCGAGCGCCTGAAGCACGGCCTTGAACGTCGCGTCGTCGCTGTCGAAGACGTGTTGGCCGAACGCGTCGCGGAACTGCGCCGCATACGGCGCGGCCTTCACAGCCGCCGCCACTTTCTGCGGATTGCTGCCCATTTCGAACGACGACGTCAGCGGAAAGCGCGCCTGCGCATGCGCACTGTTCACGCGGCCGTCCCACATCAGGCCGCCCGTCGGCCCGGCATCGACGCTCTCGTCGCCTTCGTCGTCCGAATCGTGGTAGTGCTCGGTGAACGCCGGCACGTTCTGCAGATACTTGATGTTCGGCGCCGCGCGCAAACCCTGCTGGCGCATGTCGTGGCCGCCCAGTTGCACGGAGAGCGCATTCGGCGGACCGAACGCATGCTGCGGGCTATGACATGACGCGCATGCAAGCTTGCCCGAGCCGGACAGCGACGGATCAAAGAATAGCTGCTTGCCGACAGCCGTCATTTTCCTCACGGACTCGAACACCTGGGCGCGCGTCTGGCCGCCTGCGGGCACGGCAGCAACACCGTCCGCCGATGACACTTTCTGCGCCCGCGAGCCGCTCGCGTTTGCTGCGGCTGTTGCTGCCGCTGTTCCTGCCTTTGTCGACCCGGCCGCGCCGTCCTCCGATGTGCCGCGCGCATCGCACGCCGACAGCATCACCGTCAGCATCGCGGACAGACACGCCACGCTGATCCATCTGGCGCACCGTGCGCCTTCCTTCGACGACCCGCCTTTTCGAACCCCCGTCACATCGCGCCACATGGTCTTGTTACCTGCTCGTTAAACCGGACGCGAAGAGGGTATTTCACGGACATGTCGCGTAAATGACATAAAGCCGACGACGCATAGAAAACCCCAAGCAAAACAGAAGTTATATGTAAGAGGTTAATCGTTCTGTCAAAAACGCTTGCGACACTCTCGCCGCCGGCCATCCGACAAGGACTCGCCGCCGGTCCCCCTACGCGAGAGAGAGAAACCATGAACAAAAAATTGATCTGCGCGACGCCTATTGCGCTCGCCGCAGCTGTCGGTCTGTACGCATGTGGTGGTAATTCGGATTCCACACCGACGCTTTCGTCGGTCAAGAACGTCGTGGTCATCTACGCGGAAAACCGCAGCTTCGACAACCTCTACGGTAATTTCCCCGGCGCCAACGGTCTGCAGAACGTGACGGCCGCGAACTCGCGCCAGCTCGACCGCGACGGCTCCGTGCTCGCGACATTGCCGCAGGTCTGGGGCGGCTTGACGATCGCGGGCGTGACGCCCGTCATCACGCAGGCGATGACGGCAAACCTGCCGAATGCGCCGTTCGCGATCGACGATCCGAACGGCTTCAACGTGCCGCTCAACGTCACGACGCGCGACCTGTATCACCGCTTCTACGAGAACCAGATGCAGATCCACGGCGGCAAGAACGACATGTTCGCCGCGTGGGCCGATTCGGGCGGACTCGTGATGGGCCACTACACGCCCAACGCCGACAAGCTGCCGCTCTACAAGCTCGCGCAGCAATACACGCTCGCCGACAACTTCTTCATGGGCGCGTTCGGCGGCTCGTTCCTCAATCACCAGTGGCTGGTCTGCGCGTGCACGCCGTTCTATGCGAACGCGAACACGAGCCCGGCCAAAGGCTCGATCTCGACAGTCAATGCCGACGGCGTGAGCCTGACGCTCGCGGCGACGTCCGCTGCATCGGCGCTGACCGGCAAGCCGACGTTCGTCAACTCGGGCAATCTCACGCCGGATTTCTACGCGATCAACACGATGCAGCCGCCGTATCAGCCGAGCGGCAACAAGCCGGCGGCCGGCGGCGACGCGACGCTCGCCGATCCCTCCGCCGCGACGACGCTGCCGCCGCAGACCGCCCAGCACATCGGCGATCTGCTGAACAACGCGGGCGTCTCGTGGGCGTGGTACAGCGGCGCATGGAGCCAGGCGCTGAGCGCGGCGCAAAGCGGCACGTCGGGCGTGATCTACGGCGCGAACAACAGCGCGCCCAACTTCCAGCCGCATCACCAGCCGTTCAACTACTTCACAGATCTCGCGCCGGGCACCGACAACCGCGCGAAGCACCTGCTCGACGGCGGCGTGAACGGTGCGGAGTTCATCAAGGCCATCGATGCCGGCACGCTGCCGCAAGTGACGTTCTACAAGCCGCAGGGCAACCTGAACGAGCACGCGGGCTACACCGACGTCGCGCAAGGCGACCAGCACATCGCCGATGTGATCGCGCATCTGCAGAAGAGCCCGCAGTGGAACAACATGGTCGTGGTCGTCACGTACGACGAGAACGGCGGCTTCTGGGACCACGTCGCGCCGCCGAAGGGCGACCGCTGGGGTCCGGGCTCGCGGATTCCCGCGATCATCGTGTCGCCGTATGCGAAGAAGGGCTTCGTCGATCATACGCAGTACGATACGACGTCGATCCTGCGCTTCATCACGCACCGCTTCAATCTGCCGACTCTGCCGGGTCTGACGGCGCGCGACAACGCGCTCGTCGCCAGCGGCGGCCAGGCGATGGGCGACCTGACGAACGCGCTCGACATCAAGAAGTAATCACGCAGGCAGGTCCGTCACCGGTAACGGGCACGCAACAGTCGCGCACTCTTCCACGTTCGGTGCGCAACGCTTCGGGGCAGCTTCGGCTGCCCTTTTTTATGGGCGCTCGCCGCGCTCGCGATGGACGCTGAGCGTGAAAAAGACGTGAAGTTGGGAGCGTTAGGAGCGTTAGGAGAAACGAGAGCTGCGCCGGACGGCGCAAGGACTGGATGGCCCCCCCACGAGGAATCGAACCTCGATTTCAGGTTTAGAAGACCCGTGTTCTATCCGTTGAACTATGGGGAGGCGAAACCGGAATTTTAACCTGGCCAACGACGGCAGGTTGAGCGCCAGACGCGCTGACGATGCCTCGCGCGCCGCAAACGCGATCATATGCATCGAGTGACACGCGTTGACAAATGAGCTTCGACACGCTGAACGTCGCGCACACGACGCGTCGCCAGCAAACAAAAAGGCCCGGCGTCGACGCCGGGCCCGCGATTATAACCGATCGACTTCAGCCGATTGTGCCGCCGTCAGACGGGCTGCGGATGGGTCATGAACCAGCCGAGAAACGCCACGCCCGCGATCACGCAGTACACGCCGAACGACGCCAGCCGCCCGCGCCCTTCGAAATAGCGCATCAGGAAGCGCACGCTCAGATACGCGGCGAAGGCCGTCAGCACGCCGCCGAGCAACGCGTCGGCGAGCTGGCCCGGCGCATGGAACAGCTTCGGCAGTTCGAGCACGCCCGCCGCGAAAATGATCGGCGTGCCGAGCAGGAAGGAGAATTCGGCCGCCTTCTCAGCGGTGAGTCCGGCGCCGTTACCGGCGATCATCGTGAGGCCGCTGCGCGAAAAGCCCGGAATCAGCGCTCCGATCTGCGCGAGGCCGACCAGAAACGCCTGCTTGAAGGTCAGCTTCTCGGGCGGACGATGCGCGCGTGCGCGTTGCAGGCGGTCGCCGAGCCACAGCAGGACGCCGTTGACGATCAGCGCGATCGCCACGATCCGCAGATCGTGGAAGACAAGTTCGAGCCGCTTTTCGAGCACGAGACCCACCAAACCCGCTGGAATCGTCCCGATGATGAGCGCCCACATCATATGGCCTTCGTCATTGCGGCGGCCCGACAGCGACGCGAAAAAGCCGCCGAAAAGGGCAATCCAGCGCTCACGGAAGTACCACAGCAGCGCGAACGCGGTGCCGAGATGCAGCGCGACGAGAAACGGCAGCAATTGAGGCGCATGCTTGTCGATATGCATGCCGAAGACAGCGGGAACGAGCAGCGTGTGACCAAGACTGCTCACCGGAAACAGTTCCGTGACGCCCTGCAGCACGCTCAAAAAGATCAAAAACGACAGGCTCACTCGTCGGTCCTTTTGAAAGGTTGGGAGGAAAAAACAGCACACCGGAGCAGGCTGTCCGGTGTACGAAGGCGGGTCCGATTATGCAGGCGCGACCTGGTCGCGCCAAGGACAAAAGTTCGGCTTTACGCGAACTTCGCCGCGCCGCAACAATTTCGAAAGGCTGATTACGGCGATGAAAGCAAAAAGGCCCGCCTTGATGGCGGGCCCGTGTGCGGAGGCTGCGTGGACCGTCGGTTCGTGCCGACGGCTCAACGTGGAATCTCGTCGCCCCGTTTCAGCGTGTAAATTTATAGAAGAAATAAATCGTACTGCCCGTGAACATGCCGAACAGTGCCACGCTCATTGCCATTGCGAGATCCATCGCCCCTCCCGAAAACCGAGTGTTCGCAATTGACGGCTACCCGTCGTCGTACACATTATTGATTGCGCCGACTGTGCGGTAACACCCGCAATTTCCCCAGAAGGGTTTCCCCGTAGCCCAAAGGGGCGCAAAATCGGCGTTCGCCGCGCCGCTGCGTCGGAACCGTGCACGCCGACTCCTTCTCAACCGCTTTCTATTGCCCATTGCCATGCCCCAATTCCAGCAACAGGACATCATCGAGATCGCCAGGGACGGTTCCCTGCTCCGCTTCGCGCCGCAGGCAGGCGGCCGCCTGCTGTCGTGGGACATCGACGGCCAGTCGGTGATCTTCTGGCCCGAGCGCGCGGACTGGAGCCAGCCCGCGCGCGTCCGCGGCGGCAATCCGCTGCTCTTTCCGTTTCTCGGACGGCATTTCGTCGACAGCCAGATCGGCCGCTGGAAAGACGCGCAAGGCACCGTGCGCGATCTGCCCATGCACGGCTTCGCGCGCGATCTGCCGTTCGAGGCGATCGTCGACGACACCGCCCGCTCGATCAGCATGACGCTGACCGACAGCGATGCGACGCGCACGGGCTATCCGTTCAGCTTCCGTTTCGAAACGAAGTACACGCTCGTCGACGCGCACACGCTCGACGTCGATTTCGTCACCACCAACACGGGCGCCGCCGGCAGCGAGCCGCTGCCTTACTACGCCGGCCATCATTTCTACTTCACGCTGCCGCACACGCAGCGCGGCGAAACGGTGCTCGAACTGCCGCGTACGGTGCGCCGGCATCAGGAGCCGGACGGCTCGCTCAGCGCGGGCGAAGCGGGCCAGCCGGATTACCGGCTCGACGATCCGGGCATTCTCGATCGTTTCCATTGCCTCGACGGCGCGCCCGACCACCTCGTGCGCGTAGTCGCACTCGGCCTGAGCCGCAGCATCACGATCGATCTGCAACGCCCCGGCTCGGTGCCCTGGTTCGCTGTCACGACGTGGACCGAAAAGCCCGAATCGGATTTCTTCTGCGTCGAACCGTGGCTGGGTCTGCCCGATGCGATCCACAATCATCAGGGCCTGCGCTGGCTCGAGCCGGGCGACGCGGAAACGGCGTCGCTGCGTATCGTCGTTAGCACGCTGCCCTGAGCGCGGCGCGCCGCGCGTGGCCCGTTCTTCGCTGCGCTGCGGCCGAAAACGCGGCACGCCTTGCAAACCCGTTAGAATTGAGCGTTTTTGCATCTACCGCGTGATCGGGATCGCGCGCGGCGGCGTCTTGCGAGGTCCAATGTTGACAACAAGAATCCGACGGCTGGTCTGCGTGTCGATGATCGCAGCACTGGCCGCATGCGGCTCGGCCCCCGTGGGTCCGGGCTACTATCGCGTCGAACGGGGCGACACGCTGTACAAGATCGCGCGCAGCAACCGCACGTCGGTACAGAGCATCGCACGCTGGAACAACCTGTCGAACCCCGACTCGCTCGAAGTCGGCCAGGTGCTGCGCGTCGCGCCGCCGCCGGGAACGGCAACGGCGAGCACGAGCCCGGCGGGTTCGGCAAAGAGCAGTGGCAGCGCGGCGGCTTCGTCGGGCTCGTCACCGTCATCGACGCGCGGCGCCGCCGCCGAGGCGCCTTCGACACCGGCGTCGTCGATCTCGCTGATCTGGCCGACGAGCGGCAATGTGATCCGCAGCTTCGACGGAACGAACTCGAAGGGCATCGACATCGCGAACGTCGCGGGCACGCCCGTGTTCGCCGCGGCGGGCGGCACGGTGGTCTATGCGAGCAATGGTCTACGCGGCTACGGCAACCTGCTGATCATCAAGCACAACGCCGACTATCTGACGGCGTACGCGCACAATCGCACGCTGCTCGTGAAGGAAGGCGAGACGGTGCAGCAAGGCCAGAAGGTCGCCGAGATGGGCGACTCCGACAACGACCGCGTGATGCTGCATTTCGAGCTGCGCTACGACGGCCGCTCGATCGACCCGACGCGCTCGCTGCCGCCGCGCTGAGCATGCTGCATGCTTGCTCGCGATGCCGCGCATGAGGCGTCGCGTGCAGCATGCGGCTCAGATTCGACACAGGCCGCAGGCGAGAGCCACGGGCTACAGGCCACGGCAAAGACGCGCAACCGCGCGTGACGCGCAAGGAACCCGACGACCGTCGCGCGGCTCCATCAGTCAGCCAGGCACGCGGGCACATTCGTTGCCCCGCGCGCCGGCACCGCGCGAATGCGCGCAACGATACAGAGAGGACATTTCGATGAAAAACGCCCTTGTGGCAATTCGTGCAGCGGCGGCCAGCGCCGCGATCGTCGCGCTGGCCGGCCTCGCGGGCTGCGCCAGTTCCGGCTCGACGACGCTCACCTATCTGCCGAACGGCGACACCGGCTTCGCGATCAACTGCAGCGGCAGCGACGCGAGCCAGAACTGGGGCGAGTGCTACAAGCGAGCCGGCGAAACATGCGGCGCGTATGGCTACGACGTGATCTCGAAGGACGTCGACAACGGCGCGACGGCGGGCGGCTCGCTCGGCGGCGTGCTCGGCGCGAACGTGAAGAACCGTTCGATGGTGGTTCGCTGCAAGCGGTAACGGCTCGTGCGTCAGCCGTCGTTATTGTCGTCTGATGTTTATCGCGTATGGCAAAAAAAGGCCCGGCGCAAAGGCCGGGCAAACGGGGGTTCGGCGCATATCGGCAAAGGACCGGTTCACCATGCGCCGAAACGAAATCTAGCAACGCGCCTATAGCCACGCAATCGATTAATTGTGCGAATAGTGTGAGTCGGCGCACGGTTTGGACTCGAACTGAATGACGCGGCACTCAGTTTGGAAACCGAATCAACTCAGTTCCTTTGGTCGGATGGTTAGTCCGCACAATAGCCGATTGCCCGCAAACCCGCGCACAGCGGGCCTTTCAGAAGTTCATAAAAATAGCGTGAGCGAATCGGCTGACACTCACGCATTGAGCAGATTCACGCATTTCACTTCGATGAAGACACACAGGAAACTTGGTGCGCCAACGCACCCTTCCGCTGCAATTCCTTGCGGGATTTTTGTCAGATTTATCGAATGAAGATCGAGCGTCATTAGACCATTCGCGACGTTCACGGAGCGGTATTAAAGCGCAAACGTCCGGCGATTAATCGGCTTATTGATTTCGTGGTTCATCGTGGTTCGTGCATCGCGGAACTGGCTTCGATATTGCACTGCGCTTCATGACGGCAAAGAAGGCCGCGCGGCCAAAAGGCCGATCGTCGCCTATGGTTTATAGTTACGCCCGCCCGTGTCGGCGCTCGCCGCCCGCACCTCCAGTCACATCATGCTGCTCAACGATCGCCATGACTTCCTCCGATACGCCACAAAGCCCGCTCTACCAGAAACTACTCGGTGAAACCGCGAAGATCGGCTGGACGGAACTCGAACGCTTCTTTGCGCGCGGCATGTTGTTGCGCGTCGCGCGCGATCTCGATCTCGTGAGCGTCGCCGAGGCGATCGCCAGCGACGATACGACTCAGGTCACGCAATGGCTGTCGGCGGGCCTCGTCGAGCGTGTGCAGTCGGAGACGGCCGCCGACTTCGCCGCGCGCGATCCGGACCTGTGGGCCGTCGTCGTCTCACCGTGGGTCTGCGTGCAGGAGCGCGGTTGAACGATCGCGCGAACGATCGCGCCGAAGAACCGGCCGCGCGGGACGCTCCGCTGGCATCCGCCGTGCCCGTGCGCTGGCATCGGCGCGTGCTGACGCTCGCGTTTCCGATCGTCCTCGCCAATCTGACCCAGCCGATTCTCGGCGCCGTCGATACCGCCGTCGCCGGGCATCTGGACAGCGCGTCGTATCTCGGCGGCGTGGCCTTGGGCGGGCTCTTCTTCAACTTCGTGTTCTGGGGATTCGGCTTTCTGCGCATGGGCACGACGGGGCTCGTCGCGCAGTCGTTGGGCGCCGACGATCAGGCCGCCCTGCGCATGAACATCGTGCGCGCGCTGCTGCTCGCGTTCGCGATCGGCGCGGTCGTGCTGGCCTTGCAGGTGCCGCTGATCGACTTCGCAGTGCGCGCGATCGGCGGCAGCGATGAAGTGCAGCGCCATGCGCGCACCTACTGTCATGCGCGCATCTGGGCCGCGCCGCTCGCGCTCGCGAACTATGTCGTGCTCGGCTGGCTGCTCGGCACGCAACGCGTACGCGTCGCGCTCGCCACGCAGGTGTTCATCAACGCCGTGAACATCGTTGCCGTGCTGCTGTACGTGTATGCGTTCCATTGGGGCGTCGCGGGCATCGGCGCGGCGACCGCAACGGCCGACGCGCTCGGCTTCGCGTTCGGCGCCGTGCTGCTGTGGCAGATGCGTCCGCGCGGCCTGCCGCCTCTCGAGCGCGCGGCGCTGCTCGATCGCGACGCGTTGACGCGCATGGTCGCGATCAACCGCGATATCTTCGTGCGCACGATGTGCCTGCTCGGCACGTTCGGCTGGTTCGCGCATCTCGGCGCGCGGCAAGGCGACGCGACGCTCGCCGCGAATGCGCTGCTGCTCAACTTTCAGACCTTCAAGGCGTATGGGCTCGACGGTTTCGCGCACGCGGCCGAGGCACTCGTCGGCGCGGCGATCGGCGCGCGCAATCGCGATGCGTTCCGCCATGCTGTCAAGACGACGATGCTCTGGTCGGCGCTCGGCGCGCTGTGCTTCGTGAGCGTCTACTGGGCGGCGGGAACATGGATCGTCGAAGGACTCACCGATCAGCCCGCCGTGCGCGCGACGGCGGAAGCCTTCCTGCCATGGACGGCGCTTTCGCCCGTCGTTTCGGTGTGGGGCTTTCTGCTCGACGGCGTGTTCATCGGCGCGACGCGCACGCGCGATCTGATGACGTCGATGATCGTGTCGCTGGGCGTGTTTCTCGCGGCGTCATGGGCGCTTGTCGGCCCGTATGGCAATCATGGCCTCTGGGCTGCGCTGCTGCTCTTCATGGCCGCTCGCGGCCTCACGCTGGCACGCTTGCTGCCGCGTCTCGCGCGCGACGTCGGGCCGCACGCATCAGGCCGTCACGGCTGAGCCGAGCGGCGTTTGCCTTGTGTCGAAGTAAATCGCTTAGGCGAAACGCGCGCTTCATTTCGGCGCGACGGGCGCGTCGATCATCGCGGGCGGGCGAGCGTCGGTCGGCACGCCGTGATAGTCCGCCGGGTCCTTCGGCGGCACGCGATGACGAACGGTCGTATCGTCGGCACACGCCGACAGGATGAATAGCGAAAACAGCGAGGCGGCCAGCAGGAAGCGCTTCATGAGCGGATGTGAGCATCGACGAATGACATTGGGGCCACGAGTCTACCCGCAAAGCACATTGTGCGTCGCGTAAGCCGTCTTTATCCGCGCTGCACCGACTGGCGGCAGTTGTTCTACTATGTAGCCATGGTTGCAGTCGCCCAAGGAGACAGCCATGGATGCCGAATCGATCGCAGGCCTGATCGGACTCGCTGTGGGATTGCTGGTGCTCGTCGCACTGTCGGTTTTCGAATCGCGCACCTATCGCCGCGAACATCACGGCGAAGGGATGATGCACCACTGGCTCGCTGAGCATCACGTGTTCGACAAGATGCGCCGCAGACACTGAATGCCATGCGCCGCGCGTGCGGCGCGCGTTTTTTGTTCGCCTGAATTTTCGCCGGGCGCGTGCGTCGGTGTGACGGGCGCACGTCGGCTGCAAGCGCGTATCCGCGCTTGCCGGGCGCGGCGTTTATGCGCGTTCAACGCGCGCTTTCCCCTCGCGTTCCGCCCTTTCCCTCCGTCTTCTCCGCTACTAGCCGGGCATATGCCTTGCTGATTTGTAAGCCGTGAAACGCGCATCCGGCGCGTTCGACAATCGGCCCGACGGTCGCGCGTGGTCATGTTGCTCTCGCGCGCGTCGAGCGGTCTCCGCGGCCCGGCCATATAAGGAGAGACAACATGACCCTCGGAACCATTCTGTTGATCGTGGTGATCCTGCTCTTGATCGGCGCACTGCCAAGCTGGCCCTATAGTCGCGGATGGGGCTACCGTCCGACAGGCATTGTCGGCGTGGTGCTGATCGTCGTCATCGTGCTGCTGTTGATGGGGCAGATATGACCGCAACGCGATGTGACGTGGTCGGTCACCATACCGGTCGCCTGGTCTGCGATGCTCTGCGTCGGCTGGTTGCAGCCGAGATTGACGGCGGATCATCTATACGGATACAATCTCTGGCTCGCGTCGGAGCGTAGCGCAGCCTGGTAGCGCATCTGATTTGGGATCAGAGGGTCGAAGGTTCGAATCCTTTCGCTCCGACCACCAATAAAGCTGTCGATGAAACCCGTGTCACCTTTGGTGGCACGGGTTTTTTCGTTTCAGCGGTCTTCTGCGCGCGACATTCGAAGCGGCCAGGTATCCGGCGCACACCCGCGGCCCACACCCGCGGCCCGCCCCCAACCACCGGCATTCCCGAGCACGCGCGTCGACAAAACAAAACTCCCCTCACCGCGCGTTGTCCATACTGTCGATATCAGCCGATACGAGCCCCTGGAGACATCGCAATGAACCTGATCCTCTGGCGTCACGCCGAAGCCGAAGACGTCGCGTCGAGCGACCTCGCCCGCCAGCTGACGGCACGCGGCCGCAAGCAGTCGCAGGCGTCCGCGAAATGGCTGCGCGCGCGTCTCTCCGACGATGCCGTCATCCTCGCGAGTCCCGCCACGCGCACGGTGCAGACAGCCGAATCGCTGACGGACCAGTACCGCGTCGTGCGCGAAATCGCGCCGGACGCCAGCGCCACCGATGTCCTCACGGCCGCCGGCTGGCCCGACGGCATCGCGCCGACAGTCGTGGTCGTCGGCCATCAGCCGACGCTCGGCCATGTCGCCGCGCGCCTGCTCGCCGACAGCGGCGCGAGCTGGTCGATGAAGAAATCGGCGATCTGGTGGATCGAAAGCCGCAACCGCGGCAATGGCGAACAGGCAGCTCTGCGCGCGGTGATCAGCCCCGATTTTCTCTGACCCGCGCCGCGTGGCGGAAAAACAGCGGATGACCGTCGAAGGCGCCGCGAAAGCGTCGGCCTTACGACGCGTCATCGAATCGTCATAACATTGCCACGTGAGCGTCACCGGGCATTACTACATTGGCGTCGAAGCGAATTTCACATTTTCGACCAGGAACGCCAATGCGAGAACTGCCGACGCCAACCCTGCCCTTCGCATCGATCCTCGAGCCGCGGCGCCGCCTGCCGCGCACGGAAGAAACGGTCACTGCCCAGCATCGTCTGCAGGTGTCGTGGGCGCGCACCGACGAGGAGCTTCGTGAAGCGCAGCGTCTGCGTTACCGCGTCTTCGCCGAGGAAATGGGCGCGCGCCTGTCCGGTCCCGCCGGCCTCGACGTCGATTCGTTCGACGCTTACTGCGATCACCTGATTGTCCGCGATCTCGACACGCTCAAGGTCGTCGGCACATACCGCGTGCTGCCGCCGCACCAGGCGGCGCGCATCGGCCGTCTGTACGCCGAGGGCGAATTCGACATCTCGCGCCTCACGCACCTGCGCTCGAAGATGGTCGAAGTGGGCCGCTCGTGCGTGCATCCCGACTATCGCAGCGGCTCGGTGATCATGTCGCTGTGGGCGGGGCTCGGCTCGTACATGCAGCACAACGGCTACGAGACGATGCTCGGCTGCGCGAGCGTCGCGATGGCCGACGGCGGCCACTACGCGGCGAACCTGTACGCGTCGCTGCAAGACGACGTGCTGACCGCGCCGGAATATCGCGCGTTCCCGCACACGCCGCTGCCCGTCGACGAACTGCAGACGGGCGCAAAGGTCGCGCCGCCGCCGCTCGTCAAAGGCTATCTGCGCCTTGGCGCGAAGATCTGCGGCGCGCCGGCCTGGGACCCCGACTTCAACACGGCCGACTTCCTGACGCTGTTCCGTCTGTCGGAGATCAATGCGCGCTACGCTCGCCACTTCCTCGGCGACGCGCTGCCGCGTTAAGCGTCTTCGCGAGCGCATTGCGCGGTTCGTGCCGCGCGATGCGCACTACGCGGCCATCGCACGATGTTCGCAGCATCGAAGCGATACTTCGAAGCGAAAACAAAAAGCCCGCATCGACGGGCTTCCCTCTTTGCAGCATGAGTGCGATGCACACACGCAACTTCCACATCGAATGCGCGTGCCGCCTGAGCGATCACTCGTCCGTATAGACGACGCGATACGGCGTGCGAATCTTCTCCCACTCCGCCGCTTCCTGGATCAGGCTGTAGTCGGTCAGCGGATTGTTCGCGACCCATGAATTCGGAAGGCGCACTTCGTAGCCGCCGTTCGCTTGCGCGACGTGTATTTCCGGCAAGCCGGCGTCGGCGCGGCGACGGCAAAACAGCGCCGCGAGCCGCAGACAGAACAGCAGCTTCCATTCGAGATCGCGCGTCTGCGCGAGCTTGCCGAGCTTGCCCGCATGACCGACGACGAGCGCCGCGAGGCGTGCCTGATCCGTGCGCGAAAAGCCCGGCATGTCCGCGTTGCTCGCGATGTACGCCGAGTGCTTGTGATACGCGCTGTGCGAAATCGACAGCCCGATTTCATGCAATGCGGCGGCCCAGCCGAGAAACATCCGGTTCTCTTCGCGTACTTCCGCGTCGGGCTCGTCGAGCTGATCGTAGAAGTTCACGGCGAGTTCGCCGATACGGCTCGCCTGCGCGCGATCGATGCCGTAGCGCCGCATGAAGCCTTCGACCGTGATCGTGCGCATGTCCTGATGCTGCGAGCGGCCGAGCAGGTCATACAGCACGCCCAGACGCAATGCGCCGTCCGTCGTATCCACGTAGTCGACGCCGAGTTCGTCGAACACGGCGATCATGATCGAGAGGCCGCCCGCCAGCACGGGCACGCGATCCGGCTTCAGCGCGACGAGCTTGAGACGGTTGACGTTCTCCGCCTTGATCAACGCGCGCTTCAGACGTTCGAGGCCGCCGCGCGATATGCCGTGCGTGATGCCCGGATCGTTGAAGCCGTTCGCTTCGACGAGCTCGGCGAGCGCCCGCGCCGTGCCCGACGAACCGATGCCCTGGTCCCAGCCCGTCGTCTTGTAGTCCGCCGAGATGATCTGGATTTCACGCGAGGCCGCAAGCTCGGCTTGACGCATCGTGTATTCGTCGACGTTGCCCGACGGGAAGAACTGCCGGCTATGGCTCACGCAGCCGATATACAGGCTCTCCATTTTGATCGGCGTGTAGTGCGAACCGATGATGAATTCCGTCGAGCCGCCGCCGATGTCGACGACGAGCCGCTTGCCCGCGCTCGCCGGCACCGAATGCGCGGCGCCCGCGTAGATCAGGCGCGCTTCCTCGCGGCCTGCAATCACTTCGATGGGAAAACCGAGCGCTGCTTCCGCTTCGCCGAGAAATTCCTGCGCATTCTTCGCGACGCGCAGCGTGTTGGTCGCGACGGCACGAACATGATCGGGATGGAAATCGCGCAGACGCTCGCCGAAGCGCTTGAGCGCATCCCAGCCACGCACCTGCGAAGCACGGTCCAGCATTTTCTCGCGCGACAATCCGGCTCCGAGCCGCACCGGTTCGCGCAGCGCGTCCACCTGGTAGATCTGGCTGCCCGCATCGGTTTCTTCGACGCGGCCCACGATCAGGCGGAAGCTGTTCGAGCCGAGATCGACGGCGGCGAGTAGTGGCGGAGTATTGACCATCGGGAAGGGGGACCTCATGCGCGCAGATGCTGCGCCCCGGGCGGGCACATTCGTCACCGCGTTGTTCAAAGTCGCCATTTTAAGCGTACTGGACATCGCGCTGTCACCTCCGCCATTGTCGTGCGCTATCGTCACATATACTTACGTCATATTTACGACACGCGGAGTCAAAAGCGTAAAATTACGAAAAACCTCAATTCACGCACCTGTCATCATACTGTGAGAATTTCCGAGCGTCCTTTCGAGTCACCTCCCGATCTCTCATTCTCACCGCCGATGTCCAACCGCTACCCTCTTTTGAATCGCGAGCTGGGCATTCTGGGGTTCAACGAGCGTGTGCTCGCTCAGGCTGCGGACCCGGCTGTACCTCTCCTCGAGCGCTTGCGCTTCATCTGCATCACCAGCAGCAACCTTGATGAATTCTTCGAAGTCCGCATGGCGGGCCTTCAGGAACAGATGCGCGACAACCCCGGCGCGCTGTCGCCTGACGGCATGTCGCTGCAGCATGTGTACGATCTCGTCGTCGAGCGCGCGCAGAAGCTGGTGCATCGTCAGTACACGATGCTGCAGGACACCG
The DNA here is from genome assembly GCF_900108945.1 of Paraburkholderia diazotrophica. Taxonomy (GTDB): domain Bacteria; phylum Pseudomonadota; class Gammaproteobacteria; order Burkholderiales; family Burkholderiaceae; genus Paraburkholderia; species Paraburkholderia diazotrophica. The sequence goes on along the minus strand of NZ_FNYE01000012.1, from coordinate 134,130 downwards.
TGCTGCCCGCGCTCGAAGACGAAGGCATCTACTTTCACGGCACGGAAGCATGGAACGAAGCGCAGACGCAATGGGCGCGCGACTACTTCTTCGATGAACTGCTGCCCGTCCTGACGCCGATCGGCCTCGACCCTGCGCACCCTTTTCCGCGCGTGCTGAACAAGAGCCTGAACTTCGTCGTCGAGCTGGAAGGCAAGGACGCGTTCGGCCGCCAGGCCGTGATGGGCATCGTGCAGGCGCCGCGCGCGCTGCCGCGCCTCGTGCGCATGCCGCAGGAACTGTCCGGCTATCCGCATGGCTTCGTGCTCCTCAGCTCGCTGCTGCAACGCTTTGTCGGCGAGCTGTTTCCGAATCTCGTCGTGCGCAGCTGCAACCAGTTCCGCATCACGCGCAACAGCGAACTGTTCGTCGACGAAGACGAAATCACGAACCTGCGCGTCGCGCTGCAGGGCGAACTGCCTGCGCGCCATCTGGGCAATGCGGTGCGGCTCGAAGTATCGGCGGAAACGCCCGCGCATCTCGTGCGGCGTCTGCTCGACGAAAGCGGCCTGTCGCAGAAGGACTGCTATTACGTCGATGGCCCCGTGAATCTCGTGCGTCTGATGCAATTACCAGAGAAGGTCGACCGGCCCGATCTGAAGTTCGTCCCGCACATTCCCGCCACGCCGCCGCAGATCGCCAACAGCGCAAGTCTCTTCGACGTGATCGATCAGGACGACGTGCTGCTGCATCATCCGTACGAGAGTTTCCAGCCGGTGCTCGAATTGCTGCTGCAGGCCGCGAAGGACCCGAACGTCGTCGCGATCAAGCAGACCATCTATCGCACGGGCACCGATTCGCCGCTGATGGACGCGTTGATGCAGGCCGCGCGCAACGGCAAGGAAGTGACGGTGGTCGTCGAGCTGCTCGCGCGCTTCGACGAAGAGACGAATATCAACTGGGCGTCGCAGCTCGAAGCCGTCGGCGCGCATGTCGTCTACGGCGTGGTCGGCCACAAGTGTCACGCGAAGATGATGTTGATCGTGCGGCGCGTGTCGGAAGGCGGCAAGTCGATTCTGAAGCGCTACGCGCATCTGGGCACGGGCAACTATCATCCGCGCACGGCACGGCTCTATACCGACTTCGGGCTGATGACGGCCGACCAGCAGATCTGCGAAGACGTGCACCACGTGTTCCAGCAACTGACGGGCATCGGCGGCGAGCTGCCGCTGCACGAGTTGTGGCAGTCGCCGTTCACGCTGCATCCGAGGCTCGTCGACGCGATTCGCGCCGAGGCCGAGCATGCGCGAGCCGGCAAACGCGCGCGCATCGTCGCGAAGATGAATGCGCTGCTGGAGCCGACCGTCATCGCGGAACTGTACGAGGCCTCACAGGCGGGCGTGAAGATCGATCTGATCGTGCGCGGCGTGTGCTCGTTGCAGCCGGGCGTCGAAGGGCTGTCGGAGAACATCACGGTGCGCTCGATCGTCGGCCGCTTTCTCGAGCATCACCGCATCTTCTACTTCCACGACGACGGCCGCGAACAGGTCTATCTGTCGAGCGCCGACTGGATGGACCGCAACTTCTTCCGCCGCGTCGAAGTCGCATTCCCGGTCAACAACCGGCGCCTGAAGCGCCGCGTGATCGCGGAAGGCCTGTCGGCATTCCTCGGCGACAACCAGGCCGCGTGGCTGATGCAGAGCGACGGGCACTATCGCCGGCGCCGTCCGGGCAAGTCGTCGCGCAATGCACAGATGAGTCTCCTGGCGAAGTTCTGTTCGTAAGCGCCGCGTTCCGCGATCAGGCGAACATGCAAAAAGGCCCGCTTTCAAAAGCGGGCTTTTTCGTTTCAACGGGCGTGTCGCGCCTGAACGTTCTGCTGAGTCTCAGGCGGCCGTCGTATGCAGCAGCGCTGTGCGCACGGCCGGAAAGCGCACCGTGAACGTGCTGCCACGCCCTTCTTCGCTTTTCACTTCGAGTTGCGCATCGTGCCGTTGCAGCACGTGCTTGACGATCGCGAGCCCGAGGCCCGTACCGCCCGTGTCGCGCGAACGGCTGCGATCGACGCGATAGAAGCGCTCCGTCAAACGCGGAATATCCGCTGCGGGAATGCCGAGGCCGCTGTCGGCCACGACGAACGTCGCCTGTCCGCCCTGCGCACGCCAGCTCACGTTGATCGAGCCGCCATCGGGCGTGTAGCGGATCGCGTTTGTGACGAGGTTGCCGAACGCGCTGAGAATTTCAGTCTCGACGCCCGTGACCGTGAGCGCTTCGTCGGCATCGAACGCGATCCGGTGACGTCCCGCCGACAGGCTTTCCGCATCTTCCTGCAAATGCCTGACCACCGCGCGCATATCGACCATCTGGCTGCTCGGCGGCTTGTTGTCGCCTTCGAGCGTCGCGAGCACGAGCAGATCGCTGACGATGTGTTGCATCCGCTGCGCCTGCTGCATCATCAGGTCGAGGTAGCGCGCGCGTTCTTCGTCGTCGAGCGGAATATCGCGCATCGTTTCGAGAAAACCGGCGAGCACCGTCAGCGGCGTCTTCAGTTCGTGCGACACGTTGGCAACGAAATCGCGGCGCATCGCGTCGGTGCGCTCGAGTTCGGTGATGTCTTGCGACAGCACGAGCTTGCGGTTCTCGCCATACGGGAACACCTGCACGGACAGCACGTTCTGCCGCTTGTCGCCCATGCCGCGCATGATCAGCATCTCGTCGTATTGATGCGAGTTCAGGTAGCGGACAAAGTCGGGATGACGCACGAGATGCGTGATGTGCTGACGCAAGTCACGCTTGGCGTCGAGGCCGAAGTGCTGCTCGGAGATCGCGTTGCACCACTCGATCTGATCGTGATCGTCGAGCATCGCGACGCCGTTCGGCGATGCCTGGATGGCCTGAATGAAGCGCGAGTGCTGCTGCTCGACCTGACGCACCTGCGCGTGCCAGCGCTTCGCGAGCTTATGCAGCCGGTAGTAGATTTCGCCCCAGATGCCTGGCGCGCTCGGCACTTCGCCGTAGACGGGCGCATCGAGCAGCCGCCATAGACGCTGCTTGTGGAACGTGCTGAAGATGCCCTGCGCGAGCAGCGCGATCACGGCGAGGCTCAGCGCTACCTTCGTGTTGACGAATATGCCGACTGCCACGCAGAGAACAGCGAGGAGCACGAGCGATACCAGGGAGCGCGCCCAGATGATGTTCATGTGTTCCTGCGACGTTAGAGACCAGACCTTGAGACATCAGAGACAACAAAGCGCGCTGCAATGAGGCTTCGCAGCGCGCTTCGTGTTACCGGCCAGTGTACCTTATGCGCTCTTGGCCAGACGATAGCCGCTGCCGCGCACCGTCTCGATCATCGCATCGCAACCTGCGGGCTTGAGGGCCGCGCGCAGCCGCTTGATATGCACGTCGACCGTGCGCTCTTCGACGAACACGTGATCGCCCCACACCTGGTCGAGCAATTGCGTGCGGCTGTGCACGCGCTCCGGATGCGTCATGAAGAAATGCAGCAGGCGGAATTCCGTCGGACCGAGATCGAGCTTGATCTCGTTGCCTTCCGCATGCGCCGCGACGCGGTGCGTCGCCGGGTCGAGCTTCAGGCCGTTGATCGCGACGACGTCTTCCGTCAGCTGCGGCGCGCGACGGCGCAGCACCGCCTTGATCCGCGCCATCAGTTCCTTAGGCGAAAACGGCTTCGTGACGTAATCGTCGGCGCCGATCTCGAGGCCGAGCACCTTGTCCTGCTCGTCGCCGCGCGCGGTCAGCATGATGATCGGGATGTGCTTCGTGCGCTCGTTGTTGCGCAGGTCGCGCGCGAACGCGATGCCCGATTTGCCCGGCAGCATCCAGTCGAGCAGCACGAGGTCGGGAAGCACATCGCTGATCAGGTTCTGCGCCTGTTCGGCGTTGTACGCACGAATCGGACAATGGCCCGCATGTTGCAAGTTGACCGAGATCAGCTCGGAAATCGCGGGTTCATCTTCGATAACGAGAATACTGCTGGGCATCGGCGCCTCTTGATAAACGTAATGCTATGGGAACAGTTTGCCGGATTCGATCGACTGCCTATCAAGGGCACATCAGCTGAGCGCTTCGCGCTCGAGCGCGTCGCGGCCCTTGTGCCGCACGTCAGTGCCCTTCACGACATAGATGATGAATTCGGCGATGTTCTTCGCGTGGTCGCCGATCCGCTCGATCGCCTTCGCGATGAAGAGGAAATCGAGGCCCACGGAAATCAGCCGCGGATCTTCCGTCATGTACGAAATCAGCTTGCGGACGAAACCGCGGAATTCCTCGTCGATCGCCTTGTCGTCGCGCACGATCTGCGCGGCGGCCACGGTGTCGAGGCGCGCGAACGCGTCGAGCGCGCGGCGCAGGATGCTCACGGCCATCTCGCCCGACAGCTTGATTTCGGCGATGTTGATCGTGCGCGCCGCGCCGTCTTCCGCAAGGCGCTTCGTGCGCTTCGCGATCTTTTCGGCTTCGTCGCCGGCGCGCTCGAGATTCGTGATCGTCTTCGAGATCGCCATCAGCAGACGCAGGTCGCGTGCCGCCGGCTGACGGCGCGCGATGATGTTGCTGCACTCTTCGTCGATCTCGACTTCCATCGTGTTCAGGCGGTCTTCGGCTGCGATCACCTGATCGGCGATGCCCGTGTCGAATTCGTTCAACGCATTCATCGCGGCGACGATCTGCGCCTCGACGAGGCCGCCCATTTCGAGCACCTTCGAGGAGACCAGATTCAGGTCGGCATCGAACTGGCTGGACAGGTGTTTATCCGTCATGTCGTACTCCCTAAGCTCGCGCCGTGCGCTTAGCCGAAGCGGCCCGTGATGTAGTCTTCCGTTTCCTTGCGGACGGGCTTGATGAAGATCTTCTCGGTGTCGCCGAATTCGATCAGCTCGCCGAGATACATATAAGCAGTGTAGTCCGAGCAACGCGCGGCCTGCTGCATGTTGTGCGTGACGATCACCACCGTATAGTCGCTCTTCAGTTCGGCGATCAGCTCTTCGATGCGGCCCGTCGAAATCGGGTCGAGCGCCGAGCACGGTTCGTCGAGCAGCAGCACTTCAGGACGAATCGCAATGCCGCGCGCAATGCACAGGCGCTGCTGCTGGCCGCCCGACAGGCCGTAGCCGCTCTGGCCGAGCTTGTCCTTCACTTCGTTCCACAGCGCCGCTTTCGTCAGCGCCCACTCGACGCGATCGTCCATCTCCGAGCGCGACAGCGTTTCGAACATCTTCACGCCGAATGCGATGTTGTCGTAGATCGACATCGGGAACGGCGTCGGCTTCTGGAACACCATGCCGATGCGCGCGCGCAAGAGCGAGATGTCGCGCTTCGACGTGAGCAGGTTTTCGCCGTCCATCAGGATTTCGCCTTCGGCGCGCTGCTCCGGATAGAGCGCGTACATCTTGTTGAACGTGCGCAGCAGCGTGGACTTGCCGCAGCCCGACGGGCCGATGAACGCCGTCACCTTGCCTTCGGGAATCTGCAGGTTGATGTTCTTCAGCGCGTGATACTTGCCGTAGAAGAAGTTCAGATTATTGACTTCGATTTTCGGTTGCGCGGGCGCTGCCGCATGGCCGCTCTGGGCCGGGTCGAAACCAGCGGGTGACGCCGGGCGCTCGATGGGATTCAGGTGACTTTCTGCCATGTTCATCGGATCGCTCCGCCCTTACTTTTTCGAAAAGATCGTACGCGCGAGGATGTTGAGTCCCAACACCCCGAGCGTGATCAGGAATACGCCAGCCCACGCGAGCGACTGCCATTGCGCGAACGGGCTCATCGCGAACTTGAAGATCGTGACCGGCAGGTTAGCAACCGGCTGATTCATGTCCACAGAGAAGAACTGATTCGACAGCGCCGTGAAGAGCAGCGGCGCCGTTTCGCCGGCGATACGCGCAACGGCGAGCAGCACGCCCGTGACGATGCCCGCCACCGATGCCTTCAGCGTGATCGACAGCACCATCTTCCACTTCGGCGTTCCAAGCGCGAAGGCCGCTTCACGCAGCGCGTTCGGCACGAGCTTCAGCATGTTCTCGGTCGTGCGGATCACGATGGGAATCTGCAGCAGCGCGAGCGAGATCACGCCCGCCCAGCCGCTGAAATGGCCCATCTTCGCGACGACGAGCGCATACACGAACAGACCGACGACGATCGACGGCGCCGACAGCAGAATGTCGTTGATGAAGCGAGTGATGCTCGCGAGCCAGCCCTTCTGGCCGTATTCGGCGAGATACACGCCCGCCATGATGCCGATCGGCGTGCCGACGAACGTCGCGAGCACGACGAGCAGCAGGCTGCCGACGATCGCGTTCGCGAGACCGCCGCCGTCCGTATTCGGCGGAGGCGTCGATTGCGTGAAGAGTTCGACGGACAGGCCGCCGACGCCCAGGCGCAGCGTCGTATAAAGAATCCACACGAGCCAGATGATGCCGAACGCCATCGCCGCGAGCGACAGCGTCAGCGCGACCACATTGGTCGCCTTGCGGCGTCTTTGCAGCTTGTTGCGCATCGCTTCGAGCACTGCGCTGTCGTTGCTGCCCGGCATGTTCAACGAGGACTGGGTCATTTCGCGCCCTCCCCTTTCTCGAGGCGAAGCAGCATGATTTTCGAAATCGCCAGCACGATGAAGGTAATCACAAACAGGATCAGGCCGAGTTCCATCAGCGCCGCCGTATGGAGCCCTGGGCTCGCTTCCGCGAATTCGTTCGCGAGTGCCGACGTGATGCTGTTACCCGGCGAAAACAGCGAGACGTTGTCGAGCAGGTTCGTATTGCCGATCACGAACGTGACGGCCATCGTCTCGCCGAGCGCGCGGCCGAGGCCGAGCATCACGCCGCCGATCACACCCGTCTTCGTGAACGGCAGGACGATCTTCCACATCACTTCCCACGTCGTGCAGCCGATGCCGTATGCCGACTCCTTCAGCAGCACGGGCGTGACTTCGAACACGTCGCGCATCACGGAGGCGATGTACGGAATGACCATGATCGCGAGAATCACGCCCGCGCACAGGATGCCGATGCCGATCGGCGCGCCTTTGAAGAGGGCCCCGATGACAGGCATGCCCGAAAGCAGCGAGCCGAGCGGTTTTTCAAACCACGTCGCGAAGATCGGTGCAAAGACGAGCAGACCCCACATGCCATAGACGATCGACGGAATCGCGGCGAGCAGCTCGATCGCGATGCCGAGCGGCCGGCGCAGCCAGGCAGGCGACAGTTCAGTCAGAAAGAGCGCAATGCCGAAGCTCACAGGCACTGCGATGATGAGCGCGATGATCGACGTCGCGATCGTGCCGTAGATGGGCACCAGCGCACCGAACTGCTCCGAAGGTGGATCCCAGTCTGCCGTCCACAGGAAGGCGAGACCGAATTTCTGGATCGTCGGCATCGAAGCGACGATCAGCGACACGATAATGCCGCCGAGCAGCAGTAGTGTGACGATGGCGGAAAGCCGTGCGAGGCCGCCGAAAATAATGTCGCCGGCACGGCTGGGCGCCTTTTGCGCCGTGCTGCCGGGCGGAGTCGACCGGGCCGCGTCAGAAGAGAGAGGGAGGTCGGACATGGGAGCTGTAAGCCTGTTTCCGCGTTTCCGGTTGCCGCATGGCGTATGCCAGACGGCCAGTACTACGGCCGCCGGGCTCCATCGAAGCCGGGCGGCCGGCCGCGCGCAGCGTGCACATGCGCGCGGTAGATGCTGCTACTGGGTAAGGATTACTCGGCGAGCGTCTTGCCCGATGCGTCCTTGACCTTTGCCTTCCATTGCGTCTTGATTTCCGACACAACCGATTCCGGCAGCGAGATATAGTCCAGATCGTTCGCAGCCTGGCCGCCGTTCTTGAACGCCCAGTCGAAGAACTTCAGCGTTTCCGCGCCTTGCGGACCCTTTTCCTGCGTCGTGTGCAGCAGCACGAACGTCGCGCCGACGATCGGCCATGCGTTCTTGCCCGGCTCGTTCGTCAGGATCTGATAGAACGACTTCGACCACTCGGCGCCTGCTGCCGCTGCCTTGAACGTTTCCGTCTTCGGCTCGACCACTGTGCCCGCCGAGTTCTTCATGTCGACGTAGATCATGTGGTTCTGCTTCGCATACGCCCACTCGACGTAGCCGATTGCGCCCGGCAGACGCTGCACGAATGCCGCGACGCCGTCATTGCCCTTGCCGCCCGTGCCCGTCGGCCAGTTGACCGTCGTCCCTTCGCCGACCTTCGACTTCCACTCGGTGTTGACCTTCGACAGGTAGTTCGTCCAGATGAAGCTCGTGCCCGAGCCGTCAGCGCGACGGACCACGGCGATGTCCGTATCCGGCAGCTTCGCCTTCGGGTTCAGCGCGGCGATAGCCGGGTCGTTCCACTTCTTGATCTTGCCGAGGTAGATGTCGCCGAGCACTTCGCCCGACAGCGTGATTTCGCCAGCCTTCACGCCCGGAATGTTGACCACGGGCACCACGCCGCCGACGACCGTCGGGAACTGGAACAGGCCGTCCTTCGTCAGTTCGTCGTCCTTCAGCGGAGCGTCTGAGCCTGCGAAGTCGACCGTCTTCGCGACGATCTGCTTGATGCCGCCCGACGAGCCGATGCCCTGATAGTTGACCTTGCCGCCGCCCGTCTTCTGATAAGCGTCAGCCCACTTCGTGTAGATCGGTGCTGCAAAGGTGCTGCCCGCGCCAGTGATGTCGGCGGCTTGCGCTGCGATCGCGAACAGAGCGCCAGCCATGCCAGCGAACGCGGTTTGCATCAGTTTCATGTTTTCTCCGGTGGGTATGAGCGTGTGACACGACACCGCGAAGAATAGTGGCCGATTATGACGGTAATGTGACTCTTCGTGACTTTCCCGTGACAGTCTTATTACTTACGTGAAAGGCGTTATGGCAGGGTTTCCACTGTCGAAACGGATGCGTCGCGAATAGGCGGTTTCAGGCTCGAAATTGGCGTACGCCAACGTTTGCGTATGCGACGCATAAATCGCCCTGCCGCCCCGCGTTTTGCCGGCGGGCGGACGCAAAAAAGGGCGGCATGTGGCCGCCCTTCCGGTTGAAATGCTGTTGCCTTGAATCAGGTCGTCGCCTGCTTCACCACTTCGGCGATCGTTTCGGCGTGGTACAAGGCATCTTTTTCGTGCGCGGCCTCGACCATCACACGCAGCACGGGCTCGGTACCCGACGCACGGATCAGCACGCGGCCGCTGCCGTCGAGCGCGCCCTCCGCTGCGCTAATCGCGCGGCGAATCGTTTCGCTGCCCTTCCAGTCTGCACCCGGCTGCATGCGCACATTGATCAGCTTCTGCGGGAAGAGCGTAACGCCTTCCAGCAGCTGCTCGAGCGAACGGCCACTGCGCTGCATCGCGGCCAGCACGAGCAGCGCGGATACGATGCCATCGCCCGTCGAATGCCGATCCAGCGACAGAATGTGACCAGAGCCTTCCGCGCCCAGTTCCCAGTGATGCTCGCGCAGCTTCTCCAGCACGTAGCGGTCGCCCACGGCGGCGCGAACGAACTGCACGCCCGCCTTCTTGAGCGCCACTTCGACGGCCATGTTGGTCATCAGCGTGCCGACGGCCCCTTCGACCTTGCCTTGTGTCGCGATCCGGTCCTTCACCAGCACGTACAGCAGTTCGTCGCCGTTGTAGAGGCGGCCGTTCGCGTCGACTATCTGCACGCGGTCCGCGTCGCCGTCGAGCGCAACGCCGATATCCGCCTTGTTCGCACGCACCGCGCGCACGAGCGCGTCGGGCGCGGTCGCGCCGACGCCGTCGTTGATGTTGAAGCCATTCGGCGAGACGCCGATCGTGACTACATCGGCGCCGAGTTCATGGAACACGTGCGGCGCGACGTCGTACGCGGCGCCATGCGCGCAGTCGATTACCAGCTTCATGCCGCGCAGATCGAACGCCTGCGGGAACGTGCTCTTGCAGAACTCGATGTAGCGGCCAGCCGCATCGTCGAGACGCCGCGCCTTGCCAAGACGCTCGGACGGCGCGCATTCGAGCGGCTTGTCCAGCTGCTCTTCGATCAGCGACTCGACTTCATCCGGCAGCTTGTTGCCATCGGCGGAGAAGAACTTGATGCCGTTGTCGTAGTACGGATTGTGCGATGCGCTGATCACGACGCCCGCCGCCAGACGCAACGCGCGCGTGAGATACGCGATGCCGGGCGTCGGCATCGGCCCGGCCAGCATCACGTCGACGCCCGCCGCTGCGAAGCCCGACTCCAACGCGGCTTCGAGCATGTAGCCCGAGACGCGCGTGTCCTTGCCGATCAGCACCGTGGGACGCGTGCCCGTTTTCGCCCACCTGTCGGCGCCCGCGAGCACCTTGCCGGCCGCATAGCCGAGCCGCAACACGAAGTCCGGCGTGATCGGCGCGTCGCCGACCTTGCCTCGTATGCCATCCGTTCCGAAATATCGACGTCCCATAGTGTTCTGTTCCTTCCCTAGCGTGGAGATCAGGCACGTCGCGCCGCGTCGCGCGTCGCTGCCCAAACTTTCAGTGCATCTACCGTCTGCGCGACATCATGCACGCGGATGATCGCGGCGCCCCGTTCGGCTGCGCACACGGCGGCAGCGACGCTCGCCGCCATCCGCTCCGGCGCGGGCCGGTTCACGACCGCTCCGAGCATCGACTTGCGCGACATGCCGGCCAGAATGGGCAGCGGCATGCCGACGATCGGCGCGATCTGCGGCAGATGCGCAAGCAGCGCGTAATTATGATCGACCGTCTTCCCAAATCCGAATCCTGGATCAACGCTGATGCGATTTTTCGCAACGCCAGCGTCCAGGATAGTCTTGACACGCTCGTCGAGGAACGCACGGATATCGGCCACGACGTTGTTGTAGACGGGCTCCTTCGCCTGCATCGTTTGCGGGTCGCCGAGCATGTGCATCACGCACAGACCACACTGACTGTCGCGGACAGCGTCGATCGCGCCGGGCATCCGAAAGCCCCAGATATCATTGATCAGATCAGCACCTGCAGCCAGCGCATGGCGCATCACTTCGGGCTTATAGGTATCGACGGAGAGCGGAACGTTCGCGTCGCGCAACTGCTCGACGAGCGGGATCACGCGCTCCAGTTCCTCGTCGAGCGGTACAGGCGGCGCCCCAGGGCGCGTCGACTCGCCGCCGACGTCGATGATATCGGCGCCGTCGAGCAGCATGCACTCCGCCTGGCGCAGCGCCTCACCGCGCAGCACGTATCGGCCGCCGTCAGAAAAGGAATCAGGTGTGACGTTCAGGATGCCCATCACGAGCGGGCGTTCGAACGACAGCGTGAATCGGCCGCATTGAAGCGGTTCGGGGATCGGAAAAAGCGGGGAATCGGCGTTTGACACGAGACGTACTACGAAGAAGTTAGTGGGGATCGCGACAAAACCGCGCTGCGCGTAGCAGCATTAGAAATGAAAACGGGCCGGTGTGCAGCACACCGGCCCGTATAAACGACTCAACCCGTCATCAAGCAGGAGCGGTCGCGCTGCCCGGCTTCACTTCCGCGCCCGGGCTGCTGCCACCCGACGATGCATCGCCGGGAGACGGCGTGCTCTTCGGCGAGCGCGGCGGACGGCCCGCCATGATGTCGTTGATCTGATCGGCGTCGATCGTTTCCCATTCCATCAGCGCGGCGGTCATCGCTTCGACCTTGTCGCGGTTCTCTTCCAGCAAACGCTTCGCGAGGTTGTACTGCTCGTCGAGCACGCGACGGATTTCCGAATCGACCTTCTGTTGCGTCGCCTCCGAAATCGAACGCGTGAAGCCGCGGCCGAACGGCGACTGGTCGTTCTCGTCGTCGACATAGACCATCGGTCCAAGCGCGTCGGTCATGCCGAAACGGGCGACCATCGCGCGCGCCGTGGACGTCGCCTTGTTGAAGTCGTCCGATGCGCCCGTGCTGATCAGGTTCAGGAACAGTTCTTCCGCAACGCGACCGCCGAACAGAATGGCGAGACGATCCAGCAGATAATCCTTCGAATACGTTTCGTTGTCGTGCTCCGGCAACTGCCACGTCACGCCCAGCGCACGGCCGCGCGGAATGATCGTGACCTTGTGCACGGGGTCGGCCTTCGGCAGCAGCTTTGCGATCACTGCGTGGCCCGACTCGTGGTAAGCCGTCGCGCGCTTCGCGTCTTCACGGATCACCGCCGACTTGCGCTCCGGACCCATGAAGATCTTGTCCTTCGCGTCTTCGAAGTCCTGCATTTCGACGATACGCTTGCCGCGACGCGCGGCGAACAGCGCCGCTTCGTTCACGAGGTTCGCGAGGTCGGCGCCCGAGAAGCCCGGCGTGCCGCGCGCGATTACCGCTGCGTCGACATCGTTCGCAATCGGCACCTTGCGCAGGTGCACCTTCATGATGTGCTCGCGGCCACGGATATCGGGCAGACCAACATACACCTGGCGGTCGAAACGGCCCGGACGCAGCAGCGCCTTGTCCAGCACATCGGAACGGTTCGTCGCAGCAATCACGATTACACCCGAGTTCGCCTCGAAGCCATCCATTTCGACGAGCATCTGGTTCAGCGTCTGTTCGCGTTCGTCATTGCCGCCGCCCATGCCGGCGCCGCGATGACGGCCCACCGCGTCGATTTCGTCGATGAACACGATGCAGGGTGCGTGCTTCTTCGCCTGCTCGAACATGTCGCGCACGCGGGCCGCGCCCACGCCGACGAACATTTCGACGAAGTCCGAACCCGAAATGCTGAAGAACGGCACCTTTGCTTCACCGGCGATGGCGCGCGCCAGCAGCGTCTTACCCGTTCCCGGCGGGCCGACCAGCAGCACGCCGCGCGGGATGCGGCCGCCCAGCTTCTGGAACTTCTGCGGGTCGCGCAGGAAGTCGACCAGTTCAGAGACTTCTTCCTTGGCCTCGTCGCAGCCAGCGACATCTGAGAAGTTGATCGCGTTGTTGTTCTCATCGATGAGACGCGCCCGGGATTTACCGAACGAGAAGGCACCGCCTTTCCCGCCTCCCTGCATCTGCCTCATCATGTAGAACCAGAACCCGATGATCAGGATCGTCGGCCCGAGGTAATACAGCGCGGACACCAGCGCGTTCGGCTCGTCATCGGCCTTGCCGCTGACCTGCACGCCATACTTCATCAGGTCGCCGACCATCCAGATGTCGCCCGGCGACACGATCTGATATTTCTGACCGTCCGCTGGCGTCACCGTGAGGTTGCGCCCCTGGACGATCACGCTCTTGACCTTGCCGCTTTTCGCGTCGTCCATGAACTGCGAATAAGAAACGCCTTCCTGGACACGGGGCTTGTCGAACTGCTTGAACACCGTAAACAGCACCAGTGCGATTACCAGCCACACTGCTGCTTTCGAAAACATGTTGTTGTTCAAAGCACCACTCCTTCACTCATAGACAAGCGCCTACATTTGCCTTGCGGCACCACTCAGGCATTCTAATCCCTTCCGGGGACCCCTGCCATAAGCATTCACTACCGCATAAATAGCGTACCGCGCAATCTCAGCGCTCTTATTTTCCGGCGTACCGGAATGCGGGCTCACATATCACTGGACCCTTTTTCAACGTGGCCGTTTCAGATGCTTGCCCAAAATAAACGTCTCGGACGACTTGTCCCGGGATGCTTTCGGCTTGCGCGCGCCCACCGTCTTAAACTGGTGCTTGAACTTTTCGACAATCTGGCTATAACCGCTGCCGTGAAAGCATTTGACTAAAAGGGCACCATCGGGTTTCAGGTGGTTTTGGGCGAATTCCAGTGCGAGGTCGCATACATGCTCGATTCGCGCTGCGTCCGCCACCGCCACTCCGGACAGGTTGGGCGCCATATCCGAAATTACAAGATCAACCGCGCGATCTCCGACGAATTCCTCCAATTGCTGGAGGACATCGTCCTCGCGGAAGTCGCCCTGGATGAAGTGCACGTCGGCGATCGGCTCCATCGGCAGCAGATCGAGCGCGATGATTGTGCCGTCGATCCCGCCTTCGCGTTGCGCGTCGCGGTGCTTGCCCTGCGCAAGCTTGTTGCGCACGTACTGGCTCCAGCTGCCGGGCGCCGCGCCCAGATCGACGATGATCTGGCCGGGGCGGATCAGCTTGTCCTGCTCGTCGATTTCCTTCAGCTTATAGGCTGCGCGGGCGCGATAACCCTCCCGCTGCGCCATTTTTACGTACGGATCGTTGATGTGGTCGTGCAGCCACGACTGGTTGAAGCGGTTTTTTGCCATTAAACGTTGAACTCTTGCTACGTGATGCTGCGCTTTTAGCGGATAATACGCGTTTAATTTGCGCGGCTGCGGCCTAGCCGTCTTCCGCGCTCGTGATTCTGCTTGCGGTCCGCGCTGCCGTCCTGTTCATGCTGACGCCAGCGCCGTGTTCATCGCAGTTATCTGCGCAGTTTTCTTTTTCTCGCGCGCGCCTCGCTGAATTGCGGACCGACGGGTCCGAGCCGCAGGCGATGCCATTTTAGTCGAGTCTTCAACTTTCCATGCCAGCCCTCAAAGTTTCTTCCGAACAACGCGCCGAATTGCGCTCCCAGGCTCACGCACTCAAGCCGGTCGTGATCGTCGGCGCCGAAGGGCTGACCGACGCTGTGCTGGCCGAAATCAAGGTCAATCTGAAGGCGCACCAGCTGATCAAGATCCGCGTATTCGGCGACGAACGCGAAGAGCGCGTCGCAATTTACGAAGAGATCTGCGATCAGCTGAATGCGGCACCCATCCAGCATATCGGCAAGCTGCTCGTGATCTGGAAGCCCGAATCGACGCGGGCCGAACGAGCACCTGCTGCAAAATCGAAGCGCGCCGCGCTGCCGAGCGCGCGTGAGGCCATCTCGGAAGAGCCGGCGAAGAAAGGCGCCGCGCCGCGCGTCGTCAAGGTCATCAAGGCGACCGACAACCCGATGCGCCGTCCGAAGCCGCAAAAAGTACTCGTGCGCGGCAACGAGCGCGTGACGGCTGGCGGCAACATCAAGAAAGCGAAGAAACGCCAGACGAGCGCAAAGCGCATGCATCAGACGAAGTAAATCTGGAGTGGAGTGGCGCGGCGATCCGAATCGTCACTTGGACTGTGCTATTCGACCCGCGATTGCAGGCCGTCGCCTCATGCGGCGATCGGCCGCGCTCCGTGGGGGACTTGCGAACGTCAATCAGCCTTGCGGGCCAAGTTCGCCTGCTGAGCAGCTTACCCAGCCGTCCTGCCCGCGACGCGCCCCGCGCCCTGCTCCGCCACGAGATTCGAGCCCGCCGGCAATTTCCACGCGAGCACGATGCCCAACAGACTTTCGATCAGATAGAACACGCTCGACACGCCGTGCAGCATGCCGAAACGGCTTGCATAAACGGAGTGGCCGACGTCCGTGCCTGCTTCCTGCGCAGCGATGCGCAGCGCATTCATAAACGGCTGCAGCGCGAAGTAACCAACCAGCACGCAGACCAGCATGCCGGCGATCAGCCAGCGCAGACGCCGATACGCATCGCCGCCGCGCCGGATCAGCACATTGCACAGCGCGAGCAGCAATACGCCGCATACCACGCCGATCACGCCTTCGATCCGGAACAGCTGCGCCGCGACCGCGCCCGCCGTCATCCGGTCGAGCGACGTGAACAGCACGGGCGCCACCGCATAGCCGATCGTCAGCAAACTGCCGACCCAAATGACGGTGAGCAGCCTGAACAGACGATGCGGCATCGAAGACACGACAGCAGCCTCAGACGTAGCGGACCGCGATGATTTCGTACTCGCGCACGCCGCCCGGCGCCTGCACCGCCGCGACATCGCCCTCCGACTTGCCGATCAGCGCGCGCGCAATCGGCGAGCTGACGGAGATGAGGCCGTGCTCGAGATCGGCTTCGTCGTCGCCGACGATCTGATAAGTCACCTCATTGCCCGAATCCAGATCTTCCAGATCGACCGTGGCGGCAAACACGACGCGGCCATCGGCCTCGAGCGCGGCGGGATCGATGATTTGCGCCGCTGCCAGCTTCGATTCGATTTCAGCGATACGGCCTTCGATAAAGCCCTGCTTTTCTTTCGCAGCGTCGTACTCGGCGTTTTCCGACAAGTCACCTTGGGCGCGCGCTTCCGCAATCGAACTGATGACGGCGGGACGTTCGACCGACTTGAGGCGCTGCAACTCGTCGCGCAGCTGATCTGCGCCGCGCTTCGTCAATGGAATAGTGCTCATAAACAGCTCTTGTGGCAAAAAACAGCCATAAAAAAAATCACCGCGGTTAAGTGCATCCCATACCGGCGCTGGAGCGTGGCGCAAAGCCCGATCTGGCACCTCAGGGACGCCGCTTAACCGCGGCACTTACGTCTTGGACAGAACTCTGAAGCCTTAGTTTAGGCGAGCATGGAGTCCTTGTAAATCATAGACTTCCAGGTCCTTCAGATACCGCAGGCCTTCGACGGCCGCGCGCGCGCCCGACATTGTCGTGTAGTAAGTGACCTTGTTCGCCTGAGCGCTCATGCGAATCGAACGCGAATCGGCGATCGCGGCGCGCGTTTCGTCGACGGTCGTGAAGACGAGCGCGATCTCGCCGTTCTTGATCATGTCGACGATGTGCGGACGGCCGTCCTTCACCTTGTTCACGACGCGCACGGGCACGCCCGCCGCTTCGATCGCCGCCGCCGTACCCTTCGTCGCGACGAGCGGATAGCCCAGCTCATGCAGCATGCGAGCGACCTCGACGGCCTTCGGCTTGTCGGCGTCCATCACGGTCAACAGCACCGTGCCCGATTCCGGCAGACGCGAACCCGCCGCGAGCTGCGACTTGAAGAGCGCTTCGCCAAACGTGCGGCCGACGCCCATTACTTCGCCCGTCGAGCGCATTTCAGGTCCGAGCACGGGGTCCACGGTCGGGAATTTGACGAACGGGAACACCGCTTCCTTCACGCTGAAATACGGCGGCTCGACTTCCTTCGTAACGCCCTGCTGCGCAAGCCTCTGGCCGACCATCGCGCGCGCCGCGATCTTCGCGAGCGGCAGGCTCGTCGCCTTCGACACGTACGGCACCGTACGCGACGCACGCGGGTTCACTTCGAGCACGTAGATGATGTCCTGCTTCGAGCCGTCCGCTTGTGCGACCTGCTGGATCGCGAACTGCACGTTCATCAGGCCGACCACATTCAGCGCCTTCGCCATCGCGCCCGTCTGGCGCTTCAGCTCGTCAACCGTTTCTTTCGACAGCGAATAGGGCGGCAGCGAGCACGCCGAGTCGCCCGAGTGCACACCCGCTTGCTCGATGTGCTCCATCACGCCGCCGATGAACACCGTGTCGCCGTCCGAAATGCAGTCGACATCGCATTCGATCGCATCGTTCAGGAAGCGGTCGAGCAGCACGGGCGAATCGTTCGATACCTTCACGGCCTCGCGCATGTAGCGCTCGAGATCGCGCGGCTCGTGGACGATCTCCATCGCGCGGCCGCCGAGCACGTACGACGGACGCACGACGAGCGGATAGCCGATTTCGTCGGCGAGCTTCAGCGCTTCGTCTTCCGCGCGCGCGGTGCGATTGGGCGGCTGACGCAGATTCAGGTCGTGCAGCAGCTTCTGGAAACGCTCGCGGTCTTCCGCGGCATCGATCATGTCGGGCGACGTGCCGACGATGGGTACACCGTTCGCTTCGAGATCGAGCGCGAGCTTCAGCGGCGTCTGGCCACCGTACTGGACGATCACGCCGAGCGGCTTTTCCTTGTCGACGATTTCGAGCACGTCTTCGAGCGTCAGCGGCTCGAAGTACAGACGGTCCGACGTGTCATAGTCGGTCGAAACGGTCTCGGGGTTGCAGTTGACCATGATCGTTTCGTAACCGTCTTCGCGCATCGCGAGCGCGGCGTGCACGCAGCAGTAGTCGAACTCGATGCCCTGGCCGATCCGGTTCGGGCCACCGCCCAGCACCATGATCTTCTTGTTGTTCGTCGGATTCGCTTCGCACTCTTCCTCGTAGGTCGAGTACATGTACGCGGTCTTCGTCGCGAACTCGGCCGCGCAGGTGTCCACGCGCTTGTACACCGGGCGCACGTTCAGCTCGACGCGGCGCTTGCGCACGTCGTCGCCCGTCGCGCCGAGCAATTTGCCAAGGCGGCGATCAGAAAAACCGCTCTGCTTTAGATAGCGCAACTCTTCCTTCGACAGGCTCGCGAGCGTGCGGCCTTCGAGCGCCTTTTCCTTGCGGACGATTTCTTCGATCTGCGCGAGGAACCACGGATCGATCGACGTTTCCTCGAACACTTCCTGTTGCGTGAGACCCAGACGGAACGCATCGCCGACATACCAGATGCGATCCGGACCGGCTTCGCCGATCTCGCGGATCACTTCGTCGCGGCTCGTGGTCTTTTCGTCGAGGCCGTCGACGCCGACTTCGAGGCCGCGCAACGCCTTCTGGAACGATTCCTGGAACGTGCGGCCAATCGCCATCACTTCGCCGACCGACTTCATCTGCGTGGTCAGACGTGGATCGGCTTCGCGGAACTTCTCGAACGCGAAGCGCGGAATTTTCGTGACGACATAGTCGATGGTCGGCTCGAACGAAGCCGGCGTCTGTCCGCCCGTGATTTCGTTCTTGAGTTCATCGAGCGTGTAGCCGACGGCGAGCTTCGCTGCGACCTTCGCGATCGGGAAGCCCGTCGCCTTCGATGCCAGCGCCGACGAACGCGACACGCGCGGATTCATTTCGATGACGATCATCCGGCCGTCTTTCGGATTGATCGAGAACTGCACGTTCGAGCCGCCCGTGTCCACGCCGATCTCGCGCAGCACCGCGAGCGACGCGTTACGCAGGATCTGATATTCCTTGTCGGTGAGCGTCTGCGCCGGCGCGACGGTGATCGAGTCGCCCGTGTGGATGCCCATCGGATCGAGGTTCTCGATCGAGCACACGATGATGCAGTTGTCCTTCTTGTCGCGGACCACTTCCATCTCGTACTCTTTCCAGCCGAGCAGCGATTCTTCGATCAGCAGCTCGCGCGTCGGCGACAGATCCAAGCCGCGTTTGCAGATCTCTTCGAATTCCTCGCGGTTGTACGCGATGCCGCCGCCCGAACCGCCCAGCGTGAACGACGGACGAATGACGATGGGATAGCCGCTGCCGCCCGTGAACGCGGCGATCTCCGCGTGCACCTGCATCGCCTCTTCCATCGAATGCGCGATGCCCGACTTCGCCGAGCCGAGGCCGATCTTCGTCATCGCTTCCTTGAACTTCTGGCGGTCTTCGGCCTTGTCGATCGCTTCCGGCGACGCGCCGATCAGCTCGACGTTGTACTTCTCCAGCACGCCGTGATGATGCAGATCGAGTGCGCAGTTGAGCGCCGTTTGGCCGCCCATCGTCGGCAGGATCGCGTCCGGGCGCTCCTTCGCGATGATGCGCTCGACCACTTCCCACGTGATCGGCTCGATGTACGTGACGTCGGCCGTGTTCGGGTCGGTCATGATCGTCGCCGGATTGCTGTTGACGAGAATGACCTTGTAGCCTTCCTCACGCAGCGCCTTGCACGCCTGCGCGCCCGAGTAATCGAACTCGCACGCCTGGCCGATGATGATCGGACCCGCGCCGATGATGAGGATGCTCTTGATGTCTGTCCGCTTGGGCATAACGCTCTCGCTAATGTATTCCTGAGTTCTTTCCGTTGGCGCGCCGGCGGTGTGTCGTTCGGACCTGGCCCAAATGGGCCAGCCGTTCGGCGTCGCGGGGCGCGCTCTTTTCTATCTTCTATCGCTGTTCGCGAGCGGCTGCTGCCGGCGCTGCTCTCGACGCTTACGCCGCCGCCGACTTCTTGCCCTTCTGCTGGTCCATCAACGCAGTGAAGCGATCGAAGAGATATGCGATATCGTGCGGACCGGGCGACGCTTCCGGGTGGCCCTGGAAGCAGAACGCCGGCTTGTCCGTCAGCGCGAAGCCTTGCAGCGTGCCGTCGAACAGCGATACGTGCGTGACCTTTGCGTTGGCGGGCAGCGTATTGGCGTCGACTGCGAAGCCGTGGTTCTGCGACGTGATCACGACGCGGCCGTCGTCGAGATCCTTCACCGGATGGTTCGCGCCGTGGTGGCCCGTCTTCATCTTCATCGTCTTCGCGCCGACAGCGAGACCCATGATCTGATGGCCGAGGCAGATGCCGAACGTCGGAATGCCGCGCTCGATGAACTCGCGGGTTGCGGCGATTGCGTAATCGCACGGCTCCGGGTCGCCAGGGCCATTCGACAGGAAGATGCCGTCCGGATTCAGCGCGAGCGCATCGGCTGCCGTTGCTTGCGCCGGCAGCACCGTGACGTGGCAGCCGCGTTCTGCGAGCATCCGCAGGATGTTGTACTTCACGCCGTAGTCGAACGCGACAACGCGATAGCGCGGCGTGTTCTGCATGCCGTAGCCGCTGCCGAGACGCCATTCCGTCTGCTTCCACTCGTACGGCTTTTGCGTCGACACGACCTTCGCGAGGTCCATGCCCGCGAGGCCCGGGAATGAGCGAGCGAGTTCGATTGCCTTCGCTTCGTCATCGGAGCCTGCGAGAATCGCGCCGTTTTGCGCGCCCTTGTCGCGCAGCACGCGCGTGAGCTTGCGGGTGTCGATACCGGCGATTGCGACGACGCCTTCGGCCTTCAGGTAATCCGGGAGCGAGCGCTCCATGCGGAAGTTCGACGCGAGCACAGGCAGATCACGGATGATCAGGCCGGCGGCATGGACTTTCGTGGCTTCGACGTCTTCGGCATTCACACCGACATTGCCGATGTGCGGATACGTCAGCGTGACGATCTGGCGCGCGTAGCTGGGGTCGGTCAGGATTTCCTGATAGCCGGTGATGGCCGTATTGAAAACGACTTCGCCGATCGTATGACCGGGCGCGCCGATCGAGTAGCCGCGAAAGACCGTGCCGTCGGCGAGCGCGAGAAGAGCGGGAGAAAATGACGGCAACACGGGAGACTCCTTGGGGGAGCACCCTGTTGCCGACCTGTCTATCCGACCGTGCGGGCCGCAGCGAGGCGCATCGGATGATGCGCGCGCAGGCTCGCTCACGTGTCGCTGTTCGTGGCATCGCGGCGGGCACTGCAGACGTGCAATCGGCCCATTGTGTAGGCGGATTGGCTGTCTGCGGGCCGCTGGCGACGGTAGCCGGTGCGTTCACGAAAGCTTGAGCGGAACTACTACCGGGTTGACTACGATACGCGGCGGATGAACGGTGTAGGAGAGGTAGGCGCTAGGGTGCGGGTTGATAAGCTCAAACCTTGAAATTATAGCCTGAAATGACCCTTCTCTTCAAATCCGAGATGGGCGGCAACCGGGCCGACGCGGCCTATACAAGCCCGGCAGGGGCGATGCACTTGCGATCGACGCGGCCCGCATGGCCGTTTCATTCAATGTCAGAATACGCCTGCGAGCCGTGCGGTTGGCGCTCACCGTGGATGTGCGAAGGGCTTTTCGCGAGCACGCGGCTCGGCAGCACATACCAGACGGCGCTTGCCAGCTGAAGCGCGACGAGAATCCCCCACGCCGTCAGATGCGCGACGGGCGGATAGTGGCCGCCGACGGGTGTCCACATCGACAGCACCGCGCCCACGCCGATCTGAAAACCGAAGATCAGCAGAAAAATAATCAGCGTCAGCGTCGTATTCGCACGGCCGATCAGATGCGACGGAAAATGGCGCGCGAGTACCGCGTAACTCAGAATGCCCACGCCGCCGAAAATCCCATAAGCCGCCCACAGCAGACCCGCCGGCAGCGGCGCGCGCAGGATGATCAAAAGTTGCGTGACGACGAAAAGCGCCATCCCCACGCCGCAAAACGCATACAGCGACAGCCCGCGCCGCTCCATGCTGCGCGCCGCCGCGCCGAAGCCCACGCAGCCCGCCATCATCGCGAAGCCCAGCACCGAGACGAGCGCCGCCGCCTCGTGCGGCTGAAAGCCCGATACGTCGCGCAACCACGCACCGACCCACAACGACTGCATCGCGTAGAACACACCTTGCGTGACGACCGAGAACGACCCGATTTTCCAGAACGCCGCGCTGCGCAGAATGTGCCACGTGCCCTTGAACTGGCTGACGAGACCCGCCTGGTGGCGAGCCTCCTTCTTTTCGGGCGCGAACATCCACAGCAGCGCCGCCACGATGATCGTCAGGACGACGAGCGCGAAACAGACGGCGCGCCAACTCGCGAACGTCAGCACCCACGTCAACGGAGAGCCGACGACGACGCCGCCCAAACCGCCGACGGCCATCACGAGCCCGTTCATCAACGGCAGGCGCGCGGCCGGAAAGTGCTGCGCGAGCGCCTTGAACGCCGCGCCCAGGCACACCGACACGCCTACGCCGATCAGCAGCCGCCCCGCCATCATCGCGCCGACACTGTGCGCCGCGCCGAACACGCCGATGCCCGCGGCGGCGAAGACCAGCATGCCCGCCGTCACGCGACGCGGGCCGTAATGGTCGAGCAGGACGCCCGCCGGCAGTTGAGCACCCGCGAAGCCGAGGAAATAGAGACTGGTCAGCAAGCCGAGATCGGTGGCCGTGAGTCCCAACTCATGCGTGATCAGCGGCGCAAAGCCGAGGTTCACGCCCCGAAAAACATACGAGACGAAGTAACCGGCGGAGAACAGCAGGAAGACACGAAGGGGCGTCGATGACATGAGGCATCAGCAAGACGGTCTGGCGGACCCGAGCGTGAACGATAGCGGCAATCGCGCCCATCGTGGCGCAAGACCGCGCGGCCCGTGCGGGAAACGCGCCAGTGGCTGTCAGCCGAAACGAAAAACGCAAATGAAAAACGCCGTCACCTAGGTGACGGCGTTCAGGAAAACGAGGAGAGATCGGAGCGCACTTCACGCGCTGCCCCCGCAGCGCACATTCGGTCGTCCTCGAAAAGGCCGCTTGTTGTCTACTTGCCCTTCTTCGCGCTGGCCGAGACTTTGTGGCGGCTCGAAGTCTCGCCCTTCGACGCCTTGCCGGCCGATTCTGCCGAGACCTTCGTCATCTTGCCCTTGGCGGCCGCCGGCTTGCTCGACTTGCCGACCGGCTCCGAAACCTTGACGACGCCCGAGTGGCCACGGCCGCGTTTCTTGTCGTATCGCGACTCGGAGCGCGAGTCTGCAATCTGGGCGCCAGTCCGCTCGACGCCACCGCCGACAGGCACCGTCGCCAGCTTCTGCGGGCCCGGTTCGGCCGGCATCGCCTTGCCGACGGGCACATGCAGCACGATCACCTGGCCCGGCATCACGACGTCGCGCCGCGTACGGTTCCATGCCTTGAGCTGCCCGATCGACACGTCGTAGCGGTCCGCGATCAGCGCCATCGACTGCTTGCGGCGCACGCGGATCAGCATCTTGCGCGTGTCGGGCACGTCCGGCTCCATCGCGAGCACGGCGCTTTCGGCGACATCGGCGCTGATGTCTTCGTCGTCATCGTCGGCGCGCGGCACGACGATCGTCGAACCAGGCTTCAGGCGCATGCCCGCCGGAATCTTGTTGACGGCCATCAGCGTGTCGGCGTCGACGCCAATCTTCTCCGCGATCGCAGCCGGACGCGAGCGCTCCGTGACCGTGTAGGTCGTCCACGACGACAGCGAGCCCGAGTACGACTTCAGGTTGCGCTCGAAAGCGCTGGCGTTGTCGAACGGCAGCAGGATCTGTGGCTGCGTCGCGCCCAGAATGACCGGCTTCTTGAACGACGGGTTCAGCGAACGGAACTCGTCCGGCGTCATGTTCGCGAGCTTCGCCGCCGTATCGACGTCGATGTCATGCGAAGTCGTGACCGTCACGAAATACGGGTGGTTCGGAATGGACGGCAGCGCGAGCCCGTATACCTGCGGATTCGTCACGATGTTCTTGACGGCCTGCAGCTTGGGCACATAGTTGCGCGTTTCCATCGGCATGCGCAGGCTCTGGTAGTCCGTCGGCAGGCCAGCCGCCTCGTTGCGCGCGATCGCCCGCTGCACGTTGCCTTCGCCCCAGTTGTACGCGGCGAGCGCCAGATACCAGTCGCCGAACATATCGTGCAGACGCGACAGGTAGTCGAGCGCCGCGCTCGTGGACGCGAGCACGTCACGGCGCTCGTCCTGCCACATGTTCTGCTTCAGGTTGTACGTGCGGCCCGTGCCGGGCACGAACTGCCACATGCCCGCGGCCTTCGCGACCGACAGCGCCTGCGGGTTGTACGCGGACTCGATGAACGGCAGAAGCGCCAGCTCGGTCGGCATGTGGCGCGCTTCCAGTTCTTCGACGATGTGATACAGGTATTTCTGCGACCGCTCGGTCATGCGCTGGACGTAATCCGGACGCTGCGCATACCAGTTCGCCTGCATGTCGACGAGGTCGCTCTGCAGGTCGGGAATCTGAAAACCACGACGGATACGGCCCCAGAGATCGGAGTCCTCGCTCGTCAACTGGTCGACGGAGCTCTGGTCGACGTTGATCGTTTCTTTGGCGGTGGCGGTCTTGCGAAGGGTGTCGGCTACGGCTTGCTGGCTAGCGGGATTGGAAGCAGTTGAAAGGCTGTTCGTCGTTGGCCCCTGGCTCGCGCAAGCGGCGAGCATCAGGACCAATAACGCGCTAAAGATAAATCTCATGAACGTCTCGGCTTCCAAAGGACTGGAATTTGCAGCCGATAGTACGAAAGTGCGCCTTTTCCGTCAATCGGAAAAACGTGAAAAACGCCGCGAAATCTGGAGCTTGGCGTTTTTTTCTATGATTCGGATGAGCATGCCCCCATGATTTGCCAGGTTAGCGGAACCTGTTCTTCCATTCACGCATCAGCGTGAAAGCGGCCAGCCGGTCAGGCACCGATTCGTGCAGCTGTTCGGCGAGCGTCGCCTGGACGGCCGGCTCGCCCGCGCGCAGAAACGGGTTGACGGCGCGTTCGTGAGCGATCGTCGTGGGCAGCGTCGGGATGTGGCGCGTGCGCAGTGCCGTCGCCTCGTCGCGCCAGGTTTGCAGCCTCGCGTTGTCCGGCTCGCACGCAAGCGCAAAGCGGATGTTCGACAGCGTGTATTCGTGCGCGCAATGGACTTCCGTTTCGCCGGGCAGGGAAGCGAGCGCGTCGAGCGACTTCAGCATCTGCCCCGGCGTGCCTTCGAACAGCCGGCCGCAGCCGCAGGCGAACAGCGTGTCGCCGCAGAACACATGCGGCGTGCCGCGCGGGTCGGTGCTCTGGAAGTACGCGATATGGCCGCTCGTATGGCCCGGCACGTCGAGAATCGTGAAGTCGAGTGGCGGCGCGTCGATGTGTACGGCGTCGCCGTTTTGGAGCCGCGTGGTCAGCCAGGGAATCGCTTCTCCCGCGGGACCGTAGACGGGCACATCCTGGCCATCCAGCAGATCGGCCACTCCGCCGACGTGGTCGGCATGATGGTGCGTGAGTAAAATAGCGCTCAGCCGCCATCCCCGTTTTGCCAGATAAGACTTCACCGGGGCGGCATCGCCCGGATCGACGACCACGGCATGACGGCCGTCCGACACGACCCAGATGTAATTGTCATCGAATGCCGGGACGGGCACGTACTCGAGCGAATTCATAGGCGACGCATTCTTCAACATGTCTGACCGATCGATTATAGACTGGCCTGCCTGGACCACCTCCCCTCCCGGACGCTACGTGCTGGAATGGGAGCAGGCGCAGCTCGACCGCGTCGTGTCCGACGTGTTCGGCTATCACGCGCTGCAACTCGGGTTGCCGCAACTCGATGCGCTGCGCGAGAACCGCATGCCCTGCCGCGGACTCGTGCTCGACGCCGAAAGCGGCGCGAGCGCGCCGTATACGTTTCCGCGCGGCATCGCGGGCGGCCTGCCCGAGCGCCACGCGCCGCCCGGACGAAGCTCCGTCTGGTGCGATCTGCTCGACCTGCCGTTCGAGGCGCAAAGCGTCGATCTGATCGTGATGCCTCACACGCTGGAGTTCACGCGCGATCCCCACCGTCTGCTGCGCGAAGCCGAGCGCGTGCTGATGCCGGAAGGCCAGCTGATTATCCTCGGCTTCAATTCGCTGTCGCTGTGGGGCGCGCGGCAATCTGTCGGCAAGGTGACGGGACGACCGTTCGTGCCCGCCGCGCACGATCTGATCGCCTTCACCCGACTGAAGGACTGGATCAAGCTGCTTGGCTTCGATCTTGATCGCGGACGCTTCGGCTGCTATCGTCCGCCCCTCGTCGGCGAGAAGTGGCTGTCGCGCTATCAGTTCATGGAAGCCGCGGGCGACCGTTGGTGGCCAATCTTCGGCGCTGTCTACATGGTCACGGCGATCAAGCGCGTGCGCGGCATGCGCCTCGTCGGTCCGCTGAAAGTCAAGAAACCGGTGCTGGCCCCTGGCCTGACACCTGCCGCCACACCCAACACACGCAACAAACATCAATGAGTTCTGACCTGATCGAAATCTTCACCGACGGCGCCTGCAAGGGAAACCCCGGCCCCGGCGGCTGGGGCGCATTGCTGCGCTATGGCACGCAGGAAAAGGAACTTTTCGGCGGCGAGGCGAACACGACGAACAACCGGATGGAACTGATGGCCGTGATCGCCGCACTCGAGGCATTGAAGCGTCCGTGCAAGGCGATCGTGCACACGGACTCGCAATACGTGCAGAAAGGCATCAGCGAATGGATTCACGGCTGGAAGAAGAAGAACTGGATGACGGCCGCGAAGTCGCCCGTGAAGAACGCCGATCTGTGGAAGCGGCTCGACGCGCTCACGCAGCAGCATGAACTCGAGTGGCGCTGGGTGAGAGGCCACTCGGGTCATCCCGAGAACGAACGCGCCGATGCGCTCGCCAATCGGGGCGTCGCAATGCTTGCGGATCTGTAGTAGCGGCTCTCACAGCAATCTCGCCTTTCGAGGCATCCCATCAACCAGGCAGGGCAACTCCGACATGCGCCAAATCATCCTTGATACGGAAACCACCGGACTGAATGCAAAGAGCGGCGACCGCATCATCGAAATCGGCTGCGTCGAGCTGGTTAACCGCCGGCTGACAGGCAACAACCTGCACTTCTATGTGAACCCGGAGCGCGACAGCGATCCGGGCGCGCTGGCCGTCCACGGCCTGACGACGGAATTCCTGAGTGACAAGCCCAAGTTCGTGGAGATCGCGGCTGCGCTGCGCGATTTCGTGCAGGGCGCGGAGATCATCATCCACAACGCTCCGTTCGATATCGGCTTTCTCGATGCCGAGTTCGCGCTACTCGGCCTGCCGCCGTTCAGCGAGCATTGCGGCGAAGTGATCGACACGCTCGTGCGCGCCAAGTCGATGTTCCCTGGCAAGCGCAATTCGCTCGATGCGCTGTGCGACCGCTTCGGTATCAGCAACGCACACCGCACGCTGCACGGCGCACTGCTCGACTCGGAACTGCTCGCCGAGGTCTATCTCGCGATGACGCGCGGTCAGGAAAGCCTCGTGATCGACATGATCGGCGAAGCGGCATCTGGCGTTGCGGGCGGCACGAAGCGCGTGAAGCTCGATGAAGTCGAGCTCATCGTGCTCACGGCCACCGGCGATGAGCTCGCTGAACACGAAGCACTGCTCGACGGTCTCGACAAGTCGCTGAAGGGGACGAGCGTGTGGCGAACGCAACCGGCGGCGGAAGATGCATCCGCAACCGCCGATGCGCAAATTGCTTAAAAAGTGCTTGTCGAAGTCTGAAAGACCTGGCATAATGCACAGCTCTTCGGGTGGTTAGCTCAGCGGTAGAGCACTGCCTTCACACGGCAGGGGTCACTGGTTCGATCCCAGTACTACCCACCAGATTCGAAGAAAAGAAGGCCCGGACGGAAACGCCCGGGCCTTTTTCTTTTCTCGCCTCATTTTCCTCATCGATTGTTCGTGCTGTTATGCAGCCGCGCCAATGCCGCGCGCCATGCCCGATGCCGCAAACACCATCACGATCAGCAGAACGGACTGCCAGTGTCCAATGCGTGCAAAGCGCCCCGCGAGCGCGAGGTCTGGCGTATCGCCTTGTTTGACGGCGATGCGCCAGCGGATCAGCGCCATCATCGGCATCACTTCGAGAATCAGGATCAACACGAGCGCCGCCATCTTGATGTGAAAGAGCGGCTCATGCAGGTAGTAATCGGCGCCCTTCTCGAAGCCACCGAAGACGCGCATCAAACCCGTGACGATCAGAACGATGGCCGTGATACCCCAACCGGTGTCCGCGAGAAATACGCGCGACAGATCGGCGGGACCGGACAGCTGCCGCAGCGCCCGCGTGCGTCCGATGATCGACGCGAGCGCGAATCCGTAGCCCAGCAGATGAACAGCGGCAAGCAACCAGCGGATCATCATGGATACCTCCATGTTCGATGCAAAGCGGCCGTTGATGCTTCGGAAACGATACGGCGGCGCAACTGGCGAGAGCCGCGCTCGGGAAAGCTCAGGCCTGACGCAGGTTTGCGTCGAGTGCTCGGGCGGCCACACGATCGCCTTCTGACGAAAGCGGTGCGCGAAACACCGCTTGCCGGTTATGACCGGCAGCGGCGGGCGAATCCCATATGAGTTCGACCTTGGGACGGCGCAACAGCCCACCGACGCCCGCGCGCTCGAGCGTCGCGTGACCGTTCGCGATCGGCGGCACCGTCGCGGGCTGCGCGCCGGACAAATCGACAGATGCGACCGATGGCATCGCGCGCCGCACACCGGAACCGCCCGACGCCACCTCGACCCAGCGCAGCGACAATTCGCGCGCATCGTATTGGCCAAGCTTGCGGCTTTCGGCCCAGACGATGGCCGTACGGGTCACGGCGTCGATCGAGATAGCAAAGCGGCCGATTGCGAAGCGGCGCGCAGCGATATTCGTGCGCCACAGCGCGCGCGGACGGCAGACCCAGACGACGACGGCGTACAACGTAGGCGCCGCGATCAGCCAGCCATTGGTTGCGGCGACGGCATTGAACGCGCGCCGCCAGCCGGCCGCCCAGACAAACGCGCCGACCGACCAGATGGCGAACAGCAGACCAAGAAACGCGAAGAGACGCAGCGCCTGACGCAGCCACTGTGGCAACGGATGAAACGGCCGCTCGGCGCGCGCTTTTGCGCCCGGCAGGAAAATCAGAAGGAACAGGAAGACGAGGTTGATGCACGCCCACGGCGACGACGCCATCGCCTGAAGCGCGGTCAGCGGCTGCATCTCGCCCATCGAGAAGAGCCAGCGAGCCAGTATCACGAGACCGATGGCGCGAAGCGCGAACATCGTGCCGGCACCGGGCACTGCGCTCGCACGCGTCTGTTTCGTTCTCGCCAAAGCACTCTCCTCATATGGACGGGCCGCGCCGGATTTGCGGCACGGCCATTATAGGGATATTACGAATTCGTCTCTCGGTTACAGCCCCGGAACGCACGCTTTCGAGCCATTCGCCCTTACGCCGCGCACCAGCATGCGGCGCAAATGCAACAACGCCCCGCATGTTCGGCACATGCGGGGCGCTGTTGGTGAAAATCGCAACGACCGTCGCGGAACCCGTTACGAAGTCCGGACGGCCCTCGATGACCGCGATCAGCCTGCGTTGACTTCTCGCAGCACCGTGCGGCGCTTCGCACGCAGCATTTCTTCGTACGTCTTCAAATAGTTCTGTGCCATCACCTTCGACGAGAAGCGCGATTCGAACGCCTCGCGCACCTTGGCGCGCGGCAGTTGATCCAGACGCTTGAGGGCTGCGACGGCGCTGATTTCGTCTTCGACGACGAACCCCGACACGCCGTTTTCGATCACTTCCGGCACCGAGCCGCGCTTGAACGCGATCACGGGCGTGCCGCAAGCCATCGCCTCGATCATCACCAGACCGAACGGCTCCGGCCAGTCGATCGGGAACACCAGTGCATGAGCGTTACCGAGGAACTCACGCTTTTCGGCTTCGCCGATTTCGCCGATGTACTCGACGTGCGGGAGCGCCATCAGCGGCTTGATCACTTCTTCGTAATAGGCGCGGTCGGCCTTGTCGATCTTGGCGGCGACCTTGAGCTTCATGCCTGCCTGGCCGGCGATGCGGATCGCGCGGTCGAGGCCCTTCTCCGGCGAGACGCGGCCGAGGAATGCGAGGTAGCCCGGCTCCACGTTGGGGATCGGCGTGAGCACGTTTTCTGGCAGACCGTGATAGACGGTCGACAGCCAGTTGGCCTGTTGCAGCGGCTGGCGCTGGTTGTCCGAGATCGACACGACGGGGACGTCGTTGAACGTGTTGAAGACGGGCTGCAGTTCCGGCAGATCGAGACGGCCGTGCATCGTCGTCAGGAACGGCACCGGCTGGCGCGCGAACAGCGAGAACGGGTAGTAGTCGATGTGAAAATGCAGCACGTCGAATTCGTCCGCGCGGCGGCGCACTTCTTCGAGCAGCAGCATGTGCGGCGCCATCACGTCGCGGATCGTCGGGTCCAGACGCAGAGCCTGCGGCCAGAATGCTTCGAGCTTCGCGGAGGTTTGCGAATCGCCGCTCGCAAAGAGCGTCACGTCGTGACCGAGCTCGACGAGCGCTTCCGTAAGATACGACACCACGCGTTCGGTGCCGCCATAGAGCTTGGGAGGAACCGCCTCGTGCAACGGAGCGATTTGAGCGATTCGCATATGAAGAACTCCTCGTAAAAGATCAGGCAAAAAACTGCGGTTTGGTAAAAGCGACTTCGCTTGCTCGCCAGGGCGCTCGGTTTCGCAAGCAGCATCGAGCTGCGTTGGACACGAGCCTGATTCTTTCGAGAAATTCCTGCGATGGATCGCTTGGGTAAGACGCCAGCTTGGTCAATGTCAAAGTCTGTGCTCTAGCCGTAAACGCGGCTCACATATGGACGTTGACAAACTGTCAGATATTTCCTGACCGGACCGAGCACGCATTATCGATGCCTGCCCCTCCGACCGGTCTCGACATTTCAAAGTCTTTACGTTGTTACAGACGCGAAACACTTCGCAAACCCTTGTTTTCTCAAGGCGTTTTACAGTGGGAACCTCGCATCGGCAATGGCGCCGCGAGCCGTTTGACGACGATCGCTGCTGAACCGTCGACGAGCGTTGAGCAACCGTCTCGCCGGCTTCGTATGCAATCTGTAATTATATCTTGAAGATTCTCGCCAATGGCGTGAACCTCTTCACCCGCAACGGGTCCAGCCTGGGAAAGCTTACCGGTACGTGTCGCGAAAATAATCGCGCCCTCATTGGCCTTACCGCCATGCGAAATGGCTTTTGCATGTTTACAATGCGGGGCCTACGCTGGTGTTACGAGCCGCGCCAGGCACAGCCGTTGCACGATCTAAACCCGACCCAAAGCCCACTGAACAATTGGAACATCTGACAATCGCCCAGCGCAACGCACACAACGCAAAGCTTTCCGGCTATGCGAACCGGCCGCTTGCGTTCCTCTTCCGCTTTATCCGCCGCCATCCGGTCGCCCATCTGGTCGTCCTGAGCAGCGTATTCGCGGCCGTGGGCTGTGCGCTCGCTTCGCAATACGCGATCAAGCATCTGATCGACGTGCTCGGCGAAGGCCGTCATCATCCGGGGCCGCTGTGGGGCGCATTCGCGATCCTCGTGGGCCTGATTGCCGCCGACAATCTGCTGTGGCGCGTCGGCGGCTGGGTTGCCGCGCACACGTTCGTCGCTGTCACAGGCGACTTGCGCAAGGACCTCTTCCAGTACCTGAGCGGCCATTCGCCGACCTACTACGCCGAGAAGCAGCCCGGCATGCTCGCGAGCCGGATCACGGCGACGTCGAACGCGGTCTATACGGCCGAGAACACGACCGCGTGGAACGTGCTGCCGCCGTGTATCGCCGTGGCGGGCGCGATCGTGATGATCGTCTCCGTCAATCCGCTGATGGCGCTCGGCCTGCTCAGCTGCTCGGCGATTCTCTCCGTCGTGCTGTTCAAGCTGGCGGGCCGCGGCTCGGCGCGGCATCACAACTTCGCGACGAGGGCGGCCGCCGTCGACGGCGAACTCGTCGACGTGATCGGCAACATGGGCCTCGTGCGCGCGTTCGGCATGACGTTCCGCGAACAGAAGCGCTTTGGCGCGACCGTGAAGTCGGAAATGGACGCGCGTCAGCAAAGCCTGCTTTACCTCGAGAAACTGCGTCTGCTGCACGCGGTGATCACCGCGCTGCTGTCGGCGGGTCTGCTCGGCTGGGCGCTGTGGCTGTGGGATCAGGGCAAGGCGACCTCCGGTGACATCGTGCTCGTCAGTTCGCTCGGCTTCACGATCCTGCACGGCACGCGCGATCTGGCCGTCGCGCTCGTCGACGTGACGCAGCACGTCGCCCGCCTCGCCGAAGCCGTGAAGACGCTGCTCGAGCCGCACGGCATGCCCGATCGCAACGATGCAACGGAACTCGTGCCGCAAGGCGGGCGCGTGACGTTCGAGAAGGTGACGTTCGCGTATCCGAAGCGGCGCCCGATTCTCGATCACTTCGATCTCGACATCCAGCCGGGCGAGCGTGTCGGCCTGATCGGCAAGTCGGGGGCGGGCAAGTCGACCGTGCTTGCGCTGCTGCAACGCTTCTACGAAACGCAGGGCGGACGGATCATGATCGACGGCCAGGATATCGCCGCGATCACGCAGGACAGCCTGCGCCACGCGATCGCGCTCGTGCCGCAAGACATCTCGCTGCTCCATCGCACGGTCTACGAGAACATCGCGTATGGACGGCCGGAAGCAACGCGGGAAGACGTGATCGCCGCCGCGCGCGATGCCCGCTGCACGGACTTCATCGAAGCGATGCCGGAAGGCTTCGATACGATCGTCGGCGATCGCGGCGTGAAGCTCTCGGGCGGCCAGCGGCAACGCATCGCAATTGCGCGCGCGATCCTGAAGAACTCGCCGATCCTGCTGCTCGACGAAGCAACGTCCGCGCTCGACAGCGCATCCGAAGAAGCGATCCAGAAAGCGCTCGACCGGCTGATGGTCGGCCGCACGGTGGTCGCGATCGCGCACCGCCTGTCGACGCTGCACAACTTCGACCGCATCATCGTGATGAGCGCGGGCAGGGTCATCGACGACGGCAGCCCCGAAGAACTGCGCAACCGTCCGGGCCTGTATCGCGATCTGCTTGCGAAGCAGTACGGCAAGCAGTCGACGCTGCACGTCGGCGGCAAGAAGTTCGACGAGCAGCATGTGGCCTGACGCGCGGCGCTTCACCGGCTGATCGCCAATAAGAAAAAGCCGCTTCGAACTTCGAAGCGGCTTTTTTGTGCCTGCACTGTGCATATGGAAACATCAAGAGCGCGCGGAGATCAACCCGCCGCGGCTTCGTTCGCCACCCTCTCCTCGTCGCCGGACACCTGCTGCAAATCGCGCATGAAGTTGTCGCGCCACACGGACACGTTGTTCTCGCGCAGCTGCGCGATCATGTCCTCGTAGCGGGCTTTGCGTTCGGCGAGCGGCATCGACAGTGCAGTGCCGAGCGCATCGGCCATGCCGTCGACGTCGACGGGATTGACGATCAGCGCACCCGTCAATTCGTGCGCCGCGCCGGCGAAACGCGACAGCACCAGCACGCCGGGGTCTTCCGGGTCTTGCGCCGACACATACTCCTTCGCGACGAGATTCATCCCGTCGCGCAACGGCGTCACGTAGCCGACGTGCGCCGTGCGGAACAGCGCCGCGAGCACGGGCCGTTCATATTGCCGATGGATATAGCGGATCGGCGTCCAGTCGAGTTCAGCGAAGCGGCCATTGATGCGCCCCGATTCACCTTCGAGCTGCAAGCGGATTTCCTGATACGCGTGCAGATCGGAACGCGTCGGCGGCGCGATCTGCAGGAACGACACCTTGTCGCGATACGCGGGCGCATGTTCGAGCAGCCGCTCGAACGCACGAAAACGCTCGACGAGCCCCTTCGAATAATCGAGCCGGTCGACGCTCATGATCAGCTTGCGCGCATGCAGCGTCGCTTCGATCGTGCGCACCGGCTTGTCGTGCTCGCCTGCCTTGGCCAGTTCGGCGATCTCGTCGGGATACACGCCGATCGGATAGGCCGCCGCGCGCAACGCGCGGCCGAACGCATGGACGATGCTCGGCCCTTGCGCCGACGTATCGACAGTGCCGCTCGCCTCGTTGACGATGTAATCGCAGAACGCGCGCAGATCGGGCTTCGTCTGGAAGCCGAGCAGATCGAACGAACAGAGCGCCTCGACGAGCGCGCGATGCGGCGGCACGGCAAGCAGCACTTGCGCCGCCGGAAACGGAATGTGAAGAAAGAAGCCGATGCGGTTCTTCACGCCCGCCGTGCGCAACGCCTGCGCGAACGGGATCAGGTGATAGTCATGTACCCAGATCACGTCGTCGTCGCGCAGAAGCGGCACCAGTTGCTGCGCAAGCCGCGTGTTCACGCGGCAATAGCCCTCGAAATCGTGCCGGTCGAATTGCAGCAGATCCGGCCGATAGTGGAACGCGGGCCACAGCGTCGCGTTCGAAAAGCCCCGGTAATACTGGTCGTAGTCGCGGCGCACGAGGCCGACGGTCGCGAACGTCACGGGGCCGCGCTCTTCCAGCCTGATTTCCGGCTGGCCAGAACCGAGCACCTCGCCGCTCCAGCCGAACCACATGCCGCCCGTTTCCTTCAGCGCGTCATACACGCCGACCGCGAGGCCGCCCGCTGCCGGGCCGCCTTCCGAGATCGGAGCGACGCGGTTCGATACGATAATCAGCCGGCTCATGACGCGTGGTATCCGTGCGGGACGAAGGCCGTCGAGCGATGATGAGCGGACGTCATCATGCGTTGCGCGCGGCCGAGACGACTTCGGACAGCCATGCGAGCAGTGCGCTCACGGAGCCGATGCGCGCCGACGCGATCGTGTCGCCGCCGCCGACCTTGATCGACAGGCCACCGCGTTCGTTGATGACAGCAAAGCCCTTCTCGTCGGTCAGGTCGTCGCCGGCGAACACGGGCGTGCGGCCCGTAAACGGCGGCTCGTCGAGAAACGCGCGCAGCGCGCGGCCCTTGTCGACGTCCTTCGGCTTGATCTCATAGACCATCTTGCCCGGCTGAAGCACATAGGCGCCCGGATAGTCGGCGACGAGCCTGGTCGTCGCTTCACGCGCGGCGGGCTCGCGATCGGGCGCGTTGCGATAGTGCAGCGCGAGTGCAGCGCCCTTGATCTCCAGCAGCATGCCGGGATTCACGTTGACGATGTCCGCGAGCACCTGCTCCATGCGCAGCAGCCGCTCGTCGTTGAAGCCGATGCGCTGCGTGTCGCCATTCGCGTCGCGCCGCTCGGCGCCGTGCAAACCGGCGACGGGCAGATCGGGCATGCCGAGAAACTGGTCGATGCTGTCGATGCCGCGGCCCGACACGATCGCCACAGCGCCGTTCGTCAGACGCCGCAATTCGGCGAGCAACGCGATGGCCTCGGGTTGGACCAGCACGCCGTCGGGCGTCGGTGCCAGATCGACGAGCGTGCCGTCGAAATCGAAGAAAAATGCCGTCTCCGTCGGAGACAGAAATGCCGGAAGTGCTTGCATCGGTGTACGTTGCCTCTCAGCCGCTTGCAGCCGGAAAAGTGTGCGCATCTTACCGCGCATCGGTCGTTTTTTCGAGAAAGTAAGTTTGCGCGTCGCGCGGGCGAGCGATCCGAACCGTTTGCCCAACAGGACGGATTCGAAATCCGTCGATCCGGCTACAGGCGCCTTTCAGCGTTCTGCGGCATATTGACTCGCTTTCCGCCTCGAAAGCCCACGGTACAACGGCGCGCGCAAAATTGCGATAGAGTCCCAACGGCGCTGGCCCGGAATAACTGCATGCCACAACCCGTATTACCGGCATGTTGCCGAACACGGCCCGCCGTTTGCGTCGCGTTCAAAATGCTGTCCGCAACGCGTTGATCGCTCTCCTCAATCGAGTCGTCGAGCCTGTCTTTGTTCCCGAAAGTCCTCGTGTCCCACTTGCCGCTGTTCGCTTCCCACGCTTTCATCCGACGACGCGTCGCCGCGCTGGGCATGGCGTTGGGCACGACGCTCATCGCGGCGTTCGGCATCGCGGGATGCTCGCATTCCGGCGAGCCGTGGCATCTGACCGACGTGAGCGGCCATCTGCCGGACCTCGATTTCACGCTGACAGGCGACGACGGCCGGCCCGTCGCGGCAAGCTCGCTCAAGGGCAGCACGTCGCTCGTCTACTTCGGCTATACGCATTGCCCGGACGTGTGCCCGGAAACAATGGGACGGCTGATGCAGGTCATCGGCAAGCTGGGGCCGGATGCGCAGAAGGTGCGTATTCTGTTCGTCACCGTCGATCCCGCGCGCGACACGCCGAAAGCGCTGCACGATTACGTCGGCGCATTCGATGCCCAGCATGCGCGCGGACTCACGGGCACGGAGGCGCAGATCGAACAGCTGGCGAAGCACTATCGCATCGCGTATCAGATGGAGAAGCGCGATCCGAATGGCAACTACGAGGTGACGCACAGTTCGGCCGTCTACATCTTCGACGCGCAGAATCACGCGCGCCTGCTTGCCACAGACCACGATACGCCCGACGTCATCGCCGAAGACGTGCGCCGTATCATCGAAGACCACTCATGATTTCTCACAGGTTCACCATGACACAAAAAATCAAAACGCTTTCGACAATCCACGCGCTCACGTGCGCCGCCGCCATCGCGTTCGTCGCGACAGGCAGCATCGCCGCGCATGCAGCCGACAGCAAGCAGGCCATCGCCGCGCAAAACGCGTGGGTGCGCTGGCTGCCCAACAACCTGCCCGCGGCCGCGTATGTGACGCTAACCAATTCGAGCGACAAGCCCGTCGATCTCGTCGACATTTCGAGCGCCGATTACAGCAGCGCGATGTTGCATCAGACGGTCTCCAGCGGCTCGACGCAAAAGATGGTGATGGTCAACAAGCTGACGGTGCCCGCGCACGGCCAGGCCGCGATCGCGCCCGGCGGCTATCACGTGATGCTCGAAGACGCGAAGCACAAGATCGCGCCGGGCGACACGGTTCACCTGAAGCTGCAGTTCTCCGACGGCGAAACGCTCGATGCGCCGTTCGCGGTCAAGTCACCCGCGCAAGCGAAGTAACGCCATACGATGAACCTGCTCTACTGGCTCGAACCGTGGGAGCCGTCGCCGACCGTCGTGATCGTCATGCTGATTGCCGCGCTGCTGTTCGCGCGCGGCGTGCGCAAGGCGAAGGTGTCGGTGGCGCGGCAACTCTCGTTCTGGTTCGGGCTGGTCGCACTTTATATCGCGCTGCATACGCGGCTCGATTACTACTTCGAGCACGAGTTCTTCATGCATCGCGCGCAGCATCTGGTGCTGCATCATCTCGGGCCATTTTTTATCGCGCTGTCGTATCCGGGCGCGGCGATGCGCGCAGGCATTCCGTTCGTATGGCGGCAACGTTTCTTGCGGCCCGCGTTGCAGACGCGTTGGGTGCGCATCACGCTCGACCTGCTGTTCCATCCTGTTGTCGCCGTCGTTCTGTTCGTTGGACTGATCTATTTCTGGCTGCTTTCGCCGATCCACTTCGTCGCGATGCTCGACTGGCGGCTGTATCGCGTGATGAACTGGAGCATGGTGATCGACGGGCTGATGTTCTGGTGGCTCGTGCTCGATTCGCGGCCCGCGCCGCCCGCGCGGCTGTCACCGGGACGCCGTATTCTGATCGTCGTCGCGGCGATCCCGCCGCAGATCCTGCTCGGCGCATTTATTTTCTTTACGCCCCGCGAGCTTTACCCGATCTATTCAATTTGTGGGCGCGCGTTCACATGGCTCAGTCCGATGCGCGATCAACAGATCGGCGGACTCTTGCTGTGGATACCCGGTTCGATGATGAGCGTGATCGGCGCGCTGGTCGCGCTGAGGCACTGGATGAGACTGTCGGCGCGCACGCGACTTCGCAACGAGAAGCGCGCGCCGCAGACGACATCCGTTCAGTCGAAAGCGTCATCGCGCGCGCTGCCCGTCAGACAGCATTGAGCCACTGCGCTTCAGGAAGAACGCATCCAGATATGCGGGATGCCGTCCTCTTCGTGGACTTCCGAAATCGGCTCGAAGCCGAACGCACCATAGAACGCCTGCAGATGCGCTTGCGCGTGCAGACGCACGGGCGTGCCCGGCCACTGCGCATAGATATGGCCAAGCACACGTTCGAGCATCGCGCTGCCGAGCCCTTGGCCGCGAAACCCGGCTGTCGTCAGCACGCGGCCGATGCGGATGTCTGCATCCTGGTCGTCGGGCAGCAGCACGCGCAGATAGCCGGCGAGCTTTGCGCGCGCGCCGGCTTCTGGCGCGCCATAGGCGAACAGATGCCAGGCCTCGGGATCGAGACCGTCGACATCGCCGTACAGACAGTTCTGCTCGATCACGAACACGGCCGCACGCGCGGCCAGCATGTCGTAGACCTCGACGTTGGTCAGATCGTCAAACGCTTTCCAGCGCCAGTCGATATGCGTCGTCTCTTTGGTGCCGGTAGATTGATGCTCGGTCATGAGATTGACTTGTGTGAGACAGACATCCGTTGGACGTCAACGGGCCGATTATGCCGCGACGATGGGACGAAGGCGAGACGGCCGGTCGCTTGGTGCTCACGCTCGAACGCACGCGGAAGAAAGAAAGCAGAAAAGAACGCGAACAAAAGAAAAGCCCCGACATGTCGGGGCTTTTCTTTGCTGGAGGCGCGAGCCGGAGTCGAACCGGCCTACACGGCTTTGCAGGCCGCTGCATAACCGCTTTGCTATCGCGCCGTAAGCGGACTGCGGACCGTACTCTGTTGCATTGGCAACGGCTCGCAGATTTTGTGCATTGACCCTAAGGCCAGTTGAGCTCAACGCTTCTGCCGAAGCATCAAACAAAAAGGGAAGCTTTTTTTTCCTATGTTTTTGGAGCGGGAGACGAGTCTCGAACTCGCGACCTCAACCTTGGCAAGGTTGCGCTCTACCAACTGAGCTACTCCCGCGTTTTGCTTCTACTGTTTCCCAGTGTTTCGCGTTGTTTGTTACCGCGTTCACCGGAGAAACGAGATTATGTAGAAGGCACCGAATCGTGTCAACCCCTTTTGTACGAGAGAATAAAAATTTTAGTAGTGACTGCCTTCAGGCCATTCCTCCGCGTTCGCGAATCTGCGGCCAGGCGAGCTTCATGTAGTACAGCATCGACCAGATCGTGAGGAACGCCGCGAGATAGATGAGCCACAAGCCCCACACGCGCGTATCGATCACGAATGTCCCGAGCGACAGCGGACCATAGAACAGCAGCATCGGAATCGCGACCATCTGGCAGGCCGTCTTGAACTTGCCGAGCGAGTTCACCGCAACGCTCTTCGATGCGCCGATCTGCGCCATCCATTCGCGCAGCGCCGAAATCGCGATCTCGCGGCCGACGATCACGAGCGCGATCGCCGAATCGAGGCGCGCGAGCTGCACGAGCACGAGCAGCGCGGCCGTGACCATCAGCTTGTCGGCGACGGGATCGAGGAATGCGCCGAACGCCGACGTCTGATTCCATTTGCGCGCGAGAAAACCGTCGAACCAGTCGGTCAGCGCCGCGAGGACAAAAATCGTCGCGGCGGCCAGATTGCGGTGCGCCGGGCTCAGCATCATGTCCGGCAGATAGAACACGCCCACGACGAGCGGAATCAATACGATCCGCAGCCATGTCAGGAAGATCGGGAAATTAAACGGCATGGGGCAGGCGCAAGGTTCTGAGATAAGAGATGCAATTGTGCCGGTTCACCGGACGCGCTACAAGCAACGCGCCCGGCGCGGGCTGGGCGGCGCGGCGCGAAACGCAACCCGCGCACATCGGCGCGACTCGCCGTCGCACGGTTAGCGCACGCTTCAATGCAACTGTCGATAGATCTGCTCGGCGAGTGCGCGCGAAATGCCTTCGACGCTCGCGAGATCGTCGACGCTGGCCGCCACCACGCCGCGCAACCCACCGAAGCGCGCGAGGAGCCGCTGCCGCCGTTTCGCGCCGACGCCTTCGAGTTCCTCGAGCCGCGACATCTGCCGCGTCTTGCCGCGCTTCGCGCGCATGCCCGTGATCGCGAAGCGGTGCGCTTCGTCGCGGATCTGCGCGACGAGCATCAGCGCCGCGCTTTCCTTGCCGAGTTCGAGCGACGGCCGTCCGTCCGCGAACACGAGCGTCTCCAGACCGACCTTGCGCCCTTCGCCCTTCGCGACGCCGACCAGCATGCCCAGATCGAGCCCGAGCTCGTTGAACACCTGGCGCGCAATCTCAACCTGACCCTTGCCGCCGTCGATCAGCACGATGTTCGGCAGCACACCGCCCGCGGCAACGGGTTCCGCGCCTTCGGGCGTCACGGCCGGATCGGCGGCGGCTTCCGCTTGCAGTTCGGCCGCTTCGTCGTTTGCGTTCGCCGCGGCCTGCGCGACCATCTTCTCGTATCGACGCGTGAGCACCTGACGCATCGCCGCGTAGTCGTCGCCGGGCGTGATGTCCGTGATGTTGTAGCGCCGGTACTCCGACGACTGCATCTTGTGATGGTGAAAGACGACGCACGATGCCTGCGTCGCCTCGCCCATCGTGTGACTGATGTCGAAGCACTCGATGCGCAGATGCGCAAGGTCATCGCATTCGAGCGACAGCGTGTCGGCAAGCGCGCGCGTGCGCGATTGCTGCGAGCCCTGTTCGGACAACAGCCGTGCGAGAGCGAGACGCGCGTTCTGCTCGGCCATCGCGAGCCACGCGCGCTTCTGGCCTTGCGGCTGGCGCAGCAGCGTGACCTTGTGCCCGGCCTGCTCGATCAGCAGATCGACAAGTTCGCGGCTTGCGGGCGCGTGACTGACGACGAGCACAGGCGGCACGCGATTGCCGAGATAATGCTGCGCGATGAACGCTTCGAGCACTTCGGCTTCGATGCCGGGGCGCGGCTTCGTGTCGCTATCGGCTGTGTCGTCGGTGGCTTCGGAGGCTTCGGCGCTTTCGCTAGTCCCAGTTGCGTCCGAAGCGGCTTCGTCCGCGCGTTCATCCCCTTCATCCGTTTCTTCGCCCAGTTCCGCTTCGATATCAAGCAGCGCGGATGGAGTGACTTCCGCTGCCTCGCCGTCCTCGAGGCCGCCCTCCTCCGCCGTCAGCGCGCTTTCGACATGCGTCGGGAAGTAAGCCTTGTCGCCGAGATGCCGGCCGCCGCGCACCATCGCGAGATTCACGCAAACGCGTCCGCCGAGCGCGACGACAGCAAGAATATCGACGTCGCTTTCGCCGCCCACTTCGATCGCCTGCTGATGCAGCACCGTCGACAGCGAACTCATCTGATTCCGCACCGCCGCCGCCTGCTCGAACTTCAGGTCGCTTGCGAACGCATGCATCTTCTGCTCGAGTTCCTTCATCACTTCGGACTGCCGTCCGAGCAGAAAGCGCGATGCATTGGACACGTCGCGTGCGTAGTCCTCTTCGCTGATCGCGCCGACGCATGGCGCCGTGCATCGTCCAATCTGATGCAGCAGACACGGCCGCGTACGGTTGTTGAACACGGAATCCTCGCAGGTGCGCAACTGGAATACGCGCTGCAGGATCTGAATGCTTTCGCGTACCGCCCATGCACTTGGGAACGGTCCGAAATACTGGTTCTTTTTGTCGACCGAACCGCGGTAATACGCCATACGCGGAAACTGATGGCCCGTCAGCTTTAGATACGGATACGACTTGTCATCGCGAAACAGAATGTTGTAGCGCGGCGCCAAAGCCTTGATGAGATTGTTCTCAAGCAACAGCGCTTCGGCTTCCGAACGCGTGACGGTCGTTTCGATCTTCACGATCCGCGTGACCATCATCGCGATGCGCGGCGACAGCAGCGTCTTCGTGAAGTAGCTCGACACGCGCTTCTTCAGGTCGCGCGCCTTGCCCACGTAGAGCACCGCGCCCTGCGCATCGTAGTAACGATAGACGCCCGGCATATGCGGCAACTGGCGCAGCACTTTTTTCGCGTCGAACTCTTCGGCGGCGCTGTCGGGCGCGCCGGACTTCGCGGCGGTATCGGATGTGGGTGGGGAATCGGATCGGGTCATGCAGAATCGGGGCCGGGCGCCGTGCGGGGACGGCGCGTTGCGTGGGTTTTGAACTTTTGCGCGCGTTTGCGTGCTTTAGAATCGCCAGTTTAGAACATTCCGCCCGCGCCCGAACCCGGGGGCCACCATCATGTCCTCCGCTTCCACTCGACGGTCACAGCCCCCAGCGATTGCGTGCGACATTTTCTGCGCGGTGATCGACAACTTCGGCGATATCGGCGTTTGCTGGCGGCTCGCGCGCCAACTTGCGAACGAACACGGTTGGCAGGTGCGCGTGTTCGTCGACGATCTGCATGCGTTTCAAAAGCTCAATCCATCCGTCGATGTCGAAAAGGCGCGGCAGGCAGTCGACGGCATTGTCATCGAGCACTGGCACGAGCCCGCGCATGCGGGCGATAAGCTGCAGGTGGCTGACGTCGTGATCGAGGCGTTCGCCTGCGAGCTGCCGCCCGTCTACATCGCGGCGATGGCGCGACGCAAGCGCGTGCCCGTCTGGTTCAACCTCGAATATCTGAGCGGCGAAGACTGGGTCGCGGATTTTCACTTGCGGCCGTCGCCGCATCCGCGTTACGCGCTCACGAAGACGTTCTTCTTCCCGGGGCTCGGCAAGGGCACGGGCGGCGTACTGAAGGAGCGCGACCTCGACGCGCGCCGCGCGGCGTTCCTGGCCTCGCCGGACGCGCGCGCCGCCTGGTGGCAGGCGAATGCGGGCAGCGCGCCGCCGGAACAGGACGCAACCGTCGTGTCGTTGTTCGCGTATGAAAACCCCGCCGTCGACAGCCTGCTCGCGCAGTGGCGCGACGCCGGCAGCGAAACCGTGCTGCTCGTGCCGGAGGGCCGCATTTCGGGCGCGGTGGCGCGATTTTTTGGCTTGTCGTCGTTCGCGGCGGGCG
Organism: Paraburkholderia diazotrophica; assembly: GCF_900108945.1. GTDB lineage: Bacteria > Pseudomonadota > Gammaproteobacteria > Burkholderiales > Burkholderiaceae > Paraburkholderia > Paraburkholderia diazotrophica. Next base: position 91,382 of record NZ_FNYE01000012.1, on the reverse strand, counting down.
CGCAGGCTTCGTGCGGCAACCTGCGCGCCCACGCGCTAGCGTTCACCGATCAGCTGGGCTACGACGAGCTGCTGTGGGTCAGCGACATCAATTTCGTGCGCGGCGAAGATTCGTTCGTGCGCGCGCAATGGGCCGCGCGTCCGTTCATCTGGCACATTTATCCGCAAGCCGACGACGCCCATCTGCCGAAGCTCGACGCCGCGCTCGCGCACTATGCGCACGGGCTGTCCGCGACGACGCGCGCAGCGCTCAGCCGCTTCTGGCACGCGTGGAACGGCAACGGCGCGCCGGACTGGGCGGAGTTCCACCGCCATCGTCCGAAACTCGAGGCGCGCGCGGCCGACTGGGCGCGCGATCTCGCGTCGATCGGCGATCTCGCTGGAAATCTGGCGGAATTCGCAAAAACTCAGTTAAAATAAGCGGTTATCCAACGGCCGACGACGCAAGCGCGGCACGACGGCGCCGCCGGCAGGTCTAGCAGGAACTTGTTTTGTGGACCTCCGCAGTTGGGCTGTCAGTGTCACACGAGTACGCGCCCGCTTCGGGTACAAAGAAGCAGACGGACGCTTCGGGTAAAGCAGCAAGGCAGAAGCAGACTGGCATGTGAGACGCAAGGAATTGGGAGCGGTAAAACGCGCCCGCCCGTCGACGCCAGCCCTGCTTACCGCGCAATCCAGTTTGATCCGCCTTAGGGCGTCGAACGCGCGTCGGGCGCCGAACCCGCTTGCGCCGTATGCCGTTGAGCAAAAGTTGAAGCACCTTATTTCGTACAGGACAGTTTTATGAAGATCGCTCAGGAACTCCGCACCGGCAACGTCGTGATGATCGGCAACGACGCGATGGTCGTTCAGAAGGCCGAATACAACAAGTCGGGCCGCAACGCCGCCGTCGTCAAGATGAAGTTCAAGAACCTGCTGACGGGCGCAGGCATGGAAACCGTCTACAAGGCGGACGACAAGTTCGACGTCGTCGTGCTGGACCGCAAGGAAGTCACGTACTCGTACTTCGCTGACCCGATGTATGTGTTCATGGACGCCGACTACAACCAGTACGAAGTCGAAGCCGAAATGATGGGCGACGCGCTCAACTACCTCGAAGACGGCATGGCTTGCGAAGTCGTGTTCTACAACGAGAAGGCCATTTCGGTCGAACTGCCGACCACGCTGGTCCGCGAAATCATCTACACGGAGCCGGCTGTCAAGGGCGACACGTCGTCGGGCAAGGTGCTCAAGACCGCCAAGCTGAACACGGGTTTCGAACTGCAAGTGCCGCTCTTCTGCAATATCGGCGACAAGATCGAAATCGACACGCGTACCAACGAATACCGCAGCCGCGCCTGAGTTTGAATCGCGCCGCACGGCAATCGTCTTAAGCCCTGACTCACTCAGGGCTTCGAGTTAAAAAAGCGCCCATCTGGGCGCTTTTTCTTTTTTTCGCGACCGTGTATGGTGGTGGAAAACTTTACCGGCCAGACATGCATTTTTGCCAGGTGGGTTGGCGCATTCGTGCTTCCAGTCCGCGCTCACATTGACTTTTCGAGACAATTTGCATTGGCACGGCTCCTGCTTCCCAAGCATTTCAGGCCTACGAGGCTTTTCGTTTTATCCGGAAGAATTGGGAGGTGTGCCATGAACAACGATATCGCTGAAGGCAAGTGGAAACAGATGATCGGCAAGGCGAAAACTGCGTGGGGCGAACTCACGGACGACGAACTGACCAAGGCACAAGGCAACGCCGACAAGCTGGCGGGCCTGATCCAGGAGCGATATGGGAAGACGCGCGATGAAGCCGAACTCGAGGTGCGCCGCTTCTTCGATCGCAACCGCGACCTGTAACGGGCAACCTGCGCCGGGCGCTGTTTGCCCGGCGACGTCCGATACTTTTGCATCTGACCGGGAGCATTGGCCACTCAAGCCCACTCATCCAGCGCCCGCGCGCTCGGGACCGCCGCTGCGGCCCATGTGCGTCGGGACTCCGTCCATCTGAACAGTTGCGCTCGTTATGCCACATGCCCTGATTGTCGAAGACGATCCCAATAGCCTGTCAGGCCTGTCCGCGATTCTTGCGGCCGACGGTTTTTCCGTCGACACCGCCATCACGCTCTCAGAAGCGCGCGCAGCGCTGACCCGCTTTATCCCCGACGTCGTGCTCGTCGATCTGAATCTGCCCGACGGCAGCGGCCTCGACCTGCTCCAGCACCTGCCCGCGCAGCCGCCCGGCGGCGCGTTGCCCGTAATCGTGATGACGGGCAACGCGACGGTCGAAAGCGCGATCGAAGGCTTGCGCCATGGCATCTGGGACTATCTGCTCAAGCCCGTCAATATTCCGCGGTTGCGCAGCCTGCTGGCGCGCATACCGCGTCCCTACGAACTGACCGAGGAAGTGCAGGCGCTGCGCGCGAGGCTGCGCCGCATGGGCCGCTTCGGACCGATGATCGGCCGCAGCGGCGCGATCCAGCATGTGTACGATTCGATCGAGCATATCGCGCCGACGGAAGCCGCCGTGCTGATATCGGGCGAAGCGGGCACGGGCAAGGAAGTCGCCGCGCGCACGCTGCACGAGATGAGCCGCCGGCGCAAAGGGCCGTTCGTCGTGCTCGATTGCCGTTCGGCAGAGGCCGTCGCCGGTGGCCGGCCGCTGGACAGCCTGCTGTTCGGCCACGAACGCGGCGCGTTCGGCGGCGCGGAGCAGCGCGAGCCCGGCCTCTTCGAACAGGCGAGCGGCGGCACGCTCTTCATCGACGAAATCACGCTGCTGCCGCGCGCGCAGCAGGAAGCGCTGCTCGGCGCGCTCGATTCGCAGACCTTCATGCGAGTAGGCGGCACTAATCAGGTCGCCACCGACTTCCGCCTGATCGCGTCGACGCGCAAGATGCCGCGCGCAGCCGTCGCCGATGGCAGCCTGCATCAGGATCTCGGCCTGCGGCTCGAAGCGGCCGCGCTGTCGCTGCCGCCGCTGCGCGAGCGCGGCGACGATCCTGCGCTCTTCGCCCAGGTGCTCGTCGACGAACTGAACGACGAGGCGAATGCGCGCGGCGTCGCCGATGCGACGAAGCTGATCGGACCGAATTTCGTCCGCGAGTGTCTTGCGTATGAATGGCCGGGCAACGTGCGCGAATTGCAGGAGCGCGTGCGGCGCGCGTATCACGCGTCGGGCGACGTTCTGGAGACGCTACGCGCCGACGAAGGCAGTGGTGTCGGCGGCCGCGATCTGAACGGCGGCCGCGTGCAGGTGACGGTCGGCACGCCGCTCGCCGATGTCGAGGAAATGCTGATCCGAGCGACGCTGGATGCCGTCGGCGGAACGCGGCATCGTGCGGCGTCGCTGCTCGGCATCAGTCCGAAGACGCTGTACAACAAGCTGCAACGGATGCGGCTGAACTGACGCGCTTCGCGCGCCAGGCACAAAAGAAAAGGACGGGTCTTGCCCGTCCTTTTGCATTCGCCCTCCCTGGATACGCTTTCCGTCAGGAAGCGAACACCGCGCGCAACAGCGCCTGAGCCTGCTGATACTGCGGCTCGGCGGCGAGCTTTTCCCACGACAACGCCTTGCCGCGCGGGCGCATCCGCTTCAGGCGGCGCTTCGACTCCTTCGATTGCGTGAAGCACAGCGCATCGAGCACCTTGCCCGCTTCCTGCGGCTGATTGCAGATCAGCACCATATCGACGCCCGCTTCGAGCGCGGCCGTCGCCGCTTCCGTCAGCGTGCCGCCCTGGCGCGCGGCTTCCATCGACAGATCGTCGCTGAAGACCGCGCCCTCGAAGCGCAGCTTCTTGCGCAGGATGTCCTGGACCCACACGCGCGAGAAGCCGGCCGGCTTGCTGTCTACCTTTGGATAAATCACATGCCCCGGCAGCACCGACGCCAGCGACAAGCCGAGCCAGTCGTACGGCGCGACATCTTCCTTGATGATCTCGTCGAGCGTGCGTTCGTCGACGGGCACCGCGTAGTGCGAATCCGCCGACGCGAACCCGTGACCCGGAAAATGCTTGCCGCAATTCGCCATGCCCGCGAGCGCGAGTCCGTGATTGAGGCTCTTTGCGAGCAGCGTGACGACGCGCGGATCGCGATGGAATGCGCGATCGCCGATCACCTGCGAGTTGCCGTAGTTCAGATCGAGCACGGGCGTGAAGCTCATGTCGATGCCGCACGCGCGCAACTCCGACGCGAGGATGTAGCCGACAGCCGTCGTCACCTTGGTCGCGTGGAGCACGTCGTCGTCCCACAGCGCGCCGAGCTTGCCCATCGACGGCAGCACCGTGAAGCCGTCGGTGCGAAAGCGCTGCACGCGCCCGCCTTCGTGATCGACGGCGATCAGCAGATCGTCGCGCACGTCGCGGATCGCTTCCGTCAGCGCGACCAGTTGCGCGCGGCTTTCGAAATGACGCGCGAAGAGGATCACGCCGCCCGTCATCGGATGAGCGAGGCGGCGCTCGTCGTCAGCGTTCAGCGTCTTGCCGACTACGTCGAGCATCACCGGGCCAGGAATCAGTTTCATCGGGTCTATGAGAGCAAAAAGGAAAGAACGCGGCGCTGCTTGCGCACTCGCGCCGCGCCGGCGTGATCAGACAGAACGATCGGCCGTTTCGGCAATCACGAACGACACCGCGTAATCGCGCTCGTCGGACAGTGTGACTTGCGACGTGATCCCGCGTTCCGCGAGCCACTCGGCGAGTTCGCCGGACGCCACGCAGACGGGACGCCCGCTCGCTTCGTTGAGCGTCTGCAGCGCGCGCCAGGTCATCGGCCAGCGCATGCCGAGTCCGATCGCCTTCGAGAACGCTTCCTTGACGGAAAATCGCGTCGCGAGAAACGCAAGCCCGCGCGCCTGCGAGCGCGCATTGCGCGCGTGATAGATGCGCAGCTCTTCGGATCCGAGCACTTTCTCGGCGAAGCGGCCGTTGGTGCGCTCCATCACCGCCGCGACGCGGCTCACCTGAACGATGTCGGTGCCGATGCCGTAAATCGCCATATACGTGCTGTCGCTATTGTGTCGTTGCGTGTCGTTATGAGCGCGCCGCGAGACGCGCGGCGACCATGATCGCCTTCATCTCGCGCACGGCGTTGTCCCAGCCCGCGAAGATCGCATGCGCGACGATCGCATGGCCGATATTGAGTTCGACGATCCCGTCGATCGCCGCGATCTGCTGGACGTTCGTGTAGTGCAGGCCGTGGCCCGCATTCACCTTCAGGCCCAGCGACGCGCCGAACTCCACGCCGCGAACGATGCGCTCGTACTCGCGCTGCTGCTCTTTGGGATCGTGTGCGTCCGCGTATGCGCCCGTGTGCAACTCGATGACGGGTGCGCCCGCTTCGTGCGCGGCGCGAATCTGCGTTTCGTCGGCATCGATGAAGAGCGATACGCGCGAGCCGGCATCGGCCAGCTGCTTGCACGCGGCCCGCACCGCTTCGAAATGACCGGCGACGTCAAGCCCGCCTTCCGTCGTCAGCTCCTGACGTTTTTCCGGCACGAGGCACACATCGTGCGGCTGCACTTCGCACGCGATGTCGAGCATCTCCTTCGTGACCGCGCACTCGAGGTTCATGCGGGTCTTCAGTTGAGGCCGCAGCGCGCGTACGTCGTCATCGACGATATGGCGACGGTCCTCGCGCAGATGCAGCGTGATCGCATCGGCGCCCGCCTCTTCCGCCTGTAGCGCGGCGCGCACGGGATCGGGATAAGACGTGCCGCGCGCGTTGCGCAGCGTCGCGACATGATCGATGTTCACGCCCAGGTCGATCACATTCGGGGAAGTCAGAAAGAAGCTCATAGGTTCTGCAGATCGATCAGAATCTGGCGCGTCGCGAGAGGCGTGCCGCCCAGATAGGTGTTGAGCAAAAAGCGCATCAGCGTCTTGCTTTGCGCGACGGTCTGCGCTCGATGGTAGTCGTCCTGTTCCATGTCGAGCAAGGTTTGCCCGCTGATGACAGGCCAGTTCGAAGGAACATCATCCGATACTTCGCGCACGCCGCGCTCCGGATCGAACACATAGCGCCCGTCGGGCACGACGGCCTTGCGCGTCACCGTGCGATTGAGCGACATCGCGTAACCCGTTTCGCGCAACAGCACGCGCTCGAACGAACGCAGCACCTGCACGGGCGGTTCATCGTGCGCGAGGCGCGTCAGCGTGACGACGTAATGATGGAACAGTTGCGGATGCGGATCTTCGCGCGCGAGGAACTTGACGAGCAGCTCGTTCACGTAGAACCCGCACAGGAGCGCGTCGCCTGTGAGCGGCAGCATTCCGCCGACCCACTCGGCTCCCGTCAGCGTGCGCATCTCCGACTTGCCGGACCATGCGAGCGACAGCGGCTGGAACGTCTGCAACACGCCGCGCAGTGCGGAGTGCGGACGCTTCGCGCCCTTCGCGACAAGCGCGATACGCCCGTGATCGCGCGACAGCACGTCGATGATCAGGCTCGTCTCGCGATATGGATAGCTGTGCAGCACGAACGCCGGCTGCTCGGCGATGCGGAATTCGGATGCCGGCGCGCGCGGCACGCGCGAAGGTGGCCGGCGTGCCGTCGTCTTGCGCGGAGGTGGTTCGGACGCGCCGTAGTCGTCGGCGCCTTCTTCGATGTCGTTGTCGCTCTGCCGGTGCGAAGTGGCGCTACGAGTGCTGGCGCGACCGCGTTTTGCCGCGCGCACGGGTTTCGCGCGCCCGGACCGTGCGGACGACCCAGACGTCTCAGATTCGCCGCTGTGTGCGCGCGCGACGTCGTCGTGATCGGCGTCCGGATCGGCGTCCGGGTTGGCGTCCTTCGGCAGCGTCATCCACGTGTCAGATTGGGTGCTCGTCGCGCCGTCATTCGTAACCATAGGCGCGGAGTCCGGCTTCGTTGTCGGCCCAGCCACTCTTCACCTTGATGAACGTTTCCAGATACACGGGGCCATCGAACAGCTTCTCCATATCGATGCGAGCTTCCGTGCTGATCTGCTTCAGCTTCGCGCCCTTCTGACCGATGATCATCGCCTTGTGCGAATCGCGCTCGACGAGGATCGTCGCGAAGATGCGGCGCAGGCGCCCTTCCGTCTCGAACTTGTCGATCAGCACGGTGCTCGTGTACGGCAACTCGTCGCCCGTCCAGCGGAACACTTTTTCGCGCAGGATTTCGGCGGCAAGAAAGCGCTCGCTGCGATCCGTCAGGTCGTCTTCGCCGTAGATCGGCTCACCTTCCGGCAAGTACGGCTTGACGGTCGACAACAGGCGTTTGATGTCGTCGGGATTCTTCGCCGACAGCGGCACGATTTCCTTGAACTCGCGCAGCGCGCTCATCTGCTGCATGAACGGGAACAGCGAATCCTTGTCGCCCACGCGATCGAGCTTGTTCGCGATGAGAAGCGTCGGCGCGGAGGCGGGAATCAGGTCGAGCACCTTCTGATCGTCGGGGCCGAAGCGGCCGGCCTCGATCACGAACAGCACGGCATCGACGGACGTCAGCGTCGACGTCACCGCGCGATTCAGCGACCGGTTCAGTGCACCGCTGTGGCGCGTCTGGAAGCCGGGCGTATCGACAAAGATGTACTGCGCGTCGTCGTGCGTGTTGATGCCCGTGATGCGATGGCGGGTCGTCTGCGCCTTGCGCGACGTGATGCTGACCTTCTGGCCGACGAGTGCGTTCATCAGCGTCGACTTGCCGACGTTCGGGCGGCCAACGATCGCGACCATGCCGCAGCGAAAACCAGTGGGGGTGGAAGCGTTCATATTCGGACTACGGCAGGTTCTCGTGGACGCGCGGTGAGTGCGCGTTCACGTCGGATTGCGTTCAATGACCGGCATCGGCCACGCGCGTTTGCACCGCGCCGGCGACGCCGGGTTCGAGATCGCTCGCGCCCGCCGCGTCGGGCGCGGCCTCGCGAGCACGTGAAGCGGACTTGTCGGCTGGCTTGTCTGCGGATTTTTCGGCGGGTTTTTCAGCCGGCCTTTCGACAGGCCGCGCCTGGGCTTCGGGCTTGTCGGACGGCTGGCGTTCGGCAAGGCGCACGACAGTTTCCGGTTTGTCGGTGGACTTATCTGATCTTTCGGGCTTTTCGCCCTCGGTTTTTTCGCTCTCGGCTTTTCCGACCTTTTCCTGGGCCGCCCGATCCTGCGTTCCCTTTTCCTGCGCGGACTTGTCCGGGTTCGATTTTTCGGAAGCGGGCTTTTCGGCCGTCTTGTCGGTTGCCCGCGCCGTGCGCTCGATCTTATCGGCGCGCTCCGTCTTGTCGGCCGCTTCCTGACTATATTCGACGTGAGCCGCGCGAATCACGGCCAGCGGCGCGGCCGCGGCGGCCTGGCCCGCGGACGGCACATCCAGCGACACCGGCTTCGCGTCGCCGCGCGCGGCACGCTCGGCCTTGCGATGATCGGGCGCGCGCAGATCGAGCGCCGTCTGCACGCCCGTCACGCCCGGTACGATTTCCGCCTCGGCTTTTGCCGCTCGCGCACCTTTCGAGCGCTTCGGCTTGGCAACCACGGCCGGCGCCGCCGCCATCACCTCGTCGAGCGCCTTCTTCGCCGCCGCCTGTTCGGCGGCACGACGGCTTGCGCCGGAACCGGACACTTTCACATCCAGCTTGGGCACCGTGCATTCGACTTCGAACTGCTGATTGTGCGCTGCACCGTGCGTCGCGACGACCGTATACGTGGGCAGCGGGATCTTGTGGCCCTGCAGATATTCCTGGAGCAAGGTCTTTGCGTCCTTGCCGAGCGTGCGCGGATCGATGTGATCGAGAATCGGCACGTAAAGACGTTTGATGACCGTCTGCGCGGCCTCGAAGCCGCCGTCCAGAAAGATCGCGCCGAGGATCGCCTCGAGTGTGTCGGCCAATATGGACGGGCGCCGGAAGCCGCCGCTGCGCAATTCGCCTTCGCCTAGCCGCAAGCCCTCGGAAATATTCAGGGCCTGAGCGATCTCGTAAAGCGACTGCTGCTTGACCAGATTCGCCCGGACGCGGGACAGATCGCCCTCATCCAGCTTGCCGAACCGTTGGAACAATAGCGCGGCCACCGCGCAGTTCAGAACGGAATCGCCGAGAAATTCCAGCCGCTCGTTATGCGTGGCACTGTGACTGCGGTGAGTTAAAGCCTGGCGCAGCAATTCCGCATTGCGAAATTCGTAGCGCAAACGGCTTTCCAACGGAGATAGGGGCATGTGCAGAGTATAACGCGGGCGCCACACGGGGCGAAAACGCGGCCCCGGCGCCGAAAAAGCGTGTTGTAGCGACGTTACCGCGCGTTGTTAAAGTAGCGTGATAACACGTCGCGATCAGTGCGCGACGTGTTGCGCGGCTTAAATGCGCATCCGCATGGGGACGCGCGAAGCGCAATCAATGGAAGCTGCCAATACGCTTCAGATTGCTGAAGTTCATCCAGATGAAGAACGCGCGACCAACGATGTTCTTGTCCGGGGCGAAGCCCCAATAGCGGCTGTCGGCGCTGTTGTCGCGGTTGTCGCCCATCATGAAGTAGTTGCCCGGCGGTACCTTGCATACGACGCCCTGCGCGTCGTACTTGCAGTTGTCGCGATACGGATAGTCTTCGGCGCCGACGATGAACGGCGGCACAGCAGGATTGTTGAGAATCGCGTTCTTGCGGCCGTCGATGTCTTCTTCGAACTGCTTCGCATAGCCGATGCGCTCTTCGTCGAAGTAATCGGGCAGCGGCGTTTCCGGAACGGGCTTGCCGTTGATCGTGAGCTTCTTGTCCTGATACGCGACGACATCGCCCGGCAGACCGATCACGCGCTTGATGTAGTCGACGGATTCGTCCTTCGGATAGCGGAACACGACGATATCGCCACGCTGCAGCGGTCGGCCCCCCGTGATCTTCGTATTCACGATGGGCAGCCGAATGCCGTAGTCGTACTTGTTCACGAGAATGAAGTCGCCGACCAGCAGCGTCGGCACCATCGAGCCCGACGGAATCTTGAACGGCTCGACGACGAACGAGCGCACGACGAACACAACCAGAATCACTGGGAAAAAGCTCGCCGTGTATTCGAGCCACCACGGCTGGCGGAGCTTTTCCTCACGCAGGCGCGCGCGCGTGGCGGGCGCATTCTCATCGGCGAAACGTTCGCCGATGCGCGCCTGCTGACGGTCGAACTCGGCGACGGCGGTTTCCGCTGCGCGGCGACGTTGAGGGAGAAAAACCAGTTTGTCTGCGACCCATGCCACGCCCGTAATGATCACGAGCACAAAAAGAATCAGCGCAAAATTCATAGGGTTCCAGTTCTTAGTCTTATTTGTCTTCGACGCGCAGAATTGCCAGGAAGGCCTCTTGCGGAATCTCGACGGAGCCAACCTGCTTCATCCGCTTCTTACCTTCCTTCTGTTTCTCCAACAGCTTCTTCTTACGCGTAATGTCGCCGCCATAACACTTGGCAAGAACGTTCTTACGCAGCGCCTTGATGTTTTCACGCGCGATGATATGTGCGCCGATCGCAGCCTGAATCGCGACGTCGTACATCTGACGCGGAATGATCTCGCGCATCTTCGCCGCCACTTCGCGGCCACGGTACTGGCTCTGCGAACGGTGGACGATCACCGACAGCGCATCCACCTTGTCGCCGTTGATCAGCATGTCGACTTTAACGACGTCCGACGCGCGATACTCCTTGAACTCGTAGTCCATCGACGCATAACCGCGCGACACCGACTTCAGACGATCGAAGAAGTCCAGCACGATTTCGCCCATCGGGATTTCGTACGTCAGCTGAACCTGGCGGCCGTGGTACTGCATATTGATCTGCAAGCCACGCTTTTGCGTACACAGCGTAATCACCGAGCCGACGTAGTCTTGCGGCATGTACAGGTTCACGGTGACGATCGGCTCGCGCACCTCTTCGATCTTCGAAGGGTCGGGCATCTTTGCCGGATTTTCGACCATCATGATCGTGCCGTCGCGCTGCACGACTTCGTACACCACGGTCGGCGCGGTGGTGATCAGGTCCATGTCGAACTCGCGTTCGAGACGTTCCTGGACGATCTCCATATGCAGCAGACCGAGGAAGCCGCAGCGGAAGCCGAAGCCGAGTGCCTGAGACACTTCCGGCTCGTACATCAGCGATGCGTCATTGAGCTTCAGCTTTTCCAGCGACTCGCGCAGCGCGTCGTACTGATTCGCTTCGACGGGATAGAGACCGGCGAACACCTGAGGCTTCACTTCCTTGAAGCCAGGCAGCGGCTCGGGCGCAGCGTTCTTGACGGTCGTGACGGTATCGCCGACCTTCGCCGCCGTCAGTTCCTTGATGCCCGCGATGATGAAGCCCACCTGCCCCGCCGACAGCGACTCGAGATTCTTCGACTTCGGTGTGAACACGCCGACGTGCTCGACGGGATATTCGGCGCCCGTCGCCATCAGGCGAATGCGGTCCTTCGGACGCAGCGTGCCGTTGACGATACGCACGAGCATCACGACGCCGACATAGTTGTCGAACCACGAATCGATGATGAGCGCCTGCAGCGGTTCGTCTGCGTTGCCCTTCGGCGGCGGCACCTTGGCGATCAGCGCTTCCAGCACGTCCTCGACGCCCATGCCCGTCTTTGCGCTGCAAGGCGTGGCGTCGGTGGCGTCGATGCCAATCACGTCCTCGATTTCGGCGATCGCGTTTTCCGGATTTGCAGCGGGCAAATCGATCTTGTTGAGCACGGGCACCACTTCGACGCCCAGTTCGATTGCCGTATAGCAGTTCGCGACTGTCTGCGCCTCGACGCCCTGGCTCGCGTCGACGACCAGCAGCGCGCCTTCGCACGCGGACAGCGAACGGCTGACTTCGTACGAGAAGTCGACGTGCCCCGGCGTGTCGATCATGTTGAGGTTGTATAGCTTGCCGTCGCGCGCGCGGTACGTCAGCGCGGCCGTCTGTGCCTTGATGGTGATGCCGCGCTCGCGCTCGAGATCCATCGAGTCGAGAACCTGAGCTTCCATTTCGCGGTCCGACAGACCGCCGCAAATCTGGATGATGCGATCGGCGAGCGTCGACTTGCCATGGTCGATGTGCGCAATGATCGAAAAGTTACGAATATGATCCATTCAGTGCCGATCAAGCGAAAAAGGCGCGCTCGGACGATTGCGGAGCACGCCTTGTAAGTAGGTGAAAAACTTGTCTATTTTAGCCGAAAAGGGTGTCGACGGGCGCGGCTTGCGGTCGGTGGGAGTCATTCGTACGCTCTGGCTGACTACCGCGGCCTCATTTGCTGGCCGCTCGCGGCGACCCCATTCAGCACGCCGGCGTAGCGCGATGACCCGCTAGCGCCGCGCGCACCCGCGCTTCGTCGAGATGGTAGTGACACAACTCGACGCCCTCATGAACCAGCACGGGCACCCATTCGTTGTAGCGCGCTTCGAGCGACGGATCGGCGTCGACGTCGATCACTTCGACATGCGCGCCAAACTCGGCCAGCAGCGGCTCGAGCGCGGCGCGCATATCGTCGCAGAGGTGACACCACGCGCGTGCGTAAAGCGTCAGCGATGCCACGTCGATTACTTCGCGGCGCGCGGGCGGATCGGCACGAACTGCGTGTTGTCGCCGCGGCGAACCAGCAGCGCGACCATCTTCGACGAATCGAGATGCGCGGTGACTTCCTCGAACTGCTTCGCGCTCGTGATGTCCGTGTCGCCGATGCGCAGGATGAGATCGCCCCGCTGCAATCCGACGCGCGCTGCCGGACCGTCGACGGCGTCCACCTGCACGCCGTTGCGCAGCTTGAGCGACTTCAACTGCTCGGCGGGAATGTCGCTGACGGCAACGCCCAGCGCATTCGATGCGCGCGGCTTCGGCGTGGGCGGCTTCTTCTGCTCGGCCTTCGCGGTCTTGTCCGGCTGCATTTCGGCGACCGTCACGGGCACTTCGCGCGTCTGGCCCTTGCGCCAAACCGTGATCGTCGTCTTCGTGCCCGGCTTCGTATCGCCGACCATGCGCGGCAAATCAGTCGCCGTGTCGACGTTATGGCCGTTGAACTTCAGGATGATGTCGCCCGGCTGCACGCCGGCCTTGTCTGCGGGACCGCCCGGCTCGACGCTGCTGACGAGCGCGCCCTGCGCTTTCGGCAGGCCGAGCGAATCGGCCACGTCCTTCGTCACTTCGCCGATCGCAACGGCAATACGTCCGCGCACGACCTTGCCCGAGGTTTTAAGCTGATCGGCCACGCGCATCGCTTCGTCGATCGGAATCGCGAACGAAATGCCCATGAAGCCGCCCGTGCGGCTGTAAATCTGCGAGTTGATGCCGATCACTTCGCCCTGCATGTTGATCAGCGGACCGCCCGAATTGCCTGGGTTCACGGCCACATCCGTCTGGATGAACGGCAGATAGTCACCCGTGTCGCGGCCCTTCGCGCTGACGATACCCGCCGTCACCGTATTCTCGAGGCCGAACGGCGAGCCGATCGCGACAACCCATTCGCCGACGCGCACCTTGTTCGAATCGCCGATCGGCACCGTCGGCAGATTCGCCGCGTTGATCTTCACGACGGCCACGTCCGTGCGGTCGTCGACGCCGATCAGCTTCGCCTTGAATTCGCGCTTGTCGGTGAGCGTGACGTAGATCGTGTCGGCGTCGTCGATCACGTGAGCATTCGTCATCACGTAGCCATCCTGCGACAGGATGAAACCCGAGCCAACGCCGCTGTTCTGCTCGGTGTCGCCGCCGCCATCCGGCGACTGGTCCTGATCGTTGTTCCCACCGCGCGGCGGATTCGGCGAATTAGGCGAGCCCGGCGATTGCGGCGAATTGGGCATCGGAATGCCGAAGAAACGCCGGAAAAACTCCGACATGTCGCCGTCGTCCATGCCGGGCGGAAGTCCGCGCGCCGAACTGGAGACCTTTGCCGTCGTGCGAATGTTGACGACGGCCGGCCCGACCTTGTCGACGAGATCGGTGAAATCGGGCAGATTGGCAGCAGGCGCCGCCGACGCCGTGTGCGGCATGAACGGCAGGCAAGCCACCAGCACTGCGGCCGCGAAGAATTTGCGCACCGAAAGAGTCGTCATGTCGTAGCGAACCGAAGGATTACCGGGAAGGCTTGTATTCTATGGCAGCCGCAAATTGCTGCAACGTGGCCTGAGGCACTTCCCCAAGCAATGTGATCCAGAAATCGCCGCGCCGCTTGACCAGGACGTGCGTTGCGCCGCTGTTTCCCGCCCCTTCCTTGCGCGTGCTCTTCTCGACCGGCTCGACGAAGATCGACAGCGCCGCGAGGCCATCCGAGAACACCATCTGATCGACGGGAATAGGCGGATTGGACGGATCGGCCGCCGCCATCGGCCGGCGCAGTTCGCGAATCTTGTGGAAGCCCGCGACGGGCGGCGCGACCTGCCAGCCTTGCGCTTCCATATCGACGGGCTCGACGGGCGGCCGCACGACGGTCCAGCCGGCCGTGTTCTTGATGCCGCTCGCGATGGGCCCCTTATCGGCGGGAACGCCGATGCGAATCTGCGAGAACGACATCTGTTCGAGCACCTGGCCACTCGGATCGAGCGTCTGCGCGCGCAGCAGCAAGCCTGTTTTCGTGTCGGCCCACAGTTTGTAGGCAAATCGATTGGCATCCTTCGGATCGAGCTCGATCACCTGGCTGTCGATACCGGCGACGCGGTCGGTACCCAGCATCTTCGGGTCATAGACGGTCAGCACCTGATCGCCGCTTGCCGACAGGAGCGCCGGGAACGAATCCTTGTTCTGCCGTTTTTCGACAACGCACAGATGCCGCTCCGGCACAAATGTGTACAGCTCGTCGTTATGACGCAGCATCTTGCGAGGCTTGCCGTCGAGGCTTTCGAGCGATTCGAACTCGCCGTCGTTGTGCGTCGTGTAGTGCGAAATGCGCGACGACTGAACGAAATTGCCGCGCTGATAAACGAATGCGCCCTCGTAGTTCTGCTGCTGGGCGGCCTGATGGATCCGGTTCAGCAGTTCCGCCGCGCTGTGCCGGGCGGCGGAATCGTCCGTTTGCGCAAAGGTGCGCGACGTTGCGGACAACATCACGGCTGCGCAGAACAGGAATGCCGGCAGCCGCCCCCAGATAGTCGTTTTTTTCAACCGCAGACTCTGCATCAGACTATTGGCCCTGCGTCGTCAGGGAGGCGGCGCGAAGCAACGGCATCGAGCCCGACACGACAGGCTGCAGACCGAACTGCTGATGCGCTTCCAGATATTGATCGAGGTTCGCGTCGCGGATGATGTTGCCGTCCTGGACGTTTGCCTGCGCGGTCGTCGCGGCCGGCATCGACGCCATCGCCACGCGCTGCATCGAGTCCGAATGCGACGCGACCGATGCGACCTGTGTGGCACCGGAGCCTGCCGTGTTCATGCCCTGCAGTTGCGGCATCACGATCCACGTGAGCGTGGCGGCAGCCGCGGCGACGGCAAAAGCCGGAATCACGCGCCGGCGCAACGACAACAGGCGGCGCGCGACCGGGATCGAAGCAGGCGCCAGTACGTGGGCCTCGCTCTCGAAGCGGGCTGCGAAACCGCTCATGAATGCACTGCTCGCGGCCGGGCTGACAGCCAGATCGTCGGAACGCAGCGCGTCGCCGATCAGGTGATAGCACGACCATGTCGCACGACCTTCATGGCCCAGTGCGGCAAGAATTGTGTTCGGATGCTCGCTGTCGACCAGTTCCCCGTCGACGAAAGCAGACAGACGCTCGCGATGCGAGCTTGCTTGCGCATTTGTTTGCATTGGCATCGAAACCGACCCCATGATGCTCCCCATCTTTACAGACACCCCGTAGTGACACCACTTAACCCAGATACTGCGCCGCCGTCCGCGAGGCCGGCTAGCCGCTGTGTACCACAGACGTTACCAGCGCTTGCCCTCGGGTGTGTCAAGCAGCGGACGCAATTTTGCCGCAATGGCTTCGCGAGCGCGGAAAATTCTCGATCTGACGGTGCCGATCGGGCACCCCATCATTTCAGCGATTTCCTCGTAGCTCAGACCTTCAATTTCACGAAGAGTTATGGCGGTGCGCAGCTCTTCCGGTAAAACCGCCATCGCAGCATTGACCGTCTCTGCGATCTGTTTGCTCATCAACATCGACTCGGGCGTGTTGATATCCCTTAGTTGGTCAGCATCGGAGAAAGTTTCAGCTTCTTCAGCGTCCGCTTCCGTCGAAGTGGGCGCGCGTCGGCCCTGGGTCGCAAGGTAATTCTTAGCCGTGTTGACGGCAATCCGGTACAACCACGTATAGAACGCGGACTCGCCGCGGAATTGGGGCAGCGCCCGGTATGCCTTGATGAAGGCATCCTGGGCCACGTCCTCGACCTCGGCGGGATCCCGCACGAGGCGCGAGATCAGCCGGATGATCTTGCGGTGGTACTTCGAGACCAGAAGCTCGAACGCGGCCTTGTCGCCATTCTGAACGCGTTCAACTAGCACCTGATCTATTTCTTTTTCGCTCACCTGATAAATCCGTTAACTTTTGCGCGTGTGGCGGGGCACTATTGTAGCTTCCCCTTCAAGATGGCAAGTTACACGCGTAACAGCGGTTACAGTCTTTACAGTCAAGGCGCGGGGCCGCGCTGACGGGCCATTCAAACGTGGGCACTGCGCCGCGCGAGCACGGCAAGCTCACGAAAAAGGTCACGCTCGAGCATGTCGGCTGCGATCAGAAGCCTATGTGATCGGCCACCCTCGTCTCCCAGCGACAGCATCAGAAGACAGTCGCTCCATTGGCTGCATCCAGCGATACGACCCTGCGCGCGCAATATTCCCATCCGGCTCCAGACCGACATTCCATCCGGCCCGATTTTAAATGCGCGCGGCTCGTTGCGCGCATGACGGACAGCTGCGAGCGCGAGAATGGCGAAAACAGCCGCACCCATCGGCGCGGCCCGGATAATGCCCAAACGGGGCGCGACAGTCGCCCAGACGGCGGCAACGACGACGACGATGAACAGCGCCATCGCTAGATACAACGCGGCGGACCGCCGCAGCACAACGCGCTGCGAGAGTCCGCCGTTCAGGGCGGGACGGGGAACGTCCGCCGCGGGAGCATTGGCCGGACGAGCCGGCGACGACCCTGCTTCCGTCAAACGCTCAGGCTCGCTTGAAAACCAGCGTGCCGTTCGTGCCGCCGAACCCGAACGAGTTCTTCAGCGCGACGTCGATCTTCATCTCACGCGCCGTGTTCGCGCAGTAGTCGAGATCGCATTCCGGGTCCTGGTTGAAGATGTTGATGGTCGGCGGCGACACCTGATGATGCACGGCCAGCACCGTGAACACCGACTCCAGACCGCCAGCGCCACCGAGCAGGTGACCCGTCATCGACTTGGTCGAGTTCACGACGATGTTCTTCGCGTGATCGCCGAATGCGCGCTTGATGCCCGTGGTTTCCGCGAGGTCGCCCAGTGGCGTCGACGTGCCGTGCGCGTTCAGATAGTTCACCGAATCGGGGTTCACGCCGGCGTTCTTCATCGCCGCGATCATGCAGCGCCGCGCGCCGTCGCCGTCTTCGAGCGGCGCGGTCATGTGGTACGCGTCGCCGCTCATGCCGTAACCGCTGACTTCCGCGTAGATCTTCGCGCCACGCGCCTTCGCGTGCTCGTATTCCTCGAGCACCATGACGCCCGCACCCTCGCCGAGCACGAAGCCGTCGCGGTCCTTGTCCCACGGACGGCTCGCCGTCGCCGGATCGTCGTTACGCTGCGACAGCGCACGCGCGGCCGCGAAGCCGCCGATGCCGAGCGGCGAAACCGTCGATTCCGCGCCGCCCGCGATCATCACGTCGGCGTCGCCGTATTCGATCAGGCGAGATGCCTCGCCGATGCAGTGCAGACCCGTCGTGCAGGCTGTCACCATCGCCAGGTTCGGGCCCTTCAGGCCGTACTTGATCGACAGATGGCCCGAGATCATGTTGATGATCGACGCGGGCACGAAGAACGGCGAAATGCGGCGCGGGCCGCGGTTCAGCAGTTCCGTCTGCGTAACTTCGATCATCGGCAGACCGCCAATGCCCGAGCCGACCACCACGCCGACGCGCTCCGAGTTGGCTTCGGTGATCTCGAGGCCGCTATCCTGCATCGCCTGGATGCCGGCTGCCACGCCGTAATGGATGAACGTATCCATATGGCGCGCTTCCTTGCCGGGAATGTAGTCCTCGACATTGAAGCCCTTCACTTCGCCGGCGAAGCGGGTGGAGAAGTTCGACGCATCGAACTTCGTGATGTTGGCGATGCCGGACTTGCCTGCGACCAGATTGGCCCAGCCGTCGGCAACATTATTGCCAACAGGCGAAATAAGCCCCAGGCCTGTAACAACAACACGACGACGGCTCACGGTAACCCCTTTTCCATAGATGACAAAACAAAAGCCACAGTAGCCACAGGAAAGCGCCCTGTGAGCCCTGTGGCTGTTAACCTGACGAACGCTGACCTGCGCGCTGACGAATACGCTGACCGATACAGTGGCGCGAGCACCAGAAACTGCATCAGTAAGCGCAATGACGAAAGAGCCGACCATCGCTGCATCGGCCAGTGCGCCTTGGACGGCGTCGTCAGGATAGCGCGCATGCGCATGGATGTCGGCGCCTGCCCTGCTTGCGCCGCCCTGCGGCGCGACATGGCGTCCGCAACAGCGGGCGCTGCGACGTTCGCAGCAGCCGAGGCAACCAGGCGGGCGCGAATGACCTTAGGCCTTGACGTTAGCGCGAGCGTAGTCGATCGCCTGCTGAACCGTCGTGATCTTCTCGGCTTCTTCATCCGGAATTTCCATGCCGAATTCGTCTTCGAGAGCCATCACGAGTTCAACCGTGTCGAGCGAGTCAGCGCCGAGGTCGTTCACGAACGATGCTTCGTTCTTGATTTCCGCTTCGGCAACGCCGAGTTGCTCTGCAACGATCTTCTTGACGCGCTGTTCGATATTGTCCATTACCCCTCCAAGGGAAAAAGTTCATAAATACAAGTGCGCGCATTTTATCAGGTTTGCATCTGTAAAAAAGCGACGCACAAGGTTGCTGTAAAGCCGTCCTATTAGCGCTTTGAATTGCATCAAGGCGCGGATAGTAACCGAATTTGATTACGACATATACATGCCGCCGTTCACGTGCAACGTCGTGCCGGTGATATAACCGGCTTGCGGCGATGCGAGGAACGTTACGGCGTGTGCGATGTCTTCCGGGCTGCCGAGACGGCCGAGCGGAATCTGCGCCTTCAGTGCCGTCTGCTGCTCTTCAGGCAGCGTCTTCGTCATGTCGGTATCGATGAAACCCGGTGCGACGCAGTTCACGGTGATGCCGCGGCTGCCGATTTCACGTGCAAGCGCACGCGTCATGCCCGCGACGCCCGCTTTCGCGGCTGCGTAGTTTGCCTGTCCGGGATTGCCCGCCGAGCCGACCACCGACGTGATGTTGATGATCCGCCCACCACGCGCCTTCATCATCGGGCGCAAGACGGCGCGCGACAGACGGAACACGGACTTGAGATTCGTGTCGATCACGGCGTCCCAGTCTTCGTCCTTCATGCGCATCGCGAGCTGATCTTGCGTGATGCCCGCGTTGTTCACCAGCACGTTGAGCGCGCCGAACTCCTTCACAGTGCCTTCGATCAGCGCTTCCGCCGCAGCAGCATCGTTCACGTTCAGTACAGCGCCGCGGCCGCTCAGGCCTTCGGCCTTGAACGCTTCCGTGATCGCATGCGCGCCGCTTTCGCTCGTTGCCGTGCCGATCACCAACGCGCCCTGACGCGCGAGTTCGACGGCGATTGCGCGGCCGATGCCGCGCGAAGCGCCCGTCACGATCGCGATCTGTTTATCGAGAGTCTTTTCCATCGTTGAATTCCGCAGTGCCCTGCAAACGCAGAGCTATTTGATTCGTTGCCGCCTCGCAAGGAGACGTTCAGGCCGCGACGAGCTTCAGCACTTCGTCGAGCGAGGCCGGATCGACGATCGATGCGCCGGTCAGATTGCCGTCGATACGCTTGGTCAGGCCCGCCAGCACCTTGCCCGGACCGCATTCGATCACATGCGTGACGCCCTGCCTGGCCATCGACTGCACGCATTCGACCCAGCGCACGGCGCCCGCCGCCTGACGAACCAGTGCATCCTTGATGCCAGCCGGCTCGTTGACGACCGCCACATCGACGTTGTTCACGACAGGGATCGACGGCACCTGCACGTCGACGCTCGACAGATACTCGCGGAGCTGATCCGAAGCCGGCTTGAGCAGCGACGAATGAAACGGCGCGGACACTGGCAGCGGCAGCGCGCGCTTCGCGCCCTTTGCCTTCGCGACCTCGCACGCCTTTTCGACGGCGGCCTTGTGGCCCGCGATCACAACCTGCGCGGGCGCGTTGAAATTGACCGCTTCGACGACGCCCGCCGTCGACGCTTCCTTGCACACTTCGCGCACCGTGTCGTCGTCGAGGCCGAGAATCGCGGCCATGCCGCCCTGACCGACGGGTACCGCGTTCTGCATCGCCTGCGCGCGGAAGCGCACGAGCGGCACAGCGTCGCGGAATTTCAGCGCGCCGGCTGCGACGAGCGCCGTGTATTCGCCAAGGCTGTGGCCCGCGACGATGGCGGGCGCCGGACCGCCAGCCGTCTGCCACGCGCGAAAGATCGCGTAGGCAGCCGTCAGCATCACAGGTTGGGTGTTGGTCGTCAGGTTCAGGTCTTCAGCCGGGCCTTCGGCGATCAGCTTGCCGAGGTCCTGGTTGAGCGCGTCGGAAGCTTCCTGGAGGGTTTCGCGCACGATCGCGTGATCGGCGAACGCATTGAGCATGCCGACCGACTGCGAGCCCTGCCCCGGAAAAACGAACGCAAATTTCATATCGTCCCCAATTCGATGAATTCAGTTGCGCGTGGCGCGCACAAGCCCGCGCTGCCGCTCCCGGCGGCGCGCAGGCACGGTCGCCCGGTAGTCGTCAGAAGCGGATGACCGACGCGCCCCACGTAAAGCCGCCGCCCACGCCTTCGATCAGCACGTTGTGGCCGCGCTGGATGCGTCCGTCGCGAACCGCAACGTCGAGCGCGAGCGGAATCGACGCGGCCGACGTGTTGCCATGTTCGTGCACGGTGACGATCATCCGCTCCTGTGGCAGGCCCAGCTTGCGGCACGTGCTCTGCATGATGCGGATATTGGCCTGGTGCGGAATCAGCCAGTCGATCTGCTCGGGCTTGAGATCGGCCTTCTGCAGCGCTTCGATCGCGACCTTTTCGAGCACGTTGACGGCGAGCTTGAACACCGCCTGGCCGTCCATGTGCAGGAACGCGCTGCCTTGCACGATGCCGCCGTGCACGTTGCCCGGCGTGCAGAGAATGTCCGAGTGACTGCCATCCGCATGCAGCGCGCTTGCCAGCACGCCCGGCTCGTCCGACGCCTGCAGCACGACGGCACCTGCGCCATCGCCGAACAGCACGCACGTGGTGCGGTCGTTGAAATCGAGGATGCGCGAGAACGTTTCAGCACCGACCACCAGCGCAGTACGATGTTGCCCGCTTCGAATGAAGCTGTCAGCCGTCGCAACGGCATAGGCAAAACCTGAGCACACGGCCTGCACATCGAACGCGGCGCCGTTGTTCTTGATGCCCAGCTTGTTCTGCAGCAGACAGGCTGTGCTCGGGAACACGAAGTCCGGCGTCGAAGTGGCGACGATGATGAGATCGATCGATTGCGGATCGACGTCGGCGGCTTCGATCGCGCGTTGCGATGCGATCAGCGAGAGCTCGCTCGTCGTGACATCGGGATCGGCAAAGTGGCGCGCATGGATGCCCGTGCGGGCCACGATCCATTCGTCGCTCGTCTCGATGCCCTGCTTCGCGAGACGATCAGCCAGATCCTGATTGGAAACGCGGTTGGGCGGCAGATAGCTGCCCGTGCCCAGCACGCGGGAGTAGATAGTGGATTGAGCCATTATGCCTTCGAGGATAGTGCGCTGTAGGGCTCGGCCGGCTGGCCAGAAATCGGACCCGCGATCGGGCTCGCAACCTGCCTCGCGGAACCCGCGCTGCCTGCTTCGCGCGTCGCCTGTTCGAGTGAACCCGCGTTCTCCTCCATCGCGCGGGCAAGACGTTCCAGAACGCCATTTTTGACGGCATCATACCCGCGTTTGATTGCCCACTCAAACGCGTAGGCATCGGCCGAACCGTGGCTCTTGATCACGAGCCCGCGCAGGCCGAGGAGCGCCGCGCCGTTGTACTGCCGATGATCGACGCGCTTCTTGAAGCGCAGCAGCACCGGCAACGCGAGCAATGCCATCACCTTGGTCATCCATGAACGGCCGAATTCTTCCTTGATGATGTCGGAGAGCATCTGCGCAAGACCTTCCGACGTCTTCAGCGCAACGTTACCGACGAAGCCATCGCAGACGATTACGTCGACGGTGCCTTTGTAGATATCGTTGCCTTCCACGTTGCCGCGGAAATTCAGCGTGCTGGTGCGCAGAAGCTCGCCTGCGCGCTTGATGGTGTCGTTGCCCTTAATGACCTCTTCGCCAATATTCAGGAGCCCGATGCTCGGGCGCTCCTTGCCTTCGACAGCCGATACCAGCGCATGTCCCATCTCGGCGAACTGCAGCAGATGCTGCGGCTCGCAATCGACGTTCGCGCCGAGGTCGAGCATGGTGGTATAGCCGGTGGGATTGGGCAGCGCAAACGCGATCGCCGGACGTTCGATGCCCGGGAGCGTTTTAAGAACATAACGGGAAACGGCCATTAGCGCGCCGGTGTTGCCGGCGGAGATACAGGCCTGCGCCTCGTCTTCCTTGACGCGATTAAGTGCAACACGCATCGACGAGTCTTTCTTCTTACGAAGCGCGACTTCAACCGGATCGTCCATTGCGACGATTTCGGATGCGGGTACGACCGTGAGTGCCGGATCGTCCGCCGCCTTCAGCTTTTTCAGCTGTGCTCGAATCGCGCTTTCGATGCCGACGAGCATCAGATGCGCATCGGGATGCGAGCGAACGAAATTGACGGCAGCGGGAACAGTCACGGACGGCCCGTGGTCGCCTCCCATGCAATCTATCGTGAGCTTTACAGTCATGGAATGCGACGAATTTCAGGCACAAAAAAGCGGCAGTTGAATGCCGCCTTTTCGATGAACCGGGAAAATGTCAAGCGAGCCGATCGCCACGCGAAACGCCAACGCGTTGAACCCCGGATGGGATATCCCAACTGAGCC
The DNA here is from genome assembly GCF_900108945.1 of Paraburkholderia diazotrophica. Lineage (GTDB taxonomy): Bacteria > Pseudomonadota > Gammaproteobacteria > Burkholderiales > Burkholderiaceae > Paraburkholderia > Paraburkholderia diazotrophica. The sequence goes on along the minus strand of NZ_FNYE01000012.1, from coordinate 68,283 downwards.
CAACTGAGCGCAATGCCGGGCGATTAGTCGTTCTTCGTCTTGACGACTTTCTTGCCGCGGTAGTAGCCGTTCGGGCTGACGTGGTGACGCAGATGCACTTCACCCGTGCTCGGCTCGACAGCCAGCGGCGCTGCGTTGAGGAAATCGTGCGAGCGATGCATACCGCGCTTCGACGGCGACTTCTTGTTTTGTTGAACTGCCATGATAACTCCTGAAAATTTTCCGAATTCTAACACAGCCCGATACGGCAACCGCCATAGGCCGCGTGGCTGAAACCATCGCGTCCGGCGCGCCCTATCGCGCTCCCATGCAACTGTTCAGTGCTTCTTGCCGCCGGACCCGCCCGATTTCAGGCCTTCGAGCACCGCGAAAGGATTTGGCCGCTTGGGCTCTTCACCCTCGCCGGCTTCGCCCTTGGCGGCATCTTCGCCTTCCACCTTCGCGGCATCTTCGCCTTCCTGCCCGCTAGCGCCCGAACTGAGGCTCTCGTGCACTTCAGGGCAGACGTCATGCTTCGGCACGAGCGGCAACGAAAGCAGCAATTCCTCTTCGATCAAGTCGACAAGATCGAACTGGCGTGACCCAACGATCACATCGACTTCATCCTCGTCCAGAGGAAACTCTTCAGCTTCCTCTTCGGTCTTGACGATCCGGTAAGTCGCATCGACGTTGAACGCCTGCTCATACGGAGACAGGCAACGCTGACATTCGAGCCATGCGGGGCCGTGAATCGCGAGCCTCAGATACGGCTGCGGCCCCTCGGTGCCGTCGTCCTGCAACTCCGGCTGCATCGCCCCTTCGGCTTGCCAGGTGAACGCGGTGTCGCGATCTGGCGCTTCCTTCGGGACTTCGTTTAACATGCGCGGCAGTTGCGAGACGCGCACGGTACCCGCGGCCTGACGTCCACTACGGGCAAATTCGAACAGATCGAGTTCGCGCGGGTCGACGAGACCAGCAGGTTTGCCAGGATGTTGAGTCATGTGCGCTCCTGCGTCGGCAAGGGTTTCAGCCGGGTAAATCGCCATGCTTTCTCTTCTGCGGCCACCGACGATTGCGTCCGCGTAGCGCGCCATACGGCAAAGCATACCGATGAAAAGCCTAAAATCATATCCGTTTTGTCTTTTCGAGTCAAACACTTAAGACCGGCCGTGCGAAGGCGTTCGCGCCTGCCTTTTTGCATTCGGTTTCACCTTCAGAACGAGGTTCCATTCCAGCATGTCGGATTTCCCCAAACGCCCGCCCCGCCTGATTCTGGCGTCGAGTTCGCAGTATCGCCGCGACCTGCTCGAGCGCCTGCGCATTCCGTTCGATGTCATCGTGCCCGCCATCGACGAAGCGCCGCAGACAGGCGAATCACCGGAAGCGACGGCGCTGCGTCTCGCGCAAGCCAAGGCGCATGCGGTCGCCAACGGACTCGCCACCGGCGAGCCGGCGCTCGTCATCGGCTCCGACCAGGTCGCGACCTATGACGGGCACCAGATCGGCAAACCCGGCACGCACAAGAAAGCACTGGCGCAACTGCAAGCCATGCGCGGCCGCGAAGTGCTGTTTCATAGCGCGCTTTGCCTGTTCGACAGCCGCTCGGCCGTCGCGCAAACCGCCGACGTGATCACCCGCGTACGCTTTCGCGATCTGCCGGATGCCGCGCTCGACGCCTATTTGCGTGCCGAAACGCCCTACGATTGCGCCGGCAGCGCAAAAGCCGAAGGTCTCGGCATTGCGCTTCTCGAAGCCATCGAGTCCGACGATCCGACCGCGCTGATCGGCCTGCCGCTGATCGCGCTCACGCGGATGCTGCTCGCCGCGGGCTATCCGCTGCTGGAGGCGCAATGAGCGGTGTGCTCTATCTGATTCCCAACACGCTCGGCGAGGGTGACGCCGCTGCGCTCGACGCCGTCCTGCCCGCGCCCGTTCGGGCCCGCGCCGCCGCCCTGCACTATTACATAGGTGAAAACGCGAAAACGACGCGCGCATTCCTGAAAAAAGTCGGGACGGAGCGGCCGATCCAGGAAATCGAGATCCGCGAACTGAATGTGAACACGCCGGCCGGCGAGATCGACAAACTGCTGGCGCCCGTCCTGGCGGGAACAGACGCCGGGCTAGTGTCGGAAGCGGGTTGCCCGGCCGTCGCCGATCCCGGCGCGCTGCTCGTGCGGCGCGCGCACGAGCGCGGCGTCAAGGTCGTGCCGTTCGTGGGACCGAGTTCCATCCTGCTCGCACTGATGGCGTCGGGACTGAACGGCCAGAGTTTTGCGTTTCACGGCTATCTGCCCGTCGACGCCAACGAGCGCGTAAAACGCCTGCGAGACCTGGAGCAGCAGTCGCGCAAAGCCAGGCAGACGCAGATTTTCATCGAAACGCCTTATCGCAATCGCGCGCTGCTCGATGCGCTCATCGCGACGTGCGCGCCGTCGACGCTCATCTGCGTCGCCGTCGATCTGACGCTAGAAAGCGAAACGATCGTGAGCCGGACGGTCGCGGACTGGAAGAAGAAGCCCGCGCCTGATTTGCATAAGCGCCCGGCGATCTTTCTGATTCTGGCGGCCTGATGCGGGGAAAATGACGGCCAGATTCCTGGCCGCCGCATTGCAGGTGCGCTATCGAAGGTTCAACTTTCCGATCGTCGACATCGCGCGCACGGCGCCGCTGCCGACCGCTGCGCCAAACTTGCGCGCCACGCGATCCGTGATACTTTCCTTCACCGTGTAATCCACGACGTCCGGCGCCTTGATGATTTCTCGCGCGACGAAATCGGTGTCGCCGAAGCCGTCCGCGAGACCCAGTTCGACGCTCTTCTCGCCCGTCCAGAAGAGGCCCGAGAAGATATCCGGGCCCTCTTTCAGCCGGTTGCCGCGGCCTTGCTTTACTGCGTCGATGAACTGCGCGTGAATCTGATCGAGCATTGCCTGCGCATGTTCGTCCATCTTCGGCGTATCGGGCGAGAACGGATCGAAAAAGCCCTTGTTCTCGCCGGATGTGCGCATCCTGCGCTGGATACCCAGTTTGTCCATCAGCCCCGTAAAGCCAAAGCCGTCCATCAGCACGCCAATCGAGCCAACGATGCTCGCCTTGTCGACGTAAATCTTGTCGGCGGCGGCCGCAGCGTAGTAACCGCCCGACGCGCACATATCGCCCACGACTACATAAAGCGGAACAGACGGGTATTTGGCGCGCAATCGACGAATATCGCGGTAGATGATGCCTGCTTGTACCGGACTGCCGCCCGGGCTATTGCAACGCAGGATGACGCCGGCAGTGCCGGCGTCATCGAAGGCGCTTTCCAGCGCAGTATCGATATCTTCTGCGTTAGCGTTCGTATCTGCGGAGATCTCGCCGTCGAGTGCGATGAGCGCCGTATGCCGTCCCGTGGTTGCCACCTTCTCGCCGCTGAAATCGAAGATCGCCAACGCGATGATGACCAGCACGCCGAGGAACATAAACCTGAAGAAGATGCGCCAGCGACGGGCCGCGCGCTGCTCCTTGATTGCGGCAAGCGCCACCCGTTCGAGCGCGCCGCGCTCCCAGTTCAGCTCGTCGGCGGCCGCGCCGCGACGGGATTCACGGCCTGGTGCAGCCGGTTCCTGGGGATCGGGAGTGAGATTGTCGGACATGCGTCGCCGCCAGATAGAACGGATTTTGGAAAGAAGCAGAGAAATCAGGCAGATGCAGGAAGCAGATCGCCGTCCGGGAGCCAGAATACCGCGCGGCCTTCGGGCGTGTCGCGTTCGTCGACCCGCACCGGGCGGAGCCTGCCGCCGCGGCAAGGACCGCCGACGCATTTACCCGTATCCGGCGAATAAATCGCGCCATGCGTAGCGCACATCAAGTATAAACCGGACGATTCGAAGAACTGACCCTCGCTCCAGTCCATCTCCATCGGCACGTGCGCGCAGCGGTTCAGATAGCCGTACGCAACGCCGTCATAGCGAATGAAGAAGACGACGGCATCGCCGCCCGCGTACGTCGCATTGCGGCGGATGCCCATGCCGCCGTCGACGAGTTCCTCGGACGCGCAAATGCGCACAGGCTTCAGCACAGCGTCCGTCATGCATGCTCCCGCAGCCAGCCCGACAGCGAAGCGATACTGTCCGCAACGTATTTCGGCTCGAGTGCCGCCAGCGAATCCGCCGGATGCGCGCCGTACGTGACGCCGATGCCGGAAACGCCCGCGTTGATAGCCATCTGCAGATCGTGCGTGGTATCGCCGATCATCACCGTGCGCAGGGGATCCTGCCCCAGTTCGCGCGTCAGCTCGTGCAGCATGGCGGGATGGGGTTTCGAGAACGTCTCGTCGGCGCAGCGCGTGCCGTCGAAAAGGCTCGTGAGCCGCACCTGGTCCAGCGCCCGATTCAGCCCGACGCGGCTCTTGCCCGTCGCGATCGCGAGCAGATAGCCCTGGTCGCGCAGATCGGCCAGCATTTCGCGCACGCCCGCGAACAGCTCCGTCGTCTGATCCTTCACCAGATAGTGGAAACGGTAGCGCTCGGCGAGGCGCGGATAGTCGGACGGATCGAGCGTCGGCGCGGCAATCTGCAGCGCGTCGCGCAAACCGAGGCCAATCACGAAACTCGCGGCTTCGTCGGCGGGCACGGGCAGACCGAGGTCGCGGCATGCGGCCTGGATGCTCCGGGTAATGTGGACGGTCGAATCCATCAACGTGCCGTCCCAATCGAATACGATCAGATCAAATAGCTGCCTGGCCATGCGTTCCCGTCTCGTTTGGTGATTGTCCGCCGTGCGCGCTGTCCTGCGCTTTGCCCTGTTGCGCGCCCATTTCAGCAAGCTGCTCGACGAAGCGCCGGCAGTCCGCGGGCAAAGGCGCCTCGAACTGCAGCGTCTCGCCGGAGGCCGGGTGCGTCAGCTTCAGCCGGTACGCGTGCAGGAACATGCGCTTGAGTCCCGGCTGTGCGTTGGCGCGCGCGAGCGCCTTGTTCAGCGCGAAATCGCCGTATTTTGCATCGCCGACGATCGGCAGCCCCAGATGCGCCAGATGGACGCGAATCTGATGCGTCCGCCCCGTTTTCAGCTCCGCCTCGAGCAATGCATAGCCCGGCCAACGGTCGACGAGGTTGAAAATAGTGTGCGATGGCAAGCCGTCCGGCTGCACGCGCACGCGCCGCTCGCCGTCCGGCAGCAGATACTTGTGCAGCGGCTCCTTCACCGCGCGCCGGCGGCCCCAGTCGCTCGCCCATTCGCCGTGCACACACGCGTAGTAGCGCTTGTCCATCCGGTTTTCGCGGATCTGCTCGTGCAGATTAACGAGCGCCGCGCGTTTTTTCGCCAGCATCAGCACGCCCGACGTCTCGCGATCCAGCCGATGCACCAGCTCCAGAAACTTCGCCTGCGGGCGCGCGGCACGCAACTGCTCGATCACGCCGAACGCAACGCCGCTGCCGCCGTGCACGGCGACGCCGGCCGGCTTGTCGATGACGAGCAGATGTTCGTCCTCATACACGATGTCGAAATGCGCGGACGGCACCGGCGCATTCACGGCCGGCTCGTCGGCTCGCGCGACGCGCACGGGCGGCACGCGCACCAGATCGCCATGGGCGAGCCGGTACTGCGCGTCGACCCGGCCCTTGTTCACGCGCACTTCGCCGCTGCGCAGGATTCGATAAATATGGCTTTTCGGCACGCCTTTACAGACGCGCAACAAGAAGTTGTCGATACGCTGGCCAGCCGCACTGTCGTCGATTTCGATCATCGACACCTGATCGCTTGCGACCGCGCTCGCGACCGATTTCTGGGATGTTTTGCCTAACTCTTTCATTCTGAATATAATTTGGCCAGCAGTCTGCGGCGGCCGACTATATAGGATCGGCGCATTAAACCGAATCGCGGGTGGATTGTGCAGGTGCAAGCTATAAAGCGCTATTTTACTTGTGCCGGGGGCTGGTTGCTCGCCCTGAAAATGAGATGCAACAAGTTGCACGCACGGATCACGACACGGCAGGGACGGCGCCCACAGGCACGTTCGGTCACTGTCGGCTCCGTCGGTAACGGAATTTTGGTCAAAAAGAATTTGACTGGCGAGCTTCGGCAGCGGACGGCTTTGATGTCTCTGATGTCCCTTTGGCGCGAAGCGGCCAGTGGCGAAAATACGGCGTGCGCCCGAGGCGTCCCGCAGAAAGTGCGGGACATGGCGACGTCAAAATGAGGCGAGACACCCCCGAGCGGGCGCAGCACGCGTTGTGAGCGAGCTTCCCCGCTGCGGCAAGACCGCAGCCTTCGAACCTGTTGTCCGGACGCGCGCCCAACTGGCGCGCCGGCGCACGTGGACGAAGGCGTATGCAAGTCGGCTGCCAGGACCCGCGGCGTGTCGGGCCATTATTTGAAGCCGTGTTCGCATGTGCCCTGCGGCAGCGCGTCCAGTTTCCGTCGGACGGCGCCCTTTCAAGGCAATTCTCCCGCCATCTTTCCCGCTCCAGCGTGCTTGTGAAAACACAATAAGGCGCGGCATGCCGCTGCCGTTGCCGTCGGCTGGCCGGATTGGATCCCGCGCGCCGTCGGCTCGGACAGGCAGAGCCGCTCTGGAGCCGTTCAATGAAACGCATGTTGTTCAATGCGACGCAGCAGGAAGAACTGCGCGTCGCCATCGTCGATGGGCAAAAACTCATCGACATCGACATCGAAACCGCCGGGCGCGAACAGCGCAAAGGCAATATCTACAAGGGGATCGTGACGCGCATCGAGCCGTCGCTCGAAGCCTGCTTCGTCAACTACGGTGAAGACCGCCACGGTTTTCTCCCGTTCAAGGAAGTCGCCCGCCAGTATTTCCGCGAAGGCATCGACATGCGCTCGGCGCGCATTCAGGACGCCCTCAAGGAAGGCCAGGAACTGATCGTTCAGGTTGAGAAAGAAGAACGTGGCAACAAGGGCGCTGCCCTCACCACGTTCATCTCGCTCGCAGGCCGCTATCTCGTGCTGATGCCGAACAATCCGCGCGGCGGCGGCGTATCGCGCCGGATCGAGGGCGACGACCGCCAGGAACTGCGCGAAACGATGGCCCAGCTGCAACTGCCGGAAGGCATGAGCATCATCGCGCGCACGGCCGGCATCGGCCGCAGCGCCGAAGAGCTGCAGTGGGACCTCAACTACCTGATGCAGCTGTGGCGCGCGATCGAAGCCGCGTCGCAAAGCGGCACGCAAGGTCAGCCGATGCTGATCTATCTCGAATCGAGCCTCGTCATCCGCGCGATTCGCGACTACTTCCAGCCGGATATCGGCGAAATTCTCATCGACACCACGGAAATCCACGACCAGGCGCGCGCCTTCATGGATATCGTGATGCCGGACAATGTCAACAAGGTGAAGCGGTACCACGACGACGTGCCGCTTTTCTCGCGCTTCCAGATCGAGCACCAGATCGAGACGGCGTACTCGCGCACGGTGCCGCTGCCGTCGGGCGGCGCAATCGTGATTGACCACACGGAAGCGCTCGTCGCGATCGACGTGAACTCGGCGCGCGCCACCAAGGGCGCCGACATCGAGGAAACGGCCACGCGCACGAACCTCGAAGCCGCCGATGAAGTCGCTCGCCAGTTGCGTCTGCGCGACCTCGGCGGCCTGATCGTGATCGACTTCATCGACATGGAGTCGGCCAAGAGCCAGCGCGAAGTCGAGCAGCGTCTGAAGGACGCGCTCAAGCACGACCGCGCGCGCGTCCAGATGGGCAAGATCTCGCGCTTCGGCCTCATGGAGCTGTCGCGCCAGCGTCTGCGCCCGGCGCTGTCGGAAGGCAGCCACGTGACCTGCCCGCGCTGCAACGGCACGGGCCACATCCGCGACACCGAATCGTCCGCGCTGCAAGTGTTGCGGATCATTCAGGAAGAAGCGATGAAGGAAAACACCGCGGCGATCCACTGCCAGGTGCCCGTCGAAGTCACGGCCTTCCTGCTCAACGAAAAGCGCTCGGAAATCAATAAGATCGAGTCGCGTTTCAAGGTCAACGTCGTGCTGGTGCCGAACAAGCACCTCGACACGCCGCATTACAAGCTCGAGCGTCTGCGTCACGACGATGCACGCCTCGACGATCCGCGCGCCTCGTGGAAGATGGCCGAAGAAGCCGCGCGCGAACTGGAATCGGAAACGGGCTACAGCAAGCGCGCCGAAGATGTGAAGCCGAAGCAGGAAGCGGCTGTGAAGGGCATCACGCCGGAAAAGCCGGCGCCGAGCGCCCCCGTCCGCACGCCGGCTCCCGCAGCCCCTGCCCCCGCCGAGATGAAGCCCGCGACGGGCGGCTTCATCGGCTGGCTGAAGGGTCTGTTCGGGATGCAGCCGGCAGCTCCCGCACCGGCTCCGGCACCCGTCGAGAAGACGGCGAAGCCGGCGCGCGCCGAACGCACCGAGCGTGGTGAGCGCACGGGCGAGCGCGGCGGCGACCGCAACCGCAATCGTCGCGGCGGCGCAGGCGGCCGCGACTCGGCACGTGGCGAAGGCGCGGCAACGCAAGGCCGTCAGGGCCAGCCGTCGCAGCGTCGCGAGGAACGCGAACCGCGCGAAGCACGTGAACCGCGTGGCGGCCGCGAGCAGCGCGAGGGCCGTGAAGCACGCGAGACGCGTCCGGAGCGCGTCGAGCGCGGTCAGGAGCGCGCAGAACGCGCAGAAGCCGCCGAAAACGCGGCGCGTGGCGAGCGTCAGGAGCGCCAGGACCGTGGAGAGCGCCGCGAACGTGGCGAGCGCCCGGAACGCGGAGAGCGCCGCAAGCCGCAGCAGGAAGCCGCTGAAGCGCTGAGCCAGAACGAAGCCCAAGCCGATATCGCCGCGCAGGCACAAGCGAGCCTGACGGGCGGCGCTGCCGCTGCAGAGGAAGCGCGTGATGGCGAAGAGCGTCGCCGCCGTCGCCGCGGTCGCCGCGGTGGCCGTCGCGAGCGCGAAGAGGAAGGCGTGAACGTGAACACGGCAGCGGATGTTGCCGAAGCGGAAGGCGAAGCGGCGGCAGCCGCGTCGACGGAAGCACCTGTTCGCACGCCGGAGCACACGGGCCGTCACGAAGCGCAGCCTCAGGCAACGGCTCCCGCCGGACAGGAACCGGCAGAAACCGTGAAGCCGGTCGAGGTCGTCGTGGCAGCCGTCGCGACGGGCGCAGCCGTGGTCAGTGAACTGCATGCGTCGGCCGAAACGCCGTCGCTCGCTGTCGAAAAGGCAGCGAAGGCAGAAGCCGTCGTGCCCGCCGATGAAACTCCCGCTGCGCCGCAGGCAGAACCCGAAGCGCAAGCAGCCGCCGCGCCCGCCGAGCCCAAGGCCGTCGAGCCGCAGGAAGCTGCGCCCGTCGCCCCTGCCGAGCCCGCTGTCGAGACCCCTGCGCCCGTTGAAACCGCCCCGGCCGCTGAGGCCCCCGCACCTGCTGCAGCCGAACCCGCCGCAGCCGAACCCGTCGCCGAGCCGGTGGCAGCAACGCCTGTTGCTCCCGTCGCACCCGCTGCGGAAACGGAGCCGGTCGCCGAAGCACCGGTTGCGGCTCAGCCGGAAGCCCAACCAGTCGCCGAGCCGGTCGCGCATGCGGCCCAGCCCGAGCCGCAGCCGGCAGAAGCCGCACCTGTGACGAGGGCCGCCGAATCGCACGGCGCGCGCACGAACGGAACGGCATCGGCTGGCCTGTCGGGCGAAGGGCTGAAGTCGATGCTGGAAAGCGCCGGCCTCGTCTGGGTCAATACCGACTCCGACAAGCTGCGCGCCGCCCAGGAAGCCGCCGCGCAAGCCGTCAAGCCGACGCGTGTGCCGCGCGAGCGCAAGCCGCTGCCGCCCGTCGACACGACGCCGATGCAGCAGGTCGAAACGGTGAAGCATCCGCAGTAAGCGATCGCTAACCCAGTCTGCGCGGCAACGCCAGGCACCCGAAGAGCCCGCCTCCAAGGCGGGCTTTTTGTTGCCCGTCGCGCCGCTACCGCGCGTTCGCCCTACTGTGACGGATAAGGCCTTCCGCTAGAATGAAGGCTGATATTTCAGAAACGTCATCATGTCCCGACGCATCATTCCCGTTGCCGATGTCAGTGCCGTTCCGAACGTTGCCGGCCCCGCTCGCGTGCCGCGCGGCGAATTGACAGACACGCTGTCGCGCCCGCTGCGCGACCTGCGCATCTCGGTGACGGACCGCTGCAACTTCCGGTGCGTCTACTGCATGCCGCGCGCGGTGTTCAACAAGGACTACCCGTTCCTGCCGCACAGCGCGCTGCTGACGTTCGAGGAAATCGAGCGCATCGCGGCGATTTTCGTCGCGCATGGCGTCGAAAAAATCCGCCTGACAGGTGGCGAACCGCTGCTGCGCAAGAACCTCGAATTTCTGATCGAGCGCCTCGCCCGCATGACGACGGCGGCCGGCAAACCGCTCGATCTCACGCTGACCACCAACGGTTCGCTGCTCGCGCGCAAGGCGCGCAGCCTGAAAGACGCCGGCCTGAATCGCGTGACCGTCAGCCTCGACGCACTCGACGATGCGCTATTTCGCCGCATGAACGATGCCGATTTCGCGGTGCGCGACGTGCTCGAAGGCATCGAAGTCGCGCAATCGGTCGGCCTGACGCCGCTGAAAATCAACATGGTCGTCAAGCGCGGCACGAACGACGGCGAGATCGTGCCGATGGCGCGGCACTTCAAAGGCTCGGGCACCGTGCTGCGCTTCATCGAATACATGGACGTCGGCACGTCGAACGGCTGGAACATGACGGAAGTGCTGCCGTCGGCGGAAGTCGTCGAGCGGATCGGCGAGCACTACGCGCTGATCCCGCTCGAACCGCACAGCGCGGCCGAAACCGCGCAACGCTGGGGCTACGCGGACGGCACGGGCGAGATCGGCGTGATCTCAAGCGTGACGCGCGCCTTCTGCGGCACTTGCACGCGCGCGCGGCTCTCGACGGAAGGCAAGGTCTATCTGTGCCTGTTCGCGTCGTCGGGACACGACCTGCGCGCGCTCGTACGCAACGGCACGAGCGACGAAGGCATCGCCACCGCCATCGCCAACATCTGGCATGCGCGCGGCGACCGCTACTCGCAACTGCGCGGCAGCGCCGGCGCGACATCGACGGCGTCGGCGGAAGAACGGCGCGTCGAAATGTCGTACATCGGCGGCTGAATCCGCGCGCTTTCATGACGGTTTCCAGTGACGACATCACAGGCCTGCTGCTCGCCGGCGGACGCGGCATGCGCATGGGCGGCGCCGACAAGGGCCTGCAAACGCTGCATGGCGAGCCGCTCGCGCTGCATGTGCTGAGGCGCCTCGCGCCGCAGACGGGGCCGCTGCTGATCAGCGCGAACCGCCACATGCCGCGCTACAAGGCGCTCGGCGCGCCCTTCCACGCGAAAGTCATCGGCGATACGCTGCCCGACTTTCCCGGCCCGCTCGCCGGTCTGCTCGCGGGTCTGCGCGCGGCGCGCACGCCGTTCGTGCTGTCCGCGCCTTGCGATACGCCTGGCTTGCCCGACGATCTCGCCGAACGTCTCGCAGCCGCGCTCGACACACAGCATGGCGATATCGCCACCGTCACGACCACGGACGCCCAGGGCAACACGTCGATCCATCCCGTGTTCGCGCTGCTGCGCACGTCGCTCGCCGACGATCTCGAAGGCTTTCTGCAAGCGGGCGAGCGCAAGGTCCGCACGTGGTACGCGCGCCACAAGGCCGTCGAAGTGGCCTTTCCGGACGAGCGCACGTTTTACAATATCAATTCATTGCAGGAACTTGCCGACCTCGAACGACGTTGAGGGTTTCTGCCGTCATTTGCCGCGATCGCCCGGCCGCCGCCGCACCGCATCCCGTCGCGACGCTCCCCTTTCATGACCACGCTGAACGAAACCTCGAGTTGCGTCGCACAGTACGACGCCCAAGCCTTGCCGGTGTCCGCCGCACAGGCGATCGTCCGCGAATGGGCCACGCCCGTCACCACCGTTGAACGGGTCCCGCTGCACGACGCGCTGAACCGAGTGCTCGCGCAGGACATCGTGTCGCCCATCGACGTGCCCGCGCACGACAACTCCGCGATGGACGGCTACGCGTTCTCCAGCGCGGCGCTCGGCGGCGAGGCGAGCGAGATTGCGTTGAGCGTGGCGGGCAAGGCGCTCGCGGGTCATCCGTTCACCGGCGACATCGCCGCCACGCAATGCGTGCGCGTGATGACGGGCGCGAAGATGCCTCACGGCTGCGACACCGTCGTACCGCAAGAGAACGTCGCGCGCGACGCCGCCGATACGATCCGTTTCTCCAGGCAGTCATTGAAGGCAGGCGCGAACCGCCGCCTCGCGGGCGAAGATCTCGCGCGCGGCGCAGTCGCGCTGAAGGCGGGCCGTATCGTGCGCGCGTCGGACCTCGGGCTGCTCGCGTCGCTCGGCATCGGCGAGGTGCCCGTGCGGCGGCGTCTGCGCGTCGCGTTCTTTTCGACGGGCGACGAGTTGCGCTCGATCGGCCAGCCGCTCGATGCCGGCTGCGTCTACGACAGCAACCGCTACACGCTGTTCGCGATGCTCAAGCGGCTGCATCTCGATCCCATCGATCTCGGCGTGATCCGCGACGAGCCCGCTGCACTCGAAGACGCATTGCGTACGGCTGCGGCGAGTGCCGATGTCGTGATAACCTCCGGCGGCGTTTCCGTCGGTGAAGCCGATCTGACCAAGCAGATGCTGCGCGTGCTCGGCGACGTCGCGTTCTGGAGTCTCGCGATGCGCCCCGGCCGGCCGCTCGCGTTCGGCCGCATCTGGTCGGGCGGCAAGCCCGGCGTAGGAGAGCCGGCCATCTTCTTCGGCTTGCCCGGCAATCCCGTTGCGGTGATGGCGACGTTCTACCAGATCGTGCGCGAAGTGCTGCTGCTGATGTCCGGCGCGAATGTGCCCGCGCCTGCGCTGATCCGCGCGGCATGCCGTCAGCCGATCCGCAAGCGGCCGGGCCGCACCGAGTTCCAGCGCGGCGTCGCCGAACGCGACGCGCAAGGAGAGTGGCACGTCACGCCGACGGGCTCGCAAGGCTCCGGCGTGCTCAGTTCGATGAGCGAAGCAAACTGCTTCATCGTGCTTGCCCACGAACAGGCCGATCTCGATCCGGGCGACGCCGTCGACATCATGCTGTTCGACGGCCTCATCTGAGCGGGCGCGGCCGGCATGCTTTTCACGCAATCCAATACGACTACGGGTTTGACTTATATGAAAAAACAGATCTCGTTCATTGCACCGGGGCAAACCGCAAAGGCACTGATCCTCGTGTACCTGACGTTCAGCGTGCCGATCGTTCTGCTCGGCGTACTGGTCGCGTTCATCCGTTACGGGTCGATGGAATTGAGCACGGTGTTCAGCGCGCTGCTGCTCAACGCGATTCTGGGCTTCATCCTGCTGTGGATTGCGTGCCACGCGTACAACTGGGTGGCGTCGCGTTTCGGCGGCATCGAAATCCACCTGAGCGACGTGCCGGAGGAAGCGTGATGTCAGCGACGATCCGCGCAGCCACGCCCGCCGACGTCGGCGCAATGCTCGCGCTGATGCGCGAACTGGCCGAGTTCGAAAAGCTCACGCATCTGTTCATCGCGACCGTGGAAGGCGTGCACGATGCGCTGTTCGGCGCGCGCCCTTCGGCGGAAGCGCTCGTTGCCGAACGCGCCGGCAAGATCATCGGCTACGCGCTCTTCTTCCATAATTACTCGACGTTCCTGGGACGCCGCGGGCTGTATCTCGAAGACCTGTACGTGCAGCCCGCCGAGCGCGGCACGGGTCTGGGCTCGAAGATGCTGCGTCATCTGGCGGCATTGGCCGTCGAGCGGCAGTGCGGGCGGTTCGAATGGTCGGTGCTGGACTGGAATCAGCCCGCCATCGATTTCTATCAGAAGATGGGCGCGACCGTGTTGCCGGACTGGCGCATCGTCCGCGTGACGGGCGACGCGCTCGATCAGCTGGCGGCGAGCGCGGGCTGATCCGCTGTCTGCATACCGTGAATCAGAAATCGCGAATCAGACTTCGCTATTGAGAAATCGCGAGGCGTAACCGATCCGGCGATGCCTCGCCCGCTTTCCCTTCCGTTCCTACACCTCCGTCAAGACTCGTCGGCATCCGCGCCGGATAGCGAGTCCCCGAGCAGTCCCGCCGCCCGCTCTTCGGGCAACGCCTCGACATCGCGCAGCTTGCGGTTCATCTGGCGCGTGCGCACTTCCGCCGCCTCGATCGAACGCGTGACCGTTTCGAGCTGCGACTTGGTCTTCGCGAGCACGTCGCCGAACTTGCCGAACTCGGTCTTCACCGCGCCCAGCACCTGCCACACTTCGCTCGAACGCTTCTCGATGGCCAGTGTGCGGAAACCCATCTGCAAGCTGTTCAGCAGCGCCGTCAGCGTGGTCGGCCCCGCGATCGTCACGCGATAGTCGCGCTGCAACAGATCGCTGAGCCCCGGACGGCGCAGGATTTCCGCATAGAGCCCTTCCGTCGGCAGGAACAGCAGCGCGAAGTCCGTCGTATGCGGCGGCGACACATACTTCTCCGCAATCGTCTTCGCTTCCGCGCGAATCCGCCCTTCCAGTGCGCGCGACGCCTCTTCGACCGCGACGGGATCGGCGCGCTCCTGCGCTTCGATCAGACGCTCATAGTCCTCACGCGGAAACTTCGCATCGATAGGCAGCCACACGGGCGTCGCCGCCGCTTCCGGCGACGGTTGACGCCCCGGCAGCTTGATCGCGAACTCGACGCGGTCGTTGCTCTTAGGAATCGTCGCGATGTTCTTCGCGTACTGATCGGACGTCAGGATCTGTTCGAGCAACGCTTCGAGCTGCACTTCGCCCCACGTGCCGCGCGTCTTTACGTTCGTCAGAACCTTCTTCAGATCGCCTACGCCCGCCGCAAGCGTCTGCATTTCGCCGAGACCGCGATGCACCTGTTCAAGACGATCGGACACGAGCTTGAACGATTCGCCGAGTCGCTGTTCGAGCGTCGCGTGCAGCTTTTCATCGACGGTGCAGCGCATTTCTTCGAGCTTCGTCGCGTTGTTCGTCTCGATGTCTTTCAGACGCTGCTCGATGGTCGTGCGCACTTCCGCGAAGCGCCGATCGTTCGCTTCCGTGACCTGCGACAGTTGATGCTGCAACGTTTCGCCGAAACGCCTCAACGTCATGCCCTGTTCGTCGCGCGCCTGCTGTGCCTGCTGCTGCAAGCTCTGACGCACGGCGTCGAGCTGTTGCGCGTTGGTCTCGGTGAGCTTGACGAGCTGCTGCGCAAAACCGTCGATCTTGCCGGCCTGCACCGTCGTCATGCTCGTGAACTGCGACGCGAGTGTTTGCTGGAACTGCGAAAAGCCGCCACTCAGTTCAGTGCGCGACACGCGCGCGGTTTCGGAAATCTCGTTGCGCAGTTCGCGTTCGAGCCGCTCGGTCGCGCGCGCCTGCACGGCCGAGGCCGCTTCGAGGCGCTCGCCGAGCTCGGCGAAATGCATCAGCTGATGCGCGCCATTGCTGTCGCGCATCAGCATCACCAGCGCGATCACCAATGCGACGGCCAGAACGGCAACTGCCGCAATCAACACCATCGTCATGAGCGCGCCATCCCGATCACGTCAGGGTTGATCGGATTCGGCGGACGTCCCGCGCGCGGACCTTCGCCCAGGGCTGCGATCAGATTGTCGGCGGCGAGGTTGGCCATCGCGCGGCGCGTTGCTTCCGTCGCGCTTGCGATATGCGGCGTCAGCACGACATTCGGCACCGTCAGCAGCGCCGGATTCACCTTCGGCTCGCCTTCGAACACATCGAGGCCGGCGGCCCCGATGCGCTTCTCGCGCAGCGCGACGGCAAGCGCCGCGTCGTCGACGATGCCGCCGCGCGCGATATTCGTGAGCGTCGCGGTCGGCTTCATCAGCGCGAGTTCGGCAGCGCCGATCGTATGATGGCTTTGCGCCGTGTACGGCAGCACCAGCACGACGTGATCGGCGCGCCGCAGCAGTTCTTCCTTCGATACGTATTGCGCGTTCAGTTCCGCCTCGATCTCGGGCGCGACACGCGAACGGTTGTGATAGATCACGTTCATGCTGAAGCCGCGCGCGCGACGAGCAAGCGCCTGTCCGATGCGCCCCATGCCGATCACGCCGAGCGTCGAGCCGTAGATATCCGAGCCGAGAAAGCCGTCGTACGACCACTTCTCCCATTTGCCCGCGCGCAGCCAGTGCTCCGATTCGGCGATGCGGCGCGCGGTCGCCATCATCAGCGCCCAGCCGAAATCGGCCGTCGATTCATTGAGCACGTCGGGCGTGTTCGTGCCGAGCACGTGCGCAGCGTTGAACGCCGTCATGTCGAAGTTGTTGTAGCCGACGGCCATGTTCGACACGACGCGGAGGCGCGGCGCGACGGCCAACACGGACGTGTCGATGATGTCGCCCGCCGTCAGCGCACCGTCCTTGTCGGCGATCCGGCGCTTCAGTTCGTCGGCGGGAAGCACGTCGCCGTTATTCCAGTCGACTTCGAAGTGCTGCTTGAGCCGCTCGATCACATCCGGAAAGATGGGACGCGCAACCAGGACCTTTTGCATTGCCATTCTCCGAGTATCAGGCCGCGACGCGCGCGTATCGGCACGCGCACGGCGTTAAAAGAATATCCACGACGTCGCGATGAACAACGGTATCAGCACGATGCCCGACCACGCGAGATACGCGAAAAAGCCGGGCATCCGCACGCCGCGC
Organism: Paraburkholderia diazotrophica; assembly: GCF_900108945.1. Lineage (GTDB taxonomy): Bacteria > Pseudomonadota > Gammaproteobacteria > Burkholderiales > Burkholderiaceae > Paraburkholderia > Paraburkholderia diazotrophica. The sequence continues at coordinate 51,653 of NZ_FNYE01000012.1, read as the reverse complement.
GATTCCGCGATCGCCTTGACCATGAAATTCGGCGCGTTGCCGATATAGCTGTTCGCGCCCATGAACACCGCGCCCGCCGAAATGGCAGCGAGCGTCGACGCGCCCGTGGCCATCAGCGTCTGCGCATCGCCGCCCGCGAGGTTGAAGAACACGAGGTACGTCGGCGCGTTGTCGAGGAACGACGACAGCAGACCCGTCGCCCAGAAGTACATCTCGTCGCGAGGCTGGCCGGCCGTGTCGTTCACGAGATGCACGATACCGCTGAATGCACCCGCTTCGCCCGCGCGCAACATCATGATGACGGGCGCGATCGTCACGAAGATGCCCGCGAACAGCTTCGCCACCTCTTCGATGGGCGCCCAGCTGAACGCGTTGCCCTCACGCGCCGCGCGCGGCGTCACGATCAGCGACAGCAACGTCAGCGCGACCAGCCCCACGTCGCGCACGACATTCTGCAACGCGACGTGCGAGCCCGCCACATCGAACGCGATGCCGGGCGTCCAGATGCCGCTCATCAGCACGAGCGCGATCACGAGCGCAAGCAGCACGAAGTTGACCTTGCCTTCGATGCCGATGGTCGACGTGTCGGGCGACGGGTCGACGGGGAGCACTTCTTCGCGCCGCCGGAAATAGTACGAATCGAGCGCGAAGAACACGGCCAGCAGCACGGCACAGACGAATAGCATCGGTAGCGCGAGATGGACCGTCGTCCAGAAGAAACCGACGCCGTTCAGAAAACCGAGAAACAACGGCGGATCGCCCAGCGGCGACAGCGAGCCGCCCACGTTCGCGACCAGAAAGATGAAGAACACGACGACATGCACGGCGTGCTTGCGATTGTCGTTCGCGCGCAGGAGCGGCCGGATCAGCAGCATCGCCGCGCCCGTCGTACCCATGATGCTGGCGAGCGCCGTGCCGAGCGCGAGCAGCGCCGTATTCAGACGCGGTGTGCCGTGCAGGTTGCCCGTCACACAGATGCCGCCCGCGACGGTATAGAGCGCCGTCAGGAGCACGATGAACGGCACGTACTCGTCGAGCAACGCATGGATCAACGCGCCGAACGCCGCCGACGAGCCGAACGCGAATGCAAACGGCACGAGAAACGCAAAGGCCCATGCCGCCGATACCTTGCCGTAGTGGTGATGCCAGAGCTTGGGCGCGGCGAGCGGGAACACGGCGATCGACAGCAGCATGCCCGCGAACGGCACGCCCCACCACACGGACAGCGATCCGCCATCCACCGTGGCCGCAGATGCCGCGAGCGGCCAGCACGACAGCGCGAACGCGAGCGTCAGACCCGCGATCCACGCGGCCTTCGACCGGTTCGTCACCGCTCGCGTGTCGCGGCCATGCACGTGCGGAACATCAAGCGCCACGCACGACGATCGCATGCACGCGATAAGGACCGTGCGCGCCGAGCACGATAGTTTGTTCGATATCGCCCGTACGCGACGGGCCGGAGACGAAGTTGACCGCGCGCGGCAGCTCGCCGCGTTCGCTGCGGATCAGGTTGAACGCCTCTTCGTGACCGGCGACGATGCGCGACGCCGGCACGATTGCAATGTGCGTCTCCGGCAGCAAGCCCGCCGACGCATACGTCTGCGGACCCGACAGCAGCACCAGCGTGCCCGTTTCCGCCGTCGCGCAGAAACAGCCCGTCATGCCGACGCGATCTTCGTCCTTCGGCTTGCGGAATTCGACGTCGATGCCGGAACCCGTCCACGGCAACGCTTCGAGCGTCTGCCATGCAATGGCCTGGGTCGGCAGATTCAGTTCGGTGAGGTAGCGATGCGCGGCAGCGGGCACGTCGGAGAGCGACTCGACGGTGTCGACAGTGGTCGCCATCTTCTTGGCCTGCTCGATGAAATGCGCGACGAGATCAGCCGGCATCGGCGGACGCGGCCCTTGCGGATGGCTTGCGAGATACGCTTGCGCCGCCTCGCGCTCGGACGCGGCCGGCTCGGGCTCACGCCCTTGCGCTGCGCGAATGCGCGCCAGGATGTTGCTACGGGCGGTCGATGTATCCATGAGCCATATCCTCGTGCCGGTGATCGTGTCGATCTTGTTGAATGCGCAATCTCGTTGCGCGTGCACTGCGCACATTGACCCGTGAATTATACCGGCCGCCCTGTGCGCGAACACCTGGCCGAACGGCTAATGGCGGTGCTCGAGCGAAGCGCCGACAATAGCCTTCACGCGCTTGCATGCACCTGGCGGCACAACCCCGAAAGTGGCGACACGTTATTTGCCGACTTCTTCCTCGGCGGGCTGCTCGATGCCGAACACCTGGCTCAGATAGGCGATATAAGCCTTGTCTTCGCACATGTTCTTGCCCGGCGAGTCCGACAGTTTCGCCACCGGCTGGCCGTTGCACTTGACCATCTTGATGACGATCTGCAGCGGGTTGTAGCCGAGATCGTTGGTGAGATTCGTGCCGACGCCGAACGCGAGCTTGCAGCGGCCGCGGAAGCGTTCGTACAACTGCAGCACCTTCGGGATGTCGAGCGCGTCGGAGAACACGAGCACCTTCGTGCGCGGGTCGCAACGGTTCGCTTCGTAGTGGGCGATAAGACGCTCGCCCCAGTCGAACGGGTCGCCGGAATCGTGGCGCGCGCCGTCGAAGAGCTTGCAGAAGTACATGTCGAAATCACGGAGGAATGCCTTCATGCCATACACGTCCGACAACGCGATACCGAGGTCGCCGCGATATTCCTTCGCCCACATCTCAAAGCCGTAGATCTGCGAATCGCGCAGACGCGGACCGAGCGCCTGGCAGGCCTGCAGGTATTCGTGCGCCATCGTGCCGAGCGGCGTGAGGCCGTGCTTCATCGCGTAGAACACGTTGCTCGTGCCCGCGAACTGCTCGCGCAGGCCGTCCTTGAGCGTGAGGATCACCTCTTCGTGCCAGCGCCCGGAGAAGCGGCGACGCGTGCCGTAATCGGCGATCTTGCAGTCGGCGAACTCGGGGCGCGCGCCGAGCAACTGAATCTTGTCGCGCAGACGCTCGCGCCCTTCGCTGTAATCCGGCTGCTGCTGCGTGTTGCGGAAATACACTTCGTTGACGATCGCGAGCACGGGAATTTCGAAGAGGATCGTATGCAGCCACGGCCCCTTGATGTAGATATCGATTTCCCCGTTGCCTTTCGGCGAAGGCGTGATCGAAATGTACTTCTCGTTCAGATGGAAGAGCGCGAGGAAGTCGATGAAATCGCTCTTGATGAAGCGCATCTGGCGCAGATAGTCGAGTTCGCCTTCATTGAACCGGAGCCCGCAGAGCTTGCGCACTTCGCGGCGGATCTCGTCGACGTACGGCACGAGGTCGACGTTCGGCGTGCGGCAGCGAAACTTGTATTCGACGTTGGCCGCCGGGAAGAGATGCAGCACCACCTGCATCATCGTGAACTTGTACAGATCGGTATCGAGCAGCGAAGTAATGATCATGATCTTGCAAACCGGGACTGCATAAAAACGGAAGACGTCAGGCCTCGTGCGCCCTCGCCCTTTTTGTACGCCGCATGCGCTGCGAGCCCCGCGCAAAACGGGTGCGCTCGCGAAGACGCTGTCGCATGTTACCCGAATGCGCGCCGGCCGTTGCCCCACTGCGCCATGGCCGGCGGGCGGCGGCAAGGCGCGTTCGGCGCGAATCCGCCCGGCCATAAACTAATCACCAAACGATATAAAAGCCCTGACAGCGATCGCGTATGCACTACTTGACGTTACGTTACAATAACGCTTTTGGCGTCTTGCCATCTCCCCACTACCAAAAGATATCGTTTGCAGGAGTTGCCTGAATGACTCACGTTGTGACCGAAAGCTGCATCAAGTGCCGCTATACCGACTGCGTCGATGTGTGCCCGGTGGACTGCTTTCGCGAAGGTCCCAACTTCCTCGCGATTGACCCCGACGAGTGCATCGACTGCGCTGTGTGCGTTGCGGAGTGCCCGGTGAATGCGATCTACGCCGAAGAAGACGTGCCTGGCGACCAGCAGCACTTCACCCCGTTGAACGCCGAGTTGGCGAAGGCATGGCCGAGCATCACGAAGACCAAGGCGCCGCTGCCCGAAGCCGACGAATTCAAGGACGTGAAGGAGAAGCTCTCGCTGCTGGAGCGTTGATCGCCGCAGCAGACCTGTCGCTCCCGCCCGGATCAGTCGAACCCATATTGAGATGAACTGGGGGTATTGACAGCTTCTGCATCACCTCCTACAATTTCGCTTCTCTGCTGTTGTTGTTCCCCGATAGCTCAGTCGGTAGAGCGCCGGACTGTTAATCCGTAGGTCCCTGGTTCGAGCCCAGGTCGGGGAGCCAAGAATTGCAAAGGCCCGTTAACCATGACGGGCTTTTTTATGTAGTGACACGTTGTATTGCTGTTCCCCGATAGCTCAGTCGGTAGAGCGCCGGACTGTTAATCCGTAGGTCCCTGGTTCGAGCCCAGGTCGGGGAGCCAAAATTCGAAGGCCCGCATCCGTGCGGGCCTTTTCTTTTTCTGCGATCGTTTTTCTCTCGTCCTTTCCCAGCCACCGCTCTCCTTCGACGATTCGACGAATCCGATCTCCGTCGCGCCGGACGCTGGCGTCCACGGTCCGCACACGCAACCAGGTTACGATGACGCACTCACGGGCAATCGCCCCGGCTGCCTTCACATTTCTTCCGGTCACCTGATGAAAATTGCTCCGCACTGCGCACGGGCCGCGCGCGCCTTCATCTTCGCCACATCCGCCGCTTCCGTCACATTCGCGTCTGCGCGGCTCGCGCACGCGGAGGAAGTCGCCAGCGTCAACACGAACTTTCATATCACCGGTTCGGACCGCGTGGTCGTCGAAGCCTATGACGATCCCGCGGTGCAGGGCGTTACCTGCTATGTGTCGCGGGCGCGAACGGGCGGCATCAAAGGAACGCTGGGCATCGCCGAAGATCCGACCGAGGCGTCGATTGCGTGCCGTCAGGTCGGTCCCGTCAAGATTCCCGAACCGCTGCGACAACAGGCCGACGTGTTCACGGAACGAATGTCGCTGATCTTCAAGACGCTGCACGTGGTGCGCGTCGTCGACACGAAGCGCAATACGCTCGTCTATCTGACCTACAGCGACCGCGTCACGACGGGCAGCGCGAAAAACAGCGTCACGGCCGTGCCGATGCCCGCCGGCACGACGATTCCCGTCCGTTGACGCGGGGGCCCGCAACACGCGATGCGCGGTAAACTGGCAGGTCCACCCGGACATCGATCATGACTTCGACCCGCTTCCGCGATAACGCCCGCTACTGGCGCACGCCGCTATTGCCCGGCGCGGACCTGCTCACGGCCGAATATCACGATCACGAGTTCACGCCGCACTGGCACGACGCGTACACGATTCCCGTGATCGAAGCGGGCGCGGAGACCTATCGGTATCAAGGCTCGCATTACGTCGCCGAGGCGGGCAGCGTGCCCGTGATCAACCCGGGCGAAGTGCACACCGGCTCCCGGGCAATCGACGAAGGCTGGCGCTACCGCGTGTTGTACGCGCCCGTCGAATTCATCCATGCGCTCGCCGAGGACATCGCGGGCCACGCGCAGCCGCTGCCGTGGTTCGACGCCGACGTGATCCGCGATCCGGACCTCGCCGTTCGGCTCGCGCGCGCGCACCGGTTGCTCGAATCGAACGACGATCCCCTCGCAGCCGAAACGGCGATGCTCGACGCGCTGTCGACACTGCTCGTCCGCTACGGCCGCACCCGCGCCGACACACCGCAGAACGCCGCCGCCGATACCCGCGTGGCTACGATGAAGGAACAGCTCACGGGCGACCTTGCCGCGCCGCTCAAGCTCGCCGAACTGGCGGATGCCGTCGGGTTGTCGCCGTTTCACGCGGCGCGCCTCTTCACGCGCGCGACGGGGCTGCCGCCGCACGCGTGGCGCAACCAGATCCGCTTGCAGCGCTCGCTGGCGCCATTGCGCGCGGGCGCGTCGGTGGCCGACGTCGCGGCGGCGAGCGGCTTCACCGATCAAAGCCACTTCACGCGCCATTTTCGTCGCATGTTCGGCGTGCCGCCGGGTCGCTGGCAGTCGTCCTGAGACGGACGCGCGCGCGACGCGAACGCGCACAAGCTGAGACGCACCGTTGGAATTCCGCGTCACATCCACCCATCCCACACATCGACCCATCCACGCGTCCGCCGGCCATCCGCGAGCCCGGCGAAACGCGCGCCGCAACCGCAAGCCCAAGCGCAAGCCCAAGCTCAAGCGCAAACTCAAACTCAAACCCAATCGCAAGAACGTACAAGCCGGCCCGCCCCTCGCCCGGCTATGCTCGGCCGTATCGAGGAGAAAAGATTGACTCACCCTGCACAATCCACTCACCGGCTCAAGGAACTGATGGCGGGCGCGCGCGACACGCTCCCGATGGTCATCGGCTCGGCGCCGTTCGGCGTCATCTTCGGGACGCTCGTCGCATCTGGCCCGCTGCATCTGTGGCACGGCCAGTTCATGTCGCTGATCGTATTCGCCGGCTCGGCGCAGTTCATCGCGCTCGGTCTGATTGCGGGCCATGCGAGCTACGCCGTCGTCTGGGCGACGACGCTCGTCGTGAACGCCCGCCACGTCCTCTACAGCGCGACGCTCGCGCCGTATGTGTCGCATCTGCCGTCGCGCTGGCGCTGGGCGCTCGGCGGCCTGCTCACCGACGAAGTGTTCGCCGTCGCGTGGGCGCATTACCGGCTGCATCCGCCCGGCTCGGTCGGGCCGTACTACTTTCTGGGCTCGGGCCTGTCGATGTACGCCAACTGGCAGGGCTGGACGCTCGTCGGCCTGCTGTTCGGCGCGGCGTTTCCCGGCCTGCAGTCGCTCGGGCTCGACTTTGCGATGGTCGCGACATTCATCGCGATCGTCGTGCCGCAGCTCGTCGCCGTGCGTTATCTGGCTGCGGCCGCCACGGCCGGCGCGCTTGCGTTCTTCTGGCAGGGCTGGCCGTACAAGCTCGGCCTGCTGGGCGCCGTATTCGCGGGCGTCGCGGTCGGCGTGCTGCTGTCGTTGCCCGCGATTCAGCGCACCCGCGCCGCGGAGGCTTCGCAATGAATTACGTTCTGTTGATTGTCGGCATGGCCGTCATCACGTGGCTGATTCGCGCCGCCGTGTTCGTGCTCGGCGACCGCATCGTATTTCCGCCGCTCGTGCGCACCGCGCTCGGCTTCGTGCCCGTGACCGTGCTGACGGCGATCATCGTGCCGATGGCCGTCTCGCCGCACGGCGCACAAGCCGAATTGACCTGGCGCAACCCGCAGCTCGTCGGCGCGCTCGCCGCCGTCGCGGTCAGCGCGCTCACGCGCCGGCCGCTGCTGACCATTGCCGTCGGCCTAGCCGTCTTCTTCCTGTGGCAAGGCGTCGTCCTGAAGTGACTTCGCCGCCGTATGCGCGCCGCTCGCCCGGACGGCGCGCGCCCTCAAGTTCCCTTTCAATCCGCCGATAAACACTCGTGGCCCGCGAACCAGGCTGCGTCTGCCGACGCACGGCCGGCACGCCGGACTGAACCGCGCCGGACATCGGTGCCGCCAACGAAACGGGGACGGCGGCACAGGGGCGAACGCCTCGACGGCTTCTGCGCGGTCGACGAAACGGGATAAGACATGGGTCAGATTACCCTTCACATCAAGGACGAAACGCTCGCATCCTTGCGAAAGGATTTCGAGGCGTTCGTGCGGGTCTCGCTCAAGCTGGACCCGCAGTTCGCGACGCCGTCGTTCGAGGATTTTCTGCGCGCCAAGCTCCTCGACAACATGGTGCCGCTGACCGAGCACGCCGTGCAGCGGATGCTGCAGGGCGGTCAGTACGCATGGGCGAAGCGCACGCTGGACAAGGAGTTTCCGGACGTCGTGGCGATCCTGATGAAGCAGGCGAACGAGTTCGGCTTCGGCTTTGCGGCGCGCTCCGAGTGGACGCCTGAAGAACTGGCGAAACAGAGCCGCGAATGGGCGGCCGCGATCGTCAAGGAAGCGGAAGGCGCGCCTTCGCTGGTCGATCCGCTTGCCGCGCAGATCAAGTCGGCGGCGCAGGATATCCAGGCGCTCGAAGAAGTGATGCAGACGCCCGCGTGGCGTCTCGCCGAATCGCTGCGCCAGCGGGTCTACGAGGCGAAGGTTGCATGCGAGACGAGTGTCGGCAGCGCGGCGCGCGAAAAGCTCGGCGAACTGCGCGGCCTGTTGCGCCTGGGCATTTCGCACGGCTCGTTCCAGAAGCAGGAAGCGCAGCAGATCATGGAGTATCTGCGGCTCCTGAAGCCGGAGATTTTCGTCGAAGAACCGTACGACGTATTCACGCGGCTCGCGGCGTGGCTGCGCAACTTCTTCATGCCGCCGCCGAGGCCGCAGCAACAACAGAGGCAGTCACGCTAGGCGTTGCACGCGCGGCGGCAACGCCGCACGCGCCATCGACGCTTCACTCGCCTCGCGGCAAGCTCAGTCCCACATCTTTCTGAGCTTCGCCGCGATTTCTATTTTGGCCTGCGCGGCGGCCGCGAGCCCCGCGGACGTCGGCGCCGCCGCGACGGGCGCGGGCGGCCACGCATGTGAGTCGAACAGCGGCAGCAGATGCGGCGCAATGAATCGCGTGCGCGACGCCCACACGTGACGGTCGCCGAGATGCGTCTGGTTGTGAATGTAGAACCGCTGCGGCATCACGATGTGCAGGTCTTCCTTGGCCCGCGTCATCGCGACGTACAGCAGACGCCGCTCCTCGTCGATTTCCTCTTCGCTGCCCGTGCCGAGATCGGACGGAATGCAGCCGTCGACGCCATTGAGCACGAACACGTTGCGCCACTCCTGCCCTTTCGCCGAATGGATGGTGGACAGGATCAGATAATCCTCGTCGATCAACGGAACGCCGGACTCGTCGCTGGTGGCGTCGGGCGGATCGAGCGTCAGCTCCGTCAGGAAGCGCTCGCGCGACGCATACGTGCCCGCGATGCTCTCCATCTGCACGAGATCGGCCTGGCGGATCGACGCGTCCTCGTGATTGCGTTCGAGATGCGGCTCGTACCAGCGGCGCACCATCTCGAACTCGGCGGGCCACGGCGTCTGCCGCGCGCACACCGACGACATCAGCGCGACGAACGGATGCCAGTCTTCGAGCGCGCGTGCCGGCGGCGCGAAGGCGGCGAGCGCGTTGGCCGTGCAATGCGACACACCGTGCGCGGCATCCATCGTGCCGCCGGCCGAGCCGCTCGTGCCGGCGCGCGAGGCGATGTCGTCGAGCACGCGCGCGGCCGTCGCGGGCCCGACGCCGGGCAGCAACTGAACGACGCGAAAACCAGCGACGCGGTCGCGCGGATTCTCAGCCCAGCGCAGCACGGCCAGCACGTCCTTCACGTGGACGGAATCTAGAAACTTCAGGCCGCCGAACTTCACGAACGGGATATTGCGCCGCGTCAGCTCGATTTCGAGCGTAGCGCTGTGATGCGCGGCGCGGAACAGCACGGCCTGCGCCTTCAGCTTCATGCCCGCCTCGCGCGCGGCCAGCACCTGCTCGACGATGTAGCGCGCCTGGTCGGCGTCGTCGGCGACGGTGACGAGATGCGGGCGCTGCGCCGACGCCTTGTCGGTCCAGAGATTCTTCGTGTAACGCTCGCTGGCGAAGCCGATCACCGCATTCGACGCTTCGAGGATCGGCTGCGTCGAACGGTAGTTGCGTTCCAGCGTGACCTGCTTCGCGGGAGGATCGAAGTGCGCCGGGAAATCGAGGATATTGCGCACGGTCGCGCCGCGAAACGAATAGATCGATTGCGCATCGTCGCCGACTACGGTCAGCCCTCGCCCATCGGGCTTCAGCGCGAGCAAGATCGACGCCTGCAGCCGGTTGGTGTCCTGATACTCGTCGACGAGCACGTGATCGAAGCGGCCGGACAGATCGGCGGCGATCGCGGGCTCCGCCGCCATGTGCGACCAGTAGAGCAGCAGATCGTCGTAGTCAAGCACGCTCTGCTTCTGCTTCGCGTCCACGTAGGCGGCGAAAAGCGCGCGCAGATCGGCTTCCCACTCGCGGCACCACGGGAACGCGCCGTTGAGCACATCGGCCAGTGAAGCGCCCGTATTGACGACGCGCGAATAGATCGCGAAGCACGCCGACTTCGATGGAAAGCGCCTTTCCTTCGCCGACAAGCCGAGCTCGTGGCGCACGAGATTCATCAGATCGGCGGAGTCTTCACGGTCGTTGATCGTGAAGGTTGGCGACAGGCCGATGAGATCCGCGTACTCGCGCAACAGCCGTGCGCCGACGCTATGGAACGTGCCCGACCATGTCAGCCCCTGCGCCAGTGCTGCGCGCGAGCCGAGCGCCGCGCCGGCGATGCGGATCACGCGCCGGGTCATTTCGAGCGCGGCGCGGCGCGAAAACGTGAGCAGCAGAATGCGACGCGGATCAGCCCCCTTGACGACGAGGTTGGCGACGCGATGCGCGAGCGTATTGGTCTTGCCCGACCCCGCGCCCGCGATGACGAGCAACGCGCCCGCTGGATGTGAAACGTCTTCCGTGCCGTATTCGACGGCTTCGCGCTGGGCGTCGTTGAGCTTCGCGAGCCAGTCGGCGGCGGCCGTGGGCTCAGGCGAACCCGTCGCGGCTGACGGTGATGAAGACAGGGAATCGGCGACGGAAAGCACGATCGGCGGATCGGAAAGTGAAGGCGACGCATACTGTATATCCATACAACCCGCTACGGCAAGCGCCCCATTTTTCCGCGCGAACGCCGCGTGCCGAGCGTCAGACGACGGGCGCAAGAAACACGCGTCAAACAGAAAAAAAGCCCGGCGCACCGGGCTTTCGCTTTGAACGGCGTGATGCCGTCCGGAGAATCCGGGTGATTAACGCCACTTACTCGTGCTTCGCGTCCTTCAGTCTGGCTTTGGCGTTGGCCTTGTCGGCATCGGCTTGAGCGTCGGTCTTCTTCTTGTCGGCCTTCGCCTGCGCGATCTCGGCCTTCTTGTCGGCCTCGGCTTGCTCCTTCACGGCCTTGCTGTCGGCATGCGTTGTCGGATCGGTGGCGGGATCATGCGTCTGCGCGACGGCGAGCGTCGTCACGCTGCCCGCGATCAGCGCCGCCAATAGCGCGCCTATGGTCCTGTTCATCTTTTTCATGATCGATGTCCTCCCTTTTTGAACGTCGAAACGGCCAAGCCCTGTATCAACCTTGGTTGGGCCTCAGTTATGCGATTCGCCCGACGCCGCCGCGCCCGCCGACTGGCCCTGCATCTCGGACTTCAGTTCGTTCGATGCAGCCGCCCTGTCGGCCTTTCGGTTCAACTTTGCGTTGCGGACCTGGTTCGTGTACTCGTCCCTGGCGGCCTTTTGCTGCTCCTTCATCTGCGCCTTCGACGCGTTCTTTTGCGCGCGATATTCGGCGTTCGCCTCGGCGTCCGCGTTGCGCTTCTGAACGAGCGGGTCCGTCGAGCCCGGCGCAGTCAGATTCTGCGGCGCGGGCGCCGGCATCTGGACGCCTTGTGCAGCGGGCGCCTCGGCGGGTGCCTGCGTCTGGACCTGTCCTTGGCCGGCCGTGCCGGTAGCCGGTTGAGCGGGCGTCTGGGCGAATGCGGCCGTCGACGCAAACGCAGTCAGGGCGGTACCGATCAGGAGCGTACGAAGCTGGGTCATGGTTATCCTCTCTGAAGGTTGTCAGTGTCGGCATGCGGGCGTCGTGTGGCTGCCGATCGGCGGCGATGCGCCCGCGCGGTTCGCCCAATGCAAAATGCAGCAGGCTATTCCACAGACCGGGCCTTCGTGAGTGAGGTTCGCCAAGAAAGGCGGCTGTTACTCAACGTTTCGTTTGCTGACAACTGAATAACATCTGCTTGCACTTGCCCGGTCCAACGCCGCGCGCTCGCCATGCGGACGCCGCGCGGGACGCGATGGCTTATGATGCGAAGCGCTTTCCCACGCGCTTTTTCCACGATTCGCCGATGCCCCGTCCATCGCAACCGACATGCCCAACCTCGATTTCACACTGACCGGCGACTACGTCGAACTCCACAATCTGCTGAAGATTACTGGCCTCGCGGACAGCGGCGGGTCGGCGAAGGTGATCGTCGCGTCGGGGGCCGTCACCGTCGACGGCCAGGTCGAAACGCGCAAAACCTGCAAAATCCGCGCGGGTCAGGTCGTGCTGCTCGGCGACACGCGGATCGCCGTCCACGAGGGGTGACGCGCGCGCCTCGTCCTGGAGACGACATAAATATGCAGAGCGCATCCGGCCGCCGCCGCAAGACCGCACCAAAAATGTGCCTGTTCATCGACAGCGCCGCGTTCCCGCAATAAGCTGTCCGCTTGCACAGAAAAATATCCCGCGCGCGCTTCATCCGTTCCATTGGCCTGATCCGGCCAACCGGTTTTGGCGCGCGCTTCGCGCTTTCGCGCATCGAGCACCTGGAACCATGAATCCAACCGGAATCTCCCGCGCGCTCAGCGGGCCGCCCACGCTTTCGCGCCACGCCGCCGATACCGCGCGCCTTGCTGCGCCGCTCGCCATTGCACAGCTTTCGCAGATGGCGATGAGCGTCACCGATACCGTCCTGCTCGGCTCGCTCGGCCCCGATGCGCTCGCGGCCGGCGGCCTCGGCGCGAACCTGTTTTTCGTCGTCGTGACGCTGCTGCAAGGCGTGCTGACTTCCGTGAGCGTGAGCGTGTCGCATGCGCGCGGCGCGCAGGCTGAGCATCGCGTGCCGCACATCTACTGGACGGGCTTTCTGCTGTCGCTGCTGCTGACGGTGCCCGCGTTCGTGCTGCTGTCATTCGCCGCGCCCATCCTGATGGCCTTCGGCGAGCCGGCGCTGCTCGCGCACAACGTCGGCGAATACTGCGCGGTGCTGCGCTGGGGCGCGCCCGGCAGCCTGATCGGCATCGGCCTGATGCGCTCGTTCCTGCCCGCGATCGGCGCAGCGCGGCGGCTGCTGTGGGTGTCGATCGGCGGCGTGTTCGTCAACGCGTTCCTCAACTACGGGCTGATCCACGGCGCGTACGGGCTGCCGCGCCTCGGCTTCCTCGGCTCGGCGGGCGCGACGACGATCACCGTGTGGCTCACGGCGCTCACTCTGATGGGGCTGCTCCATCTGCGCCCGCGCTTCCGGCACTTCGTGACGGCCACGCGCCCCGACGTGCCGCTGATGGGCGAACTGTTCGGCATCGGCTGGCCGGTGGCGATCACGTATGGCGTCGAATCGACGCTCTTTCTCGCGACGGGGCTAATGGTCGGCCTGCTCGGCGAATCGCAACTGGCGGCGCACCAGATCGCGCTGAACGTCGCGTCGGTGGCGTTCATGGTGCCGCTCGCGATCGGCCAGGCGGCAAATGTGCGCGTCGGTTTCTGGTCGGGCGCGGGGCAGCCGCTCGCCGCGCGCCATGCGGGCTTCGTCGCGCTCGGGCTCGGCGTGGGCTTCATGAGCCTGTCGGGCCTGCTGCTGATCACGGCGCCGCACTTCATCGTCGGGCTGTACCTGCATCTCGACGATCCCGCCAATGCGCCGACCGTCGCGCTCGCGAGTTCGCTGCTGGGCGTGGCTGCCATTTTCCAGATCGTCGACGGCATGCAGACGGTCGGCTCCGGCTGTCTACGCGGACTGAAGGACACGCGCATTCCGATGATCGCGGCCGCGTTCGGCTATTGGGGAATCGGCTTCCCGACGGGCTATACGCTCGCGTTTCACTTCGGGCTCGGCGCGCGCGGCCTGTGGTGGGGACTCGCGGCCGGGCTCGCCAGCGTCGCGCTGCTGATGACGCTGCGCTTCCACAAGATGAGCCGGCACGCGATGAACCGCCGAGAGCCTGCGTCGGCGAACTGAGCACGGACGCAGAGACCTTGCGTGCCGTGCGAACCCGCGCACGCATTCTTCGCGACGCGCCCTTCCGCGGGCGCGGTCAATCGCAAGCACAGCCGCCGCTTCATGTCGATGCAACGCGCTCTTGCGCGCTCCGCGCTTCTGCGTTGCGCGCGCAACCGACTGCAAGTCGACCTGACCACGGCAAGCTTCCCCGCTGCAAACGGCCGAGCGCAAGCCGGGCACGCGCGTTGCGTTCCCCTTTACCGACCCTCATTACGGTTTCCCCGTAGAATATTTTCAGGCGAAACCGGCGACCCACGACGACCACCCGTGCCGATCAAGTGGAGGAACAAGCGTGTCGGCCCATAACACCAACGACGCAGCCGCATTGCAGCATCACGAAGAGCAACGTAGTACCCGCATCTCGCGCAACGCGCCGCGTCCGATCCTGACGCGCACGTTCGCGCTCATCGTCGCGGCCACACTGCTGGCCGCTTGCGCGACACGCCCGCCCGCCACCGCATTCGATCGCCCCATCACACGCGCATTGCCCGCGACGGACAGCACGCCGCTCTCCACGGCGCTCGCCGCGCCCGAACGCGCGCATCCGGGCCAGTCGGCTTTTCGCGTGCTGTCCAACGGCACGGAGGCGCTACAGATGCGCATCGCGCTCGCGCGCGCGGCGACGAAGACGCTCGACATGCAGTACTACATCGCCGAAGAGGACACGACGGGCAAACTGCTGCTCGCCGCCGCGCTCTATGCGGCGGATCACGGCGTGCGTGTGCGAATGCTCGTCGACGACCTGAAGTTCAACGACATCGACCGCGTGATGGCCGCGCTGAACACGCACGACAACATCGAGATCCGTGTATTCAATCCTTTCGGCAGCGCGCAATCGAGCTTCTATCAGCGCAGCGAGAACTTCTTCACGCAAGTCGGCGCATTCACGCGGCGCATGCACAACAAGGCGATGATCGCCGACAACCAGATCGCGATCGTCGGTGGGCGCAATCTCGGCGACGAATACTTCAGCGCGAGTCCGACGCTGCAGTTCCGCGATATCGACGTGCTCGCCGCCGGCCCGATCACGGCCGATATTTCCGCGAGCTTCGACAGGTTCTGGAACGACAGCAACGCGTATCCGCTGCGCGCGCTGAACAAGCAGAAGTTCGATCCGCACGAGCTCGACCAGATGCGCGACGAGTTGCGCGCGCACTGGCGCACCAACGCGGACCCGTACAACGCGAAGCCGCTGAACGCGACACCGCTTGCATCGCAGATCGCCCGTGGTGAACTCGGGCTCATCTGGGCGCCCGCCGAATTCAAGGTCGATACGCCCGAAAAAATGCGTCTGCCCGTCGATCAGTACAAGAGCCCGCCGATGACGCGCCTCGTCGAGCTGATGCGCGACGCGCAAAAGGAATTTCTCGTCACGTCGCCGTATTTCGTGCCGCACCAGGCGGGCGTCGATGCGCTCGGCAAGCTCGTGCAGCGCGGCGTGACCGTCAAGGTGCTGACGAATTCGCTCGCGGCCACCGACGCCGTCGCCGTGCAAGCCGGCTATAGCCCGTATCGCGTGCCGCTGCTCGAACGCGGCGTGCAGCTCTACGAATTCAAGCCGATGCAAGACGAGAACCCGCCGGAGACGGGCCTCTTTGGCTCGCGTTCGAGAGCCAGTCTGCATTCGAAGTCTTACGTGATCGATCGCAAGACGCTCGTGATCGGTTCGATGAATCTCGATCCGCGTTCCGCGCATCTGAACACGGAGCTCGCGCTCGTGATCCACAGCGCGCCCATCGCCGAAGACGTCGCGCGGCTCTTCGATCACGCGATATCGCCCGCCGTCAGCTATCGCGTGACGCTCGCGACGCCGGCGGAACTGGCCACACTGAAATCTTCGGCGACGCCGCAATCGCAACTCGTCTGGACCGAAGAGGAAAACGGCCTGATTCACCAATACAACCTCGATCCCGGCGCGGGCTTTTACCGCAACGCGCTGACGGGTCTATTCTTGTTGCTGCCAGTCGATGAGCAGTTGTGAGGCCCATCCAATCACCAAGCGGAGTACAACATGACGAAAGATGTACGCATGGAACGCGATACGTTCGGCGAAATCGCCGTGCCGGGCGCGAAGCTGTGGGGTGCGCAAACACAGCGCTCGCTGCAGAACTTCAAAATCTCGACGGAGAAGCAGTCACCCGAACTGATCACGGCGCTGGCCATCATCAAGCGCGCCGCCGCCGAAGTGAACCTGGGCCTCGGCGTGCTCGACGCAACCAGGGCGAAGGCGATCATGGCCGCCGCCGACGAGATCATCGAAGGCAGGCATGCCGATGAATTTCCGCTCGCCGTCTGGCAAACGGGCTCCGGCACGCAGAGCAACATGAACCTCAACGAGGTGATCGCGAACCGCGCGAGCGAACTGATGGGCGGCGAGCGCGGCGAAGCGCGCCTCGTGCATCCGAACGACGACGTGAATCGCGGGCAATCGTCGAACGACGTGTTCCCGACCGCGATGCACGTAGCGGCCGCTGTCGGCATCGCGAAACATCTGCTGCCCACGCTGAAGACGCTGCGCGATACGCTCGACAAAAAAGCGAAGGCGTTCGCCGACGTCGTGAAGATCGGCCGCACGCATTTGCAAGACGCGACACCGCTCACGCTCGGCCAGGAATTCTCGGGCTATGTCGCGCAACTCGACCAGTGCGCGAAACATATCGAATCGGCGTTGCCGCATCTGTACGAACTCGCGCAGGGCGGCACGGCAGTCGGCACCGGGTTGAACGCGCATCCGCAGTTCGCGGACAAGGTCGCGGCGGCGATCGGTAAGCTCACGGGCCTGCCCTTCGTGTCCGCGCCGAACAAGTTCGAGGTGATGGCGGCCGCCGATGCGCTCGTGTTCGCGCACGGCGCACTGAAGACGCTCGCGGCGAGCATGACGAAGATCGCGAACGACATCCGCTGGCTCGCAAGCGGCCCGCGCTGCGGCCTGGGCGAACTGTCGATTCCCGAAAACGAGCCGGGCAGCTCGATCATGCCGGGCAAGGTGAACCCGACTCAATCCGAAGCGGTGACGATGCTGTGCTGCCAGGTGTTCGGCAACGACGTGGCCGTCAACATGGGCGGCGCGAGCGGCAACTTCGAGCTGAACGTGTTCCGGCCGATGATCGCGCACAACGTGCTGCAGTCGGTCCGCCTGCTCGCCGACGGCATGCAGAGCTTCAACGACAACTGCGCGGTCGGCATCGAGCCGAACCGCGAGCGCATCGACCAGTTGCTCAACGAATCGCTGATGCTCGTGACGGCGCTCAATCCGCACATCGGCTACGACAAGGCCGCGCAGATCGCGAAGAAAGCGCACAAGGAAGGCACGACGCTGAAGGCCGCGGCGCTCGCACTCGGTCATCTGACGGAGCAGCAGTTCGACGAATGGGTGCGACCGCACGACATGGTCGGCGACACGAAGCGTTAGAGCCTTCGTTAAAGCCCTTCGTTAGCGCGCTTCGTTAGAGCCCCTCGTTAAAGCACTTTTCTGCCGCCCTTTACTGCAAGCCCGCGATGCTCTCTTCGCAAACGCGAAGAGAGCATGCGGTGCCGCTGCACGTCAAACTTTGCCCTGCGCGACTTCCTCGGGCTTCAGATCGACGATCGCATCGAGCGCGGCCTTCACGTCCATCGCGTACTTCGCGAGACGCTTCTGCTCGTCGGTTTGCGGCACAAACGACGGCACGGACACGGGCGTGCCGTTCTCGTTGACGGCGACCATCACGACGAGGCAATCGGTGGTTTGCAGCAGCTCGCCGCCTTTCGGATCGCCCGCGTGCACTGACACGTGAATATGCATGCTGGTGCGCCCCGTCGCGACAACACGCGCGCGCAATTCGACCAGATTGCCGACGTGAATCGGCCGGCGAAAGCGGATATTGCCGACGCTGACCGTCACGCAATAACGGCCCGACCAGACGGCCGCGCACGCATACGCGGTTTCGTCGATCCATTTCATCAGCGCGCCGCCGTGCACCTTGCCGCCGAAGTTGACCGACGTTGGTTCGGCGAGGAATCGGAACGTGGTTTCTGAACGATCCAGCGGCGCTGCGGCAGGCGTGCTCATCTTGACTCCGGTCAACAAACTATCGAAAGGAGCCGATTATACGAGGGCAATAAGGCGGCCGCTGTGCTATCCGGCGCTGGGTATGGCCCGCGCGAACGCAACATTGCTTTGCATCGCGCGCAAGTGTGGCGGGCATGCCGCCGCAACTCAGCGCAGCGCCGACGAGAAACGCTCGCGGTAATCGAGCGGCAGCACGCCGAAGCTGCGCATGAACGCGCGCCGCAAGTTCTGCTCGCTGCCGAAGCCGCAATCCAGCGCGATCCGCTTCAGCGGCCGGCGCGACTCGGCAAGCGCGCGCGACGCCGCTTCGAGCCGCAATGCCGAAACAGTCTTGGCGGGCGTGCGGCCCACTTCGTCGGCATAGCGGCGCGCGAAGGTACGCGGACTCATACGCGCCTCTTCCGCGAGCCGCTCGACGGACAGGTCGCCGTTCAGGTTCGACGCGATCCAGCCGTGCAAACCGTCGAACGCGCCGCCCGCCGACGCTTGCGCCGCCAGCGCCGCGCTGTACTGCGACTGCCCGCCGGGGCGCTTGACGAACACGACGAGCCGCCGCGCGACCTGCATCGCGACGGGATGCCCGTAGTCCTCCTGAATCAGCGCCAGCGCGAGATCGATGCCCGCCGTCACGCCCGCCGACGTCCACACGGCCCGGCCGCCGCCGCCCGGCAACGGCTCGCGGATGAAGATCGGTTCGGCGTCGACGCGCACACGCGGAAACCGCTCGGCGAGGCCAACCGCGTCGCGCCAGTGCGTCGTCGCACGGCGTCCGTCGAGCACGCCCGCCGCTGCCAGATAGAACGCGCCAGTGCACACCGAGCACACGCGCCTCACCTGCGGAGCGCGCCGCGCGATCCAGTCGATCAGCGCCGGCTGCAATGCGCGGCCGTCGTCGACGGGGATGCCGGGGATGATCAGCGTGTCGATCGGCTCGCCGTCGAGCGCGTCGAGGCGCCGCGTGACGACGGGCAAGCCGGAAAAGGTGTCGAGCTCGCCGCCGTCGATCGATGCAACCGTCGTGCGGTAAGCGACGCGCTCGCGCGATTCCGGCAAGACGCCAGCCGACACTCCCGACAACACGCGCCGCGCGTCCCGCACCGTCAACTCGGCGCGATGGAACGCTTCGAGCGGGCCGCATGCGTCGAGCAGCACGAGTTCGGGCGCAACGGCGAACACGATGTGGCGAACTTGCGGCGCGGGCGCATCGTGTGCCGGGGCGCGGATTGCTTCGTGATCGGTGGCGTTCGAAGCGTGACTCATCGTGTCGTCCCTTTTCACGGGTAAAGGAATCCGTTCACATGCCCGACGCCGGCAGCGGCGAACGTCTTTGCGACCACGCGAAGGCCAGCGTCGCCAGCGCGGCGAGCCCGAGAAACGGAAAAATCGCTGCGTTGATGGCCGTCCAGCCGAAATGCGCGAGCATCTGGCCCGCGCACAGCGAGCCGAGCGCCGAGAACGCGAAAGTCGTGAACTCGCTCGTCGCCTGGGTCTTCGCGCGCTCGGACGGACGGTACGATTGCGCGAGCAGCGTCGTGCCGCCGACGAACATCAGGTTCCAGCCGACGCCCAGGCACGCGAGCGCCGCGTAGAAATGCGGCAGGTCGGTCGAGCGCAGCGCAAGCACGCCGCACAGCGCCGACAGCACGATGCCCGCGCCGATCACGCGCAGCACGCCGAAGCGCGCGATCAGGCGCGCCGAGAAGAACGACGGCGCGAACATGCCGACCAGATGCCACTGGATGATCTGCGCGCCGTCGCCGATCGAGTGTCCGCACGCGACGGCGGCGATCGGCGTCGCCGTCATCACGAACATCATCACCGCGTAGCCGAGCGCGTTGTTCGCAAGCGCGGCCACGAAGATCGGCTGCCGGACGATCGCGCGCCAGGGCCGCGCAGGCTCTCGCTGCGCCGCGACGTCCGCATGCGGCGCAGCATCGCGATACAGCGCGGCGACGAGCGCCATCGACAGCAGCGCGAGCACTGTCACGAGCGCATACGAGCCGGCAAACGCAACGGGCGCGAGCCAGTCCTTGCTCCACGCGGCCAACGCCGGACCGAGCACGGCCGCGACGACGCCGCCCGTCAGCACGGTCGAAATTGCGCGGCTCTTGATGTCGGCGGAAACGGCGTCCGCGGCGGCGAGCCGGTAGTACTGGGCGAAGGCCTGAAACACGCCGACGGTGGCCGTGCCCGCGCAGAACGCCCAGAAGCTGTGATGAAAGATCGCGTACACGGAGATCGCGCCGCCCGCCGCGCCGACGCCCGCGCCGAGCATGAAGCCCGCGCGCCGTCCGACGCGCGCCATCAGGAATGACGCGCATACGGTCGTCAGCGCGGCGGCGACGGTGATCAGCGAAAACGGCAGCGTGGCGAGCGACTTATCGTCGGCAAGCGTGTAGCCGACAAGCCCCGTCAGCGTCAGATCGATCGACACCGACGACGTGTAGAGCGCCTGGCAAACGGCCAGCACACGCGCGGCGCGGCGGCCATGCGGATCGGCACGGCCGGTGGCGCGGCTGGGAACATCGGAAGCGGCGGAAGGTGACGGCATCGGTAGCCTCGCGGGCGGGGTGACGATGCGCACATCGTTACATCGGTCGCCGTGGCAGAAGCGTCAATGATGCATCAATTCCTGCCACGCGGCGCACATCGGTACATCCGTAGCGACCGCGCCGCCGGAGGCGTCAGTTGCGAACGGTGATGCCTGTGTCGATCGTGCCGTACATCGTAATGCTGCCCGATCCGGTCGACGACGGGCCCGCCCCGCCCTGCGCGCATGCGCTGCACAGGACCAGGGCCGCGACCACGGAGAAGAGGATTTTCATGACTGCGTCGTTCACTCGAAAACTGGAGAAAGCGCTCCGATTTTAGCCTGGCGGTGTTTGCGCCCGCAGATCGGCGGGGCGCTGCGGCGCACGCGACAGTTCACGACATGCTGAAACATCGAATGCGCATCGCGGGTAGAGTGAAAGCCATGAGCCGATTGACTACGGCTGCTTTGCATGGGGCCCGAGCGAGTGCTTTGCATGGGGCTGGAGTAAGTGCTAACGCACCAACTCCAGCCGACAGCTAAAGCGCTAACTCGGGTCGACCGCTCTGCATGGGACCAGAGTAAGCGCTAAAGCGCTAACTCTGGTCGACAGGAGATCCACATGGCTGCACTGCTTCCTTCCGAACCGAATCACTTTCCGGGCCTGAGCCGCATCGGCGCGCTGCTCGCCGACCCGGGCCGCGCCGCGATGCTGTGGGCGCTGATGGACGGCACCGCGCGTCCCGCAGGCGAACTGACGCTGATCGCTGGGCTTTCGCCGTCGGCGGCCAGTGCGCACCTCGCCAGGCTGACCGACGGCGGACTGCTCGCGCTCGAAGTGCGCGGGCGTCATCGCTATTTCCGTATCGCGTCGGCGGAAATCGCCGCCACCATCGAGGCGCTCGCCAACGTCGCCGAAGCCACGGCGCCACAGCGCCCCGTGCCGCGCCCGGCGCGCACGGTGCCCGTCGACATGCGCTACGCGCGCACCTGCTACGACCACATGGCGGGCGAACTGGCCGTGCGCGTCTACGAACGGCTCGTGGGCGGCGACTTGCTGACCGTCCATGGCGATTCGCTCGACGCAACGCCCGAAGGCGCGGCGCTCCTCGCCGACTGGGGCATCGACGTCACGCGGCAGCGCACGCGCCGCCGCCGTTTCGCGTGCACGTGCCCCGACTGGAGCGAGCGCCGGCCGCATCTGGGCGGTGCGCTCGGCGCGGCGCTGCTCAAGTCGTGGTCGTCGAATGGCTGGGTCGAGCGCACCGAGCGGCCGCGAATCCTGCGCGTGACGCCCGCCGGCCATCGTCATTTCGACGCGTTTTTATCGCACTGACGGGCGATGCGTCCGACAAGCCATTCGACGGGACAACTTTTGTTACAGCGCCACGCGAGTGGCTTACAAATGAGACTGCCTTGAAACAGCCGCCACGGGTAGAGTGACTTCGCAGGGTGCCGCGCCGCGCGTGCCCGACGGAGCGACAACCATGAAAACACTCACCACACCCGGCCGGAATTCCGGCAGCGCCGACGATCCGGCGCCCCGCGCGATGCACCATTCGTCGCTGGTTGCGCTCGCCGTTGCTGGCGCGTTCGCGACGCTCGCCACGCAGGCCGCCTGGGCGCAGGAAGCGCCGCCGCCCGCGAACGTCGAGCAATCCGCACCTCAACCCGCACCTCAATCGGCACCTCAGTCGACGCCCGATAGCGACCCGCCCGGACGCGTCGCGCGCCTGAACTACATGGCAGGCACGGTCACGACCGAGCCCGCTGGCGCGTCCGACTGGTCGTATGCGCAGGTCAACCGGCCGCTCACGACGGGCGACCAGTTGTGGAACGACAAAAACGCGCGCTTGGAGCTGCACATCGGCTCGACGGCCGTGCGCATGGGCCAGCAAACCAGTCTCGACATCCTCAATCTCGACGACAGCAGCACGCAGCTGAAGGTCGCTCAAGGCACGCTGTCGACGCACGTGCGCGCGATCGCGCCGGGCTCGTCGTATGAGATCGACACGCCGAATCTCGCGCTGGGCGTCAACGGGCCCGGCGACTACCGCGTCGACGTCGCGCCGGACGGCAGCAGCACGACAGTCACGGTGCGCAGAGGCAGCGCGACCGTCTACGGCGACAACGGCCAGGTGCCTGTCGCCGCCGGACAGCAGATCACCTTCGCGGGCACGGACCTGCAGCAGACGGGCGATAACGGCGCGCCCGGCGCCGATCCGTTCGACGAGTGGACAGCCAGCCGCGACGCCGCCGAGGACCGCTCGGTTTCGGCGCGCTATGTATCGCGTGAACTGCCCGGCTATCAGGACCTGGACGCGAACGGCACGTGGCGCAGCACGCCGCAATACGGCGAAGTGTGGACACCGAATCAGGAGCCTGCGGGATGGGCGCCTTATCGCGACGGCCACTGGGTCTGGCAGGCGCCGTGGGGCTGGACGTGGGTCGACGACGCGCCGTGGGGCTTCGCGCCTTATCACTACGGCCGCTGGGCCTATGTCGACGATGCGTGGGCGTGGGTGCCGGGGCCCGTCGTCGTCAGCGAGCCGCCGCCCGTGTATGCGCCCGCTCTTGTTGCGTTCGTCGGCGATGGCGGCGGCAGCGACTGGAGCGTGAATCTCGCGATCGGCGGCGTCGCGGCGACGGGGGTCGCGTGGTTCGCGCTCGGCCCCGGCGAGCCGTGGCATCCGCACTGGGGCCGCCATCACGACTGGAGCCCGCGCTACTACGAGCGCGTGAACAACACGGTCATCGTCAACAACCGCGTCGATATCCATAACAACGTCCGCAACACGTACGTCAACTACCGCGCGCCGGGGGCCGTCACAGGGATGCCCGCAACGGCATTCGTCCACGGACAGCCGACGAACCATTTTGGACAGCGCGTCGACCCCGCGCAGTGGCGCAACGCGCGCTTCAACGCGGGTGCACCGAATCTCGCGCCCGTCAGACAGAGCTTCGGGCCGGGGATGCGCAACGCTGCCTACCGGCCGCCGGCGAATGTGATGGCGCGGCCCGTCGTCGGCACGCGCAATCCGGGCGTGCCAGCGGCGTTCCACGACAGGCTCGCACAGAACTTCGCCCAAGGCGGGCACGGTCGCGTGCCGGGCGCGGGCGAGCCGATGGTGCGCACTTCCGTGCCCGCGCACTTCGGCGGACAGACGCTCAACGGCAACGGCCCCGTCGCGAACGTGCGGGTGGTGCGCTCGCATGTGCCGGGACAGATGCCGGGCGCCATGCCGGGCGCGCCGGTCGCGGGTGCGCCCGGCGGCCAGCGGCCGGGCGGCGAGCCGCAGATGAATGCACGGCAGCACGGCATACCAGGTCAATCGGGGCGCAGCTTTGCGCCGGCGCCGATGGCTGGCCAACAAGCCGAGCGTCCCGGACAGCCCGGGCAGTCTGGACAGCGCGGTCAGCCGGGCAATGGCGTGCCGCGTCCTCCACAATTCGCGGGCGGTCATCAGATGAACGGCATGCAGCCGCAACCAGGTCAGCCGGGGGGCGCGCAGCGCCAGGATCGGGCTGTCGCCCAGCAGCGCGAGCCCGCGTGGACGCAGCATCACGCGCCGATGGCCCAGCAACGCGGCAACCCGCAGTCAGGAGCAGCGCAGCCGCAAGACCCGGCAATGCCGCAAGGTCCGGTGATGCCGCAGAACGGTCAGGCGATACAGCAGCACGAACACGCGCCGCGGCCGGCGAACAGTTTCGCGGGCGTCGCACCGGGTCAGCCGCAACACGGGCCGCAGATGCGTGCGCAGCCGGTGCCGCCTCCGACGCAAGAAGCGCAGCAGCAGGGACGCGAGGCATTTCATCCGCAGCCGCAGCCGCAGCCGCAACAGCAGGCGCATCAGGACTTCCGTCCGGCGTCTCAGCCGCGTCAGGAATTCCACCCCCAATCGCAGCCGCAACAACAGGCGCGCCAGGAATTCCGTCCGCAGCCTCAGCCGCGTCAGGAATTCCATCCCCAACCACAGCCGCAACAGCAGGCACGCCAGGAGTTCCGTCCACAGCCACAACCGCGTCCGGAATTTCACCCGCAACCGCAGGCACAACAACAGCCTCGCCCGGAATTTCACCCGCCGCAGCAGGCGCAGCAGCCGCATCCACAGCCTCAACCCCAGCCGCAGCCGCATCAGGAACAGCGCGCGACGGGCGGCGGAGGCCACGAAGAGCATCATCGCGGCTGAGTCCGGGCAGTACCGGCAGCACCGGCGAGCGCGCCACGCCACAAACGAAAACGCCCACCG
The DNA here is from genome assembly GCF_900108945.1 of Paraburkholderia diazotrophica. Classification (GTDB taxonomy): domain Bacteria; phylum Pseudomonadota; class Gammaproteobacteria; order Burkholderiales; family Burkholderiaceae; genus Paraburkholderia; species Paraburkholderia diazotrophica. Next base: position 26,986 of record NZ_FNYE01000012.1, on the reverse strand, counting down.
CAATCGCGGTGGGCGTTTTCACGTTTTCACATCAGGGCTACGCTGCGCCGGAATGCCGGCTGCGCGTCAGATCAGATCGCCATCGGCGCTGTCAGCGGTTCGTGGTGCCGGTAGCCGACCAGCGAGAAATCGGCGGGCTCGATCTTCTCCAGCCACTCGGGCTCGTAGGCACCCGTCTTCGCGAACTCGGGCACGCGGTCGGCAATCGCGAGCGTCGGGCTTTCGTAGGGCTCGCGCGTCAGCTGCTGTTGCAGCATGTCCAGCTGGTTCTCGTAGATGTGCGCGTCGCCGATGAAATACGTGAACCAGCGCGGCGCATAGCCCGTCAGCCGGCCGACGAGATGCAGCAGCGCCGCCCCTTCCGTCAGGTTGAACGGCGTGCCGAGCCCGACGTCATTGCTGCGGATGTACAGGCAAAGCGAAATCTCGCGCTTCGACACGTTCGGCAGAAACTGATACAGCAGATGGCACGCCGGCAGCGCGATTTCCTCGAGCACGGCCGGATTCCAGGCGTGAAACAAAATCCGCCGGTCGGAAGGGTTGTTGATGATCGTATCGAGGCACTGGCGAAGCTGGTCGATCGCCTTGTACAGCACCACCTTGCGCACGCCGCCCTCCTCGAACTCGGTAACGGGCGTATAGCCGCGCGATGCCGCATCTTCGAGCCTGGCGCTTGCCGTGGTGTCGAGCACCTTATAGGCGGGCCACTGACGCCATTGGACGCCGTAGACATCGCCCAGGTCGTCGGTGCCTTGCCGGTACGGGTTCGCGAGCCACTGCGCGTTTTCGTTCGCATTGCCGTCCCAGACCTTGCAGCCGAGCGCGCGAAAATCAGCTGCGCTGCGCGACGCGCGCAAAAAGCCGATCAGCTCGCCGATCGCCGACTTGAAAGCGAGTTTTTTCGTCGTCACGGCCGGGAAACCCTGCTGCAGATCGAAGCGCAACATCGCCCCCGGCATGCTCATCGTGCGGACGCCGGTGCGATTTTCCTGCCAGCTGCCCGTATCGAGGATCGTGCGGACGAGGTCGAGGTATTGTTTCATGCGGATTCCTTCGGCCGTGCGCCTGGCGCACCGGAGGTTTTTGGGAAACTCCGATTTTAGCAAGCCACATGAAGCGCCGTGATCGCGCCGCTTTCCCGCCCGACGCGTGTTCCCTGCGCGGTTTTCGCCTCGCGCGGGAAGCGGCGTAACGAGCCGGCATCGCCAGCAGGAAACGGGAAAGGGCGCGTCAAAAGCAAAGAAGCCCGGCCAAACCGGCCGGGCTTCCCGATGTGTCGTCGGGAGCAGGCGTCAGAGATGCGGCATCGTCGACGGCAACCCCGCCGCGTGCTGCGCGAGCGGCTCGCTTTCCATATGCCGCATGCCGTGCGAGCACAGCAAACGGTACAGCGTCACGCGCGAAATGCCGAGCTCCTGCGCCGCGTCGCCGAGACGCCCGCGATGGCGCAGCAGCGCCAGCTCGATCGCCTGTCTTTCGGCTGCCTCGCGTGCCTGCGCGAGCGACACGGGGACGATTTCGACATATTCCGCGAGTTCGAGATCGCGCGCCGTGATCGCACGGCCTTCCGACATCACGATCGCGCGCCGCACGCGGTTGATCAGTTCGCGCACATTGCCCGGCCAGCTGTAGTTGTGGAGCGCGGCGATCGCATCGGGCGCGAAGCCGCGCAGCCGGCGGCTCGCATCTTTCCGGAAGCGCTCGAGCATATGCCGCGCGAGCAGCTCGATGTCCTTGCCGCGCGCGCGCAGCGGCGGCTCGTCGATCTGCAGCACGCACAGGCGGTGATACAGGTCCGAGCGGAACCGCCCTTCGATCATCGCCGTGTTCATGTCGACGTGGGTCGCGGAGATGATCCGCACGTCCACCTCGATCGCGCCGTGTCCGCCCAGCCGCTCGACCTTGCGCTCCTGCAGGAAGCGCAGCAGGCTCGCCTGGCTTTCGAGCGGCAGATCGCCGATTTCGTCGAGGAACAGCGTGCCGCCGTTCGCCGCTTCCACGCGGCCGATCTTGCGCTGGTTCGCGCCCGTGAACGCGCCGCGCTCGTAGCCGAACAGCTCCGACTGCAGCAGATGCGGCGGAATCGCGCCGCAGTTGATCGGGATGAACGGCGCATTGCGGCGCGCCGAGCGCTCGTGAATAGCGACGGCCGTCAGTTCCTTGCCCGTGCCCGATTCGCCGGAGATGAAGACGGGCGCGTCCGTCATCGCGACCTTGCGGATCGAGCGGAAGAGCGCGAGCATCGCGTCGCACGACCCGACCATCTCGCCCTCGGAACCGCCCGGCGACGCGTCATTCGACGCCGGCTCGCCGAGCGAAACCATCCCATACGCATGCCCGACCGAATCGACGATCCGGTCGCCCGAGTAAGGCACGGTCACATAATCGAAACAGTAGTCGCGCACGAGCCGGCGCAACGCGGCGTCCTGCAGTTGGCCGGCCATCGTAGTCGCGACCCAGCCGACGTTCGGCATCGTCAGGCAGGACTCGAATGCGGCAATTTCGTGCTGCTGGAAGCAGCTCGACAGGTCGAGCAGACCGCCCGCCGCCATCCCCGCACGCACTGCGCGGCGCGCATCCCGCGCCGAACCGACGACTTCGACATGCCAGCCGCGCTCATGAAAACGCGTGTTCAACTCAGCGCTGGGATCTCGTGATACGTATATCAGTTGCCGTGTGGCGGATTCCATTATTCAGATCCTCTCGTCAACGAACGTTAAGGATGACGGCATGTGCTGATCTGTATTTAGCTTTCAGGCACGCCTATTCGCACGGGATTCGCAAACGGCGAAAACCGAACGGCCATTCCATTCCGTACGGACAGCTGATCCCCGAAAACGGCGCGTGTATTGAAACGACCCAGTAGTGGGCTTTTTAAAATCGTGTGCTGTGGATGAGAGCTTACTATACGCGCGAGCCGTCGAAAACAAATATGCGAATTAAATCGTCCGGCCTTGTGCGACAAGGGTTTGCGGCTGCCAGGCAATCTCATTGGGACCCGATTAATTCGCCTGGAAGCGCATTCACCATACTTTTTTATCAACGGACTCCCGTGGCGTTGCATTTAACGCACCGATTTGAAATCCGCGTGTTTTTTGCGAGGTTTCAGACCTGAAACGTTTACGGCCGATTTTCAGCAACGGGCGCCGGATCGATTTTGGGCGGACCAATCGCATCAATGGGTTCGCACGGATGGCACACGTTTCGCTAAATCTCCCGCACCAAGGAGAGACATCATGCGACCCGTTTTCGGCATCGACTCGAGCACGATCCGGCGACTGCCAGCCAGCGCGGCCCTGTGCGTCGCGCTCGCTCTCGTCGCGCTCCCCGCAGGCGTAAGCGCGCAGGAATCCGTCACGCTCGAGCCGCTCGCAACGGCAGCGCAACCGGCGCCCGATTCCGCGAATGAAACGTTTGCGGCCACCGCCAATGTCGGTACGGGACCGGAAGCGGAAGCGGAAGCGGCAACGGCAGCGGAAGATGAGTCGACACGCGCGCAGGTCATCGACGAGCCCGACGACGGCACGCCGACGAGCACCGTTGCGCTCGACGACCAGGTGCTCTCGCGTCAGCGTGGCGGCGCGGCAGGCATGGTGATGGTCGCGGCGACGCCGCAGCTGACACGCGGCAATGCCGTGACGCTGTGGGACGAGATCGCGCCGCCGTCGCCGCTGCCCATCCCCGTCGACGCCGCACGCGCCGCGCAAGGCAACGTAGCGAACTACCAGCGGAAGTAGGAAAAGCAGCAAGACACCACCCGCAGCATCACAGGCGCAACGAAGACCATGCAAAGTGTTTCGGACTCCGTATCGGGAGCACGCAAAATGATCGCTTCATTGGGGACGCGGTACAGCCGCGCAACGCGCGCGACAACCCTGGCTGCGCTTGTCGGCGCATTCGTCGGCGCATCCGCTGCCGGATTCGCGGGCGTCGCAGCCGCGCAGGTCGTGAATCCCGGCGATATCGTCGTCGAGAGGGAAATCACGCCGCGCATCGCGTATAACCCGGTGCCGAGGGATCAGGACCCCGTGACCTCGCGTGTCTCGACGTTCCCCGCCAACACCTTCAACCCGACGATGGCGCAAGTCGCCTCGGACGCCGACCTGACCAACGCGCACGGCTCGACGGGTCTCGACAGGAACGTCGCGGGCAACGCGGGGCTGCAGGCCGTCACACGCATCCTGACGGGCAACACGACGAACAACAACGTCGCGCTCAACTCCGGTGGCATCGGGCAACCGGCGCCGGGGCTCGGCGGCAGCATCTCGGCGTCGGTGACGGGCGCGCTCGCGCCGCTCTCGACGGCGCTGGGCGGCGCGCTCGGAGGGCTCAACAAATGACCGCGCTCTTCCGTTCGCCATTGCCGCTCCGGCGCATCCCGGCGCTCGCCTGCGAAGCGGCCTTCGCGCTCGCCGGGCTCGCAGCAATGCACGCCGCGTGCGCGCAACAGATGCCGCAACAGATGCAACAACAGGCAGCGCGCGTGACGGGCGACGCTGACATCGCGACGGGCGCAGCCGTCGGCGTGACGGGCGCGCTCGCGGTCAACCAGACGGCGGGGCTGAACAACGCGCAGCTCAACCAGTTGACGATCTCGAACGGCAACGCCGCCGGCAACGACAACGCCAGCATCCAGAGCGCCGGCGCGCGGGCCCGCGTGCCGAACGCGCGCGCGTCGATCAACGGCAATGCATTTTCGAATACGTCCGGAGCGGTGATGGTGAACCAATCTGCGGGCGCAGGGAATCTCCAGCGCAACAGTGTGCAGCTCGGCACTGCGGCGCCTGGAGTCGAGGCTGTCTCGGATGGCGTGCTGTCCGCGGCGGCCGCGAAGAACGGCGGTCAGGGTCAAGCCATCGGGGTCCAAACCGTGCGCGAGACCAGCATCTCCAACGACGCCTTCAAGAGCGTCAACGGAATCGTGCAGATCAACCAGACTGCCGGCGCCGGTAATGCCACGGCAAACAGTTTTGTGCTCCGTCCCCCGGCGGGCACTCTTTTCTAACTGACCACAACGAGTATCGGAGCGAAACATGAAGCGCACTCTCATTGCAGCAGCCGTCCTCGCAGCCGCTTCCTCCAGCGCCTTCGCGAGCCCGCTGAAGAACCCGTTCATCTTCAACGCGACGCTGGTGGGCGAAGCCGTCGGCATCGAAGGATTCGTCACGCTGTTCGGCTGCGTGGGCGTCTCCAGCACGGCGGGCGCCGTCGTCAACAACACGCAGCATGCGTACGCGAACGCATCGCTGAGCCCGAACGCGCAGTCGTACACGTCGGGCAGCATCACGACGCGTATCAACAACAGCTACGACTCAGTGAAGGGCGGCGGCTACGCGTGGGCTTCCGTGTCGACGTCGCACTCGTCGTCGGCGTATGGCGCCCAGGGCTTCCAGGAATCGTCCAGCTACAAGTACGCGAATCAGAGCAGCTCGATCAAGGGCGGCGGCTATGAGTTCAGCGCCCATGCATCCGAGATCAACGGCAGCTTCAGCCATGACAGCCAGAACGCCGGCGGCCATATTTCGGCAGGCGGCCATGCGGGCGGCAGCTATCAGTACGCGTCGTTCAACACCCCGCACTTCGGCTTCGGCGAAGCGCATGTGCAAGGCGGCTTCTCCGCCGGCTACAACGAATCCAGCTACAGCAACAGCAACCACCTGTCGGGTGCATTCGGCGCGGTGGAAGGCTCGGGCCAGGGCGCGGTGTGGGGCTACAAGGCCAACCAGGGTTCCGGTTATCAGGCCTTCCGCGAGCAGTCGAGCGGCTATGAAGTCGAAAGGTCGAGCAGCCACGACAGCGTAGCGGCGCAATGGGGCTTCAGCTCGACGGTAGACAGGACGGATGTCGACGTGTACGGCAGGGTCACCGAGCACATCAACACGCAGAAGGCGGGCAACCTGACGGCGACGACGGGTGCGAACGCCGCGCAGAACGTCAGCGGCAACATCGGCGTGAACATCGCGGAAGGCGTGAACAACGCGCAGAGCAACGACGCCGCGCTCGCTTCCGTCGATGCCGGCAATGTGTTCGGTAACGCACAGGTCTTCAACAACCAGAGCTCGGGTGGCCACGCGAACATCAACAACTTCAAGGTGAACGCATCGGTCGGTGACAACTCGCTGCAGTACGCATCGGGCAACGTCGGCGTGAACGTCGCGTCGGGCATCAGCAACGTGCAGAACAACAGTATGGCCGCTTCGACGTCGACGGTCTCGCGCAATCATGCCAGCGCGGCGATGGTCGCCACGGATGAATCGTCGCAGTCGGCGGGCGTGTCGTTCCACGGTTCGTTCGAAGGCACGGCGATGCTCGGCGCGGGCGCGCTGAGCCACGCGACCGGCAACATCGGCGTGAACATCGCGGGCGGCGCGGGCAACGTGCAGCACAACGGCCTCGCAATCGCTTCGATGAACACGAGCCACTAAAAAAGCAGCCATAAGGGGATGCACCGGCGGCCTAATCAGCCGCCGGCGCGACCTGGCAGCAGCGATGTTGCATGGGACCAGCGCACGCATGCGACGGGAGCGGACACCCAGGCTCCAATCCCGCCGACATGCCGGCTCTGGTCGACCGCTGTGCATGGGACCCGGTAAGTGCTCTGCATGACGCTGGAGTGAGCGCTCTGCGTGGGGCTCGCGTAAGTGCTAAAGCACTAACGCCAGCCGACAGCCAAACCACTCACTCTAGCCGAAAGCTGAAGCGCTAACCCGGGTCGACAGGAGACCAGCATGTCCCGGTTCGACCGGTATCCGGCGTTTCGATTCGCCGATGCTGCCGTTGCGTTCGCAACTTGCGCGATGTGTGCGACAGGGCACGCACAGGCGAGCATCGACACGTCTACCCTCGCAGGTGTTCCGCTAACCAAAACGGTGCATTCGATGAGGGAGCTCCGGTACCGCCATATCGTCAGCCAGCAGTTCGACTACAGCTGCGGCGCGGCGGCGCTCGCGACCCTGCTCAAGTACGGCTACGGGATCGACATCCCCGAGACGGAGCTGATCCGCCGGATGATGGTGTTCTCCACGCCGGAAGTAGTGGTCAAGAACGGCTTCTCGATGCTCGACATGAAGAAGTTCGTCGAGACGATCGGCCTGCGCGGGCGCGGCTTCAGGGTCAACACGGACGCGCTGTATCACCTCCAGATCCCCGTCATGGTTCTGATGAACATCGACGGCTACGAGCACTTCGTGATCGTCAAGCACGCGCAGGACGGTCGCATCTTCATCGCGGACCCTGCCCTCGGCAATCGCATCCTGCTCGAGGAGGACTTCGCGAAGACGTGGAACGGGCTCGTGTTCGCAGTCGTCGGGAAACCGTTCAGGGAGGATTCCCCGCTGTTGCAGGACAACGAGTCGCTGGCGCTGCGTTTGCGCGAGCGCGCGCTCGCCAACGGGACGGCCGCGACTCCCTTTGTCGAATACGGCTTGATCAAGGCAGACCTGTTCTGACCACCCATGAAGCACTCTCTCTCACAGCCCGGCCGCACGTGTCTCGCGATCTTGCTTGCCACGACGTGCGGCCTCGCGACCAGCGCCTACGCCTCGGACCTGACGACGTTCCGCGACGTGGCGCCGGCCGCTATCCAGTGGCAAAGCGTCGGGGACGATGTGCTCGCCCAGCAGACCGGAAAAGGCGCGGGCGGACAGATGATCTCCGGTTTCGTATTGAACGTGCTTTCGCAATGGCAGTTGCCGAACGGCGCGAATGCGCTCGCGCAAGGCAGTCTCTCCGTCGCGCGCGATGCGGCGAACGCGCTGACGGCCAACGTCAACACGCGCGCGAGCGTCACCGACGGCCACGGCAATCCGGGCGCGAACCCGCATGCCCACGCCGGCGGCGGACAAAGCGTCTCCGTCAACGGCGTATCGCAGGTCACGCAGGTAGCGGGCGATCGCAACGTCGGCTTCAACACGGCGCAGATCGACTTCAACAACAATCCGCAACTGCTGGCGGGCGGCGCGAATGCGCAGAGCGCATCGGCATCGAACGCGGCGGGCACCATCAAGGCGGGCATCGCGTTCGGCAACGGCGGCGTGACCGTCGCGCTGCAGACGCCCGCGGGCATCGCGTCGCAAACCATCGTGCCCGGCAACGCGCAACAGGCGGGCGCAATCGCACAACTGCTGCAGATCGCAGGCAATAACCAGCAAGTCGCCAACCAGTTGCAGCTTTCATTGCGGACGGCGCCGATGTCGTCCGCGATGCTGCGCCAGGCCGGCGTCCTCCAGGCCCTGCAAAACGCGCCTGGTTCAAGGAGATGAAGGCAGCTTTATGTCACCAGGAGGAGTCGCGACGAAATGCGGCAGCGCCGGGCACAAGAATCAGCCACGCGCTGCCAGTTTCACCGGGGGAACAACAATGATGACCAATACAACAAGCAGGAGGCCGCGGGCTCGACTCGCGGCCATCCCTGCTGCTGCAATGCTGTATGCGCTGTCGCAGGGAGCGGGCGCGCAGGCGCTCAACAATCAGTCGCTAGAAGAACGGCTCAATACGCTGATGCGCGTGGTCGACGAGCAGCAGCGGCAGATCCAGTCGCTCGAGCGGCAGGTGACGAATCTGGAAATGGCGCAGCGCGGTCGCGGCGCGCCGGGCTATGGCGCGCCCGCTGGCAGCGAAGCCGTCGCCGAGCAGCCGGGCGCCGACGGCCTGCCCGTGCCGCTGCCGCCGCTCGCGCAGGTGACGCCGGGCGCGCCCGCGCCGGGCAACGCGACGGGCACCGCGACAGGCGTGCCCGTCAATCCGCCTGCGCCGGAGGGCGCATCGGCGGGCGGCTCGCCGGGCACGACCAACCCGAACGCGCAGGCGAGCGGTCCCGGCCTGCCGCAAGGCGCGGTCGGCCAGACGCAGAAGGCTGCCGAGCCCGTACGCACGCAGGCCGAGGAAGCCGTCGTGCAGCGCGAGCACGCGCCCCTCTTCGATCACAAGCTGACGCTGGACTGGGGTATCAGCGATACCTACTACGACCGCCGCCAGCTGCAACTGTCCGGCTTCCTCGCGCTCGACGCGATTTTCCTCGGCAACATCAATCTGGGGCAGACCAAGTCGCACCAGATCATGGCCGATCTCGACACGCGCTACGGTCTGACGGACCGCATCAGCGTCGACGTCGACGTGCCGTATGTGTACCGGCACAGCCAGTTCATCGTCGGCGGCGCGGGAGGCGCGGCCAACACGCTGTCCGATGCGTCCGTCAATTCGAATGCGATCGGCGACGTCAACTTCGGGATCTACTACCAGTTCCTGAAAGAGACCAACAACATCCCGGACGTCGTCGGCAGTCTGCGCGTGAAAGCACCGACGGGCACCTCGCCGTTCGGCCTCAAGGTCGTTCAGCTCGACCCCGATAACACGAATCTCGTCGCGCCGTCGAAGCTGCCCACGGGCACGGGCTTCTGGAACGTCACGGCGGGTTTGTCGGTGCTCAAGACCTATGACCCCGTCGTGCTGTTCGGCAGCCTCTCCTACACGTACAACATCGCGCGCTCGTTCGACGACATTTCATCGGTGGTCGGACAGACGCAGCCGGCAACCGTGAAGCTCGGCGACATCTTCCAGCTCGGGGCGGGCGTGGCGCTTGCATTCTCGGACAAGGACTCGGCCAGCATCTCGTACACGCTCGCGCTGCAGCCCTCGTCGAAGACGAAGGCGCCTGGCGGCGACTACGTGAAAGTGCCGGGCAGCGAAACGACGGCCGCCGTGATGAATTTCGGACTGAACCATGTGGTGAACAGGCATCTGACGATCAACGGTTCGGTGTCGATCGGCATGACGCCCGACGCGCCGAACTACGTAATCGGCGTGCGCTTTCCCTACACCTTTTGACGTGACACTGATACGAGGCAGATCGTGCGCGAAACTTCTCATCTGAGCCCCGTTCCTGCACCCGCCGGCGCAGGGCTGCGCCTGGCGGCGTCGCATGGGTCCACGACACCCGCCGCACCCGCTGCATCCGATGTGGTTCCGACGGCCGTCGATACGCGCGTCGCGACGCGCACCCTGCTATATGTCGCGCGCGCGCCCGACGACGCGCTCGTCGAGCATCTGAAAAGCCGCGGCTGGAACGTGCTCGTCGCGCGCTCGGCGCACGAGGTCGGACGGCTCATCAAGCCCGCGACGGTGTGCGCGGGCATCGCCGACATGGCGAGCTTCGCGGTGCGCGAGCTGCCCGGCCTGGAGCCGAGCCTGCGTGCGCAGCAGGTCGGCTGGATCGCGCTGGCGAACGCCGAGCGGCTCGCCGATCCTGACGTGCGGCGGCTGATTCGCCACTACTGCTTCGACTACGTGAAGATTCCCGTGGCGAACGCGACCGTCGACTATCTCGTCGGCCACGCGTACGGCATGGTCAATCTGTGCGACCCCGACATGCCCCTCGACACCACGAGCGCGAGCGATGACGAAATGGTCGGCACCTGCGAAGCGATGCAGCAACTGTTCCGCACGATCCGCAAGGTCGCGAACACCGATGCGAGCGTGTTCATCTCGGGTGAATCGGGCACGGGCAAGGAACTGACCGCCCTCGCGATCCACGAGCGCTCGCCGCGCCGCAAGTTCCCGTTCGTCCCGATTAACTGCGGCGCGATTCCGCATCACCTGCTGCAATCGGAGCTGTTCGGCTACGAGCGCGGCGCGTTCACGGGCGCGAACCAGCGCAAGATCGGCCGCGTCGAGGCCGCGAACGGCGGCACGCTCTTTCTCGACGAAATCGGCGATCTGCCGATGGAAAGCCAGGCGAGCCTGCTGCGCTTTCTGCAGGAGGGCAAGATCGAGCGCCTCGGCGGCCATGAATCGATTCCCGTCGACGTGCGCATCATCTCCGCGACGCACGTCGATCTCGAAGATGCGATGAGCGACGCGCGCTTCCGCTCGGATCTGTTCCATCGGCTGTGTGTGCTGCGCGTCGACGAGCCGCCTCTGCGCGCGCGCGGCAAGGACATCGAGCTGCTCGCGCATCACATCCTCGGCAAGTTCAAGGCCGATAACGCGCGCAAGATTCGCGGCTTCACGCCGTCGGCGATCGAGGCGATGTACAACTATCACTGGCCGGGCAACGTGCGCGAGCTGATCAACCGCGTGCGCCGCGCGATCGTGATGGCGGAAAACAAGCTGATTTCCGCCGAAGATCTCGACCTCGCGCACTTCAGCGAGCAGCAGACGACGAGCCTCGCGCAGGCGCGCGAAGCCGCCGAAAAGCGCGCGATCGAGGCCGCGCTGCTGCGGCACCGGCATCGGCTCAACGAGGCGGCGGCGGACCTCGGGATCTCGCGAGTGACACTTTACCGGCTGATGGGCACGCACGGCCTGCGCGATACGTCGAATGACGACAAGGCGGGCTTCAAAGGCGACGACAAAGATCTGGACGCCAGCGATCAGGACGCGCGCGACTAGCGCCTCTGCACGCGACCTGAGCGGCCCAAAGGGATGCGAACGGCGCGGGCCGTCTCGCGCGCTGCCGGGCGTGTTCGGCCGGGCAGCGCGCGCTCGGGTAGAATCGGCTTCCGCTTTCCGCTACCCGTTCCATACTTTCTTGCATGACGACGCTCACTCTGATCGTCGCTCGCGCCCGCAATGGCGTGATCGGCCGTGACAACCAGCTGCCCTGGCGGCTTCCCGAAGACCTCGCTTTCTTCAAGCGCACGACGATGGGCGCGCCCATCGTGATGGGCCGCAAGACGCATGAATCGATTGGCCGCGTGCTGCCGGGACGGCGCAATATCGTCGTCACGCGCGATGCGCAACGCCAGTTCGCCGGCTGCGACACCGTCACGAATCTCGACGACGCGCTGGCGCTCGCGGCACGCGACAACGCGTCCGAAGCGTTTTTGATCGGTGGCGCGCAGCTGTACGAAGACGGCTTGCGGCACGCGGACAAGATGATCGTCACCGAGATTCACGCGGACTTCGAAGGCGATGCGACGTTCCCGGCGCCCGATCCTGCGCAGTGGGAAGAAGTCGCGCGCGAAACGCATCGTGCGAAAGAGCCGAACGACTTCGAATATGCGTTCGTGACGTACCGACGCAAGGCGCGTTGAGCCTCTGGCCCCTGCCCGGTACAAAGCAAAAAGCCACGGAATCGCTTCCGTGGCTTTTGCGTTTTTGAAGCGGCTTGCGCCTCGATGTACCGCCTAGTGCATACCGCTCAGTGAATACCGCTTACTGCCCCGCGACGGTCATGCGCTCGATCAGCACCGAGCCCGTCTGTTTGGTGCCGCGCACGATCGTATCCGCGCCGATCGCGACGATATGCCGGAACATTTCCTGCAACGTGCTCGCGACCGTGATCTCCTCGACCGGGTACTGGATCTTGCCGTTCTCGACCCAGAAGCCCGACGCGCCGCGCGAATAATCGCCCGTCACGTAGTTGACGCCCTGCCCCATCAATTCCGTCAGCAGCAGGCCCGTGCCGAGCTTGCGCAGCATTTCCTCGAAGTCGTCCGTGTCTTGCGTGAGCGCGCTGCGCAGCGACAGGTTGTGCGAGCCGCCCGCGTTGCCCGTCGTCGGCATGCCGAGCTTGCGCGCGGAGTACGTCGACAGGAAATAGCCTTCGACGACGCCGTCCTTCACGACGGCGCGCTGCTTCGTGCGCACGCCTTCTTCGTCGAACGGCGCGCTGCCCATCGCGCGCGGCACATGCGGATCTTCGACGATCTGCACATGCGGCGCGAACACCGGCTTGCCGAGGCTGTCGACGAGAAACGACGTCTTGCGATACAGCGCGCCGCCGCTCGTCGCCTGCACGAACGCGCCGAGCAGGCCGGCCGCGAGCGGCGCCTCGAACAGCACGGGCACCTTGCGCGTATCGAGTCCGCGCGCGCCCATGCGCGCGAGCGCGCGCTCGGCGGCGTAGCGGCCCACGGCTTCGGGATCGGCCAGCTCGCCTGCGCTGCGCTTCGACGTGTACCAGTCGTCGCGCTGCATGTTGCGGCCGCTACCCGCAATCGGCGCGCACGCCACGTAGTGACGCGAGTACGGATAGCCCGACAGAAAGCCGCGCGACGTGCCCAGCACGAACTGTGAATGCTGCGCCGATACGCTCGCGCCTTCCGAGTTTTTGATCAGCGGGCTCGTGGCGAATGCGGCGTCTTCCGCGCGGCGCGCGAGTTCGACGGCTTCGTCCGCATCCAGATTCCACGGGTGATACAGGTCGAGATCGCGCGGATCGGTTTCCAGCAGCGCTTCTTCGGCGAGCCCCGCGCAGTCGTCTTCCGCCGTGAAGCGCGCGATGTTGTACGCGGCCATCACCGTGTCCTTCAGCGCTTCGGGCGAAAAGTCAGACGTACTCGCGTTGCCGCGCTTGTTGCCGATGAAGACTGTCACGCCGACCATCTTGTCGCGGTTGTGCTCGATCGTCTCGACTTCGCCGCGCCGTACGGAAACGGACAGGCCGTCGCCCTCGGAGATTTCGGTTGCCGCATCGGTTGCGCCGAGCGACTTTGCGTGGCGAAGAATGTCGGAGGCGATTTCTTTCAGTTCATCCTGCGTGTGCGGGAAGAAACGTTGCCGGACTTCCATGTCTGCTGCCATTGTCGTTTGCCGTCCTCAGTTGCCGTGCGGTCCGGGCCGAGGCCCGCGAGAGTTCGTCGTTGCATGTTGCCCTGCTTCGCCGGCCTGTGCGCCGACGCATCCCGCGATCATAGCAAGCTCTACGCCGCTGCACCTGGCATTCGCGATGCCTTGCGGCGATGCGATGCGCGGCGCGTGTGGACCGGTTGGCGCGACGTGCGGCGGGCTTGGCGACAGCACGGCAAGTTACAATACCGCGCATGACACGCAAAACCCGCATTCAACCGATGACACTCGCTGACGTCGACGACGACAACGGGTATGACCGTCCCAGCAAATCGCAACTGAAGCGCGAAATGCACGCGTTGCAGGCGCTGGGCGAAGAACTCGCCGCGCTGCCGAAAGACGCGCTCAAGCGCATGCCAATGCCGGAAGCGCTCGACGAAGCGATACGCGAGGCGCGCCGCATCACCGATCACGAAGGCAAGCGCCGCCAGATGCAGTATGTCGGCAAGGTGATGCGCGGACTCACCGATGACGAAACAGGCGCGCTGCGCGAGGCGCTCGACAAGTACAAGGGCATCAACAAGGCAGAAACGGCGCGCCTGCACTGGATCGAGCGCACGCGCGAACAGCTGCTTGCCGATGACGCCGCGCTGACGGAATTCATCCGCGTGCATCCCGATGCCGATCCGCAGCAAGGCCGCACGCTGATCCGCAATGCGCGCAAGGAAGTGCAGCAAGGCAAGCCGCCGCGCTATTTCCGCGAGCTGTTCCAGTGGATCAAGAACGCGGACAGCGCCGGCGCGGACGACGACGAAGCCGCTACCCACGATTCGGACGACGACGATGACGATTCCCACGCGTAATCATCCCGACGAACTGGTCGTCGGCCTTGTTTCGATCAGCGACCGCGCAAGCACGGGCGTCTACGAGGACAAGGGCATACCTTCGTTGCAGGAGTGGCTCGGCGGCGCGCTCACGTCGCCGTTTCGCACGGAAACGCGCCTGATCCAGGACGACGCGCCGACCATTACGAAGACGCTGATCGAACTGGTCGACGAAGCGGGCTGCGATCTCGTGCTGACGACGGGCGGCACGGGCCCCGCGCGCCGCGACGTGACGCCCGAGGCGACGCTTGCGGCCGGGACAAAGGAAATGCCGGGCTTCGGCGAACAGATGCGGCAGATCAGCCTGAACTTCGTGCCGACGGCGATCCTGTCGCGTCAGGTGGCCGTGATCCGCGAGACGGCCGAGCGCGCCGCGCTGATCATCAATCTGCCGGGACAGCCGAAGTCGATCAAGGAGACACTGGAAGGCCTGCGCGACGAGGCAGGCAAAGTGAAGGTGCCGGGCATTTTCGCCGCCGTGCCGTATTGCATCGATCTGATCGGCGGTCCGTACATCGAGACGAACGCCGACATCGTGACGGCGTTCCGGCCGAAGAGCGCGATACGCGCTCCACGGCAGGGCTGATTTATTTTGCCGGCGCGTCGGTGGACGGCGCGTCGGCGGCCGTGCCTGCGGCCGGGATCAGGAAATGCTCGCGGTAGTAGCGCAGTTCGTCGATCGATTCGTGGATGTCGGCAAGCGCCGTATGCATCGCGCGCTTCTGGAAACCCTTGTAGATCGCAGGTTGCCAGCGGCGGCACAGTTCCTTCAGCGTGCTGACGTCGAGGTTGCGGTAATGGAAGAACGTCTCGAGTTCGGGCATCCAGCGCGCCATGAAACGGCGGTCCTGGCAGATCGAGTTGCCGCACATCGGCGACTTGCCAGGCGGCACGTACTGGCCGAGGAACACGCGGATCTGCTCCGTCGCATCGGCTTCCGTCACCGTCGACGCGCGCACGCGGTCGATCAGCCCCGAACGGCCGTGCGTGTTCTTGTTCCAGTCGTCCATCTTGCCGAGCGTCTCGTCGCTCTGGTGGATCGCGAGCACGGGGCCTTCGACGACCTTATCGAGTGTCGAATTGGTCACGACGACAGCGATTTCGATGATGCGGTCGTTGTCGGGATCGAGCCCCGTCATTTCCATGTCGAGCCAGACGAGGTTCATGTCGCTGCGCACGAGCGGCGGCTGATCGACGGATTCGATAATGTCAGTCATTGAAGGCAACCTTGATTTGGAACGGCGCGAGCGGGTCAGCCGACACCCGCAATGGGCCAACGATGGCGCGCTCCCGCCCGCAGGCAGGAACAAACATATAATTCTCGCATAGAACCCACGGATTCCCCGGATGCCTACTCTGTACTTCACTGTTCTGTTCGTGCTCGCCGTGGCGGCGATGGTCGGCATGAAGCTCTGGCTCGCGTCGCGCCAGGTCCGCTTCGTCGCGGCGCACCGTGATCGGGTGCCGCAGCAGTTCGCGGGCACGATCGCTCTCTCCGCGCATCAGCGCGCCGCCGACTACACCATCGAACGCACGCGGCTGACGATGATGGAGATCGTCGTCAGCGCGGCCGTGCTGATCGTGCTCACGCTGCTCGGCGGCGTGCAGATTCTCGATATTGCCATCGGCGACTGGTTCGGCCAGGGCTATGTCGGGCAGATCGCGCTGGTCGCGGCTGTGATAGCGATCACGAGCGCCGTCGATCTGCCGTTCGAGTACTACCGCCAGTTCGCGATCGAACAGCGCTTCGGCTTCAACCGGATGACGAAACGCATTTTCTTCGTCGACCGCATCAAGGGCGTGCTGCTCGGCGCCGCTTTCGGCCTGCCGCTGCTGTTCGTCGTGCTGTGGCTGATGAAGCAGGCGGGCACGTACTGGTGGTGGTGGGCGTGGGTCGTCTGGGTCGTGTTCCAGATGCTCGTGCTGGTTCTCTACCCGTCCTTCATCGCGCCGATGTTCAACAAGTTCGAGCCGCTGAGAGACGAAGCGCTCGTCCATCGCATCGACGCGCTGATGAAGCGCTGCGGCTTCGCCGCGAAGGGCCTGTTCGTGATGGACGGCAGCCGCCGCTCGGCGCACGGCAATGCGTATTTCACGGGCTTCGGCTCGTCGAAGCGCATCGTGTTCTTCGATACGCTGCTCTCGCGCCTGTCGGGCAGCGAGATCGAAGCGGTGCTCGCGCACGAGCTCGGCCACTTCAAGCGCCGCCATGTCATCAAGCGGATGATCGTCACGTTCGCGATCAGCCTTGCGATGCTCGCGCTGCTCGGCTGGCTCGCGCAGCGTACGTGGTTCTTCGAAGGCCTCGGCGTGCAGCCGTCGATGACGGGCAGCAACGACGGGCTCGCGCTCGTGTTGTTCTTCCTCGCAGTGCCCGTGTTCGTGTTCTTCGTGACGCCGCTCGGCAGCCTTTTCTCGCGCAAGCATGAGTTCGAAGCCGACGCGTTCGCCGCGACGCAGACGGACGCGAGGGATCTCGTCAACGCGCTCGTGAAGCTGTACGAGGACAACGCATCGACGCTCACGCCCGATCCGCTCTACACGGCGTTCTACTACTCGCATCCGCCCGCTTCGCAGCGGATCGACCGGCTGCTGCGTCACGCATGAGCGGCCGTTCACCGAAAGCGCTGCGCGCGGCAGCCGCCAGCGAGCGCGCGCAGGAACGCACGCGCGGTCTCGTGATCGCCGCGCATGGCCGTCACTACATCGTCGCGCCCGAGGACGGCGGCGCGATGCTGCAATGCTTCCCGCGCGGCAAGCGCAGCGAGATCGCCGTCGGCGACCAGGTGCTGTACGAGCCGACTTCCGCCGATCAGGGCGTGATCGTCGAGATCGGTGAGCGGCGCAACCTGCTCTATCGCTCGGATCAGTACAAGTCGAAGCTCTTTGCGGCGAATCTCGATCAGCTGTTGATCGTGCTCGCGACCGAGCCGCATTTCAGCGAAGACCTGCTCGGACGCGCGCTCGTCGCCGCGGAAGAGAACGAACTGAAGCCGCTGATCGTGCTGAACAAGATCGACGTCGAGGCCGCGCTGCCGCTCGCGCGCAAGCGGCTCGAACTGTATCGCGAGCTCGGCTATACCGTGCTCGAAGTGTCGATCAAGATGCAGCCGGAAGCCGCCCGCGAAACGCTCGCCGAACATCTGCGCGGACATTCGACGCTTCTGCTCGGCCAGTCGGGCATGGGCAAGTCGACGCTCGTAAATCTGCTGATTCCCAATGCGGAAGTCGCGACGCGCGAAATCTCGACGGCGCTCAACAGCGGCCGTCACACGACCACCTTCACGCGCCTCTACCCGCTTCCCGGCGGCGAAGGCGCGCTGATCGACTCGCCCGGCTTCCAGGAATTCGGCCTGCACCATCTGACGGAAGGCAAGCTCGAGCGCGCGTTTCCAGAGTTCAGGCCGCTCTTGCCGAACTGCCGCTTCTACAACTGCCATCATCTGCATGAGCCGGGCTGCGCGATTCTCGAAGCCGTCGCCGATGGCCGCATCGCGAAGGAGCGGCACGCGCTCTATGCGCAGCTCGTGCACGAGGCGAGCCAGATCGTCCGCTGATATTGATCATGATGAAACTGATGCGCGCGCCGAACGTCGTAATCGGACAGCATTGGGTCAATCTGCTGGCCGCGGCGGGTATCGCGTGCGAGTTGCACAACCGCTATCTGAGCGGCGCGATCGGCGAGATTCCGGCGGATCAGTGCGCGCCGGAACTCTGGCTCGTCGACGAACGCGACGAGATGCTGGCGAGGAAAGTGATCGACGCGGCACGCAACGGGCCTGCCGCCGATGCGCCCGGATGGCGTTGCACGCATTGCGGCGAATGGCTCGAAGCGCAGTTCACCGTGTGCTGGAATTGCGGTACTGCGCGCAATCCGTTGGAAAACTGAAGGCGGCTTTCAGCGGGCGGTATGCGGGATTGGCGTTTGGTCTTTCGTGCCGGCTTTTCGCGCTGAGGATTGGCGACAGCGCTTATGCAAGCCAGACCGCAATGGTCAGCATCAGCAGCAGGATCATCCACAGGATGACGGCGCGCCACACGAGGCCCACCGCCGATTGCAGCGTGCGCGGCGTGCAGTCATCGCCGACGGTCATCGGACCGCCGTCGCCCGTCGCCAGCGCATCGAGGCTCGACACTTCGGCAAGCGGGCCCGCGAGCCGCGCGCCCAACGCGCCGCTGCCGGCGGCGAGCAACACGCCGTCGTTCGTATCGGGCCATTGGCGCGTGTGGTTGCGCCATGCATAAATCGCGTCCTCGAAGTTGCCGACGATCGCAAAGCCCAGCGACGTCAGGCGCGCCGGAATCCAGTCGATCACGAAGAACGCGCGCTGCGCGAACGTGGAGAATGCAACGGTCCGGTCGTCGGCGGGCTGCGACCAGGCGCGCGCCAGGTATTCGGCCGTGCGATACAGCACCGCGCCTGCGGGGCCGACGGGAATCAGGAACCAGAAGAACACGCCGAACACATGGCGATGCGACGCGACCACGGCATGAATCAGCGTGTGACGCACGATCTCGCTGACGGGCATGTCGACGGTATCGATGCCCGTCCATTCGTTGAGGATTTCGCGGGCGCGCGGCACGTCGTCGTTGTTCAACGACAGATGGATATCCGTGAAATAGTGGCTGAACTGCCGGAAGCCCAGCGTGAAGTACAGCACTGCGACGTTCCACAGGAACGCGAGCACGAAGTGAATCTCGTATAGCACGAAGTAGATCAGGCCGACGACGAGCGTCCACGGCAGCACGACGACCAGCCACGCGAGGAAGCCGTGCTTTTCCTTGCCGGCATCGAAGCCTTGCGCCGTCGATTCCGCATGGTATTGAAGGAGTGCCGCAACGGGATTGTTCGGCGACAGCGCGCGCACCTGTTCGAGGATGAGGGCCAACAATACGGAGAAAAAAGTCATGCGAGGCGCCGTGCTATTCGAGTTCTTGACGAGCGGTTCTGTCTGGCCGAGCTATCGGAATTGGTCATAACGATAGCACAGGGTCGGATGGGGCTGAGAGGCAGCGATTACAGATGCACTACAGCCGGCCCTGTGCTTCGCGCGCCGCTTCGCATCAAGCGGCGAGGAAGCGATAGAAATTGCGCAACATGCCCGCCGTTGCGCCCCAGATGAAGTAATGGCCGCCCGCTTCGCCGCGCGGGTAAGGCATTGCAAAAAAACGACGCTCGCCGCCTTCCCAGTGCAGCACGCGCACCTGATGATTGCTCGGCTCCATCAGAAAGCGCAGTGGCACTTCGAAGATCTCCGCGACTTCGAACGAATCCGCCTTCACTGAAAACGGCGGATGAACGAGACCGACGACAGGCGTCACGCGAAAGCCCGTGCCCGTCAGATACTCGGGCAACGCGCCGAGCACTTCGACGCGAGACGGATCGAGACCGACTTCTTCCTGCGCTTCGCGCAGTGCCGTTGCCGTCACGGTGGCGTCGGCGGGTTCATGACGGCCGCCCGGAAAGCTGACCTGCCCTGCGTGGTCGTTGAGATGATCGGCGCGCAACGTGAGCAGCACGCTCAGGCCCTCGTCGCGGACGACGAGCGGCACCAGCACCGCCGCGACGCGCGGATCGCCTGTTTCGCGCCAGCGCACTTCGCGCGTCTCCTGCTCCCACGGCAGGTTCTGCTCGAAGCGCGCGCGCAGGCCATCGGGCGTCAGGCGTTCGGAGACGACGGCGGGCAGATCGGCATCTGTCGCCTCGACAGGCAATGCTTCGGGGTCAAATACGGGACGGGCGGGACGTGAAGGGGCGGTCAATGGAAGTCTCGAACCAGCGCTTGTGGGACATAACGCTATTTTGACCTGGCAAAGAAAAAAGCACCCGTGAAGGGTGCTTTTCTTACAGCATTTACTGTTGAGCGGCTGCAGCGCGGTCTTTCGACACCAGCTTCTCTTTGATTCGAGCCGACTTGCCCGAACGCTCGCGCAGGTAGTACAGCTTTGCACGACGCACATCGCCACGACGCTTGACGACGATGCTTGCCAGCAGCGGCGAATACGTCTGGAACGTACGCTCGACGCCTTCGCCCGACGAGATCTTGCGGACGATGAACGACGAGTTGAGGCCACGGTTGCGCTTCGCGATCACGACGCCTTCGTAGGCCTGAACGCGCTTGCGGTTACCTTCAACCACGTTCACGTTCACCACCACCGTATCGCCGGGAGCGAATTCGGGAATGGTCTTGCCTGCGAGCACGCGCTCGATTTCTTCCTGCTCGAGTTTTGCAATCAGATTCATCACTGACTCCTAATGCCATCTTGTCGGCGTTCGTACCTGCCTCGCGCTACGCGCGCCCGGCTACGGCCCCGATAGAGGATGGGTTCACATCTGGAACCGGCCACGCATGGAAGGCTCCGCCTAGGTCTCGCCTCGTCGCCCGAAGACTCAATGCTTCGCGGCTTCCTTGGCGAGATTTGCGAGCCATGCCTCGTCGGCACGGCTCAACAACTTGTTCTTTCTGGCCCGGTCGATCAGATCGGGCCGTTTGACGAGCGTGTTGCGCAGCGCTTCGCGCCGCCGCCACTGCTCGATTTCCGCATGATGGCCGCCGAGCAGCACATCGGGTACGCGCACACCGTTGTATTCCTCGGGACGCGTGTAGTGCGGGCAATCCAGCAAACCATCGACAAAGCTATCCTGCACGGCCGATTGCGCATCGTTCAGCACGCCTGGCAGATGACGCACGACGGCGTCGATCAACGCCATGGCGGGGAGCTCGCCACCCGACAGCACGAAGTCGCCGAGGCTCACTTCTTCGTCGACGACACGATCGATCAGCCGCTGATCGATCGCCTCGTAGCGGCCGCACAGCAGGATCAAACCGGGCTCTGCGGAAAAACGCATCACCTTGTCGTGATCCAGCGTAGCGCCCTGCGGCGACATCATTACCACGCGCGCGCCGTTGATGCTCTGCTCCGCCTGCGCCGCTTTCGCGGCATCGATCGCATCTTCGAGCGGCCTGGCCAGCATCACCATGCCAGGGCCGCCGCCGTACGGGCGATCGTCGATCGTGCGGTAGTTGTCGGTCGTGAAATCGCGCGGATTCCACGTGCGCAACCCATAACGCTGCTGCTTCGCTGCGCGGCTCGTGATGCCCCAGTCGGTCAGCGCGCGAAACATTTCGGGAAAGAGCGTGACGATATCGAATTGCATCGCTCTCTCCGTGAAGCGAACGTTCTAGTAATCGGCGTCCCAGTCGACGACGATCTTCTTCGCCGTCTGATCCACCGTCTTGACATAGACGCCGACGAACGGGATCAAGCGCTCGCCGGTGACAGGCTTGCCGTCTTTGCCGGTAGCCGGATACTCGATGCGCAACACCGACTGCGCACCGTTGTCGATCAGATCCGCCACTTTGCCGAGTTCGACGCCCGCCTCGTTGACGACATCGAGGCCCAGCAGATCGACCCAGTAATACTCATCGGCTTCGAGCGCAGGGAAGTCGCCGCGGCGCACGTAGACGCGATAACCGCGCAACGCGAGCGCGACATCACGGTCGGCGACGCCGCCCAGATGCGCAACGATGCTGTCGCCATGAATCTTCGACTGCAGGCAGGGCGCCGATTTGCGCTCGCGACCCTTTTCGAGCCACCAGCGCTTGGCGTTGAGCAAGGCGTCGCCGCCCTGGCCGGCGTCCGCATGCGCGGCCACCTTCACCCAGCCTTTGAGACCGTATGCATCGACAATTGCACCGACTTCGATTGCATCGCCGGGCCAGCTCTCCGTCGACTCGTCGCACATTTCCTGCGCGGCCGCGGCCTTGTCTGCGGACCGTTCGACCGGCTTGCTGACAAATGCACCGAATGACGCCCGCGTGACCGGCTGGGATTTCGCCTTCGCGCGACCTGAACTATCCGAATCACGCTCCGACATCAGCGAACCTCGAGCCTGCATACGTCAAACCCGTACACCCAGACTCGCGCAGAACCGACGCTGCACGAGCCGACGATGTACCTTGAAACTGCATTTACGCAGCCGGTTGCGCCTTTTGCGCTTCCTTCACCAGACGCTGGACGGTCGGCGACAGTTGCGCGCCAACGCCTTGCCAGTACGTCAGGCGATCTTGAGCGATACGCAGCGACTCACCCTTCGTGGCGACCGGGTTGTAGAAGCCAACGCGCTCGATGAAGCGGCCGTCACGACGGTTACGCGAATCGGTTGCGACGATGTTGTAGAACGGGCGCTTCTTCGAGCCGCCACGAGCCAAGCGGATGATGACCATACTAGAATCCTTGAAAACCGGGGTTCGAAACTACTGAAACACGCGATTATATCCCGAAACAGAAACCACAACAAACACTTAGCGGGATAAACCGGACGATGGGGTTGCGCGGGACGCCCATCCGGATGAACGCGCAAGTATGAAACAGTCCGAGCCAGCCTGCTGGAGAGCAGTGAAGCCCTCTTTAACACCTAGATCCCTTACTGCTCGCAGCGCCGTCGCGTACGCGCCACGATTCCGTGCAGCGGACGCGTATTCTGATCCTTTTCGCTTCGTCGCTGTCACCTTTTGTTGACCTGCTCTGCCGCGCAGCTCTCGGCGAAGACGCAAGCCGGGCATAAGCGATCGGAAGCGCCGCGCGGACAGCGGGCGTCGTAGAATGCGCGTCGCGCTGTGCACCGTCTGCGCAGCCACGCCCTCGTTACCCTGTCGATCACGTTCATGGCTACCGTCGCTACGCATCACTCGCGCTTTCGCTCGAAGACCGTCACCGCCGCGCTCGCGTTTTTCTTCGGCACGCTCGGCGCGCATCGCTTCTATTTGTACGGCGCGCGTGACGTGTGGGGCTGGGCTCACATCGTTGGGACGATCATCGGCATTCCCGGCTTCCTGCTGCTCGCGGCGACCGAACGCGCTTCCATCACTGGCTGGGTGCTCGCTGTTCCCGGCGCCGTGTCGATATTGGCGGCATTTCTGGCCGCGATCGTCTATGGCCTGCGTCCGGATGAAAAATGGGACACGCAGTTCAACGCGCAAACCGGACATCACAGCCACGCTGGCTGGACCGTCGTCTTCATCGTGATCTTTTCGCTGCTGATCGGCGCGTTCCTGCTGATGACGGGTCTTGCGCTGTCGTTCCAGACCTATTTCGAATCTCAGGTCGAAGCCGCGAAAGCGATCTCACAGTAACCGCTCCATCAGAAAAGGCTTAACTGGGATGTTTCCGGCGCAACGGGCTTGGACGGTTCGACCCGTTTGAAATGCGACATGTCGAGAATGCCGTGGTTGCGCGCATTCAAGCCCAGACGCCGCACCGCGTTCGCAAAGCGTTGCCGGAGCAGATCGGCCCATAGACCCTCGCCCTTCATCCGCGTCGAGAACGACGAATCGTAGTCCTTGCCGCCGCGCATATCGTGTACGCGGCTCATCACGCGGTCGGCGCGATCCGGAAAATGCGCCGCGAGCCAATCCTTGAAGAGCGGCGCGACTTCCCAAGGCAGACGCAACACGATATAGCTCGCGCTCGTCGCGCCGGCTTGCGCGCACGCTTCGAGCACGCGCTCCATGTCCGGCTCCGTGACGAACGGAATCACGGGCGCGATGCTGACGCCAACGGGAATCCCCGCGTCCGCCAGCGTGCGGATGGTTCTGAGCCGCCTCGAAGGCGTCGCGGCGCGCGGTTCGAGCGTGCGAGCGATGTCGGCATCGAGCGTCGTAATCGTGATTGCCGCCATCGTCAGCCCTTTCTCCGCCATCGGCGCCAGCAGGTCGATATCGCGCTCGATCAGCGAGTTCTTGGTGATCGCCGCGAACGGCTGGTTATGGTCGCTCATCACCTGAATCACGCGTCGCGTCAGTTGCAACTCGCGCTCGGCTGGCTGCCATGCGTCCGTATTTACGCCTAGCGCGATCGGTTCCGGCACATAGGACTTCTTCGCCATTTCACGCGCGAGCAGTTCGGGCGCGTTGACCTTCGCGTAGATCCGGCTTTCGAAATCGAGGCCCGGCGACAGCCCCAGATAACTGTGCGTCGGACGCGCAAAGCAATAGATGCAGCCGTGCTCGCAACCGCGATACGGATTCAGCGACACGTTGAACGGAATGTCCGGCGACTTGTTATGCGTGAGGATGCTCTTCGCGCACTCCTCGAAAATCTGCGTGCGCAGCGCGGGCCGGCCGCTCTCGTCTTCTGACGGCGCGATCCAGCCGTCGTCGACGGCCTCGCGCTGGTCCACTTCATAGCGGCCCTGCAAGTTCGTCACCGCGCCGCGCCCCTTGCGCGGAGCGGGCGGCGCGATCGGATATTCGGGGATCTCTCGGTCGTAGTCGGTCACGGCACACATCAAAGGCAGCGCAGAATACTGTATAAATATACAGTCTTTACGGCTTTTGTCGAGCGCGACTTTAAGGGCCGATTCACCGCGCACGGCCCCCGTCGGACCGCTCATTCACCGACGGCAATCGTCAGCGTTTCCTTGATTTCCTCCATCACCACATAGCTTTTCGACTGCACCGCGCCGGGCAGTTGCAACAGGATGTCCCCGAGCAGCTTGCGGTAGTCGGCCATTTCGCCGATGCGCGCCTTGATCAGATAGTCGAATTCCCCGGACACAAGATGGCATTCGAGCACCTCCGGGATTTTCTTCACCTCACGCCTGAACTGGTCGAACATGTTGCCGCTTTTGTGGTCGAGCGTGATCTCGACAAACACCAGCAGCGCGGCGCCCAGCTCCGCAGGATTCACGCGCGCGTGGTAGCCGGTGATGACGCCGTCGCGCTCCATGCGCTTGACGCGCTCGATGCACGGCGTCACCGACAGGCCGACCTGTTCGGCGAGTTCCTTCATCGCGATCCGGCCGTCCTCCTGGAGGATTTTCAGGATCTTGTGGTCGAGCTTGTCGAGCGCGCGGACGGGTTGACGCTGTGTACGCATGGTTTTTACTGAAAATCTGAAAAATACAATAACAAAACCTACCTAGACGCAAATAGTATAGCGGTTAACACTAGGCATCCGGCACATCGCCTCGTTAATCGAACAAAAGCACGAACGACGAGGCCCTTCTTTCTCTTATACGCCGTGAGCCTTCGACCTTTTGGGAGTAGCTATGCGTGTTGTCGTTCTGGGCAGTGGCGTCGTCGGGATCACGAGCGCCTATTATCTTGCGCGCGCGGGCCACGAAGTGACCGTCATCGATCGCGAAGCGGGCCCCGCGCTCGATACGAGCTTCGCCAACGCCGGCCAGATCTCGCCGGGCTACGCTTCGCCGTGGGCCGCGCCTGGCATTCCGCTTAAGGCCGTCAAGTGGATGTTCCAGAAGCATGCGCCGCTCGCCATCCGTCTCGACGGCACGCAATTCCAGTTGCAGTGGATGTGGCAGATGCTGCAGAACTGCACGTCCGAGCGCTATGCCGTCAACAAGGGCCGCATGGTGCGCCTCGCCGAATACAGCCGCGACTGCCTGCAGGCGCTGCGCGCCGAAACGGGCATCCAGTATGAAGGCCGTACGGGCGGCACGTTGCAACTGTTCCGCACGCAACAGCAACTCGATGGCGCCGCCAAGGACGTCGCGGTGCTGAAGGAAGCGAACGTTCCATACGAACTGCTGATGCCGGGCGAGCTCGCGCGCGCCGAGCCGGCGCTCGCAGCGACCTCACACAAGCTGACGGGCGGCCTGCGCCTGCCGGGCGACGAAACGGGCGACTGCCAGCTGTTCACGACGCGCCTCGCTGCGCTCGCCGGGCAACTGGGCGTCAAGTTCCGCTACAACACGCCGATCGACGCACTCGCGATGGAAGGCGATCGTATCGCCGGCGTGAAGTGCGGCAGCGAGATCGTCCGCGCGGATAGCTTCGTCGTGGCGCTTGGCTCGTACTCGACGAAGTTCCTGTCGGGCATCGTCAAGATTCCCGTGTATCCGCTCAAGGGCTACTCGATCACCGCGCCGATCGTCGATGCGAAGTCGGCCCCCGTGTCGACCGTGCTCGACGAGACGTACAAGATCGCGATCACGCGTTTCGACAACCGGATTCGTGTCGGCGGCATGGCGGAAATCGTCGGCTTCGACAAGAAGCTCAAGGACGCGCGCCGCGAGACGCTCGAAATGTGTGTGAACGATCTGTTCCCTGGCGGCGGCGATACGTCAAAGGCGACGTTCTGGACGGGCCTGCGCCCGATGACGCCGGACGGCACGCCGATCGTCGGCCGCACGCCTGTCTCGAACCTGTTCCTGAACACGGGACACGGCACGCTCGGCTGGACGATGTCGTGCGGCTCGGGCCAACTGCTCGCCGATCTGATCTCGGGCAAGCGCCCGGCGATCCAGTCGGGCGACCTGTCCGTGTATCGCTATCTCGGCGAAACGACGGGTCAGACGCGTCCTGCTTACGCCTGACCGATTCTCCGTTCCGACATTCGACGACGGCGCCCACGGGCGCCGTTGTTGTTTGCCAGGCAATTGCCTTGGATTTCGGCAGCGCTTAAAACTGATCTTCCGACAGCGCCAGCACGCCTTCGGCGCCCTTCGCGCTGACGATCGACGCTTCCAGCGCCACTGCCTGCGGCAGCACGTGCTCCGCATAGAACTGTGCGGTGGCGATCTTTGCGCCGTAAAACGACGGGTCATCTGACTTCTTCGCTTGCGCGAC
>NZ_FNYE01000005.1 GCF_900108945.1 Paraburkholderia diazotrophica | reverse complement strand
GTTTCTTCGAGCTTCATCCGGATGTACAGGCCCACGAGACCCAGCGGCCCGGCGATAAAGAACGGCACGCGCCAGCCCCACGACAGCAGCGCGTCCTGCGACAGCGAGGACGTCAGCACGGCCACCGTGCCCGCGCCGAGGATATAGCCGACCAGCGTGCCGAATTCGAGAAAGCTGCCCGCGAAGCCGCGACGGCGGTCGGTCGAGAACTCGGCGATGAAGGTGGCCGCGCCACCATATTCGCCGCCCGTCGAGAAGCCCTGCACGAGGCGCGCGACGAGCAGCAGCACGGGCGCGAGAATGCCGATCGAGCCGTAGCCGGGGATCAGGCCGATCGCGAAGGTGCCGAGGGCCATCATGATCATCGTCATTGCGAGCACGCGCTGGCGGCCGATGCGGTCGCCAAGCGGGCCGAACACCATGCCGCCGATCGGGCGCACGAGGAACGCGGCGGCAAACGTGCCGAACGTGGCGATCAGCTGCGCGGACGGACTGCTCGACGGGAAGAACACTTTGCCCAACGTGACGGCGATGTAGCTGTACACGCCGAAGTCGAACCATTCCATCGCGTTGCCGAGCGCCATCGCGCCGACGGCACGCTTGAGAAGGGTGTTGTCGACGACCGTGATGTCGTCGAGGGTGAGGCTGTTGTCGTTGGTCTTGTGTCGCCAGAAGCCGTTGCTGGAAGCGGTCAAGGTTAAAGCTCCTATGACTGCGGCCGAACGCGTAAGCGCTCCGCCACGGATTGCTGGAAGTACAGTTTCGCGCGCCGCCAAAGGCATCGTGCCTGGCGCGGACCGCGCAAGGGCGCACTGCGCAAACGTGCGGGGCACTCGCGCAGAGAAAATGACGCCCGTGCAGCGCGAAGGTCGTCGCGAAATTGCACTCGTGGGGTTGCTGCTAAACGGTGGTATCCGCGTGGCCTTGCAGGGGGACAGATACCGGAGGACATTCACGCACGCAGTGCGCTCACGCCGCTTGAAAGGCTTGAAACGAAAAAGGCCGGCGAGGCGTCGCTCTGGATCGCGTCAGTTCCCTTGACGCGACTTGCAACGAAACAACCGACAAGCCTTCTTGTATAAAAACAGTTCAATCCGAACCCACGCACGGCTGGACGATGCCCGTGCCGGGTTATGAACTGAACGCGAATGAAGGGTTAATGCTGTTAGAACGATGCACATGATAGCACGATGAGCGAGGATCGTGCAAACCGCCCGTCCGGCAAGGGGCGGGAATGTCGGGCAATCCCTTGTCAGCAGGAGGATTGCGCGAATTCGGGGCGGCTGAAGACGTAGGGTGGGATTAACGGTTTCGTTCAATTTTCGCCAGCGCGCCTGCAAGGCACAAACAGGTACGCGCGAAAAAAATCCGCGCCCGAAGCGCGGATTTTTGTACCGTTGGGCTCGCAGCGACCGCTCAGCCTTGCGACGGCGGCACGTAGCCCGAAGCCTGATCGGCGCCTTCGCCGAAGAAGAACTTCTCCGTCTGCTTCATCAGGTACTGGCGCGCGCGCGGATCGGCCATGTTCAGCCGGTTTTCGTTGATCAGCATCGTTTGCTGCTTCAGCCACTGCTGCCACGCTTCTTTCGAAATGCTCTCGTAGATCCGCTTGCCGAGTTCGCCCGGCAGCGGCGGGAAATCGAGACCTTCGGCTTCCTTGCCGAGCTTCGTGCATTGAACCATGCGAGTCATGCTGTGCTTCTCCTGTAATCGATATGGGACGGCGTCGCGCGATAGGGCGTTATGTTGAGCGTTCAGAGCTGTTTCATCAGCACGAGCGATTTGCGCTGCCAGTTGTAGAGCCGGCGGCGATCTTCGGGCAGATCGTCGACGGTGGCCTTTACGAAGCCCCGCTTGAGGAACCAGTGTTCGGTGCGCGTCGTCAGCACGAAGATGCGTGTGAGGCCGCGCGCCCGCGCGCGCTGCTCGATGCGCTTCAGGAGTCGCTCGCCATCGCCCGAGCCCTGCGCTTCGGGAGCGACTGTCAGACAAGCCATTTCGCCGATGCGCTCCTGCGGGTACGGATACAGCGCCGCGCAGCCGAACAGCACGCCGTCGTGCTCGATCACCGAGAAATGGTCGATGTCGCGCTCGATCTGGTGACGTCCGCGCCGCACGAGCGTGCCGTCCGTCTCCAGCGGCTCGATCAGCGTGAGAATGCCGCCGACGTCGTCGGGCGTCGCCTCGCGCAGGCTCTCGAGGTTCTCGTACGAGATCATCGTGCCGACGCCGTCGTGCAAGAACAGTTCCAGCAGCAGGCTGCCGTCGAGCGCATAAGGAATGATGTGCGCGCGCGCCACGCCGCCGCGGCATGCGCGGATCGAGTGCTTCAGATAGAAACCGGCGTCGCCCGTCACTGCGCCGCTTTCGTGCAGCCGGTAAGCGTCGTCTAGCGACATTTCGCGGACCAGCGTCCCTTCTTCGTCGAGCAGGCCTTCCGTTTCGGTGAGGAACACGATCTTGTCCGCGCGCAGCGCAATCGCGGCCGCCGACGCGACGTCTTCCATCGCCAGATTGAACGCTTCGCCCGTCGGCGAGAAGCCGAGCGGCGACAGCAGCACGAGCTTGCGGCTCGCGAGCGAGTGACGGATGGACTCGGCATCGATCTTGCGCACGACACCCGTGTGCTGGAAATCGACCCCGTCCAGAATACCGACCGGGCGCGCCGTCACGAAGTTGCCTGACACCACGCTGATGTGTGCGTGCGCCATCGGCGTGTTCGGCAAGCCCTGGCTGATCGCGGCCTCGATGTCGAGACGCACTTCGCCCGCCGCTTCCTTCGCGGATTCGAGCGCGCGCGCATCGGTGATGCGCATGCCGTGCGAAAACTCGGATTCGACGCCGTGCAGGCTCATCTGCTCTTCGACTTGCGGACGCGACCCGTGCACGAGCACGATCTGGATACCCATGGCCTGCAACAGCGCGATGTCGGAGACGAGCGCGTTGAGCAGCCCCTGATGCACGACTTCGCCGCCAAACCCGACGACGAACGTCTTGTTTCGGAACGCGTGAATATACGGCGCGACCGATCGCATCCAGTCGACGAATTGCGCGTGCTGCAGCAGGATTTCCGCGTCGCTGGACGAGGCCGGCGAGCTGGCGGGCGAGGGGACGAGGTCGGTTTGGGAATTCATGCCCCGGATTATAATGCGCCCCCATGTCGAATGTACCCAAAAGCTCCGCTGGAGCCGATACGAAAAACGCGGCTGACGCTGCTGCGAAAGACGCCGCAAAGGCGACGCCGCGCGAGCGTCACAACGCGCCGCGCGATGGACGCGGCGAGGCTTCGCGTCGCGACGTTTCCGTGAATGCTGCGAATGCGCCGCGTGCGGGCGATTCCGCGCGCGGTGACGCGACGAAGAAAGAAGCGGGCTCTGCTCACGAGCGTGCGAAAAGCGACCCGCACGGTCAGCAGCGCGCTCAGGGTGGCAAGCACGCCGCCGGCCAGCAAAATGAAAAGCCGCGTGAAAAGCCGCGCACAGGCCCGCGCGAACCGCACAAGCCCGCACGCGCAATCGAACCGAATCCGATCCCGCCCATCACGTTCCCTGAAGCGTTGCCCGTCTCAGGCCGACGCGAGGAAATTGCGCGCGCGATCGACGGCCATCAGGTCGTGATCGTCAGCGGCGAGACGGGTTCGGGAAAGACGACCCAGTTGCCGAAAATCTGCCTCGCGCTCGGACGCGGGCTCGGCGCGGGCGGCAGCGGACTGATCGGCCATACGCAGCCGCGCCGGATCGCGGCGTCGGCGACGGGCCGGCGCATCGCCGAGGAACTCGGCACGCCGTTCGGCGAAGTGGTCGGCTACAAGGTGCGCTTCACCGACAATCTCGCGCCGGGTGCCTCCGTCAAGCTGATGACGGACGGCATTCTGCTCGCGGAAACGCAGACCGATCCGCTGCTGAAGGCCTACGACACGCTGATCATCGACGAAGCGCACGAGCGGAGCCTGAACATCGATTTTCTGCTCGGCTATCTGAAGGAAATCCTGCCGAAGCGTCCCGATCTGAAGTTGATCGTGACGTCGGCGACCATCGATGCCGACCGTTTCGCGCGCCATTTCGGCAGCGAAGAAAAGCCCGCGCCCGTGATCGAAGTGAGCGGGCGGCTCTATCCCGTCGAAGTGCGCTATCGCGCCGTCGCTGAAGATTCGCCGGCTGTGAAAGCAGCGGAAGGCCACTCGGGCCGCGAGCGCGGCGATCGTCAGGATCGTCCGAGAACGCAGCGCGAGACGGATCGCGATCTGATGGACGCGATTGTCGAAGCCGCCGACGAACTGTGCCGCGAAGGCCCCGGCGACGTGCTCGTGTTCCTGCCCGGCGAGCGCGAGATTCGCGACGCGGCCGAGGCGCTGCGCAAGCACCATCCGCCGCACACGGAAATCCTGCCGCTGTTCGCGCGGCTCTCCGCGGCCGAACAGGAGCGCGTGTTTCGTCCGTCGAACGCGCGGCGCATCGTGCTCGCGACCAACGTCGCCGAAACGTCGCTGACGGTGCCCGGCATCCGTTATGTGATCGACACGGGCCTCGCGCGCGTGAAGCGCTACTCGTACCGCAACAAGGTCGAGCAGTTGCAGGTCGAGCCGATCTCGCAGGCGGCCGCGAACCAGCGGGCAGGGCGCTGCGGCCGCGTCGCCGACGGCATCTGCATTCGTCTCTACGACGAAACCGACTTCGCGGCGCGGCCGCGCTTCACGGACCCCGAGATTCTGCGTTCGTCGCTGGCCGCCGTCATTTTGCGGATGAAGTCGCTGCATCTGACGGCGATCGAAACGTTCCCGTTCATCGAGCCGCCGCCGGGGCGCGCAATCGCCGACGGTTATCAACTGCTCAACGAACTCGGCGCCGTCGACGACGACAACGCGCTGACGCCGCTCGGCCGCGAGCTCGCGCGTCTGCCGCTCGATCCGCGCGTCGGCCGGATGATTCTCGCCGCGCGCGACCAGCAGTCGCTGCGCGAAGTGCTGATCATCGCGAGCGCGCTGTCGGTGCAGGACCCGCGCGACCGCCCGATCGACGCGCAGGAGCAGGCGGACCAGGCGCATCGCAAGTTCGCGGACGAGCGCTCGGAGTTCCTGCAATGGCTCAAGATCTGGGCGTGGTTCGAAGAGGCCGTCGCGCACAAGAAGTCGAACAGGCAGCTAACCGATGCATGCCGGCAGAATTTTCTGTCGCATCTGCGTCTGCGCGAATGGCGCGATGTGCATTCGCAACTGCTGACGGTGGTGCGCGAGCATGGCTGGCGCCTGAACGAAAGCGACGCGACTTTCGAGCAGATCCATCTTGCGCTGCTGACGGGCCTGCTCGGCAACATCGGCCTCAAAGCCGACGACGAGCCGTACTATCTCGGCGCGCGCGGCATCAAGTTCTATCTGTGGCCGGGCTCGGCGCTCGTGAAGAAGGCGGGCAAGTGGGCGATGGCGGCGGAACTGATCGAGACGAGCCGGCTGTACGCGCGTTGTATCGCGAAGATCGAACCGGAGTGGGTCGAGCGGGTGGGCGCACATCTGTTGAAGAAGTCGCTCTCCGAGCCGCATTGGGAAAAGCGCGCCGCGCAGGTGTCGGCCTTCGAGCGCGCGATGCTGTACGGCTTGCCCGTCTATCACCGGCGGCGCGTGAGCTTCGGCAAGCAGGACCCGGCGCGCGCGCGGGAGCTGTTCATTCGCGGCGCGCTCGTCGAAGGCGAGTTCGACACGAAGCTCGCGTTCTTCGCGCACAACCGCAAGCTGCTCGGCGAGATCGAGCAGTTGGAACACAAGTCGCGCCGGCAGGACGTGCTGGTCGACGACGAACTCATCTACGCGTTCTACGATCAGGCGATTCCGAACGGCATCTACACGGGCGCGGCGTTCGAGCGCTGGTATCGCGACGAAGTGAAGAAGCGCGGGCAGCAGGAAGACAAGCTGCGTCTGCTCTATCTGTCGCGCGACGACTTGATGCGCCACGAAGCGGCGGGCGTCACAACGGATCTGTTCCCGAAGCGGATGACGATGTCGGGCGTCGAGATGGCGCTGACGTATCACTTCGAACCGGGCTCGCCGCGCGATGGCGTGACGCTCGCCGTGCCGCTCTTCGCGCTGAATCAGGTGGATGCGCGGCGCGTCGAGTGGCTCGTGCCGGGCATGCTGAAAGAGAAGACGCAACTGTTGCTCAAGTCGTTGCCGCAGAAGCTGCGCCGCCATTGCGTGCCGCTGCCGGAGTACGCGGCGGGCTTCGTCGAGCGTCATGACGGCCCGCGCTTCGGCACGGGCGGTCTGCTCGATGCGCTGATCGCCGATGTCCGCGAGCAGAAGCAGGTCGCGATGAAGCAGTCGGACTTCAAGCTCGAAACGCTCGCGCCGCATCTGTTCATGAACTTCAAGGTCATCGACGAGCATGGCCGTCAGCTCGCGATGGGCCGCAATCTCGCGCAATTGCGCGCGGAACTCGGCGGCCAGGCGCAACAGCATTTCCAGAAGATCGCGGCGAGCGCGGCAGGGGCGGCGCTCGCCAATGCGGCTTCGAGTGGCGGCGCGCCTGCGCGCGGCGCGACGGGCGATGGCTCGCGTGGTACGAACAGCACTGCCGCGCGAAGCGCTTCGAGCGCGCCGCACACGCAGTCGACGGCCGAATCGGCCGCGGCATCCGCAACCGCGCTCTACGAAAACCTGACGACGTGGAATTTCGGCAAGCTGCCCGAACTGCTCGAAATCCGCCGGGGCGGGCAGACGCTGTTCGGCTATCCGGCGCTCGTCGATCGCGGCTCGCATTGCGACGTCGAAGTGTTCGATTCACCCGACGAGGCTGCGCGCATCCATCGAGCGGGGCTGCGGCGGCTCTTCGCGTTGCAGTTGCGCGAGCCGATCAAGTACCTCGAAAAGAACCTGCCGGGCTTGCGCGAAATGGCGATGCAGTTCATGCCGCGCGGCACGCAGGAAGAGCTGCGCGATCAGCTGATCGATACGGCGCTCGACCGCGCGTGTCTGCAAGAGCCGCTGCCCGACGACGACGCGAGCTTCCACGCGCGCAAGGACGAAGGCCGCAGCCGGCTGACGCTGCTCGCGCAAGAGATTGCGCGCCTCGGCGGACTGATTCTTGGCGAGTACACGGCTGTCGTCAAAAAGCTGGCGCAGGCGAAGCCGTTCGCCGCGCCTTACGCGGACATGCAGAACCAGTTGGATGCGCTGATCGGCAAGCGTTTTATCGTCGATACGCCGTACACGCAGCTGAGCCATTTTCCGCGCTATCTGAAGGGCATTGCGCTACGCATCGACAAGCTGAAAGCCGATCCGGCGCGCGACGCGCGTCAGTCGGCGGAATTGCAGCCGCTCGCGCAGCATTACCAGCGCGCGCTCGCGCAGCGCGGCGGCGTGCCGGATACGCGGCTCGCCGAATTCCGCTGGCTGCTCGAAGAGTTGCGCGTGTCGCTCTTCGCGCAGGAACTGCGCACGCCGATGCCTGTCTCCGTCAAGCGGCTCTACAAGGTCTGGGAATCGATGCAGCGGTGACGGAGTTCGGCGCGCGGGATGACGCGCATTGGAGCGCTTGTTGCGCAGTGTGGCGTGGCCTCGCGATTTCGGACGAAAATCACATGGGCAAAATCACACCCTGTGATTTTCGTCGTTCGCTCACTCGCGAGGTGACACGCGTCTTACCAGTGCATCCCCGCGCCGATCGACGCGCCGACCTCACCGCGCGAGCTCGCTGTGCCCTGGAGCTTGTACACCCACTTGCCCGTGTCCGACAGTTGCGACACGCCGACCGCCATCGCCGACTGTCCGCCATACGTACCCGCCGCGAGCGCGACCATGCCATGCCCCGGCAGCACCGCTTGCGGCAGGCCCGCCATCGCGATCGCCGCGGCTGCGCCGCCGTAGCCGTCTTTGCGGACGGAGCGCACTTTATCGTCGGTATAG
Organism: Paraburkholderia diazotrophica; assembly: GCF_900108945.1. Taxonomy (GTDB): domain Bacteria; phylum Pseudomonadota; class Gammaproteobacteria; order Burkholderiales; family Burkholderiaceae; genus Paraburkholderia; species Paraburkholderia diazotrophica. Next base: position 348,680 of record NZ_FNYE01000005.1, on the reverse strand, counting down.
CTTTTTGCCTGGCCGACTGCGCTGCTCACGCTCCGGTTCAACTGGCTGACGTTGACGGCATCCGTGCCCTGGACGCCCGCCGCGACGTTCGTGATCTGCCGCTCCTCGCCAGCCGCGCCGACGGACACGGTATTCGAGCGATCGGCGACCGAGCCCTGGCCGAGCGCGACTGAATTGTCCGCGCCCGCATTCGAGCCCGCGCCCAGCGCCACCGCATTCGCGCCGCTGGCCTGCGCATTGGCGCCCGCGGCGATGGAGTGCGTGCCGCTGGCCACTGCCGGTTCAGTGGCGGGCGAGCCTTCGGCGCTGAACATCGGATTCGACGTGTTCGCCGTGATGTTGCCGACGGCGCTGTCGAGCAGCGCAGAAAGCTGGCCGAGATTGACGGCATCGTGGGCATCGATCGCATCCGCGACGTTGTGGATGCGGGTGCCGCCGTTCGCCGGGGCGCCTTGTAGCGTGACGCTGTCGTGGTCGATTGTGCCGTCGGGGTTGCGGTCGTACATCACCGCGCCGTCAGCTCGCTTTGTCGCGGCACCCAGTTCGTTGTCGAGCCTCGTGTTGACCACTTTCAACTCGCCGTCGAACCTGTTCGCGACGGCCTTCAGTTGCGCCACGTTGACTGCGTCCTGATCTGCGCGTCCCGGCGCGACGGTACTGATCGTACGGTTGCCGACGTTGACTTCACCAGACGACGATTGCGGCGCAGTCAACCCGAAAGCCGTATAGCCGATCTGCGTGCCGAACAGCGTGACCGAGCCCGAGCCCAATGCGATGCTGTTGCTGAAGGTCGCCATCGAGTTCGCGCCGAGCGCGAGCGACTGGAACGCGTTCGCCTGGGCGGTGTCGCCCAGCGCGGTTGACGCGCCTGCCATTGCGCGCGCATGCGCGCCGATCGCCGTCGCATTGTTGCCGGACGCCGTCGACGTGTCGCCGGCGGCCAGCGCATCCACGCCGCCGGAATACGCGGTATTGCCGAGCGCAACGCCCGTCGTGTCGACAGCGACCGAACCACTGCCAGCCAACACCTGGGCGTTCGCGTTGGCCGCTGCGGACGACAGCACCAGGCACGCGAGCATCAGTTGCGCGCGTCGGCGCATGCGTGTCGCTGGCTGTCTTTCGACTTCTTGCAGGACGGCGCAATGGTGCGCGAAATGAGTTTGCGCCATTTCAATCGTTATTCTCATGCCTCAAAAGCTCCGGTTAAAGCAGAACAGCAATCACTCGGAAACGCCCGGCGGCTGGACAAACATCGGCTATGGCAAGACCCGCTTGGCTGGAATGGAAAAGATGCTTGCGAAGACACGGACCTGTTCGGCCCGTGCTGGCCGGCGCGCATCCGTTTTGCTGGGAAGCATCAAAACGGGTATTGCGTTCACGGATTTTTGTGGCGAACGACGAGGCGTCGATATGAGGTAATTCTTAATTAATAACGATCTGAATTTTCGGTCTGTAATGAGTGAAATCGGGCGGTGATTAATCCGCTTTTACTCACTGTTTTATAGCCGGATTGGTGATCGGCACTGGAATTTCAAAGGCAGACATTGGATCGATTCGGCAATGCGAACGTCGACGTTCGGGCCAGCGCACCAACGGCAAAAATGCCCGCATCGGATCGCTCGAAGCCCTTGTGGCAACACGCCGCAAGTGCCTGATTTTCCGCGATCCAGGTCAACCGTTGGGCGGTGCAAACGTTCTACAATGGCGACTGTCCCCTGATGTGAGTTTCCATGCGCAAATTTTCCCTTCCCGGCTTGACCCGCACGTTTGCAGCCGGCGCGGCACTCGTCGCGGCAGCAAGCTTCTTCTCCCCGGCAGTTCATGCGAACAACGTGATCGTGCTCAATTCCGGCGAAGCCACACTGAGCCTGATCGACGAAGCGACGCGTCAGGTCGTCGATACCGTGCCGACCGGCAAGGAGCCGCATCACCTGATGGCGACGCCGGATAACTCCTCGCTGATCGTCGCGAATTCGGTTTCGAACAATCTGATGTTCGTCGACCCGAAAACGGGCAGGCTGCAGCGCTGGATCGAGAATGTCGAAGATCCGTATCAGATCGGTTTCTCGCCCGATCGCAAATGGCTCGTGACGACGGGCCTGCGCCTCGACCGGCTCGACATTTACCACTACGACGGCCACAACATGACGTTGGCGAACCGTCTGCCGCTCGCCGTGATGCCGAGCCACATCGCGTTCACAAACGACAGCAAGACGGTGTTCATCACGCTGCAGGTATCGGGCGAACTGGCGGCCGTCGATCTCGCCACGCAGACGGTCAAGTGGAAGATGAAAGTCGGCAAGGTGCCGGCGGGCCTGTGGATGACGCCCGGTGACAAGTACCTGCTCGTCGGCATGACGGGCGCGGACTATGTTGCTGTCGTCGACTGGCGAAACCAGAAGGTCGTGAAGACGATCACGACAGGCAAGGGCGCGCACAACTTCCGCTCGCTCGCCGACGGCAAGCACGTCGCGGTGTCGAACCGGGTGGCGAGCACGATCAGCATCATCGACGAGGACACGCTCACCAACGTCGGCGACATCACGGGCCTGATGCCGGGACCGGACGACATGGAACTTTCCGCGGACAAACGGTATCTGTGGGTGACGTTCCGTTTCGCGAAGCATGTCGGCGTGATCGACCTGAGCACGCGCAAGCTGATCCAGACGATCGCCGTGGGCCGCTCGCCGCACGGCATCTATTTCTTCGATCGCGCGCCCGTCACCGCGCCGAACGGCGCGTAACGCGGCATACCACGCGGGCGGCGCGCCTCGCCTGAGCGCCCGCCTGCGAGCCGTGACGCCAGGCGGTAAAGTCATGGGTAACGCCGAACGACGAAGAGCACGATGTTCCATCTGATCGTTTCCAATCTCGATAGCTTCATCTCGTCGATCCAGACGCTGCTGTACATCGATGTCGTGCAGCCGCTGCTGTTTCGCTTCGACCTGATGGACTACGACGAAGACACGTACGACAGCCTCTACTGGGTGATCGTCGGCGTGCTGGAAGTGCTCGCGATGTACGCGCTGCTGCGGCCGCTCGAAGCGCTGCGGCCGGTGGAGCAGTGGAGGGACCGCAAGGCGGTGCGCGTCGACGTGCTGTACACGTGGATCGCGAAGCTCGGCATTCTCAACCTGTTTTTCTTTTTCGCGCTGCAGCCGTTTTTCGACTCGGTGCAAGGCTGGCTGCGCCTGCATGGCATCGCGAACATCGAGCTCGACAATCTGTGGCCCGGCGTGACGACGCAGCCGATCGTCACGTTCATCATGTATCTGCTGGTGCTCGATTTCGCCGGCTACTGGTATCACCGCGGGCAGCATGGCATCGGCGTCTGGTGGGAACTGCATGCGGTGCATCACAGCCAGCAGCAGATGTCGCTCTGGGCCGACGACCGCAACCATCTGCTCGACGATCTGCTGCAAGCGTGCTTCTTCGCGGTCATCGCGCTCTTCATCGGCGTGCCGCCGTCGCAGTTCGTCGTGCTGGTTGCCGTCACGAATCTTGCGCAGAGCGTGCAGCACGCGAACATTCGCATGTACTTCGGCTGGCTCGGCGAGCGCCTGCTCGTCAGCCCGACGTTCCACCGACGTCATCACGCGATCGGCTATGGCCACGAAGGCTTGAAGTACGGCTGCAATTTCGGCGTGCTCTTTCCGTGGTGGGACATGATATTCGGCAGCGCGTCGTGGAGCCGCGAGATGGAGCCGACGGGCATCCGCGATCAGCTCAGCGGCCGGCGCTACGGCGAAGGCTTCTGGGCGCAGCACTGGCTGGCGTTCGTGCGCATCGCGCAGCGTATCGGCGGCAAGAAGCAGCGGCGCGCGGCCTGACGCGCGCTGTCGACGCAACTTTCTCCATTGCCTCTTTCACAAGCGCACGCGCGCCCGGTAATGCCAGCCTCGCGTGCGTGCATCAAGCCGGCGCAGCGGCGCACGTACCTTGCTATCCACACCGCTAGTCCTGCATTCGCCGTCCGAACTCGACGTGGTTTATCCTGTCCACGTTTTCTTCTTTTCACTGCGTTCCGGCTACCGTCACTGACTTCGCATGAATGACCTCTTGCGCTCGTTCGGGCGCGCGCTTTCTTCCGTGCTGCATCCGCGCATGCTCTGGCTGACGTTCATGCCGTTTGCGGCGGCGGCGATCGTCTGGGGCGTGGTCCTCTGGTTTTCCTGGCAGACGCTGATCGGCGCGACGCGCGGCTGGCTCGAAGGCTGGCCGCTCACGACAACGCTGTACAGGCTATTCGACTGGCTCGGGTTTTCATCGCTGCATGCGGCCGTTGCGCCGTTCATCGTGATTGCCGTCGCGATCCCGCTCATCGTCGTGACGGTGCTGCTGCTGATTGCAACGCTGTCGATGCCCGCCGTGATCCGGCACCTGTCGACGCGTCAGTTCGCCGGGCTGGAGATGCGGCGGGGCGGCACGTGGTACGGCAGTCTCGTCCATGCCGTCTGGACGACGCTCGTGTGCCTCGTCGTGCTCGTGGTCACGCTGCCCCTGTGGCTGATTCCTCCTTTCTTCGCGCTGATCCCGCCGCTGCTGTGGGGCTGGCTCACGTATCGCGTGATGACGTACGACGCGCTCGCGCTGCACGCGAGCAGCGAAGAGCGGCGCGCGCTCGTGAGCCGGCATCGTTTGCCGCTGCTGCTGATCGGCGTGGCGAGCGGGCTGCTCGGCTCGCTGCCGACGCTCATCTGGGCGTCGTCTGTCTGGCTGATCGTGCTGTTTCCCGTCATGACCGCGGCGACCATCTGGATCTATGCTTTCATCCTGGTGTTTACGGCGCTGTGGTTCGGCTTCTACTGCCTGCGCGCGCTGCAGCGGATGCGCGCCGAAGAGCACGGCGCGAACGGTCATCACGGTCGGGACGGTCCACACGATGGTCCTTACGGTGCGCGGGACCCGGCGCGCATTTCCTACTGACACTGGACAAGAGGCTGCAATGGCATTTGGCGTCATCATCATCGGCGATGAAATCCTGTCGGGCAGGCGTGTCGACAAGCATCTGCCTAAAGTTATCCAGCTTCTGAGCGCGCGCGGGCTGTCGCTTTCATGGGCCGAATATATCGGCGACGATCCCGCGCGCATCACGGCGACGCTGCGCCGTTCGTTCGCATCGGGCGATGTCGTGTTCTCGACGGGCGGCATCGGCGCGACGCCGGACGATCACACGCGCCAATGCGCTGCCGCCGCGCTCGCCGTGCCGCTCGAACTGCATCCGGAAGCGAAAGTGCTGATTCAGGAGCGCATCCGCGAGATGCATGCCGCCAACGCGCCGACCCTCATCGATTTCAATTCGCCCGAGAATCTGCATCGGCTGAACATGGGCACGTTCCCACGCGGCGCATCGATCATTCCGAACGGCTACAACAAGATTCCTGGCTTCTCTGTCGGCGATCACCATTTCGTGCCCGGCTTTCCTGTGATGGCCTGGCCGATGATCGAGTGGGTGCTGGATACGAAGTACGCGCATCTGCATCATTCGACTCCGCATGCGGAGAAGTCGCTGCTGGTTTTCGAACTGCCCGAGTCGACGCTGACGCCATTGATGGAAAAGATCGAGCACGACTTTCCGGGCGTGCGCGTGTTTAGCCTGCCGAGCGTCGGCGATGCGGAGCGCGGCGGCATCTATGCGCGCCGTCACATCGATCTCGGCGTGAAGGGCGAGCCCGAGGCCGTCGCTGCGGCGTTCGTGAAACTGCGCGAAGGCGTGCATCTGCTCGGCGGCGATATCGTCGAGCTCGAAACGGCGACGGCACAAGCCCAGCCGCGCGGCTGATTGCGTCGAGGCAATATCGGCGGTGCGCGAACGGCGCGTGCAACGCGCGCCGTCTGGAACATCATTCGCGTGTCACATCGCACGCGGACGATTCAAATGGAAGCGCAAACGAAAGGAAGCGCAAACGAAAGCGGCGCACGGTTCACACCGTGCGCCGCGCGATTCTGGAAAGCCGTCGGCTTCGCTTCGTCGTATTCGAGTCATGCACGAGTCGTGCGTCTTACGCGCCGATCCACGGCAGGCCGCGGAAACACCAGCCCGATACCATCTTGCGATGCCCCTGGCCATCCTTGTCGCCTTCGAAGCCTTCGAGCAGATCCAGCGCCTTCGTAAAGCCGGCCTGCGTCGCTGCAATCGCGGCGAGCTTCGAGCGCGCGGCGCTGCGGCACAGGAGCAGCACGGGCGTATCGGGTGTCGCGACCTGGCGCAGCTGGTCGATGAATTCGACATTCGGCACGCCGCCCGGATAGCGCGTCCATTCGACGTGCGCATACTGGCCGTCGCCGACGACGGGACGGCCGACCCAATCCAGCTCGGCGCGCGTACGGACGTCGACGAGGCGCGCGCGCGGGTCGAGTTGCAGAAGCTCGAACGCTTCGGCAGGCGTGACGGCGCCCGCATACGGAAGCTGGTTTTCGACGCGGCGCTTTTCAGCCTGGCTGTACAACTGTTCGAGCGTACTCATGACAGCAGATCTCCTTGGAGCCAAAAAATCATTCTAGCAAGCACGCGCATGCGGGGCGCACAATTGGGTATATGGATCGATGGCGCGGTGCTGCTTCATTCTGGTGCAAAATGCACTCAATGCACCAAAACGGTCTATTAAGCAGATGCGGATTTTTATAGTGCACATCGATGGTGCAGCGAGGCAGTTTCTGGCCGCGTAATTCCCGCAAACGGTGTGCGCCGATTCCCCGCAAAGGCGCGTGGGCGTTGGCGCAGTAACGAGTCGGCGGATGCTCGACAAAAACGTGGCATGGAAGCTGCTTTAATGGTCCCGATCGGACTGGCCCGACGCCAGAAACGGTCGACCCCGGGATGCCGGTATTCGAGGGGTGGACGCGTCGGGGCTGGTCAGCTAGATTGGGCGGCGGCTCAACCCGCCGAATTCGTTAATCAGGAGATAGGTTATGAGTAAATCCGTGGCCGACGTCATGCAACTCGTCAAGGACGAGGACGTCAAGTTTGTCGACTTCCGTTTCACCGACACGCGCGGCAAGGAGCAACACGTTTCGGTGCCGGTGTCGGCATTCGACGAAGACAAGTTTGAAAGCGGCCATGCATTTGACGGTTCTTCGATTGCCGGCTGGAAGGGCATCGAAGCGTCGGACATGCTGCTCGTGCCGGATGCGAACACCGCCTACATCGACCCGTTCTACGAAGAGTCGACCCTCGTGCTGACCTGCGACGTCGTCGAACCGGCTGACGGCAAGGGCTATGAGCGCGACCCGCGCTCGCTCGCGAAGCGCGCCGAAGCGTACCTGAAGAGCACGGGTCTCGGCGACACGGCCTTCTTCGGTCCGGAACCGGAATTCTTCATTTTCGACTCGGTCCAGTGGAACACGGACCAGTCGGGCTGCTTCGTCAAGATCGGCTCGGAAGAAGCACCGTGGTCGTCGGGCAAGGAATTCGATGGCGGCAACACGGGCCACCGTCCGGGCACGAAGGGCGGCTACTTCCCCGTCGCTCCCGTCGACACGTTCCAGGACATCCGCTCGGAAATGTGCCTGCTGCTCGAGCAGATCGGCATCCCCGTCGAAGTTCACCACCACGAAGTGGCGGGCCAGGGCCAGAACGAAATCGGCACGAAGTTCTCGACGCTGGTGCAGCGCGCTGACTGGACGCAGCAGCTGAAGTACATCGTCCACAACGTCGCGCACACGTACGGCAAGACGGCGACGTTCATGCCGAAGCCTGTCGTCGGCGACAACGGTTCGGGCATGCACGTTCACCAGTCGATCTGGAAGGACGGCCAGAACATGTTCGCAGGCAACGGCTATGCGGGCCTGTCGGAATTCGCGCTGTTCTATATCGGCGGCATCATCAAGCACGCTCGCGCGCTGAACGCGATCACGAACCCGGGTACGAATTCGTACAAGCGTCTCGTGCCGCACTTCGAAGCACCCGTGAAGCTCGCTTACTCCGCACGCAACCGTTCGGCGTCGATCCGTATTCCGCACGTCCCGAATCCGAAGGGCCGCCGTATCGAAACGCGCTTCCCGGACCCGCTCGCGAACCCGTACCTGTGCTTCTCCGCGCTGATGATGGCGGGTCTGGACGGCGTGCAGAACAAGATCCATCCGGGCGAAGCCGCAGACAAGAACCTGTACGACCTGCCGCCGGAAGAGGATGCAAAGATCCCGACCGTGTGTGCCGGCCTCGACCAGGCGCTGGAAGCACTCGACAAGGATCGCGAGTTCCTGACGCGCGGTGGCGTGTTCACGGATGCGATGCTCGACGCTTACATCGAACTGAAGGAAAGCGAACTGCAACGCGTGCGCATGACCACGCACCCGGTCGAATTCGAACTGTACTACTCGCTGTAAGAGGCGCTGCGCCTTGCCTGCGCGTGTGCGGGCAGGCGTAGCCCGACGCTGCGATCGGTCATGAAGGGACGGCGGCGCCGTCCCTTTTTCGTTGGATCAAAGCGATGACTGTTTTATTGCAGATTGATGTTGCCGTATTGAACCGCGTGCGCTGAAGTCCGCTTCACCATCGCTGTCGGCGGGAGTTAGCGCTTGAGCGCCTGCTCCCGCCCCATGCAACGCTATCTACCCGACTGCAAGATGGTACTGAAGAACCTGATCAAGGCCAGAAAAGGGCATGCCGACGCACTGTCGGACGATGTGCAGCTCGTCGAATCCGGTTTGCTGCCGGGCTTCGAGGCGCTGCCCACGGTCGTGCTCGTGCTCGACAAGCGAACGCTGCGGGTCGCATTCGCGAACCCGTCGGCGGAATCGATGCTGGAAATGTCGCGCCGGCAACTGACGCAGATGGCATGGCCCGACATCTTCGCGAACGGCGAGGAACTGACGGCGACCATTGCAGCGATCGCCGCGCACCGTTTTCACGCGACGCATCTCGATGCCGTGCTCGAGCGCCCCGGCCATGAGCCGCTGCATGTCCATGCCGTCGTCGGCTTTCTGGAGAGCGCGCAAGACTACGTGCTGCTGGAACTCTTCGAGAACGAGCGGCATCTGCGCTCGGATCGCGAAGAGCGCATTCACGATCTGACGGCCGTCAACAAGCAGCTGATCCGCAATCTCGCGCATGAGATCAAGAATCCGCTCGGCGGCATTCGCGGCGCGGCGCAACTGCTCGAGTTCGAGCTCGGTGCTCGCGAACGCGACGAGTTGTGCGAGTACACGCAGGTCGTCATCAAGGAATCGGACCGGTTGCAGACGCTCGTCGACCGGCTGCTCGAACCGCATCGTCATCCGCATATCGTCGGGGACGTGAATATTCACGAAGTATGTGAGCGCGTGCGCGCCGTGATTCTCGCGGAGTTTCCGCGCGGCCTCACAATCGAGCGCGACTACGACGTGAGCGTGCCCGATCTGCGCGGCGACAAGGAGCAACTGATCCAGGCGCTGCTGAACATCGTGCGCAATGCGGCTGAAGCCTTGCGCGAACGCATCTCGCAAGGCGATGCGCGCATCGAGTTGCGCACGCGCGTCGCGCGCAAGGTGACCATCGCGAAACGGCTTTGCAAGCTGGCACTGGACTTGCATATCGTCGACAACGGGCCCGGCATTCCCGAAGAGATTCGCGAGCGCATTTTCTATCCGCTCGTATCGGGGCGCGACGATGGCAGCGGTCTTGGCCTGACGCTCGCGCAGACATTCGTGCAACAGCACGAAGGGATGATCGAAGTGGAGAGCCGTCCTGGTCACACCGAGTTTCAGATCCTGCTGCCGCTCAACTGCTGACACGACACGCAATACAAGACTTCTGACGGACCTATATGAAGCCGATCTGGATAGTAGACGACGATCAATCGATCCGCTGGGTGCTCGAAAAAGCACTCGCACGCGAGAACTTCGCGACACGCAGTTTCGCGAATGTCCGCGAAGCCGCGGGCGCGCTGGAACACGATAGCCCGCAGGTGCTCGTCTCCGATATCAGGATGCCAGGCGGCTCCGGGCTCGAACTGCTGCAGACCGTGCGCGACCGCGTGCCGGGGCTGCCCGTCATCATCATGACGGCGTTCTCGGATCTCGACAGCGCCGTCGCCGCATTCCAGGGCGGCGCATTTGAGTACCTCGCGAAGCCGTTCGATGTCGACAAGGCCGTCGAACTGATTCGCCGCGCCGTCGACGAAAGCGTGCGCGGCGAGCATACGTGGGACGACCGCGTCGCCGAAGCGCCGGAGATGCTCGGCCAGGCGCCCGCGATGCAGGACATGTTCCGCGCGATCGGCCGCCTGTCGCATTCTGCGGCGACCGTGCTCATTACGGGCGAATCAGGCACCGGTAAGGAACTTGTCGCGCGCGCGTTGCACCGACATAGCCCACGCGCGAACGGTCCGTTCATCGCGCTCAACACGGCAGCGATTCCGAAAGATCTGCTGGAATCCGAACTGTTTGGCCACGAGCGCGGCGCATTCACGGGCGCGCAGGCGATGCGCCAGGGCCGGTTCGAGCAGGCTGAGAACGGCACGCTCTTTCTCGATGAAATCGGCGATATGCCGTTCGATTTGCAGACGCGTCTGTTGCGCGTGCTGTCGGATGGGCAGTTCTATCGCGTCGGCGGACACAACCCGCTGCGCGCGAACGTGCGCGTGATCGCCGCGACGCATCAGAATCTCGAATCGCGCGTGCGCCAGGGCCTGTTCCGCGAGGACCTGTATCACCGGCTGAATGTGATCCGCTTGCGTCTTCCCGCTTTGCGCGAGCGCAGCGAAGACATCCCGCTGCTGACGCGCCACTTCCTGCAGAAAAGCGCGCGGGATCTCGGCGTCGAGCCGAAGCGCGTATCGGACGAGGCGGTGGCGTACCTTACGTCGCTGCCGTTTCCGGGCAACGTGCGCCAGCTCGAAAACCTCGCGAACTGGCTGACGGTGATGGCGCCCGCGCAGACGATCGAGGTCAAGGACTTGCCGCCCGATCTCGTGTCGACGCAACAGGCGGGCGCGGAACTCGTGTCGTCCGGCGGGCCGGCACCGATCGATGCCGCGTCGGGCACAGGTGTAGCAAACGGCACGGCGCCGCTGCTGGGCACGCCCGCAGTGCAGGGCAGCACGGCGATACCGTCGCCTGTCGCCGCATGGGAGAACGGCCTGCGCACGGAAGTCGCGAAGCTCTTGCGCGAGAATGCCGCCGATGTGATGGACGAGCTGTCGCGCCGTTTCGAGGCGGCCGTGATCCGAGAAGCGCTCGACTTCACGCGTGGACGCAAGGTGGAAGCGGCGGAGCGTCTCGGTATCGGACGCAATACGATCACGCGCAAGATCCAGGAGTTGAACCTCGAATCTTGATTGCTGGCGCTTTTCATTGCGCTCGCGCGATGTACATGAAAGCGGCTCGACGGCGCCACGCGCCATCGAGCCGCTTTTTTATCCGCGATGCAGCTTGAAGTCCACTTCCGCTGGCCGCCCTTCGAGCGATAGCTGCGCCCGCGCCGCCGGCGCGCGGCTCACCACTTTTCCTCGACTCACGACGGCGAGGCGCGCCGCGCGCAAGCGTATCGCTTCGACGGCGTCGCGCGCATCGAGCACGACGAGGTTCGCATCGCACCCCGGCTCGATGCCATAACGCTCAAGCCCGAGAATGCGCGCCGCGTTTGCCGTGACGGCATCGAAACACGCGTGCATCGCATCGATGCCCGTCATCTGCGCGACATGCAGGCCCATATGTGCGACTTCGAGCATGTCGCCGGAACCGAGGCTGTACCACGGGTCCATCACGCAATCGTGACCGAACGCGACATCGATGCCCGCCGCCATCATCTCGGGCACACGCGTCATGCCGCGTCGCTTCGGATACGTATCGGAACGCCCTTGCAGCGTGATGTTGATCAGCGGGTTCGCGATGGCCGCGACGCCCGCCTCGCGCATCAGCAGCAGCAGCTTGCTGACGTAGTAGTTGTCCATCGAATGCATCGACGTCAGATGCGAGCCTGTCACGCGGCCTTGCATGCCGAGACGATGCGTTTGCGCGGCGAGCGTTTCGATATGGCGCGACATCGGGTCGTCCGATTCGTCGCAATGCATGTCGACGCGCAAGCCTTTCCCGGCTGCGAACTCGCATAGCAGGCGCACGGACTCCGCGCCGTCCGCCATCGTGCGCTCGAAATGCGGAATGCCGCCGACCACGTCGACGCCCATCGCAATCGCGCGCTTGAGATTGTCGAACGCGTCCGCGCTGCGCAGCAGTCCGTCTTGCGGAAACGCGACCAGTTGCAGATCCATATAAGGCGCAACGCGGCGCTTCACTTCGAGCAGCGCTTCGACGGCGAGCAGGCGCTCGTCGCACACATCGACGTGCGTGCGGATGGCCAGCAGCCCGCGCGCGACGGCCCAATCGCAATACTGCAACGCGCGAGCGACGAGCGCTTCCTGCGTGAGATGCGGCTTCAGCTCGCCCCATAGCGCGATGCCTTCAAGCAAGGTGCCGGACATGTTCACGCGCGGCAAGCCATACGAGAGCGTCGCGTCCATATGGAAGTGCGCATCGACGAACGGCGGCGTGACGAGCGAACCGTTCGCGTCGATTTCTTCGCGCGCGGTGGCGGCGAGCGTCGGCTCGACAGCGGCGATGCGGCCGCCCTCGATGCCGATGTCGACGAAGACATTCGGTTGCGCCGCGCTGGGCGGCAATACGGCACGACGGATGATCAGGTCCATGGGCGGCTCCTTTGCATGACGTCGATTCTATCGGCGGAACAAGTGCGTGTGGCGTCGATCCGGCATCGTCCCGACGGCATAGGACGAACGACCACGCTGTACCGGCCGGCAGCACGCGATCCGTACCGCTCGCGCGTGCGCCGCCGGCCTATACTCGGCGACGGGACACAACCAACACGCAACCAACACGAACGGGCACGAAGCGATATGAAGACGATAGGCGTGATCGGCGGGATGAGCTGGGAATCGTCGGCCGAGTACTACCGGCTGATGAACCGTCACGCAAAGGCGCGCCTCGGCGGCCATCACAACGCGCGCAGCCTGATGCTGACCGTCGATTTCGCGCCTGTTGAAGCGAATCAGCGCGCGGGCGACTGGCATGCGCTAGGCGTGCAGATGGCCGACGCGGCGCGGCAACTGGAACGCGGTGGCGCCGATCTCGTGCTGCTCGCGACGAATACGATGCACCGCGTGCATGAAGCGATCGAGGCGGCGATCACCGTGCCTTTCCTGCACATCGCCGACCCGACGGGCGAAGCGCTGCGCGCGGCGGGTGTCGAACGTGTTGGCCTGCTCGGCACGCGCTATACGATGGAGCAGACGTTCTATGCTGGGCGCCTGCGCGAGCGCTTCGGGCTCGATACGCTGGTCCCCGATGACGAGGGCCGTGCGAACGTGCATCGGATCATCTACGACGAGCTGTGTCATGGCGTGATCGAGCCACCTTCGCGCGACATCTATCGGAGCGTGATCGAGGACTTGAAAGCGCGCGGCGCGCAGGCCGTCATTCTCGGCTGCACGGAGATCACGCTGCTGATCAAACAGGAAGACTCCGTGCTGCCCGTCTTCGATACGACGGCGCTGCATGCACAAAGGGCCGTCGACTGGGCGATCGAAGCGGACCCGCGGTGAGTCCTTCGGTGAATCCTTCTGTGAGTCCGTGCAGTGAGTCCACACAGTGAGTCGCTGTTACGCGAGCGTCCCCGGCCTCTAGCAGAATCTGATTAAAAAAATTCGCTCAAGTGTTTGACGCGTGCCGCGGGTATCAGTACAATTCGCTTCCTCTGACGCGGGGTGGAGCAGTCTGGCAGCTCGTCGGGCTCATAACCCGAAGGTCACAGGTTCAAATCCTGTCCCCGCAACCAGTTTCATGGCATCGTGTCCTGCTCCACACGGCCTCAGCATCCGAAGCCCGCATCGCCGCAAGCGTTGCGGGCTTTTGCTTTTTTACCTGCGCACGTTGCCGCACGGAGCGGCGCCGCGCGATCGCGGTAAGATGCCATCCAGCACCCGAGAGAACGAGAACGAGCGATGAAATTAGCCACGTGGAACGTGAACTCCCTGAAGGTTCGGCAGCAGCATGTGATCGACTGGCTCGAACTCAGCCAGACCGACGTGCTCTGTCTTCAGGAACTGAAGCTGCCCGACGAAAAATTTCCGCGCGCCGAACTCGAAGCAAAGGGCTACCGCAGCTGGTTCGCGGGACAGAAGACCTATAACGGCGTCGGCATTCTCGTGCGCGATGGCGTGAACGTCGATGAAAGCAACATCGTGCGCAACATTCCCGGCTTCGACGACCCGCAGCAGCGCGTGATCGCCGCGACCATCGATGGCGTGCGCGTGATCTCCGCTTACTTCCCGAACGGCCAGGCGCCCGGCACCGACAAGTTCGCGTACAAGCTGCGCTGGCTCGATGCGCTGCACGTCTGGATCGCGCGCGAACTGGCGCAGTATCCGAAGCTCGCGCTGCTCGGCGATTACAACATCGCGCCCGAAGACCGCGACGTGCATGATCCGAAGGCGTGGGAAGGGCAGAACCTCGTGTCGCCGGAAGAGCGCGCGCAGTTCCAGCGCCTCATCGAACTCGGCCTCGTCGATTCGTTCCGGCTCTTCGAGCAGCCCGAGAAAACCTTCACGTGGTGGGACTACCGGATGCTCGCGTTCCGCCGCAATGCGGGCCTGCGCATCGACCACATTCTGCTGTCGAAACCGCTCGCGGCGAGCTGTACGCACTGCGACGTCGACAAGACGCCGCGCAAGTGGGATCAGCCTTCGGATCACGCGCCCGTCACCGCGCTGACCGAATAAGCGCACACGCGCATGAAAAAAGCGGGTCCGGTCATCCCGAACCCGCTTGTCTTGCAGCAGAACTCGCGAGCGCCCGCGTTAAGGCGCTACGCGCGAACGCGCCTGCTGCGCGTCCGTGCCCGCAGCAACATCAATGCGCCGCCCCCGGCACCGCGCCAGGCGCCATGCCGTTGTGACGCAGCAGCGCGTCGATATTCGGCTCGCGGCCGCGGAATGCCTTGAACGATTCCATCGCGGGACGACTGCCGCCCACTTCGAGAATCTCCTTGCGATACCGCGTGCCCGTCGCCGCATCGAGCACGCTGCCGGTGCCCGACTGCGCCGCTTCTTCGAATGCCGCGTACGCATCGGCGGACAGCACTTCAGCCCACTTGTAGCTGTAGTAGCCCGCCGCGTAGCCGCCCGCGAAGATGTGGCTGAACGTATTCGGCCAGCGCGAGAACGCAGCCTGCGGAATCACATGGAAGCGCTCGTTGATTTCGCGCGCGAGATCGTTCGCGCTCTTTGCACCGGACGTGTCGAAGTCGACGTGCAGCTTCATGTCGAACATCGAGAACACGATCTGACGCAGCGTGCCCAGACCGCTCTGGAAGTTTTTCGCGGCCAGCATCTTGTCGAACAGTTCGCGCGGCAGCGGCTGCGCGGTATCGACGTGCGAGGTCATGTCGCTCAGCACGTCCCACTCCCAGCAGAAGTTCTCCATGAACTGCGACGGCAGTTCGACGGCATCCCATTCGACGCCGTTGATGCCCGACACGCCCAGTTCGTCGACGCGCGTCAGCATGTGATGTAGCCCATGCCCGAACTCGTGAAAGAGGGTGATCACTTCATCGTGCGTGAAGCAGGCGGGCTTGCCGCCGACGGGCGCCGAGAAGTTGCACGTCAGATACGCGACGGGCGTTTGCACCGCGCCGTCGACGGGCTTGCGGCGCGAGCGCGCATCGTCCATCCATGCGCCACCGCGCTTGCCTTCGCGCGCGTACAGGTCGAGATAGAACTGCGCGACGAGGCCGCCGTCCTGATTCTCGACGCGGAAGAAGCGCACGTCCGGATGCCACGTCGCTGCTTCGTCGCGGCGGATCTTCACGCCGAAGAGCGTCTCCGTGACCTTGAACAGGCCCTTGAGCACTGTGTCTTCCGGAAAGTATTGCTTCACTTCGTTTTCGGAAAACGAGTAGCGCTTCTGGCGCAGACGCTCGGCGGCGAATGCGACATCCCACGGCTGCAATTCGCCGAGGCCAAGCTTGCCAGCGGCGAACTCGCGCAGTTCCTGCCAGTCGTGCTCGGCGTGCGGACGCGCGCGCGTCGCGAGGTCTTCGAGGAACGTCATCACCTGCTCGGGCGACTCGGCCATCTTCGGCGCGAGCGACACTTCGGCGAAGTTTTTGTAGCCGAGCATATGCGCTTCTTCTTCGCGCAGCTTCAGGCTTTCGGCGATGTTCGCCGTGTTGTCCCAGTCGGTAGTGCCCTTGCCGTATTGCGGCCCGAGCTCCGATGCGCGCGTGACGTAGGCGCGGTACATCGTCTCGCGCATCGCGCGGTTTTCCGAGTACTGCATCACCGGGAAATACGACGGGAAATGCAGCGTGAACTTCCAGCCGCTCTTGCTCTCGCGCTCGGCCGCTTCGCGGGCGGCTTCGATCACGTCTTCGGGCAGCCCGGCCAGATCGTCCTTGCTTTCGGCGATATACGCGTAGGCATTGGTCGCATCGAGCACGTGATCCGAAAACGCCTTCGACAGCGCGGCCTGACGCTCCTGCAGTTCCGCGAAACGCGGCTTCTGGTCTTCAGGCAGCTCGGCGCCCGACAGGCGGAAGTCACGCAGCGCATTGTTCAGGATCTTCTTGCGCTCGCCCGTCAGCGATTCGAAATCGCTGGCGGCGGCGATCGCCTTGTACTTCTCGTAGAGCGCGAGATTCTGTCCGACGCTCGACCAGAACTCGGTGACGCGCGGCAGGTTCTCGCCATAGACGGCGCGCAGCTCGGGCGTATCGGCGACGGCGTTCAAATGGCCGATCACGCCCCATGCGCGCGACAGCGGTTCCGTCGCGCGTTCGACGGGCTCGACGATGTCGGCCCACGACGCGGGCGTCGACGGCTCGCTTGCGCGGTCGACGGCGGCGTTCGCATCCGCGAGCAGCACGTCGAGCGCGGGCGTCACGTGTTCGGGGCGGATCTCGCCAAAGCGCGGCAGATCGGAGAAATCGAGGAGCGGATTGTCGGATGTCGATTGGGATGTGGACATGTTGCTTCCTGTCTGACGCGTTGAGTGAAGGCCCGGATGACCGTCAGCCGGGCCCGAAACGGAGCGGCGCACATCGCACGGCCCGCGCGCCTGCGGGCCGCCGTCTGGCGTCCTGTCGGGCATATTGGGGCGCCATTCGCCATTTCCAGCGGGGATCGATCGGTTGCAGCACAAATTATCAGAACTGTCGCCCGCGCGCAGAAGCGGCGGGCTCACGCATATTTGTACCAGAACGGAAAAGTGGGCAAGCGAACGGTCGCAACAGCAATTTTCGCGCATCGTTGAACGATCGGTGCGTGCGTCTGGCGTATGGCTCGCCTGAGTGTCGCGTGGAAGTCGCATGTACCTGTCGTTCGCGCCGGTTCACGCCGATTGCGCATCCTTCCATTGCCGCGCGCCGTTGCGTGGCGGCCGCTTCGCAGCAGGTAGCATCCCGATGACTTCGCATTCGAGCAGTCTCTCGCGCGCCCTCGCTCGCGATTCCAACAACTTCGATCTCGTGCGACTGGTCGCCGCGTGCGCCGTCGTTTATTGCCATGCGTACGTGATCCAGACGACGGACGCGACCGACGGCCTCGCGTCCGCGCTGGGGTTCGACGGCGCGGGCAGTCTCGGCGTGTACGCGTTCTTTCTGCTGAGCGGGCTGCTGGTCAGTGCGAGCTTCGACAGGCAGCGCTCGGTCCCGCGCTTCATCGTGTTGCGGCTTGCGCGTCTGCTGCCGGCGCTGGTCGGCGCGTCGCTGGCGGCGATGTTTATCGTCGGGCCGATCTTCACGACGCTCACGCTGCACGACTATTTTTCTTCGGGCATCACGTGGCGCAATCTCGACTATTTCTCGACGCTCGTGATGAAGCGTGGCTGGACGCTGCCGGGCGTGTTCGATCACAACCGCTTCGTACACGATGTGTGCGCGCCGCTATGGACGTTGCCGCTCGAAGTGCGCTGCTATCTGCTCGTGCTGGTCACGGGCATGTTCGGTCTGCTGTCGACGCGCAAGGGCAGCGTGATCGCCGTGCTGCTCGCAGCGGCCGCGTTTTCGCTGCGTGTGAACGTGGCGGAACTGCATGTCGGCTGGCGCGATTTCGCGGAGAAGGCGGGCGGCTATTCGTTCTTCCCCGAGCCGTTCTTCTTTCTCGGCATGCTGCTGTATGGATGGCGCGAGCACGTCAACGTCAACGGCCTGGCCGCGTTCGGTCTGATGTTGGTGTATCTCGTGTTTCGCGATACTGCGGGCGCACAAACGCTGTTCTATCTCGCGTTCGTCTACGGACTGCTGTGGGTGAGCGTGACGCCGTCGCTGCGCCGCTGGGTGCCGCGTCACGACTATTCGTACGCGATCTACCTGTATGGGTTCATGGTGCAGCAGTGCGTGGCGGCCCTCGCGCCGCGCATGCCGCCACTGCTGTCGATACTGGTCAGTGCGCCGTTCATCGTTGCGTGCGCGGCGCTGTCGTCGCGCTGGATTGAGCGGCCCGCGATGAACTGGTGCCGCGCGCGGCTCGCACGCAGCGCGGCCCGCAAACGCGAACGCAACGTAACGGCCGAGAACGCGCCGACGACGGCAGCGGATCTCACCGTCCGCTGGCCGCCTTTCTGATGATGCGTTGATCCGCTGACGGCGCGCGCGGACGGCTATGGCTATCCGCGTGAATCGGCGAAAGAGAGGGCGGTTGTCCCGCGATCAGTTCAGGCCTTGCCCGCCGCGCGCTCGGCGGCTTCGATCGTGTTGACGAGCAGCATCGTGATCGTCATCGGGCCGACGCCGCCCGGCACGGGCGTGATATGGCCGGCCACTTCCTTCACGTTCGCGAAGTCGACGTCGCCGCACAGCTTGCCGAGGTCGTCGCGATTCATGCCGACGTCGATCACGGTTGCGCCAGGCTTCACCATATCGGCCGTCAGCGTGTTGCGCAGGCCCGTCGCGACCACGACGATATCGGCATCGCGGGTGTACGCGGCGATATCGCGCGTCTTGCTGTGGCAGACCGTCACCGTCGCGTTCGCCTGGAGCAGCAGCAGCCCCATCGGCTTGCCGACGATGTTCGAGCGCCCGATCACGACGGCGTTCGCACCTTTCAATTCGATGCCGTAGGCTTCGAACATCTTCATCACGCCATACGGCGTGCACGGGCGAAAGAGCGGCTTGCCCGTCATCAGCGCGCCCGCGTTCGCGACGTGAAAGCCATCGACGTCTTTCTCGGGCGCGATCGCTTCGATCACCTTGTGGCTGTCGATATGCGCGGGCAGCGGCAATTGCACGAGGATGCCGTGAATCTTCGGATCACGGTTGAGCCCGTCGATGCGCGCGAGCAGATCCGCCTCCGTCATGCTCGCGGGATAGCGGTCGTACGACGAGAAGAGTCCGTTGTCCTCGCAGGCCTTCACCTTGTTGCGGACGTAGACCTCGCTGGCGGGATTGTCGCCGACGAGCACGACGGCAAGACCGGGCTGATGTCCGCGGGCGGTGAGGGCGGCGGCGCGTGTGGCGACGTCGGCGCGCAGGGTCTTGGAAAGGGCGATGCCGTCGATCAGTTTGGCTGTCATGGTCGGTCGAGATACGGTGTTCGGAATGCAGGCGGGGCGGGCAGCGCGAGGCGTGTGATCACGTTGCCGCGCATGCTGCGCGCGCGTTCGCGACATGCGCTCTCGCGCGGCCGTCGCGAATCGCACGGATGGCGCTCGGAGGCAGGAACAGGTCGCGTGCCGAAAAGCGCACGACGCGAAAACCGCGCCGCAGCGAAGTTCGACATTATACCGTCGGGGATGGGATCGGTTGGCTTCGCGGATCACCGCACTGGCCGCCGTCGGGGGAAGCGGCAAGTGCGATGCGCGGTCGTCGCGAAGACCTGAATGCGGATTCAGGGCTGCGTCGCTGTCCACGACGAATCGGGATTGAACGACGTGATCGCGGTCGCCGCGCGTGACGTCTGCGCGCCGAGATTCTTCTGGTAGACCTGCCCGTTCTGGTTGACGATGAAACTCATCACGCCCGTCTTGCCGTATTCCGCCGGCCATGCGACGAGGCCGAAGCCTTTCGACAGTGCGCCGTCCTGCACGTAGCTCTGCGCGCCGCCGTCGGCGTTCGCGCCTTGCGACGTGAGGATGCGGTAGTGATAGCCGTTATATGCTTCGCCCGGCGTGACCTGATGCGGCATCGTCGCGGCGAGTGGCCCGAGCGGGCTTTCGGGCTCGCCGGGCGCAGTGGGCCAGTAGAGTCCGTCGCGCTGTCCGGGCGAGCTGATGAACTTTTGCGCGTAGTGCTGCATCTGGCTTCGATAGTCGTGTTGCGCATCGACGTAGGCGAGCGACGTCAGAATCGCCGCGCGCTCGTTGCGGCCGATCCGGCGCGTGAGCATTTCGTCGGTGGCGGCGGGCGTGTCGAATTGCCAGCCGCGCGTGCTCTGCACGATCGGAATCGGCAGCGTCCAGCCGTCCGTGCCGACGGCCAGATGCACGCTCTTGCGGCCGTGGCGCGGCGCCGGATCGTCGACGATCTGATGGCCATTCGCCCATTGCCCGAGGAACGCATAGATGTCGTCCTCGCCGATGTTGGTGGTCGGGATGTAGCGGCTGTAGTTCTTGCCGAGCACTTTCTCCATTGCCGGATGGTCGTTCGTCGCGAGTGCGTCGGCAAACGCGCTGGCGGCCGCGTCAGGCGTCGGATAGACCGCCTGCGCAGCGGCAGGTTGCGCGGCGGCGAACATCGTCACGGCGACGACGGCCGCGAGCGCATTCGATGCGCGCGCAAACGGCGAGACGGTTGAATCGGATGGAGCGCGTGAAAGGGCGGCGCGCGGCGCAATCTGACGCGCGCAAAGCAGCGCGCGCGGTGCGAAGCGGGTCGAAATGCGGATCATGTGTGCCTCCTGTCGATCGTTCGTGATCGTTCGCGACGGGTTGCGATTGCTCGTGACTGTTCGTGATCGTTCGCTCAGCGGCGATGGAACTGGCGTCCGCCGCCACCGCCCGCACCGCCGCCAAAACCGCCTCCGCCCCTGCCTGCGCCGCCGCTGAAGCCGCCGCCCGCATGTCCTGCGCCTGCGTTGAAGCCGCCGCCTGCCTGTCCCGCGCCGCCGGCCCCGAGCCGGCCGCCTCCCGCCTCGCCGCCGCCGAACTGCTGACCGCCTCCGCCCGCGCCGACACGGTTGCTCGCGCCACCGTTGCTCGCGAGCGACTGACGGCTTGCCTGTCCGCGCTGCACATCCTGCCGCGAGGCCGCGCCATCGCCGGCGCCGCGCAATGCGTTGTCGCGGTTCAGGTTCTGCGCGCTGTTGCGGATCTCGCCTGCGTTCGCGCCGCCTTGATGGATGTTCTGCACGCGCTGGCTCGCGTTGCCGCTCAGGTTCTGGCCGGTGCGGTTCTGCAGCGTCTGCTGTGCCTGCGCGCGCGATGCGTCGCGTCCGCGATATTGATCGCGCTGCGCGGCCAGATTGTTGTTGAGGTTGGCATTGTTGCGATTGATGTTCGCGTTGTTGCGGTTGATATTCGCGTTGCGGTTCCAGTTGGAGGTCGCGGTGTTCGAATTGATCCGGTTGTTGACGTTGACGTTGTTGTAACGATTGACGTTGATGTTGACGTCATGGTTGTTCCAGTTGAATCCGCCCCACAGCGAATTGACGACGGCCACGCCAGCGCCGAATGCGAGCCCCGCCGCGAAGCCCGACGCGATCGCGTAACCGGGAGGAGGCGGCACATACACGGGCGGATAGGCGGGATAAGGCCACGCGCCGTAGACGACGGTCGGGTTATACGTCGGCACGTAGACCACTTCCGGATTGGCCGGCTGGATCTGGATCGTGTTCTGTTCGACGATCACCTTCTGCTGCTCGGTCGTCTTCAGATTGCCCGCCGATTGCGCCTGCTTGCGCAGCCGCTGCACGGAGTCCATCACATCGTTCGGCTGCGCGAGAAACGCGTTGCCTAGCTGCGTGACCCAGTCGGGCTTCGAGGCCATCGTCGCGAGCACCTGCGGGAACGCGACGAGCGATTGCACGCTCGGGTCCCACGGTTCCGATGCGACGGCTTTCACGGCATCGTCGCCCTTGTACTGCGTGTTCGACTTCGACCACGCGGCGGCCGCATCGACGTCCTGCGGAAAGGTCGCTGCCATCAGCACTTGCGCGAGCAGCGCATCCGGGTAGAGCGCGATGGGCGCTGTCAGCGAATCGAGTTGCTGGCTCGAGACTTTCGCGGGTGTCTGCGCGACGGCGTCGACGGTTGCGACGATGCCCGCGACGAGCGGCATGCCCGCAAGCGCCGCGCATAGCAGCCATGTGCGGGGCCGGTAGCGTTCGTATCGATTCACGGTGAGAACCTCCTTGCTGCGTTGTGGGCGCGGCAGCTGTCAGTGAATTCCGACATGCCGCGACGCGTGTTGTGGCAATGGAGCGATGAGGAAGCGACGGTGTAAGTCGACTGATAATGGAAGTGAGGTGCGCGCGCAAGCGCGATGTGAACCGGCGACGTGAGCGCTGTATGTTGCGTGCATCGCAGCAGCGCTGATGGCGGAAACAGCGACAGAGTGAGGATGACGTATGAAAACGCGGCATCGTCGCGCGATGCGATTTAGTTTGGATGACTAATGAAAGGCGCGTCACGCGCAAAACGGCGGACGGCGGAGACGCGAACAGGCCCGATAGGTGTGCGTCAGGGGGTAAGGAGGGGAATCGACGAGGGGCGCCGCGAAAGCAGCGCCGCATGATGCCATCAACGATGCTTCGGACGCCCGCGCAACGCGCAAGAGAAACCGCGGGCGGGGGCTCCGGGCTGCGGGGCCGCCATCACGTGATGACGCCCGCGCGGCGCGCTGGCGTTATTGCGCCTGCTGCGGCTTGTTAGACAACGCGAGACGCAGCAGGTCGGCCACCGTGTTCACGTTGAGCTTTTCCATGATGTTCGCGCGGTGCGCCTCGACCGTCTTGATGCTGATGCCGAGATCGTCGGCGATCTGCTTGTTCAGGCGGCCCGCGATGATGCGCTCGAGCACCTGATGCTCGCGCGCCGTGAGCTTGCCGAGGCGCTCGGCGGCGGCGCGCTGCTGCTGGACGCTGGTGCTTTCGCTGCGCGCCTTGTCGAGCATGCGCTCGACGAGCTTGCGCAGTTCGGCTTCGTCGAACGGTTTTTCGATGAAGTCCATCGCGCCTTTCTTCATCGTCGAGACGGCCATCGGCACGTCGCCGTGACCCGTCACGAAGATGATGGGCAGCAGCGTGTTGTCGGCGATCAGGCGCTCCTGCAATTCGAGGCCGCTCATGCCCGACATCCGCACGTCGAGAATCAGGCACGCGATCTGGCCAGGATGCTGATGCGGCTGCCATGCGTCGAGAAACTGCTCCGCGGCGGAGAAGCATTGAACGCGATAGCCGTTCGCCTCCAGCAGCCAGCGCAGCGAATCTCGCACCGCTTCGTCGTCATCGACGACAAACACGGTTTCCTGTGTGGTAACTGGGGTGTTCATAGCTCTCCCGTAACGGTTTGTGGTGTCGGCGCCTCGGACCCGCCGTTGCTCGGGCCGTCAGGCTCTCCAATAGGCAGACTGCAATGGAAAGTGGCGCCCGTGATGTGGCCGTCGGATTCGACGTTGTTCACCACCCACAGGCGTCCGCGATGCGATTCGATGATCGAACGGCAAATATTCAGCCCCATGCCCATGCCATCGGACTTGGTGCTGTAAAACGGTTCGAAGAGACGCTCGGCCGTGGCTTCGTCGACGCCCGGACCCTGGTCGACGACGCTGATGCACACGAAGCCGGAGTCGAGCCGCACGACGACGCGGATCACGGGATCGACGGCATCGGGCCGCGCGTCGTGCATCGCTTCGGCGGCGTTCTTCAGCAGGTTCACGAGCACCTGCTCGATCAGCACCGGGTCGACATAGATGACGGGCAGGCGCGAGCGCATGTCCGTCACGATGCGGATGCGGCGCTTGCGCGCTTCGATCTCGGCGAGACCCACGGCGTCGGCGACGATGTCGGCGACGCGGGTGGCCTGTCGTTTCGGTTCGCTGCGTTTCACGAATTCGCGGATGCGCTTGATGATCATGCCGGCCCGAACCGCCTGCTGCGCGGTCTTTTCGAGCACTGGTAACAGGTTGTCGGGCGTTGTCCGACCAGATTTAACCAGTGCGACGGTCCCAGAGCAATAGTTATTGATGGCCGCGAGAGGCTGGTTCAACTCGTGCGCGAGCGACGACGCCATCTCGCCCATAGTCATCAGGCGGCTCGTGAACTGCAGCTTTTCGTCTTGCTGGCGCGCGAGTTCCTGCGCCTGCTTGCGGGTCGTGATGTCGGTCGCGATCTGCATCTGCGCGAGGTGGCCGTCGACCCACTGGATGTACTGGCGGCGCACCTCGAACCATTTCTGGATGCCTTGCACGTAGACTTCCTGCGCGTCGGCCGTGCTTTCGGTGAGCGCGGCGGCGGGCAGGCCCGCGAACGCGTCGACCATGTCGATCGAGTCCGACGACGCAGCGGAGCTGTCGAAGCTGCCGCCGCCCGCGAGTTCGAGATGGCCGTCGGGACGGATGCCGAACAGATGCCGGTAATAGCGGTTCGCGAACAGCAGTTCGGCTTCGTCGGCGGCGAGCACGGAGACGGCGGCATCGAGACTTTCGAGCACCGTCGTGAAGCGTTCGTGCGCGGCGGCGAGTTCTTCGCGCGCGCGCTTCGGCTCCGTGATGTCCGTCATCGACGACATCCAGCCCGTTTGCCGTCCCGAACTGTCGATCAGCGGCGACACATACAGGCGCGCATGGAACAGCGAGCCGTCCTTGCGGCGCACGCGCAGCTCGAATCCGGAAGAGGGCGCCTTGCCGCGCAGCGTCATGTCGAGCTGCCGCTGCATCTCCGGGTACGAATCGCGCGGCCAGTACGGGAACGGCGCGTTCTTGCCGACGAGATCGCTTTCGTCCCAGCCCGTCATCCGGCAGAACGCGGGGTTCACGTGCGTGATGCGGCCGTGCATGTCGAGCACGCGCATGCCGATCAGCACGGAATTTTCCATCGCACGCCTGAAGAACGCCTCGGCGTACAGCGCCTGTTGCGCCTCGAAGCGCTGGCGCGTGTGCTTCCACAGGCTCCACAGACTCCACAGCACGAAGCACGACAGTCCCGCGACCAGCCACACGAGCGTGTTGTTCGTGAAGTTGGTCATCTGCGGATATGCATAGACGCGCACAGACACGCCTTGTCCGGGCGGATCGAGCGGCAGGTCGTAGTAGGCGTCGCGCGGCAGGCGCGGGCGCGTCGACGTCGTGGCCAGCTCGCGGTTGTTGACGTCGATGATCGAAATCTTGTACTTCGCCGACAATTCGGGCGGGATGTCGCGCTTCAATATCCCTTCGATCGAGAACACGGCGGCGACCGTGCCGAGGAACTCGCGGTCGCGATAGACAGGCGTTTGCAACGTGATATAGCCGTTGCCGACGTCGTCGTACATCAGCGGCGAATAGACCTGGCGGCGCGTGTTGCGCGCTTCGGCGAATGCGGCCTTGACAGCCTCGTCCATCTGCTGGTCATTGGGCTTGGCGAGGCGCTGGCCCAGGCCGGGCAGCGCGTTGTTCGGCCAGCGCGGCTGCTGCGCGCTCGTGTACCAGTTCATGTAGAGGATCTCGGGATGCCCCTGCATGATGTCCGCCGTCGACACCTGGAAAGAATGCGGATCGGCACGACCGGAGACGAGATCGCGCGAGAGCGCCTGCAACTGCTCCTGCGCGCCCGTCATCGACAGGCGGATCTGCTGCTGCGCCCACGCGACATTTCGGTAGAGCGTGTCTTCCTGCTGCTGCTGTTCGCGGCGGTTCAAGCTCCACAAGATCAGGCTCATGACGACCAGGAAAACGAGGATCGACAGGAGCGGCGTCAGCAAATAGGAATTCGACCACCAGGGTCCGTGGTGCCAGCGAGAGGGCGACGAATCCGCCGACGAACCGGCGGAGCGCGCCGAGCGTGCGAAAAGCCGATCGGTCAACATGGGTCGCATTGTAGCGCAGCGGCTGACACGCAATTGCCGCAAAAAAGCGATGAAAGTCGCGCAATTCGGCGCAAACTAGCCGACGTACTCGCTGATGGGCAGTCAAACCAGGGTGCGCCGCAACAATTTTCCGCATTATGAGAAACGCTCTCGTAATCTGAAAATTTCCTTGCGCAGGCGTTGTGGGCCTTATTACAATCGGCCGGAAGCTGCCGCGGTCGAGGTTCGTCCGCGTCGCCTGTTCACAGTGCGTTCCCCATATCCAGGAGACGAGCATGTCCGCTGTACCCGACGAAGTCATGAAGTACGTCGCCAACGCCAAAGACGATGGCGACCCGCAAGAAACCGCCGAATGGCTCGAAGCGCTAGATGGCGTGATTTCTGCTGTCGGTCCCGACCGCGCTCACTACCTCATCGAGAAGCAGATCGAATTTGCCCGCGTGCATGGCGAGCATCTGCCGTTCTCCGCCAACACCCCGTACATCAACACGATCCCCGTCTCGAACCAGGCGAAGATTCCCGGCGACCAGGACATCGAGCACCGCATCCGCTCGTACACGCGCTGGAACGCGATGGCGATGGTGCTGCGCGCCGGCAAGGAAACCAACGTCGGCGGCCACATCGCATCGTTCGCGTCGGCTGCGACGCTGTATGACGTCGGCTTCAACCATTTCTGGCACGCGCCGTCCAACGATCACGGCGGCGACCTCGTGTTCGTCCAGGGCCACTCGTCGCCGGGCGTCTACTCGCGTGCGTTCCTGCTCGGCCGCCTGTCGGACAAGCAGCTCGACAAGTTCCGCCAGGAAGTGGGCGGCGAGGGCATCTCGTCGTATCCGCACCCGTGGCTGATGCCCGACTTCTGGCAGTTCCCGACGGTGTCGATGGGTCTCGGCCCGATCATGGCGATTTACCAGGCGCGCTTCATGAAGTACCTGCAGGCGCGCGGCATCGCGAAGACGGACGGTCGCAAGGTCTGGGCGTTCCTCGGCGACGGTGAAACGGACGAGCCGGAATCGCTCGGTGCAATCGGCATGGCCGGCCGCGAGCGTCTCGACAACCTCGTGTTCGTGATCAACTGCAACCTGCAGCGCCTCGACGGTCCCGTGCGCGGCAACGGCAAGATCATCCAGGAACTGGAAAGCGAATTCCGCGGCGCGGGCTGGAACGTCATCAAGGTGATCTGGGGCAGCCGCTGGGATGCCCTCTTCGCGCGCGACAAATCGGGCGCGCTGATGCGCCGCATGATGGAAGTCGTCGACGGCGAATACCAGACGTACAAGTCGGAGTCGGGCGCGTTTGTCCGCGAGCACTTCTTCAACACGCCGGAACTGAAGGCGCTCGTCGCCGACTGGTCCGACGATGACATCTGGAACCTCAACCGCGGCGGCCACGATCCGCACAAGATCTACGCGGCGTTCCACGCGGCGACGCAGAAGAAGGGCCAGCCGACCGTGATCCTCGCGAAGACGATCAAGGGCTACGGCATGGGCGAAGCCGGCCAGGCGATGAACATCACCCACCAGCAGAAGAAGATGCAGGTGGAGGCGCTCAAGCACTTCCGCGACCAGTTCCGTCTGCCCGTCTCGGACGAGGAGATCGCGCACGTGCCGTACCTCACGTTCGAGGAGGGCTCGAAGGAACTCGAATACATGCGCGCCCGCCGTCAGGAACTGGGCGGCTATCTGCCGGCGCGCCGCCAGAAGGCGGAATCGCTGCCCGTCCCGGCGCTCGACGCATTCGAGCCGCTGCTGAAGGGTACGGGCGAAGGCCGCGAGATTTCGACGACGATGGCGTTCGTCCGCATTCTCAACATCCTGTTGAAGGACAAGGCGATCGGCAAGCGCGTCGTGCCCATCGTGCCGGACGAGTCGCGCACGTTCGGCATGGAGGGTCTGTTCCGCCAGATCGGCATCTGGAATCAGGACGGCCAGAAGTATGTGCCGGAAGACTCCGACCAGCTGATGTTCTACAAGGAATCGGAAACCGGCCAGATCCTGCAGGAAGGCATCAACGAAGCAGGCGGCATGTCGGACTGGATCGCAGCGGCGACGTCGTACTCGACGCACGGCGAGATCATGATCCCGTTCTACATCTTCTACTCGATGTTCGGCTTCCAGCGCATCGGCGATCTGGCCTGGGCCGCGGGCGACATGCGTTCGCGCGGCTTCCTGCTGGGCGGCACGGCAGGCCGTACGACGCTCAACGGCGAAGGCCTGCAGCACGAAGACGGCCACTCGCTGCTGTGGGCGGCATCCGTGCCTAACTGCATCAGCTATGACCCGACGTTCGGCTACGAACTCGCCGTCATCATGCAGGACGGTCTGCGCCGGATGGTGCAGGAGCAGGAAGACGTGTTCTATTACGTCACGGTGATGAACGAAAACTACGAGCACCCGGCGATCCCGCAGGGCGAGAGCGTGGCGAAGGACATCATCAAGGGCATGTACGCGTTCCGCAAGGGCGCGGACAACGCGAAGGCACCGCGCGTGCAGCTGATGGGCGCGGGCACGATCTTCAACGAAGTGATCGCCGCGGCCGACCTGCTGAAGAACGACTGGGGCGTCGAAGCCGACCTGTGGAGCGTGCCGAGCTTCACCGAACTCGCGCGCGAAGGCCACGAAGTACAGCGTCAGAACCTGCTGAACCCGCTGGCCGGGAAGAAGCTGTCGCACGTCGAGACACTGCTGAAGGACGCGAAGGGTCCCGTCGTCGCTTCGACCGACTATGTCCGCGCGCTCGTCGAGCAGATCCGCGCATTCGTCCCGCAACGCTTCGTCGTGCTGGGCACGGACGGCTTCGGCCGCTCGGATACGCGCGAGAAGCTGCGTCACTTCTTCGAAGTCGACCGCTACTGGACCACGGTCGCTGCGCTGAACGCGCTGGCCGACGAGGGTACGATCGAGCGCAAGGTCGTGGCCGACGCGCTGAAGAAGTACAACCTCGATCCGTCCAAACCCAACCCGATGACCGTCTAAGGCATCGCCCCCGCGAGCCCCTGACGCGCACCTCGCCGCCCGAAGCGGGCGGCTGAGGTGCGCGCGGCCCTGGAGACAGAAAACAATGAGCCAAGCGATCGAAGTCAAGGTACCGGACATCGGCGATTACAAGGACATTCCTGTAATCGAGGTGCTGGTGAAGGCGGGTGATACCGTCGAGAAAGAGCAGTCGCTCGTCACGCTGGAATCCGACAAGGCGACGATGGATGTGCCGAGCCCGGCGTCGGGCACGGTGAAGGAAGTGAAGGTCAAGCTTGGCGATACGGTGTCGGAAGGCACGCTGATCGTGCTGCTCGACGGCGAAGGCGGTGCCGCTGCCGCGAAGCCCGCGCAAGGCAACGGAGCGGCCGCGCCCGCGCCTGCTGCGGCGCCGGCTCCGGCGGCTGCTCCCGCTCCCGCTCCCGCTCCCGCTGCTGCATCGACGGCAGGCGGCGTGCAGGAAATCAAGGTGCCGGATATCGGCGACTACAAGGACGTGCCCGTGATCGAAGTCGCCGTGAAGGTCGGCGATCGCGTCGAGAAAGAGCAGTCGCTCGTCACGCTCGAATCGGACAAGGCGACGATGGATGTGCCGAGCCCGGCCGCCGGCGTCGTCAAGGAAGTGAAGGTCAAGGTCGGCGATGCCGTCTCCGAAGGCACGCTGATCGTGCTGCTCGAATCCGAAGGCGGCGCGGCTGCGCCGGCTCCGGCACCCGCTGCCGCGAAGCGCGAAGAAGCGCCGTCGGACGCGCCCGTCGCGCCGTCGCCGGCTCCCGCTCAACCGTCCGCGCTCGCGCAGGCGCCCGTCATTCCGGCAGGCGAAGGCGGCGCGTACCGCGCGAGCCATGCGTCGCCGTCGGTGCGCAAGTTCGCGCGCGAACTGGGCGTCGACGTGTCCCGCGTGCAAGGCACGGGTCCGAAGGGACGCATTACGCAGGACGACGTCACCGCGTTCGTCAAGGGCGTGATGTCGGGCCAGCGCGCGGCGCCCGCCGCGGCTGCAGCGCCGGCTGGCGCGGGCGGCGGCGAGCTCGGCCTGCTGCCGTGGCCGAAGATCGATTTCACGAAGTTCGGCCCGATCGATCCGAAGCCGCTGTCGCGCATCAAGAAGATTTCCGGCGCGAACCTGCATCGCAACTGGGTGATGATTCCGCATGTCACGAACAACGACGAAGCGGACATCACCGACCTCGAAGCGTTGCGCGTGCAACTGAACAATGAACGCGAAAAGGCGGGCGTGAAGTTCACGATGCTTGCGTTCGTGATCAAGGCCGTCGTCGCGGCGCTCAAGAAGTTCCCGGCGTTCAATGCGAGCCTCGTTGGCGACAATCTCGTGTTCAAGCAGTACTACCACGTCGGGTTTGCCGCCGATACGCCGAACGGTCTCGTCGTGCCCGTGATCCGCGATGCGGACAAGAAGGGTCTCGTCGATATCGCGAAGGAAATGGCGGAGCTGTCGAAGCTCGCGCGCGAGGGCAAGCTCAAGCCCGACCAGATGCAAGGCGGCTGCTTCTCGATTTCGTCGCTCGGCGGCATCGGCGGCACGAATTTCACGCCGATCATCAATGCGCCTGAAGTCGCGATTCTGGGCCTGTCACGCGGCGCGATGAAGCCCGTCTGGGACGGCAAGCAGTTCGTGCCGCGTCTGACGCTGCCGCTGTCGCTGTCGTATGACCATCGCGTGATCGACGGCGCGGAAGCCGCGCGCTTCAATGCGTATCTTGGGTCGATTCTTGCCGATTTCCGGCGTGTGATTCTTTGATTGTTGATGTGATGGCCGCTGCCTGAACGTCGCATCGATGCGTTCGTTCAGGCGCGTTCGCTGAACCTGCTTTGCCGCCTCGCCTTGCCGGCGGACGGCATCGGGCCTGCGCTTCGTGTCGCGGGTTCAGCGTTTTCGCGGCCTTCTTTCAACACGGTCAATAAGAGAAGGGGACACTATGAGTCTCGTCGAAGTGAAGGTGCCGGACATCGGCGATTTCAAGGACGTCGATGTCATCGAAGTCAATATCAAGCCGGGTGACACGATCGAAAAAGAGCAGTCGCTGTTGACGCTCGAATCGGATAAGGCGTCGATGGAAGTGCCGAGCGATACGGCCGGCACCGTCAAGGAAGTTCGCATCAAGGCCGGCGACAAGGTTTCGCAGGGCACCGTCATCGCCCTCGTCGAAACGTCCGGCGAAGCCCAAGCCAGCAAGGAACCGGGGAAGGCCGCATCTGCGCCCGCGCCCGCTGCTGCATCGACGGCAGGCGGCGGCGTGCAGGAAATCAAGGTGCCGGATATCGGCGACTACAAGGATGTGCCCGTCATCGAAATCGCCGTGAAGGCCGGCGATCGCGTCGAGAAGGAGCAGTCGCTCATCACGCTCGAATCGGACAAGGCGACGATGGACGTGCCGAGCCCCGCGGCTGGCGTGGTCAAGGAAGTGAAGGTCAAGGTCGGCGATACCGTTTCCGAAGGCACTGTGATCGTGCTGCTCGAAGGCGCGGGCGCGGCTGCGCCTGCACCGAAGGCAGCGGCTCCTGCGCCGGCTGCAGCACCGGCTGCCGCCGGTGCACCGGCGCCGCAAGCGGGCAGCTATTCCGGCTCGGCCGACATCGAGTGCGACATGCTCGTGCTCGGTGCGGGCCCCGGAGGTTACTCGGCCGCCTTCCGCTCGGCCGACCTCGGCATGAAGACGGTGCTCGTCGAACGCTACCCGACGCTCGGCGGCGTGTGTCTGAACGTCGGCTGTATTCCGTCGAAGGCGCTCTTGCACACGGCGCTCGTCATGGACGAAGTGGACGAGCTTGCTGCCCACGGCATCTCGTTCGGCAAGCCGCAGATCGATCTCGACAAGCTGCGCGATTTCAAGTCGGGCGTCGTCAAGAAGCTGACGGGCGGTCTCGCCGGCATGGCGAAGGCGCGCAAGGTCGAAGTCGTCACGGGCGTCGGCACGTTCGTCGATCCGCATCATATGGAAGTGCAGGGCGAAAGCGGCAAGAAGGTCGTCCGGTTCAAGCAGGCGATCATCGCGGCCGGCTCGCAAGCCGTGAAGCTGCCGTTCATTCCGGAAGATCCGCGCGTCGTCGATTCGACGGGCGCGCTCGAACTGCCCCAGATTCCGAAGCGCATGCTCGTGATCGGCGGCGGCATCATCGGGCTGGAAATGGCGACCGTCTATGCGACGCTCGGCGCGCAGATCGACGTCGTCGAAATGCTCGACGGCCTGATGCTCGGCGCGGACCGCGATCTCGTGAAGGTCTGGGAGAAGTTCAACAGCCAGCGTTTCACCAGCGTGATGCTGAAGACGAAGACCACGGCCGCCGAAGCAAAGGCTGACGGCATCTATGTGTCGTTCGAGGGCGAGAAGGCGCCCGCCGAGCCGCAGTGCTACGACCTCGTGCTCGTCGCCGTGGGCCGCAGCCCGAACGGCAAGAAGATCGGTGCGGACAAGGCAGGCGTGGCCGTGACGGATCGCGGCTTCATCGAAGTCGACAAGCAGCAGCGCACCAACGTGCCGCACATCTTCGCGATCGGCGACGTCATCGGCCAGCCGATGCTCGCGCACAAGGCCGTGCATGAAGGCCACGTCGCGGCGGAAGCGGCACACGGGGAGAAGGCGTACTTCGACGCGCTGCAGATTCCGTCGGTGGCCTACACCGATCCGGAAGTCGCTTGGGCGGGCAAGACGGAAGACCAGTGCAAGGCCGAAGGCATCAAGTACGGCAAGGCGGTGTTCCCGTGGGCCGCATCGGGCCGCGCGATTGCCAACGGCCGCGACGAAGGCTTCACGAAGCTGATCTTCGACGAAGAGACGCATCGCGTGATCGGCGGCGGCATCGTCGGCCTGAATGCGGGCGACCTGATTAGCGAGGTGTGTCTAGCGATCGAGATGGGTGCCGACGCAACGGATATCGGCAAGACGATCCATCCGCACCCGACGCTCGGCGAATCGATCGGCATGGCCGCCGAACTGTATGAAGGCGTCTGTACGGATCTGCCGCCGCAGAAGAAGAAGTGAGTGGCGGGCGGCGTGCGTTCGTCACGCCGCATTCGCGATCGGCGCATGTGACAACGGCGCGTCCCTCGAAAGAGGGGCGCGCCGTTTTTCATGGCGTCGCGTCGGCGTCGCGATCGTCGCCGCCTTGCGTTTGCACGGAACGCGCGGCAACGCAGATGGCAAAGCGAACGCTCAGCGAGCGGGCAAAAAAAATCCCGGCCTGAGCCGGGGAAACGATACGCTGTTTAACGTATCGGAGCGTCTGGCCGCCCGGTCGCCGAAGCGTTGACCATGCGGCGCCATTCCGTTCCGCCAGTCACTTCGACAGTGTCTCTCGCGGCTGCGCCTCGACGGATGATGAGCATCCGTCGGGCGCGGGTGAGGCCCGATCCGTTGAAACCGTTTCGTTGATTCTTAGACAGCAGCCTTCTTGGCCGATGCTGCCGTACGCGAAGCCTGAGCAGCAGCTTGCGAAGCGGCCTTCGACGCAGCCGTTGCAGCCGCATTGAAGTTGCTTTCAGCGATTTCGACGGCTTGCTTCGTTGCCTTGTGAACCGTTTCGTACGTCGTGTTAGCAGCCGTGATGGCCGACTTGATCACGGCGACAGCCGTTTCCGAACCAGCCGGTGCGTTCTTTGCGACGTTCTCGACGAGCGCTTGCACCTTCTTGTTCTGCTCTTCGTATTGAGCTTCAGCGACGCGTGCGAATTCAGCTTGCGTAGCCGATGCGATTTCGTACAGGTGACGGCCATACGACAGAACCTTTTCTGCCACCGGCTGCGTCAGGCCCGCTTGCAGCGCGAGCAGTTCTTGCGCGTCCTTTACCGACAGCGCGCGTTGTGCGTTTTCCTGGCTTTCCGCGATCGTCGACTTGACGACTTGCAGATTCAGCTCGACCAGCTTTTCGACGCCTTCGAATGCCTTCGAGGTCAGGCCGAACAGGGTTTCGAGGTTGGCCTTCTGCGCTGCGGCGAATTGCTCAGGGGTCAGCAGAGTCATGTTTACGCTCCTGGATTACCGGCCCGTCTATTGCGGACCGAGTTGGGTTAACTGCAGATCGGGATGGGTTCGCTGGTCCGCAGTGCGTTGTGCGTCGCAGCAATGGTTCCCATTTTAGGACGGCTCTGATGGAAGTCAAGAATTATTTTGTGCAACGCACAACGCATAGAAACCGCTGTTAAAACAGTAGGTTATGTAGCGTTTATGACATTGCGGTGAAGCGTCGGCGCACTAGGGTTTGCACTGATGTGGTGCCGCAGAACACGCGCTCTCCCAAGCTGCGAAAGGCGCCGACAGCCCAGCGGCATATTTTTGGACGAACAGGTAAAATTCTTAGGTAAACCGAAAACTGTCGCGGAACGTTAAAACCCCATTCCGGTCAAATGCGCGATGTGCTGTTTCCCGTAATCGCTTAAAAATCGGGCGGCTCGCGATATCTGCGAAACGCGCATTGCGTGCGCACGGCAACGTTCCGGGACGTTTGCGGGTCGGATCGATTCTCTACCGTACGCGACCGTACTTCCCCTGATCAAGTTTGTGTCGAATATGCCGATATGCTGACCGAGTGAGTCCCGTTCAGTGGCAAGGCAGTGGCGACGTGCCGGTGTGTCATTGGCATTTTCGATGGCACACCCGTGGCTTATTGTCTTTCTTAACAAGGCCTGACAACTTGGTTTAAGGAAGATCGATAAGTGCTTAATATTGCTAATTTTTAACTGTTTTACTACACTGGCGAAAACTCTCCCGCCGCTCCAACCAGAACACCAATGAAAACCGACATGTTTTCGTCACTAAAAGTGATGCACGGCGCGGCGCTCAGCACCGCTCTGTCGGTGGCTGCCTCGGTGGTCATCGCAGCGGCTTTTGCCGCACCCGTCGACGCGTTCGCCGCGTCCGCCACGGCTCCCGCCAAAACCGCGAAAGCTGGCAAGAAGTCGCCCAGAAAGGCGGCTGCCGACAAGGTCTCCAGCCGGTCGTCGAAAGCCGTGAAGGCGGCGGCCGTCGCCAGCGACGAAGAAACCCGTCCCGTTTCGAAGAAGCGCCGCGTCGCGTACACGATGAACGGCCGGCATCACACGGCCGTTCGCCGCGTCGCGTTCGAGCCGCGTCAGCCGTCCGTCGGCACGGCGTTCGGGCTGCACGAAACGCCGGACGCGCTGATGTTGCGCTCGAGCGTCGCTTACGTGGTCGACCAGAATACGTCGGAGACGCTGTTCGACAAGAACTCGCGCGCCGTCGTGCCCATCGCGTCGATTACGAAGCTGATGACGGCGATGGTCGTGCTCGATTCGAAGGCGCCGATGACCGAGCAGATCGAAGTCACGGACGAAGACCGCGACTATGAGAAGAACACGGGCTCGCGTCTGTCCGTCGGCTCGGTGCTCTCGCGTGAAGACATGCTGCACATCGCGCTGATGGCGTCGGAAAACCGCGCCGCAGCCGCGCTGTCGCGCTACTTCCCGGGCGGCCGTCCCGCTTTCATGGCGGCGATGAACGCGAAAGCGAAGGCGCTCGGCATGACCGACACGCACTTCGAGAACCCGACGGGCCTGACGAGCCAGAACGTGGCGAGCGCGCGCGATCTCGTGAAGATGGTCAACGCCGCGTATCAGTACCCGATGATTCGCAGGTTCTCGACGGATCGCAGCTACGAGGTGTACACGGGCAAGCGCACGATCGCGTACAACAGCACGAACGCGCTGGTGCGCAATTCGTCGTGGGACATCGGCCTGCAGAAGACGGGCTTCATCAACGAAGCGGGCGAGTGCCTCGTGATGCAGGCGACGATCCACGATCGCCCGATGATCCTGGTGCTGCTCGATTCGTCGGGCAAGTATTCGCGTTTCGCCGACGCCCAGCGTCTGCGCACGTGGCTCGACAACGGCGGCGAACAGCGCATCACGAGCGCGGACGCCAACGGCGCAGGCACCTGAGCGCAAGCCTCATCCCGACGAAGGACAATGAAAAGCCCCGCTTAGCGGGGCTTTTTAATTGCGTCGGTTCTAACGGCTTGCAGGCGTACTTATGGGTGTGCTCGCAAGCTTATTACGCGGCAAGGCGCAAATCATGCGGATTGCGCCGGCGACGTAGCGGCTTGTTGCTGCTGCGGGTGATAGCCGAGCGATTCGGAAATCACGAGCGCCGTCTTGCTCAACTGTCCGAGCCACGAATCCTGCAACCGGTCGGCGGGCGCGGAGAGCGACAGGCCGGCGACCAGCTTGCCCGTATCGTCGTAGATGCCCGCCGCGATGCAGCGCACGCCCAGTTCCAGCTCCTCGTTGTCGCGCGCGCACGCTTGCTGGCGGACGTACAACAGTTCACGTTCGAGTTTCGCGAGATCGGTGATGCTGTTCTGCGTATGGCCGGACAGGCCCGTGCGCGTCGCATACGCACGCACGCGGGTCGATTCGTCCGCGGCGAGGAAGAGCTTGCCGACGGAGGTCAGATGCAGCGGCGCGCGGCCGCCGATCGCACGCACGACCTGCATCCCCGAGCGCTCGGAGTAGGCGCGTTCGATATAGACGATCTCGTCGCCCTGGCGCACCGACAGGTTCACGGTCTGGCCCGTCAGCCGATGCAACTCGCGCATCGGCATCAGCGCGGCGTCGCGCACCGACAGGCGCGCTTTCACGAGATTGCCGAGTTCCAGCAGCCGCATGCCGAGGCGGTAAGTGCCCGGGTCCGAACGATCCACGAGACGGCATGTCACCATGTCGTTCAGGATGCGGTGGGCAGTGGAGGGGTGAAGATCGGTGCGCTGCGCGAGCTCCTTCAGACTGACAGGATCGCTGTGCGCGGCAAGGGCGTCCAGCAGGCGCATCATGCGCTCGATCACCTGGATCGAGGTTTTGGGGTCCGGGTTCGTATCGCTCATAAGGCTAAACGGTTGACGCGTCAAACAGCGAAAAACCGATTGTATCTCGTATTGTGAAAAAAGCGAACGCCGGTCGAAATTGTCGTCGGCTGGCGGCGTCGTGCAGCGCATTGCGGATTCATTGCGCGCAGGAGCCGTCACGCGTTGGTATTGCGCGCCAAACAGCGGATAATCAGGGACGTTTCCCCGGAGGAGCACTCATGCGAGTCGGTTTTTTCGTCACCTGCCTGATCGATCTGATGCGCCCCGAAATCGGCTTTTCCGCGATCAAGTTGATCGAGCGCGCGGGCTTCGAAGTCTTCGTGCCGCCGGCGCAAACGTGCTGCGGGCAGCCGGCCTACAACTCCGGCGATCGCGGCATTGCGCGCGATCTCGCGGAAAAGACGCTGCGCGAGTTCGAGCAGTACGATTATGTGGTCGTGCCGTCGGGGTCTTGCGGCGGGATGATTCGCACGCACTATGGCGATCTTTTCGCCGACGACCCCGAGCTGATGGGCCGCTTCGCGCGCCTGCGTCCGAAGGTCTATGAACTGACCGATTTTCTCGCCACCGTCGCGAAGATCGAGCTGACGCCGGGCGAGTTCCGGGGACCCGTCACGTATCACGATTCGTGTTCCGGGCTGCGCGAACTGGGCGTCAAGGAGCAGCCGCGAGCGCTGCTCGCGCAGGCGGGCGTCGCCGTGACCGAGATGAAGAACTGCGAGCACTGTTGCGGCTTCGGCGGCACCTTCGCACTGAAGTTTGGCGATATCTCGACGGCGATCGTCGACGAGAAATGCGCCAACATCCAGGCAAGCGGTGCGAATACCGTCGTGCTCGGCGACCTCGGCTGCATGCTGAACATCGAAGGGCGCCTGCGCCGCACGGGCGATGCGACCACGCGCGTGCTGCACATCGCGCAGGTGCTGGCGGGCGACGCGTAAGCCGCGCGATCTGGCCCGGCCACTGCAGTCAACGGCAGTCAGTAGCCAGCAGTCAACATCGATAACCCGATCCCAAGGCCGTCATGCAAGTCCAAACGATGCAGTTCAAGGCGCGCGCGGGCCAGAAACTCGCCGACCAGCGCCTTCAGCAGAATCTGACCAAGCTGTCGACGAAATTCGTGTCGGCGCGTGCGTCGGCGATGACCGCGATCGACTTTCCGGCGACGCGCACCGCGCTCAAGGAGCGCCGCAACCGCGCATTGGAAAACCTCGACGTCTGGCTCGAAACGTTCGAGCGCGAGGCGACGCGGCGCGGCGTCACCGTGCTGTTCGCCGAGACGACGCAGGAAGCCGCGAAGCTCGTCGCCGACATCGCGCGCAAGCACGACGTGAAGAAGGTGATCAAGACGAAGTCGATGGTGTCCGAGGAGATGCGCCTGAACGAGGTGCTCGGACAGATGGGCGTGCAGTCGATCGAGACCGATCTCGGCGAGTACATCCTGCAAATCAACGACAACGAGCCGCCGAGCCACATCATTGCGCCCGTCGTCCACAAGGACAAGGAAGAGATCGCCGATCTGTTCGCGAAGACGCATCAGCGCCCGCGCCTGACCGAAATCCCCGAGATGACGCGTGAAGCGCGCGAGATGCTGCGTCCGCATTTCATGACGGCCGACATGGGCGTGACGGGCGGCAATTTCGTGATCGCGGAAACGGGCTCGGTTGCGCTCGTGACCAATGAAGGCAACGAGGGCATGTGCACGGTGATGCCGCGCGTGCACGTCGCGGTGACGGGCATCGAGAAAGTGCTGCCGACGCTCGAGGATCTCGCGACGGCCATGCGTCTGCTGCCGCGCTCGGCGACGGGGCAGGACATCTCGAACTATTTCTCCGTGCTGACGGGGCCGCGCGCCGTGGACGATCAGGACGGGCCGGAGCATATGTACGTGGTGCTCGTCGATGGCGGGCGCACCGGGCTGATCGGCGGCGACTTTCAGGAGATGCTGCGCTGTATCCGTTGCGGCGCGTGCATGAACCATTGCCCCGTGTATCAGAAGGTCGGCGGCCATACCTACGGCTGGGTCTATCCGGGGCCGATGGGCTCGGTGCTGACGCCGAGCTATGTGGGCATCGAAAAGGCGCTTGATCTGCCGCAGGCCGCGACGCTCTGCGGCGAATGCAATAGCGTGTGTCCCGTCGGCATTCCGCTGTCGGATC
Source organism: Paraburkholderia diazotrophica (assembly GCF_900108945.1). Lineage (GTDB taxonomy): Bacteria > Pseudomonadota > Gammaproteobacteria > Burkholderiales > Burkholderiaceae > Paraburkholderia > Paraburkholderia diazotrophica. The sequence goes on along the minus strand of NZ_FNYE01000005.1, from coordinate 309,778 downwards.
TGCTGCGCAAGCTCCGCGAGCGGCAGATGGAGCGTCATCTGCGGCCGTGGCAGGAGCGGTTCGGACTGGCCGTGTGGGGCTATCTCGCGATGCATCCGACGGCTTATGGACTTTTCACGAAGCTCGCCGTGCGAATCCTGGAGCGGATGGGCGGGAGCAGCAAGTCGATCGCGAAACTGCCGCTCGGCGCCGGGTGGACGAACACGCGCGAGATGCCCGCGCCCGTCGGACGCACGTTCCGCGAACTGTATGCCGCGAGCAAGACGCATATCGGATAGGACGCTGTCCTTCTGATGCTTCAAGTAAAGAAGAGGCTGCATCGCTTATGCGATGCAGCCTCTTTCTCTTTGACAGGCGCGAGCGGATCTCTGCCGCTCAAGTCCATCGATTAGTGTGGCCTGCCGCCCTCAGCATTCCATTGCTCGCCTCTGCTGAGGCCGCGGGCCGGAGGTGGTCCGCCGCCGCCACGATTGCCGCCACCTTGAGGTTGTGGTGCGCCGGCTTGTACCGGCGGGCGCATGCCGTGCATGCCGCCCGAGTTGCCGCCCGCGTTCATCGGCGGGTTGTTCGTCTGCGGCGGCGGCCCATGCGGCCCGCCGCCGTTCGGTCCGCGGTGATCGTTCCCATTTCCGCGATCGTGATCGTGGCCATGGTCGCCCCAGCCTCCCCAATGACGGTGATCGTAGTCGCGGCCCGAATAACCGCCGAATCCGAGGAACAGGCTCGATTGCACAGGCGGCTCCGCGTAGCCGTATGCGGGCGCGCCGTAAGGGTCGTAGTAGCCGTCGCTGTAGCCATAGGCGGGCGCGCCGCCATACGGATAGGCGCAGCCACCGAGCGCGGCAGCCGCGCAGACAGCCACGGCAATGGGTGCGAGAGAAGGAATAAGACGTTTCATTTGAGTGTTAGACAGACGAACGAGAGGCACATTGCCCATGCGTTATTTGTAGCGCCAGCTGGGTATTACCTGTGTGTGCTTTTGTAAGGATTTCTTTCGGCTACCGAAAGGCACGGCTGGCGGCGGCTGCAAATTGGTCAGTGGTCCGACTGTTCATCCGACTGCAACGCAGCGTTGTCCTGGGGCGGGTTTTTCCGGATTGCGCCTTCATCTACCATTTCGACTGGGCAAAGTGCGCCTGTGCACCTCGGCCCGCTTTGAGAGAACGACATCATGAAAAAGAAAATATCGGTGTATTGGCCTTGGGCAATCATCGTGCCGCTTGCGGCCGCTGCGTACCTGCATCTGTACAACGACGCGGGTGCGCAATCGTCGCCGTCGCCGCTCGCGGCCGACCGCGTATCGGCGGAACTGGCGCGTGCAGTGTCTTTCGGATACGTCAGCGGCGAAGCGTCGATGCCCGCCGACGCGATGCACCCGGCTGCCCGCATGCCGGCCCAGTCGCTCTGATCGGCAAGGTCGGCACGGCGCCGGCGTGATTTTGCACGGCTTTGTATAATCGCGGCACTGTTTCACCTTTTATGACATATGCGGCTGAGCCGCTCAGCCATCGATGAATACGGTCGCCATCTGTTTCGTGTGCCTTGGGAACATCTGCCGTTCCCCGACTGCGGAAGGCGTCATGCGGCACATGCTGGCTGAGGCGAAGCTGACTGATCGCGTGATCGTCGATTCGGCGGGCACGGGAAACTGGCACATCGGCGAAGCGCCGGACGAGCGCGCGCAGCGCGCGGCCAAAAGCCGCGGTTACGATTTGTCGACATTTCGCGGGCGTCAGATCACTGCCGCCGACTTCGAGCGCTTCGACCTGATCGTCGCGATGGACGACAAAAACGTCGCGGCGCTCAGACAAATCTGTCCGCAGGCGCAGCAGGACAAGATTCGTCTGCTGATGGAATTTGCGACGGATGCGGGTGCGCCGGTCGCGGATGAAGTGGAAAAAGTTGCGCCAGGTTTCGATATGCGCGAGGTCGTCGACCCGTACTTCGGGGGCGGCGAGGGCTTCGAAATCGTGCTGGACCAATGCGAAGCGGCCTGCCGTGGTCTTATCGCGGCACTTCGGCCCAAATTGACCCTGTAACACAAGTTTTCGTTAAGCGAATGACCCAAATCACACTGGGGATACTTGACTAAATCTGTCATGTATTTATACTTGACCAAACTTGTCGAGAATTGCGGTTCCCACCAGATATGAGACTCACCACGAAAGGCCGTTTCGCCGTCACGGCGATGATTGACCTGGCTCTGCGCCAGGAGCAGGGCCCGGTGACGCTTGCGGGTATCAGCCAGCGCCAACACATCTCCTTGTCCTACCTCGAGCAGCTGTTCGGCAAGCTGCGCCGGCACGAGATCGTCGAGTCCGTGCGCGGACCGGGCGGCGGCTATAACCTCGCGCGTCGCGCCGAGGATGTGACGGTGGCGGACATCATCATCGCCGTCGACGAGCCGCTCGATGCGACGCAATGCGGCGGCAAGGGCTCGTGCGAGGGCACGAAGCATCACGACGGCCATTGCATGACGCACGAACTGTGGTCGACGCTCAATCAGAAGATGGTCGAATATCTCGACTCCGTTTCCCTGAAAGACCTGGTCGACCAGCAGCGCTCGCGCGAAGGCGCGACGGCGGTGCTGCGCGACCGGCGCACGGAAGCGCCCGCCGTGGAGCCGCGCGCGGTGCCGAAGGGTCCGAATTCCGTTTTCAATATGGCTGGCTGACCGAGCGCGCAATCAGACGCGCACGCCAGACCCGCAAAGCCAAATGCACTGATGTCCCCCGGAGCGATTGATGAATAACGACATTCCCCACCTGCCCATTTACATGGACTACAGCGCGACGACGCCTGTCGATCCGCGCGTGGTGGACAAGATGATTCCGTATCTGCGCGAGCAGTTCGGCAATCCGGCGTCGCGCAGCCATGCGTATGGCTGGGACGCGGAGCGTGCCGTCGAGGAAGCGCGCGAGAACGTCGCGGCGCTCGTCAATGCCGACCCGCGCGAAATCATCTGGACGTCGGGCGCGACGGAATCCGACAACCTCGCGATCAAGGGCGCTGCGCACTTCTACAAGTCGAAGGGCAAGCACGTGATCACGGTGAAGACCGAGCACAAGGCCGTGCTCGACACCTGCCGGGAACTCGAGCGCGAAGGCTTCGAAGTGACGTATCTGGACGTGAAGGACGACGGCCTGGTCGATCTGGAAGCGTTCAAGGCGGCGCTGCGCCCGGACACGATTCTGGTGTCGGTGATGCACGTGAACAACGAGATCGGCGTCATCCAGGACATCGAGACGATCGGCGAGATCTGCCGCGAGAAGGGCATCATTTTCCACGTCGACGCGGCGCAGGCGACGGGCAAGGTCGAAATCGACCTGCAGAAGCTGAAGGTCGATCTGATGTCGTTCTCGGCGCACAAGACGTATGGCCCGAAGGGCATCGGCGCGCTGTACGTGCGCCGCAAGCCGCGCGTGCGCATCGAAGCGCAGATGCACGGCGGCGGCCACGAGCGCGGCATGCGCTCGGGCACGCTGGCGACGCACCAGATCGTCGGCATGGGTGAAGCGTTCCGTATCGCGCGTGAAGAAATGGCGACGGAAAACGAACGCGTCCGCATGCTGCGCGACAAGCTGCTGCGCGGGCTGCAGGAAATCGAAGAAACGTATGTGAACGGCGACATGGAACAGCGTGTGCCGCACAACCTGAACATCAGCTTCAACTTCGTCGAAGGCGAGTCGTTGATCATGGCTGTGAAGGATGTCGCGGTGTCGTCGGGCTCGGCGTGCACGTCGGCTTCGCTGGAGCCGTCGTATGTGCTGCGCGCGCTTGGCCGCAACGACGAGCTGGCGCACAGCTCGATCCGCTTCACGGTCGGCCGCTTCACGACGGAACAGGACGTCGATTATGTGATCAACCTGCTGAAGAGCAAGATCGCGAAGTTGCGCGATCTGTCGCCGCTGTGGGAAATGCACAAGGACGGCATCGATCTGTCGACGATCCAGTGGGCCGCGCACTGAGCGCGCCCGAATCAGTCGATCACGAACGCAGGTTGAATCGAATCAAGGAGTGACAACATGGCATACAGCGACAAGGTTCTGGACCACTACGAAAACCCGCGCAACGTCGGCTCGTTCGCGAAAGACGACGATGCGGTCGGTACGGGCATGGTCGGCGCACCGGCTTGCGGCGACGTGATGAAGCTGCAGATCCGCGTCGGCGCGGACGGCGTCATCGAAGACGCGAAGTTCAAGACGTACGGCTGCGGTTCGGCCATCGCATCGAGCTCGCTCGTCACGGAATGGGTGAAGGGCAAGACGCTCGACCAGGCGCTCACGATCAAGAACACGCAGATCGCCGAAGAACTGGCGCTGCCGCCCGTGAAGATCCACTGCTCGATCCTCGCGGAAGACGCGATCAAGGCAGCGGTTGCCGACTACAGGCAGCGTCATGGCGAAACGGCTGCCGCAGCAGCGAGCGCCGAGCAGTCGGCGTAAGCGCATTGCGCGTCGCTTGAGCGCGGTAGTGGCGAGGCGTGGCGGCCGATACTTGAAATCGTCGCCCGCCGGAACGATTTGAGATGCAGGCAGGGTCGCGGCACGGGTCGTGAGAACGACGGCGTGCCGCACATTGAGAAACGCTATGGCAATTACGTTGACCGAAAAGGCAGCACAACACGTCCAGAAATATCTGACCCGACGCGGCAAGGGCGTCGGACTGCGGCTTGGTGTGCGCACGACGGGTTGCTCGGGCCTCGCATACAAGCTCGAGTATGTCGATGAGCTCGCGCCCGAAGACCAGGTGTTCGAATGCAATGGCGTGAAGATCGTGGTCGACCCGAAGAGCCTCGCCTATATCGACGGCACCGAGCTCGACTTCGCGCGCGAAGGGTTGAACGAAGGCTTCAGGTTCAACAATCCGAACGTGAAGGACGAGTGCGGCTGCGGCGAATCGTTCCGCGTGTAAGCGCGTGAATTACGCGGAAAAGGCGGCCTGTGCCGCCTTTTTTCAATTTCGCCACGAACATCGCAAGATATCTGCCTGAGTTTCGCCACGCGCTTTCGACGGACAAACCAATCTGATGGCCTCGCTGAACGACAGTCACTTCAAACTCTTCGATCTGCCGGAGCAGTTCTCGCTCGACGCGTCCGCACTGGATCACGCGTATCGCACGGTGCAGGCGCAGGTGCATCCCGACCGCTTCGCCGCGGCGGGCGACGCGCAGAAGCGCATCGCGATGCAATGGGCGACGCGCACGAACGAGGCGTATCAGACGCTGCGCGATCCGCTCAGGCGCGCGCGTTATCTGCTGGCGCTGCGCGGCGTCGACGTCGGCGCGGAGAACAACACGGCGATGGAGCCGGCATTCCTGATGCAGCAGATGGAATGGCGCGAGAGCATCGAAGATGCGTCGGCCGCGAAGAATGTCAACGCGCTCGACGCGCTGCTCGTGGAACTGCGCGACGAAGAGAAGGTGCGCTTCGCGAAACTAGCCGCGTTGCTCGACAGCGGCTCGAACCAGGCGGCAGGCGAAGCGGTACGGCAACTGATGTTCATCGAGCGCGTGGCGTCGGAGATCGGCACGCAGATCGAACGGCTCGACAGCTAGCGCGGCACGTAGAATTGCGCGGCGCGCGAATCCAGCCGTCTGACTTGCGCTGCACGAATGCGCAGCCCGAACGACACGCGAACCTACATGATCAGGACCGGGGCCTAATCGATTTCGATGGACCCCCAACGGACCCCGACGGACCCGAAGAAGATTCCAGATGGCTTTACTGCAAATTTCCGAACCCGGCATGGCGCCCGCGCCGCATCAGCGGCGACTCGCCGTCGGCATCGACCTCGGCACCACCAACTCTCTCGTCGCGGCGGTGCGCAGCGGCGTGCCCGACGTTTTGCCTGACGACGAAGGACACTATCTGCTGCCCTCCGTCGTGCGGTATCTGGAGAAAGGCGGCCGGCGCATCGGGCGCGTGGCGAAAGCGGAAGCCGTTACCGATCCGCGCAACACGATCGTCTCCGTCAAGCGCTTCATGGGTCGCGGCAAGAGCGAAGTCGAGCACGCGGAAAACGCGCCGTACGATTTCGTCGACGCGCCGGGTATGGTACAGATCCGCACTGTCGACGGCGTGAAGAGCCCCGTCGAAGTGTCGGCGGAAATTCTCGCGACGCTGCGCTATCGCGCGGAAGACACGCTCGGCGATGAACTCGTCGGTGCCGTGATCACGGTGCCTGCCTATTTCGATGAGGCGCAGCGCCAGGCGACCAAGGACGCCGCGCGTCTTGCGGGTCTCAACGTGCTGCGCCTCTTGAACGAGCCGACGGCGGCCGCGATCGCCTACGGTCTGGATAACGGCGCGGAAGGGCTTTATGCGGTGTATGACCTCGGCGGCGGCACGTTCGATCTGTCGATCCTGAAGCTGACCAAGGGTGTCTTCGAAGTGCTCGCGGCGGGCGGCGATTCGGCGCTCGGCGGCGACGACTTCGATCACGCGCTGTATCGCCACGTGCTGCAAAAAGCGAACGTCGCGGCGCAGTCGCTGACGCCCGAAGACGTGCGCCAGTTGCTCGACACAGTGCGCGAGGCGAAGGAGGCGCTGTCGTCGGCGCCCAGCGCGGCTGTCCGGGTCACGCTCGCGAGCGGCGCGAAGATGGACGTCACCGTCGACGAAGCAACGTTCGAAACAATCACGCAGGCGCTCGTGCTGCGCACGCTCGGGCCCACGAAAAAGGCGCTGCGCGATGCGAAAGTGACGCCCGCTGACATCAAGGGCGTGGTACTGGTCGGCGGCGCGACGCGCATGCCCGTCATTCGCCGTGCCGTCGAAAACTTCTTCGGCCAGCCGCCGCTGACGAATCTCGATCCCGACCAGGTGGTCGCGCTCGGCGCCGCCATTCAGGCCGATCTGCTCGCGGGCAACCGCGGCGGGGACGGCGACGACTGGCTGCTGCTCGACGTGATTCCGCTGTCGCTGGGCGTCGAAACGATGGGCGGACTCGCCGAAAAAATCATTCCGCGCAACTCGACGATTCCGACCGCGCGCGCGCAGGAATTCACGACCTTCAAGGATGGCCAGACGGCGATGGCGATTCACGTCGTCCAGGGCGAGCGCGAACTCGTGTCCGATTGCCGTTCGCTCGCGCGCTTCGAGCTGCGCGGCATTCCGCCGATGGCGGCGGGCGCAGCGCGCATCCGTGTCACGTATCAGGTGGATGCTGACGGACTGCTGTCCGTGTTCGCGCGCGAGCAGCATTCGGGCGTGGAGGCGTCGGTGGTCGTGAAGCCGTCGTACGGTCTCGCCGATGACGACGTCGCGCGCATGCTCGAAGACAGCTTCCAGACGGCGGAAGTCGATATGCGTGCCCGCGCATTGCGCGAGGCGCAAGTCGAAGCGCAGCGGCTGATCGAAGCGACGGAGGCGGCGCTGGCCGCCGACGGCGAGCTGCTCGACGCCGACGAGCGCGTGACGCTCACCGGGCTCGTCGAGGCGCTGCGAGTGGTCGCGCCGGGCGAAGACGTCGACGCGATCGAAACGGCAACGAAGACGCTCGCCGAAGGCACCGACGAATTCGCCGCGCGCCGGATGGACAAGAGCATTCGCCGCGCACTCGCGGGCCGCAAGCTCGACGAGATCTGACGCGGCTTTTTGTTGACGGCAACGCGGGACGTCGAAACGCGCCTCGCGCAATGACGGCGATGCAGTGAAAACGCGATTCATGTGTCGCCGCAGAATCACGCAGCGCGTGCCAAAAACGGCCGCGCGATCAGTAAAATGGTACGGTGCCTGAAGGGCGGCGTCCGTGCCCCACAGACCAAACGGAATTTGTATGCCTCAAATCGTTGTGCTGCCTCACGTCGAACTGTGTCCGGACGGCGCGGTCATCGACGCCGTGCCGGGCAAGAGCGTCTGCGACAATCTGCTCGACAACGGCATCGAGATCGAGCATGCGTGCGAGAAGTCTTGCGCGTGCACGACGTGTCACGTGATCGTGCGTGAGGGCTTCAACGCGCTGGAGCCGTCGGAAGAAGACGAGGACGATCTGCTCGACAAGGCATGGGGTCTCGAACGCGAGTCGCGGTTGTCGTGCCAGGCAATCATGCCCGACGACGACGATCTCGTCGTCGAGATTCCGCGTTATTCGATCAACCACGCGAAGGAAAATCACTAACAGGAGCATGCAGCCATGAAGTGGACCGATACGCAAGACATCGCGATGGCCTTGACGGACAAGCATCCGGAAATCGACCCGCAACAGGTGCGCTTCACCGATCTTCACCGTTGGGTGATGGAGCTGGACGGCTTCGACGACGATCCGAACCGATCGAGCGAAAAGATCCTCGAAGCGATTCAGGCGGCATGGATCGAAGACGCGGACTATTGAACGCGTTCCGTCCGTTGTTTGACGTATCAGGCGCGGCAAAAGAAAAGGCGACTCACGTGTGAGTCGCCTTTTTTCGTATGGCGCGCGAAGAGGACGGGCAAGCGGCCGCGTCGGATCGTTGCGTCTAGCCGGCGACCAGCGTGCCGTTCTGCACGCGCACGCGCTGGCCTTGCTGGAACGGCGGCGCCTCGTGATAGGTGAAGTAGCGCGTCTTGCCGTTCTCCATGCGCACACGCACCGAATAGCTGGTCGTGCTGCGCAAATGTTTTTCGACCGAGTTGCCGGCAAGTCCGCCGCCGAGCGCGCCGAGAAGCGTCATCGCAGTACGGCCATTGCCGCTGCCGAACTGGTTGCCGACGACGCCGCCGGCCACTGCACCGCCGACAGCGCCGAGGCCCGTGCCATGTCCTTCCTGACGCACGACCGAGATCGCCTCGACTGTGCCGCAAGTCGAACAGTGGGCCGGTTGTGCTGGCTGTTGCGGCGCATATTGCTGCTGCGGCTGCTGCGCGTATTGCGGGCTCGTCGGCGCCGGCGCGCGCGGGGCCTGCTCGGCCTGTTGCGCCTGCTGGGCTTGTTGCTGTGCAGTCTGTTGCTGCGCCGCCTGCTGTTCCGCGGCCTGCTGTTCAGCCGACTGCTGCTGAGCGGCGGCTTGTGGCTGTGGCTGCGCGGGTAGACGGGCCGGTTGCGCGGTATCGACGACAGGTTGCTGTTGCTGCGTGACGGCAGCCGATTGCGTCTGATCGTTGACCGCGCCGTTGCTCGACGCCTTTGGGAACAGTCCCGTTATGGCCGCCGTGGCGGCGAGACTGGCGATGATGACGGCACCTGCCGCCACCGCAATAAGCGGGTGCAGGCGGCGGGGGGAAGTTTGCGGGTTGTTCGGATTGTTCATGGTGATTGGCCTCCGTCCGGACAGAGCTGCCCTTCTCGAGACTGAGGGTGAGGCATAGTAAGTGCGCCAAAAGGCCCAGCCTTTAGTGTCCGACACGCCATTCGCGTCGGGGTTTCAATTTGTAACGTCAGACGAGCACAGCGTTGACGCGCATGAAACGCGAGGGGCGCGCCGGGCGGCCGGATTGGCCTCATCCGTGCGTTTCGGCAGGCTTTGAAGAAGCGGCCGCGCGCTGACATCGCGCAGCTTTTACCGATGGTTACAAACAACCCGTCGGAGGCAGCAAGAAAGGGAAGGGGTGAGGCGAGGGGAGCGCGCACGGCCCGAGACACGGCCGTGCGCGAATGCCGCCATGCGAGGCAGCAGATGAGACAACGTCGCGATCAGTCTTCGCGGCGCAGATGCGGGAACAGGATGACATCGCGGATGCTCGGGCTGTCGGTGAGCAGCATCACCAGACGGTCGATGCCGATGCCGCAGCCACCCGCGGGCGGCATGCCGTATTCGAGCGCGCGGATATAGTCGGCGTCGTAGTACATCGCTTCCTCGTCGCCGGCGTCCTTCTGGTCGACCTGTTTCTTGAAGCGCGCAGCCTGGTCTTCCGGATCGTTCAGCTCCGAGAAGCCGTTGGCGATTTCGCGGCCCGTGATGAACAGCTCGAAACGCTCGGTGATGCCTTCGACGCTATCCGATGCGCGCGCGAGCGGCGACACTTCAACGGGGTAGTCGATGATGAACGTCGGCTCCCACAGCTGCGATTCCGCCGTTTCCTCGAAGAGCGCCAGTTGCAGCGAGCCCGTGCCCGCATTGAGGAATTGCGGCTGCGTCGTGTCGACGCCGAACTTCTTCAGTTCGGTGCGCAGGAATGCGCCGTCCGTCAATTGCGCATCCGTGTATTGCGGCGCGTATTTCTGGATCGCCTGTGTGATCGTCAGCCGATGGAACGGCTTCGACAGATCCAGCTCGCGGCCCTGATACGCGATCGTCGCGGTGCCGAGCGCGTCGACGGCGGCCTGGCGGATCAACTGCTCGGTGAAGTCCATCAGCCACTTGTAGTCGGTGTAAGCGGCGTAGAACTCCATCATCGTGAATTCCGGATTGTGACGCGGCGACACGCCCTCATTACGGAAATTCCGATTGATCTCGAACACGCGCTCGAAGCCGCCGACCACCAGCCGCTTCAGATACAGCTCGGGTGCGATGCGCAGGAACATCTGCATGTCGAGCGCGTTGTGATGCGTGACGAACGGCTTCGCCGCCGCGCCGCCCGGAATCGGGTGCAGCATCGGCGTTTCGACTTCCATGAAGTTCGCGTCGGCCATGAACTTGCGGATCGACGACACGGCCTTCGTGCGCGCGACGAACGTCTTGCGCGCTTCCGGCGTGACGATCAGATCGACGTAGCGCTGGCGATAGCGCATTTCCTGGTCTGCGAGGCCGTGGAACTTGTCCGGCAGCGGGCGCAGCGCCTTCGACAAGAGGCGCAGTTCCGTGCAGCGCACGGACAGCTCGCCCTTGTTCGTGCGGAACAGCACGCCCTTCGCCGCGACGATGTCGCCGAGGTCCCACTTCTTGAAGGCTTCGTACGTCGCTTCGCCGACGTCGGCGGGCGTGATGAAGAACTGGATCTGGCCCGAACCGTCGCGAACCGTCGCGAAGCTCGCCTTGCCCATCACGCGCTTGAGCATCATGCGGCCGGCCAGCGCGACTTGCAGCGCCTGCGCTTCGAGCGCGTCCTTGTCGGTGTCCGCGAATCTGGATTGCAGGTCGGCGGCGTGATGGGTCGGACGGAAGTCGTTCGGATAGGCGACGCCTTGCTCGCGCAGCGCGCGCAGCTTTTCGCGGCGCTCGGCGATGATCTGGTTGTCGTCCAACTCGGCGACGGCGTTCTGCGGGGCCGCATTCGGCTGGGTCGGTTCGGTCATGGTGATGATGGTCGGTGTTCGGTGCCTCGTGCGCGCCTTCACGGCGTGGGCGCACAGGCGGTCAAAAAAATTCGGCGCGGCGGAATGCGCCGCGCCCGTTGCGCTTATTAGATGCCCTGTTTCAGGCTCGCGCTGATGAACGCGTCGAGATCGCCGTCGAGCACGCTCTTCGTGTTGCTGATTTCGACGTTGGTGCGCAGATCCTTGATGCGGCTGTTGTCGAGCACGTAAGAACGGATCTGGTGGCCCCAGCCCACGTCCGATTTGCCCGCTTCGAGCTTGTCCTGTTCCGACTGACGCTTGCGCATTTCGGCTTCGTACAGGCGCGACTTCAGCATCGCCATCGCTTCGGCGCGGTTGCGGTGCTGCGAGCGGTCGTTCTGGCACTGCACGACGATGCCCGACGGGATGTGCGTGATACGCACAGCCGAGTCGGTCTTGTTGATGTGCTGACCGCCTGCGCCCGAGGCGCGGTACGTATCGATGCGCAGATCGGCCGGATTGACTTCGATCTCGAACGACTCGTCGATTTCCGGATACACGAACACCGACGAGAACGACGTATGACGGCCGCCCGACGAGTCGAACGGCGATTTGCGCACCAGGCGGTGAATGCCTGTTTCGGTGCGCAGGAAGCCGTATGCGTATTCGCCTTCGACCTTGATCGTCGCGCTCTTGATGCCCGCGACGTCGCCTTCCGATTCTTCGAGCACTTCGGCCTTGAAGCCCTTTCGTTCGCAGTAGCGCAGGTACTGGCGCAACAGCATCGACGCCCAATCGCACGCTTCCGTGCCGCCCGCGCCTGCCTGAATGTCGATGAACGCGTTGTTCGGGTCGGCCGGATTCGAGAACATCCGGCGGAACTCCATGTCTTCGATGCGCGCCGTCAGCTTCGTGGCGTCTTCTTCGCACGCGACGAGCGTGTCCTCGTCGTTTTCCTCGCGCGCCATGTCGAAGAGATCCTTCGTGTCGCGCAAGTCGTTATCGAGTGAGCCCAGCACCTCGACGACGCCTTCGAGCAGCTTTTTTTCCTTGCCGAGCGCCTGCGCGTGCTGTGCGTCGTTCCAGACGTTCGGGTCTTCGAGTTCCTTGTTGACTTCGATCAGCCGTACTGCCTTGGCATCGTAGTCAAAGATACCCCCGTAGCTCGCCTGCGCGCGTGCGCAGGTCGGCCAGAGAGGCTTCGATCGCGTTGAGACGTTCCGCTTCCATGTCGATCCACTAGTAATAAATATGGGTTTTTGTCTGCGACGCTGTTTGCCTTAGCCCTTGTCGCGGGCATCCGCGAATGCGTTGTCTGCTTTGCCCTTTGCCGGCATCCGCGATGCGCCTCGCGGCGCGGGCGTTGCCCCTGTGCGGGGCGGCACCTACTTTTCTTTGCCGCGGCAAAGAAAAGTAGGCAAAAGAAAGCCGCTCACACCGCCAATCCTTGACGCTTACCCACGGGCTCTCAACGTCCCCACAGTTCGCGCGGCAACGTGCTGCTCCGCCTTCGTTACCAGCGTACTGATCAAACGCCTCACCGCTTCATACACCCGCGTTACCGTCCGCGACATCGAATGTTCCCGCGCCCCTTTGCGGCAAACTGTGTGTAGGCATTCGCGCCATACAGGACACCCTCGCTACGCGATACGGCTCAAGTACGGGCGGTGTCCTGTGCGGCACGACAACCTTATTCACTACCGACATGCGGCGCCGGAACGTTCGATGCCCTTAGTCGTGCGACACGTGCATGAAGCGGGTGAGGCGCACGAGTAGCGCGTTGGCAACGAACATCAGCGAGCACACTGCCGTATGAAACTCGGGGACGTTGAGGGCCCGTGGGTAAAGGTCAAGCACTGGCGGTGTGAGCCCGCTTTCTTTGCTTACTTTCTTTGCGGCGGCAAAGAAAGTGAGTGCCGCCCCGCACAGGGGCAACGCCCGCGCCGCGAGGCGCATCGCGGATGCCCGCGAAGGGCAAGCGAACCGCAACACGGATGCGCATCAAAAACCGCAACAAACAGCGTCGCAACCAAAAACCAAAATTATAACGGATCAAAGCGCGGGGCGGCCGGGCGCCACCGGCCTACAACACCGCGTGCTCGACGATCAACTGCACCCGCGATATGCCATTCCACATATCCGCCGAGAGCCGATAGGCGACCGTCGTCCGCGCAGGCAACGGCTGCGTATGGTTGAACCAGATCGCATTGAAGCGCTGGCGGCCGCGCATCAGCTGCAGCTTAAGATGCTTGTCCTTCACCAGCGCCTGCGACATCACATCGAACTCGCCCGAAAAAACGGGCGCCGGAAAGCCCTGTCCCCAGACGGCTGCATCGAGCATCTCGACGAATTGCGGCGTGAAATATGCATCTTCGAGATCGCCGTCGGTCTCGACCGTGCGCGCGAGCACGTCCTCCGTCAGCCATTCGCGGCCAACCTGCTCGAAGGCCGCGGTAAAACGTGGGACATCCATTGCCGCGATCGTCAGGCCCGCCGCCATCGCGTGGCCGCCGAACTTCAGGATCAGCCCCGGCTCGCGCTTCGAGACGAGATCGAGCGCGTCGCGCAGATGGAAGCCCGGAATCGAGCGGCCCGAGCCTTTGACGGTCGCGCCGCTGTCGTCGGCGGGCGCGAACGTGAACGACGGCCGGTGGAATTTTTCCTTCAACCGTCCCGCGACAATGCCGATCACGCCCTGGTGCCAGGCCGCGTTGAACAGGGTGATCGTCGTCGAGCCGGCGGGATCGACCGTCGACAGATCGTCGAGCGCCTGCTGCTGCATCCCCGCTTCGATTTCGCGCCGCTCGCGGTTCATCACGTCGAGCTGCTGCGCGAGCTCCCATGCGCGTCCGACGTCGTCCGTGGTCAGGCATTCGATGCCCAACGACATATCCGACAACCGTCCCGCCGCATTCAGACGCGGCCCGAGCGCAAAGCCGAGATCGAAGCCCGACGCGCTGCGCGCATCGCGGCCCGCCGCGCGAAAGAGCGCGGCGATGCCCGGCTGCATACGTCCGTTGCGGATGCGCTGCAAGCCTTGCGCGACCAGCACGCGATTGTTGCCGTCGAGCTTCACGACGTCCGCGACCGTGCCGAGCGCGACGAGATCGAGCAAGCCGTCGAGGCGCGGCTCAGGGCAAGCATCGCTGAACGCGCCACGCCGGCGCAGTTCCGCGCGCAGCGCGAGCAGCACATAGAACATCACGCCGACGCCCGCCATGCACTTGCTCGGAAACGTGCAGCCCGGCTGGTTCGGATTGACGATTGCACGGGCGGGCGGCAGTTCGTCGCCGGGCAGGTGATGATCGGTGACGAGCACGTCGATGCCGAGCGCGTTCGCCGCTTCGACGCCGTCGACGCTCGCGATCCCGTTGTCGACGGTGATCAGCAGATCGGGTTTGCCGCCCGGACGTTGCGCCGCCAGCGCGACGATCTCGGGCGTGAGGCCATAGCCGTATTCGAAGCGGTTTGGCACGAGGTAGTCAATCTGCGCGCCGAACATCCGCAAGCCGCGCACCGCGACGGCACAGGCCGTCGCGCCGTCGCAGTCATAGTCGGCGACGACGAGCATGCGGCGCTTGCTTTCGAGCGCATCGGCGAGCAGCGTTGCTGCCGTGTCGCAGCCTTTGAGCGACGCCGGCGGCGTGAGGCGCGCGAGGCCGGTTTCGATTTCATCGGGCAGGCACACGCCGCGCGACGCGTACAGGCGCGCAAGGACGGGATGCAGGCCGTGGCGGATCAGGGCTTCGGCGTCGGCGGGAGAGCAGGCGCGCGTAACGATTCGAGTCATGCGGCAAGACCAGGAAGTGGCGCAGAAAAATGCGCAGAAAAGTACGCAGAAAAACGGTTCATTCGATGAAGAGCGACGCGAAAAGACGACGTCGCCAGAATTTGCGCAGATCGCCGCGCGTGATGGTGAGCGTCACCGAGCCCGTATCGCCGCACAGCGTGAGACCGAGCTCGGCGAGTTGTCCTGCCTGCAGCGCATTCAGCGCGGGCGCGAACCAGTCGCGCTCGAGCGTCGCGAACGCGTCGTTCCAGCGGCCCCAGTCCTGCCCGACGAACGGCGCCGAGAACGGATCGAGTTCGATCAGCGTGGCGGCCGCGCTGTCGTTGGCGCCATTTGCGCGCCAGGCGTCGAAGGAAGCGGGCGGCGCGTCGATCGCCGCCTTTGCCGCGAGCGCGAGACCGCGCGTGGCCGCCGCATCCGACAGCACGCGCGTGAAGCCGCTCTTGACCTGCTGCGCCGCGCCCTGAGCGTGGAACCAGATCGAATTGACGGCGGGCAGGCCGCGCGCCTCGCGCGCCTCGTTCACCGGGTGCTCGAACCAGGCCATCTGCACTTCGTTCTGCAGCTTCATCCATGCGCGCGAGCGCTCGCCCGTGTGCGCTTCGTGCGGCAGCCAGATTTCGATGTTGCGGCCGCTCGCGCGCAGCGGCGACGCGCCCGCCAGCGTGCCGAACGCGTCGCTCGACAGATACCAGCGCGACGGCTGCGGCGCCTCGATCCGGACGCCCAGTTCCTCGATGAGCGGACGCGCGACGCCGAGCAGCGTGCGCGCGTCGTCGTCCGTCAGTTCCAGCGACTCGGGATCGATCAGCACCAGATGGTCGTGCGCGATCCGCACATGCACGGGCTGCACGCAGGCCCACGTCGCGTCGCCCGGGTCGCCGCCGTCGGCGAGCAGCATGTACGGCGCGAGCGGCGCCTCGTCGGCGGCGGCCGTTCCCGCAGGCACTGCGCCGAAGCTGCGTGCGACCCAGCGCTCGTGCGGCAGCGTGCGCTGGAAGTCCTCGCCGATTACGCGCTCGACGAGCGTCGCGCGCGCGACCAGTTTGTCGAGAGCCGGGATGTCGAGGGAATGCAGCGCAGTGGACGCATCGGCCGCGGCGGGCAGCGCGAAGGGCAGGAGGAGGTGCAGTCGGTTGGCGTTCATGATGCTGCGCATTGTATGGCAAACTTCGCCCCGTCGATCCGCGATGGCGGGGAACGGAAACGGCGACTTGTGCGTCGATGCGTACGATTCGCGCAATGAATGCGCGACGGGGCGCGTGGCGTTGGAATCGGGCACGACCCGGCACAATCCGGCACCGTGCACGCATCCGCGCATGCGTCGTATGAGGAAGCGGCCGCGAGCCGCGTTCTGGAACCATCGGCCGTCATTCGCGCCCAATCGACACGGCTTTCACGCTTGCACAGCGGATTTTCCGCACGGCGCACGAAGGCCGTACCCATGCAGAACAGCGCAAGCGCGCTGAAAAGGACTCGCTTGAAACTTCCATACGAATGGCAGATTGGCTGGCGCTATACGCGCGCCGGCAAACGCACCACGGGTAACGGCTTCATCTCGTTCATCGCGCTCGTCTCGATGTCGGGCATTGCGCTCGGCGTGGCCGCGCTGATCGTCGTGCTGTCGGTGATGAACGGCTTCCAGAAGGAGGTGCGCGACCGCATGCTGTCGGTGCTCGCGCACGTCGAAATCTTTTCGCCGACGGGTTCGATGCCGGACTGGCAGCTGACCGCGAAGGAAGCGAAGCTGAACAAGGAGGTGATCGGCGCGGCGCCCTACGTGGAGGCGCAGGCGCTGCTGACGCGCCAGGATGCCGTGAGCGGCGTCGCGCTGCGCGGCGTCGAGCCGTCGCTGGAGCCGGAAGTGTCGGACATCGGCAAGGAGATGAAGGCGGGCAGTCTGAACGCGCTGAAGCCCGGCGAATTCGGCATCGTGC
Organism: Paraburkholderia diazotrophica; assembly: GCF_900108945.1. Lineage (GTDB taxonomy): Bacteria > Pseudomonadota > Gammaproteobacteria > Burkholderiales > Burkholderiaceae > Paraburkholderia > Paraburkholderia diazotrophica. The sequence continues at coordinate 292,915 of NZ_FNYE01000005.1, read as the reverse complement.
TCGGCGCGGATCTCGCGGCGAACCTCGGCGTGATGGCGGGCGACAAGATCACGCTCGTCGCGCCCGAAGGCTCGATGACGCCGGCGGGCATGCTGCCGCGCCTGAAGCAGTTCAACGTGGTCGGCATCTTCGAGTCCGGTCACTACGAGTACGACAGCACGCTCGCGCTGATCAACATCAAGGATGCTCAGGCGCTGTTCCGTCTTCCCGCGCCGACGGGCGTGCGGCTGCGGCTCAAGGACATGCAGCGCGCGCCGGAAGTCGCGCATCAGCTGGCGCGCACGCTGTCCGGCGATCTCTACATCCGCGACTGGACCCAGCAGAACAAGACGTGGTTCTCGGCCGTGCAGATTGAGAAGCGCATGATGTTCATCATCCTCACGCTGATCATCGCGGTGGCCGCGTTCAACCTGGTTTCGTCGCTGGTGATGACGGTGACGAACAAGCAGGCCGATATCGCGATTCTTCGCACGCTCGGCGCGCAGCCCGGCTCGATCATGAAGATTTTCGTCGTGCAGGGCATGACGATCGGTTTCGTCGGCACGGGCATCGGCGTTGCGCTCGGCTGTCTGATCGCGTGGAGCATTCCGTGGCTCGTGCCGATGATCGAGCACGTGCTCGGCGTGCAGTTCCTGCCGCCGTCCGTGTACTTCATCAGCGAACTGCCGTCCGAGCTCGTCCCCGGCGATGTCGTCAAGATCGGCGTGATCGCGTTCCTGCTGTCGTGTCTCGCGACGCTGTATCCGAGCTGGCGTGGCGCCAAGGTCCGTCCGGCGGAGGCGTTGCGTTATGAATGATCGTCCCAACAAGAATCTGATGGCTACTGACGAGACGGGTCTGCACCCGGGTCTGCATCCTTACGTGCTCGAAGCAACGGGCATTTCGAAAGCGTTCGTCCAGGGCGGCCTTAACGTGCCCGTGTTGAACAACACGGAGCTGTCGGTGCGGCGCGGCGAGAAACTCGCGATCGTCGGCGCTTCCGGCTCGGGAAAAAGCACGCTGCTGCACGTGCTCGGCGGACTCGACGACCCGAGCGCGGGCCACGTCGAAGTGATGGGCAAGCCGTTCACGAAGCTCTCCGAGCGCGAGCGCAACGATCTGCGCAACCGCGCGCTCGGCTTCGTCTATCAGTTTCATCACCTGCTGCCGGAGTTCAGTGCGCTTGACAACGTCGCGATGCCGCTGCGCATTCGCCGCATGACGACGGAGGACGCGCGCGCGCAGGCACTCGGCATGCTTGAGCGCGTGGGGCTTGCGCATCGGGCGAAGCATCGTCCGGGCGAACTGTCGGGTGGCGAGCGCCAGCGCGTCGCGATTGCTCGCGCACTGGTGACGAAGCCCGCCTGCGTGCTCGCCGATGAGCCGACGGGCAATCTCGACGGCGGCACGGCGGACACTGTGTTCAACCTGATGCTGGAGCTGTCGAACACGCTGTCGACCAGCTTCGTGATCGTCACGCACGATCCCGATCTGGCCGCGCGCTGCGACCGGATCTTGCGTCTGCGCGACGGCGTGCTATACGAGGAGCCGACGGTTCCCGTCTGACGTCCGGCGTTTTCCATTCGACACTGCCGACACGATCGGCATGAGGCTGCGCGCATGTGGATCGATACGCACTGTCATCTCGACGCTTCGGAATTCGACGCGGACCGCGACGCCGTCGCGGACGCCGCGCTCGAAGCGGGCGTCAGCCGGATCGTGATTCCAGGCATTGCGCGCAGCAATTTCTCGACGGTGCGCGAACTCGCGCATCGCGTGAAGGGCGGGGCGTATGCGCTCGGCATTCATCCCCTCTTTACGCCGCAGGCGCAGCCGTCCGATCTCGACGCGCTGCGCATGGAAATTGAGGCGAGTCTCGACGATCCGCTGTTCGTCGGGCTGGGCGAAATCGGGCTCGACTACTTCGTTCCCGCACTCGACGACGAGACCCAGCAGTTCTACTACAACGAGCAGCTGAAGCTCGCGCGCGAGTTCGATCTGCCCGTGATCTGCCATGTGCGCAAGTCGCAGGACCAGGTGCTGAAGGGCTTGCGGCGCAATCAGGTGCATCGTGGCATTGCGCATGCGTTCAACGGCAGCTTCCAGCAGGCGCAGGCGTTCATCGATCACGGCATGCACCTCGGTTTCGGCGGCAACGTGACGTTCGAGCGTGCATTGCAGATTCGCCGGCTCGCGGCGCAATTGCCGCTTGACGCGCTCGTCGTCGAGACCGATGCGCCCGATATCCCGCCCGCATGGCTCTACCGGCAGCGCAACACGCCGGACCAGATTCCGGCGATCGGCGCAATCCTCGCCGAGCAGCGCGGCATCGACAAAAACGAGCTTGCGATAGGCACAACGGCTAATGCGCACGCCGCACTGCCGCGGCTCGCGCTTTACTCTGCATAATCACTGTTTGGCTCGTGTCGGGCAGTGTCGCCGGGAATAGTTCGACTTCCTGATGAATGTCTGGTGATGCAGCGCGAGCGTCAGACGCGGAGGTGGCATGCGGGCAGTGTGGTGTGGATTTGCATTGGGCGTCGTGTGGTTGCAGCAGCAGGCGTCGCTGCCGGGATGGTTCGGGTTGCTGGGGCTTTGGGTCTTCATTGGCGCGCTGATCGTTATCGCGTGCACTTGCTTTCGACGCCGCGGCGCGTGGACCATCCGTGCGGGCTGGTGCGCGGTGTTTTGCGCTGCTGGATGCGTCGGTTTTGGCTACGCGTCGTGGCGCGCGCAGACGCGCCTTGCGTTCGAGCTGCCGCATGCGTGGGAAGGGCGCGACATCGTCGTGATCGGATCGATCAAAGGCTTGCCGACGCGCAGTGCGGACGGCGCGCGTTTTCTCTTCTCCATCGAATCGGCGGATGCACCCGTCGAACGCTTTCCCCGCGCGCTGCAACTGTCGTGGATCGCGGACGACATGCCGCCTCCCGCGCTCGAGCCCGGCTCGCGCTGGCGCCTGAACGTGCGGCTCAAGCGTCCGCATGGCAACGCGAACTGGGGCGTGCGCGATAGCGAGGCAGCGCTGTTGGCGCGCGACGTTCGGGCGACGGGTTATGTGAGCGCGCCGTTGCAGGCCGTGCGGCTGCGGGGTATGGCGAACGGCGTGGGTGTCATGATCGATCGCTGGCGATGGGCGATTCGCGAGCGCATTGCCACGGTGTTGGGCGATGCGCCGCACTACGGCATCGTTGTCGCGCTTGCGATTGGCGCACAGGATGCCGTCAGCACCGCCGATTGGCTCTTGATGCGCCGCACGGGGACGAGCCACCTCGTCGCGATATCGGGCTTGCATATCGGCTTTGTCGCGGGACTCGCGGGTTGGCTGATGGGCGCGCTATGGCGCCGCTCGTTTTTCATCGGGCGAAGCTGGCCTCTTCTTACGCCCGCGCAGAAAGTGGCGATCGCGAGCGGCGCGTTGTTTGCAGCGTTTCATGCGGCGCTCGCCGGCTTCAACGTCCCCGCGCAGCGCTCGCTATGGATGGCGTGCGTCGTTGCGCTCGCATACGTCGGCGGAAGGCGCACCGCGCCTTCAGTGGTGCTCGCGTGGGCGCTGGGGCTCGTGCTGCTCGTCGATCCGTGGGCGGTGGTATCGGCGGGATTCTGGCTGTCGTTCTGCGCGGTTGCCGCAATTCTGTTTGCGATCTCGTCACGCATGCGAGTCGTTCGAAACGATTCACCGGACCCGCAGCAGCACGAAGCGCGCACGCGTTCGATCGCGGCGCGGTGCGCGGATACCTTGCGCTCGTGGCTCAGCGCGACAATCGAACGGATACGCAGCGGCGCTCGCGTGCAGTTCGCGGTGACGGTCGCGCTCGCGCCGTTGACCGTATTCTTCTTCTCGCAGATTCCGTTGATCGGCCCCGTCGCGAACGCATTTGCGATTCCCTGGGTCAGCGCCCTCGTGACGCCGGCTGTGATCGCCGGCGTTGCGTTGCCGGCGCCGCTCGATGCGTTCGCGTTTCGCTTCGCGCATCGGTTGCTCGAATGGCTCGCGAGCGCGTTGTACATGCTGTCGGGGCCCGCGTGGACGATCTGGCAATTGCCGCAGCCGGGCATGTGGGCGATGGCGTCGGCGGCCATTGGCATCGCATGGTGTCTTGCGCCTTCCGGCTGGCCGCTGCGCTGGGCCGCGCCGCTCACTTGGCTGCCGCTGCTCGCGCCCGCGTCGTCCGCGCCCGCCGACGGAACCTTCCGCCTGACGGCGCTCGATATCGGCCAGGGCTCATCGATCGTCGTCGAGACGGCGCGTCATACGCTGCTTTTCGATGCCGGGCCCGGTCCCGAATCGACGCATGCCGGCGAGCGCATTGTCGTACCGTATCTGCAGTCCGCGGGTATCTCGGCGCTCGATACGCTGATCATCAGTCACGCCGACTCCGATCACTCCGGGGGCGCGCCCGCCGTGCTCGACGCAATCGCGGTGCGGCAACTGCTCGCCGGGCTCGTCCCCGACAATCCGCTATGGAATCAGGCGCGCCAGGCGGGGGCGCAAACCGTGCGCTGCGCGGCGGGTCAGCACTGGCACTGGGATGGCGTAGACTTCGCGATTCTATGGCCCGATCCGGGACCGTTGCAGGGCAAGCCGAACGCGCATTGCTGCGTGCTGCGCGTAAGCGCACCCGGCGCTCGTCGCGAAAGCGCGCGCGTTCACACGCCCGTCGAAGCAAGAACGCCGATGACAGCCTTGCTGGCCGCGGACATTGAAGCGCCCGTCGAACGCACGCTGCTTGCGCGCGACCGCGCGGCGTTGCGCGCGCAGATTCTGCTCGTGCCGCATCACGGCAGCAGGACTTCGTCTACCGAGCCGTTCCTCGACTCCGTCGAGCCGTCCATCGCGGTATTTCAGGTAGGCTATCGCAACCGGTTTCATCATCCCCAACTGGGCGTCTACGAGCGGTATCGCGCGCGACGCATCGAACTCTCGCGCAGCGACGACGACGGCGCCGCGCGTATCGAGGCAGACGGCGCGACGTTATCGCTGGAGCGCTACCGGCAGACGCATCGCCGGTACTGGATGGATACGATGGCCGGCCCATGACAGCGCGATTGAGAACGAACTAAAACGAACTGAAACGGAGGCCGCAGCGCTTGAAGAACATCATCCATTTCTCGCATGCAAACGGGTTTCCTGCGTCCACCTATCGGACGATCTTCGCGGAACTGGCAGACGACTACGACTTGCGTTTCATCGAGCGGATAGGGCACGACGCGCGCTATCCCGTGACGCGCGACTGGCCGCATCTCGTCGAAGAGTTGCTGGATGACATCGAGCGTTCTTATGAGAATCCTGTGTGGCTGGTCGGACATTCTCTGGGTGGTTACCTGTCGCTGATGGCAGCGCTGAAAAAGCCGCAGTGGGTGCGGGGCGTGGTGATGCTCGACTCGCCCGTGATCGCGGGTTGGCAGAGCAGCATGCTGCGCGTGTCGCAGTGGACGGGGCTCGACGAAAGGCTGTCGCCGGCCGCGGCGACGCGCAATCGGCGCACGCGCTGGGCGAGCCGCGACGAAGCATGGCGGCACTTTCACGCGAAGCCGGCGTTCGCGCGATGGGACGAGCGGGTGCTGTCCGACTACATCGAGTTCGGCATTCCGCAGGTGTCCGCGGACGGCACGCGCGAGCTGGCCTTCGACCGGCAGACGGAATACCTGATCTATCGGACATTGCCGCACACATGCGGAAGCCGCTTGGCGCGAGGCACGTCCGTACCCTTCGGGTTCGTGGCCGGGACGCGCTCGCTGGAGGTGCGGCAGGCCGGTCTGCATGCGACGCGGCGGCTGGTGGGCGAGCATTTCGAGTGGATCGAAGGGAGCCATCTTTTCCCGATGGAGCGGCCGCTAGACACGGCGAGGGCCGTGCAGCGGCTGCTGCGCGAGCTGGATTGAGGGCTGCGGAACATCGCCGAAGCTTGTCGAGCGTTGCTGAAACACCTCGCGGCAGGCTCACGAAAGATGCAAGAAAAAACCAGAAAGCGGACGAAGCGCGAAGTCCCAATCCGCACATCGGGAACGATGCCGCGGATGCGTCAAAAAGCACGTTCGATCGGCGCGAGGGCCCCGGCTCAGACTGGGCTGAAACGGCACGTTCGGGTATAATCCGTTTTTCCCGCGAGCATCCAGCGATGACCAAATATGTTTTCGTCACCGGCGGCGTAGTTTCTTCCCTCGGCAAGGGTATTGCCGCCGCTTCCCTCGCCGCGATCCTCGAATCGCGCGGTCTGAAAGTCACCCTCCTCAAGCTAGATCCCTACATCAACGTCGACCCCGGCACGATGAGCCCGTTTCAGCACGGCGAAGTGTTCGTGACGGAAGACGGCGCTGAGACGGACCTCGACCTCGGCCACTACGAGCGCTTCATCAGCACGAAGATGCGCAAGGCCAATAATTTCACGACGGGCCAGATCTACGAATCGGTGATCCGCAAGGAACGCCGCGGTGACTATCTCGGCAAGACGGTTCAGGTCATCCCTCACATCACGAACGAAATCCAGGCATTCGTCGAGCGCGGCGCGGCATCCGCGACGTGCGGCGAACCGGACGTCGCGATCGTCGAAGTGGGCGGCACGGTCGGCGATATCGAATCGCTGCCGTTCCTCGAAGCCGCGCGTCAGATGAGCCTGCGCCTCGGCCGCAACAGCGCATGCTTCGTGCACCTGACGCTGGTTCCGTTCATCGCCACCGCGGGCGAACTGAAAACCAAGCCCACGCAGCACAGCGTGCAAAAGCTGCGCGAAATCGGTATCTATCCGAACGTGCTGCTGTGCCGCGCCGACCGTCGCATTCCCGACGACGAGCGCGCGAAGATCTCGATGTTCTCGAACGTGCCGGAAGACGCCGTGATCTCGGTGTGGGACGTCGACAGCATCTACAAGATTCCGCAGATGCTGCACGACCAGGGCCTCGACGAGCTGATCTGCGAAGAGCTGAAGCTGACGGCGAAGCCGGCGGATCTGTCGATCTGGTCGGAAATGGTCGAGAAGCTGGAGAACCCGAAGAGCGAAGTGACGATCGGCATGGTCGGCAAGTATGTCGAACTGACGGAGTCGTACAAGTCGCTGATCGAAGCGCTGCGCCATGCGTCGATCCACACGTCGACGAAGGTCAACATCGAATACATCGACTCCGAGGAGCTGGAAGAAAACGGCGTCGACGGCCTCAGGCATCTGGATGCCGTGCTCGTGCCGGGCGGCTTCGGCCGTCGCGGCACCGAAGGCAAGATCAAGGCGATCCGCTATGCGCGCGAGGCGAAGGTGCCGTACCTCGGCATCTGCCTCGGCATGCAGCTCGCCGTGATCGAATTCGCGCGCGATGTCGTGAGCCTGAAGGATGCGAATAGCACGGAATTCGATCCGGCTACGCCGCATCGCGTGGTCGCGCTGATCACCGAGTGGTACGACCGCGAAGGCAAGGTTGAGAAGCGTACGGAAGAATCCGATCTGGGCGGTACGATGCGCCTCGGTTCGCAGCGCTGCCCGATCAAGCCCGGCACGATGGCCGAAGAGATCTACGGCAAGGACGTGAACGAGCGCCACCGTCACCGTTATGAGGTCAATAACCGCTACGTGCCCCAGCTCGAAGGCGGCGGCCTTATCATCAGCGCCCGTACCCCGAGCGAAGATCTGCCGGAAATGATGGAACTGCCGCGTTCGATGCACCCGTGGTTCGTCGGTGTCCAGTTCCACCCTGAATTCACGTCGACGCCGCGCGACGGCCATCCGCTCTTCAAGGCATTCGTCGAAGCGGCGCGCGCGCATCGCGAAGCGGCCGTCGAGGAGAAAGTATGAAACTGGGCGATTTCGAAATCGGCCTCGACAAGCCGTTTTTCCTGATCGCGGGCACCTGTGTCGTCGAATCCGAACAGATGACGATCGACACGGCCGGCAAGCTGAAGGAAATCTGTGCGAAGCTGAAGATTCCGTTCATCTACAAGTCCTCTTACGACAAGGCCAATCGCAGCAGCGGCAAGTCGTTTCGCGGTCTTGGAATGGATGAGGGCTTGCGCATTCTGTCCGAAGTGAAGCGTCAGCTCGACGTGCCCGTTCTGACCGATGTTCACACGGAAGAAGAAATCGGCCCGGTCGCATCGGTGGTCGACGTGCTGCAAACGCCCGCGTTCCTGTGCCGTCAGACCGACTTCATCCATGCGTGTGCGCGTTCGGGCAAGCCCGTTAACATCAAGAAGGGCCAGTTTCTCGCGCCGCACGACATGAAGAACGTGATCGACAAGGCGCGCGATGCGGCGCGTGAAGCCGGTCTGTCGGAAGACCGCTTCATGGCGTGCGAGCGCGGCGTGTCGTTCGGCTATAACAACCTCGTGTCGGACATGCGCTCGCTCGCGATCATGCGCGAAACGGGCGCGCCCGTCGTCTTCGACGCGACGCATTCGGTGCAACTGCCGGGCGGGCAGGGCACGAGTTCGGGCGGCCAGCGCGAGTTCGTCCCCGTTCTGGCGCGCGCCGCTGTCGCGACGGGTATCGCGGGCCTGTTCATGGAAACTCATCCGAGGCCGGCCGAAGCGAAGTCGGACGGCCCCAATGCCGTGCCGCTGCATCGCATGGCCGATCTGCTCGAGACGCTGCTGACGCTCGATCAGGCCGTGAAGCGCACGCCGTTCCTCGAGAGCGATTTCAACTGATGCGCGGACGCGGCGAGCGACGCCGTCATCCGGCGTGGCCCGCGCGCACCAACCCGATGGTCGTCGAACGCGTCCGGACGCGAGCAGTCCAAGTGAACCGGACGTCTCACCTTAAGAATTCATCGTTATTTCAGAGGAAACCATGAGTGCTATCGTAGATATCATCGGTCGCGAGATTCTCGATTCGCGAGGCAACCCCACCGTCGAATGCGACGTGCTGCTCGAATCGGGCACGATGGGCCGCGCGGCCGTTCCTTCGGGCGCATCGACGGGCTCGCGCGAAGCGATCGAGCTGCGCGACGGCGAAACCGGCCGCTACAGCGGCAAGGGCGTGCTGAAGGCCGTCGAGCATATCAACACCGAAATCTCCGAAGCGATCATGGGTCTCGACGCTTCCGAGCAGGCTTTCCTCGACAAGACGCTGCTGGAGCTGGACGGCACCGATAACAAGTCGCGTCTGGGTGCGAACGCGATGCTGGCCGTGTCGATGGCCGTCGCGAAGGCCGCGGCTGAAGAAGCCGGCCTGCCGCTGTACCGCTACTTCGGCGGCTCGGGCGCAATGCAGTTGCCCGTCCCGATGATGAACATCGTCAACGGCGGCGCGCACGCGAACAACAGCCTGGACATCCAGGAATTCATGATCGTCCCCGTCAGCCAGCCGACTTTCCGCGAAGCGCTGCGCTGCGGCGCCGAAGTGTTCCACGCGCTGAAGAAGATCCTGTCGGATCGCGGCATGAGCACGGCCGTCGGCGACGAAGGCGGCTTTGCGCCGAACTTCGGCAGCAACGACGAGTGCCTGTCGACGATCCTGCAGGCGATCGAAAAGGCCGGCTACCGCGCCGGTGAAGACGTGCTGCTCGCGCTCGACTGCGCGGCAAGCGAGTTCTACCACGACGGCAAGTATCAGCTGGCGGGTGAAGGGCTGCAGCTGTCGTCGGCGGAATTCACGGACTACCTGGCCACGCTCGCCGACAAGTTCCCGATCGTCTCGATCGAAGACGGCATGCACGAAGGCGACTGGGAAGGCTGGAAGCTGCTCACCGACAAGCTCGGCAAGAAGATCCAGCTGGTCGGCGACGACCTGTTCGTGACGAACACGCGCATCCTGAAGGAAGGCATCGAGAAGGGCATCGCGAATTCGATCCTGATCAAGATCAACCAGATCGGCACGCTGACGGAAACCTTCGCGGCAATCGAAATGGCCAAGCGCGCGGGCTACACGGCTGTGATCTCGCACCGTTCGGGCGAAACGGAAGATTCGACGATCGCGGACATCGCCGTCGGCCTGAACGCCGGTCAGATCAAGACGGGCTCGCTGTCGCGCAGCGACCGTATCTCGAAGTACAACCAGCTGCTGCGCATCGAGGAAGACCTGGGCGATATCGCCAGCTACCCGGGCAAGTCGGCGTTCTACAACCTGCGTTGAACGACGCCCGACGGGCAACCTTCGAGGCAGATCGGCGCGCGAGAGTGACGCTTGCCGTCAACAATTTGTCTCAATAACCGTTAAAACGGTTATGCTTCGCTACTGATTCACCTTTGCCGCCCTGCGTACAGCGCAGGGCGGCGCGTATTCCACCCTGCAATTCAATTCATGCGGCTCGTCACCGTCGTTCTGCTCGTCCTGCTGGTGCTGATCCAATATCCGCTGTGGTGGGGCCATGGCGGTTGGCTGCGCGTTCACGAGCTGCAACAGGAACTCGCTCAGCAACTGAAAAAGAACGCCGACGAGAAGACGCGCAACGAGCGCATTCAAGGCGAAGTGCAGGATCTGCAGAACGGCTCGGCTGCCGTTGAAGAACGCGCCCGCTACGAGATGGGCATGGTGAAGGACAGCGAAGTGTTCGTGCAGTTCGTGTCGCCGAACGCGCCGCTGTCCGCTTCGAGTGCCGCGCAATCGAATACGTCGACGCGTGGGCAGATCACGGGCGCGCCGTTGCGCGTGGTGCCGAACCCGGAATCGCGCGCGAAGCCGGATCGCAAGCACTCGAAAAAGGATGCGAAGGAGAAGAAGCCGGGTTGATGTCTGACGCGGTGTGGCGAGAAGCCAGTGCGCTTGCAACGAAAAGGCGCGGTTCATCATGAGCCGCGCCTTTTGTTTTTCATCGTGCGTGCCGTTCGAACGAGCCGGGCGGCGTCCGTTCATGCAAGCAGCGATTCAAGGGCGTATTACCAGCCCCAACCCCAGCCCGGTGCATATCCATAGCCGATGCCCGTGCCCCAGCCATGTCCCCAGCCGCCGCTGGAGTAGCTGCCATAGACGGTGACAGGCGGCGCGGCGTAGCGCGACCAGGCCTGTGCGGCTGCATCGGCGGCCATTGCCTCGTTTTGCTCGACCATCACCTGCTTGTCGATTGCGTCGTAACGCGCGCGCTCCTCGGGCGTGAGCGGATGCGCGGTCGCGGCGATGCCCGACTGGTCGGCGGGCAAGCGGCTGTATATCGGCGACGGACCGGGCGGGTCCATCATGCAGCCGGACAAGGCGGCAGCGCCGGCAACGAGCGTGAGCGTACACACCCGGGCTGGAAGAGTGACGCGTAACAGGGCAAGGATTTTCATTTGGACCTCCATCGATCGGATGCCTAAGCAATTCGGCTGTCAGTGCAATCAGCAATCAGGCAACCGTCAATGTCCGATGATACTGCGCCGCCCGCCGGCGGGGGCGGCTCATGGCGACGCAGTCTGTTCCGGCTCAATGCCGCTGGTCAGCGGCCGGCGCCACACCTTGTGAGAGCCCGGCGGCGACGAAAAGTTGCGCCACGTCGACGGGGTCGAACTCATACCGCTGATTGCAGAACTCGCAGTGGATCTCGACGTGACCGCGCTCTTCGATCACGCTGTCCACTTCCTCGCGCCCCAGCATCTTCAGCATGCGGCCGACTTTTTCGCGCGAGCACGTGCACTCGAAGCGCGTTCTCGCCGGCTCGAAATGCTGGACGTTCTCCTGCCAGAACAGGCGCCGGAACAGCGTGGTCGGTTCTTCGCTCAGCAGTTCGTCCGTCGACAGCGTGCCGCCGAGCGTGCAGAGACGATTCCACGTATCGGCGTCGATTTCGCTGGGATGCGGGACGATGCCGCCGTCGCCGGGCAGCTTCTGCAGCAGCATTCCCACCGCGCGCTGGTCGTTGGCCGCGAGCCACAGACGCGTATCGAGCTGCTCCGAGTGATGCATGTAGTGCTCGAGCACTTCCGCCATCGACTTCAGCGGCCCGTCTTCGCCCGACAGCGGTACGATGCCCTGATACGGCTGCTGGCCGGGCGCCTTGCTCTTCGGGTCGAGCGTGATCACGCAGCGGCCATGGCCGCCTGCGTTGACGAGATCGACGAGCGTGAGATCGTCGGTGATCGTGTACGCGGCGTCGCCGGCGAACTTCGCTGTCGCGCGCATCGACAGGTCCGAGTTGCATTGCACGACGAGCATCTTCACGGGGCCGTCGCCGAAAATCTGCATGATCAGCGTGCCGTCGAATTTCAGATTCGCCGACAGCAGCGCGCACGCGGCCATCATTTCGCCTAGCATGTTCCGCACGGGCGCGGGGTAGCTCCTGCGCGTCAGCACTTCCTGCCACGTATTGGCCAGCGAAACGATCTCGCCGCGAACGGGCGCCGCGCTGAACATGAATTTTTGCAACTGATCACTCACAACTTTTCCTCGATCGAACCGCGCGGCGGGAAGGCCGCGCTTGACGCGTCGTGCCGCCGGTCTTAGCCGATGCGGACGAGTTGCGCCTTGAAATAGTCCCTGCGCTCGACGTAATTATCGGCGATGCGCTGCAGGCCTTTGATATCTGCTTCAGTCAATTCTCGGACGACCTTTGCGGGCGCACCGAGAATCAGAGAATTGTCGGGAAAAACCTTGCCTTCGGTAATGACGGCGCCCGCTCCGACCAGACAATTGCGGCCGATCACGGCTCCGTTCAAGACCACAGCCTGGATGCCGATCAACGCGCCTTCCTTGACCGTGCAGCCGTGCAACATAGCCTGATGACCGACCGTCACGTTCGCTTCGAGCGTCAGCGGAAAGCCTGGATCGGCGTGAAGCACGGCGCCTTCCTGAATGTTGGTGCCTGTGCCGATGGTGATCGGCTCGTTGTCGCCGCGGATCGATGCGCCGAACCAGACGCTCGCGTTTTCTTCGACCGTTACCTTGCCGATGATGGTCGCCGTGTCTGCGACGAACACGCTCTCGTGAATGGTCGGGGCGGCGTCGCCCAGCTTGTAGATTGCCACAGTGTCTCCTCGGTCGTCGGAGGCCTTGCCGCCGCTCATCGGCGGCCGGCGCGGCACGTTGCGCGGATGGCGGCATCCCGCGCTGCATGGTCGGATCGCGTATTGTAAACGGTTGTGCAATAAGCCCGCGTGCCGCGAGCCGTTGCAGCAGCGCTGGCTTCTTTTTTCACGTATCGCTACGTAAGGCACCATGCATTTCCCCGATTTTCCCCGTTCGGATGTCTCCATTTGCGCCCGTGCCGAAGCCTTGGCCGTGCTGGGCGAGCGCGTGCCCGCGACGAAGGCAGCGGCGGCGCAGGCCCTCTATGCGCGCGTGCACGGCGGGACGGCGGCCGTGTCGCCGGAACGGGTGCTGGATGAGCCGGACGGGCTGCCGGGGCGTCCCGCGCGTCCCGAACTCGTCGAGCCGCGCAAGCTCGGGCGGCGCAGCATGCAGTCGCCGGAAGGGCGCGCGGTGCTGCTGCACGCGCTCGCGCATATCGAGTTCAACGCGATTAATCTGGCGCTCGACGCAGTGTGGCGCTTCAGTGGCATGCCGGAGGCGTTCTACGTCGACTGGATGAAGGTTGCGTCGGAGGAAGCGCATCACTTTTCGCTGTTGTCCGCGAGGCTTGCGGAGTTCGGCCACGCGTACGGCGACTTTCCGGCGCACGACGGCCTCTGGGACATGTGCGAGCGCACGCGCGACGACGTGCTCGCCCGCATGGCGCTCGTGCCGCGCACGCTGGAGGCGCGCGGGCTCGATGCGTCGCCGCCGATCCGTGCGCGGCTGCATCAGGCGGGCGATCATGCGTCGGCGGCGATTCTGGACGTGATCCTGCGCGACGAAATCGGTCATGTGCTGATCGGCAACCGCTGGTTCCGCCATCTGTGCGACGAGGCGGGCATCGATGCACATCAGACCTATCTGCGTCTGTCGGATGAATATCGCGCGCCGAAACTGCGCGGACCGTTCAATTTCGAAGCGCGGCGCAGCGCCGGCTTTGAAGAGGAGGAACTGGCGGCGCTCGCCGGCCTTGACGCGCCGCGGCGCGCGGACGACTAAGCGACTGACGCAGCCTTCCACGCGGCCACGCGCGGCGGCGTCGCTATCTCGATATAATCGAACGACCATTCTTTTTAAGCCGCGCCATGGACAGCCCTTTGAATCCTTCCGTTTCCGAATTCGTCACCGTGCGCAGCGTGCGCCTGCACGTGCGCCGCTGGGGCAACCCCGACGCACCGACGCTCTTCATGCTGCATGGCTGGATGGATGTCGCCGCATCGTTTCAGTTCGTCGTCGATGCGCTCGCCGGCGACTGGCAGGTGATCGCGCCCGATGCGCGTGGTTTCGGGCTGTCCGACTGGCCCGTCGCGGAGAAGGGCGGCGGTCACTACTGGTTCCAGGAATATCTGGCGGACCTCGAGGCGCTGCTCGACCACTACGCGCCGACGGGCGAAGTGAACCTCGTCGGGCACAGCATGGGCGCGAACGTCGTGTGTCTGTATGCGGGCGTGCGGCCGGAGCGGGTGCGGCGCGTGGTCGATCTGGAAGGGTTCGGGCTCGCGCCGTCGAAGCCGTCGCAACTGCCCCGCCGTCTCGCGTCGTGGCTCGACGAATTACGCGAGCCGCCGTCGCTGCGCCCGTACGCGACGCTCGACGACGTCGCCGCGCGCCTCATCAAGACCAACGCGCGGCTGGACCCGCGGCGCGCGCGCTTTCTCGCGCAGCACTGGTCGAAGCCGGATGGCAAGGGCGGCTACGTGCTGCTCGCCGATCCCGCGCATAAGATCCGCGGACCGATGCTGTACCGGCTCGACGAAGTGATGGCCGTCTGGGCGAACGTGCGCGCAAAGGTGCTGCATGTCGAAGCGACGGCATCGCCGACGCTCGCGATGCTGGCGGGCAATATTCCGCTCGATGAATTCAAGGCGCGCTTCGGCGCGTTTGCCGACTGGCGCGAAGCGTTCATCGACGAAGCGGGCCACATGGTTCATCACGATCAGCCCGAGCAGGTCGCTGCATTGATCGAAGGCTTTTGCGCCTAGCGCGCATGCCTCGCATCGGGCCGGCGATTCCTCTGCGTTTGCTTACTGCCTTGCAGTAGAATGAGACGTTCAGCTTATCCAGACGACGATGAACGCCGACTTGCATTGCCATTCCACTGTGTCCGACGGCGCCTTTGCGCCCGCCGAAGTCGCGCGCCGCGCGCATGCGGGCGGCGTGACGCTGTGGGCGCTGACCGATCACGACGAGGTGGGCGGCCAGGTGGAGGCGCGCGAGGCGGCCGAGGCGCTCGGCATGCGGTATCTGGACGGCGTCGAGATTTCAGTCACCTGGGCGTCGCGCACGATTCACATCGTTGGGCTGCATGTCGATCCCGCCTGCAAGGAGCTGCTCGACGGGCTCTATCGCACGCGCAACGGCCGCTCGGCGCGGGCCGAAGCGATCGGCGAGCAGCTGGCTACGCTCGGCATTCCCAATGCGTATGAAGGTGCGCTGAAATACGTATCGAATCCCGACATGATCTCGCGCACGCATTTCGCGCGCTTCATGGTCGAGCAGGGCTACGCGAAGGATACGCAGGACGTGTTCTCGCGTTTTCTCGGCGAAGGCAAGCCGGGCTACGTGCCGCATCGCTGGTCGAAGCTCGCCGACGCGGTCAGGTGGATCAAGGCTGCGGGCGGCGAAGCGGTGATCGCGCATCCGGGACGCTACCCGTACACGCCGACCGAATTCGACGCGTTGTACGCCGAATTCATCGATCTCGGCGGCAAGGCGATCGAAGTCGTCACGGGCAGCCACACGCCCGATCAATACCGCGAATACGCGGACGTCGCCCGTCGCTTCGGCTTCGAAGCGTCGCGCGGGTCCGATTTCCATGCGGCGGGTGAAGGCCGCGTCGAACTGGGCAGCCTGCCGCCGCTGCCGTCCGATCTGAAGCCAGTCTGGGAACGTTGGCTGTAAGCTCTGAATTCGCGCCGGCGCGCGGGCACGGGCGCTGCGTGGATGCGCTGTCGCTGTTCCCCGACTTCCTGACCGACATCATGTCCCAATACTTTCGGCTTCATCCGGACAATCCGCAGCCGCGTCTGATCAAGCAGGCGGCCCAGATAATCGAAGGCGGCGGCGTGGTCGCGCTGCCGACCGATTCGAGCTACGCGCTCGCGTGCCAGCTCGACAACAAGAACGCCGTCGACCGCGTGCGGCGCATCCGCGGCATCGATGAACGGCAGCTGCTGTCGTTGCTCGTGCGCGATCTGTCCGAGCTGGCGAACTTCGCGATCGTCGACAACCGCCAATACCGTCTGATCAAATCGGTGACGCCCGGCCCCTACGTGTTCGTGCTGCAGGCGACCAAGGAAGTGCCGCGCCGCCTGTCGCATCCGTCGCGCAAGACGATCGGCCTGCGCGTTCCGGACCACGCGATCACGCTTTCGATACTCGAAGAACTCGGTCAGCCGCTGCTCGGCTCGACGCTGGTGATGCCGGGCGAAACGCAGCCGCTGAACGATCCGGAGGAAATTCGCGAAAGGCTCGAAAAACAGCTCGATCTGGTGATCGACGGCGGCGCGTGTCCGTGCGAGCCTTCGACGGTCATCGACCTGACGGGCGAGGAGCCCGTGCTGGTGCGTGCGGGCCGCGGCTCGCTCGCGCCATTCGGTCTCGAAGAGACGGCCTGATCGTGGTGACATGAGCGAAAGCCGACAGGGCCGCAAGGCGGCGTTGTTACAATAGAGCAATATGGATTCCTCCCTGATACAGACCATCGTCGTCTATGCGCTGCCCGTGATTTTCGCGATCACGCTGCACGAGGCCGCGCACGGCTACGTCGCGCGCATGCTCGGCGACAACACCGCTTACGTGCTCGGGCGCGTGTCGTTCAATCCGATGCGGCACATCGACCCGCTCGGCACGATCTTCATTCCGCTGCTGCTTTACTTCGCCACGAGCGGCGCATTCATGTTCGGCTACGCGAAGCCCGTGCCCGTCGCGTTCGGCAATCTGCGCAATCCGCGCTGGGGCTCGCTGTGGGTCGCGCTGGCGGGCCCGATGTGCAACTTCATTCAGGCGCTCGTGTGGGGCGTGTTCGGCGTGTCGCTCGCCCTCATGCATGTCGACGAGCCGTTCTTCACGCGCATGGCGGCTGCGGGCGTCGGCGTGAATCTCGTGCTCGGCGTGCTCAATCTCTTTCCGCTGCCGCCGCTCGACGGCGGGCGCGTGCTGACGGCGCTGCTGCCCGTGCGTCCGGCGATGATGCTGGCGCGCCTCGAGCCGTATGGCTTTTTCATCGTGATGGCGCTCGTGATGACGGGAACGTTGACGCGCTTCTGGCTGCGTCCGCTCGTGAATATTGGCTATGAAGCCGTCACGGCTATCCTGACTCCTCTCGTTTCGCTTTTCTAAACCAAAACCATGTACCCCGACCGTATCTTCTCCGGCATGCGGCCCACTGGCTCGCTGCACCTCGGCCACTATCACGGCGTGCTGAAAAACTGGGTGCGTCTGCAGTCCGAGTATCCGTGCTTTTTCTGCGTGGTCGACTGGCATGCGCTGACGACCCACTACGAAACGCCCGACGTGATCGAAAAGAACGTGTGGGAAGTGCTGATCGACTGGCTCGCGTCGGGCATCGATCCCGCGCAGGCAACGCTCTTCATCCAGAGCCGCGTGCCCGAGCATGCGGAGCTGTCGCTGCTGCTCGGCATGAGCGCGCCGCTCGGCTGGCTCGAACGCGTGCCGACGTACAAGGAGCAGATCGAGAAGCTGAAGGACAAGGATCTGTCGACCTACGGCTTCCTCGGCTATCCCGTGCTGATGGCGGCTGACATTCTGCTGTACCGCGCGTCGCTCGTGCCCGTCGGCGAAGACCAGGTGCCGCACGTCGAAATGACGCGCGAAATCGCGCGCCGCTTCAACCATCTGTACGGCCGCGAGCCGGGCTTCGAAGAGAAGGCGATGGAAGCGGCCAAGAAGCTCGGCGGCAAGCGCTCGAAGCTGTATCACGAGCTGCGCAACGCGTATCAGCAGGAAGGCGACGACGAAGCGCTCGAACAGGCGCGCGCGATGTTGCAGGAGTCGCAGAGCCTGTCGATGAGTGATCGCGAGCGCCTGTTCGGCTATCTCGAAGGCTCGCGCAAGATCATCCTGGTCGAGCCGCAGGTGCTGTTGACGGAAGCGTCGCGGATGCCCGGCCTCGACGGCCAGAAGATGTCGAAGTCGTACGGCAACACGATCGGTCTGCGCGAAGACGCGGAGACGATCACGAAGAAAGTCCGCACGATGCCGACCGACCCGGCGCGCGTGCGCCGCACCGATCCGGGCGATCCCGACAAGTGCCCGGTGTGGCAGCTGCATCAGGTCTACACCGACAAGGACACGCACGACTGGGTGCAGAAAGGTTGCCGCTCGGCGGGCATCGGCTGCCTCGAATGCAAACAGCCCGTGATCGAGGGCATCCTGCGCGAGCAGCAGCCGATGCTCGAACGCGCGCAGAAGTACATGGACGATCCGTCCCTGTTGCGCGCAATCGTCGCCGACGGCTGCGACAAGGCGCGCCGTTTCGCGTCGGAGACGATGCGCGACGTACGCGAGGCGATGGGCCTCGCGTACACCTGATGCCAGCGACAGACGGACGATGAGCGGCGAACTGCCCGACGTGCGTTGCGCGAGCCATGTGGCCATCGGCGAGCCGTCGCGCTGGGTGAAGCGCTGGGCGCATCTGGTGGAAGGCGGTGGCGCGGTGCTCGACGTGGCGTCGGGCGCGGGGCGCCACGCGCGGTTTTTCGCGTCGCGCGGCCATTTCGTCACGGCCATCGACCGCGATCAGGTCGCGCTGGCCACGATGGACGGCATGAGCGGCATTACGACGCTCGCCGCCGACATCGAAAACGGTCCATGGCCGCTTGCTGCCGATGCGCGCTTCGCGGCCGTCGTCGCGACCAACTATCTGCACCGTCCGCTCTTTCCCCGATTGCTGGACGCGCTGGCGCCCGCCGGCGTGCTGATCTACGAAACCTTCGCGCAAGGCAACGAAACCGTCGGCAAGCCGTCGAACCCCGCATTTCTGCTCGCGCCCGGCGAGTTGCTCGACGCCGTGCGCGGACAGTTACGTGTCGTTGCATTTCAGGACGGTTTCCTCGCGGAACCGCGCCCCGCCTACATTCAGCGGATCTGCGCGATTCGCGAGCCGGATGGATCGGTCAAAACGGATAATACGGGTCTTCCCCCGCGTTACGATTTGGCCGGTTAATCCGCTACAATCGCAGTTTATTGAACAAATTCATGGCGTTTCATGGCTAACGGCACTCAGCAAGACGGCGTCGCGATTCGCGGCAGCATTCCCGCCATCATCACCCCGATGCTCGAAGACGGCAGTCTCGATCTGCCGGCCTTCCGCAAACTGATCGACTGGCATATCGAAGAGGGCACGAACGCGCTGGTCGTGGTCGGCACGAGCGGCGAATCGGCGACGTTGTCGGTCGAAGAGCACGTGCTGATGGTCAAGACGGCCGTCGAACAGGCGGCCGGCCGCATTCCCGTGATCGCGGGCGCGGGCGCCAATTCGACGACGGAAGCGATCGAGCTGACGGAGCAGTCGAAGAAAGTGGGGGCCGATGCGACGCTGCAGGTCGTGCCGTACTACAACAAGCCGACGCAGGAAGGCATCTACCGCCATTTCGCGAAGATCGCCGAGGCCGTCGATCTGCCCGTGATCCTCTACAACGTGCCGGGCCGCACGGTCGCGGACATGTCGAACGAAACGATCCTGCGCCTCGCGAACGTGCCGGGCATCGTCGGCGTGAAGGAAGCGACGGGCAACGTCGACCGCGCCGCGCACCTGATCAAGTCGGCGCCGGCGCACTTCGGCATCTACAGCGGCGACGATCCGACGGCGATCGCGCTGATGCTGCTGGGCGGCCACGGCAATATCTCGGTGACGGCGAACGTTGCGCCGCGTCTGATGAGCGAGTTGTGCAAGGCCGCGATCGCGGCGGACGCGAAGACGGCGCGTGAGATCCATCTGAAACTTCTCTCGCTGCACAAGAACCTCTTCATCGAATCGAATCCGATTCCGGCGAAGTGGGCGTTGCAGCAACTGGGCCGCGTCAAGGGCGGCATTCGTCTGCCCCTCACGCCGCTCGACGCGCGCTACCACGACGTAGTCCGCGCCGCGCTGCGCGAGGCGGGGCTGCTGGGCTGAGCGCCTGAAGGTTCAGGCGCCTCCCGGCATTTTTTCAACTGACGTCGATATCGCCCCCGGTCCCGCACCGAACCAGGCAGCGCGTTTAGCTTCACGAAGGACCCCATGAAACGTTCCGCACTTTCCCTCCACGCAACGCGCCTGGCGGCGTTGACGCTTGCGGCTGGCACGGTTGTGTCGCTTTCTGGCTGCGAGTCGCTGAACGACGTACTCGCGTCCGACCGTGTGAACTACAAGGACACGACGAGCGCGCCGCCGCTCGCCGTGCCGAGCGATCTGACGGCTGCGCAGATCGATCAGCGCTACGTGGCGCCGCCCGTGGGCACGGCGCTCGGCGGCGCGCCGCAGCGGGCGAAGACGCAGGCAGGCAATCTGACGGAAGGCGTGCCGAGCGCGCGGGACCCGCTCGGCATGCACGTCGAGCGCGACGGCGATCGCCGTTGGCTGGTCGTCGACGGTCGTACGCCGGAACAGCTGTGGCCGCAACTGAAGGAATTCTGGACGGAGAACGGCTTTTCGCTGAAGACCGACGCGCCGACGACGGGCATCATGGCCACCGACTGGGCCGAGAATCGCGCGAACATTCCTGACGACTGGTTCCGCCGCACGGTCGGCAAGGTGATCGATTTCGCGTACTCGTCGGGTACGCGCGACAGCTTCCGCACGCTGGTCTCGCGCGATGCGAGCGGCGCAACCGACATCTCGATCACGCACGCCGCGATGGAAGAAGTGCTGACGGGGCAGGACAAGACGTCGTCGCGCTGGGTCGAGCGTCCGCGCAATCCCGCGCTGGAAGCCGAGTTCCTCGCCAAGCTGATGCAAAAGTTCGGCCTCAGCGACGCGCAATCGAAGCAGTTGCTGACCGATGCGCGTGCGTCGACGGCGCACGCGCAGCTCGACAGCGCTGCGGGCGGCGCGACGCTGGATCTGCCTGAATCGTTCGACCGCGCGTGGCTGCGTGTCGGCCTCGCGTTGGATCGCACGAACTTTACCGTCGACAACCGCGATCGCGAAAAGGGCATCTACTACGTGCGTTACGCGGATTCAATGCAGGAACTCAAGCGCGACGGCATCTTCGGCAAGCTGTTCTACAGCGACAAGAGCACGAAGAAAGATGCTCACGAGTTTCTCGTGAACGTGCGCTCGAAGAGCGACACGCTGACGCAGGTTGCCGTCGTCGATGCAAACGGCCAGGTGGATACGTCGTCGGACGCGCAGCGCATCGTGTCGCTGCTGCACGCGCAACTGAACTAAGGCGGGTCGTGCGATTCGCCAGTCTGGGAAGCGGCAGTGAAGGCAATGCATTGCTGGTCGAGGCCCAAAACGGAGCGACGACCACGCGGGTTCTGCTGGACTGCGGCTTCTCGGCGAAGGAAATAGCCCGCCGGCTGGAGCGGCTAGGCGCGGGCGTCGATGAACTCGACGCCATTCTCATCACTCACGAACACAGCGATCACATCGGCGGCGCATTGACGCTCGCCCGCAAGCTATCGATTCCGCTCTACATGAGCTGGGGCACCGCGCGTGCGGTCGGCGCGGACGAAGCCGATGTCGATCTGCATGTGATGTGGAGCGACGAAAGCGTCACGATCGGCGATCTGAGCATGTTGCCGTACACCGTTCCGCACGATGCACGCGAGCCATTGCAATACGTGTTTTCGGATGGCGCGTCGCGCCTGGGTGTGCTGACGGACGTCGGTACGTCGACGCCGCATATCAGCGCGGTGCTGAGCGGCTGCGACGCGCTCGTGCTCGAATGCAACCACGATGTGCAGATGCTTGCGGCTTCGCGTTACCCGCCGTCGCTGAAGGCGCGGATCGGTGGCAATCATGGGCACCTCAACAATGAGGCGGCGGCGGAAATCCTTGCGTCGCTGGATCGTTCGAAGCTGCGGCATGTGGTTGCCGCGCATCTGAGCCAGCAGAACAATCTGCCGGAACTGGCACAAGCGGCGATGGCGGCTGTGCTCGGCGCGGCGGCGACGGAAGTGGTGGTCGCCACGCAAGGCGAAGGGTTCGGCTGGCTCAGTCTTTAAAAGTCGTGGCCGCGGCGAGAGCGCTCGCAGTCTTGTTAGTGCAGACAGCAAAACGCCCGTGACGATTGCTCGTCACGGGCGTTTCGTTTTGGTTCAGGCGTTGAAGCGATCGATCAGTTACGGTTGCCGCCGAAGATACCGAGGATCGACAGCAGATTCACGAACACGTTGTACAGGTCGAGGTAGATCGCCAGCGTCGCCGTGATGTAGTTCGTCTCGCCGCCGTTCACGACGCGCTGCACGTCGAACAGCATGTACGCTGAGAAGATCACGATCGCGAGCACCGATACCGTCAGCATCAACGCGGGCAGTTGCAGAAACAGGTTCGCGACCATCGCCAGCAGCAGCACGATCACGCCGACGAACAGCCACTTGCCGAGGCCCGAGAAGTCACGCTTGCTAACCGTGGCGACCGTCGCCATTGCGGCGAATATCACACCAGTGCCACCGAACGCGAGCATGATCAGCGAAGGCCCGTTCGAAAAGCCGAGAATGAAGCTGAGCAGCCTTGACAGCATCAGGCCCATGAAGAACGTGAAGCCGAGCAGAACGAATACGCCGGCGGCGCTGTCCTTCGTCTTCTGGATCGCGAACATGAAGCCGAAGGCGATCGCGAAGAACGCGAGCATGCTCATGGCGGGGCTGGTCGCGGCGAACAGCGAGAAGCCGGTCGCGACGCCCACCCACGCGCCGATTACCGTCGGCACCATCGACAGCGCGAGCAGCCAATAGGTGTTGCGCAGTACGCGGTTGCGGGTTTCGGCCGTGGTGACGGAACCGCCCCGGCCGAAGTTATAGGGATATTCGTTCATGGTCTCTCCTTGCGTCGGACGCAGTGTTGCGCAGTGGCTTGCAACGGTTTTCGTACGCTGCTGGCAGACGGGTTGCCGCCGGCACGCGAATCCACAACCCTAAGATTAACGCGAGAACGAGGAGTTTCAACGCCGGGGAATTCACCCGCTATTACGTTTTGTTACCCACCGGCCCGCATCTTCGGTATCGGAACTTCGACCCTTACAGGATCGTAAGGGTTCAATCGCAATCATACACGGGAACATGCTACAATAGCGGATTCATTTAAATCTGTAACCTCTTAATTTTCTGGAGTTTTTATGGCGATCGAACGCACCCTGTCGATTATCAAGCCGGACGCAGTGGCCAAGAACGTGATCGGCCAGATCTACAGCCGTTTCGAAAACGCTGGCCTGAAGATCGTGGCATCGCGCATGGTTGCTCTGTCGCGCGCCGACGCAGAGAAGTTCTACGCTGTGCACGCAGAGCGTCCGTTCTTCAAGGATCTGGTCGAATTCATGATCTCGGGCCCGGTGCAGGTTCAGGTTCTGGAAGGCGAAAACGCCATTCTGAAAAACCGTGATCTGATGGGTGCAACGGATCCGAAGAAGGCCGACAAGGGCACGATCCGTGCTGACTTCGCCGACAGCATCGATGCGAACGCAGTCCACGGTTCGGACGCAGCAGAAACGGCTCGCGTCGAAATCGCGTTCTTCTTCCCGGAAGTCAACGTCTACTCGCGCTAAGCAGATAACGCCAGTAGGACAGCAGTAACAGCAGCAGGAGCGGGCGCGAACGGTACCCGCGTTCATGCAGCTTGTTGCATGAACGCAGTCTCGCACTCAATGGCAGGATTCGATATGACGAGCAGTCCAACCGTCAACCTTCTCGATCTCGACGCCGCGGGCCTTGTCGCGTATTGCGACAGCCTCGGCGAGAAGCCGTTTCGCGCCAAGCAATTGCAGCGCTGGATTCACCAGTACAACGCTGCCGACTTCGACGGGATGACCGATCTCGCGAAGTCGCTGCGCGAAAAGCTGAAGGGCCGCGCATCGATCACGATGCCCGGCATCGTCAGCGACCATATTTCCGCCGACGGCACGCGCAAGTGGCTCGTCGACGTCGGCAACGGCAACGCCGTCGAAACCGTCTTCATCCCGGAAGAAACGCGCGGCACGCTGTGCGTGTCGTCGCAAGCGGGATGCGCGGTCAACTGCCGGTTCTGTTCGACGGGCAAACAAGGGTTCTCACGCAATCTCACCACGGGCGAAATCATCGGCCAGCTTCGCATGGCCGAATTTGCGCTGCGTGCGTCGCTCGGCGAGGCCGGCGGCCGCGCGACGGGCGGTGAGGGCAAGGGCGAGCGCGTCGTCACGAACGTCGTGATGATGGGCATGGGCGAGCCGCTGCTCAATTACGACGCCGTCGTGCCCGCGATGCGCCTGATGCTCGACGACAACGCCTACGGCCTGTCGCGCCGGCGCGTCACGTTGTCCACGTCGGGCGTGGTGCCGATGATGGACCGGCTCGGCGCTGATCTGCCCGTCGCGCTCGCCGTCTCGCTGCACGCGCCTAACGACGCGTTGCGCGACATGCTGGTGCCGCTCAACAAGAAACATCCGCTGCGCGAACTGATGGCCGCGTGCCAGCGGTATCTGAAAGTCGCGCCGCGCGACTTCATCACGTTCGAGTACTGCATGCTCGACGGGGTGAACGACAGCGAGGCGCACGCACGCGAGTTGCTGGCCGTTACGCGTGACGTGCCGTGCAAGTTCAACCTGATTCCGTTCAATCCGTTCCCGGAATCGGGTCTGTTGCGCTCGAAGAACGAGCAAATCAAACGGTTCGCGCAGGTGTTGATCGACGCAGGGGTCGTCACGACAGTGCGCAAGACTCGCGGCGATGACATCGACGCTGCCTGCGGCCAGCTGGCCGGCGCGGTCAAGGATCGCACGCGCCTTGCAGAGCGCACGGGGAAGGCGAAAGTCATCGAAGTTCGCGCGGTGTAAGGCTCGTGACAGGCGAATGAGCCGGGATCTCAGCCAGTCTGCATATCGGGACGGGCCTCGTCGCGCGAAGCGAAAAGAAAGTTTGCAAAAGCGATCGGAAGCGGCACGCACAGCCGCGCATTTTGTTATAAACGGTCTGCGAAACGGGACGAAGCCATGTGCCGCCGGTTCGCAAGAGTGAAAAAAGAATCGACGCGAAAGGATTTGGGATGAGTGAGCCGCAGCACCCGCAACCGCACGACGAAGATACGCATTCGGGGCGCCCGCTGTCAGCGGCACCGGCAGTAGCGCAGCCGGGCGGGTTCGACTCGCTGGCTGCCGTCGGGGCACGGCTCGCGCAGTTGCGCGAATCGAAGGGCTTGTCGGTAGAGGATGTGTCGGCGCGTCTGAAGGTCGCGCCGGGCAAGCTGCGGGGACTCGAAGCGGGCGATCTCAGCCAGCTTCCGGATACCACGTTCGCGCTCGGCGTCGTGCGCAGCTACGCGAAGATCGTCGGCGCCGATCCGGCCCCGATGACCCAGGCGCTGCGCCGCGAAAAAGGCGTGCCCGAGCCGGCGCTGACGATGCCGGCTTCCGCAGGGATGGATTTGCCGCGCGGGAAAGTATCGCTGTCGCTAGGCGGCAGCGCGCCGCGCCGGCGTTCGTGGATGTGGGGCGTGGCGCTTGCCATCGTCGTGCTGATCGCGCTCGCCATGTGGCATACGAATAATGGCGAGTCGACGGCGTGGCTCGCGCGGCTGAAGGGAATCGCGGGCGTTCCTGCGACAACCGACAAGGCGTCGGCGGCCGTGGGCGAGTCCGCCAGTAGCGCAGCCGCGACGGGTGAGATCGCGGCATCGCAGGCGCAGACGGATACGCAGGCGGCCGCCGCCGACGGCGCGTCCGCCACGCCGATGCCCGCGCCGCTGCCGACGGCAGGCGCCGCGCCGGCTTCGACGGCTGCATCGGCCTCGATCGCATCGGCTGGGTCGGCCGGATCGGCTTCTACGCCGGCCGCCGCCGCGCCGAAAGCGGCGAGCGCTGCGCCGGCAGTCGCGGCTGCGGCGTCGGCGTCGGCTGCGAGCGAGCCGTCCGCCGCACCAGCGGGTTCGTCGACGATCGCGCTGGCCGTCAAGCAGGACAGCTGGTTCAGCGTGCGCCAGAAGGACGGCAAGGAAATGTTCTCGGGCCTCGTGCATGCGGGCGAGACGAAAGAAGTAAGCGGGTTGCCGCCGCTCAAGGTGACGGTCGGCAACAAGGCGGGTCTGGATTCGATCACGCTGGACGGCCAGCCGGTCGACCCGGCCAAATATGCGTCGGCGAAGGGCAATGTGGCACGCTTCGCGTTGCCCTGACGCAGTTCAATCGCGTGCGTTGCGGCTTTTGAGGCCGCGACGCTTTGTCAATTCACGCGTCGTATTCAGCGACCGGCCGGGACGCTTTCCGGGCCGCGAGCGGGCGGCGTAAGCGGGTTTATCGATGCACTCCGATCAAGTGAAATCCAGCAGTCAGATTGTTTCGAACGTGCCGGTGTTCGGCGGTCATGCGCCGCGTCGCCGTTCGCATGCTGTCGACGTCCGTTGGGGCGGCCAGCTCGTGACGATCGGCGGCGACGCGCCCGTGCGCGTGCAGTCGATGACCAACACGGATACGGCTGACGCGATCGGCACCGCGATCCAGGTGAAGGAGCTGGCGCAGGCGGGTTCGGAACTCGTGCGCATCACCGTGAACACGCCGGAAGCGGCGGCAGCCGTTCCCGCGATTCGCGAGCAACTCGACCGCATGGGCGTGACGGTACCGCTCGTCGGCGATTTTCACTACAACGGCCATCTGCTGCTGCGCGACTATCCGGGCTGCGCGGAATCGCTGTCGAAGTACCGGATCAATCCGGGCAACGTCGGCCAGGGCGCGAAGCGGGACACGCAGTTCGCGCAGATGATCGAAGCGGCCGCGAAGTATGACAAGCCGGTGCGCATCGGCGTGAACTGGGGCAGCCTCGATCAGGACCTGCTCGCGAAGATGATGGACGAGAACGCCGCTCGCGCCGAGCCTTGGGAAGCGCAAAGCGTGATGTACGAAGCGCTGATCCAGTCGGCGATCGGTTCGGCGGAACGCGCCGTCGAGCTCGGCCTCGGCCGCGACAAGATCATCCTGTCGTGCAAGGTGAGCGGCGTGCAGGACCTCATCGCCGTATACCAGGAACTCGCGCGCCGTTGCGACTTCGCGCTGCACCTGGGCCTGACGGAAGCGGGCATGGGCTCGAAGGGTATCGTCGCGTCGACGGCCGCGCTGTCGGTGCTGCTGCAGCAGGGTATCGGCGACACGATCCGCATTTCGCTGACGCCGGAGCCGGGCGCATCGCGTACGGGCGAAGTGATCGTCGGCCAGGAAATCCTGCAGACGATGGGCTTGCGTTCGTTCACGCCGATGGTCATCGCGTGCCCGGGCTGCGGCCGCACGACGAGCACGCTGTTCCAGGAACTGGCGTCGCAAATCCAGACGTATCTGCGCACGCAGATGCCCGTGTGGCGCGGCACGTATCCGGGTGTCGAGAAAATGCACGTGGCCGTGATGGGTTGCATCGTCAACGGTCCGGGCGAATCGAAGCACGCGAACATCGGCATCAGCCTGCCTGGGTCGGGTGAGAATCCGGCCGCGCCTGTCTTTATCGACGGCGTGAAGGTCAAGACGCTGCGCGGCGAAAACATCGCGCAAGAATTCCAGCAGATCGTGAGCGATTACGTCGAGCGCAGCTATGGTCCCAATGCGGTCCGCGCCGAAGCGACGAACTGATTCGCTCCACCCCATTCGTCAACCGAATACAGATGACTGAACAGAAGAAACGGCTTGAAAAGTTGTCCGGCGTGAAGGGCATGAACGACATCCTTCCGCAGGACGCCGGCTTGTGGGAATTTTTCGAAACGACTGTCAAGTCGATGCTGCGTTCGTACGGATACCAGAATATCCGCACGCCGATCGTCGAGCATACGCAGCTCTTCACGCGCGGCATCGGCGAAGTGACCGACATCGTCGAAAAAGAGATGTACAGCTTCACTGACGCGTTGAACGGCGAGAACCTGACGATGCGTCCGGAGAACACGGCCGCCGTCGTGCGCGCGTCGATCGAGCACAACATGCTGTACGACGGTCCGAAGCGCCTGTGGTACATCGGGCCGATGTTCCGCCACGAGCGTCCGCAGCGCGGCCGTTATCGCCAGTTCCATCAGGTCGGCGTCGAGGCGCTCGGCTTCGCCGGACCCGACGCGGACGCGGAAATCATCCTGATGTGCCAGCGTCTGTGGGACGACCTCGGCCTGACGGGCATCAAGCTCGAAATCAACTCGCTGGGTCTCGCCGAAGAGCGCGCGAAGCATCGCGTGGAGCTGATCGCGTATCTCGAGAAGCACGTCGACGTGCTCGACGACGACGCGCAGCGCCGTCTGTATACGAACCCGCTGCGTGTGCTGGACACGAAGAATCCGGCCATGCAGGAAGTCGTACAGAACGCGCCGAAGCTGATCGATTTTCTCGGCGAGGAATCGCGCGCGCACTTCGAAGGACTGCAGCGCCTTCTCAAGGCGAACAACATTCCGTTCACGATCAACCCGCGTCTCGTGCGCGGTCTCGATTACTACAATTTGACCGTGTTCGAATGGGTCACCGACAAGCTCGGCGCGCAAGGCACGGTCGCGGCGGGCGGCCGTTACGATCCGCTGATCGAGCAGCTGGGCGGCAAGCCGACGGCCGCGTGCGGCTGGGCGATGGGCGTCGAGCGTATTCTCGAGCTGCTGAAAGAAGAAGATCTGGTGCCCGAAGCGGAAGGCTGCGATGTGTACGTCGCGCATCAGGGCGAGGCGGCTCGCGAGCAGGCGTTCATCGTCGCCGAGCGTCTGCGCGACACGGGGCTCGACGTGATTCTGCATTGCAGTCCTGACGGTCAGGCAGCGAGCTTCAAGTCGCAGATGAAGCGCGCCGATGCAAGCGGCGCCGCGTTCGCGGTGATCCTCGGCGAGGACGAGATCGCGAACGGCACGGCAGGCGTCAAGGCGCTGCGCGACACGGCGCAGAGCGGCGCGAAGAGCGAGCAGCAAACGGTGCCGCTGGAAAACTTGACCGAACATCTAATCAATGCGATGGTTGCGTCCACCGAAGACGGCGACGACTGATCGCGGCGTCGCGCATCGTCGTTAAACGGGCCGCAAAAGCTGCGGCCCCAATCAGACAAGGCACCAGGAAAGAGGGAATCGCGTCGCGATGAGTTACCACGACGAACAAGAATCGATTGAGAGCCTGAAGGCATGGTGGGCGCAATGGGGTAACGCGACCACGTGGATCGTGCTGGTGGCGCTCGTGGCCGCAGCGGGCTGGAACGGCTGGAATTATTGGCAGCGTCATCAGGCAGCGGAAGCGGCCGTGCTGTACGACCAGGTCCAGCAGGCGGCAGCGGGCACCGACAAGGCGATCATTACGCGCGTCGCCACCGACATGGAAGACAAGTTCGGCAGCACCGCGTATGCGCAGATGACGGCGCTCACGGCCGCGAAGGCGCTCTACGCAGCGGGCGACGAGCCGGGCGCGAAGGCGCAGCTCCAATGGGCCGTCGACCATGCGAAGGACGACGAATTCAAGCAGATCGCGAAGCTGCGTCTTGCGTCACTGCTGCTCGACGAGAAGGCTTATGACGCCGGTCTTGCGTTGCTCGGCGAGCCGCAATCGGGTGCGTTCAAGGGCGTGGTCGCCGACCGCCGCGGCGATCTGCTCGCCGCCGAAGGCAAACGCGACGACGCGCGCGCCGCGTACAAGCTCGCGCTCGACTCGCTGTCGAAGAATGATGCGTCCGCCCGTCAGCTGATCCAGTTCAAGCTCGACGCGCTGGGCGGCTGAGCGTTGCAGCTGTTGCAGCGCTTGCCGTTTCCTTTTGATCACTAGAACCTACATGCTTCGCTCACCGATGAATCTGCTGAAACGTTACGCCGTGCCCGTTGCCTGTGCGATGACCGTGCTCGCTCTGACGGCCTGCTCATCGTCGAAAGACGAGCGCCGCGTGCCCACGCCGCTCACCGAGTTCAAGTCCGTGCTCGATGTCCAGCAGACGTGGACGGCTAGCGTCGGCAAGGCCGGGCGCTATATGTTCTCGCCCGTGGCCGTCGGCGACGCCGTATACGCGGCGGGCGCGAACGGCTCCGTCGCGAAAATCGACGCGAAGACGGGCAAGGACGTCTGGCGCACGAAACTCGACGGCGACCTGTCGGCGGGCGTCGGCACGGACGGCACGCTCACGGCTGTCGGCGGCCTGAAGGGCGAAGTGTTCGTGCTCGACCAGAACGGCAAGCTGTCGTGGAAGGGCACCGCGCCGGGCGAAATCCTGTCGCCGCCGCTGGTCGGCAACGGTCTCGTGGTCGTGCGCACCGTCGACGGCCAGATCACCGCGTTCAATGCACAAACGGGCGAGCAGAAGTGGAACTATCGCAATCGCGCGGTGCCGCTCAATCTGCGCGTGTCGTCGGGCATGACGTTCGCGGGCGACGCGGCCGTGCTGGCCGGCTTCCCGGGCGGCCAGTTCGCGGCGATCAACCTGCAGACGGGCGATGCCTACTGGACGACGCCCGTGTCGTATCCGAAGGGCGTGACGGAAGTCGAGCGCATCAATGACGTGACGGGCCCGCCGACGCTGGTCGGCGCCGAAACCTGCGCGGTGACGTTCCAGGGACAGCTCGGCTGCTTCGACGCGAACTCGGGCCGTGCGCTGTGGGAAAAGGCGTTCTCGAGCACGAGCGGCCTCGCACAGGACGACCGCGTCGTGGTGGCGGGCGATGACTGGGCGATCGTCTCGGCGTTCGACGCTACGACGGGCCAGCAGTTGTGGCGCAACGACCAGCTGAAGAGCCGCGACGTCAGCGTGCCGCTGCTGCTCGGCCATGCTGCCGTGGTGGGTGACTACAAGGGCTTCGTGCACTTCCTGTCGCGTGACGACGGCACGTTCGTCGCCCGCGCGAAGACGGATGGCAGCGCGATCACGGCTGCACCCGTCCTGGCCGGCGATACGCTGGTCGTGCAGACGCATGACGGCGACCTGTACGGTTTCCGTCCGCGTTAAAGGCTGTTCGGCTGTGCGGCGCGTTTGAAGATTACAGAGGCGCCGTGCGGTGACTTGCGGGCCGGCTTTGCCGGCCGCATGCATTTTGTTGGCGCCGACGTCGTCGATGGCGCCTGATGATTCGGCACATGGCTGCTACCTGAATCCTGTCGGACAGGACCAGGCGGACCGCCTGCAATGCCGTCAACAATTCGAGATCGTCAGTCGGGCTGCGCGGGCGATCGTTCAATGCGCGTTGTGCTGCTGTCGTAGGTGAACAATTGCAACGAGGCGGCGGCGCAATCGCTGCGTCGTGCATTCGATGCAATGCGTGCCGAGCCTTGTGCTCAACGCTCGACGCAGCCACTCAGGCAGCCAACCTGAAATCCGTTCGTATGCGCAAGCTCCGCGCGTCCGAAATGGGTCAAATTCGTGATAATTTTCGTCAAACGCAGCCGTGCAACGGCCGCATGGCGTTGCCAGTGCGGAAGGTCGGGTTTTCGACGCCGCGCTTCACTGTGAACAACATCTGATGAAACCCGTTATTGCCCTCGTCGGGCGCCCCAATGTGGGGAAATCCACGCTGTTCAACCGGCTCACGCGTTCGCGCGATGCGCTCGTCGCCGATCTGCCGGGCCTTACGCGCGACCGTCATTATGGCGAAGGGCGCCTCGGCGACCGGCCGTATCTCGTCGTCGATACGGGCGGTTTCGAGCCCGTCGCGAAGGACGGCATTCTGCACGAAATGGCGCGCCAGACGCGCCAGGCTGTCGAAGAGTCGGACATCGTCGTCTTCATCGTCGACGGCCGCAACGGTCTCGCTCCGCAGGACAAGTCGATCGCCGACTATCTGCGCAAGACGGGCCGGCCGATTTTCCTCGTCGTCAACAAGGCCGAGGGGATGCGCTATTCGGCCGTGGCCGCTGACTTCTACGAGCTCGGCCTCGGCGATCCGCGCGCGATTTCCGCTGCGCACGGTGACGGCGTCGCGGAGATGATCAACGAGGCGCTCGACGCTGCATACGCCGGCCAGCCGGAAGAGAGCGAGGAAGAGAAGAAAGCGCACGGCATCAAGATCGCGATCGTCGGGCGGCCGAACGTCGGCAAATCGACGCTCGTGAATACGCTGATCGGCGAAGACCGCGTGATCGCGTTCGACATGCCCGGCACCACGCGCGATTCGATCTACGTCGACTTCGAGCGGCAAGGCAAAAAATACACGCTGATCGACACGGCCGGCCTGCGCAAACGCGGCAAGGTGTTCGAGGCAATCGAAAAATTCTCGGTCGTGAAGACGCTGCAATCGATCTCCGACGCCAACGTCGTGATCCTGCTGCTCGACGCGCGCCAGGACATTTCGGAGCAGGACGCGCATATCGCCGGCTTCGTCGTCGAGCAGGGGCGGGCGCTCGTGGTCGGCGTGAACAAGTGGGACGGGCTCGATCCGCATGTGCGTGAGCGCACGAAAAACGATCTTCAGCGCAAGCTAAAATTCCTCGAGTTCGCGAAGTTCCATTTCATTTCCGCAGCTGAAAAGACGGGAATCGGCCCGCTGATGCGCTCCGTCGACGATGCTTACAAGGCCGCGATGTCTAAGCTGCCAACGCCGAAGCTGACGCGTGCGCTGATCGAAGCTGTCGAGTTCCAGCAGCCGCGTCGCCGCGGCCCCGTGCGTCCGAAACTGCGCTACGCGCACCAGGGGGGGCAGAATCCGCCGATCATCGTGATCCACGGCAACGCGCTCGATGCCGTCACCGACACGTACAAGCGCTACCTTGAAAACCGCTTCCGGGAAACTTTTGCGCTGACGGGCACTCCATTGCGGATAGAGTTCCGGTCGTCGACGAACCCCTACGCGGACAAGGGCTGAACGCGCTGGCGACCGGGCCCGAAACCCGCATGTAGACTGGCTCCTGGCCGAATGGCCAGGCGAAGCGCTGGTCAATAAAAATCGGCTATAGTGTAGCGATTGACGGCGGATTTCTTTTTCTTCGCCGGCAATTAAGTCAACCTGCAAAAAAATACGGAGTTTGCTATGAGCAACAAAGGGCAATTGTTACAAGACCCGTTTTTGAACGCACTGCGTAAAGAGCATGTGCCGGTCTCGATCTATCTCGTCAACGGCATCAAGCTTCAAGGGAACATTGAATCGTTCGACCAGTACGTCGTGTTGCTCCGGAATACGGTGACCCAGATGGTGTACAAGCACGCAATCTCGACCGTCGTGCCTGCCCGTCCGGTAAATTTCCATCCCGATTCCGAATCGTCCTAACCTCTCGTCGCGGCCGGTCGAGCGTCGTCGGCTGGCGACACTGACCGGCCGCTTCATTTTGACATCCACCAATTTGATCAACGCAGCGCTTGTCGGCATCGACTTCGGCAAAATCGATTTCGAAGCCAGTCTCGAAGAACTCAGCCTGCTCGCGCAAAGTGCGGGCGCCCATCCTGCCGTCACCCTCACCGGACGCCGTTCGAGCCCCGATGCCGCCATGTTCGTCGGCAGCGGCAAGGCCGAGGAATTGCGTGTCGCGTGCGAGGCGAACGACATCGAAATCGTCATCTTCAATCACGCACTCGCGCCGGCGCAGCAACGTAATCTGGAGCGCGCGCTTAACAGACGCGTCGTCGACCGCACGAGCCTCATTCTTGACATCTTCGCGCAGCGCGCGCGCAGCCATGAAGGCAAGCTGCAGGTCGAGCTTGCGCAACTGCAATATCTCGCGACGCGGCTGGTTCGCGCGTGGACTCACCTGGAACGGCAAAAAGGCGGTATCGGCCTGCGCGGCCCCGGTGAAACGCAGCTCGAAACCGACCGCCGGCTGATCGGCGATCGCATCAAGATGCTCAAGGGGCGGCTCGAAAAGCTGCGCCGCCAGCATGGCACGCAGCGCCGCGCGCGCGCCCGCAACCAGACGATGTCGGTGTCGCTCGTCGGCTATACGAACGCGGGCAAGTCCACGCTGTTCAATGCGCTGACGAAAGCGCAAGCGTATGCCGCCGACCAGTTGTTCGCGACGCTCGATACGACTTCGCGCCGCGTCTATCTTGGCGAGGAAGCGGGGCAGATCGTCGTATCGGACACCGTAGGATTTATCCGCGAGCTGCCTCACCAACTGGTGGCCGCATTTCGCGCGACGCTCGAAGAAACGATTCACGCCGATCTGCTGCTGCATGTTGTAGATGCATCGAGTGCGGTGCGGCTCGATCAGATCGATCAGGTCAATGACGTCTTGCGCGAGATCGGCGCGGACACGATCCGGCAGGTGCTCGTGTTCAACAAAATCGACGCTGTGCCAGAACTGGCGGCCCGAGGCGACGCGGTCGAGCGGGACGAGTATGGTAATATTTCGCGCGTCTTTTTGAGCGCGCGCACGGGGCAAGGGCTGGACACACTGCGCGCTGCCATCGCCGAAATCGCGACAGCCGAACATCTTTCGGAATCTGACGGTCTACTGTTGGAGGGAGACCCGAGAGCGGCGGCATTTCAACAAGATCAGCGCGATGATGCGGGCGAAGACCACCGCGAAGACCGCAAGATCCCAGACACGGGCATCGACCCGTTCCAATTGCATTGACCCGCTGTCTACTCTGGTGAACGAACACAGGTGAACGATTACAACGAGCGGAGTATCTGGCTGCGTCTGCGTGCCATGTTGTCGCTGAACGACCCGCGGTGGGGCCGGGGCGATAGCAATGGCGACCGCCAGCGTCTGAACGATTCGAAGCGTCCGCCTAACGGCAAGGAAAGCGAAGGGCCGCCCGATCTCGATGAAATGTGGCGCGACTTCAACCGGCGCCTGTCACGCATGTTCGGCCGCAAGGGCGGAGGCGGCGACCGTCGGCCCGACAACGGGCGCGGCGCGCGCATCGGCGTCGGCATCATCATCGGCGTCTTGATCGCGATCTATCTCGGCAGTGGTGTATTCGTCGTGCAGGATGGCCAGGAAGCCGTGGTGCTGCGCTTCGGACAGTTGCGCGGCACGGCTGCGCAGGGCGTGCACTGGCGTCTGCCCTATCCGTTCGAATCACACGACGTCGTCAATGTCGGCCAGTTGCGTTCCGTCGAAATCGGCCGTAACAACATCGTGCGTCTCGCGAACGTGAAGGACGCGTCGATGCTCACGCACGATACCGATATCGTCGATGTGCGCTTCGCCGTTCAGTACCAGATCCGTAAGCCGACCGACTACCTGTTCCGCAGCGCCGACCCCGATCTCAGCGTGATGCAGGCGGCGCAGGCGGCCGTGCGCCGGATCGTCGGCTCGCGCAGCACGAACGACATCCTCTATCAGGATCGCGAAGCCATCCGTGCGCAACTGACGGAAGCGATCCAGCATTCCCTGGATGAATATCGCACGGGTCTCGCCGTCACGGGCGTGACGATCCAGAGCGTGCAGGCACCCGACCAGGTCCAGGCTGCATTCGACGACGCCGCGAAAGCGCGTCAGGACCGCGCGCGGGCGAAGCGCGACGCGCAGGCCTACGCGAGCGATCTGCTACCCCGCGCGCAGGCGGAAGCCGCGCGCATCATCGACGACGCGAAAACTTATAGCGACCGCGTGGTCGCGCAGGCGGAAGGCGATGCCGAGCGCTTCAAGGAAGTGTACGCACAGTACTCGAAGGCACCCGCCGTGATCCGCGAGCGCATGTACCTCGAAACCATGCAGCAGATCTATTCGAATACGACGAAGGTGTTCGTCGACAGCAAGTCGGGCAGCAACGTGCTCTATTTGCCGCTCGACAAGCTGGTCGAACAGACGCGTCAGCGCTCGGCCGAAGCGGCTGCGGCCGCTGCGGCTGGCTCCTCTCCGGGTGCCCAGGCCGCGCCGTCCACGCCGAATGCACAGGGCGCGTCGAATCCGTCGAACACGCAGCCGGCAACCCAGGGCGGTAACCCGCCGACCATCGTCGCGCCGCCCGCCGCGCCTGTGAGCAGCGCAAGCCAGGCCGCCGCCGCGAGCGACGCATTCCGTTCGCGCGATTCGCTCCGCAGCCGCGGACGCGAAGACGATCTGCAATAAGGAGCGCGAACATGAACAAGATCGTTGCGCTCGTCGTAGCCATTGTGATCGTGCTGTTCGCGGCATCGTCGATGGTGTTCGTCGTCGATCAGCGGCATATGGCCGTCGTCTCCGCACGCGGCGATGCCGCGCCGACGCTTGCCGGTCCCGGCTTGCACGTGAAGCTGCCGCCGCCGTTGCAGACGGTGACGTCGGTGGATACGCGCATCCAGTCGCTCGATTCGCCCGACGAGGACCACTACGCGACGTCCGACAAGACGGAAGTGCTGGTGAATCCCGTCGTGAAGTTCCGTGTGTCCGATCCCGCGAAGCTGGTTGCGGAAACGAAGGGCGACCTGCAGAGCCTGCCCGATCGTCTCGCGCTGCTCACGCGCGGCGCGCTCGGCGACGCATTCGCGAAGTACGCGTTGCCCGACGCGCTCGCGAAGCAGGATGCGATCGCAACCGAGGCGCGCGAAGGCATGCAGAAGGGCGCGGCGTCGCTGGGCGTCGATGTCGTCGACGTGCAACTCACGCGCATCGATTTCCCCGCTGCGATGGCCGACGCGGTGTACAAGCGGATGATCGCCGCGCGCGAAGAGGCGGCCAGCCAGGAACGCGCGCAAGGCGCGTCGGAAGCGGATCAGATCAAGGCGGATGCCGGCCATCAACAGCAGGCGATCCTCGCCGATGCGTACAAGCAGGCGCAGTCGATCAAGGGCGACGGCGATGGCAAGGCCGCATCGATTGCCGCCGACGCATTCAGCCGCGACCCGCAGTTCTATCAGTTCTACCAAAGCATGCAGGCCTACAAGAACAGCTTCAAGCCGGGCGACGTGATGGTCGTCGACTCGAGCAGCGAGTTCTTCCGCTTCATGCGCAGCCCGGACGGCGCAGCCGCCGCTGCTCAACCGACTTCCGGCGCGTCGACGGGCGCGCACAACAAACACTGATTACGGGAGCGCCGCGGCAAACGCATCGCGGCGGCCGCATCGCATGGACATAGCCGGCTCGTTTTTGCTCGCGATCGCACTGATGCTGATCATCGAGGGGATGTTCCCATTCGTATTTCCGAGCGCCTGGCGCGACACGTTTCGTAAAATAGCGGAGCGTCCGCCGCACCATATCCGGATCGGCGGACTGATCGTCATGGTGCTCGGGCTGTTGCTGCTGATGGTTGCGACATGACGAAGAACCATGCGGCTTCGAACGGCGCTCATGAGGCGCGGTACGTACATGGACTCCATGCATTGAGTTTGCGGTATCACGCGCCGGTTCCCGTTTCGATCGCGCGTTGACCGCAGCGCCTCTGGACAGCATCGGTCGGCCAGCAATTCGCCGCCGCTGGCCGAACGCAACGCGCAGCGCCGGCACGAATGCATCGTGTCCCCGTGCACAGCGCGCCATTCATATTTCCAACGGCGTTTGTGATGACGCCGGATTCACCGTCGTAGGACTGTATCGATGTCGACCTGGTTACTTCCCGAGAACATTGCCGACGTGCTGCCGTCGGAGGCACGCAAGATCGAAGAACTGCGCCGCCGGCTGCTCGACCGTTTTCGCGCATACGGCTACGAGATGGTCATGCCGCCGCTGCTCGAATACCTGGAGTCGCTGCTGACGGGCGGTGGCAGCGATCTGAACCTGCGCACCTTCAAGCTCGTCGATCAACTGTCGGGCCGCACGTTGGGCTTGCGCGCCGACATCACGCCGCAGGTCGCGCGCATCGATGCGCATCTGCTGAACCGCCAGGGCGTGACGCGGCTGTGCTATGCGGGCAACGTGCTGCACACACGTCCGCGCGGCCTGCACGCGACGCGCGAGCAGATCCAGATCGGCGCTGAAATTTACGGCCATGCGGGCCTCGAAGCGGACCTGGAGATCCAGCAACTGATGCTCGATGCGCTGCATCTCGCGGGCCTCGGCAGGGTGCGTCTCGATTTGTGCCACGCGGCCGTGCTCGCAGCGCTGATCGACCACGAGCCAGCTGCAGCCTCGCTCGGCGAGGCGTTGTTCGAAGCGCTCGCAGGCAAGGACGTGCCGCTGCTGAACGAATTGACGGCGAATCTCACGCCCGTCACGCGTGACGCGCTGCGTGCGTTGCCCACGCTTTACGGCGATGCATCGGTGCTTGAGGAGGCACGTGCGCGACTGCCTAACGCGCCGGAAATCTCGCGCGCGCTCGACGATCTCGCGTTCCTCGCGCAACAGGTTGGCGGCGCGGAAGTGATGATCGATCTCGCCGATCTGCGTGGCTATGCGTACCACAGCGGCGTGATGTTCTCGGCGTATGTCGATGGCGTGCCGAATGCCGTTGCGCGCGGCGGCCGATACGACAAGGTCGGTCAGGCGTATGGCCGCGCCCGCGCGGCAACGGGCTTTTCGTTGGACCTGCGCGAAGTCGCGCGCATCTCGCCCATCGAGGCGCGCAGCAGCGCCATTCTCGCGCCGTGGCAGCACGACGACGCGCTGCGCACGAGCGTCGCTGCGTTGCGCGATGCGGGTGAAGTCGTGATCCAGGCACTGCCGGGCCACGACCATGCGCTCGACGAATTTGCGTGCGATCGCGTGCTGATCGAGCGCAACGGCCAGTGGGTCGTCGAAGCGAAGCCCTGAGTGTGGCGCTCGAGTGTCGTGCTCAGTGTCGTGCTCAGTGTCGTGATTACGCACTGCGTCATTTGAAAAGTGACGCCGCAACGATCGGGATGCGTGCCGCCGCGAGCCGCGCGTGACGGCGCCAAAGCGCGTCGCCGCATCCCATGCCTTTGAGCCGAAACGGAAAAATCCCGCGATCAGTCGGTGAAAAAATCGGGAACCGTCGTCGAACATAGGTAAAATACGTTTTTAACCAGCTTAAGAATCAACATGTCTGCCAGCGCAGTGAATGTGAACCCTGGGCGCAATGTCGTCGTCGTGGGTACCCAGTGGGGTGATGAGGGCAAGGGCAAGATCGTTGACTGGCTGACGGACCACGCGCAAGGCGTCGTTCGTTTCCAGGGCGGTCACAACGCCGGACATACGCTCATCATCGGCGGCAAGAAAACTATCTTGCGTCTGATTCCGTCGGGCATCATGCGCCCGGGCGTCGCCTGCTATATCGGCAATGGCGTCGTGTTGTCGCCGGAGGCACTCTTCAAGGAAATCGAAGAGCTGGAATCCGCCGGCATCGACGTCCAGAAGCGTCTCTTCATTTCTGAAGCCACCACGCTGATCCTCCCGTATCACGTCGCCATCGACCAGGCCCGCGAAGCACGCAGTGGCGCCGGCAAGATCGGCACGACGGGTCGCGGCATCGGTCCGGCGTATGAAGACAAGGTCGCGCGCCGCGGTCTGCGCGTGCAGGACCTGTTCGAGCCGAAGGCATTCGCGGAACGTCTGCACGCAAATCTCGACTTCCACAACTTCGTGCTCACGCAATACCTCGGCGCACCTGCTGTCGACTATCAGCAGACGCTCGACATGATGCTCGGCTATGCCGACCGTCTGAGGCCGATGGTCACGGACGTCTCCCGCCGTCTGTACGACGAGAACCACGCCGGCCACAACCTGCTGTTCGAGGGCGCGCAAGGCACGCTGCTCGATATCGACCACGGCACGTATCCGTTCGTCACATCGAGCAACTGCGTCGCGGGCGCGGCCACGTCGGGCGCGGGCATCGGTCCGCAGAAGCTGAACTACATCCTCGGCATCACGAAGGCGTACTGCACGCGCGTCGGTTCGGGCCCGTTCCCGAGCGAGCTCTACGACGCGGACAACGCAAGCCGCCAGGAAGAAGTCGGCCTGACGCTCGCGAAGGTCGGCAAGGAATTCGGCTCGGTCACGGGTCGTCCGCGCCGCACGGGCTGGCTCGACGCCGCGGCGCTGCGCCGCTCGATCCAGATCAACGGCGTGTCGGGTCTGTGCATCACGAAGCTGGACGTGCTCGATGGCCTCGATGAAGTGAAACTGTGCGTCGGCTACACGGTCGACGGAAAGAATGCCGACATCCTGCCGCGCGGCGCGTATGAAGTGTCGCGCTGCGAACCCGTCTACGAGACGTTCGGCGGCTGGAAGGAAAGCACCGTCGGTATCAAGGAATGGGACAAGCTGCCTGCGAATGCCCAGGCGTATCTGGCGCGCGTGCAGGAAGTGGCGGGCGTGCCGATCGACATGGTATCGACGGGTCCGGACCGCGATGAAACCATTCTTCTCCGTCATCCGTTCAAGGCTTAATACATGACGCAGGGTGTACCGATGATTGCGATGAAAGACCCACGCAACGATGACCGCAATCTGTGGGTTGGCTGGGACGAATATCACCGGCTGATCGAAATGCTCGCGCTGAACGTGCACGAATCCGGCTGGAAGTTCGACAAGATCCTGTGCCTCGCACGCGGCGGCCTGCGTGTCGGCGACCAGCTGTCGCGCATCTACGATCTGCCGCTGGCTATTCTCGCGACCAGCTCGTATCGCGAAGCGGCGGGCACGGAGCAGGGCGAACTCGACATCGCGCAATACATCACGATGACGCGCGGCGAACTGTCGGGCAACGTGCTGCTCGTCGACGATCTGGTCGACTCGGGCGTGACGCTCGCGCGCGTGCAGCAGCATCTGAAGGAGCGTTATCCGGCCATTACGTCCGTGCGTTCGGCCGTGCTGTGGTGGAAGGCATGCTCGAAGGTGAAGCCGGACTATCACGTCCAGTATCTCGCGACGAACCCGTGGATCCATCAGCCGTTCGAGGAGTGGGACACAGTGCGTCCGCACAATCTCGGCGCGTGGATCAAGCGCGGCCAGGAGCGTTCGACGGACGCAAGCTAGCCAGCCTTGTCAATGCCGTCGCGCACCGTTGCGGCGATCGGCAGCGAATCGAGCGGAGCCCTTCGGGGCTCCGTTTTTTTTGTCCGGGACCTGGCGAACGCGAGCGGGAGGGAATTTAACAATCACGCGATTGACATTCGCGAATGCCCGTCCGGAGCGGGAGTGCGATGCTACACTGCTTGTCACGAAGCGTTGCTACGTGGCGTTTGCACAACGGGTCGAATGGTGGGCTTTAATGCCCATATTCTTTAGAATAGCGTTCGTTTTTGCCGCTCAGGAACGGATTCTTTTCGCGTTTATGACAAACAATCATCACGTCCCGAAGCAGCCGTTGCCATCGCTTGCAGTCGCTGCGATCGGCGTGGTTTTCGGGGACATCGGCACTAGCCCGCTGTATGCGCTGAAAGAAGCCTTCAGCCCCTCCCACGGCATTCCCCTTACTGACGGTTCCATTCTCGGCGTCATTTCGCTGCTGTTCTGGGCGATCATCGTCGTCGTGAGCATCAAGTACGTGATGTTCGTGATGCGTGCCGACAATAACGGCGAAGGCGGCGTGCTCGCTCTGATGGCGCTGTCGCTGCGCTCGTTCGACGCGAAGAGCAAGGCGGCCGGCTTGTTGATGATGCTCGGCATTTTCGGCGCGTGCATGTTCTATGGCGATGCCGTCATCACGCCGGCCATTTCGGTGATGTCGGCCGTCGAAGGGCTGGAGATCGCTGCGCCCAAGCTCACGCATCTGGTGCTGCCGCTCACCATTGTGATCCTGATGCTGCTCTTCTGGATCCAGCGCCACGGCACGGCGATGGTAGGCCGCCTGTTCGGCCCCATCATGGTGATCTGGTTTCTCACGCTGGCCGTGCTCGGGGTGTCGCATATCGTGCAGTCGCCGGAGGTCATCAAGGCGCTCAATCCGTATTACGCGGTCTCGTTCATGGCCGCGCATGTGCTGCAGGCGTATGTCGTGCTTGGCTCTGTCGTGCTGGTGCTGACGGGCGCCGAAGCGCTTTATGCCGACATGGGCCACTTCGGCGCGAAGCCGATTCGCTATGCGTGGTACGCGCTCGTGATGCCGTCGCTGGTGCTGAACTACTTCGGCCAGGGCGCGCTTCTGATGCACGATCCGAAGGCCATCGAAAACCCGTTCTATCTGCTCGCGCCGGAATGGGCGTTGCTGCCGCTCGTCGTGCTGTCGACGGTCGCGACTGTCATCGCGTCGCAAGCGGTGATTTCGGGCGCGTATTCGCTGACGAGCCAGGCGATCCAGCTCGGCTACGTGCCGCGCATGAAGATCCTGCACACGTCGGAGCTTGCGATCGGACAGATCTATGTGCCCGTCGTCAACTGGATGCTGCTGTTCATCATTCTGTGCATCGTCATTGCGTTCAAGAGCTCGGATAACCTGGCCGCTGCGTACGGTATCGCCGTGACGGCGACGATGGTGATCACGACGGTTCTCGCGAGCGTCGTGATGGTGAAAGTGTGGAACTGGAACAAGGGCATCGTGGCGCTGATCATCGCCGCGCTGATGACTGTCGACCTGGGCTTCTTCGGCGCGAACCTGCTCAAGGTCGCGGAGGGTGGCTGGCTGCCGCTGTGCATCGGCGCGCTGCTGTTCTTCCTGCTGATGACCTGGTTCAAGGGCCGCATGATCGTGAAGGAGCGCACGGCCGCCGACGGCATTCCGCTGATGCCTTTCGTGCAGGGTCTGCTTGCGCATCCGCCGCATCGTGTGTCGGGCACGGCGATCTATCTGACGGGCAGCGCGACGCTGGTTCCCGTGAGCCTGCTGCATAACCTCAAACACAACAAGGTGCTGCACGAGCGCACGATCTTCCTGACGTTCATCACGCGCGATATTCCCTATGTCGACGACAACGACCGGCTGACCGTGAAGGACGTGGGCGGCGGACTGTTCCTCGTGAAGGCCGCGTATG
Source organism: Paraburkholderia diazotrophica (assembly GCF_900108945.1). Taxonomy (GTDB): domain Bacteria; phylum Pseudomonadota; class Gammaproteobacteria; order Burkholderiales; family Burkholderiaceae; genus Paraburkholderia; species Paraburkholderia diazotrophica. The sequence continues at coordinate 250,261 of NZ_FNYE01000005.1, read as the reverse complement.
GCTTCAACGAAACGCCCGATGTGAAGGCCGTGCTCGAGCAGATCAGCGTGACGCACGACATGTCGTTCGAACTGATGGACACGTCGTTCTTCCTTGCGCGCGAAACGGTGGTGCCGACGCAATTGCCGGGGATGTCGGTATGGCGCGAGCGCGTGTTCGCGTGGATGCATCAGAACGCCGCGAAGCCGACAGATTTCTTTAGCATTCCGGCAAATCGCGTCGTGGAGCTGGGGACGAAGATCGAAATTTGATCCGGCGAGCGCGCCTCGCGTCAGGTGGAGTGTCTCGATCGGTAAAGACGATTGGCAAAGACAAAGGCCCACGCATTTACATGCGTGGGCCTTTTGCTTTCGTTGTTCTGCGCGGTGGCTTCGATACCATCGGCGGCAGCGAGATACGATGCCGCCGATCTTCGAAAGCGCGCGCTTAACGCTTCAGCTTCGCAAACGCGGCCGCCATCGCGTTGACAGGCTCCTGTTCGCGCGAGCGCTGTTGCGGACGTCCGCCGCCCGCACGACCGCCCATGCCGCCGCGCTCCTGCTGGCCGCCTGCGCGTGCGGCCGGAGCCGGCGAGAAGTCGTCGTCGAGACGCATCGTCAGCGAAATGCGCTGGCGCTTCACATCGACTTCGAGCACCTTCACCTTGACGATTTGCCCCGCCTTCACGACTTCGTGCGGGTCCTTGATGAACTTCGTCGACATCGCCGATACGTGCACGAGACCATCCTGATGCACGCCGATATCGATGAACGCGCCAAACGCGGCCACGTTCGTCACGACGCCTTCGAGCACCATGCCGGGCGACAGGTCCGAAATCTTCTCAACGCCTTCGCGGAAGGTCGCCGTTTTGAACTCGGGGCGCGGGTCGCGGCCGGGCTTTTCGAGCTCGGAGAGAATGTCACGCACGGTCGGCAGACCGAAGCGATCGTCTACGAACTCGGTGGGCGACAGTTTGCCGAGCGCGTCGCGATTGCCGAGTACTTCGCCGATGCTCTTGCTGATCTTCGCGAGCATCCGTTCGACGACGGGATACGCTTCCGGGTGCACCGACGAGCGGTCGAGCGGATTCTCCCCACCGTTGATGCGCAGAAAGCCCGCGGCCTGCTCGAACGTCTTGTCGCCGAGACGCGGCACCTTGCGCAGATGATCGCGCGTCGGGAAGGGACCGTTCGCGTCACGGTAATCGACGATGTTGCGCGCGAGCGTTGCGTTCAGGCCGGACACGCGCGCGAGCAGTGCGACGGAAGCCGTGTTCGCATCCACGCCCACCGCGTTCACGCAGTCCTCGACGACGGCATCGAGCGAGCGCGCGAGTTCGCGCTGGTTCACGTCGTGCTGATACTGGCCGACGCCGATCGCCTTCGGCTCGATCTTCACGAGTTCGGCGAGCGGGTCCTGCAGACGGCGCGCGATCGACACCGCGCCCCGCAGCGACACGTCCAGTTCCGGGAATTCCTTCGCCGCCAGTTCCGACGCCGAGTAGACGGAAGCGCCCGCTTCCGACACGACGATCTTCTGCAGCTTCAGCTCAGGATGGCGCGAGATCAGTTCGCTCGCGAGCTTGTCCGTCTCGCGCGATGCCGTGCCGTTGCCGATGCTGATCAGTTCGGCTTGCGTCTGCGCGGCGATGCGCGCGAGCTTCGCGAGCGAGCCGTCCCAGTCGCGGCGCGGCTCGTGCGGGTAGATCGTATCGGTGGCGAGCAGCTTGCCCGTGCGATCGACGACGGCGACTTTCACGCCCGTGCGCAGACCCGGGTCGAGGCCGATCACGGCCTTCGGGCCCGCCGGCGCGGCAAGCAGCAGATCCTTCAGATTGCGTGCGAACACGCGGATCGCTTCGCTTTCGGCTTCCTCGCGCAGATTCGTCAGCAGTTCGTTTTCTATGTGCGGCTGCACCTTCACGCGCCAGCACCAGCGGCACACGTCCGAGAGCCACTTGTCGGCGGGACGGCCCTGATTCGCGATGCCGAAGTGGCGCGCGATCATCGCTTCACCCGGATGCGGCACCTGCGCGTCGAGCTCTTCACCCAGGCCGAGCTTGATCATCAGGACGCCTGCATTGCGGCCGCGGAAAAGAGCGAGCGCGCGGTGCGACGGCACCGTGCGGATCGTTTCCGAATAGTCGTAGTAGTCGCGGAATTTCTCGCCTTCTTCGCCTTCCTTGCCTTCCACCACGGCCGACACCAACACGCCCTGGTTGAACAGATAGTCGCGCAGCTTGCCGAGCAGTTCGGCCGTTTCGCCGAACTGCTCCGAGAGGATGTCGCGCGCGCCGTCGAGTGCAGCCTTGATATCGGCGACGCCTTTCTCGGCATCGACGTATTGCGCGGCTTCCGTCTGCGGATCGAGCAGCGGGTTCGCGAGCAGCGCGTCGGCGAGCGGCTGCAGGCCGGCCTCGCGGGCGATCTGCGCACGCGTGCGGCGCTTCGGCTTGTACGGCAGATAGAGATCTTCGAGCACCTGCTTGCTGTCGGCGCCTTCGATCGCGGCGCGCAGCTCGTCCGTCAGCTTGCCCTGTTCGTCGATGCTCGCGATGATCGCGGCGCGGCGGTCTTCGAGTTCGCGCAGATACAGCAGGCGTTCTTCGAGCGTGCGCAGTTGCGTGTCGTCGAGATTGCCGGTGACTTCCTTCCGGTATCGGGCGATGAATGGAACGGTCGCTCCCTCATCGAGTAGTCCCACCGCGGCCGCGACCTGGCGCGGCTGGACGGTCAATTCTTCGGCAATGCGCTGTACGATCTTGAGTGCTACGGTGTCCGTCATAGGGTCTTGATGTTCCTGCCGGATTCGACTGGTGGCCCACCTGCGCGCAGGCAAGGCGGCCGGATTGCTGAAAGGTCGCTGAAGCTCGTGAAAGCTTCTGGAGCGGGGCATTTTGCCATAAATGGCCGAGCGCTCAACCGTGGGGTGATAGAATTTCAGGCATGTTCCGTTGCCCATCTACGACGTTGCCGACCTCCCGCATTTCGCCCGGATCTCCACGCCGATCTCCGCTCGCATCGCCCGTCTTCGGGCCACAGATTGCTCCGATTGCCTTCGGGTTCGCCGCTATCGCCCGTCGCATTGCGGTTGCGGCGTCGCTTTCATTTGCCGTCGCTATGCCGGCGTTCGCACAGCAGACTTCCGCGGCGGCACCTAGCATCGTTGCCGCATCGGATGCCACTGCCGATGCGGGGATGCCCGCCGGTGCATCGGGCGTGCCGGCGAAGCGTACGGATGCAGGCTCGCAACCTCCCGCAGCGAACGACTTCGACGCGCGGCAAAAAGCGCTCGATGCCCGTACGGCGGAGAACAACTACCGTTACGCCGTTGCGCAGCACAATTGTTATAGCAAGTTTTTCGTCAATCACTGCCTGAACTCGGCACGTGACGACATGCGCGTCGTCGCTGCCGATATCCGCAAGGAACAGCTCGCGCTCGACGACGAAAAGCGCGTCGAGCATGCACGTCAACGCGACGAGCAGGCGGCGATCAAGCGCGCGCAAAACGAGGCCGACGCGCCCGCGCGCGCCGCGCAGGACGCGCGCAACGCGCAGGCTTACGACGAGAAGCAGCGCCAGCATCAGTTGAGCCAGGCGCAGCGCGAAGCGGAGGCGCCGCAGCGCGCCGCGAACGAGAAGGCGTATCAGCAGAAGCAGCAACAGCACGCGATCGATCAGGCGCAGCGGGGCATCTCGCCATCGCAGGCGGCGGCGAACCAGAAGGCCTATGACGCGAAGCAGGCCGACTTCCAGCGCAAGCTCGACCAGGCGCATCAGCAGGCCGCGCAGAAGGCGCAGGAGCGTGCTGAGAAGCAGCAGCGCTTCGAGCAGAAGCAGAGCGAAGCCACGCAGCACAAGGCCGACGTCGAGGCACGCCAGAAGCAGGCCGCCGAGAAGGCCAAACAGAAGCAGGAAGAGCAGGCGAAGCAGCAACAGCAACTCGACCAGCAACAGAAGCAGCAACCGCAGCAGTAACCGCAGCAGTAAGCAGCGAGCATCATCAGCCGTAACGCGTTTCAGGCCGGACAGCAACCTCGAGCGGAGCGACTGCACGACGCGGCCTTCGCCATTTCGAAAGAGGAGGCGAGCATGCGCGATCATCATCGCGTCATCAACTCGGACACACTGCGCGACCGCATTCTGCAACTCGAATCGGAGCACAGCGGACTTGATCGGTTGATCGACAGGATGTCCGAGGAACCCGGCATCGACGACCTTGAGATACAGCGCCTGAAAAAGCGCAAACTCAAGGTCAAGGACACCATCATCTTGCTGCAATTGCAGCTTGAACCGGAAGCGCGCAGCTGATACAGCGGCCCGGCAGGCGCCGGCCGCGTTCAGTTCGTGGCGCGCCCGATTTTGCAGGAAACGCTTGCCTTGAATTCACCGCTTCAATCTTCTTCGCGCGCGACGCCCGCCGACGACGCGCCCGCACGCGACGAGCGCGCCGGGAAACCCGCAGCGGGCGGCGGCGCGCTGGCCGCGTCGCTGAGTCACAAGCACTCGTCCGAACTCGCCGATATCTTCGCCGCCGACGGGCTGCTCGCCCGTCAGATCGACGGCTACCGCCCGCGCGCGTCGCAGATCGAGATGTCACGCGCCGTTGCGGCCGCGATGGAAGCGTCGGGCCGCGCGATGCCCGAGCCCGCGATGTTCGAAGCGCAGAAGCGCCCGGCGCGGCGGCTGCAGCAGTCGTCGGCATCCGCATCGGCGGCAGCGCCGGACGACGCGGCGCCGACGGACGCCAATGTGGACGGTGGCGAAAACACGCTGATCGTCGAAGCCGGGACGGGCACGGGCAAGACCTACGCGTACCTCGTGCCCGCGATGCTGTGGGGCGGCAAGGTCATCGTGTCGACGGGCACGAAGCACTTGCAGGACCAGCTCTATCAGCGCGACATTCCGACCGTGCGCGATGCGCTCGCAGTGCCCGTCACCGTCGCGATGCTGAAGGGCCGCGCGAACTATCTGTGCCACTACTATCTGCAACGCACGGCGGACAACGGACGTCTGCCGTCGCGGCAAGAAACGTCATATCTGCAGGACATCGTCCGCTTTGCGAAGATCACGCGCACAGGCGACAAGGCCGAACTCGCGAGTGTGCCGGAGACGGCGGCCGTGTGGTCGATGGTGACGTCGACGCGCGACAACTGCCTCGGCCAGGAGTGTCCGCATTACAAGGACTGCTTCGTGATGCAGGCACGCCGCGAGGCGCAGCAGGCCGATATCGTCGTCGTCAATCACCATCTGTTTTTCGCCGACATCATGTTGCGCGACACGGGCATGGCCGAGCTGCTGCCGACAGCGAACACGGTCATCTTCGACGAAGCGCATCAGCTGCCCGAAACCGCGACGCTCTTTTTCGGCGAAACGCTTTCGACGACGCAGTTCCTCGAACTCGCGCGCGACTCGGTCGCCGAAGGCCTCGGCCACGCGCGCGATGCCGTCGACTGGGTGAAGCTCGGCGCGGCGCTCGAACGCTCGGCGCGTGATGTGCGGCTCGCGTTCAAGGAAGATTCGGTGCGTCTGTCGATCGGGCAACTGCCTAACGATCATCCGCTGTTCCCCGCGCTCGAAGCCGTCGAAACCGAACTCGATGCGCTCGCCAGTGCGCTGGCGGGGCAATCGGAGCGAGCCGAGTCGCTGGGGGCGCTGTTGCGTCGCGCGCGCGAGTTGCAGGACATGCTGGCGGGCTGGACGACGCCGCCGACCGCGACCGAGCGCGATGCGGCGTCCGGTTCGGCGTCGCAGGCGAGCGATGCGAATGATCCTAACGAGAAGGTTCGGTGGATCGAAGTGTTCTCGCATACCGTGCAACTGCATGAGACGCCGCTGTCGGTCGCGCCGATCTTCGCGAAGCAGCGTGCGGGCGTGCCGCGCGCGTGGGTCTTCACGTCGGCGACGCTTTCCGTGCGCGGCGACTTCACGCACTATGCGGCGCAGATGGGCCTGAACGCGCGTCGCTCGATGACGCTGCCCAGTCCGTTCGACTACGGCACGCAGGGCCTGCTGTACGTGCCGCGCAACCTGCCGCAGCCGTCGTCGCCCACGTTCACCGACGCTGTGTTCGACGCCGCGTTGCCGGCGATCGAAGCGTCGGGTGGCGGCGTGTTCATGCTGTGCACGACGCTGCGCGCGGTCGATCGCATTGCGTCGAAGCTGCGCGACGTCATCGAATCGCGCGGCTGGAACATGCCGCTGCTCGTGCAGGGCGATGCGAGCCGCACGGAACTGCTCGATCGTTTCCGTTCGTACGGCAATGCGATTCTGGTGGGCAGTCAGAGCTTCTGGGAAGGCGTCGACGTGCGCGGCGATGCGCTGTCGCTTGTGATCATCGACAAGCTGCCGTTCGCGCCGCCCGACGACCCCGTGTTGTCAGCGCGGCTCGATGCGTTGACGAAGAAAGGCTTGAGCCCGTTTGCCGTTCACCAACTGCCGCAGGCTGTCATTACGCTCAAGCAGGGCGCGGGGCGTCTGATTCGCTCGGAGACCGATCGCGGCGTGCTGATGATCTGCGATACGCGCCTTGTCGACAAACCGTATGGACGCCGTATATGGCAAAGTCTGCCACCCTTCAAGCGGACGCGGGAACTCGATGTGGTGCGGGAGTTCTTCGAAGAGAACGCGCAGACTCAGTGAAGCGAGACGCGCGTTGCATCGATACTCGATGTTGCCGATGCAACGGGCGCGTAATTGCGACGAAGGCAATTCGACGCGTCGCTGTTTTGAATTCACTTCCAGTTCAAATACAAGTCGAAATGCATCGAATACGTGCAAGCGAAATAATCTCGATATAAAAGACGACGCATAAAACAAAACGCCACGGACTGAAATCCGTGGCGTTTTGTTTTTTGCCCGGGAAGCCCTGCGGACCTCCCGTTGCAGTTTTCGCCCTGAGGACGAACCCTGTGCTACAGCTTACTGGCTTGCGCCCGAAGCCGGAGCAGCTGCCGATGCAGCACCTTCCGAAGCAGCAGCGCCTGCGTCCGAAGCAGCAGCAGCCGGTGCCGAAGCGGGGGCTTCGCTCGCAGCAGCAGCGCCCGAAGCAGCAGCGCCCGTATCCGAAGCAGCGGCAGCCGGTGCCGATGCGGCAGCAGCGTCGCTAGCCGGGGCAGCTGCCTGGTCGCTGCTCTTGTTGCATGCAGCCAGTGCCACAGCTGCCAACAGGGATGCTACGAGGAGGGATTTCTTCATGATCACGTCCTTTTATGGTTAAAGGTAAGCAACAGCGCAAAATAATACCGGTAATGTGCTCCAACACCGACCTGGGCCGCTGGTGGAGACCGCACTTCATGAGCGTGAATCTTCCCTACGGCTTGGGCGGAAATTATATGCACTTTCGTATCGACCGTCGACAAATCCGGGGCCAATACGTTGTCTTTCTCAGACAATTTTTCGCTATACGGTATAACAGCGGAGCGAATCTTATCGCAGTTCACCCATCTGTATCCAGCCCGCACGATACCACTCGTGAAGTAGTGCTGTCACCGACGATTGTGGTGAGAGTGTTACAAAGCGTTTCGCACTCAGAGAGCGGTTGTCGGCGAGTTCAATCACCCATTTTTTCACGCCTGCAAGCCTGCTTTCTTCTCCATTTAGATAATAAGAGCGGTTGTCGTAAAGCAGCACGGTTTTACGGTCGAGCCGCACGCCTTCCTTGATCGCGCGGCTGATGAAACGCGCTTCATCGAGCGGGCGTTCGGGCGGATCGAACACGACGCTCGGCTTCGGCTCGCTCAGATACGTGCCGAGGAACGACGAGACGTCCTTGTCGCTCCAGTCGACGCCGGCAAGGATCGCGCCCACGCGGTTGACCAACGCGGGAGGCAGTTCCGCCGGGCGTTCGACAGCGGGTTGCTGCGGATCGCGATAGAGCGCGGAACCATTCGGCGACGCATGTGCCTCACCGCGTTCGGCGAGGTAATAGAGGAACTGCGCAGCCAGTTCGCTCGTAGAGGGGGCGCGAAAACCGATCGAGCAGGTCATGCATTCGCCTTGCGCGACACCGTCATGCGCGATATGCGGCGGCAGGTAAAGCATGTCTCCTGGCTCCAGCACCCAATCCTCTTCCGGCTCGAAGTGTTGGAGGACTTTCAACGGCAGGCCCGGCTGCAACGACAGATCGCGCTGCGCGCCAATGCGCCAGCGTCGCTTGCCATGAACCTGCAGCAGAAAGACGTCGTAGGAATCGAAGTGAGGACCGACGCCGCCGCCGTCCGTCGCGTACGAAATCATCAGATCGTCGAGGCGCGCGTCGGGCACGAAGCGAAAGCGGTCAAGTAAGGCGCGTGCGCGGTCGTTATGCAGATCGACCCCTTGCACGAGAAGTGTCCACGCACGTTGCTTGACGGAAGGTAATTCGTCTGCAGCAAACGGGCCATGCTCGAGCTGCCATCGGTTGCGAAAATGCGTGATGAGGCGCGACTCGACGTCGTCCTGATCGGCGAGTTCGAACAGTTCGTCGCGCGCAAGCGGCGTGACGATGTCGGAGATCGCCTGGCGGATCAGAAGGGGCTTTTTCTGCCAGTAACGTCGCATGAATTGCGACGGCGTCAGGTTGCCTAATAGAGGTGTGGACTGGTCCGGCGAGGGTGCCGACGAAGCGCAAACGGAAGTAGGGGAAGTACGCGCCGAAGCTTTGGCAGCGGGGTAGTCAGGGGGCCGCACGGGCATCGTATAATGTGAGTCGTAATCTGGAGAATCGAATGAAAATCGTAAAGAACACCGTCGTATCGGTCGCGTACAAGCTGTCGGATGCGCAAGGCAATCTGATCGAGGAAAGCGACGAGCCGATGGTTTATCTGCACGGCGGCTATGATGGCACGTTCCCCAAGATCGAGGAAGAGCTCGACGGCCATGAGCCCGGCTTCGAAACCCAGATCCAGCTGGAGCCGGTGGACGCGTTCGGCGAGTACGATCCGGAGCTCGTGAAGATCGAGCCGCGCAGCCGTTTCCCCGAGCCGCTCGAAGTCGGTATGCAGTTCGAAGGCACGCCTGAAGAAGGCGATGAAGATCTCGACTCGCTGATCTACACGGTGACGGACGTCGCCGAGGACAAGGTCGTGCTCGACGGCAATCATCCCCTCGCTGGGATGGCGCTGCGTTTCAAGCTCACGGTGAAGGACGTGCGCGAGGCGACGGAAGATGAAATCCAGCATGAACATGCGCACGGCGCGAGCGGCCTCGAAATCGTCGATGAAGACGATGACGAAGACGATGCCGACGACGCTGAACCGTCACGGCCGACGCTGCACTGAACTAGCAGGGTTGGCGCCCGGGCCGATGCCCGGATAGACGCCGGAAGGTTGGGCAATTCCCGAAGCGGGCGCGTAAGCGCCCGTTGTCGCATCTGGCGGGCCGTATCGATATGTCGTGCCGTTGCTGGTGTTACCGCCGTCGTTGCTGTTGCCCGTATCGGACGATGGCGCGCGCGGCGGCTCCGGCAGAATCGGCGGCAACTCGGATGCGGGGGCGGAGCCCGGCACGGCGGGCATCGAAGGCGTCATCGGCGGCGCCGTGTATTCGTTATGCGACGGCAATGCCGGCGCGGCAGGCAGCGGCAAACTCTTCGGCACGTTCTGCACGCTTACGCGAAACACCGGCCGTTTCGCAAGATCGGCATCGATCTGTATCCACTGGTTCTGGGGATTGCGCGGAGCGAATGCGATGCGCGTCAGATTCGTCACCAGGTCGCCCTTATCGTTGCGCAGCGGTTGATCGATCATGAAGCCCGCGTGCATTCGATCGTTATCCTGATGAATCACGACGACAGGTCCATGAAAGCTATCGGCCAGCTTCACGAGGCTGCGCTTGAATTCGAGAAAGCCGTCGCGCTTCGCCTTGTGGCCGAAGCGCAGCCACGCGAAGCGCTCGGGTCGCTCGTAACGTTCAGGATCGAAGTCGCCTTGTAGCAGCACGACGATCGCGCGCGCGTTGTGCCGCTTCGCGTATTCGGCGGCGTGGTCCAGCCAGAACGCATTCGCGATCACGCGGTCTTCGAACTCGCCGTTGCGTCCGCCCGCATACAGGAAATGATTGTTCGGGCCCGGCACGTTCAAGCCGACGAACACGGTATCGCCGAGCTGCCAGCGCACGTTCTCCCGATACGTACGAAAGCGCAGCACCTCGCTTTCGCGCGCGAGGGGAATCGGATTCTGCCCCATCGATGACGTATCCGCGAAGAGCGTCTGCCGCAGCAGATCGAGCCGTTCGACGGGGTCATAGCCGCCCGCTTCCTCCGTGCCGCAGTCGGCCCAGTCGTGTTGTCCGGGAATGAAAACGAGCGCGGGCTTCGACGTTTCGAGCAGTGTCTGGCGCGTCTCGAACAGCGAGTCGCGGCACGTTTCCTTTCCGCTTTTCAGATTGCCGTCGTACACGATGAACGAAATGTCAGGCTCGCGTCCGATCGCCTCGAGGAGCCGCTGCGTTTGTGCTTCGTCGGCGGGACTTTGCAGCGTGCTGCCGATGACGGCAAACGAGTAGCGCGGCTCCGATTTCGATTCCTTTGCGAACGACGCGCGTTCGGGCAAGGCCAGCGACATGACGGCTGCGAGCGCGACGGCGAGCGCCGCTCCTCGCGATCGACGACGCCTCGCCGACGCGGGGTGCGCGTACGCGTCAGTGATGCGCATCTGGCGACTTGGCCAGTTCATGCAGTTCGTACAGCAGGTCGAGCGCTTCGCGTGGACGCAGATCGTTCGGATCGATCTCGCGCAGCCGCTCGACGAGCGCCAGCATGGCAGGGTCCAGTGCGGGCGCGGCGGGCTCATCGTCGGCATCTTCGAGCATCGCCACGGGCGCCGCAAACAGGTCGAGTTGCGGCGCCGGCTGCGCGGCCGACTGCTGTTCGAGATACGCGAGATGCTTGCGCGCCGCGCGGATCACCGCGTTCGGCACGCCCGCCAGTTGCGCGACCTGCAGGCCGTAGCTCTGATTGGCGGGGCCTTCGTTGACGGCGTGCAGAAACACGATGCCATGCCCATGCTCGACGGCCGACAGATGCACATTCGCTGCATGCGGAAACTCGGCGGGCAGTTGCGTCAGCTCGAAGTAGTGCGTCGCGAAGAGCGTGTGACAGCCGTTGTGCGCGAGCAGATGTCGCGCGATTGCCCATGCGAGGGCAAGGCCGTCGAAGGTCGACGTGCCGCGGCCGATTTCGTCCATCAGCACGAGGCTTTGCGGCGTCGCGTCGTTCAGGATCGCGGCGGCTTCCGTCATTTCGACCATGAATGTCGAGCGGCCGCCCGCCAGATCGTCGGCGGCGCCGATGCGCGTGAAAATGCGATCGATGGGGCCAAACGACGCGCGGCGCGCCGGCACGTAGCTGCCCACGTACGCCATCAACGCGATCAACGCGGTCTGACGCATGAAGGTCGATTTACCGCCCATGTTCGGGCCGGTAATCAGCAGCAGCTTGCGTTCGGGATTGAGCGTGCAGTCGTTTGCGATGAACTGCTCGACTTGCGCCTCGACGACGGGATGCCGTCCCTGTTCGATTTCGATGCCGCCCGTCGGCATAAAGCCTGGCGCGACCCAGTCGAGCGCGCGGGCTCGTTCGGCGAACGCGGCGAGCACGTCGAGTTCGGCGAGCGCCGAAGCGACGCGCTGGGAATCCGCGATGAACGGCAGAAGCGCCTGCAACAGCGCGTCGTACAGCGCCTTCTCGCGCGACAGCGCGCGTTCCTGCGCAGACAGCGCCTTGTCTTCGAAGGTCTTCAGCTCCGGCGTGATGTAGCGCTCGGCGTTCTTCAGCGTCTGACGGCGGCGATAGTCGTCCGGGACCTTGTCGGTCTGGCCGCGCGTCACTTCGATGTAGAAGCCGTGCACCTTGTTGTACTCGACGCGCAGATTGCCGATGCCTGTCCGCGCACGCTCGCGCGTTTCGAGGTCGATCAGGAACTGTCCGCAGTTCTCCGAAATATCTCGTAGTTCATCGAGTTCGGCATCGTAGCCGCGTGCGATCACGCCGCCGTCGCGGACCATCGCGGCGGGTTCCTGCGCGACCGCGTGCTTCAGTAAATCGACGCACTCGGCAGGCGGCTCCAGCGACGCGTCGATACGCGCGAGCGAATCGGCAGCCTGCGTGAGCGCGGTCAGTTGCGCGCGCAGTTCGGGCAACGCGATGAACGTGTCTCGCAGACTCGACAAATCGCGCGGACGCGCCGACAGCAGCGCGAGCCGGCCCGTGATCCGTTCGATATCCGAGATCTGCCGCAATGCGCTGCGCAGCGAATCGAGACTGGCTTGGGGCGGCGCGTCGAGCAATGCGCCGATCGCTTGCTGGCGCGCCTGCGCAAATGCTGCATCGCGCGGCGGATGATGCAGCCAGTGCCGCAGCAGACGGCTGCCCATCGTTGTACAGCACGTGTCGAGCAGCGAGCAGAGCGTGGGCGAATCCGTGCCGCGCAGCGTTTCCGTCAATTCCAGATTGCGGCGCGTGGACGGATCGAGCCCGATGTACTCCGATTCGTATTCGACCTTGAGGCTGCGCACGTGGCGCAATTGCTGGCCTTGCGTTGCCGCCGCATAGAGCAGCACGGCGCCCGCCGCGCCGCACGCGCAGGACAGCGAGTGCGCCCCGAAACCGTCGAGGCTCGCGACTTCGATTTGATCGCACAGCCGCTGCGTGCCCGACGCGACATCGAAATGCCATGCCGGGACGCGCGTCATCGCGCCGAAGCCGGAAGGCAGCGTCCACGCATTCGATTCGGCGGGCGAGGGCGTGTCGGCGACGAGAATCTCGGCAGGACGGATGCGCTCCAGTGCGGCGGCGACCTGATCGGGCGCGACTTCGGCAAGACGCAGTGCGCCGCTCGCCAGATTCAGCCAGGCGAGGCCGACGGCCGACACCACGCCACGCCGGTTGTACGCCGCGCACACGGCGAGCAGATACGTGTCGCTCTTGTCGGAGAGCAGCGCGGCGTCTGTCAGCGTGCCGGGCGTAACCACGCGCACGACCTTGCGCTCGACGGGTCCCTTCGAAGTCGCCGGATCGCCGATCTGTTCGCAGATCGCGACCGACTCGCCGAGCTTCACCAGTTTCGCCAGATACTGTTCGACGGCATGATGCGGCACGCCCGCCATCTTGATCGGATTGCCGCCCGACGCGCCGCGCTGCGTGAGCGTCAGATCGAGCAGGCGCGCGGCCTTTTCGGCGTCGTCGAAGAACAGCTCGTAGAAATCGCCCATCCGGTAGAACACGAGCGTGCCCGGATGCTCCCCTTTAATGCGGAGGTACTGCTGCATCATTGGGGTATGTTGAGCCAGCTCTGTTTCTGACATTGCTTGTGGCGCCGGGCCGGAATCGGGTGTAAGGCTCAGCCTAACAGGGGTTTCGGACAATTCTGAAGCTCGCTGACGTGTATGTTTAATGCCAATCTAGGAGGCTTAAATCTGGATTTTCAGTGTAGGTTTCGGTATCGTTTCCCTGTCGAGGAGAAACAACAATGCCTAAACCTACACAGAAAGTCGAAGACGCTCCCGCGCTAACACCGGGGATTATCGCCGCTATGACTCCAGGCGTCGAATTGGCCGATCGGAGTAATCCGGGGTTGCGTGTCCGGTGCAATGCGTCCGGCACGAAGACGTTCTTTTATCGCTACCGGGCACAGGACGGTGGCCTGCGGCAGATCAAGCTCGGTGAGTTCGGCGCTATGACATTGGCCGGCGCCCGAAGTGCCCTGCAAAAGAAAAAGCTCGAGCGCGAGCAGGGGATAGATCCGCAGAAGGAAAAGCGCAAGGCGCGCGCAGAGGCGACACGTGCTCGCGAAGCATCGCGCGCAAAAGCCTACACCGTCGCCGATCTGGTCGAAGACTACATCTCAGAGAACCTGAGCAAGCTCAAGCGCGGCGGGGAAGGCGAGCGGCTGCTGCGGAAAGAACTGCTGCCGAAGCTCGGCCATCGGCCGGCAGCTGCCGTCACGCGGCGCGAACTGCAGGATGAGGTGATGCGTCCCACGATGACGCGCGCTGCGCGCGTTGCGACGATGCTGCTCAGCCGGATCCGCTGCGCTTACGCGCACGGGCTCGAGCAGGGGCGCCTGCCCGACGACCACATCTCGCCGACGATCGGCATCAAAGGGGCGCCGCAGGTTCGGCGTACGCGGGCCCTCAGCGACGGTGAACTCGCCACGTTCCTGCGCTGGCTTCCGCATTCACCTTATAGCCGGTCGGTCCGCGATGTGGTGCACTTGTGTTTGTTGACCGGCTGCCGCAGCGGCGAGATCGTCGCTGCGCGGTGGCGCGACATCGACCTCGAGCGCGGGACGTGGGTGCTGCGAGATACCAAAAATTCGTTGCCCCATACCGTCATGCTGTCGCGTCAGGCTGTCGAACTGCTGCGATACAGACGGGATCTCGATGACGAATTCGCGTTTCCTAGCCCGAAGCGGCCGAACCGGCACATCAATCAGAAGGCTGTTGGGCTTGCGCAATACGAGGCACGACAGCCGACAGCCGACGGCAAGGTGACCGATCCGCTCACTGCGAACTGGTCTACGCACGATCTGCGCCGCAGCGCGGCGACTGGTCTTGCGCGCCTCGGTTGCCCGCGCGTCGTGCAGGACCGGATTCTGAACCACGTCGACAACTCGATCGGCGCGATCTACGACGTGCATCGGTACGACGACGAGGCGCGGCACTGGCTTCAGGTATGGAGTGACCATCTGACCGCATTGACGGCGCCGAATGTGGCGTCAATCGCGGCATAGCAAGAAGAGGAAGGGACGATCAAGCCCGCCACCTTGCAAGCCCGGGGGTGCTACCGGAGACTGATCGTCTGGCTTCTCCGGCGCTTGCCCGACCGAGTCCCAGTGGCGGACTGCCAAAAGAAAGCCTAGCACAGGAACCTGACAACGACGCCAGTCGCATCACGGCGCGATCTTGCATAGGGAAGGGCGGTCAAGCTGGCCCCATCGCAAGCCCGGGGGAAAACTCGACGACTGACCGCCGTGCATCGTCGAATGACACCCGACCGGGTTTTAGTGACCAGCCGCAGAAACGACTTTATCACATTCGATTATCCCGCTTCGGCGGGCTTTTCTTTTGGTGTGCGCTCACCACCCAAGGGGTACGCATACCTGGACGGCGTTGAAGGAAACTGCACTCCGTTGATCCATTTTGAACAGGGGCTATTTCATGAAAAATGCCGCCGACACGGCCACCGATGACATTTACACGCTAATCAAGATTGTGCGCGTTCAGACCATGCTCGGCTTGAAGTCTCGCTCGTCTGTGTACACGAAGCTCCGCGAAGATCCGACATTCCCGCGTCCAGTACGAGTGGGGGCGCATTCAGTCGCCTGGCGCCTACAAGAGGTCCGCGACTACATCGCTAATCTGCCGCGCGCTGAGCTGTCGGGCCTGTCTGGCCCCGACCAACGCCGCGCAGCGGCAAGGGGCGCCGCATGACGCTGAAAACGCCTATTGCAGCTGCAATCGTCCCAATGGCTCGGGCTGGCAGATCTATCGCGCGAGTCTGCCTCGATCGTTGCGGCTCTGCGGAAACGGCCCTCGCCGAACCTCTTGCGCTGCTGCGCCGCGCTCAAAAGGCAATCGACGGCCTTGTGCTTCAAAACCATCCGAATGCCGTTGTGCACATTGGCGAAGTGCAATCGAAGATCAATCATCTGATCGAGGTTATCCAGTCCGTGTTACCGCGACAGGGCCGAACCTACAGCATGGAAAAAGCCGCGCCTGTCGTCGCACCACTGCTCGGTGAGATCCCCGCGCTGATTGATCTCGTGGCGGGCCTGAACGTGTACGTTCCCGAAACGGGGGAGCTATGGCGGTGACAGCATTGAACCTGTTGGCCCACGAAATCGCAGCGATGCGGCCCGATGGCGCGATCGTGAGCTCAGACCATGATAGCGAATGGCAGACCGACGACCGAAACTGGTTCGAAGCCCGACCGGTGCGCGGGTTTCGCATTCGTAAGCCGCACGTCGGCGAGCCGGGCCTCGAAAAAGCGCAGTGGGTAATCGTGAAGCAGCTCGAGCCGGGGCGTCGGGTGAAGATGCCTGCGCACTGGCGCGGTGACGGCGCAGACCAACTTGTCGACCTCGCACAGAGATCGAACGGCGTGGGCGACGACGTGTATCACGATATCGTGCTCGGGCTGATCTATCAGGGATTCATGCAACGCAAGTTTCAGCCGATGAGCGCTATCTATGCGCAGGCGGATGCACTGCAGGCTTTCGCGACGAACGCGCGGCACTAAAAGAAAACCCGTTGCATAGCGGCAACGGGTCGGTAAGGTTTCATTTCAACGAGCGCCAACCCATTGAACGAAAACAGGAGTTTGCAAGGTGAATAGTACTCCTACACAAGATGTTGTCAAGCATAGCCATACGGTCGATGGAACCGATCTAGCTCATGACTTGCTGAAATGGATAGAGCCGCTGCGCAGGCGCATGCGTTCCGATATCCATGGCCGCAAGACGGCAGACGGGCAGAAGTGTGCGCGCCGACCGCTTTCAGATCGCGCGTTGCTCGCGCACTTCAGCGGAGGTGAGCCAGTCGGACTCTATCCGATGGCGAAAGGAAGTAGCGAGACACAGGTCGGTGTGCTCGATTTCGACAGCCATCGAGGCGCGACGCCGTGGTCAGAGATGTTCACCACCGCACAGCGTGTCGCGCTTCGAGCTGCGGCGTTCGGACTTGTGGCCCACGCGTTCCGCTCGTCAGGCGGCCGGGGCGTGCACCTGATTTTCATGTGGGATGTGCCGCAACATGCTTACAGCGTGCGCGAACTGCTTCGCGAGATTCTTCACGCCGAGGGATTGAGCAGCGGAACGACAGGTGTGGTCAACGGACAGGTCGAGATATTTCCGAAGTCCGATTTCTGCTTCGATTGCGGAAACTTCTTTGTGCTTCCGCTAGGCGGCAAATCGTTGCCGCTGGACATAGAAGATATTGACGACGCGCCTCTGCCGTCTGAATGGCTCCTGGGTCGCGATTGGGTCGCGTCGGCGCATGTCCCGTTACGAGAGCGACCCGCGCCTCGCGCGATGTCAGTAGATGGCCTGACGATGGATCTCAAGCGGGTAAGGGCTTATCTCGATCTCATCCCGAACAGCGGAGCCGACGATCTGCCATTCGGGGAGGGGAGCGGCGAAGGGGGGCGCGCATATCTTGATCTGATGATCGCGACTCATCGCGCGACGGGCGGCAGCGAAGAAGGCATGGCGCTCTACGCAGAGATGGCCGGTCGATCCGCCAAGTTCAGAATGGAAGACCTTGAACACCGTTGGCCGTCGATCACGCCGCGCGAAGGTGGAATTACCGTTCGCACGTTGATCGCAGCGGCGCGGCACTACGCGCCCGAAGCCGTCGCCGCCATCGAGCTCGCGGGTGTGGTCGACGAGTTCGACACAATGGCACCAGTGCCGATCTCGCTATACGCTAATTATCAGGGGCGTCCGTGGTCGCGCCAGCTCATGAAAACAGAGGGGAAAAATCCGCGCCCCCTCTGCAATGAGGCGAACGCGGCGTGGGCGTTGCGCAACGAACCGCTGTTCGACAAGTTGTTCGCCTACAACACATTCAGCGATCGCGTCGACGTGCTGCGCGCGAACGACTTCGGGCTGCCCGTGGGCGAGTGGAAAGACGGGCACGATCTTGTGCTGCTCGAGTGGTTCCAGCGTATCGGGCTGCAGTTCAATCACACGCAGGTCGAGCGCGCCGTCAACATTGTCGCCGCGGAGCGCGCCTATAACCCGGTGCAGGACTATCTGCGCGGTCTGGTGTGGGACGGAACTCTGCGGCTTGATACGTGGCTGCGCGACTATGTCGGCGCCGAGCAGACCGCGTACAAGCGCGCCGTCGGATCCCGCTGGATGATTGGTGCCGTGGCTCGCGCGCTCTTGCCGGGCGCGAAGATGGACAACGCGCTGATCTTCGAAGGCGCGCAGGGCAAATTCAAATCGACGGTGTTCGACGTGCTCGGCGGTGCGTGGTTTCAGGACACTTGTCCCGACATCGGCCGCAAAGATGCGCTCGAGAATCTGCGCGGCGCGTGGATCATCGAGATGGGTGAACTGTCGGCGATGCGCGCAGCTGAGATCGAACCGATGAAGCAGTTCATCGCGGCACGTCAGGACCGCTACCGGCCGTCTTACGGGCGCCGCGCGGCGAACTATCCGCGCACCTGTGTTTTTGCCGGCACGACCAATGGCGAGAAATACCTCAAGGACGACGAGAATCGCCGCTTCTGGCCGGTCAGCGTCGGCACGATCGACATCCAGGCGCTTCGCCGCGACCGCGATCAGCTTTGGGCCGAAGCCGTACACCGGTTCAACGCTGGCGAGCAATGGTGGTTGAACGCCGCTGAGACGGTCGACGCTGTTGGCGAACAGGCCGCGCGGAAAGCCGACGATGATTGGTTGCCGATCATCGCCGCGTGGCTCGCAAATCTCGACGGCGACTTCGAAGGTATCGATTCGCACATCACCAACGCGCGGATCAAAACCGACGCGTTGCGGATTCCTATCTCCGAATTAGGCCGGCGCGACGCCGACAAGGACGGCAAGCGAATCCGTTACGTCATGGAAACGCTGGGCTACCAGCGCGGCAAACAGATCCGGGTCAATGGCGTTCCCGACAGACCGTGGCTTAAATAGCTGTCACAGGCTGTCACAGGTGGGCCGGATGCGCCTGTGACAGCGAAACCCTTATAGATAAAGGGTTGTACAGGTGTCACAGGTGTCACAGGCTTTTTATAAGAGATAGAAGATAGTTAAAAGGGGAAGGGGAAATCACCCGCTACGCGGAGCCTGTGCGGTGAGTTGCAGAGCCCTCTACGCAAAATAGCCTGTACAACGTGTGACACCTGTACAACCCTTGTGGGATAAGGCTCTGCGCGTAACAAGCTGGATTTCGGGCCCTGTGACACCCTGTGACATCAGCTGGCCGATTTCGGATTTTGCAGGGTATTGCGTGTAGGAGTCCTAATAGTGATTGGTCGAACGCGGTTGTTTTTGCGCAACACGGTCTGTAGCGGGCCGCAAAACCGGGGCAGTTGCAGCTTGCTTCACGTACATGCGCGCGTACGCGGAGTGCGTCCCTCGCTGCCGAGCCTGAAAGGCGGACACCTGAAGAAGAGGCAAAACCACGGCGCGGCGGGCGCGAGCGCCAGTAGTGGGTGACGCAACTTGCCGTAAGGCAAAGCCATACACCTATCTGCGAGCGGCGTATGAGCAACGCTACGTAAGGCCGCGCACTACAGTGCCGAAAAACCTATACCGAGAGCGACACATGTCGACCGATTCCATATTCAACATCCGCATCCCTATCGTGCTCGAGCTCGGCGGCGTCGAGATACCACACTCACACGCCAACCTGATGCTCTGGCGGCTTTACAACCATCCGCGCCGCGCGCTGCCGATTGCGGAATGGATGGGGCTCAGCGGTAACGCGGCGATGAAGCGGCTGCATCGAGCGGCCGAAGCGCTTGGACGTGTTAGCCCGCGCCTTGCAGTCGAACTGCGGCACCACATCCACTGGCAGCGCGGCATCGCCACATACACGCCATCACGTGTAAGGTAAATGGCACTGGCGTATGTGTTTGAGCGCCGTGCCCGTAGCCTGCTCTCATCGATCATTGGGAGAGCAGCATGGCGCAGAAGCGCAGCACACTCGTCAAAACAAAGCTCGCGCAAGCACGCTCGGAGCACCAGAAGGCGATTACCGCTCGCTCCAACGCACTCGCGGCGTTGAGCAAGGACCCGCTCAACGAAGACGCCGACAGGCAGCTCGACGAAGCGCTCGCCACAATCCCCGCATGGAAAGCCCGCGTCGACTCACTCGAGGCGGCACTCGAAAGCGCCTTGGCCCACGACCGTGCCGAAGCCATCGCCGCACGTCGCGATGACTGGCGCGCGGCCCGCGACAAGGCCGTCGAACTGGCGAACGCGCGCGCACCGATCCTCAACGCGCTCCAGACCGCCATCGACGAAGTGGCGAAGCAGATGACGCTGCTCGAGCAGGCGAACGACGCGGTGCTATTGCAAGTCTTCGAAGCAATGCACGAAGTTGAGATGCCGCCTTCGCACGAGATCGCATCCGATCACGTTCATCAGCAGACCGCGCTCGCGGCTCGCGCAGTGCACGCCTCGATCGAAGCCGCCTTCGCCGTCGCGCTGTACGACGCGCGCGTTCACAACGGCGGCATTGACCTGTCGTCCTACCTCGACAAGTGGCTCAACCCGTCCTTCATGGTGCACGCGAGCCGCGACGGCTTCGTTGTTGCGTGTCAGCAGTCGGCGGCAATGATCGGTGCGGCCATTGACCGGCACCACACGCTGACGGGCGTGCTGGCACCGGCTGACGATCAGGCGGCCAGCAATGAGTGACGTTCAAACCACGACCGCCGCGCCGGTCGAAACGTCGAGCACCGGCCCCGATCTCGCATCAATCGCGAGCCGTCTGTATCGCAACGCGGAGCCGACGCTGCTCGACAGCAATGCGCAACCCGCAAAGCCCGAACAGCAGCCCGCCACGACGCAGCAGACGAGCGAGGCGAAGCCTGCCGAAGAGAAGCCGGCAGAAGCCACCACGACGGACGCGAAGTCACACATCCCCGACGCGATCCGCGAGCTGCGCGACGATCCGTTGCGCCGCATGTTCGGCGCGCAAGGCACATTCGCGCAGGTACCGCTCGAGGAAGGCATGCAGAACATTGGCCTGCAGCCCGACACGGTGAAGGCCATTGCCACGGAATTTCGCGAAGTGTTCGCGGATCTCGGCGCGAGCCCCGATGACGCGAAGCAGTTGGTGATATTCGCCGCGCAGCACAACGCGAACATGCCGGTCGATAACGCTGCCGACGCACGACTGGCAGCATCCGCCGCTGACGCGCTCGTGCGGCAATACGGGAGCGAGGCAGATAGCGCACTGCGAGATGCGCAGCGATTCGTCGCTCGTGATCCGCGATTGGGCCGGATGCTCGACGAGACGCGGCTCGGCAACGATCCGCAGACCGTGCTGAAAGTCGTTCAACTTGCACGCAGCGCGAAGATGCGCGGCGAACTCAAATAACAAGGGGCGCACCATGATCCTCGATCAACAAACCCTGCTGAGTGACGCGCAGACGGTCACGATTACGGCGAACTCGGCGAATGTCATCGATACCTTGGCGCCGGGCATGGTCACCAACGACATCTCTGTGTTCGCGCAGGTTATGACAGCGTTCGCAGGCGGCACGTCGCTCGGCATCGCCGTAGTGTCAGCTGACGACGCAGCGCTTACGGTGAACGTTACGAAGCACTTCGATACGGGCGCGATCCCCGTTGCATCGCTGACCGCGAAGGCGCTGCCCATCGCCATGCGCTTGCCGCCGCAGAAGATGCGCAGGTATGTCGGTCTGGTCTACACGGTCGTCGGCACGATGTCGGCCGGCACGATCACGGCGGGCATTGTCGAAGATCTGAATACCGTCCTGCGAACAAGCGACTACGCAAAGGGATTCAGCGCATGACAATCACAAGCGCAGTTCGCAAAGCAGGCCCGTTCAACGGCAATAACGTTGCCACTTCGTTCCCCTTCTCGTTCAAGGTGTTCGACAAAACGAACATCGGCGTCGTACGCGCGCAAGGGCTTGGCATCGGTCAGTTTCTCGTTCTCGATTCTGACTATTCCGTCGCGCTCAATGCCGACCAGAACAACAGCCCAGGCGGCACGGTCACCTATCCGATCAGCGGCATGCCGCTGCCGGCAGGCTATTCGCTGACTATTCTCGGCGCGCTTCCCTATACGCAGCCGACGGACATCACGAATTCGGGCGGCTTCTACCCGACCGTGATCGAAGACGCGCTCGATCGCGCCGAAATCCAGATCCAGCAGCTTGCCGAAATCGGTTCGCGCACGTTGCAGTTTCCGCCCGCAGATAGCGCATCGCCGTTGCTCGGTGCGGCCAGCGATCGCGCCGGAACCGCGCTTGGCTTCGATGCCAACGGCAACGCAATCGCGATCCCGCTGCCCACCAGCATCGGCGCGGGCGATCTGAAAAACGAGTCGTGGACGGCCGGGATCGATTACGTTCAGAACACGTCGACCACGGTCGCGCTCTCGCGCGCGTACACGAGCAAGGCCAATCTCGGCAGCGTGGTGATGGACGGTGTTGGGCAAGACCCGAACACCTATTCGCTGGTTGGTGCGCAGTTGCAGTTCAACGCCCCTATCCCTGCCGGGCGTGTGTGGTGCGTCGGCGGTACGACGCTCTCGCTCAATACGCCGGCATCCGGTTCCGTCGGGGACAACGAACTCGCGTGGGGCGAAATCATCGCCCGTTACGCCAATTCGATGGCCGAAGCCCGCACGCTTCCTGCCGCCAAATACCGTCGCGTGAAGCTGAGCGGCTACTACGCGGCGGGCGATGGTGGCGGGCGCGCTGAATACCGGTACGATCCGACCGACGCGACGACAGCCGATGACGGCTTCTCGTGCTATATCGCGTCCGATGGCGGTCGCATGAAGCTCATCCCGGCCGGTCGTATCAGTGCGAAACAGGCCGGCTGCAAGGGCGATGCGACGTACAGCGTGTGCGGCACGGGCACGGATGATACGGCGCGCGCGCAGATCTATCTGAGCTGGTGCAACGCGCACGCGCGCGTTGCGTACTTTCCCGGTAGTGCGTATCGCTTTTCGAACGCCCTCAACATCGACAACAGCGGTCAGACGACATTCCCGCAAGGCCGGATATCGATCGAAGGCGACGGGCCGCAGAATACCTCGTTCCAGTGGGACAACGGGTCCGTTGGCGGCCTGTCGGTCAACGGCTCTGTCACGTCGATTGCGGCCACGTCGATGCAGGCTTTCCGTGGCTTCAGTGTCATCAAGGGCGATGGCAATGCGACCGGCATGTACATGCAGTCTCATGCACACCTGACACTCGAAAACCTGTGGGTGCTCGGCTGGAGTACGGGCATCGACTATGAGGACGTGCAGGAGTCGCTCCAGATCAACGTCAACGCGCAATACAACGTGATCGGGCTGCACGCCCAGCGGCTGAGCTTCTCCCTGCCGAATGCGCTGTCGTTCTACAACTGCACCTACGGGAACAACAAGCAGGCCGGCATCGACGCAATCAACGTCAACACCTTCACGTATGTCGGCGGCTCGATCGAGTCGAACAACGATCTCGGCGGCGGTCCGTACACGCCGATATGGGGTTGCCGTCTGATCACCAACAGCAGCGCGGTCGACGAAGGCACGGCGTGCGGCACGTTCATCGGCGTGTACTTCGAGCGCAACGGTAGCGCGACGGTCGGCAAGGGCATCGCGGATCTGTGGTACGCGAACTATGCGACCTCATCGACCCTCGTCGTGAAGGGCTGCACGTTCAACCGTGGCACCACCTTCAGCACGAATCAGATCTTCATCGACACGTCTGGCGGCTTCCCGCAGAAGGTCGTGCTTGAGGGCAACGGCCACAGCGCGCCCCCTGTCGGAGGCTATCCCGGCGCGTCGTCGTCGCGTCCGTACCTTGGCTTCGGTAGCACGACCGATCCCGTCCAGCTGGTCGACCTGGGGAACTACTACCAGTCGTCGGTGGAGGCGCCGAACTATTCCGGCTCGGTGAACATGCCTCCGTCGCCCATCGTGCAGGCAGCGCATCCGGTCGCCTGGGTGACGTTCAACGGCTCAACCGGCGTGATCACCAATTCGTTCAACGTGTCGAGCGTCACCCGAAATGGCGCGGGCCTGTACACGGTCAATTTCGCCCGACAGGTCAGTGCGGCCAACCTCGCGGTCAACATCACGCTCAACGCATCGGGATTCCCGGCCTACAACTCGCTGTCCGCGAGCGGTGTGGGTGTCCAGACACAGAACCCGAGCGGCGCGAATACCGACTTCACCAACATCACCGCCGTCGTCTATGGCGGCAATCTGACCTGAAGGACTGAACATGAAACGACTTATCGCATCCGCGCTGCTCGCGCTATCGTCCATCGCCTTCGCAGCGACGACCGTTCCGCCGACGATGCTCAACCCGGCCGGCTCGGCATCAGGGCAGGTCATCAAGTCGACGGGGCCGGGTACGGCGCCGGCATGGGGCAACGTCACCGCGACCTCGCTCGCTGCGCAGGCCGCAAATACGGTCGTGGCGAACGCAACAAGTTCGTCGGCGACCCCGACGGCGTTTGCGATGCCGAGCTGCAGCACGTCGACCAGCGCGCTCACCTACACATCGAACGCAGGATTTACGTGCAGTTCGGCGATGGCGCCGCTCGCGTCGCCCACATTCACCGGTACGGTTACAGCGCCGACGTTCAAGGCGGCGGCAATGGCCCACGTCAAGGCGAACAATACCAGCGGGCAGAGCATCCCGAACAATGCCTATACGGCAGTCACCGGCTGGGCGACGGTGTTCGATGCGAACAGCAATTTCAATGCTTCGACGGGCGTCTTTACGGCTCCGGCTACTGCGTATTACCGCATCAGTTGCCAGCTGCTGTGGGGCACGTTGACTGTATCGTCCAGCAACGTGCTCGCCGCAGGGCTTTTCATCGGCGCATCCGGTACGCCGGATAGCGCCGGATACGCCCCGGCTGCGGCTAGCACAAGTTCAAACGTGGTTGTAGAGAACGCCACGCTTTCACTGGCATCGGGTAACACCGTTACCTGCAAGGCGTTCCAGAACAGCGGCAGCGCGGCGACGCTCTCTACCTCGGCCCCGCAAGTTCAGATCAGTATTGATCAACTCCCGTAAAGGAACGGTATGGCCGATCTGACGGTACCCAACAACACCGCTGGCGCTGTCGCGGCATATCTGGCCGGCACCGCGCAGAACGCGCAATCGAACATCGGCATGTCGCTCGGTGCGAACCCGGATCTCGAGGCGGAACTGTCGCGCATCGAGTCCATGTCGGTTGCCATCCCGAGCCGTCGCATCAACGTGGCGTCTGGCACGACCGTGTATCTGGTCGCGCAGGCGACGTTCACCGCGAGCACGGAGACTGTGACGTGCGTCCTGCAGGCGAATCGCAGACGCTAGGCCCCCTTCAATAACTGATGTGACCATGACAGAACGAAGCGCAAACGGGCATTTCCTGCCGGGCGTATCGGGCAACCCGGGCGGCAAGGCGTCGCCCGTTGCCCGTCGCGTCCGCGAGCTGCTGGAAACAGATGTCGACGCATACGTTGCAACCGTCAAAAAGCTGGCACTGGCGGGCGATCCCGTCGCGCTGAAGCTGGTTTTTGACCGCATTTGCCCGCCGCCCAAACCGGGCAGCGAAAGCGTACAACTGCCGGCACTTTTTCATGCCGACACGTTCGACGCCAAGGCCAATGCATTGCTTGACGCCATCGCGCGCGGCGAGCTCGGCCCTGATACCGGCGCGCAGCTAATGTCGGCGCTGTCGGCCGTGCTGCGCGTGCATGAGATCGACGAACTCGCGCGACGTATCGCGGCGCTCGAGAAACCGAACAGCAACGGCGAGGATCTGCTGTGAGCGATCTGCTGAGACGGCTGGAAGCGCTCGAGGCGGCACGCAATGCGGCCAGCGCACGTGTGCGCACGTTCGAAACCGCTGCCGAGCGCGCCGATGTGTTGCACTCGTATATCTGGAACCTGTATGTGTTTGACGACCGCTGCCGGACGCTCGCGCCCGATGGCGATGGCGGGTATTGGCCGTACATACCGCTCAAGTACGGCGCCACCACGCAGGTGCTTCGGGTGGATGCTCTGCAGCCGATCTACGATGCGACGCGCGACGAGATCGTCGAGATGATGCTGACGTGGGTTGAACGTCTGGCGGCACCCGTCGAAGGGGGCGAAGTGCCGTTTTTCTTCGAGGAAGGCGACACCGAGCCGTTCGTTCGTTTCTGGTTTCCGCCATGTGACGGCGTTGATTTGCTATAGAGGGTGTCAGGTTCAGCCATAATATGCGTCAGACGAATGCGCATCGTGCGCTTCGGCCAACTGCGCGGCGCAAAGAATGGCTTCTGAACTGTCAACGAAACTAATACGAGAGCACAAAAAGCTGGCCGAACTCGCCGGGCTGTCGTCAGCGCAGAGCAAATATGCGCACCCAAAAATCTTGCTGCTCGACATGGGGAGCGACGTGGAAGAAGCGTTGCGCGAACGATGGGCTGACGTGGTCGAAGGTTCACTCGGTACGCCGTACCGGGTAGAAAAGTCTGCGATCTTTACGCCGGTGATACAGCACGAGGAACTGGCGGGGCACGCGGAAGCGGAAATAGTCATCGCCGATCTTTCACTGGGGCCCTTCGACAATGGGCCCACCGGTGAGCCGCACAGACCAGATGGTGAGTCCGATCTGGGGGCAAAGTGCGATAGGGGATTTATCGACTGCCGCATCCGTACCGTTATTGCAGTGTCGTCTATATTCGATCGGATCCTGAAAAACGGCGGCGTGTTTGTGATTTTTGCAGCACCCCGCACCTACATGACTTTGGCGATGGGCCAACGTACGTATCACGGTTTCGTTCCGGAACGTGAGGTAAAAAGGGATGTCTGGAGCATCACATCCGAACTTGCGGACATGTTGATTACGCACGACGCCGGTAGGTCGATTCGTGTCGTTGATTCGTCCCCTGTGGGTACCCTGTTGCAAAAGTACCTTAGCGACGCATCGTTCGAATGCACACTCAAAGGCGGCTTTAGAAAGACCGACCCGTGGCAAACCCTCGCGGTGAACAAGTTTGGTAACGCCGTCGGCATCATGCGGCGATGCGGGAAAGGGTTGACGATCGTGCTACCGCAATTGGCACAAAAGGCTGTCTTCCTTCAAGAGTTGATGACGATTGCTCTGCCCGAACTGGCACCACATCTATTTCCCGAAATCGAACGAGGCCGATGGGCGAATCGCGCTGAGTATGAGTTGCCGCGTGTTGCTGAGCTACAAGCCGAGAAAGCCCGAATCGCTGCGGAAACTGAGGCGACGCTGGCACGGCTGGACACCGACATTGAGGCAGAACGCGCGGCAAACGGATGGTTGCACGATCTGCTCACGGAAACCGGCGACCCGCTCGTGGTGGCCGTGGAAAAGGCGCTCGCCGAGATCGGTTTTGAACACGTAGTGGATATGGACAAGATCCGCGATCAGGAAGGCAAGAGCCGTCGCGAAGATCTTCGCATTGAGGACCGAAGCCCATTGCTGATCGTCGATATCAAGGGCATCGGCGGCTATCCGAGCGATGACGACGCAACTCAGGCCACCAAACATGCGTTCATCAACGCGAAAGAGCTAAAGCGAACGGACGTCCAGGGCCTTGCGATTATCAACCACCAACGGCATTTGCCGCCGCTCGAGCGCGAGAACGACATGCCGTTCCGACAAGAACTGCTTGATGTTGCGGGCGAAACCGGGCTCGGGCTGTTGACGACGTTTGACCTATATCGAATGGTGGTCAACATGCGCAAACTCGATTGGCCTTCTGAGCACGTCAAAGCGGTCGTTTACGGCCATCAACGCATCGAACCTGTGCCGGCTCATTACCGCTACATCGGTACCGTGGCCAAAGCGATGACGGGAAAGTTGGGCGTCGTTATCGCGGAGAACGAGATCGCAGTGGGTGACAGGTTAGCGGTTGAGGGGCTGATCTACTTCGACGAAGCCGATGTCGCGTCGATCCGAGTCAACGACAAACCCGTGGAGCGTGCGAAGGTGGGCGATCCGGCCGGTTTCCTATGGCCCGACGGCAACGCCAAGGTCCGAGAGGGCATGCGCGTGTACGCAGTGCCCAACTCGAAGTGATGGGGCAGGTCGTTCAGCGTTTGTAGACCGTGCCGTCGAATTCCTCGTCATCGATCAGGACGCGGATCTCGCCGGTGCGCACGCTCTTCAGGATGAGCGCTTCGGGGCTATAGGAATAGTGGTAGCTGTAGCCGCTGCATACGAAAATCAGGCCATCCATGAACGGGATGCGACGCCCGGACTCGCATCCCTGAAATTCGCCGTTCACCTGAGTCTCTTCGACCACACCGAAACCTCGCCTCGCAAGGCGATCGAGTGTCGAGGCTTCGGCCACTATGCCCACGACCAGCGTTGCGCCCGCGATTGCGAGCATTAGTGCTCTTCGCAGCATTCTTGTTTCCCCCGTTGGTGGTCAGTCGAAATGGAGTTTGACGTTTGGTTTGCCAGTCTCGTTGTCCCTTGGCAGTACGACGCCGGCGCGCTTCGCGACGAGCTGGCTGAACGTCGCCCACGTCATGACGATGCTTCCGTTATCGCGCGTCACGACTTCGACACCGAACTCGTCGTGAAACCAGCGGCGCTGTTTCGAATAGCGTTTGGCACCAGTGATACGCACAAGGTCTTCGGGCGATAACAGGCGGGCATCCACGTCGGGCAACTCCGTACAATGTTCGGCAACGCCTAACGTATTGAAAATAAACGAATTTTCATTGTATTGTGCCGCAGTTTTGGCTATGCTTCCACCCATCGACGCAACAACGTCGGTCGGGTTTAGCAGCCCGAATGCATGCGGCGGACTACCGCCGAATGGCGGTATTTTTTCGTCTGTACTTGCGCGCCTTCTATGGGCGGCGGTGGTGGGGAGGCTTCGGCCTGCCGGGTTCCGTATGCCCCGGTCTGCTAACCCTGTCATCGTCGCTCACCCCGTTTAGCAGCGGGTGCGGCGTCAACTGCATACGGAAACCATCATGCAAACCTCGAAAATGTTCCCTGTGGCTGCCGATGACCTGCGCGGTCTTCAGGGCTCCCCGTTCCGCGTCGGCGATTTCCTGACCTATGTCCGCGCTCGTCGCGTCGAGTCGCACCAGTATGCTATTGCACGCGTCGGTGGTGTCGTCGGCGTGCATCGAGGCAAGCCCGACGGTGCGCAGATCCTCGGCCGCGTGACCGGCTATTGGAGCCAGTGCTAGCGCGAATAGAGCCCGTCGACGTACTTGCCGATGGGCTCGCGCAACAGGCTGTCGGGCGACGTGCTGGTGAAGGAGATGATGCGACTGCGGCCGCTCAATTCAACGTTGCTGACGACGGCTCCGCTCGGCACGTCGATCATAGCCAGCGAAACCGACATGCGGCTCGGGCGGCCCGACCACTCAGTCGCGCGCGGCTCCCAGTGAGAAATCACCGGGACCGCCGCGAACTGCGCGCCCGCTGCACGAGCGTCTGCTATGACGCGCTCGCGCGGCGCGGTTGCATCTGCGATTGTGACAGCCGAACCGTGTCGCGCGAATGCCGCCGCGACTGCCTGCGCTGTCGTGCGGCCGGAGCCAGGGTACACGGTCGATTCATACGCGCCGTCGGCAGGCATCGCGACGTACACGAGCGAGCTGGCTGAGAGATGGGTTGGGATTGCGCCCGAGCCGGCGAGATCCTGATTCTGGTAAGAAGCGGTGCAGGCGGTGAGTGCCACGCAGAGCGCGATGATGGTCTTTTTCACGTCTTCCCCGAAGCTTTTCGCTTTGTTTTTGGCGGTCAGGCCCGGCACCCCTCGAGACCGGGGGTGGCTCCGTCAGCGGACCGCGAAGCACTAACGGGGAGCACCCTTCCGAAGTTATAGGCGCCGGGCCATCTGAAGGCAGCCTAACACAGGAAGCTGCCGTTTTGGCGCGGCGTACCTTAGCTGGCTGTGAACTTGATCGTGTTGACTGCGAGTGTCGGTATAGGTGTAGGTCAGACCAGATGCCCCTGCCAAAGCCGTATCCGTCGGGCGACTAAATCCGCTGCATCATGGGAGTGTGTTGCGCGAAGTCGTTTGCGGCTGCGGTTTGAGTGCCCATCCTCGTGTCTTTCTTGCGTGACTGTTCAGGGCGTGAGTTTAACCCGTCGAAGCGTTGCGCGAACCTGGCCGGATGGCCAGGTTGCCGTCGCGATCGTCACGCGGCTATGCTGCGCTCACGCTTCAGTCATTCCTCGATCAGCGCGTGCATGTCTACCTTGTGCGCATTCGCGGCGCTTCGGCGTTTAGCGAGCCACATCATGCCTGTGATGAAGACTCCGAACACGGCGATGATCCACTGCACGGGCATCGTCGCCGTTAGCAGGATGGCGTAGGCGCCGAGCATCAGCAGCACGGCGAGGTTCTGATTGAAGTTTTGCACGGCGATCGAGTGGCCCGCCGTCAGCAGCGTCGCGCCGCGATGCTGGAGAATCGCGTTCATCGGCACGATGAAGAAGCCGGACAGCGCGCCTAGCAGGATCATCAGCGGATAGGCGAGGATGATGTAAGCGGGCGCGAAGAGGGCGCCGACGCGCAACCCCGCGCCGGGTGGAAAGAGCCCCTTGCTGTAGAACGCCATCGCGACGGCGACGGCGCCCATCAGCAGCCCGACGGGCAGCACCTTCAGCGAACTGCGCAACGGAATCCATGCGGCGGCGGCCGCTGCGCCGATCGCGATGCCGAAGCCGGCCACGCCCTGCATCACGGCCGCCTTCGACAGCGACAGCCCAAGGTTCGCGTCCGCCCACTTCAGCACGAGTAGTTGCAGCGTGACGGCGCCGCCCCACATCAGCGTCGTGACCCACAGCGCGATTTGCGCGAGGCGGTCGGACCAGAGCACGTTGAAGCAGCGAATGAATTCGCCGAGCAACTGGCCGGGCTCGACGAGCCGGTTCGGATAACGCGCGCCCGTGTCCGGAATGCCGACGTTCAGCGCCGCCGCAATCGCGTACGTGATCATCACGGCGAGCATCGCGAGGTCGGCGGCCGTGTGAATCAGCGGCAGTTGCGCGTGCTGGACGAAGTGCGACGCGTACGTGCTGATCAGCGCGCCGCCCAGCATCGTACCGGCGATCGTCGACAAAACGGTTGCCGATTCGAGCCAGGCGTTCGCAACGACGAGCCGTTCGGCGGCCAGCAACTCGGTCAGAATGCCGTACTTTGCGGGCGAGTACGCGGCCGCGCCGAAGCCGACCACGCCGTAGGCGATCATCGGATGCACGCCCGCGATCATCATCAGACAGCCGGCCGCCTTCAGCGCGTTCGAGATGAACATCACGTGGCGCTTTTGCAGCGCATCGGCGAATGCGCCGACGAACGGCGCGAGCAGCACATAGGAAATCGTGAAGAAAATCTGCAGCAGCGGCGTGACCCAGGCGGGCGAGCGAATCACGGCAAGCAGCGCGATGGCCGCGATCAGGAGCGCGTTATCGGCGAGCGACGACACGAATTGCGCCGCGATGATCGTATAGAAGCCTTTCTTCATGCTTCCGATTGGAACACAGCGACCGCGTTCGTGCGCGGCGAGCCGATCTGGCGGCCTGGCTTGCAGCGCATCTGGCCAGCCCCTACCGCCAGCGCAGCAAAAGCGGTGCCCCATACAAAAAAAGCGGCCGAAGCCGCTTGTCGAATGCGCGCAGCGTCTTAGGCTGCCTGTTCCTTCGTACGGGTGTAGCGCGACAGGATCGGAATCATCTGTGCGTATATCTTCGGATTGCCCGCGACGATCTCATGCTTGTGCAGGAAGTCCGAATCGCCCGTGTAGTTGCCGACGAGGCCGCCCGCTTCCGTGATCAGCAGGCTGCCCGCCGCCATGTCCCACGCGCTGATGCCTTGCTCGAAGAAGCCGTCGAGGCGGCCCGCCGCGACGTTCGCCAGATCGAGCGCGGCCGCGCCCGGACGGCGCAGGCCCGCGCAGGCGTTGGTCATTTCGGCGAAGAGGCGCGTGTACGGTTCCAGCGTGTCCTTTTCGCGGAACGGGAAGCCGGTGCCGATCAGGCCGTCTGCGAGCCGGTCGCGGCGGCCGACGCGAATGCGCCGGTCGTTCAGATACGCGCCGCGGCCGCGTGACGCCGTGAAGAGATCGTTGCGTGTCGGGTCGTAGACGACGGCTTGCGTAACGATGCCCTTGTGCGCGAGCGCGATCGATACGCAGTAATACTGGAAGCCGTGGATGAAGTTCGTGGTGCCGTCGAGGGGATCGATGATCCACTGGAATTCGGACTCGTTGCCCGATTCACCGGATTCTTCGGCGAGGATCGAATGATCGGGGTAGGCGGTGGTCAGCGTTTCAATGATGGCCGCTTCCGACGCCTTGTCGACCTCCGTGACGAAATCGTTGTGCTGCTTCTTGCTGACCTGCACGAGGTCGAGATCGAGCGACGCGCGGTTGATGATCTGCCCGGCGCGGCGAGCGGCCTTGACAGCGATATTGAGCATGGGATGCATGAGCCTGATCCTTGTGCCGGACGCGCATGGCGGCTGTCCGGTGTTGAGCTGAAAATAAGCCGTAAATCACGCGAAACGGGTGTCGGGCAAGACTGGGTCGAAACCTGGACACACATTCCGTCGACGGAGACGAATTGAAGAAGAGCGATGCGCGGTGGCGTGAGTGCCTTGCGAAGGGCGAGACGGCACGGCGCGAATGTCGCGATTTTACC
Source organism: Paraburkholderia diazotrophica (assembly GCF_900108945.1). GTDB lineage: Bacteria > Pseudomonadota > Gammaproteobacteria > Burkholderiales > Burkholderiaceae > Paraburkholderia > Paraburkholderia diazotrophica. Next base: position 217,971 of record NZ_FNYE01000005.1, on the reverse strand, counting down.
TGAGTTTTATCTGGCTTTTATCTCGACTCTGCCGATCTCAGGCGCAATGATGCCGGCCTGAACTCGCGGCAGAAGGCGAAGGACGGGGCGTCGAACGTGCGACAAGCGAAGCATTAGCCAAACGGCAGATGGAAACGCGGCATGGCTTGGCGCTACCATTACTCTTTCCTTGCCATCCAATTCGTTATCGTGGTTCAAACGCCTTCGCTACCTCAGTCCAGTACCGCTTCCGACAATGCGAACAGCATCGGCGGCGGCTTTACGTCGACACGTTTCGTGCTCGTCGAGCCAAGCCATCCCGGCAACGTCGGCGCGGCCGCGCGCGCGTTGAAGACGATGGGATTTTCGCGCCTCGTGCTGGTGTCGCCGCGTTCTCCCGATGTGAAGAACGATCCGGATGCGATCGCGATGGCGAGCGGCGCAGACGACGTGCTTGCGACCGCACATGTCGTGCCCACGCTGGCCGACGCGCTCTCGGGCGTGCAATGGTCGCTCGCGCTGACCGCGCGCGCCCGCGAGTACGGGCCGCCGCAGTTGCCGCCGCGCGCCGCCGCGACGCAGGCCCGCGAGCATGCCGCGCATGGCGATATCGCGCTCGTGTTCGGCAACGAGCGTACAGGGCTGTCGAATGAAGACGTCGAGCGGTGCAGCGCGCTCGCACATATTCCCGCCAATCCCGCGTATAGCTCGCTGAATCTCGCGCAGGCCATCCAGGTACTGTCGTATGAGCTGCGCATGGCGTATCTGGTCGAAGGCGAAGGTACGGAACCCGTCTCCGGGAGCGCGGGCACGTTTGCCCCCAGCGACGAGATCGAGCGCATGTACGTGCACCTGGAAAACGCGTTGATTGCGCTCGACTTCCTCGATCCCGGTAATCCGAAGAAGCTGATGTCGCGCTTGCGGCGGCTCTTCGCTCGCTCGGGTCTCGAACGCGAGGAGGTCAATATCGTGCGGGGCATCGCGAAGCACATTCTGCTGAAGGCGAAGGGGCGGGACGGCGAGCAAGGGTGAGTGCCCGCCCGCTTGCGTTGCGTCCGGATACTGATCTTTGGCGTCGGCGTTTTGCGCCAGCTTTCGTGTCCCGTTGGCGCCTCGTGCAGAGGCTGTTGTGTCGCCGGCGGGCAGTCGTGCCGGCCAAGCGGGGCAGCATAAGCGCCGGCAAACGGGCTTGAGCGCCCGATGCATATGCACGCCCACTCGCGATCTGGCGCGCGAAATTCCAAACCTTCCCGATCGCGTGGACTTCCGGCAGCTTTCGCTCATTCGCCCTACAATGACCCGAAAACGTCATAAGCAAAGCGCTCCGTGTGCAATAGATGCGAATGGATGCAAACGGCAGCGCTCAATCCCTACGACAGTCCACTGCCATGTTCACGAGACTCCGAGAAGACATTGCCACGATCCGCGAGCGCGATCCTGCCGCCCGCAGCGCCTGGGAAGTTCTCACGTGCTATCCGGGCTTGCACGCGCTGATGTTCCATCGCTTCGCGCATGCGTGCTGGCGCGCGAAGCGCCGCTGGCTCGCGCGCTTCGTCTCCCAGTTCGGCCGCTTCATGACGGGCATCGAGATTCACCCGGGCGCGACGGTCGGGCGGCGTGTGTTCATCGATCACGGCATGGGCGTCGTGATCGGCGAGACAGCTGAAATCGGCGACGACTGCACGATCTACCAGGGCGTCACGCTCGGCGGCACGTCGCTCACGCGCGGCGCGAAGCGCCATCCGACGCTCGAGCGCGGCGTGATCGTCGGCGCGGGCGCGAAGGTGCTGGGCGGCTTCACGATCGGCGCGGACGCGAAGATCGGCTCGAACGCCGTCGTCGTGAAACCTGTGCCGGCGGGCGGCACGGCCGTGGGCAATCCGGCGCGCGTCGTCATGCCCGCCACGGCGGCGACGGTTGTTCGTTCGCCGGCCGCCGACGCTAAGGACGTCGACGCCAAAGCGGCTCCCGCGCGCGCCGCTTTCTGCGCGTACGGTATTACGCCCAACGCCGACGATCCCGTTTCGCTCGCGATTCATGGGCTGATCGACCACGCGGCGACGCAAACGCAGCGCATCGACGAAATCGTCGCCGCGCTCGAACGCCTCGGCGCGAGTCTCGAAGCGCTCCAGGGCGCCGATGCGGTGCTGGTGGATTTGCGCCGCCTGTCGGCGGTGATCCAGGGGAAGGTCGAGGAAGCGGCTCGCTGATCCAGCGCTCATCGAAAGCGCCATTCAAAGGCGCGCCGATGCAAGCGTGCCCATCAGTGCTGAACGAAACGCAGCGCTGACTTGAATGATGGGCATGCATATGCATCGATGGGCTGGTCGCGAACCGTTCCGACGCAAGTCGCGCTGAACTGCATCACAGGCCGCTACTTGTCCAGCCGCAGCGCCTTGATCCCTTCGGAATCGATCCGCACGTAACCTCCACGGCGCTCGCCGTGATCGAGGTCCCAATCGGGCAGCACCCAGCGCATGCCGCCTTTTTCGTGATGCAGCGCGGGCCGGTGCGTGTGGCCATGAATGATCGTTGCCGTCTTCGTTTTCTTGAAGAGCGCGGCGATGCCCTCCGACGTCACGTCGTAACGCGGCGATACGGGGCGCATGCGCCCCGACTCGCTCGTGCGGCGCATCTTCTCGGCTAGCGCCTTGCGCCAGCGGTACGGCCACACCAGAAACAGCCACTGCGCAAAATGATTGCGCGCGAAGCCGCGGAAGTGCTGATAGCGGCGGTCCGCGGTGCATTGCGCATCGCCGTGCGTGAGCGCGATCTTCGTGCCGAATGCAGTGATCACGAACGGGTCGGGCAGCCAGATCGCGCCCGCCGCTTTCATGAAGCGCTTGCCCAGCAGGAAGTCGCGGTTGCCGTGCATGATGTAGAGCGCGATGCCGCGCTCCGACAGTGTATGCATCAGCTTCGCCATGCGGGCGGGGAAGGGCTCGGCGAGCATGTCGTCGCCGATCCAGAATTCGAACAGATCGCCGAGGATGAAAACGGAATCCGCGTGCTCGGCCGTCACGTTGATGAAATGCTCGAACGCGGCAACCGTGTGCGGGATCGCCTCGCTCAGGTGCAAGTCCGAGATGAAAAAAAACGGGCGCGCCGCGTGCGGGCGTTTGCCCTCGCCAGGCACGCCCGCAGCGACACTCCGCAGCGGCGTTTCTTGCAGCATGTGAAGTGTGCTTCTCTCAGTTGCTCAGCCCTTCGATGAGAAGTTGCTGACCGTTTTAGTAATCGTCTTACTCGACCACGACGGCCTTTTCGATGATCACGTCGTCGACGGGCACGTCCTGATGGAAACCCTTCGAACCCGTTTTCACCTTGCGGATCGCATCGACGACGTCGAGACCTTCGACGATCTTGCCGAACACGGCATAACCCCAGCCTTGCGGCGTCGGCGACGAGTGATTCAGGAAGTCGTTGTCGTTGACGTTGATGAAGAACTGGGCCGTCGCCGAGTGCGGGTCGTTCGTGCGAGCCATCGCGATCGAACCCTTCACGTTCTTCAGGCCGTTGTTCGCTTCATTCGCGATCGGCGCGTTGGTCGGCTTTTGCTGCATGCCGGGCTCGAAGCCGCCGCCCTGGATCATGAAGCCGTCGATCACGCGGTGAAACACCGTGTTGTCGTAGTGACCGGCCTTCACGTAGGCGAGGAAATTCTCGACCGACTTCGGCGCCTTCTCGGCGTCCAGTTCCAGCTTGATGACGCCGTGGTTCGTGTGCAGTTCAACCATGATGTTTTCCTTTAGGTCCAAGTGAGTGGGGAGCGCGGTGCATGGCTATTTGAGCGGGCCTGCAGCCCGCGCCCGTGGCATGGTTAATTCCGGTGAAGCGCGAGCATGCGGTGCGTGGTTCGAGCCATGCATGCGGCTTGCGCGTCACCCTGTTTGCAAATGCGTCGTCCGCTATCGCGCGCCTTTCTTGACGGCCGGGCGGCTCCCGATTCCGCACGGCCGTCATACTGCCATCAATGAAACGTGCCGGCAGCGACCTGCCGGCAGTCACCTGCCAACCGTCATTTACCGACAATTGTCGCCGACTGGATCACGATCTGCTTTTGCGGCACATCGCCCATCGGGCCGCGCGAGGTTGTCGGCGTCGCTTCGATCTTCTTCACGACATCCATCCCCGATGTCACCTTGCCGAACACCGCATAGCCGTTGCCGTCCGGATTCGGATAGTCGAGCCCCGCGTTGTCGACCGTGTCAATGAAGAACTGCGCCGTCGCCGAATTCGGGTCGCTGGTGCGCGCCATCGCGATCGCGCCCGTCATGTTCTTCAGACCGTTGCGGCTTTCGAGCGGGATCGGCGCGCGCGTCGGCTTTTCCGCGAAGCTCGTCGTGTAGCCGCCGCCCTGGATCATGAAGCCGGGAATCACGCGATGAAAGATCGTCCCGTTATATTGACCGGATTTCACGTAGTCGAGGAAATTGGCGACCGTCTTCGGTGCTTTCTCAGGATACAACTCCACGCGGATGTCGCCTTCCGACGTCTTCAAAAGAACGGACGGATGCGCAGCCTGTGCACCATTCTGCGCAAAAGCGGGTGCGTTTGCGATCAGGGCGGCGCTGCCGAGCGCCAACGTCAACCATTTCATGTAAATCCTCGGGGTGAACTCGAATGAGAAAAACGGCGGCCAACGCGCAGCCCGAAGGCATGCGCGAAAGCACGCTTACTGCGACGGTGCAATGTACGGCGGAGTCGCCAGCGAACCGTTCGGGCCGCCGAACTGGAAGCCCGGCGTGTTGGTGATGTTCGACGTGGCGCGATTCGTGTAGTCGATGGTTTCGGCAGAGGGCTGCACGGTCTTTTTTGCAGCCGTCTTGCGCGGCGTCACGATCTTCTCGATATCGGCGATACGCTGGCTCGTCGTGCCATTACCGCTGCCCAGGCTCTGGGCGCGTCGATAGGCCTGATCGGCCATGCGCAGATACAGGTCGCCGAGATTTTCATACGCGAGACCATAGCCGGGGCTCGCCTTGACGGCCGTTTCGAGCGCGGCGCGTGCTTCCGTATAGCGGCCCTGCTTCGCATAGAGCGCGGCGAGGTTGTTGTACGGTTCGGGCAGTTCGGGGTAGGTCTGCGTGAGTTCGGTGAAGGCGGCGATCGCTTCGTCGTCGCGGTTCAGACGGGCAAGCACGGTCGCGCGCTTGAACTTCGCCTGGGCGTCGCGCGGATTCGCGGCGATGCGCGCGTCGAGCTGCGCAAGCGCGGCCGTCCAGTTTTTCTGCTGGATGGACGCATCGGCGTCCGGCGTCACGTCGCGCACGGCGGCGCCGTGTGGAATGGTCGACGCTTTTTGCGCCAGAGCCGATGAAACGGGCAGGACCGCGAGGGCGAGACCGCAGCAGACCGTGCCCGCTGCCGCGCTCAAAGCCGCCGCAAAAGTCGGGCGGAACGTGGCGCGAAACGTTGAACGGAGCGCCGTCGCAAAGAGGGGCTTGGCGCCTCGCGCGCGGCCGCTGGAGTGTTTCATAGGCTCAGGTCGGGATGTTATACTCCGACCCATTCTAACAAAAGGTCTGCGCGTTCCGTCGAGCCTCAGACTGTCTTTCGCCACTCGTGGTCGTCCCCGCCTTGACGTCAGCCTGATTCCGCACGCGGTGCGCGACATGCTGTCAGTCATGCCGCGCCGCCCGTGTTCGTGCATGTGGTTGCATGCCTGGATTGCACGACTGGGTTGCTTGCTTTTATCGGGCGCGGTATGAACGAACAACAAGCGGATTTCTTTCGGCCCACGCATCGTCTCTATGGAATCTCTGCGCATCTACAACACGCTCGCGCGTGACAAGCAAAATTTCGTGCCGCTTCATGAAGGCGAAGTGCGTATGTATGTCTGCGGGATGACGGTGTACGACTACTGTCACGTGGGCCATGCGCGGGTCATGGTGGTCTTCGACGTCGTGCAGCGCTGGCTGCGCACGCTCGGCTATAAGGTCACCTATGTGCGCAACATCACCGACATCGACGACAAGATCATTCGCCGGGCCGTCGAAAACGGCGAGACCATCAAGTCGCTGACGAATCGCTTCATCGCGGCGCTGCACGAAGACGCGGACGCGCTCGGCATCGAGCGGCCGGATATCGAGCCGCGCGCAACGGATTTCATTCCGCAGATGCTTGGCATGATCGAGAAGCTGGAAGCGAACGGCTATGCGTACCAGGCCACCGATGGCGACGTGAACTACGCGGTGCGCAAGTTCGCGCGCTATGGCGCGCTGTCGGGCAAGTCGCTCGAAGACCTTCGCGCGGGCGAGCGCGTGGCCGCCAACGACGCAAAGCAGGACCCGCTCGATTTCGTGCTATGGAAGCAGTCGAAACCCGACGAGCCCGCCGACACCGGCTGGGATTCGAAGTACGGGCGCGGACGTCCCGGATGGCACATCGAGTGCTCGGCGATGGGCTGCACGCTGCTCGGCGAACGTTTCGACATTCATGGCGGCGGACAGGATCTGCAGTTTCCGCATCACGAGAACGAGATCGCGCAAAGCGAGGGCGCTACAGGGCAAACCTTCGTCAATTACTGGATGCACAACGGCTACGTGCAGATCGACAATGAGAAGATGTCGAAGTCGCTCGGCAACTTCTTCACGATCCGCGAAGTACTCGCGAAATACGATGCCGAAGTCGTGCGCTTCTTTATTGCGCGCGCGCATTACCGCTCGCCGTTGAACTACAGCGATACCCATCTCGACGATGCGCGCAGCGCACTCACGCGTCTTTACACGGCGTTGAAGGACACGGCACCGGAAGCGGGCGATGTCGACTGGAACGAAGCGTATGCGCAGCGTTTTCGCGCGGCGATGAACGACGACTTCAATACACCCGTCGCCGTTTCCGTGCTGTTCGAACTGGCAAGCGAAGTCAACCGCACACGCGATGCGGCGCTTGCACGGCAATTGCGAGGCCTTGCGCGCGTGCTCGGGTTGCTCGACCGCGAGCCGCGCGCGTATCTGCAACAAGCGGCGGGGAGTGAAGGCGAGGGCGCGCTGGATGTGGCAGCGATCGAAGCGAAGATCGCCGCGCGCGTCGCCGCGAAGCAGGCAAAGGACTATGCCGAGGCAGACCGGATCCGCAAGGAATTGCTGGACGCCGGTATTGCGCTCGAAGACAAACCGGGCGGGTTGACCGAGTGGCGGCGCGTTTGAGCGCACCTCGTACTTCCCACTGATCGACTCGCCAGGCAGGAGGCAGGATGTCAACGGCCACGAAGACGGCGGCTAAACGGGCCACGTCTCAATCAAACGCGTCAGCAAAGGTAAAGGCAGTGCGTGCGCGAAGCGGCGTCGCCGCGAAGGGCGCAGCGAAGGTGGCAACGAAATCGGCATCGGCGAAAGGCCTGAAGGCGGGCCAACATGCCGCGCGTAAAACGGGCACTGCGGCAGGCGCGGCGAATTCGCAGGGCGCGCTCGCGAAGCAGGGATCGGCCAAGCGGTTGCCCAACGGCGCGGATCTGCCCGAGGCAAGCGCCGCCAGGCCGTCGCGCACGCGCGCCGCGCAACTCAAGGGCAACGGATCGCTGCCGCCCGAACTCGCGGGCGATCTGCAGGAATTTGCGCGCGAAAGCCAGGACGGCGAAACGGCGCGAAAGTCGCGCGCTGCGTCGTCGGCGGCGGACGGTGACGCTGCTTCGGCGCAAAGCGATGCAGCGGCCCCGGTCGTCACGCGTCCCGCGTACTGGGACAAGGCGTGCGCCGATCTCGTGAAGCGCGACCGCATTCTCAAGAAGCTGATTCCGAAGTTCGGCCCAGTCCATCTGTCGAGTCGCGCCGATCCGTTCGTTACGCTCGCGCGCTCGGTGGTCGGTCAGCAGATTTCCGTCGCCTCGGCGCAGGCGATGTGGCAGCGCATCGTTGCGGCGTGTCCGAAGCTCGTGCCGCAGCAGATCATCAAACTCGGCCAGGAGAATCTGACGGGTTGCGGCGTGTCGAAGCGCAAGGCCGAATACATTCTCGATCTCGCGCATCACTTCGTGTCGGGCGCGCTGCACGTCGGCAAATGGACGTCGATGGACGACGAGGACGTGATCGCCGAACTCACGCAGATCCGCGGCATCAGTCGCTGGACGGCCGAGATGTTCCTGATTTTCGACTTGTCGCGTCCGGACGTGCTGCCGCTCGACGATCCGAATCTCATTCAGGCGATCAGCCACAACTATTTCAGCGGGGAGCCGGTGACGCGCAGCGAAGCGCGCGAAGTCGCCGCGAACTGGGAGCCGTGGCGTACCGTCGCGACGTGGTACATGTGGCGCAGTCTCGACCCGGCGCCCGCCGGCAGTTGACGGAAAAGGCGATTGCCGATTCGAGCTATTGATTTGTTAAAATCAATAGTTTTGAGACGGTTTTGACACGGCCGCCCGCGGTTAGAATACGCGCTGCCGGTAAGTCCAAGGATTAAAAACCAATGAAGACCACCTTTCTGGATTTCGAGCAGCCGATCGCCGAGCTCGAAGCGAAAATCGAAGAATTGCGCTTCGTGCAGGACGATTCGGCCGTCGATATTTCGGAAGAGATCGAGCGGCTGTCGAAGAAAAGCCAGCAACTCACGAAGGATCTGTATACGAACCTGACGCCGTGGCAGGTTTCGCAAATCGCACGTCATCCGCAGCGTCCGTACACGCTGGATTACGTCAACGAACTGTTCACCGATTTCCACGAACTGCATGGCGACCGCTCGTTTGCGGACGACCTGTCGATCGTCGGCGGCCTTGCGCGTTTCAACGGCCAGCCGTGCATGGTGATCGGCCATCAGAAGGGCCGCGACACGAAGGAGCGCGCGCTGCGCAATTTCGGCATGCCGCGCCCCGAAGGCTATCGGAAGGCCGAGCGCCTGATGCGTCTTGCCGAGAAGTTCGGCCTGCCGCTTTTCACGTTCATCGACACGCCGGGCGCGTACCCGGGCATCGGCGCGGAAGAGCGCGGCCAGTCGGAAGCGATCGGCCGCAATCTGTACGTGATGGCCGAACTGAAGACGCCGATCATTTCGACGATCATCGGCGAGGGCGGATCGGGCGGCGCGCTGGCTGTCGCGGTCGCCGACAGCGTGCTGATGCTGCAATTCTCGACTTACTCGGTGATCTCGCCGGAAGGCTGCGCGTCGATTCTGTGGAAGAGCGCCGCGAAGGCGCCGGAAGCGGCTGAAGCGCTGGGACTGACGGCGCATCGTCTGAAGGCGCTGGGCCTGATCGACAAGATCGTCAACGAGCCGCTCGGCGGCGCGCATCGCGATCCGAAGGGCATGGCCGCGCTGCTGCGCCGTGCGCTCGCCGACTCGCTGCGCCAGTTCCAGGGCATGAGCACGAGCGATCTGCGTGAACGCCGTTTCGAACGCCTGATGGCCTACGGCAAGTTCAAGGAAACGACGCCGGGCGCTTGAGCGCGCTGGCGTCCCCTCCGAAGGCGCTTCGCGCGCCGTCATACCGTGACTCCCTCAGCTGACACATCCGCCGACCGCCTCGTTATCGACGCGGTCGGCGTTGCGTTTGCGGCCTTGCCCGAGAACGCGCGCGTCGCGATCGCGTATAGCGGCGGCGTCGATTCGACGGTGCTGCTCGATGCGGCCGTGCGGGTCGGCGGCGCGGCGCGCTGCATCGCTTTTCATATCCATCATGGTCTGAGTCCGAACGCCGACGACTGGCTCGCGCATTGCGACGCGTTCGCGCGCGAGCGGGGCGCCGAGTTCGCGTCGCTGCATGTCGACGTGCAGCGCGAAGCGGGCGTGAGCATCGAAGCGGCGGCGCGCGATGCGCGTTATCGGGCGCTCGATGCGTTGTGCGCGCAGCATCGCGTGCACGTGCTGTGGCTCGCGCAGCATGCGGACGATCAGGCGGAGACCGTGCTGCTTCAATTGTTGCGTGGAGCAGGACTTGCCGGGCTCGCGGCGATGGCGCCGGAGCGTCTGCCTTCCGGGGCGCCCGTGACGCGCGCGCGTCCACTGCTGCATCTGCTGCGTGCGCAGCTCGAGCGTTACGCGCACGCGCGCAATCTGCACTGGATCGACGACGAGTCGAACGCCGACACGCGGTATGCGCGCAACGCGTTGCGTCACGATGTGCTGCCCGCGCTTGCCGTGCACTTCCCCGGCTTTCGCGATGCGCTCGCGCGCACGGCTACGCACGCGGCGTCGGCGCAGCGTCTGCTCGACGAATTCGCGCGCGTCGATTTGCAAGCGGTGCGCAGCGACGAAGACGGCGCTCTCGCGCGCGATGCGCTTCTCGCGCTCGACGACGACCGTGCCGCGAACGTGCTGCGTTACTGGATGCGCACGCTGGGTTTCCCGGCTGCATCGACGGCGCGTCTGACGGATGCGCTGCGCCAGTTGCGCGAGATCGGCGACGCGCACAGCTTGCGGGTCGATCACGCGGGCCACGCGTTGCGAAGCTATCGCGGGCGAATCTACTGGGAGGCGGGCGACAGTGCCGATCCCGCCGACGAAACCGCGCTCGTCGAGCGCGCCGAGCGCGCGCTGTGCTGGCAAGGCGAAAGCGTGTGGCACCTGCCGCAATGGCGCGGCACGTTCATGTTCAGCGACGTAGCCGCCGACGATTCCGACGCGATTTCCGCCGATATGCTCACGCGCGCGCCGCTCGTCGCGCGTTCGCGCAAGGGCGGCGAACGGATGCGCTGCGCGGCGAACGGCCCGAGCCGCACGTTGAAGAACCTCTTTCAGGAGCGCGGCGTGCCATCATGGAAGCGCGACGTGCCGCTGCTTTTCGCCGGCGATGTGCTGTTGTTCGTGCCGCTGATCGGCGTGAACCGCGCGGCGCTCGACGAAGCCGGGCAGCAGGCGAACGTGCCGAGCTCGCGCTTCGTCCGGATCGAATGGCGCGAGGATCTAACGCTCGCGTAGCGCGTCAGTCCGAGGCCGCGGTTCCAGATTACACATACGGCGCGGCGTGGCCCGCACGCGCGACCGACGATGGCACGGCCATAGTCACACGCTCGCAATATCGGCCGCAAATCCTTGTCCGACAAGCATTTGCAAAGGCTTTGCCGGGATTTCGGCTTGTCTTTTTAGCCCCGATCGGGTAGTGTAACTTGTTTGCCCGACTCGCTTTTTGTCGCGGTTCCCGGCTGTTCTTATGCGAATGCCCGGGCGCGCTCCAAGCCGTTAGCCACCCCGTTAGCGTCCGTCAGTCCTGTCGATCGACAGGGTTACAGGGCAAACCCGCGCGTACTGCACGCGCGCTGCATCTGCGCCGCCACACTCCGCCGTCGTTCCCGAACGTTGTGCCCTGTGCTTATTGTGCGGCCGTCTCCAGCGCGCGGTGCGCGCCGATTCGCGTAGCTCCAGTTTCTCCTTCAGTTCAGAACGACAATGGCACTCATCGTACACAAATACGGCGGCACATCGATGGGCTCGGTCGAGCGCATCAAGAACGTCGCGAAGCGCGTCGCGAAATGGCACAAGGCAGGCCACAAGATGGTCGTCGTGCCCTCGGCGATGTCCGGCGAAACGAACCGCCTGCTGGGCCTCGCGAAAGAGATCGCGCCCCAGCCCAGCCCGCGCGAACTCGATATGATCGCGTCGACGGGCGAACAGGTCAGCGTCGGCCTGCTGTCCATCGCGCTGCATGACGCGGGCGTCGATGCCGTCAGCTACACCGGCTGGCAAGTGCCCGTCAAAACGGATAGCGCGTTCACGAAAGCACGCATCAACGACATCGACGGCGAGCGCGTGCTGCGCGATCTCGACGAAGGCAAGGTCGTCGTCATCACGGGCTTTCAGGGCATTGACCCGGAAGGCCACATCACGACGCTCGGCCGCGGCGGCTCGGATACGTCGGCGGTCGCGGTGGCCGCGGCGCTGAAAGCGGATGAATGCCTGATCTACACGGACGTCGACGGCGTTTACACGACGGACCCGCGCGTGGTCGAAGAAGCGCGGCGCCTCGATCGCGTGACGTTCGAAGAGATGCTGGAAATGGCCAGCCTCGGTTCGAAGGTGCTGCAGATCCGCTCGGTCGAATTCGCCGGCAAATATCAGGTGAAGACGCGGGTGCTGTCCAGCCTGACCGATCCGCTGATGTCGCTCGACGAAGAAATGAAGTCGGGCACTCTGATTACTTTTGAAGAAGACGAAACCATGGAAAAAGCAGTCATCTCGGGAATCGCGTTTCAGCGTGACGAAGCCCGTATCGCCGTGATGGGTGTGCCCGACAAGCCGGGCATCGCATATCAGATCCTCGGCCCCGTCGCCGACGCGAATATCGATGTCGACATGATCATTCAGAACCAGAGCGTCGAGGGCAAGACGGCGTTCACGTTCACGGTCGGTCGCGGCGACTATCAGCGCGCGATGGACATCCTCACGAACCAGGTGAAGGACCACGTGAGCGCGGAAAAAGTCCTCGGCGATCCGAAGGTGTCGAAGGTGTCGGTGGTCGGCGTCGGCATGCGTTCGCACGTCGGCATCGCGAGCAAGATGTTCCGCACGCTGTCGGAAGAGGGCATCAACATCCAGATGATCTCGACGTCGGAGATCAAGATCTCGGTGCTGATCGACGAGAAGTACATGGAGCTCGCCGTGCGCGCGCTGCATAAGGCGTTCGAACTCGATCAGGCGTGATGCACTGGCCAATGCCCGTGTGGTCCGAGTGCTTCGGCAATGGGCATTTGCGTGAGGGTTATTGAAGACAAAGCGGCGCAGTGTGCGAAGGTCCAGGAAGTGGCATTGAATTAACGCTCCTGGCACAAAAAGTGTGAAGTAGAAATTGACCTCGTGCCGCGAACCCGCTATTATCTTGGCTTCGTCGCGCTGCCTCCCTGGCGCGAGCGAAGATTTGGGAGACGTGGCCGAGAGGTCGAAGGCACTCCCCTGCTAAGGGAGCATCTGGGCCAAAACCTGGATCGAGGGTTCGAATCCCTCCGTCTCCGCCAGAAATGGCGGTGGAACCCCGTAGAGCTGCGGCTCTGCGGGGTTTTTGTTTTTTTGCGCGCGTTTTTCCGCGGATGTTCGGTGTAGCTAGCGGTTTCCACTTGATGCTGAGGTGGCTGCATCGCCGTGCCTATTCAAGCGGCTGTGCGTCAGCGCGGCTCAACTTTGCATCGATGCATCCGTAAACGTCGGTGCGAGTGCAATCTTTTCCATCGAGCGCTGAATGTGCTGGCGGCATGTGCCGAATCTATCGAATCGCGCTTTACCTGGGATAACCAAACGAACGGCCTAAGCGCTTGCAAATCGAAACGCCGAGGCGGCGAAATTTGCGCGCACGCGACAGCGAAAAACAGCCGCACATATGACCAAAACCTGTCGCGTGTAACGGCAGATTACGACGCGGTTTGCAATGCGATGTTATGCATCAGTTATTACAAAGTTGAAATACGCGTTCAGTGTTGCTTTGTTATATTCGAATCAAAGCAGTCGATAAACACAAACAACTCCGCAAAAAAGGTGAAACATGAAGTCCATGCGTGTTATCCCGTTGATCGCTGGCGTACTGGCGATTGGCGCGTCGAGTGCGGCGATGGCTGGGGGACTGAACGTCGGTGTCAACATCGGTATTCCGGCTCCTGTCTACGTCGCGCCGGCGCCTGTTTATGCGCCGCCTCCGCCCCCGCCGCCGCCCGTCGTCTACCAGCCTGCACCCGTCGTGGTTGCGCCCGCCGTCGTGATCGGCTGGCACGGCGACCGTTACTGGGATGGCCGCCGTTACTGGGGTCGTGACGAATGGTACCGGCATCATGGCGGTGGTTATGGCCATGGTCACGGCCATTGGGACAACGGCCGTCACAACGGCTGGCATTGATTCTGGCGCTGAGCTGTTCGCGCCAACAAAAAAACCGCCCAATAGGGCGGTTTTTTTTATCCCGTTGCGCGGGCAACAAGGAAACATCCACGCGTGTCACAAGCGCACACGCCTTATCATCACTCGCTGACAGCAGCCATTCCGCCGACCACAGCGTTGAAGCCGCTGTCGACGTGCATGATCTCGGCCGTCACGCCTGCAGCGAGATCGGACATCAAAAACGCCGCCGCATTGCCGACCTGTTCGATCGTGACGTTGCGCCTGAGCGGCGCGTTGCCTTCGACGAAATCGAGAATCTTGCCGAAGCCCTTGATGCCGCTTGCCGCGAGCGTCTTGATCGGGCCTGCCGAAATGCCGTTGACGCGAATGCCCTTTGCGCCCAGCGACACGGCCAGATAGCGCACGCTCGCTTCGAGCGATGCCTTCGCGAGACCCATCGTGTTGTAGTTCGGGATCGCTTTTTCCGCGCCGAGGTACGACAGCGTGAGCAGCGCCGCGTCGTTCGACAGCATCGGCAGTGCGGCCTTCGCGAGAGCGGGGAAGCTGTACGCGGAAATGTCGTGCGCGACGCGGAAGTTTTCGCGCGTCATGCCGTCGAGGAAGTCGCCCGCGATCGCTTCACGCGGCGCGAAGCCGATCGAATGAACGAGGCCGTCGAGGCTGTCCCAGTGCTCTTTCAGCGACGCGAACAGTGCATCGATTTGCGCATCGTCGGCGACGTCGCACGGGAACACGAGGTTGCTGTCGAATTCGTTCGCGAACTCGGTGATACGGTCCTTGAAGCGGTCGCCGACATACGTGAACGCCAGTTCAGCGCCTTCGCGCTTGCAGGCCTGCGCGATACCGTATGCAATCGAACGGTTCGACAGGAGGCCCGTCAGCAAGATTCGTTTACCAGCGAGGAAGCCCATGAATTCTCCTAATGAGGTCAGCGCGCCGCGATGACAGAGTGCGGGAACGCGCAGGATTTTGGGTAGAATTCTCTCACATTGCAACCGCCCACCGACCAATAAGGCACCTATGACGACAGGCACGCGACGGGTTGAAGCGCCGCGCTCGATATGGCGCACGATGATTCGTCTCGTGTCGCGTGCCCGTTGCAGGACGATGCCGCGCGCCGCGCTCGCTGTATGCGCGGGTTCGCTGATCGCCGTGTCGCCTTTGGGCGTATCGCATGCTCATGCCGCATACGCGATCGCGCAATACGGCAACCCGAAGTATCCGCCCGACTTCAAGCACTTCGATTACGTCAATCCCGACGCGCCGCGCGGCGGCACGCTCGTGCTCGCGAACCCCGACCGCTCGACGAGCTTCGACAAGTTCAATCCGTTCACGCTGCGCGGTAACGCGGCGCCCGGCATTGGCTTGCTGTTCGAAAGCCTGACGACGGGCAGCGCGGACGAGGTCGCGTCCGCTTACGGCCTGCTTGCCGACGATATCAACGTCGCGCCCGACGGACTGTCGACGACTTTCCACATCAACCCGCATGCGCGCTTTTCGAACGGCGATCCCGTCGCCGCGGAGGACGTGAAGTTCTCGTTCGATACGTTGAAGAGCCCGCAGGCCGCGCCGCAATTCGCTGCGTATTTCGCGGACATCACGCGCGTCGTGATCGTCGATCCGGCAACGGTGCGCTTCGAGTTCAAGCAGCACGACCGCGAGTTGCCACTGCTCGCGGGCGGCATGCCCGTGTTCTCGCACAAGTGGGGCATGAAGCCTGATGGCAGCCGCACGCCGTTCGATCAGCTGGCATTCGAGAAGCCGATCGGCAGCGGACCGTATCTGATCGAGAGCTACGACAACGGCCGCACCATTACATACAAGCGCGACCCGAACTACTGGGGCGAAAAGCTGCCCGTGCGCGTCGGCACCTATAACTTCGAGCGCATCAACTACAAGCTGTACTCGGATGCGACCGCGCGTCTCGAAGCGTTCAAGGCGGGCGAGTACGATGCGCTCGTCGAGAACATCGCGCGCAACTGGGTGCGGCGCGACGTGGGCAAGAGGTTCGATAGCGGCGAGTTGATCAAGCGCGAATTTCCGCATCACAACGGCACGGGGATGCAGGGCTTCATCCTCAACCAGCGACGGCCGATTTTCTCCGACGTGCGCGTGCGCAAGGCGCTCGATCTCGCGCTCGATTTTCAATGGCTCGACCGGCAGCTGTTTTACAACCAGTACAAGCGGATCGACAGTTTCTTCGTCAATACCGATCTGCAGGCAAAGGGCTTGCCGTCGCCGGGCGAGCTGAAGCTGCTCGATCCGTGGCGAGCGCAGGTATACCCGTCCGTGTTCGGCGTACCGCCGAAGCAGCCGGATACCGACCCGCCGGGCTCGCTGCGCGCGAATCTGCTCGAAGCGCGCGCGCTGCTCGCGCAAGCGGGTTGGACGTATCGCGACGGCGCGCTGCGCAACGCGAAGGGCGAGCCATTCGTGTTCGAGATACTCGACGATTCGGGTTCGTCGGCGGCGTTCGAGCCCGTGATCGCGCCGTATGTGCGCAACCTGCAGAAGCTCGGCATCGAGGCACGCTTTCGCGTGACGGACTTCGCGGTGTATCAGAAGCGTCTCGACGCGTTCGACTTCGACGTGACGACGATCCGCTTTCCGGATGTGCAGGCGCCGGGCGCGGACATGATCGACCGCTTCGGCAGCAAGGCCGCCGGCGAGCCGGGCTCGGGCAATCTGATCGGGCTGAAGTTGCCTGCCGTCGATGCGATCCTGCGCGCGCTCGTCGCCGCGCAGACCCGCGAGCAACTGGTCGACGCCGTGCACGCGCTCGATCGCGTGCTGATCAACGGCTACTACATCGTCCCGCACTGGTACAGCGCGACGCATCGCGTGGCGTTCAAGCGCGGGCTTGCGTGGCCGAAGACATTGCCGCTGTACTATACGGCGGACGCCTGGATCACTTCGATGTGGTGGTTCGCGCAGCCGCAGTGACCGCGCCTCGCACGTTCACATCACGCCTTCTTGATCAACGCGCCGTTCTTCCGATCGACGCCTAACGGACCGCCGCCATGTGGAGCTATATCCTCAAACGTCTGCTGTTGATGATTCCGACGTTGATCGGCGTGCTGACGCTGACCTTCGCCGTGATCCAGTTCGTGCCGGGCGGCCCCGTCGAACAGGCGGTGCACGAACTTCGCCGCAATACAGCCGAAGGCGGTGCGCCGTTCGGCCTGCGCGCGCATAGCGGCGTCGACGCGCAACAGGTCGCGCAGCTGAAGGCGCTCTACGGTTTCGACAAGCCGCCGCTCGAGCGCTACTGGCTGATGCTCAAGCGCTTCTCGCACTTCGATCTGGGGCAGAGCTATTTCCGCCATCAGAGCGTGTGGTCGCTGATCGTGTCGAAGCTGCCCGTGTCGATCAGCATTGGGCTGTGGACGTTCTTCCTTACGTATCTGATCTCCGTGCCGCTCGGCATCGCGAAAGCAGTGCGCAACGGCTCGCGCTTCGATATGGCGACGAGTCTCGTCGTATTGATCGGCTACGCGATTCCCGGCTTCGTGCTCGGTGTGCTGCTGCTCGTGCTGTTCGGCGGCGGCACGTTTTTGCAGCTGTTTCCGCTGCGCAACCTGACCTCCGACAACTGGGACCAGTTGAGCTTCTTCGGCAAGATTTTCGACTATCTGTGGCACATCGCGTTGCCGATCGTCGCGTCGGTCGTCGGCAGTTTTGCCGTCGTCACGATGCTCACGAAGAACGCTTTTCTCGACGAGATCCGCAAGCAATACGTGCTGACGGCGCGCGCAAAAGGCCTGACCGAGCGGCGCGTATTGTGGAAGCACGTGTTTCGCAACGCGCTGTTGCCGCTGATCGTGGGTTTCCCCGCGGCGTTCATCGGCGCGTTCTTCACGGGCAGTCTGCTGATCGAAACGCTGTTCTCGCTCGACGGCCTGGGACTGCTGTCGTATGAATCGGTGGTGCGGCGCGACTATCCCGTCGTGCTCGGCACGCTGTATCTCTTCACGCTGATCGGGCTCGCGACGAAGCTCATCTCCGATCTCTGCTACGTGTGGGTCGATCCACGCATTCAATTCGAACAACTGGAGCGCTGATTTGAGCCGTGTTCGTACCGATGCCGAAGTCTCGTCGCGCGCGCAGCCAGTGCGCGCATTCGTGTCGCCGACGCCTGCGCGCCGCGTGTGGCTGCGCTTCAAGCAGCAGCGCCTTGGCTACTGGAGTCTGATCGTGTTCGTCGTCGCGTTCGCGGCGAGTCTTGCCGCGCCGCTCTGGTCGAACGACAAGCCGCTCGTCGTGCACTACGGCGGCCACTACTATTTCCCGCTCGCGAAGGACTATGCGGAGACGACGTTCGGCGGCGACTTTCCGACGCCCGCCGATTATCTCGATCCGTACATCAGGCATCGCTTTGACACGCCCGGCAACTTCGCGATCTATCCGCCGAACCCGTACTACTACGACACGCTCAACTACTTCTCGAAGGTGCCGAATCCGGCGCCGCCTTCACGCGACAACTGGCTCGGCACCGACGACCGCGGGCGCGATCTGTTCGCGCGGCTCGTCTACGGCTTTCGCGTGTCGGTCGAATTCGCGCTCGTGCTGACGTTCATCGGGACCGTGCTCGGCGTGCTGGCGGGCGCGGTGCAGGGCTATTTCGGCGGCAAGACGGACATCATCGGCCAGCGTCTGATCGAAATCTGGAGCGCGCTGCCCGAGCTGTATCTGCTGATCATCTTCGCGTCGATCTTCGAGCCTGGCTTCATCCTGCTGATCGTGCTGTTGTCGTTGTTCGGCTGGATCGGGTTGTCCGACTACGTGCGCGCCGAATTCCTGCGCAACCGCCAGCAGGACTATGTGCGCGCCGCGCGCGCGATGGGGCTGTCGAACTGGCAGATCATCTGGCGGCACGTGCTGCCGAACAGCCTCACGCCCGTCATCACGTTCCTGCCGTTCCGGATGAGCGGCGCGATTCTCGCGCTGACGAGCCTCGATTTTCTCGGTCTCGGCGTGCCGCCGCCGACACCGAGCCTCGGTGAGCTGCTCGCACAAGGCAAGGCGAATCTCGACGCGTGGTGGATTTCGGTAGCGACGTTCGGCGTGCTCGTCGTGACGCTGCTGCTGCTGACGTTCATGGGCGACGCGCTGCGCAACGCGCTCGACACGCGCATCTCCGACGCAATGAAAGCAGGGGGCAATCAGTGAGCGAATCAGTCAGCGCCACGCCGATGAACAACGAGGGGCCGCTGCTCGAACTCGAACACCTGCGCGTGACATTCGGCGATACGGTCGCGGTGAACGATGTGTCGCTCGCGATCGCGCGCGGCGAGCGGGTCGCGCTGGTCGGCGAATCCGGCTCGGGCAAGAGCGTGACGGCACTGTCGATCCTGCGTCTGCTGAACGACGCGCAGACGAGCGGGACGATCCGCTTCAATGGCGAAGACCTGCTCGCGAAGAGCGAGCGCGAGATGCGCGGGCTGCGCGGCTCCGACATCGCGATGATCTTCCAGGAGCCGATGACGGCGCTTAATCCGCTGTACACGATCGGCGAGCAGATCGCGGAGACCATTGTGCTGCACGACGGCGTGTCCGCCAGCGAGGCGCGCAAGCGCGCCATCGCGCTGCTCGAACGCACAGGCATCGCCGAGCCGGGCAAGCGGGTGAACAGTTATCCGCATCAGCTGTCGGGCGGGCAGCGTCAGCGTGCGATGATCGCAATGGCGCTCGCGTGCCGTCCGCGCCTGCTGCTTGCCGACGAACCGACGACGGCACTCGACGTGACGATCCGCGCGCAAATCGTCGAGTTGCTGCTGGAACTCCAGCGCGACGAAGCCGAAAAGCGCGGGATGGCCGTGCTGCTGATCACGCACGACCTGAACCTCGTGCGGCACTTCGCGCAGCGCGTCGCGGTGATGGAGAAGGGCGTGCTCGTCGAAAGCGGACCCGTCGAGACGCTCTTCACGTCGCCGCAGCATCCCTACACGCAACGGCTGTTGCAAAGCCGTCCGGAACGCACGGCGGTGCCCGTGCTGCCCATTTCGCCCGTGCTGCTCGATGCGCGCGATGTCTGCGTCGACTTCAAGACGAAGCTGCCCGGCTTCGCGGGCTGGTTCCGCTCGGGCCGCTTTCGCGCTGTCGCGGATGCGACGGTGTCGGTGCGGCAGGGCGAGACGCTCGGCATCGTTGGCGAATCCGGCTCGGGAAAATCGACACTCGCGATGGCGCTGCTCGGCCTGCAACGCACCGCGCACGGCGCAATCGAGTTTCAGGGCCGGGCGCTCGGAAGCTACCGGGGGCGTGACCGGACGGCATTGCGCTCGAACATGCAAGTGGTCTTTCAAGATCCCTTTAGTTCGCTTTCGCCGCGGCAGACGATCGAGCGGATCGTCGGCGAAGGGCTTGCGCTGCATCGGCCGCAGCTCGGCGTCGACGCGCGGCGCGACAAGGTGGTCTCGGTGCTGCGCGAAGTCGGCATCGACCGCACGGCGCTGCATCGTTATCCGCACGAATTCTCGGGCGGGCAGCGCCAGCGCATTGCGATTGCGCGCGCGCTCGTGCTCGAGCCGCGCATCCTGATTCTCGACGAGCCGACCAGCGCGCTGGACGTGTCCATCCAGCAACAGGTGTTGAAACTGCTCGCCGGTTTGCAACGCAAATACAACTTGGGATTCGTGTTCATCAGCCACGATCTGGCCGTCATCGGGGCGATGGCGCACCGGGTCGCGGTGATGCAAAACGGGGCGGTCGTCGAGTCGGGCGATGTGGAGCGGATCTTTGCCGAACCCACCCACCCTTACACGCGAAAGCTCTTGAAAGCGGCGTTTACGAGCTGACATTCACCAATTGGGTGCGACGAGTCATTGTATTTTTCTATTTGTTTTGACATGTGAATACTTAATGGCTAGTATCGACCAAACTTTTTCCTAGCCTGTTGATTTTCAGGCAAAAACTACTGCAACAACCGATACCAACCACCAGACCAATGCAGCACCGACACCTAACCCAGGCATGCACGCGCGTCGTCGCCGGGATGTTCATTGGCGTACTGATGGCCGCGGCTCCCGGCGCTTTTGCCGATGAAGTAAGCAGCTTTAACCAGAATGCCTCATATTCGACCGGTTCCGCGTCGAATTCCGTCTCCTTCACCGCGCAAGCCACGCAAAGCGGCAGCTCGAGTTCCGAGAGCGGTGCACGTTCGTTTCTGTCGGGCGTTGCCGGCAAGGCAGGCGACGTCGTCGTCGGCGCGCTGAACATGATCGGCGTGCGCTACCGTTGGGGCGGCGATACGCCCGATTCGGGCCTCGATTGCAGCGGGTTCGTCCGCTACGTGTTCCAGGATACGCTGGGCATGGCGCTGCCGCGCCGCGCCGAAGAGATGAGCCGCGTCGGCGAGAAGGTGCGCGTCGCCGATCTGAAGCCGGGCGATCTCGTCTTCTTCAACACGATGCGCCGCACGTTCTCGCACGTCGGCATCTACATCGGCGACAACAAGTTCGTGCATTCGCCGTCGACGGGCAGCACGATTCGCGTCGACGATCTGGATAGCGGTTACTGGGAAAAACGCTTCACGGGCGCGCGTCGCATCGAGACGTCGGTTCCCCAGCAGCAGGAACTGCGTCAGCGCGTCAGCGCGACGATCGGCAACGGTAACTAAGGCGATCGTCCATCGGTTCGTGAGCCAGTTGTTGTAAAAGGCCCGCTTCGGAAGAAGCGGGCCTTTTTGTTTTCCGGTTTTGCGATTTCCTGCTAGAGCTGGGCAGGGCGGTGACTGGCGCCCGCATCCGGCAGCAGGCGCCCTTTGCGGCCTCGATCAGGCGGTCGCGCGTGCCGCCGCCAGTTTGCTCAGCAACTCGGGCGCGATGCGCGCAGCGGCTTCCTCGCCCGCGAGTATCGCAGCGTTCCGCTGTCCAAAGTCGGTGCCGCTCATCGCATTCAGGTTCGGACGAATCACGACGTCGGCGTATTTGTCGAGCTCGTATGCCTTGATCGTCTGACCCATGATCGTGAACGTCTGCATCAGGATATCGAACGAACTCTCCGTGACGGCCGTTTCGGGCCGCGCGGAGATGTCGACGGCAATCACGAAGTCCGCGCCCATCTTGCGCGCGAACGAGGCGGGCACGGGGCTGACGAGGCCCCCGTCGACGTATTCGTGGCCACCGATCTTCACCGGCTCGAACACTGACGGCACGCTCGACGACGCGCGCACCGCGATGCCCGTGTTGCCGCGCTGAAAGAGAATCGGCTGGCCCGTTTTCAGATCCGTTGCGACGACGCCGAGCGGCTTCGCCATCTTTTCGATGGGGCGGTTGTCGAGCGTGCGGTTCAGATAGTTCTGCAGCGCGACGCCTTGCAGAAAGCCGCGGGTGCGGAACGGCATCGCCCAGTCGCTGATCGATGCTTCGTCCATCGTGAGCGCCAGCTTGTTGAGCGCGAAGCCGTTCAGACCCGATGCGTACAGCGCGCCGACCACCGATCCGGCGCTCGTCCCGCACACCAGATCGATTTTGATGTTGCGCGCCTCCAGCGCCTTGATCACGCCGATGTGCGCGAAGCCGCGCGCGGCGCCGCCGCCGAGCGCGAGCCCGACGCGCAACGGTCGCTGCGGTCTGATGACGGGTGGCAGAGGACTGTTCGATGCCGTGCTCGGCGTGGGCGTGACGTTTTCAGGCTTGCTGCCCGTCGACGCGCAAGCGGAGAGGACGGCGGAGGCCGCGGCAATCGAGAAAGTGCGGCGGGACAGACGTGGCGATGACGGTTTCAACGAGTTCTCCAGCGACGGCGCCGGCGTCCATGTGAATGCGTCGCGCCGCATGTCTTGCAAAGATGATCGCCGATGGCGATCGTAGTGCGCTGCGTCGATGCGGATAGCGGCGCGCGCACATCATAATGCAAAGCGATCATGCGGCGACAATCCGTTGAGGGTCGGTCGAGGGAATCGTCTACCCATGCGGCGTCACGTGTTCTGCGCCAGCCTTTGTGCGCGCGCGGTCAGGTGGAGATGCCATCGGCGGTTATAATTTCGGCTCTCTCTTTTTCAATCGCGTCCGCGTTGAGCCAGCCGTTGTTTTCAGCTGCTGTTGCCCGTGTCAGGCGCGAACCGTTTTCGTTGCCGCGCCCGGTTTCGATGTCCGCCGGCGCCGGCGTCCGCCTTCGAGTTACCACACATGACCACTCCCGTTCGTACCCGCTTCGCACCGAGCCCAACCGGCTTCATTCACCTGGGCAACATCCGCTCCGCGCTGTACCCGTGGGCGTTCGCGCGCAAGATGAAGGGCGTGTTCGTGCTGCGTATCGAGGACACCGACGTCGAGCGCTCGACCGAGCAGTCCGTCGACGCGATCCTCGAAGGCATGCAATGGCTCGGCCTCGACTACGACGAAGGCCCGTTCTATCAGATGCAGCGCATGGACCGTTACCGCGAGGTGCTCGCGCAGATGCAGGAGCAGGGGCTCGCGTATCCGTGCTACATGTCGACGGAAGAACTCGACGCGCTGCGCGAGCGTCAGCGCGCTGCGGGCGAAAAGCCGCGGTATGACGGCACGTGGCGTCCAGAGCCGGGCAAGGTGCTGCCGACGCCGCCCGCCGGCGTCGAGCCCGTGCTGCGCTTTCGCAACCCGCTGACGGGCGTGGTCGCCTGGGACGACGCGGTGAAGGGGCGCGTCGAGATTTCAAACGAAGAGCTCGACGATCTCGTGATCGCGCGTCCGGACGGCACGCCGACCTATAACTTCTGCGTGGTCGTCGACGACCTCGACATGAAGATCACGCACGTAATTCGCGGCGACGATCACGTCAACAACACGCCGCGCCAGATCAACATCCTGCGCGCGCTCGGCGCCGAGCCGCCCGTCTATGCGCATCTGCCGACGGTGCTGAACGAGCAGGGCGAAAAGATGAGCAAGCGTCATGGCGCGATGAGCGTGATGGGCTATCGCGACGCGGGCTATCTGCCGGAGGCCGTGCTGAACTATCTCGCGCGGCTCGGCTGGTCGCACGGCGATGCCGAGATCTTCTCGCGCGAGCAGTTCGTCGAATGGTTCGATCTCGAGCATCTGGGCAAGTCGCCCGCGCAGTACGACCACAACAAGCTCAACTGGCTGAACAACCACTACATCAAGGAAGCGGACAACGCTCGCCTTGCTGAACTGGGCAAGCCGTTCTTCGCAGCGCTCGAGATCGACGAAGCGACGCTCGCAAAGGGCGCCGATCTCGCGGCCGTGATTGCGCTGATGAAGGATCGCGCGTCGACGGTGAAGGAGATCGTGGACAACGCCGCGATGTTCTATCGCGAGCCCCAACCGGATGCCGAAGCGCTCGCGCAGCATCTGACAGACGCGGTGCGCCCCGCGCTGGCCGATCTGGGCGCTGCGTTGAAGACCTGCGACTGGACGAAGGAGGGCATCGCCGCCGCATTGAAGGCGACGCTCGGCGCGCACAAGCTGAAGATGCCGCAGATCGCGATGCCCGTGCGCCTGCTGGTCGCAGGCACGACGCATACGCCGTCGATCGATAGCGTGCTGATGCTGTTCGGACGCGACGTCGTCGTGAGTCGTATCGAAAAAGCGCTCGCGTGAACCTCGTTCAGTCATAGCTGAATGGGTCGAAGATGCCGCGCCGTACGTACGACGCGGCGTCGCGAAAAAATTGCGTGAATCGACTCAAGAGGTATTTACAAAGCGAAAATTGGTCTCTACAATCTCGCTTCTGTTCTGCAAGGGGGTATAGCTCAGCTGGGAGAGCGCTTGCATGGCATGCAAGAGGTCAGCGGTTCGATCCCGCTTACCTCCACCATCAGAACAAGTGAAGTCGTTTCGGTTAGCCGGAAGTTGTAGCAAAAAAGACTTCACAAGCAGTAGTAGAGCAGTTAGAATGGCGGTCTTCGCTGCTGATGAATGAAGTTAGCGGTAAGAACGAGACAGATCTGTAAAGATTATGTCCCCTTCGTCTAGAGGCCTAGGACATCACCCTTTCACGGTGAGTACAGGGGTTCGAATCCCCTAGGGGACGCCAAATACTGGCGTTGCTTGATGAGGTTCAAGTGATGCGCTTGCGAGAAGTAACCGACGCTCGCAAGTCAGGTAGCAAGACTGGAGTGGTAGTTCAGTCGGTTAGAATACCGGCCTGTCACGCCGGGGGTCGCGGGTTCGAGTCCCGTCCACTCCGCCAGATTAAGCCCGTTCGGTGAGCGGGCTTTTTCGTTAAAGGTATAAGCAGTAGTGTGTGAAGTACGTTGTCCCCTTCGTCTAGAGGCCTAGGACATCACCCTTTCACGGTGAGTACAGGGGTTCGAATCCCCTAGGGGACGCCAGATACTGGCGTTGCTTGATGCGAGTCAAGCGATGCGCTTGCGAAAGCTAACCGACGCTCGCAAGTCAGGTAGCAAGACTGGAGCGGTAGTTCAGTCGGTTAGAATACCGGCCTGTCACGCCGGGGGTCGCGGGTTCGAGTCCCGTCCGCTCCGCCAGAAACATGAAGCCCGCTGAATCGTCAGCGGGCTTTTTTGTTTTTGCACGCAAGCTATGTTGCTGCGTCTGCAATGCGGCCTCAAACGCTGTCGGGCAAACAGCCATTGCCAGCGCGTCCCGCCTGTCTTAACGTTGTGCGGACCGACCTTTTCGTCTCCGCGCGATGCTCGACCCGACCGACGATCCGTCTCCCTTCTACTTGCGCAAGGCCAGCATGGACGACTTCCAGTTCGCCGAGGCGCTGACGCGCAACAACATGGGCGGGTATTACCGTCGCCATCACCTCGTGTGGCGCAGCGACCTGTTTCTCGCGAGCTGGCGCGAGTCGGAAAACTTCATTCTCGAAGTGGACGGCGAACGTATCGGCGTGCTACGCATCACCGAGGAGGGTGACTCGCTGCACATACGCGATGTGCAGATTGCCGAAGGTCACCGGCGGCGCGGCGCGGGCACGTATCTGCTGAATACGTCGCATCGGTGGGCGCGCGCGCGGGGGCTCTCTGAACTTCAACTGCGCGTGTTCGTCGACAATCCCGCCGCGCGTCTCTATCAACGGATGGGCTATCGGCTCGCGGGCCCGCGTCTCGCGCAACTGGGCTCGATCAGGCATATGGCGCGGCGCGTTTGAGGGTGTCAGCGGCGCTCTATCGCGTCGATCGATCACGAATCGCGTAATCCGCGCTCGTGTTCAGTCACCCGTCGAGTTCTGCACTCACATCGATGTTCGGCCCTCGTCCGCGCTCACACCGAAGCGTCGTCATCCTCTTCGCGCTCCGGCTCGTCACGCCGGTGCTCCGCGCCGCGCAGCATAAACGCCCGCGGACTCTCTCCGAACGCGCGCCTGAACATCGCGGAAAACGCGCTCTGGCTTTGATATCCCAACTCGCGCGCGACATGCGATAACGGACGCCCCTGGCTGAGCAATGGAATCGCGCGGGCGAGCACGGCCTGCTGACGCCATTGCGAAAAGCTCACGCCCAGTTCCTGCCGAAAGAGCCGTGCGATCGTGCGCGTGCTCGCGCCGACCGTCGACGCCCATCGCTCCAGCGAGCCGGCATTCGCGGGATCGGCGAGCACCGCTTCGCATAACGCGCGCAGACGCTTTTCCGTCGGCATCGGTACGGACAGCGGCAGCGGCTCCGAGCGCGTGATTTCATCGAGCGCGAGCGAGCCGAGCAGTCGCTCGCGGTCGGGCAGCAGACCCGGCGTATCGAGTGCGGCGATCACTTCACGCAGCAGCCCGGACACCTCGACGACCCGGCATGTATCCAGCCCTGCCGGCACGGCCGCCTCGTTCACGTAGAGCGTGCGCAGAAACGCATCTTCGACGATCACCACTTCGTGCAGCACATAAGGCGGCACCCAGATCGCGCGCGACGGCGGCACCATCCACGTGGTGCCAAACGTGCCGACGCGAAGCACGCCGCGCGACGCATACGCGACCTGCGCCCACGCGTGCGTATGCCGCGCGATGCGCACGCCTGCGGGCATCGGCCGCGAGCGCACGCGGATGGGATGCGTCGGCGTTGGCGCGAATTCGGGCGGAATGTCGGCGAAATCGACGCGTGTCGATAGCTCGGTCGGGGCTTTCGCGGCGGCGGGCTGGGTTGAACGGGCGGCTTCAGTCATGACGTAATGGGCTCAACTGCGGGGCTGGACGGCGGTGCTGTCCGGCGGCGCGGGCCGGGCGAGGCGATGCATATCATTGTAGGGTCCGGCGCGTCGCCAAGGCATTAGCCGAACGGCCGATGGGACATCGTGACAATGGCGCGGGATAATGCACCGGATTCGTTTCGACAGGGGACGCTTATGAACTTCGCAACCGCAGATCTGTGCGATGCACATGAAGACCAGCTGGCCGCAGGCACGTTGCGCGTGCTCGATCCCGTATTCAACCGTTTTGGCCGCGCGGCGCGTTTTGGCGGCGAGGCCGTCACGCTGAAGGTATTCGAAGACAACACGCTGGTGCGCGCGACGCTCGAAGAAAAAGGCGCAGGGCGCGTGCTGGTCATCGACGGGGGTGGCAGCCTGCGTTGCGCGCTCGTCGGCGGCAACCTGGGCAAGCTCGGCGAGAAGAACGGCTGGGCAGGCATTGTCGTGTTCGGCTGCGTGCGCGATGCGCTCGAACTCAACGAGTGCAATATCGGCATCGTTGCACTCGCGACGAATCCACAGCGCAGCCAGAAACGCGGCGGCGGCGAGCGCGACATGCCCGTGCGCCTGCCCGGTTCAGTGGTGCGTCCGGGCGAATGGATCTATGCAGATATCGACGGCGTACTGGTCGCGAGCGCATCGCTCGCCTGATTGCGACGTCGGCACGCAAGTCCGGTTTGATCGAGGATAGTGAACGGATGCAAAACGTTTTTGTGTATGGCACCCTGCGTGCCGGCGAAATCAACGACATCGGCGCCGCGGCGGCGCGCAACGACATCGCAGCGCCCACGCTGGTCGGTTCGGCCACTGTGCGTGGGCGTCTCTTCGACTTCGGCGCGTATCCGGGTTTCGTTCCCGATGACGCGGGCATCCACGTGCAAGGGGATGTCTACGAAATCGACGACGGACTGGTCGCCGTGCTCGATGAGATCGAGGAGGTCTATCCGGGTGTCGAGGGGCTGTTCTTGCCGCGTGAAGTGACCGTCGAGGTCGAAGGCGCGCCCATCACGTGCCGCTACTATCCGGTGCAGCGCGAGGCGGTCAAAGGATTGCCGGAGATTCGTTCCGGCGACTGGGTTGCGCACCGGCGTTCGAACGGGCGTTGACCGGAAGGGACGCAGGCATTCGTTGCGTGTGCATTCCGCCTGTAAAACTCGAAGCGGCGAAAGCGTCGGCGAAAAAAGAACGGCCCAGCAGGCATGACGCCCGCCAGGCCATTCCCGGTCGGTCAACCATCGAGCGATCGCGCCGCGCGCCGGGTAAAAAGGCCGCTAACGGCGGCTGTCCGTCCGGCACGCATCGTCATGCTCTGAGTTCTTCGTAAAGCGGCAGCGTCAGAAATTCGGTGAAGTTCTCCGACGTCGACATCTCACCGAAGATTTGCGCAGCGCGATCGTAGGGCTTCGTATCGCCGGCGATCACCGCTTTCACCTTGTCAAGTTCCTGCGCCGTCAGTTCGCGCACGAGATCGGCCGTCACCTTGCGTCCGTCGTCGAGTTTGCCCTTCGGCGAACGAATCCACTGCCAGACCTGCGATCGCGAAATTTCCGCCGTCGCCGCGTCTTCCATCAGGTTGTGAATCGGCACGCAACCGTTGCCTGCGAGCCACGAGCCCAGGTAGTGAACGCCGACGTTGATGTTGTAGCGCAGGCCCGCTTCTGTGATGGGCGCTTCGGGGCGGAAGTCGAGCAGGTCCTTGCCCGTCACCTGCACGTCGTCGCGCTGCTTGCCGATCTGGTTCGGCTTGTCGCCGAGCACCTTGACGAACTCTTCCATCGCGATGGGCACAAGACCCGGATGCGCGACCCAGCCGCCGTCGTAGCCGTCCGTCGCGTCGCGCGCCTTATCGGAGCGCACGCCGGCCATCGCCTTGTCGTTCGCGGCCGCGTCGTTCCTGATCGGAATCAGCGCGCTCATGCCGCCGATCGCCGGAGCGTTGCGGCGGTGGCAAGTCTTCAGCAGTTGCAGCGCATAGGCGCGCATGAAAGGCACCGTCATCGTGATCTGCGAGCGATCCGCGAGGCAGAAGTCCTTGTCGTTCTTGAACTTCTTGATCGCCGAAAAGATGTAGTCCCAACGTCCTGCGTTCAGACCCGAACTGTGTTCGCGCAGCTCGTACAGGATCTCATCCATTTCGAACGCGGCCAGGATCGTTTCGATCAGCACGGTTGCGCGAATCGTGCCGCGCGGCACGCCGACGGCTTCCTGCGCGGCGACGAAGATGTCGTTCCACAGACGCGCTTCGAGATGGCTTTCCATCTTCGGCAGATAGAAGTAAGGGGCCGTGCCTCGCGACAGTTGCTCTTTCGCGTTGTGATGCAGGAACAGCGCGAAGTCGAAGATGCCGCCCGACACACGCTGGCCATCGACGCTCACGTGCTTCTCGTCGAGATGCCAGCCGCGCGGACGCACGATCAGCGTCGCGATCTTGTCGTTCAGCCTGTACGACTTGCCGTTCTGCTCGAGCGAGATCGTGCGGCGCACGGCTTCTTTCAGATTGATGTGACCGGTGATCTGGTTGTCCCAACTCGGCGCGTTCGAATCCTCGAAATCGGTCATGTACGAGTCCGCGCCCGAGTTCAGCGCGTTGATGATCATCTTGCGGTCCACGGGACCCGTGATCTCGACGCGGCGGCATTGCAGATCCTGCGGCAGCGGCGCGATGGTCCAGTCGCCTTCGCGGATGCTCTTTGTTTCCGCTAGAAAGTCGGGGCGCTCGCCGTCATCCAGACGTTTCGCGCGCTCGGCACGCGCTTTCAGCAATTGCTGGCGGCGCGGCTCGAACGTGCGGTGCAGGCTGGCGACGAGTTCGAGCGCTTGCGGCGTGAGAATGGTCTCGAATCCGGGCTTGATCTTGCCCGTGATGGTCATGCCCTGCGGCAGCGACAGCGTGTTCGCCATGATTTCTCCTTGGTCGGTCAGTTTTTAAAGATGCTTGTTGATGCAATTGCAATGCGTCGTCTCAATGGGGCGGGGCGTGTCGTCATGCGCCAGGGCTGTGGCGCGCGCGGCTGCTGCTCTTCTCCCGTATGCCGGCTTTCTCTGCTTTCTCAGATGACGTGAGGTTGTCGATAAACGCAATCAGTTCGCTCATGCTCCTGCCGCTTCCATGCGGTGCGACGCCCAATTCCTCGGCGGGCGAGCCCTGGCGGTTGAGCCAGAAGACTGTGTAGCCGAACCAGTTCGCGCCGCACGCGTCCCAGCCGTTCGACGACACGAACACGATCTCGCGTGCGTTCGCGCCGAACGTCTGTGTGCCGAGCGCGTAGCTCGCGGGCGCCGGCTTGAACGCGCGCACGGTATCTACCGAGAGCACGTGGTCGAACACGCCTGCCATGCCCGCGCTTTTGACAGCGATGTCGAGCATCTGCGGATTGCCGTTCGAGAGGATCGCGAGACCGATCTGCGCGACGCCCCCGGCAGCGCGCATGCCGCGAAGCTGCCGCAGCGCGGGCAGCGCGTCGGGAAACGCCGAAAGGCATGCGTACTCGTCCATCAGGCGCTTTTCGCCGGACGCGTTCAGCATGGGTTCCAGCTTGCGCGCGGAGAAGCGCAGCGCGTCGAGCGTGACGTTCCAGAACGGCTGGTAGTGCGCGCCGGTAGGGTCGGACAGCGTGCGCAACTGCGTGTATTCGATCTGCTTTTGCCGCCACAACTGCGACAGCGCATCGCCGCGGCCGGGGAACATCTGCTCCGCCGCGGCGACGACGGAATGCACGTCGAACAACGTGCCGTACGCATCGAAAATCACTGCCTTGGGGAAGAGTGTCGTTGCGGCCGACATCGCCATGCGCTCCATTCAGAGGTCGGGTTCGATTCTATTCGTGACGACTTATGCCTAAAAAGACTCAAAAGATCACTTGATCTTTTACTTTCACCAACCTAATCTGAGGCGCATCACCCAATTCGTGCGCGATCGATGCGCAGTCATTCGCAGATGGACCGCTTCAAGCAAATCGAGACTTTCGTGACCGTCGCGGCGCGCGGCAGCCTGTCCGGGGCCGCGCAGGCGGAAGGCGTTGCGCCTGCGATCATCGGCCGCCGCATCGACGCGCTCGAAGAGCGCCTCGGCGTCAAGCTCCTCGTGCGCACGACACGCCGCATCACGTTGACCTACGAAGGCTCGGCGTTTCTCGAAGACTGTCAGCGCATCATTCACGACATGCAGAACGCCGAGGCCAGCGTGTCCGCAGGCGGCGTGAAGGCGAGCGGCCATCTGCGCGTGACGGCGCCGGCTGGTTTCGGTCGCAGGCATGTCGCGCCGCTCGTGCCGACGTTCACGGTCGCGCATCCGGATGTGACGATTTCTCTCGATCTGTCCGATCGCATGGTCGATCTGGTCAACGAAGGATTCGACTGCGCGATACGGCTCGGAGAATTGCCCGATTCGTCGCTGGTGTCGTTGAGACTGGGGGAGAACAAGCGAGTCTGCGTCGCGTCGCCCGCCTATCTGGCGCGTCGTCCTGCACCGCAGACGCTCGCGGATCTCGCGCATCACAACTGCCTCGCGCTCGGCGCGAGCGCGAACCAGCAACGCGGCTGGATGTTCCAGCAGGGCGACAAGGTCGTGACGATCAAGGTGTCGGGCACGATGGAATGCTCGGACGGCGCGGTGCTGCACGAGTGGTGTCTCGAAGGCTACGGACTCGCGTGGCGTTCGTGGTGGGAAGTCGGCATGGATATCGCGGCGGGGCGCCTCGTCAGCGTGCTTGACGAATTTGCCGCGCCGCCCATCGGCATTCATGCGGTGTTTCCGCAACGGCGTCATCTTCCGTTGCGCGTGCGACTTTTCCTCGATTTTCTCAAGCATACCTACGGCGATCCGGCGTATTGGGGCTGATTTCGGCGTGTGCCGGACTGCAAGCTGAACGTCAGAGCCCGCGCGGGTTTCCGATATGCGGACAAGCCCGCACGCGCCCGTTGCACGACATTTCGGCGCACTACAATCGTTTTGACGGCCTGCCGCGCCGCTTCGCCGCCGGCGCGGCGCAGTCCATTCCAGACGCATGAGCACACGCGCCAACGTGCTCGTGACGATGCAAAGCGGCGAGCGGCGACCGGGCGTTTCCCGCACCTGCAGTCGACGACGGAGGGCACCATGTTCAAGCACATCCTCGTACCGACCGATGGCTCGGACCTGTCGAAAAAGGCGATCGACGGCGCGATCGATCTCGCTCAGGCAGTCGGCGCGCGCGTCACCGCGTATGCGTGCCTGCCGCAATATCCGTACTCGCCGTTTTCGGAAGTCGTGATCGAACCGCCCGTCGACTTTCAGGACCGCAGCGAGCGCGAAGCGCGTCAGCATCTGCAGGAGGTCGAGGAGGCGGCGCGCGGCGCAGGTGTCGAATGCACGAGCCAGACGAGCGTGCATCCATCGCCGTATCTCGGCATCATCGAAGCGGCCGAGCAGGGCGGCTGCGATGTGATCTTCATGGCGTCGCATGGGCGGCGCGGACTCGGCAGTCTGCTGATCGGCAGCGAGACGCAGCGCGTGCTCACACATACGAAAATTCCGGTGATTGTCTATCGATAGCGCGCGTTGTCTGCCCATGTTCCTGGCGCTTAACGGGGGCATTCTGTCGGGCAGTGCGCGAAGTTCGCGGTCTTGACTCAGGATGTCTGAAAGGACGCGCGCCAGCGGATAGCCGGCGCGCGTATTTCCAATTTGCATCGGCGCGTGGTGCGTGCCGACTTTGCTACCGTGTTGTATCTCTCAGGTTCGTCGCATCCGCATTCGGACGGCCTTCGGCGGCCGTCCGAACCGGATAGGGAAGCGGCCCTCTACGGGGCCGTTTTTCACGATGCTGCGTGCGAAAGGCGCATATCTTCGGCCGTTGAAGCCGTTGACATCAGCTCGTTCAGGCGACCTTCTTGTTGTCGAAGAACTGCTCGTCTTCCGTCGAGCCGTGCAGGGCCGTCGTCGATGCTTCGCGCTCGACCGTCTGAGTGACGGCATCGAAGTAACCCGTGCCCACTTCGCGCTGGTGCTTCACAGCCGTGAAGCCCTTCTCGGCTGCCGCGAACTCGGCCTGCTGGAGTTCGACGAATGCGCTCATCTGCTGGCGCGCATAGCCGTGCGCGAGGTTGAACATCGAGTAGTTCAGCGCATGGAAGCCGGCGAGCGTGATGAACTGGAACTTGTAGCCCATCGCGCCGAGTTCCTTCTGGAACTTCGCGATCGTCGCGTCGTCGAGATTCTTCTTCCAGTTGAACGACGGCGAGCAGTTGTACGACAGCATCTTGCCGGGGAACTCCTTGTGGATCGCCTCGGCGAATTTCTTCGCGTATTCGAGGTCCGGCTTGCCCGTCTCGCACCAGATCAGATCGGCATACGGCGCGTACGCGAGACCGCGCGAAACGGCCTGCTCGAGGCCCGGCTTCGTACGGAAGAAGCCTTCGATCGTGCGCTCGCCCGTGAGGAAAGGCTTGTCGTTATCGTCGACGTCGGACGTGATCAGATCGGCGGCTTCCGCGTCGGTACGCGCGATCAGCACGGTCGGCACGCCGCACACGTCGGCGGCGAGACGCGCGGCTGTCAGCTTCGCGACGTTCTCGCGCGTCGGCACGAGCACCTTGCCGCCCATGTGGCCGCACTTCTTCACGGAAGCGAGTTGGTCTTCGAAGTGCACGCCTGCCGCGCCCGCTTCGATCATCGCCTTCATCAGCTCGAACGCGTTCAGCACGCCGCCGAAACCGGCTTCGGCGTCGGCGACGATTGGCGCGAAATAGTCGATATAGCCTTCGTCGCCCGGATTCTTGCCTTCCGACCACTGGATCTGGTCAGCGCGCGTGAGCGTGTTGTTGATGCGCTTCACGACGAGCGGCACCGAGTTCGCCGGATACAGCGACTGGTCCGGGTACATTTCGCCTGCCACGTTGGCGTCGCCGGCGACCTGCCAGCCCGACAGATAGATGGCCTTCAGGCCGGCCTTGACCTGCTGCATCGCCTGGTTGCCCGTCAGCGCGCCGAGCGCGTTGACGAACGGCTCTTCCTTCATGCCGTTCCACAGCCGTTCGGCGCCGCGGCGCGCGAGCGTGTGCTCGGGCTGCAGCGAGCCGCGCAGGCGCACGACGTCTTCCGCCGTGTAGCCGCGCTTGATGCCTTTCCAGCGGCTGTCGGTTTCCCACTGTTGTTGAAGTTGCTTTGCCTGTTCGTTACGCGACATGGTGTGCTCCTTTTTGCCTGAAGAGGGGTGCGGTGGACTCGTGACTTCCACGAAGCGAGGGTTGCCGGGGGCATCTCGTTGGGTGAAGTCTTATATAAGAGTCTAGGCAAAAGGCCGCAACCGGAACAGACATCACCAAGTCTTTTTCGGCGATTTTTATGGTTTATTTTTCAATGACTTGCGTCTCTCATTCCGTATTGAGAAACGAAATTTTCCATCTTGCAACAACTGATCTTGTGCTACGCAGCACGATTTTTTACGACGCAAAAAAATTTTTCGCATCGTGAAACGTAGATCGGGACGTAAAAAAACCGACGCCGGGGCGTCGGTTCTTCATGTCTGGCTATTCTCGTCTGCCTTGTCAGGCGTTGGAGAGCCCAAACGCGAGCGGTTTAGTCGCCCCGGCGCGAGTTGCGCGGGCCGTCGTTGCGGCGTGCACCGAAGCCGCCGTCACGCGAATAGCCGCCTTCGCGGTTGCCACGGTAGCCTTCGCTGCGATAACCGTCGCGCGAGCCAGAGCCGTAGCCGCCTTCACGCGAGCCGCCGCCTGCCGGACGGCTGTTGCCCCAGCTGCGGCCGCCATTGCCGCCTTCGCGAGCACCGTAGCCGCCATTGCCGCCGTTGCCTTCACGTGCGCCATAGCCGCCGCCGTTGCCGTCGCGCGAGCCGTAGCCCGGCTTGCCGCCGAAGCGCCGGCCGCCGTTACCGTTTCCGCCCGGACGGCCACGGCCGCCGAACCCGCCGCGGCCGTTGGCCGGCGGCGCCTTGCGCGGCTCGAAGCCGGCGATCACGTTGACGGGCAAGGGCGAGCGCACGAAGCGCTCGATGCGCTTCAGCGCGCCCTGTTCGGCGTGATGCACGAGGCTCACTGCGATGCCCGAGCGGCCCGCGCGGCCCGTGCGGCCGATACGGTGCACGTAGTCTTCCGCGAACTTCGGCAGGTCGTAGTTGAACACGTGCGTGATGCCGGGGATGTCGATACCGCGAGCCGCGACGTCGGTCGCAACCAGCACGCGCACGCGACGCTCGCGCAGCGCGCGAATCGTACGGTTACGCGCGCCTTGCGGCAGATCGCCGTGCAGCGCAGCCGATTCGAAACCTGCGTCGGCGAGACGGCCGGCCAGCATGTCTGCGTCGCTCTTGGTCGCCGTGAAGACGATCGCCTGGTCGAGGCCGGCGTCGCGCAGCAGATGGTCGAGCAGGCGATCCTTGTGATCGCGGTCGTCCACGTAATGCACGGTCTGCGCGATGTTCGTGCGCTGTTCGATGCGCTGCGTGATCTCGATACGCTCCGGATCCTTCAGCAGACGGCCCGTCAGCGAGCCGATCTTGCCGTCGAGCGTCGCCGAAAACAGCATCGTCTGGCGCGTGGCGGGCGTCGCGGCGACGATTGTCTCGATGTCGTCGATGAAGCCCATGTCGAGCATGCGGTCGGCTTCGTCGAGCACGAGCATCTGCAACTGCGACAGATCGATGCGGCCGCGCTCCAGATGGTCGAGCAGACGGCCCGGCGTGGCGACGAGAATTTCGGGGTTCTTGGCGAGCAGCATCAGCTGCTGGCCATACGCGACACCGCCCAGGATGCTGACGGTGCGCAGGCGGCGCAGGTGCTTACCGTAGGTCGAAGCGGCTGTCGTGACCTGCATCGCGAGTTCGCGAGTCGGCGTGAGGACCAGCAGGCCGGGACGCGCGACGGGCATCGGACGGCGGCCGCGGCCACCGCCGTTGTTCTCGCGCGGCTCACGCGGCTGATTGGGTTGCGTCTTTTGCAGCTGGGCGAAACGCTCGATGGCGGGCAGCATGAACGCAGCCGTCTTGCCCGAACCCGTCGGGCTCGACACCAGAAGGTCGCGGCCAGCGATGCCGGCGGGAATCGCGCGCTGCTGAACGGGCGTCGGCGTCTTGTAGCCGGCTGCCGTCAGCGCGGAGACGATCTCCGCCGAAAGACCCAGCTCAGCGAACGTCGGGCCGGAAGCTTCGGGGGCTTGCACGGCCGTGTCAGGCGTGTCGAGACCGAGGGCTTGTTCGGCGATGGCGTTCAGCGGGCTGGAGGTATTGCTCGAAGTCATGAGAATCCTTGAAACATGGGAAATAACACGTCGGCGCCAATCGGCATACCCAAGTCGTCGGATTCAGCGAGCAAAGAAGCAGCGAGCAAATCGAAAAACGGGGGCAACTCGCGACAATGAAGGCGAGTTTCTCGTTAGAAGCTGTATCGAATGCGACAGGCCGGGATTGGCTTGCCGCCAGCCTGGACTTGACGGCCCGTGGGGGGCCTTGCAGGAGGGGACAGGTTCTAAACTGGATTGGAGCAAAACGCTACGAGGCGCTTCTTTCCGCCAAAGCGGTGAAGCGCAGACCGCATTATATCGATATTTGCTGCACTGCGCCACCATTAAGACGCGTCTCAATGAGAGCTGTTGATTCGTAGGAAGAATCGACGGCTTGCTCTACCGGTATCGCAGTATCGATCAAGCCGCGGTGCCGTTCCTGAGCGACTCGACGAGTTCGACATATTGCTGTTTCGCCGTGTCGGGCGCGGTGCCTTGCAGCGCGGCCCAGGCGTCGTACTTGTATTTGCCGACGATATCGGTGAAGCCGGGCTTGTCGCCGTGCACGTCGCCATCGGTGGCCTGCTTGAAGAGCGCGTACAGGCGCAGCAGCGTGAGGTTGCCCGGACGCTCCGGCAGTTGCTTCACGTCTTCCTGTGCCTTCGCGAAGAGACCGTCCACGTTGCTCATCAGATCCTCCATGCTTTTTTTCGAGATAGGGCGTCGATCATAGCAAGCGAGACCCGGCGCGCGGCCCGCTAAGGCTGGAGCGATCCTTCCAAACGCACCGCTTCGCAGGCTGGGCCGTGTTCGCATCCGGCGACGCTGGGCGCCGCATTACAATAGCGGTCATGACGAAAACCGTGCTGCTTGCCCTCGATACTTCGACCGAATTCTGCTCGGTCGCCCTGTTGTCCACCGAATCCGCCGATGACAGCTCATCGGCCGAAGAGGCGGACGCGTCTGCTCCCGAACCGCGCGTCTGGGTGCGCCATGAATCGACGGGCGCTGTCTCCAGCACGCGGCTACTTCCCGCCATCCGCGAACTGTTCGACGAAGCGGCCCTTGCGCTCGCCGACTGCAACGCGATCGCGTTCGGCGCCGGGCCCGGTTCGTTCACGGGCTTGCGCACTGCGACGGGCGTGGCGCAGGGACTCGCATTCGGGCTGAATTGCCCCGTGGTGCCCGTCGGCACGCTGCTCGCGTGCGCCGAAAGCGCGCGCCGGCGCGACCCGTCGGCCACGCGCGTGCTTGCCGCGCTCGATGCGCGCATGGACGAGGTCTATTGGGCCGACTACGCGTGGGATGCCGACGCAAGCGAGTGGCGCACGGTTCATTCCGCCGCGCTCGGCTCGCCCGATGCGCTCGATTTGCCGGACCAGCCGTTCACGCTGGCGGGCAATGCCGCTGCAGCGTTCGGCGACCGTCTGAAGGCGGCGAGCGTCGCGCGAACCGTCGATCACGAAGCCGTGCCGCACGCGCTGCCGATTGCATTCGCGGCGCTGCGCGCGTTCCACGCGGGCCGCGCGCTGCCCGCCGACCAGGCGGCGCCCGAGTACATCCGCGACAAGGTCGCGCAGACCACGGAAGAGCGCCTGGCCGCGAAGGCCGCGCAACATGCGCAAACGGCAGCGCCGGCTTCGTCGACGCATACGGCGCATACCGCCGAGGGCGAGGGCACGCGATGAGCGGTGTGCTGCTGGCGGACCGCTACATGTCGCCGATGACGGAGGGCGATCTCGATGAAGTCGCGGCTGTCGAAAAGCTCGCCTATGAATTTCCGTGGAGCCGCGGCAATTTCGAGGACTCGCTGCGTAACGGCTACTTCGGCATATGTCTGCGGCACGTGACGGGCACGCTGATCGGCTATTGCGTGCTGATGCCCGTCGTCGACGAGATGCATCTGCTGAACCTGTGCGTCGCGCCCGCCGCGCAGCACGCGGGCGCGGGCCTTGCGCTGTTGCGCGAAGCCGTCCGGGTCACGCGCAGCGAAAGGCTCGCCGGAATGCTGCTCGAAGTGCGGCCGTCGAACCATCGCGCGATCAAGTTGTACGAGCGCTTCGGCTTTGCGTCGATTGGCCGCCGCAAGAATTATTATCCGGCGCGGCATCGCAGCCGGGAGGACGCCATCGTGATGCGTTTCAGTTTCGAGAAGGAGGGCGCAGATGGCGCTGCATGAATCCGCGCTGGAAGAACTCGGCCTCGCGCCGATATGGATGCGCCGAGGGATCGCACAGCATGCGGCCGCTGCTGACGACCCGCAATTGCAGGCGGAAAGCGCCGATGCCGCAACTCGATCCGCGGCGAGCACCGATGCCGACGCGCCTGGCGAAGATGTGGCCGTTCGAGTCGCTGCCTTGAGTGCCGGCAACGGCGACGGCAACGGTAACGAAGTGTCCCGAGCCGCTGCTTCGCCCGAGGCCAGCCAGCCGCAAGACGAACCGCAAACAGAGCCGGAGGGTGCGCCCGCATCACGCCGCGAACCCACGCCGGACGAAGCCCATCGGGCGATGCCGCAGCCAGCCCGCCGCGCGTCCGCGCGCGACATGGAAGCAGCGCCGCCCGACGACGACTTCGCATGGTTCGACGACCTTCCCGCCGAACCGCCGTCGCACACCGAAGCTCAAGTCGCCCGCCCGGCGCAGCCTGCCGTCGACACGCTCGACTGGAACGCGCTCGAAGAACGCGTGTCCGCGTGCGAGCGCTGCCGTCTCTGCGAAAAGCGCACGAACACGGTGTTCGGCGTCGGCGATCGCGAAGCCGACTGGATGCTGATCGGCGAAGCGCCCGGAGAAAACGAGGACAAGCAGGGCGAGCCGTTCGTCGGCCAGGCGGGCAAGCTGCTCGACAACATGCTGCGCTCGCTCGGACTTGCGCGCGACATGAACGTGTATATCGCAAACGTGATCAAATGCCGTCCGCCCGGCAACCGCAATCCGGAGCCGGACGAAGTCGCGCGTTGCGAGCCGTATCTGCAGCGGCAGGTGGCGCTCGTGAAGCCGAAGCTGATCGTCGCGCTCGGCCGCTTCGCCGCGCAGAGTCTGCTGAAGACGGACGCGAGCATTTCGTCGCTGCGCGGACGCGTCCACGAGTACGAGGGCGTGCCCGTGGTCGTCACGTACCATCCGGCGTATCTGCTGCGCAGCCTCGGCGACAAGGCGAAGTCGTGGCAGGACCTGTGTCTCGCCCGCGATGCCTGGCGCAACGCGTCGCCGCAAGACACGCAAGCGGACGCCTCGAAATGATGGACGCCGCCGGGCCGACCGCTTCATTCGAGGCGCCATCGACGGCCCGGCTCGATGCGCTGTCCGACGCCGCCGTGCGGGACATCGCGTGGCTCCTGTTCAGTCCTGATCTGTTGCGCTCGCAACCGCCCGCCGGCGTGCTCGCCATGCCGTTCGAATCGCCCGGCGCAGTGGCCGCGACGATCGACTGGCTCGACGCGCAGGACGCCGATCCCGCCGCTTTGCACCGGCATATCGCGGACGCGCGCGTGACGCGCCTCGGTCGCTACGCCGAGTGTCTGCTCGCGTGGTTTCTGACGCACGGCCCGGCCGCGCGGCTCATCGCCGCTAACGTGCCGCTGCGGCGCAAAGGCATCACGCTAGGCGAATGCGATTTTCTCGTCGAGACGCCGACGGGCCGGCGGCTGCATTGGGAACTGGCCGTCAAATGCTATTTGCACGCGGGCGACGGGCGGGGCGAATTGGCCGATTACGTGGGCCCGAATCTGCAGGACCGCTTCGATCTGAAACTCGCGCATCTGCTCGATCATCAGTTGCGGCTGAGCGCGCGCGAGGAGTTTGCGTCGCTCGGTCATCGTGGGCCTTGGGACGCGCAGATGTTCGTCAAAGGCTGGCTCTTCTATCGCAATGGCACGAACGAGCGCGATCCCGCCGAAATCGATCCGGCGCACGCGCGCGGCTGGTGGTCGACGCAAGCCGACTGGCCGTCGTTTTCCAGCGGCCATGCGGATGCGTGGATCGTGCTGCCGAGGCTCGAATGGCTTTCGCCGCGCATCCATGACAGCCAGCACGCGTCGAGCTTCGTTTCAGCCGACGCGCTCGGCCAGCAGTTGATGCAGCAGACGGCGCCGACGATGGTGGCCGCATTCGTCGGGAATGCAGAAGGACATTGGGTCGAGCGTTCGCGCGGCTTCATCGTGCCCGATGACTGGCCCGAGCGGGCACATGCGTTTGCGCGGCGGCAGGCGCATCAGGCGTGACGCAATTCGACACGTGACGCCGCGCGGCTACCGTCCCGCCGCTACCACCACCGATAGAAGTGATGCACCGGTCCGACGCCATGACCGACGTCGAGCCGGCTGCTCTGTTCGAGCGCGCCCGTCAGATAGACCTTCGCATCGGCGACAGCGCTTGCGAGATCGTCGCGCTGCGGAATCAATGCCGCGATCGCCGACGACAGCGTGCAGCCCGTGCCGTGCGTGTTCTTCACGGGTACGCGCGGACCGGCAAGACGCATCGTGCCGCTGTCCTGGGTGAGCCAGTCGGGGCTGTCGGCGGCGGCGAGATGGCCGCCCTTCATCAGCACCGCGCGCGCGCCCAGCTTGCGCAGCGCTTCGCCCTGATCGACCATCGCGGCTTCGTCCGTGGCGCTCGGCGTGCGGAGCAGTGCGGCCGCTTCCGGCAGATTCGGCGTCAGCAGATCGGCGAGCGGCAGCAGTTCGTCGCGCACGGCATCGACGGCTTCGG
Source organism: Paraburkholderia diazotrophica (assembly GCF_900108945.1). Lineage (GTDB taxonomy): Bacteria > Pseudomonadota > Gammaproteobacteria > Burkholderiales > Burkholderiaceae > Paraburkholderia > Paraburkholderia diazotrophica. Next base: position 177,228 of record NZ_FNYE01000005.1, on the reverse strand, counting down.
GCGCGAGCAATGCGTGATTGCTCTTCGAGATCATCACGGTGTCGAGCACGACATGCTTCGGCTTGTGGCGTCGCAACGCGTCGGCGACGGCGCGCACGATCGCCGCGTTGGCCAGCATGCCGATCTTCACGGCGTCGATGCGGATATCGTCGAACACGGCGTCCAGTTGCGCGATGACGAACGCGGGATCGGGCGTGTGAATCGCCGTCACGCCGCGCGTGTTCTGCGCCGTCAATGCGGTGATCACGCTTGCGCCATAGGCTCCGAGCGCCGAGAAAGCCTTGAGATCGGCCTGAATGCCGGCACCGCCGCCGGAATCGGAGCCGGCGATCGTCAGGACGTTGGGAATCGGTCGGGTCATGGAAAAGCCTGCAAAGCCTGAAAAACGAATGGCGCGGGGCGCGCCCTCAGCTTGGAGAAGCGCAGTCAAACAATAAGCAGCGGATCAGCGAACAGGTCTCAGTGGTGCGCTTCGCCGATCAGCGATACCGAATCGAACGCGCGCTGGTTGGCCTGATGGCGGCGCATCACGAGCCACATCATCACGCAGACGAAGGTGCCGAACAGCACGATCACGACCGTGACGGGCACGTCGAGCCACACGAGCACGGCGTACAGACACAGCATCACGAGCACGGACAGGTTCTCGTTGAAGTTCTGCACGGCGATCGAGTGGCCCGCCGACAGCAGCACGTGCCCGCGATGCTGGAGCAGCGCATTCATCGGCACGACGAAGAAGCCCGACAGCGCGCCGACGAACATCAGAAAGGTATACGCGAAAATCAGATAGCCGGGGATGTGCACCCTGCCGTAGTACACGCCCCAGTGAGCCGGAAACAGATGCTTCGTATAGAAGGCCATCAGCATCACGGCGATCCCCATGATGACGCCGACGGGCAGCACCGTCAGCGACTTCTTCAACGGCACGCGCGCGGCGGCAATCATCGCGCCCGCCGCGACGCCGACGGCGACCACGGCTTGCAGGATCGCGCCTTCCGACAGCGACATGCCGAGCGACACTTCGGCCCATTTCAGCACGATGAACTGCAGCGTCGCGCCCGCGCCCCAGAAGAGCGTCGTGACGGCGAGCGATATCTGTCCGAGCTTGTCGCGCCAGAGCACGAGAAAGCAGTCGGCGAAATCGGTGATGAGCTTGATCGGCCCGTGCTCCTGGCGCGGATAGCGGGCACCCGTGTCGGGGATGCGCAGGTTGAAGAGCGCCGCGATCACGTAGATCAGGATGATGATGAGCATCGCCGCTTCGGCGGGCGTATGGATCGCGTGGGGCGTGTGCCTGATGATGTGCGATGCGATGTGCGGGCTGATCAGCGCGCCGCCGAGCACGGTGCCGAGAATGATCGAGCCGACCGTCGTGCCTTCGATCCAGCCGTTCGCGGCGACGAGGCGGTCAGGCGGCAAGAGCTCCGTGAGAATGCCGTACTTGGCGGGCGAGTACGCGGCCGCGCCGAAGCCGACGATGCCGTACGCAAAAAGGGGATGCGCGCCGACCAGCATCGCCACGCAGCCGACTACCTTGATCGTATTGGTCACGAACATTACGCGGCCCTTCGGGCGGGAATCCGCGAAGGCGCCGACAAAAGCCGCGAGCACGACGTACGACAGCACAAAAAACAGCTTGAGCAGCGGCGTCATCCAGTTCGGGGCGTGGAGATCTTTCAGCAGTGCAATAGCAGCGATCAGAAGCGCATTGTCGGCCAGCGAGGAAAAAAACTGCGCGGCCATAATGGTGTAAAAACCTTTTTTCATCTGATGCGATGCTGTCCTCGCTGCCGTCCGTCCGCCCCGGCCGTCAGTGGCGCGTCCGGGCTTATTCCGTTCGAAATGGGTTGTGCGCACGGCTTTATATCACGAAAATAGACGAATCCCGACTAGCAGTATCCTTGATCGCATTGTCACGTCAGCCTCCGAAGTGTTGAAAACGCACTGTAAGCTCCTGATTCGACTGTGTCTTTACGAAAAAATCCCATGCCGCGCCCAGTCTCAGCCACTATTCACACCGCCGCTCTCGCCAATAACCTCGCAGTCGCACGCCGTTATGCGCCAAAGTCCAAGATCTGGGCCGTCGTCAAGGCCAACGCCTACGGTCACGGTCTCGCTCGCGCCTTTCCGGGGCTGCGCGCAACCGATGGTTTCGGTTTGCTCGACCTCGAAGAAGCGGTGAAGTTGCGCGAATTGGGCTGGGCCGGCCCGATTTTGTTGCTCGAGGGCTTTTTCCGGCCGACGGATATCGACGTCATCGACCGCTACAGTCTCACGACGGCGCTGCATTCGGACGAGCAATTGCGCATGCTGGAAATGGCGCGTCTGTCGAAGCCCGTCAATATCCAGCTGAAAATGAACAGCGGCATGAACCGGCTAGGCTACATGCCCGACAGGTTCCGCGCCGCGTGGGAGCGCGCGCGGGCGTGCCAGGGCGTCGGCCAGATTACGCTGATGACCCATTTCTCGGACGCGGACAGCGAGCGCGGCATCACTCACCAGATGGAAGCGTTCGAGCGTGGCGCGCAGGGCATTGCGGGCGCGCGCAGCCTCGCCAATTCGGCGGCGACGCTGTGGTATCCCGAAGCGCATTTCGACTGGGTGCGGCCGGGCGTGATGCTGTACGGCGCGTCGCCGTCGGGCGTCAGTTCCGCGATCAAGGACACTGGCCTGCAGCCCGCGATGACGCTCGCCTCCGAGCTGATCGCCGTGCAGACGCTGTCGGAAGGCAGCACGATCGGCTATGGCTCCATTTACACGGCGCGCGAAGGCATGCGCATCGGCGTTGTCGCGTGCGGCTACGCGGACGGCTATCCGCGCATCGCGCCCGAAGGCACGCCCATCATCGTCGACGGTATCCGCACGCGGATCGTCGGACGTGTGTCGATGGACATGATTACCGTCGACCTGTCGCCGTGCCCGCAAGCGAACGTCGGCTCGCGCGTCGAACTGTGGGGCGCGCAACTACCCGTCGACGACGTCGCGCAGGCATGCGGCACGATCGGCTACGAGCTGATGTGCGCCGTGGCGCAGCGCGTGCCCGTGCGCGCCGAATGATCGGCGCCGGGCTCACGACGTAACGAACGGCGACATAACGAATAACCACGCGTGACCAGACAAGTTGGCTAAACAGAAAACGTTGTACACCTGCACGGAATGCGGCGGGCAGGCGCCGAAGTGGCAGGGCCAGTGCCCGGCGTGTCACGCGTGGAATACGCTCGTCGAAACGGTTGCGGAATCGCCTTCCGCGCATCGCTTCCAGTCGCTCGCGAAAAACCAGCCCGTGCAGCGGCTCGCGGACATCGAGGCGTCGGACGTGCCGCGCTTCTCGACGGGCGTCGGCGAATTCGACCGCGTGCTGGGGGGCGGGCTGGTGGCGGGCGGCGTCGTGCTGATTGGCGGCGATCCGGGCATCGGCAAGTCGACGCTGCTTTTGCAATCGCTGGCCCAGATCGCGAGCGAGCGGCGCGCGCTCTACGTGAGCGGCGAAGAATCGGCTGCGCAGATTGCGTTGCGCGCGCAACGGCTGTCGCTGCTCGAACCGGGCTCGCACGCAAGCGAGCTGAAGCTGCTCGCGGAAATCCAGCTCGAAAAGATTCAGGCGACCATCGCCGAAGAAAGGCCGGACGTCGCCGTCATCGACTCGATCCAGACCATCTACTCGGAAGCGCTCACGTCCGCGCCGGGCTCCGTCGCGCAGGTGCGCGAGTGCGCGGCGCAGCTGACGCGCGTCGCCAAGCAGTCAGGCACGGCCATCATCATGGTCGGCCACGTGACGAAAGAGGGCAACCTCGCGGGCCCGCGCGTGCTCGAGCACATCGTCGATACTGTGCTGTATTTCGAGGGCGATACGCATTCGTCGTTCCGGCTCGTGCGCGCATTCAAGAACCGCTTCGGCGCCGTCAACGAACTGGGCGTGTTCGCGATGACGGAGCGTGGTCTGCGCGGCGTCGCGAATCCGTCGGCGCTGTTTCTGTCGCAGCACGAGCAGATCGTGCCGGGCTCGTGCGTGCTCGTGACGCAGGAAGGCACGCGGCCGCTGCTCGTCGAAGTGCAGGCGCTCGTCGATACGGCGAACGTGCCGAATCCGCGCCGGCTTGCCGTCGGCCTCGAACAGAACCGGCTCGCGATGCTGCTGGCCGTGCTGCATCGTCACGCGGGGATCGCCTGCTTCGATCAGGACGTGTTCCTGAACGCAGTGGGCGGCGTGAAAATCAGCGAACCCGCCGCCGACCTCGCCGTGCTGCTCGCGATTCACTCGTCAATGCGCAACAAGCCGCTGCCGAAGGGACTGATCGTGTTCGGCGAAGTTGGCTTGGCGGGCGAAATCCGTCCTTCGCCGCGCGGCCAGGAACGTCTGAAGGAAGCCGCGAAGCTCGGCTTTTCGATTGCGCTGATTCCCAAGGCCAACGCGCCGAAGCAAGCCATCGACGGACTGCAGGTGATCGCCGTCGAGCGCATCGAGCAGGCCATCGACCGCATCCGCACGCTCGAATAATTGGCGTCAGACGCCGCCCGAACGCGTCCGCTTTCCGGCGTAATGCGCTGTAAATTTCTCGACTGTGTCTGTAACCCAGGCGCCTTTCGTTTTCCCTATCCTCGTGAGATGCAACGTCACGACTGGAAAAGGAAGACGTCTTGAAACAGTCTCATCAAACTTCGGGCGAGCTTCTGTCGAATCTGCGCGGCTGTCGCGTCTCCGCGCCGATTCACGGGCTTTGGGGCGGCGGTTGCCGGATCGTCGAATGGATCGACACGGCGGGCCAGATTTCACGGCGCGTCGTGGCGGAAAACGTCACGGCCGACGAAGTCCGGGCGACGATCCGCCATCACGTCGAAGGGCGCAAGCACCGGCTCGTCGACGACGAACGGGAGCCGCGGCAGACCTTGCCGCGGCGTTAAAGGTTCGTCCGGTTCTTGCCGGCGTGTCAGGCGATAAGGGCGGTGAGCCGGGCCGTTCGCGCGGCCGCCGAATTCCGCCATACGTCACGCGTCACACCTCACGCGTTACTCGCCACCCGTCAGACGGTTCGCATCTTCATCGCTCGTTTGCTGCGCGATCAGCGCTTCGCGCGCGGCCGCATTGAACAACGGGTGCCCGGCCGCTTCCGCCGCCGTCAGCACGGGCGACACGCAACAATCCAGCGGCACCAGCAGCTCGACCCATTCGGCGAGCGGCCGCGTCGCGATCAGCTCGGCCATGTCCTTGATCAATTGCGCGGCATCCGGCCCAGCGATCGCCTGGCCGAGACTCCAGTGGCGCGTCGCCCAGTCCGGGCGATCGAGCGCCATGCACAGCGTTTCCCAGAACTTGAGTTCGAGCGCGCCGACAGCGAGCCATCGTTCGTCGAGCGTGCGGTACAGGTTGTAGCACGGCACGCCGCCGTTCAGCAGGCTGCCGCCCGCAATAGGCGCCGTGCCGTCGTTGGCGAGCGCGACTTGTGCGACGACGTTGTGCGCGTACGTGCAATGCGCCATCGACACATCGACGAATTGCCCGTCGCCGCCACGCGCGACGGCCCACAATGCCGCGAGTATCTGGTTGACGGCCGACAGCGCGCCGCCCAGCAGATCGGCGATCTGGAAATTGGGGAGGATCGGCGTGTCGTCGCGCGCGGCCAGCTGGTCGAGCACGCCCGCGTAGCCGATGTAGTTCAGATCGTGTCCCGCCAGTTGTGAATACGGCCCCTGCGCGCCATAGCCCGAAATCGCGCAATAGACGAGCTTCGGATTGATCACGCGCAGCACGTCGTAGCCGAGTCCGAGCCGATCCATCACGCCGGGCCGGAAGCTCTCGATCAGCACGTCCGCTTCGCGCGCGAGCGCCATCAGCACGGTGCGTCCGCCTTCGGACTTCAAATCGAGCCGCGTTTCGCGCTTGCCGCGATTCAACTGACGGTAGAACGCGCCGGGACGTCCCGCGACGCGGTCGGCGCTGCTTTGCATCATTACGCGCGACGCGTCGCCAGCGCCGGGCGCTTCGATCTTCAACACGTCGGCGCCCATTTCCGCGAGCCGGAGCGTCGCGGCGGGACCGGGCAACAGGCGTGTCAGATCGAGCACGCGCAAGCCCTTCAGTGCGGCAGTAGACGACAATGCCCAGCCCTCCGTGGATGCTGGCGCGGCCTCGCTTTCCTGATGTCTTCCTTCGCGACGCGAAGGGGCCGCTAGCCGATTTGTTCGAGTTCCTCGTGCGCTTCGAGCCATTCGGCTTCGAGCGTTTCGAGGCGTGCGTTGACGTCCGCCTGACGGCGTATCGTTTCCGTCAGCTTGGTTTTCTGCTCGGCGCCATAGCTGGCGGGATCGGCGACAAATGCGTCGAGGGTCGCTTTTTCCGCGTTGAGCGCGTCCATTTCCTTTTCGATCTTCGCGATGCGCGTCTGCAACGGCTTCTTCAGGTGCGCGAGCTTCTGACGTGTTTCCGCTTCCTGGCGACGCTGCTCCTTTCGATTCACCGAAGCGTCCGCGCCATTTGCATTGCCGCCGTTCGCTGTCGTCGCGTCCGAAGCAGCCTTCAGCGCGGCGCGCTGCTCCGCGGCGTGCTGCAACAGCCAGTCGCGATAGTCGTCGAGATCGCCGTCGAACGGTTGCAACTGGTGCTTCGCGACGAGCATGAACTGGTCCGTGGTCGCGCGCAGCAAGTGGCGGTCGTGCGAGACGAGAATCAGCGTGCCTTCGAACTGCGCGAGCGCCATGGTCAGCGCGTGGCGCGTTTCGAGGTCGAGGTGGTTGGTCGGCTCGTCGAGCAGCAGCAGGTTCGGCTTCTGCCAGATGATCAGCGCGAGCGCGAGCCGCGCCTTTTCGCCACCCGAGAAGGGTGCGATGGCGGTGGTTGCCATATCGCCCGAGAAGTTGAAGCTTCCCAGGAAGTCGCGCAGTTCCTGCTCGCGCGTGTCGGGTGCGAGCCGAGACAGGTGCTGCAACGGCGAATCATCGGGACGCAGCGTTTCGAGCTGATGCTGCGCGAAGTAGCCGATCTTCAACCCCTTGCCTTCGCGCACGTGGCCGCCGAGTGGTTCGAGCGCGCCCGCGAGCGTCTTGATGAGCGTCGACTTGCCCTGGCCGTTCGCACCGAGCAGGCCGATGCGTTGTCCGTTCTGGATCGACAGCGCGACTCGCTCGACAATCGGAATCTCGCCGCCGTCCGCCCCGCGATAGCCGCAGCGAACGTTTTCCATCACCATCATCGGGTTCGGTGCGGAGTCGGGCGCGCGGAATTCGAACGTGAACGGCGACGCGATATGTGCGGGCGCAATCAGTTCCATTTTTTCGAGCGCCTTCATCCGGCTTTGCGCCTGGCGCGCCTTGGTCGCCTTCGCCTTGAAGCGGTCGACGAAGCTTTGCAGATGCTCGATGGTCTTGCGCTGCTTTTCGTAAGCGCTCTGTTGCAGCGCCAGTTGCTGCGCGCGCTGCACTTCGAACTGCGAGTAGTTGCCGCCGTATCGCTTGATCTGCTGGTTTTCGAGATGCAGCGTAACATTGCAGACGGAATCGAGAAATTCGCGGTCGTGCGAGATCACGATCAGCGTGCCCGGATAGCGATGCAACCAGTCTTCGAGCCAGACGATCGCATCGAGGTCCAGATGGTTGGTCGGTTCGTCGAGCAGCAACAGGTCCGAGCGGCACATCAGCGCCTGCGCGAGATTCAGGCGCATGCGCCAGCCGCCCGAGAAACTGCTCGCGCTCGCGCGCGTCTGTTCGAGCGTGAAGCCGAGGCCGAGCAGCAGCGCTTCGGCGCGCGCGGGCGCCGTGTAGCCGTCGGCATCGGCGAACGCGGCGTGCGCTTCGGCTTCGGCCGCGCCATCATGCGCGGCGGACGCCGCCGCGATGCGCGCTTCGATCGCGCGCAATGCAGCGTCGCCGTCGAGCGTATAGTCGAGCGCGGTTTTATCGACGGCCGGCGTCTCTTGCGCGACGTGCGCGGTCTGCCACGACGGCGGCATCGCAAAATCGCCTCCGTCGGCATGCAACTCGCCGAGCAGCACGGAGAACAGGGTCGATTTGCCCGCGCCGTTTGCGCCCACGAGGCCCGCCTTCTCGCCGGGATTGAGCGTGAAGGTGGTCTGTTCGAAAAGCGGCTTCGTGCCGCGCGCGAGACTGAACTGGTTGAAGCGGATCACAACGAGGCCGGCTTGAAGAAAAACGCTATTTTAGACTGCGCGGCGCAAGCTCAGGCATTGGCCGATCGGCCAGGTGGCGCGCGGCGCGAGAGTCCGTCGACTGGCGATATTCCTGGAGAGCAAAAACATGACAACGGACAAGTCTTCTATCTATTCCTTTTCGGCGCGCTCGCTGAATGGCGAGCCGATCAGTCTCGGCATGTATGACGGCAAGGTCATGCTGATCGTCAATACGGCGAGCGAATGCGGGTTCACGCCGCAATACGCGGGCCTGCAGAAGTTGCATGAGCAGTACGGCGTGCGCGGCCTGCAGGTGCTGGGCTTTCCGTGCAACCAGTTCGGCAAGCAGGAGCCGGGCGACGCCACACAGATCGGCGCGTTCTGCGAGAAGAACTACGGCGTCACGTTCCAGATGTTCGACAAGATCGAGGTCAACGGCGCGGAGGCGCACCCGCTTTTCAAGTATCTGAAGGACGAGGCGCCCGGCGTGCTCGGGATCGAAGCGATCAAGTGGAACTTCACGAAGTTTTTGATCGACCGCAATGGGACGGTCGTGAAGCGCTACGCGCCGACCACGAAGCCCGAAACGATCGCGGACGATATCGAGGCGCTGCTGTAAGCGCCGGGACACGGCTGCGTGATGGGCTGCGTGATGGGCTGCGTGATGGGCTGCCTGAGGCGGCCTTGGCGGCCACTTTACACAGCCCGTTAAACAGCCGTGCGACACGTGCCACGCGTCAGAGAATCGGCGCAAAGAGCCGCGCGACATGCATCGCGACGCGCCGCAGCGCAGGCGCATTGCGATATTCGCTGCGGTCGATCTCGAACGATTCGTCGAAGTCACGCAGCAGCATCGCTTCGACCTCGGCGGCAAATTTGCTGTCGACGGTCAGCACCATGATCTCGAAGTTCAGGCGGAACGAGCGGTTGTCGAGATTTGCGCTGCCCACGGCGGCGGCGATATCGTCGATCAGCACGACCTTCTGATGCAGAAAGCCCGGCCGGTAGCGGAAGATGCGCACGCCGGCGCGGATCGAGTCGTACGCGTAGAGCTTCGACGCCTCGAACACCACGCGGTGATCGCGCCGGCTCGGGATCATGATGCGCACGTCGACGCCGCGCAGCGCCGCGAGCCGCAGCGCGGCAAACACGGCTTCGTCGGGAACGAGGTAGGGCGTCGTGATCCAGATGCGCTCGCGTGCCGCATTGATCGCCTCGACGAAAAAGAGCGAACAGGTTTCCTGCTTGTCCGCGGGGCCCGTCGGAATGACGAGACAGTGCATGCCGTCTCCCGCTGCGACGGACGGCAAAGAGGGTAGCGAAGCGGCCCTTGAAGCAGGCGATAAAGCAGGCGGCGCGACGGCCGGCAAAACGCACGGCGCGGACGACGAATCGGGCGCCGGGTCGAATTCCGGCAGTCGCTGCGTAGCCCAGTACCAGTCTTCCGTGAACACGAACTGGATGCTCGCGACGGCGGGTCCGCGCACTTCGATATGCGTATCGCGCCACGGCGAGAGCGGCGGCTTGCCGCCCAGATACTCGACGCCCACGTTGTGTCCGCCGACGAATGCGCGCTCGCCGTCCACCACGACGATCTTGCGGTGATTGCGAAAGTTGAGCTGGAAGCGATTGACGAACCTGCGGTTCGTCGCGAACGGATGCATCTGTACGCCGCCCGCCAGCATCGACGCGACATAACGATGCGGCAGATCGAAGCTGCCGATGCTGTCATACAGCAGATACACGCGCACGCCTTGCGCGGCCTTCGCGATCAGCAGGTCTTTGAGCATTTCTCCAAGCGCATCGGCGCGCACGATGAAGAACTGCACGATCACGTAGCGCTTCGCGTTTTCGATCGCGTCGAGAATCGCGGCGAAGGTTGCGTCACCGTTCACGAGCGTGCGCACACTGTTGCCGGGCAGAAAGGGCATGCCGCCCAGACGCGTGAGCGAGCGCACGAACTGTTGTCCGAGCGCCTCCGTCGGCCGGCCCGGCGACGACGCAGCGCTATCCCATTCCGGCGGATGCGCGCGCGTGCGCAGCATCTTGTTCTCGATGCGGCGCGCGTCCGCATAGCCGGCGAACTTGCTACGCCCGAGAAAGAGATAGGGGACCAGCGTCAGATACGGCATCGCGACGAGCGACACCGCCCACGCAATCGCGCCTTGCGACGTGCGGGTATGCAGAATGGCATGGCACGCGGCGATTACGCCCAGCATATGAGCGAGAAACACGAGCGTGCCGACGTGAAGGAGATCGAATTGCATAAGCGTGCGAACGATGATCGTCGCGCTGCGCGTGGATGACTTTCGTCGTGAGTGCTATCCCATGTTGCCTGAGGTTGCACGGTGTTGCCTGGTGTCGCTTCAGGTTGCCTTCAGTTGCCTTCGGTTACGTTAGGACCACGCCAGCGCGGTCGCGCTCATATTACCGAAAGCGTCCGCATCGCGGTCTGCTCATCGGCAATCGGCGGCGGGCTTTTTTGCATGATCCGATGAAGACACAACGAGCCGAGGCGCACGGCATGGACTGCCCGAGAAAGCACACAACGCACGACGTCGGGCTTGATGGCGTGCGTTGTGCGATGCGACGAGAATGCGACTGCGGCGAGGCCGGGCGCTCGCGAAGGATCAGGCGGGCAAATCGTTCGCCTGGATCAGGAAGACGTTGTCGTCGCCGGCGCTCGTGGACATCCACACGAGGTCGAGGCCGCCGAACGCCGCTTCGACATGCGCGCGCTCATTGCCGATCTCGACAACGAGCCCGCCGTCGTCGGTCAGCCAGTTGCGCGCGTCGGCGATGATGCGGCGCACGATGTCCATGCCGTCCGCGCCGCCCGCCAGCGCCATTTCCGGCTCGTGCCGGTATTCGGCTGGCAGCGTCTTCATCGCTTCCGCGTTCACGTACGGCGGGTTCGTGATGATCACGTCGTAGCGGCGCTCGGGCAGCGGCGCGTACAGATCGCCTTCGAAGAGCGCGATGCGATCGTCGAGGTGGTAGTCGTGGACATTGCGCGTTGCCACTTCGAGCGCGGTGGGCGACAGATCGACGGCATCGATGTCGGCATTCGGGAACGCGTGCGCCGCGAGAATCGCGAGGCACCCGGAGCCCGTGCACAGTTCGAGCACGGCGGCGACCTGTTCGGGGTCCTCGACATACGGCTGCAGACCATCCTGCAGCAGCTCGCCGATGAATGAGCGCGGCACGATCACGCGCTCGTCGACATGAAAGCGGTAGCCGTGCATCCACGCTTCCTGCGTGATGTACGCGGCGGGCACGCGGTCGGTCGCGCGCCGCTCGATCACCTTCAGCACCGCGTCGATTTCCTCGGACGTGAGGCGCGCGTCGAGAAACGGATCGAGCAGATCGATGGGCAGATGCAGCGTGTGCAGCACCAGATAGGCGGCTTCGTCGTAAGCGTTCGACGAGCCGTGGCCGAACGACAGCCCGGCCTGGTTGAAGCGCGACACCGCATAGCGCAGCACGTCGCGAACCGTGGAAAACGGATGAGTCATGATGAAGGCCCTCCGTCAGGCGATCAGTTGTTCGAGCACGCGGCGATAGATGTTCTTGAGCGGCTCGATGTGTGCGACTTCGATATGTTCGTCGATCTTGTGGATGCTCGCATTCAACGGACCGAATTCGACGACCTGCTTGCAGATGCGCGCGATGAAGCGGCCATCCGACGTGCCGCCCGTGGTCGACAGTTCCGTCGCGATGCCCGTCTCGTCGCGGATCGCCTTTTCGAGCGCATTCGACAGCTCGCCGCGCGGCGTGAGAAAGGGCAGGCCGCTCACGGTCCACGTCAGATCGTAGTCGAGGCCGTGCCTGTCGAGGATATCGTGCACGCGCTTTTGCAGCCCTTCGACCGTGCTTGCCGTCGAGAAGCGGAAGTTGAACATCACGTCCGCGTGGCCAGGAATGATATTGGTCGCGCCCGTGCCGCTGTGCAGGTTCGAGACCTGCCACGTGGTGGGCGGGAAGTACTCGTTGCCGTCGTCCCAGCGTTCGGCGACGAGATCCGCGAGCGCCGGTGCAAGCAGATGGACGGGGTTCTTCGCCAGATGCGGATAGGCGATATGCCCCTGCACGCCTTTCACGATCAGCTTGCCCGTCATCGAGCCGCGCCGGCCGTTCTTCACCGTGTCGCCGAACTGCGTGCCCGACGTCGGCTCGCCGACGACGCAATAGTCGAGCCGCTCGCCGCGCGTCTGCAACGCTTCGACCACTCTCACGGTGCCGTCCGTCGCGGGGCCTTCTTCGTCGCTCGTGATGAGGAACGCCAGCGAGCCGCGATGCTGCGGATGCGCGGCGACGAACTCTTCGCTTGCCACCACGAAGCCGGCAATCGATGCCTTCATGTCGGCAGCGCCACGGCCATAGAGCTTGCCGTCGCGATGGCTCGGCTCGAACGGTGCCGACGACCATTGATCGAGCGGGCCCGTCGGCACGACGTCGGTATGGCCGGCGAACGCGAGCAGCTTGCCGTCCGTGCCCATCATGCCGCGCTTCACGGCCCACAGGTTGGTGACGCCGTTCGATTCGATCGTTTCGCATGCGAAGCCGATCGCGGATAGGCGCTCGACGAGCAGACGCTGGCAGTTCTGGTCGTCGGGCGTCACGGACGCGCGCGCGATCAGGGCTTCGGTAAGGGCAAGAGTGCCGGACATCGATTCAGTTCCTTCCAACCAGCTGGCAGATGAGATGCGCGGACCGTGTCCACGCTTGAAACTCGGGTGAAAAAATGCCGGCCTGAGTGGGCCGGCAACAGCATGCATGCAAATCGTTGCGCTCGGTGCGTTCTCCGCGCTCAATGCACTGAGCGCCGCGATGCAACGTGACGCACGGCGGCGTGGTGGGCCGACGCGAAAAACGCGGACGCTCAGTCGAACAGCGACGCGTACTGGTCAGCCGAAAAGCCGAGCGTTTTCACGCGCCCGTCGACCACCACGACGGGCCGCTTGATGACGGAGGGCTTCTCGATCATCAGCGCGATCGCGCCCGCTTCGCTGTCGGCGGAGGCCTTTACGTCATCGTCGAGGCCGCGCCACGTCGTGCCGCGCCGGTTCAGGAGCGCATCGAGCGACACGTCTTTCAGCCAGCCCTTCACGAGCGGCGCATTCACGCCTGCCTTCTTGAAGTCGTGAAACTCGAATTCGACGCCATGTTCTTCGAGCCACACACGGGCCTTCTTCACCGTGTCGCAGTTCGGAATGCCATAGACGACGGTCGTTTTCGCCGCGGCGCCTGCCATCAGTCGCCTCGCAGCAGTTCGTTCAGGCCGACCTTCGCGCGCGTCTTCGCGTCCACCTTCTTGACGATCACCGCGCAGTAGAGGCTGTGCGTGCCGTCCTTCGACGGCAGGTTGCCGGCGACCACCACAGAGCCCGCCGGAATGCGGCCGTACGACACTTCGCCTGTTTCGCGGTCGTAGATCTTCGTGCTCTGGCCGAGGTACACGCCCATCGAGATGACCGAGTTCTCCTCGACGATCACGCCTTCCACGACTTCCGAGCGCGCGCCGATGAAGCAGTTGTCTTCGATGATGACGGGATTCGCCTGCAGCGGCTCCAGCACGCCGCCGATGCCCACGCCGCCCGACAGGTGCACGTTCTTGCCGATCTGCGCGCACGAGCCGACGGTCGCCCACGTGTCGACCATCGTGCCTTCGTCGACGTAGGCGCCGATGTTCGTGTACGACGGCATCAGCACGACGTTCTTCGCGATGAACGAGCCGCGGCGCGCGATGGCGGGCGGCACGACGCGAAAGCCACCCGCGGCGAAGTCTTCGGCCGTGTAGTTCGCGAACTTCGACGGCACCTTGTCGTAGAACTGTGAGTAACCGCCCGCCGGCATCGGCGCGTTGTCCTCGAGGCGGAACGACAGCAGCACGGCCTTCTTCAGCCACTGATTGACGATCCAGTCGCCGTCCTTCTTTTCGGCGACGCGCAGCGCGCCCTTGTCCAGTTGCTCGATCGCGTGCGCGACGGCGTCGCGCACTTCGGCGGGCGCGGCCTTCGGCGACAGGTCGGCGCGGTTGTCCCAGGCGGTATCGATGATCTGCTGAAGTTGTTGCGACATGTTCGTGGTGTCAGAAGAGAAAGGGTTGAACTCGGAAAGCGGGTGAGGGCGCAGCGGCGGCGCTTTCGTGCGGCGCGTGGACTGCCGAAAGCTAGCCTCGACGCTAGCGCTTCAGGGAACGGCAGAAATCGACGATGCGCTGCGCGCCCTCCGTGCATTCGTCGACGCCGGCGACGAGCGCGAGGCGGACGAAATCGCGGCCGGGGTTCGTGTCGTGCGCGGTGCGCGCGAGATACGAGCCGGGCAGAACCGTCACATTATAGTCGGCGTACAGGCGGTGGGCGAACTCGGTATCCGACAGGCCCGTGCGCGCGACGTTCGCCCACAGATAGAACGCGGCGTCGGGCAGCTTGACGTCGAGCACGTCGGCGAGCATCGGCGTGACGGTCGAAAACTTCTGCACGTATTTCGCGCGGTTCTCGCGCACATGCGTCTCGTCGCTCCACGCGGCGATGCTCGCGGCCTGATAGACCGTCGACAGCGCCGCGCCGTGATACGTGCGGTAGAGCAGGAATTGCTTGAGGATGGACGCGTCGCCGGCGACGAAGCCTGAGCGCATGCCCGGCACGCTCGATCGCTTCGACAGGCTCGACAGCATCACCAGCCGCTCGAAGCCCCGGCCCAGCCGGTGCGCCGCTTCCAGCCCGCCGAGGGGCGGGCGCGCTTCGTCGAAATAGATCTCCGAGTAGCATTCATCGGATGCGATCACGAAGCCGTGGCGATCCGACAGTTCGAACAGCTCGCGCCAGTCGTCGAGCGTGAGCACGGCGCCCGTCGGGTTGCCCGGCGAGCAGACGTAGAGCAGCTGCGTGCGCGCCCAGACGTCTTCGGGAACGGCCGAGTAGTCGCACGCGAAATTGCGCTTCGGGTCGCTGTTGGCGAAATACGGCTGCGCGCCCGCGAGCAGCGCCGCGCCTTCGTAGATTTGGTAGAACGGGTTCGGACAGAGTACGATCGCAGGCTCGCCCTGCGCGTTCTTCTTCGGGTCGACCACCGTCTGCGCGAGCGCGAACAGCGCTTCACGCGAGCCGGACACGGGCAGCACCTGGGTCGCGGCATCGACGGGCAGGCCGTAGCGCTTCGTGACCCACTTCGCGATCGCCTCGCGCACTGCCGGCGTGCCGACGGTGGCAGGATACGACGCGAGACCGCCGAGCGAATCGATTACGGCGTCGCGGATCAGATCCGGCGTCGGGTGTTTCGGCTCACCGATCCCGAAGCTGATGTGCGCGAGGCCGGAGGGCGGCGTGACATCCTTGAAGAGCGCGCGCAGCTTTTCGAAGGGATAGGGCTGAAGGGAGTCGAGTAGCGGATTCACTTGGCGGTTCGGGCGTGTGTTCGGCGTGTTGCGGGACGGACTGACACAGGTGAAGGTGGCGCGCGGCGGCTGCGATGCTTGCCAGGCACATGATCCGAAAGGCCCGGAAGCGGCTGCGAAGTGCGCCCGATCGGGCATGGCAGCGGCAGCAGGACATCCGGCGGACAGGCATTGGCGCAGCACCGGCGACGAGCGATCGATTATAGCGTGTCGGCGGGCGGCGGAACGGCGCATCGTTCGAGCGGACAAGGCCTCGCGGCGTGCTACGCACGGTGCAGCAGGCGGGGATGCAAGCGGCGTGCGCGAGGCAGCGAACGCAGCGAAAAAAGCGCGGAGACGCCATGCGGGCAGTATCCCGACGCAGCGCCAAAGGATTCAACGGGATTCAACGGCAACGGAGGGCAGCGATCACGCGCCGCTGTCGCCGGAAACGGACAAAGCAGACAAGGCAGACAAGGCATGCAGCACAAGCCGGACATGTTGGACCTCGCGGGGAGCGGCCCGCGATGAACCTCTCGCTTCGCAACACATGGCCGACCCTCGCGATCATGATGGGCGCGTCGGTGTGGGGCATGGTGTGGTATCCGCTGCGGATGCTCAACGCGCTCGGCGTGACG
Source organism: Paraburkholderia diazotrophica (assembly GCF_900108945.1). Classification (GTDB taxonomy): domain Bacteria; phylum Pseudomonadota; class Gammaproteobacteria; order Burkholderiales; family Burkholderiaceae; genus Paraburkholderia; species Paraburkholderia diazotrophica. The sequence continues at coordinate 161,092 of NZ_FNYE01000005.1, read as the reverse complement.
GGCACCGCGGCGAGCGCGCTGACGAGCGGCGCCGGCTGCCTGTTCGTGCTGCTGGTCCGGCACAACGCGGTCAAGACCGTCCGCTGGCACTGGCTGTTGCCCGCGCTCGCGCTGTTCGCGGGCATCACCAATCTCGGTTTCGTGTGGGGCGCGATCCACGGTCAGGTGATGCGCGTGCTGCTGCTGTTCTATCTGACGCCCGCATGGACCGCGCTCTTTGCGCACTTCATCCTGCACGAGCGGCTGACGTGGGCGGGCGCGGGGCTCGCCGCGCTGTCGCTGGCAGGCGCGATGATGATGCTGTGGTCGCCGCAACTCGGGCTTCCCGTGCCGGGCAGTCTCGCTGAATGGGCGGGGCTCGCGGCCGGGATGAGCTTCGCGATGAGCAACGTGCTGATCCTGAAGACGAGCCGCGAGCTGCCCCACATGAAGGCCGAAATGCGCACGGCGATCATCTTCGGCGGCGCGGCGATCTTCGGCGGATGCGCGTCGCTGTTCGAAGCGATGCCGACGCCGCCGACGGGCGCTCACCTGGGCACGGCGGCGCTGCTCGTGCTCGCGATCGGCTTCGTGCTCGCGACCAACAACATGCTCGTGCAATATGGGCTCGCGCGCGTGCCGGCGAACCGCGCGTCGATCATCATGCTGTTCGAGATCGTCGTGACGGCGCTGACGGCCTGGCTATTCGCCGGCGAAGTGCCCGGTCCGCGCGAGTGGGCGGGCGGCGCGTGCATCGTGCTGGCCTCGGCGCTGTCGAGCTGGGTGCATCGGGCGAAGCCCAATGAAGAAGCCAGCGCCCGCAACGACGGAAACGCGGATGACAACGGTAAGAATCGCCCACGCGCGATGGTATGATTGCCCCTCATTGGCCGGCGGTGCAGCGTAGGGCGCGCCGCGGCGCCGGAATCGCAGCGGGCTCGCGCTCCGTTGTGCCGCTTGCGGGCTTTGCACCTGAAGCGGTCCACATACGAACACGCACGAACCGCGCGTTCCGTTTCCATAATTACTTTCAAACAGCGATATCGCCGTGCGTCTGACCTCGATTAAACTCGCTGGCTTCAAGTCATTCGTCGATCCCACGCATTTCCAGGTTCCGGGCCAGCTTGTCGGCGTGGTCGGTCCCAACGGTTGCGGCAAGTCCAACATCATCGACGCCGTGCGCTGGGTGCTCGGCGAATCGCGCGCCTCGGAGCTGCGCGGCGAGTCGATGCAGGACGTGATCTTCAACGGCTCGACGGCGCGCAAGCCGGGCAGCCGCGCCAGCGTCGAACTCGTGTTCGACAACGCCGACGGCCGGGCGGCCGGCCAGTGGGGCCAGTATGCGGAGATCGCCGTCAAGCGCGTGCTGACGCGCGACGGCACGTCGAGCTACTACATCAACAATCTCCCTGCGCGCCGCCGCGACATCCAGGACATCTTCCTCGGCACGGGACTCGGCCCGCGCGCGTACGCGATCATCGGACAGGGCATGATCGCGCGGATCATCGAGGCCAAGCCCGAAGAACTGCGCGTGTTCCTCGAAGAAGCCGCGGGCGTCTCGAAGTACAAGGAACGCCGCCGCGAAACCGAGAACCGTCTGCACGACACGCGCGAAAATCTGACGCGCGTCGAAGATATCGTCCGTGAATTGACGGCGAATCTTGAAAAGCTCGAAGGGCAGGCGGTCGTCGCGACGAAGTTCAAGGATCTGCAAGCTGAAGGCGAAGAGAAACAGCGCCTCCTGTGGCTGTTGCGCAAGAACGAAGCGGGCACCGAGCAGGACAAGCAGAAGCGCGCGATCGAACAGGCGCAGATCGACCTCGAAGCACACACGGCGAAGCTGCGTGAAGTCGAGGCGCAACTGGAGACGCTGCGCGTCGCACACTATTCGGCCAGCGACGCGATGCAGGGCGCGCAAGGCGCGCTGTACGAAGCGAACGCCGAGGTGAGCCGCCTCGAAGCCGAGATCAAGTTCATCGTCGAATCGCGCAACCGCGTGCAGGCGCAGATCGCCGCGCTCACCGCGCAACGCGAGCAGTGGCTCGCGCAGGCGCAAAAGGCCCAGGACGATCTCGAAGACGCCGAAGAGCAGCTTGCGGCGGGCGACGAGAAAGCCGTGATCGCCGAAGAGGCGGCCGCCGCGAAGCACGACGCGATGCCCGCGCTCGAAGCGCGCTGGCGCGACGCGCAGGCGCAACTAAGCGACGAACGCGCCGGGATCGCGCAGACCGAACAAGCGCTCAAGCTCGAAGCCGCGCATCAGCGCAACGCCGACCAGCAGTTGCAGCAGCTTCAGCAGCGCCAGGAACGTCTGAAGACGGAAGCGGGCGGCCTTGATGCGCCAGACGAAGCGCAGCTCGAAGAACTGCGCATGCAGCTGGCCGAGCACGAAGAAATTCTGCGCGACGCGCAAGAGCGTCTCGCCGACGCGCAGGACACGCTGCCGCGCCTCGACGCCGAGCGCCGCGCCGCGCAGGAGCGCGTGCAGGCGGAAAGCGCGCAGATCCATCAGCTCGAAGCGCGGCTGGCCGCGTTGCGTCAGCTGCAGGAGAACGTGCAGACGGAAGGCAAGATCCAGCCGTGGCTCGACAAGCATGAGCTGGGCGCGCTGCCGCGTCTGTGGAAGAAGCTGCATGTCGAAGCCGGTTGGGAGACCGCGCTCGAATCGTTGCTGCGCGAGCGTCTCGCCGCGCTGGAAGTGTCGAATCTCGACTGGGTGAAGCACTTTGTCAGCGACGCGCCGCCCGCGAAGCTCGCGTTCTACGCGCCGCCCGCCGCCGGTCAGCCGGTGGCCGCGCCGCCGTCGCTGCGTCCGCTGCTGTCGCTCGTGCGCATCGACGATGCGGGCATTCGCGCCGTGCTCAACGACTGGCTCGGCAACGCGTTCGTCGCCGACGATCTGCCCCAGGCGCTCTCGATGCGCTCGCAATTGCCCGAAGGCGGCGCGTTCGTCGTGAAGGCGGGTCACGTGGTGACGCGCGTCGGTGTGCAACTGTACGCGGCCGATTCCGAGCAGGCGGGCATGCTCGCGCGCCAGCAGGAAATCGAAAATCTGACGCGCCAGGTGCGCGCGCAGGCGCTGCTCGCCGAAGAAGCGAAGGCCGCGGCGATTCGCGCCGAGGCCGCGCATACGCAGGCATCGAATGCATTGACGGAAGTGCGCCAGCAGACCGAGCGCGCGACCCAGCGCGTGCACGCGCTGCAAATGGACGTCCTCAAGCTCGCGCAGGCGCACGAGCGCTACACGCAGCGCAGCACGCAAATCAGCGAGGAACTCGAGGAAATCACCGCGCAGATCGAAGAGCAGCGCGGGCTGCGAGCCGAATCGGAAGCGAACTTCGAGCGGCACGACGGCGAGCTCGCCGAACTGCAGGCGCGCTTCGAAGACAATCAACTGGCGTTCGAAGCGCTCGACGAAGAACTGGGCAACGCGCGCAACGAATCGCGCGATCTCGACCGCGCCGCCACCGATGCGCGCTTCGCCGCGCGCAACATGGCGAATCGCATCGACGAGCTGAAGCGCACGATTCAGGTCGCGCACGAGCAGAGCGAGCGCGTCGCGGGCTCGCTCGAAGACGCGCGCGCCGAACTCGAAACGATCAACGAGCAAACGGCGCATACGGGCTTGCAGGATGCGCTCGAAATTCGCCGCGTCAAGGAAGAGGCGCTGCATGCCGCGCGTCTCGAACTCGACGATCTGACGGCCAAGCTGCGTCAGTCCGACGAGCTGCGCCTGACAAGCGAGCGTGCGCTACAGCCGCTGCGCGACCGCATCACCGAATTGCAGTTGAAGGAGCAGGCGGCGCGCCTGAACGCCGAGCAGTTCATCGAACAGCTGACGGCGGCAGGTGTCGACGAAGCCGACTTGCAGGCGAAGCTCACGCCGGACATGAAGCCGTCGTACCTGCAAGGCGAAGTGACGCGTATCAACAACGCAATCACGGCACTCGGCCCCGTCAACATGGCCGCGCTCGACGAACTGAAAGCGGCGACGGAACGCAAGACTTTCCTCGACGCGCAGTCGGCCGATCTGACGCACGCAATCGAAACGCTCGAAGACGCGATCCGCAAGATCGACCAGGAAACGCGAACGCTGCTGCAAGGCACGTTCGACGAAGTGAACCGTCATTTCGGTGAGCTGTTCCCGCGTCTGTTCGGTGGCGGCCAGGCGAAGCTCATCATGACGGGCGACGAGATTCTCGACGCGGGCGTGCAGGTGATGGCGCAGCCGCCCGGCAAGAAGAACTCGACGATCCACCTGCTGTCGGGCGGCGAAAAGGCGCTGACGGCGACGGCCCTGGTGTTCGCGATGTTCCAGCTGAATCCGGCGCCGTTCTGTCTGCTCGACGAAGTGGACGCGCCGCTCGACGACGCGAACACCGAGCGTTTCGCGAACCTTGTGCGCGCGATGTCGGACAAAACACAGTTCCTGTTTATTTCCCACAACAAGATCGCGATGGAAATGGCGCAGCAACTGATCGGGGTGACGATGCAGGAGCAGGGCGTGTCGCGGATCGTTGCCGTCGACATGGAAACGGCTGCGGGATTTGTCCAGAATATCGTTTAAACGTCCACTCGCGCGCGATCTTCGGGGCCGCGCGCGGGTGTTGCTGAACACAGAATCGAACTCGCTGCGCGTCGGCGCCCGCAGCGGCGGCACGCAGTGCGTGCAGGCCGCGCGAGCCAGGCGCGGCGCGCAGCGGCGAAAAGAATTGCAGATGGAGCGTGCATGGACGAGTTGACACTCGGTTTGATCGGCGCGGGCGCCGTGGTGGTCGGGGGCGTGGTGGTCTACAACGCGTGGCAGGGCGCGAAGGTGCGTCGCAAGATGCCGCGGCCGATGCCTGCCGACACGGCGGAACCCACGGCTCGGGACGAGCACGTCGAGCAGAGCCCATTCATCGAGCCGGCGCGCCCGACGACGCGCCGCGAGCCCACATCGGGCGAGCATGCCGAGGCAGCGCGCGTCGAGCCGACCTTCGGCGCCGCCGCGCCCCTCGACACGCCCGCCGACATCCAGGCCGAGAACACGTCGCCGAACGGTTTCCCTGAAGCCGAAGAACGCGAGCAGCCGGCCGTCGAGCGCGAGGCCGACGATGAGCGCAACGAGCCGATCATGCCCGCTGCCACGACGATTTCGTCGGCGCCGCCGGCGATCGTCGACCGGCGCATCGACTGCATCGTCCCCATCAGGCTTTCCGCGCCCGTCGCGGGTGACAAGGTGCTGCCGCTCGCGCAGCGTCTGCGCCGCGCGGGCAGCAAGCCGGTGCATATCGAAGGAAAGCCGGAAGGCGGCGGCGCGTGGGAGCTGCTGCAAAGCGGCGTGCGCTATGAGGAGCTGCGCGCGGCCGCGCAACTCGCGAACCGCAGCGGCCCGCTCAACGAACTGGAGTTCTCCGAATTCGTGACGGGCGTCCAGCAGTTCGCCGACGCGCTCGATGCTTCACCCGAGTTTCCGGACATGATGGAAACGGTATCGATGGCGCGCGAACTCGATGGCTTTGCCGCGCAGTGCGACGCACAGCTGTCGATCAACGTGCTGTCCGACGGCGCGCCGTGGTCCGCGAACTACGTGCAAGCCGTCGCGTCGCAAGACGGGCTGCTGCTGTCGCGCGACGGCACGCGCTTCGTCAAGCTGGACGCGAAGCAGAGCCCCGTGTTCATGCTGCAGTTCGGCGACACCAACTTCCTGCGCGACGACCTCACGTACAAGGGCGGCCAGATGATCACGCTGATGCTCGACGTGCCCGTCGCCGACGAAGACATCCTGCCGTTCCGCCTGATGTGCGATTATGCGAAGTCGCTCGCCGAGCGCATCGGCGGACGCGTGGTCGACGACGGCCGACGGCCGCTGCCGGAAAGCGCGCTGCTCGCAATCGAGAAGCAGTTGATGACGCTGTACGCGAAGCTCGAACAGGCCGGCATTCCGGCCGGCTCGCCTGCGACGCGGCGGCTGTTCAGCCAGTAGCCGCGCGACGCAGCTTTGCGCGTGACGCGGCGGCTTATGCTGCCGTCGATGACACCGCCTGACGCATGGGAATGCTTCGGGCGGTTTTCATTTGCTCCGTGTATTTTCCGCGTTTTCCTTTGGAGCCGCGCCGAAAGCGCCATGGCATCGCCAGGTGCCAGCACCGATCGACGACGCGTATGCCGTGCCGTTTATCCCACGTCGTCCGGCCACGTTCGCCCGCTGATCCATGCCTTGACCGCGGCGACGACGGTCTCTTCCCTTCCATAGAACCCGTGATGCGACATCGCCTGGCAGGGTTTGCTGCGCGTGTCGCCGCCGTGCACGGTGATCAGCGCATATTGGCCGCTGTCAGCGATGCGCTTTAGCGCTTCATAGGAACAGAGATAGCAGCCATCGTCCGCGTGCTGGACGAACAGCTGGCGCGGACGAATCGCGCCGTAGTCGAAGCCGATCAGTGGCGCGGCCTGGCCGCGCGCCGGGCTGCTGAGCGTCGACATATGCACGATGGCGTTCCATACATCAGGCAACGCGCGTCCCACGTAGGCCGACGATATCGTGCCGCGGCTCATGCCCACCAGTACGAACTTCGCCTGTGGGAAGCGCTCACGCAGGTTCGCCGCAATCTGCGTGAGATCCTGCGCGGAACGCGGCGACGCACGAAAGGCATCCGAATAGCCACCCGGCTGATCCGACGGCGCATCGACGATGGCCGTCGCGAACAGTGAATCCACGAACAGGTTGCGCGCGCGGATCAGGAAGTTCTTCTTCTCGCGCATATGGATCGTGCCGCCCGGTTGCCGCGAGAGTTCGAGATCGCCTTCGCTGCCCGGAAACATGACGAGCACCCACTGCGGCTGGCTGCCGTCCTGTTGGGTCAGCAGATAGGAGATCGACGCGCCTTGACCGAGCGGCACGTCGACGACCTGTTCGCTCGCCATCGCGCTTCGCACATCGCAAGCGGCGAGCGTGGCTAGCACGATAAAGAGGCAGCGTATGAGGCAGGCGAAGGATGCAGGCATGTTGGCGGCTACGCAATGGAAGGCACGCGACAAGTTCGCATTGCGGACGACGTGCTGTCAACGGCTTGCGCGTCGATTGGCCGATCGGCCAGGATCGGCAGTCCATGTTCGGTTTGCGCGCGCACCAAACTGGCCATTCGGCCGATGCCACGGGAAGCGCTTCCTGAGATAATCTGACATCCGTTACATATGCCGAAACGCCGACAGCATGGCCCGAATCAAAGTCCCTGATCCTGCAACCAGCGCACCCGCCGAGCGGGCGTTGTGGCTGCGTGCCGAACTCGAACGCGCGAATCACGCGTACTACGTGCTCGACCAGCCGGAACTGCCCGATGCGGAGTACGACAAGCTGTTCAAGGAACTGCAGCAGATCGAAAGCGAGCATCCGGATCTGATCACGCCGGATTCGCCGACGCAGCGGGTCGGTGGGGAAGCAGCGAGCGGCTTCAGGCCCGTCGTGCACGACATGCCAATGCTGTCGCTGAATAACGGCTTTGCGGACGAAGACATCGCGGCCTTCGACAAGCGGGTATCGGACACACTGCATCATTCGCCCGTCGATTACGCGTGTGAGTTGAAGTTCGACGGCCTCGCGATCTCATTGCGTTACGAGGACGGCAAGTTCACGCAGGCGGCCACGCGCGGCGACGGCGCAACGGGCGAGGACGTCACGGAGAACGTCCGCACCATCCGCTCGATTCCCCTCAAGCTGAAAGGCAAGCGCGTGCCGAGGCTCATCGACGTGCGCGGTGAAGTGCTGATGTTCAAGCGCGATTTCGATCGGCTAAACCAGCGTCAGCGCGACGCGGACCAGCGCGAGTTCGCGAATCCGCGCAACGCGGCGGCGGGCAGCTTGCGGCAGCTCGATTCGAAGATCACTGCACAGCGTCCGCTGTCGTTCTTCGCGTATGGCATCGGTGTGCTCGATGGCGTCGAGATGCCGGCGACGCATAGCGAACTGCTCGACTGGTATCACGAGATGGGCCTGCCCGTGAACAGCGAGCGGGCCGTCGTTCAGGGCGCCGAAGGGTTGCTCGGCTTCTTCCACAAAGTTGGCGAGAAGCGGGAGACGCTGCCGTACGACATCGACGGTGTCGTCTACAAGGTCGACCGGCGCGATCAGCAGGACATGCTGGGCTTCGTTTCGCGCGCGCCGCGCTTTGCGCTCGCGCACAAGTTTCCGGCACAGGAAGCGCTCACGAAGCTCGTTGCCATCGACGTGCAGGTCGGCCGCACGGGCGCGATTACGCCTGTCGCGCGGCTCGAGCCCGTGTTCGTCGGCGGCGCCACGGTGACGAATGCGACGCTGCATAACGAGGACGAAATTCGCCGCAAGGACATCCGGATCGGCGATACCGTGGTCGTGCGGCGAGCGGGCGACGTCATTCCCGAAGTGGTGAGCGCGATGCTCGATCGCAGGCCAGCGGACGCGCGCGAGTTCGTGATGCCGACCGAGTGCCCCGTGTGCGGCTCGGCCATCGAACGTCTACCGGACGAAGCGATTGCGCGCTGCACAGGCGGCCTCTTTTGTCCGGCACAGCGCAAGCAGGCGTTGTGGCATTTCGCGCAGCGCCGCGCGCTGGACATCGATGGCCTCGGCGAAAAGATCATCGATCAGCTGGTCGAACTGAAGCTCGTGCGTACGCCCGCGGATCTCTTCAATCTGGGTTTCGCGACGCTTGCCGAACTGGATCGCTTCGCGGAGAAGTCCGCGCAGAACCTGCTCGACTCGCTGGAGAAAGCCAAGCACACGACGCTCGCGCGCTTCATTTACGCGCTCGGTATCCGGCACGTCGGCGAATCGACGGCGAAGGACCTAGCCAAACATTTCGGCTCGCTCGATCCCATCATGAACGCGACGGTCGACGAACTGCTGGAGGTCAACGACGTCGGGCCCATCGTCGCCGAAGCCATTCATCAGTTCTTCGCCGAGGAGCACAACCGCACGGTCATCGATCAGTTGCGCGCGCCCGGCAAGGTAACGTGGCCGGAAGGCCCGCCCGCGCCGAAGGCGCCGCAGGGCGTGCTGGCGGGCAAGACGGTCGTGCTGACGGGCACGCTGCCGAACATGGGCCGCGACGAAGCGAAAGAGTTGCTGGAGTCGGCCGGCGCGAAGGTGGCCGGTTCCGTGTCGAAGAAGACCGATTACGTGGTGGCCGGTGCGGAAGCGGGCAGCAAGCTTGCGAAAGCCGAGGAACTTGGCATCCCCGTGCTCGACGAAGATGGTATGCGTAAGCTCCTGGAGGGGCACACAACATGATTCACGAAATCCTCAAGATGGGCGATCCGCGTCTGTTGCGTATCGCCAAGCCCGTCGATCACTTCGACACGCCCGAGTTGCATGACCTCGTCCGGGACATGTTCGAGACGATGCGCGACGCGAACGGCGCGGGGCTCGCCGCGCCGCAGATCGGCGTCGATCTGCAGGTCGTGATTTTCGGGTTCGGCCATAACGAGCGCTATCCGGACGCGCCGTCCGTGCCGGAAACGGTGCTGATCAACCCTACCATCACGCCAGTCTCGCTGGATACGGAGGAGGGCTGGGAAGGGTGTCTCTCCGTGCCGGGGCTGCGTGGCGCTGTCACGCGTTTGTCGATGATCCGCTATCACGGCTTCGATCAGTTCGGCAAACCGATCGATCGCGTTGCGGAAGGCTTTCACGCGCGCGTCGTCCAGCACGAGTGCGATCACCTGATCGGCAAGCTGTATCCGATGCGGATCACCGATTTCGCCAAGTTCGGCTTTACCGAGGTGCTGTTTCCCGACATCGATCCGAAATCCGACGAATAAGCGGATGTCAGGGTCTCAGTAGTCGCTTTGGCCCCTTGCCGGAAAAGAAAAAAGCCCCGCTGATGCGGTTCGCCGCAGCGGGGCTTTTTCATACCAACGATATGCGATGCCTGCGGACCTCAGAACGACTCGTCGGGGCCCAAATAGCGCCATTGTCCGGGGGGCAGCGCGCCGAGCATGACGTGACCCATCCGCACGCGCTTGAGGCCGACGACATGCAGGCCGACCAGTTCGCACATGCGGCGAATCTGGCGTTTCTTGCCTTCACGCAGCACGAAGCGCAACTGCTCTCCGTTCTGCCAGCTCACCATCGCGGGCTTGAGCGGCACGCCGTCGAGTTCGAGCCCGTGGCGCAGCTTCGCGAGACTCTCCGGCGGGAAATGATGCTCGACATCCGTTTCCACGTCGCCGTATGTGACGCGCACGAGATACTCCTTGTCGACCTGCGAATTCCCGCCGATCAGCTGTTTGGCGACGCGCCCGTCCTGCGTCAGCACCAGCAGCCCGGTCGAATCGATATCGAGCCGGCCCGCCGGCGCCAGCTGACGCAGATGCGCGGCCGAAAAGCGGATGTCGGTGTGGTCGCCGTCCCACCGATTTTCGGGCTTGATGAGCGTCACGGCGGGTTCATAGCCTTCTTCCGCCTGGCCGGAAACGTAGCCGACCGGCTTGTGCACGAGGATCGTCACCTGCTTGAGCTGCGCGGCCTGGGCGGCGGGGTCGATCTGGATATCGGCGTCGGGGCGGACCTTCGTGCCGAGCGTATCGACGACAACGCCATCGACCGTCACCCAGCCTTTTTCGATCCACTCGTCGGCTTCGCGGCGCGAGCACAGGCCGAGCTCGGACATCAGCTTCGACAGGCGCAGATTGCCGGGCGCGTCGTTGTATTCGCCTTCGTCGCGGCGGCGCGGTTCTACGGCAGGGCGCGACTTGCGCGCCGGTTTCCCGGCGGGGCGGTCGAAGATCGCGGGACGGTCGAAGCTGTCGTCGATCGAGCGGGCGTCGCGCTTTGCCTTGTTCGTGCGTGCCGCGGGGGCCGATTTGGGCGGCACGGTTTCCTCGCGATCTGCATAGGCGCTCTTGACGGGTTTTGCGTAGGCGCGTCCGTCGCGGGCCGGGGTTTCGTCGCCGGTTGCACGGCGTGCTGCGCCTTCGTTCCGAGGACGACGATCTTGCGACGCGTCGCGGCCTTCATACGCGGCCTTGGCGGGGCGTGCATAGGTGCGTTCGCGCGACGGTGCGCCATCCGCAGCGCGGGCCGGACGCGGTGAGCCGCGGCGTTCTTCGTTGTCGCGCGGGGCGCGACGTGCACGGGGCGCATCGTCGTCGCGCGAAAAGCGCGGCGCGCGTTCGCCCGCCGAGGTGCCGCGCGAAGGGCGATCAGCTGAAACGCGCCGATCGGCAGGCGCCTCTGCATTGCGGCGGAAACCACCGTTTGTCGACGCGCCTTGCTTGCGCGCCGGCCGATCGTCCGCAGATCGGCGTTCGAACGACCCGGATTCGCCGCTTCGCGCGCGCGTCGGCCGGTCGCCCGCAGAGCGACGTTCGAACGATCCGGATTCACTCCGTCCGCGCGCCGGCCGGTCGTCCGCAGATCGGCGTTCAAACGACCCGGATTCACTCCGTCCGCGCGTCGGAAGGTCGCCTGCAGAGCGACGTTCGAACGATCCGGATTCACTCCGTCCGCGCGCGGGCCGGTCGCCCGCGGAACGGCGTTCAAATGAGCCGGATTCGCCGCTTCGTGCGCGCGCTGGAGGGTCGCCTGCAGAGCGACGTTCGAACGATCCGGATTCACTCCGTCCGCGCGCGGGCCGGTCGTCTGCAGAGCGACGTTCAAATGAACCGGATTCGCTTCGTCCGCGCGCCGGTGCGTCCGTCGCACGCGCGGGCCGGTCACCGGAGCGCGCGCCAGCGCCGCCTCGCGGCGCTGCGGACGAACCGCGGCGCTCACCCGCCGCGCCCGCCGTCTTGCCGAACGAGCGCTTCTCGGGCGTCGTCGAGCCTGTTTCGGCGCGGCGCGCGGCCGCCGATGTGGAAGAACCGGCGCCGCCGCGCGGCCCCGTGGACGGAGCCGTCTTGGCCGCCGGTGCGGCTGGCCGTGCCGGCTTGCGCGCAGTCGTGCTGCCCGGACGGACGGGGGCGCGTTCGGACGAAGCCGGCCGCGGATGCTTGGCTGTCAGTTTGACTCGCATGAAATCTCACACTGCGATCGCGCGCAGCAGCTCGGTTTCGACTTGGATTTGTCGTCGGTTGTCCGAGAGGCCGTGACCATCGAGTAGGAACACGTCCTCGACGCGTTCGCCAAGCGTATTGATCCGCGCCGCATGGACGCCGACCCGGTGCTCGGCCAGCACGCGCGCGATCGAATAAAGAAGGCCCGGCCGGTCGTTTGCCGACACGGACAGGATGTAGTACTGGCCGCGCTCGTCGGCCCGCAGGTCGACGCGCGGCGTGACGGGGAACGTGCGCGACAGGCGCGACAGACGGCCCTTCGATGGCTCCGGCAGCAGCGTGCCTTCCGCCGCGAGGCGTTCCGCCAGCTCCTGCTCGACGAGGTTGGCAATGTCGCGATAGTGGACGTCTCGCTCCGTATGCGCGACGAGGAAATTGTCGAGCGCGTAGCCGTGCTTCGTGGTGCTGACGCGCGCATCCAGCACCGACAGCGCATTGCGGTCGAAATACGCGCAGATGCCCGCGAACAGATCGGGGCGGTCCTTCACGTAGACCAGCACCTGCAGCGCTTCGCCGATGGGCGACGGACGCGCGCGCACGATCGGCGCCGCGGTCTCGACGTGCCGGTACAGCACGCGTGTCTGCCATGCGATATCGGCGGCGTCGTGCCGCAGGAAGTAGCCGACGTCGAGCTTGTCCCACAATGCGCGGTGCGCGTGCTCGGGCACGGTTTCGAGGCGCAGCAGCGCGAGCGCCTCCTCCTGACGCTGCTTCAGTTCCGAATGCGCGTCGGGACGGGCGCCGCCGAGCACGGCAAGCGTCGCACGGTACAGGTCTTCGAGCAGCTTGCCCTTCCACGTATTCCAGACTTTCGGGCTGGTGCCGCGAATATCGGCGACCGTCAGCAGATACAGCGCCGTCAGGCGCCGCTCGGTGCCCACCAGATCGGCGAAACGCTTGATCACCTCCGGGTCGCTCGTGTCCTGCTTCTGCGCGACCTGGCTCATCGTCAGATGATGCTGGACCAGCCATACGACGAGCGCTGCGTCGTCGGCGAGAATGCCGTGCTCGCGGCAGAAGCGCCGCGCGTCGGCCATGCCGAGCGTCGAGTGATCGCCGCCGCGGCCCTTGGCGATGTCGTGAAAGAGAGCAGCCACGTACAGCAGATACGGACGCTCGAAGTTCGCGATCAGCTGGCTGCAGAACGGATATTCGTGCGCATGCTCGGCGACGGCGAAACGCCGCATGTTCCGCAGCACCATCAGGATGTGCTGATCGACCGTATAGACGTGATACAGATCGTGCTGCATCTGTCCGACGATACGGCGGAAGTTCAGCAGATAACGCCCCAGCACGCTCGTCTGATTCATCAGACGCAGCGCATGCGTGATGCCTTGCGGTTGCTTCAGAATTTCCAGGAAAAGCCGACGGTTTTCGGGGTCGCGGCGCCAGCGATGGTCCATCTTGTCACGCGCGTTGTAGAGCGCGCGAAGCGTGCGCGCCGACAGGCCTTTGACACCCGGCGTTTTTTCGTACAACAGGAACGCTTCGAGGATCGCATTCGGCTCGCGTTCGAACACATCGTCGCTGGCGATCTCCAGCATGCCCTGCTTTTCGACGAAACGATCGGACAAAACGCGCGTGATGCCGCTCGTGTTCGGGAAGAGTTGCGCTTCGATGTTCTGGATCAGAATGGTCGAGAGCTGCGTGACGGCTTTGGCGGCCCAGTAGTAACGGCGCATCAGCTGCTCGCTGGCGCGGCGCGTGGACGTGGCCTTGAAGCCGAAGCTCTCGGCGAGTGCGGTCTGCAGATCGAAGACGAGGATGTCCTGGCGGCGTCCCGCGAGCACATGCAGACGCGCGCGCAACGTTTTCAGAAAACCTTCGTTGCGGCGCAGCTCGCGCGCTTCGCGATCGGTGATGAGGCCGCGCTTGTCCAGTTCGCGCCAACTGCTGCCGAATCCGGCCGCCTGAGTCACCCACAGAATCAGCTGGAGATCGCGCAAGCCGCCCGGACTTTCCTTGATGTTGGGTTCGAGCGCGTAGGGCGTGTCCTGGAACTTTGCATGCCGCTGGCGCATCTCCAGCACTTTCGCCTGGAAGAACGCGCGCGGATCGAGCGCATCGCGGTAGCGCAGCGAAAAGCCCTCGAACAGTGTCGTGCTACCGACGATGCGCCGCGCTTCGAGCAGCGACGTCTGCACGGTCACGTCGTTCGCGGCTTCCTCAATGCATTGCGACACCGTGCGCACGCTGCTGCCGAGCTCCAGACCCAGATCCCACGCAAGACCGATAAAGCGCTCGATGCTGGCTTCGAGATGCGGGACGGGCTCGTCGGGCAGCAGAACGAGAATGTCGATGTCGGAATGCGGGGCCAGTTCGCCGCGCCCGTAGCCGCCGACGGCGAGCAGCGCCAGCGACGCAGGCAGATCGCACGCGGCCCACGCGCCGCGCAACGCATCGTCGGTGATGCGCGCGAGCGAACGCATCAACGTGTCGACGTTGGATGCCGTCCTGAAACGATCGATCAGCGGGGTCTTGGCCACCTTGTAGTCCGCCTTGAGCGACGTGGCATCGGAAAGGGCGACGGCGGAAACGCTACTCATAGGCGAAGGGCGGAGAAATCAGGCGGTGGCGGCGGCCACGATTTGCGGGCGCGCGGGCGTGCCGGCCGAGACGGTCAGCACTTCGTAGCCCGTCGGCGTGACGAGAATCGTGTGCTCCCACTGCGCGGACAGGCTGCGGTCCTTCGTCTTGACGGTCCACTGGTCGGGCATCGTGCGGATCTCACGGCGGCCAGCGTTGATCATCGGCTCGATCGTGAAGATCATGCCCGGCTGCAATTCGATGCCGGTGCCGGGACGGCCGTAGTGCAGCACTTGCGGCTCGTCGTGGAAAACCTGGCCGATGCCGTGGCCGCAATATTCGCGCACTACGCTGTAGCCTTGGCCCTCCGCGTGCTTCTGAATCGCGTAGCCGATGTCGCCGAGATGCGCGCCCGGACGCACCTGCTCGATGCCGAGCCACATGCATTCGTAGGTGGTCTGGATGAGCCGCTTCGCCATGATCGAGCCTTCGCCGACGATGAACATGCGGCTCGTGTCGCCGTAGTAGCCGTTCTTGATCACGGTGACGTCGATATTGAGCACGTCGCCATTCTTCAACGTCTTGTCGCCGGGAATGCCGTGGCAGATCACGTCGTTCACGGACGTGCAGACGGCCTTCGGAAACGGCGGATAGCCGGGCGGCTGATAATTCAGCGGCGCCGGAATCGTGCCTTGCACGTTCGTCATGTATTCGTGGCAGAGTCGGTCGAGCTCGCCCGTCGTGACGCCGGGCTTCACGAACGGTGTGATGTAGTCGAGGACTTCGCTCCCGAGGCGTCCAGCGATGCGCATCTGGGCGATATCGTCTTCGTTTTTGAGCGTAATAGCCATGAGTCGGGCCTGAAAAGCGGTTTATCGCGTAATTATCGCACCTTATTTCCGTGATCGCTGGCTTTTACTGGGCGGATGGCCACGCGCCGCGCGGGCCGCAATGCATATCCGTGGCATGTTGCGTAGCAGCGGGTGCAACCCGCGGGGACTGCACGTGCTACCGCGTAGGTTGAGTCCTGCAATGCTCGCGTGCTATACTGTTTGGCTAAGTCAATCGTCAGTTCGAATATTCAGAATATTCACCTCGGCGGCGGACTTCCTCGCGAGCTGGTCATGAAGTGCAAGACCTATATGGCGCAATTCGTGGCGTAATTCGCGAGATTCGCAAGCCGGCGCACCCAGGGTGTTCGCGGCGTCAGGTCTTCCGAAGAGTGCGGAAGGCGGCGCGGCGGATACGGCAGCCGGCTTAAGACCCAACCCTAGCGGAGATATTCATGGCAGTTACCATGCGTCAAATGCTGGAAGCCGGTGTCCACTTCGGTCACCAGACGCGCTTCTGGAACCCGAAGATGGCCCCCTTCATTTTCGGCCATCGCAACAAGATTCACATCATCAACCTCGAAAAGACGCTGCCGATGTACAACGACGCGCTGAAGTACGTGCGTCAACTGGCAGCGAACCGCGGCACGATCCTGTTCGTCGGCACGAAGCGTCAGTCGCGCGACACGATCGCTGAAGCGGCTCAGCGCGCTGGCATGCCCTATGTCAACGCACGCTGGCTCGGCGGCATGCTGACCAACTTCAAGACGCTGAAGGTTTCGATCAAGCGCCTGAAGGACATGGAAGCGGCAGTCGAGGCAGGCGAGCTCGAGAAGATGAGCAAGAAGGAAGCGCTGCTGTTCGAACGCGAAATCGCCAAGCTGCAAAAGTCGATCGGCGGCGTGAAGGACATGGGTGGCATTCCGGATGCGATCTTCGTGGTCGACGTCGGCTATCACAAGATCGCCGTGACGGAAGCGAACAAGCTGGGCGTGCCCGTCATCGCCGTGGTCGATACGAACCACTCGCCGGAAGGCGTGGACTACGTGATCCCGGGCAACGACGACGCGAGCAAGGCGGTTACGTTGTACGCGCAAGGCGTGGCTGACGCGATCCTCGAAGGCCGTGCGAATGCGGTCAACGAAGTCGTGCAGGCTGCCCGCGGCGGCGACGGCGACGAGTTCGTCGAGGTCAACGGGGAAGCGTAAAGCACCCTGTGTCCGGCAAAAAAGGGGGCTCTCGATAGGCCCCCTTTTTTTAAGTCGCGACGATCTGGAATGGGCGTGCGGCAACTCGCACGCAGCAGCGCCGGAAATAAAAGTGCGCTGCGCGGAAACGAAATTCTGCTGCCGGCATCGAATGCGGGCGGCGTGTGACAGACAGACTCAAGGAGCGAATGATGGCGGCAATTACCGCAAGCATGGTGGCAGAACTGCGCGCGAAGACCGACGCGCCGATGATGGAATGCAAGAAGGCGCTGACGGAAGCTGACGGCGATATGGCGCGCGCTGAAGAGCTGCTGCGCGTTAAGCTCGGCAACAAGGCGTCGAAGGCGGCGTCGCGCGTCACGGCAGAAGGCGTGATCGCTTCGTTCATCGAAGGCGGCGTCGGCGCGATCGTCGAACTGAACTGCGAAACCGACTTCGTTTCAAAGAACGACGACTTTATCGGCTTCTCGAAGAAGGTTGCCGAACTCGTCGTCAAGCAAAACCCGGCTGACGTCGCTGCGCTGTCGGCGCTGCCGCTGGAAGGCTCGACCGTCGACGCGGTGCGTTCGGCGCTGGTCGGCAAGATCGGCGAAAACCTGTCGATCCGCCGTTTCGCGCGCTTCGAAACGTCGAACAAGCTGGCCGCATACCTGCACGGCACCCGCATCGGCGTGCTGGTCGAGTACACGGGCGCGGACGAGCAGGTCGGCAAGGATGTCGCGATGCACATCGCGGCGATGAAGCCGGTCTCGCTGTCGGCAGACGAGGTGCCCGCCGACCTGATCGCCAAGGAGCGCAGCATCGCCGAGCAGAAGGCAGCCGAATCGGGCAAGCCGGCTGAGATCGTCGCGAAGATGGTCGACGGCTCGGTGCAGAAGTATCTGAAGGAAGTGTCGTTGCTGAACCAGCCGTTCGTAAAGAACGACAAGCAGACGATCGAACAGATGCTGAAGGCCGCAAACTCGAGCGTGCAGAAGTTCGCATTGTTCGTCGTGGGCGAGGGCATCGAAAAGCGTCAGGACGACTTCGCGGCCGAAGTCGCGGCGCAAGTTGCTGCTGCGAAGCAGCAATAAGCTTCGTTTAAGTTTTACCCTGTACCGTTTGACCCGCGGCGGGGCTGGACCTCGCCGCGACCGGCAGCGCCGCCGGGGCTACGCGTGCGCAAGGCGCACGGCGGCCGGATCGACTCGCCTCGGTCGGTTGTTGAGGCGCGTCAATTTGGCGGCTCTTGCCCGAATTCGTATTTCACCCCTACAGTTAGTTCCTTGTTGTTTGGCGGCTTTTTGGCCCTGCTCAGCGCAATCTGGATATCTCTATGCCCACTGCCTATAAACGCGTCCTCCTCAAACTCTCTGGCGAAGCCCTGATGGGCGATGATGCATTTGGCATCAATCGCGCGACGATCGAAAGAATGGTGGCGGACGTGGCCGAGGTGGTGCGGCTCGGTACGCAACTGGCGGTGGTGATCGGCGGCGGCAACATCTTTCGCGGTGTGGCGGGCGGCGCAGCAGGTATGGACCGTGCGACGGCCGACTACATGGGCATGCTGGCCACGATGATGAACGCACTGGCGTTGCAGGACGCGATGCGCCACGCCGGAATCGAAGCGCGCGTGCAGTCGGCGCTGCGCATGGATCAGGTCGTCGAGCCGTACATCCGTCCCCGCGCCATCCGTCAGCTGGAAGAGGGCAAGGTCGTGATTTTCGCGGCCGGCACGGGCAACCCGTTCTTCACGACCGACACGGCGGCTGCGCTGCGCGGCTCGGAGGTCGGCGCCGAAGTCGTGCTGAAGGCGACCAAGGTCGACGGCGT
Source organism: Paraburkholderia diazotrophica (assembly GCF_900108945.1). GTDB lineage: Bacteria > Pseudomonadota > Gammaproteobacteria > Burkholderiales > Burkholderiaceae > Paraburkholderia > Paraburkholderia diazotrophica. The sequence continues at coordinate 142,722 of NZ_FNYE01000005.1, read as the reverse complement.
CTATTCGGCCGACCCGAAGAAGGACCCGTCCGCGACGCGTTATTCGACGATCAGTTTCGACGAGGCAATTGGCCGCAACCTGCAGGTAATGGACGCCACTGCGTTCGCGCTGTGCCGCGACCAGAAGCTTCCGATCCGCGTGTTTTCGATCGTGAAGCCGGGCGCGCTCAAGCGCATCGTGCAGGGCGAGGACGAAGGCACCCTCGTGCACGTGTAAACTCTCTTTCACGTCTGTGGGCTTGAACGCGGGCTTGGGCGCCGCCTCGCGCGCGCTGGCGGGCCCGCATCGTTTTGAAGGTTCGGAGGTTTAATCATGTCTGTCGCTGACATCAAGAAAGGCGCTGAGCAGAAAATGCAGCGCTCGCTCGACGCGTTCAAGAACGATCTGTCGAAAATCCGCACGGGCCGTGCGCACACGGGCCTGCTCGATCACATCCAGGTCGACTACTACGGCTCGCCCGTGCCGATCTCGCAGGTCGCGAACCTGACGCTCGTCGACGCTCGCACGATCGGCGTGCAGCCGTGGGAAAAGAAGATGGTCTCCGTGATCGAAAAGGCGATCCGCGAATCGGATCTGGGCCTGAACCCGGCCACGCACGGCGATCTGATCCGCGTGCCGATGCCCCCGCTGACGGAAGAGCGCCGCAAGGAGCTCACGAAGGTCGTCAAGAGCGAGGGCGAGACGGCGAAGGTGGCCGTGCGCAACCTGCGCCGCGACGCGAATGAGCAGCTCAAGAAACTCGTGAAAGACAAGGAAATCTCCGAAGACGACGAGCGCCGCGCCGGCGACGATGTCCAGAAGCTGACGGACAAGTTCGTCGCGGAAATCGACAAGCTCGTGCAAACCAAGGAAGGCGAGATCATGACGGTTTGATGGTCTGGCGCACACCAGACATGAGAACGTTCACTGATCATCTCTTCTTTATTTGCTGCTTTACCCGACGGCCATGACCTATACAAGCTCAACCGTTCGCGTCCCTGACGTCTCAGCCGTACCGCGTCACATCGCGATCATCATGGACGGCAATGGCCGTTGGGCGACTCAACGCCGCCTGCCGCGCGTGGCGGGCCATACGCGCGGCCTCGACGCCGTGCGCTCGGCCGTCGACGCCTGTGCCCGGCGCGGCGTCGAGTATCTGACGCTGTTCGCATTCAGTTCCGAAAACTGGCGCCGTCCAATCGACGAGGTGTCGTTCCTGATGCGTCTGTTCGTCACCGCGCTCGAGCGCGAGATCGGCAAGCTGCACGCAAACGGTATCCGCCTGCGCGTGGTCGGTGATCTGTCGATGTTCGACAAGAAGATCCAGGACCTGATTACCCGCGCCGAAACCAAGACGGCGAAGAACACGCGCCTGACGCTGACCATCGCCGCGAACTACGGCGGCCGCTGGGACATCATGCAGGCCACGCGCAAGCTGGTCGAGGAGTCGGTGGCGGCGGGCAGCCCCGTCGAGGTCAACGAAGACGCGTTCGCCCAACACCTTGCAATGGCGTACGCGCCCGAGCCGGATCTTTTCATCCGCACGGGCGGCGAGCAGCGCATCAGCAACTTCCTGCTGTGGCAACTCGCGTACACCGAGTTCTATTTCACCGATACCTACTGGCCGGATTTCGACGCCGACGCGCTCGGCCGCGCGATCGCGTCGTACACCGAGCGCGAGCGCCGCTTCGGCCGCACGAGCGCCCAGCTCGAGCCGCAATCGCAAAACGCCGATTCGCTTCCATGCTAAAAACCCGTGTCATCACGGCGATCGTCCTGCTGGCCATTCTTATCCCCGTCACGCTATGGGCGCCGATCGGCGGCTTCGGCGCGCTGATCGCGTTCGTCGTCGTGTTCGCCGCATGGGAGTGGGCGCGACTGCTGAAGCTTCCGGGCGCCGGTCCCGTGGTCTACGCGATTATTGCTGCGCTGGCGCTGGTAGCCAGCACGAAGCTCGGCACGGGCCTCGCGGCGTCGCGGCCGCTCTTCGAAGCTTCGTCAATCTTCTGGATATTCGCTGGGCCGTTCGTGCTCTTGCGCAAGCCGGCGCTCGCGCAGGGCGCCTGGCGGCCGTTCCTGCTGCTGGCGGGCGTCATCGTGTTCGCGGCCTGCTGGCATGCACTCGTCGCAGCGCGTATCGAGGGCGTGCCGTTCGTGCTTTCCCTGCTCCTCGTGGTCTGGTTGGCCGATATCGGCGCATACTTTACGGGTAAGGCCTTCGGAAAGCACAAACTTGCGCCGTCGGTCAGCCCCGGCAAGACCTGGGAGGGGGCTGTCGGCGGGTGGCTCGCGGTGATGATCGTCGCGGCCGTTGCCGTCGTCACCCACGCGTTCGCGCCAACCCTGTTTTCCGCGCTGCTCGAGCATCTCGGCGCCGCGCGTGCGTTTGCCACGCTCACGCTGCTCGTCGTGTTCAGCGTGGTGGGCGACCTGTTCGAGTCGATGCTGAAGCGCCAGGCCGGCGTGAAGGATTCGAGCAACCTGCTGCCGGGGCATGGCGGCGTGCTCGACCGCATCGACGCCTTGTTGCCGGTGCTGCCGCTCGCGATGCTCGTATTGTCGTAGCCCATCGGCTAGAGAAAGAGATATGCAAAAACGACTCACTTTGCTCGGTTCCACGGGCTCGATCGGAGACAGCACGCTCGACGTCGTCGCGCGTCATCCCGAGCGTTTCTCGGTGTATGCGCTGACTGCGCATCGCAACGGCGACAAGCTCGTCGAACAATGCCTGCGCTTCAAGCCCGAAGTGGCCGTCGTCGGCGATGCCGATACGGCCGCGAACGTCGCCGCGAAGCTGCGCGACGCGGGTTGCAGGACGGAAGTCGCGTACGGCCCGCAGGCGCTCGTCGACGTATCGAAGAGCGACGGGTGCGACACCGTCGTCGCGGCGATCGTCGGCGCGGCGGGTCTCGAGCCGAGCCTTGCGGCGGCGCGCGCCGGCAAGCGCATTCTGCTCGCGAACAAGGAGGCGCTCGTGATGTCGGGCGCGATCTTCATGGACGCGGTGCGTGACAACGGCGCGATCCTGCTGCCCGTCGACAGCGAGCACAACGCGATCTTCCAGTGCCTGCCGCGCGAATCGGCGCTGCATGGCGGCGTATCGAAAATCATCCTGACGGCGTCGGGCGGCCCGTTCCGCACGCGCGAGCCGTCGACGCTCGTCGACGTCACGCCGGAAGAAGCGTGCAAGCACCCAAACTGGGTGATGGGCCGCAAGATTTCCGTGGATTCCGCAACGATGATGAACAAGGGCCTCGAAGTCATCGAGGCGCACTGGCTGTTCGGCCTGCCCGGCGAGCGCATCGATGTGTTGATTCATCCGCAGAGCGTGATTCATTCGCTCGTGTCGTACGCGGACGGATCGGTGCTCGCGCAACTAGGCAACCCCGATATGCGCACGCCGATCGCGCATGCACTGGCGTTCCCGGATCGCGTCGATTCGGGCGTCGCGCAGCTCGATCTCGCGCAGATCGCGTCGCTGTCGTTCGAAAAGCCCGATTACGCGCGCTTCCCGTGCCTCGCGCTCGCAATGCAGGCGCTGGCCGAAGGCGGCGTCGCCAGCGCCGCGCTGAACGCGGCGAACGAGATCGCCGTCGAGGCGTTCCTGTCGCGCCGCATCGGCTTCATGGCGATTGCCCAGATCGTCGAAGCCGTGCTGAACACATTGCCCAATCGCGAGGCGTCGAGCCTCGCGGACGTGGTCGACGCGGACGCCGCTGCGCGCCGCGCCGCCCACGCTTTGATCGACGGTCTGCCGGCGGGCGCTCGCCTCACGGAACGCGCCGTCCAGTGAGGCGTTTATGAATGTGCTGATCGAACTGGTCGCCTTCGCAGTCGCGATCGGCGTACTGGTGGTCGTCCATGAGTTTGGCCACTACAGCATCGCGCGCCTGTGCGGCGTCAAGGTGCTGCGTTTTTCGATCGGCTTCGGCAAGCCGCTTGCGCGCTGGGTCAGCGCGAAGACGGGCACCGAGTGGATCATCGCGTCGCTGCCACTCGGCGGCTACGTGAAGATGCTCGACGAGCGCGAAGAAGGCGCGCCGATTCCGCCCGCCGATCTGCCGCGCGCGTTCAATCGCCAGTCGGTCGGCAAGCGTATCGCGATCGTGGCGGCGGGTCCCATCGCCAACTTCATCCTGGCCATCGTCCTGTTCGCAGCCGTGTTCGCGACGGGCGTCACTGAGCCTGCCGCAATCGTCGCAGCGCCTGTTGCCGATACCGTCGCGGCGCGCGCGGGCTTTGAGGGCGGCGAGACCGTGGTCGGCGTGCGCGACGCGGACGGCGGCGAGTCCGAGCGCGTTCGCTCGTGGTCGGACTTGCGCTGGAAGCTCCTGGGCGCCGCGTTCGATCACAAGCGCATCATATTGAGCGCGAAGGACGGCGGGCACGGCACGTTCGACTTCCCGCTGGACTTGCAAGGCCTCACCGACAAGGAAGTCGACGACGACTTCATGTCGCGGCTCGGCTTCGAACCCGGCGGCGGCACGCTGTCGGTGGCGGGCGTGCAGCCGGGCAGCGCGGCGTTGCGCGCGGGTCTGCTCGCAGGCGACCGCATCCGCGCCGTCGACGGACGTCCCGCCGATAACGCCACGACCTTCATCAACTACATCAAGTCACACGCGGGCAAGCCTGTCGTGCTGCAAGTCGAGCGCGGCGCGAAGAACCAGCAGCCGGGGACGTTGCAGAATCTGACCATCGTGCCGGGCGTGCAGCGCGACGAGATGACGGGCCAGCAGGTCGGCCGCATCGGCGCCGAACTCGCGACGCAAGTGCCTTCGATCGACGTGCGCTACGGTCCCGTCGAGAGCGTGCGCCTCGGCGCGCGTCGCACATGGGACCTTGCTGTGTACTCGGTGCGGATGTTCGGCCGGATGATCGTCGGCGAGGCTTCGCTCAAAAATCTGTCCGGTCCCGTGACCATCGCGGACTACGCGGGCAAGAGCGCGCGACTCGGTCCATCAGCATTCCTGTCGTTCCTCGCGCTTGTCAGCATAAGCCTCGGCGTCCTCAACCTTTTGCCAATACCGGTATTGGACGGGGGGCATCTGTTATATTATCTGGTTGAAGCTGTTACCGGCAAAGCCGTATCGGATCGCTGGCAGCTCGTTCTTCAAAGAGCGGGACTGGCTTGTATCGTCGCCTTGTCGGCGATTGCGCTGTTCAACGATCTTGCTCGTTTAATCCATTTTTAAAGTGTCTGGCGGCGTACGATGACGCCCGCCTGACCTGATGCAGCTATACACACTGGGGAAGCACGTTGTTTAAACCTCATCGCTTTGTTCCAAAGACGGTTGTAGCCGCGGCATTCGCCGCGCATGGGCTGGTAGCTCACGCGACGACACCCTTCGTGGTGAAAGACATTCGGATCGAAGGGCTGCAACGAGTAGAACCCGGCACGGTGTTCTCCTATCTCCCCATCAAGCAAGGCGATACGTTTTCCGACGAAAAGGCTTCCGAAGCCATCCGCGCGCTGTACGCAACGGGCTTCTTCAACGACGTGAAGATCGCCACGGAAGGCGATGTCGTGGTGGTGCAGGTGCTGGAGCGTCCCGCCATCGGCACGATTGATTTCTCCGGTCTGCATGAATTCGAGAAGGACAACCTGATCAAGGCGCTGCGCGCAGTCGGTCTGTCGCAGGGCCGTTACTACGACAAGGCGCTCGTCGACAAGGCTGAGCAGGAACTGAAGCGCCAGTATCTGACGCGCGGCTTCTACGCCGCCGAAGTCACGACTACGATCACGCCGATCGATCGCAACCGTGTTGCGGTCCTGTTCGCCGTGATCGAAGGTCCTAGCGCGAAGATCCGCCAGATCAACTTCATCGGCAACAAGGCATTCAGCACGGGCACGCTGCGCGACGAGATGCAGCTGTCCACGCCGAACTGGTTCTCGTGGTACACGAAGAACGACCTGTATTCAAAGGAAAAGCTCACCGGCGACCTCGAGAACGTCCGCTCGTATTACCTGAACCGCGGCTACCTCGAGTTCAACATCGAGTCGACCCAGGTGTCGATCACGCCGGACAAGAAGGACATGTATCTGACGGTGACGCTGCACGAAGGCGAGCCGTACACGATCAACAGCATCAAGCTCGCGGGTAATCTGCTCGACCGCGAAGCCGAGCTGAACAAGCTGATCAAGATCAAGCCGGGTGACCGTTTCTCGGCGGAAAAGCTGCAGGCCACGACGAAGGCAATCGTCGACAAACTCGGCGAGTACGGCTACGCGTTTGCGACCGTGAACGCGCTGCCGCAAATCGACCAGGAACATCACAAGGTCGACCTGACGCTGCAGGTCGATCCGAGTCGCCGTGTATACGTGCGCCGCATCAACGTGAACGGCAACACGCGCACGCGCGACGAAGTGGTGCGCCGCGAGATGCGCCAGCTCGAAAGCTCGTGGTTCGATTCGAACCGCCTCGCGCTGTCGAAGGACCGCATCAACCGTCTCGGCTACTTCACGGATGTCGACGTGACGACGGTGCCCGTCGAAGGCACGCCGGACCAGGTGGACGTCGACGTGAAGGTCGCCGAAAAGCCGACGGGCGCGATCACGCTGGGCGCGGGCTTCTCGTCGACGGACAAGGTGGTGCTGTCGGCGGGCGTGTCGCAGGATAACGTGTTCGGTTCGGGCACGAGCCTGTCGGTGAACGTGAACACCGCGAAGACGTACCGCACGCTGACGGTCACGCAGGTCGACCCGTACTTCACGGTCGACGGCATCAAGCGCATTACCGACGTCTACTACCGCACGTACGAGCCGCTGTACTACTCGACGGATTCGAGCTTCCGCATCGTCACGATGGGCGGCGACCTGAAGTTCGGCATTCCGTTCTCGGAAGTGGACACGGTGTACTTCGGCGCGGGCTTCGAGCAGAACACGCTGGACGTCGACGCAAATACGCCGCAGGCCTACAAGAACTATGTGCAGCAATTCGGCCGCGTCTCGAACAACGTGCCGCTGACGGTCGGCTGGTCGCGCGACGCGCGTGACAGCGCGCTGGTGCCGAGCCGCGGCTACTTCACGCAGGCGAATGCGGAATACGGCACGCCGATCGGCGGCACCGAGTATTACAAGGCCGACTTGCAGGCGCAGTACTATTATTCGTTTGCTCGCGGCTTCGTGTTGGGCTTCAACATCCAGGGCGGCTACGGCAACGGCATCGGCAACGCGTATCCGATCTTCAAGAACTACTACGCGGGCGGTATCGGCTCGGTCCGCGGCTATGAACCGAGCTCGCTGGGTCCGCGCGACAAGGTCACGAACGACCCGATCGGCGGCAACAAGATGTTCGTCACCAACGTCGAACTCACGTTCCCGCTGCCGGGCACCGGTTATGACCGTACGCTGCGGGTGTTCACGTTCCTCGACGCCGGTAACGTGTGGGGCGATTCGCGTCAGGGCGGCGATACGACGGTCGGCTCGAACGGCTTGCGCTACGGTTACGGTGTCGGTCTCGCGTGGATTTCGCCGATCGGGCCGCTCAAGCTGTCGTTGGGCTTCCCGTTGCAGAAGCACGCGGGCGACCAGTATCAGAAGTTCCAGTTCCAGATCGGGACGGCGTTCTGATCGCGCGCTCGAGAACCGGAACCCCTTACAGCATCGAGAGGATGACTTTGCTAACTGGTATGTTTTCGAAACGTGTGGCGTGCGCAATGGCCTTGGTCATGACGCTCGGCGTGGGCGCGGCGAATGCCGCGCAGGCGCAGGAAGCGCGGATCGCCGCGGTGAATTCGGATCGCATCCTGCGTGAATCGTCGGCGGCGAAGGCGGCGCAGACCAAGCTGGAAGCGGAGTTCGCGAAGCGTGACAAGGACCTGCAGGACATGGCGCAGCGTCTCAAATCGATGTCCGACTCGCTCGACAGGAACGGCGCGTCGATGTCGCCCGTCGATCGCGCGCAGAAGCAGCGCGACCTGTCGCAGCTCGACACGGACTTCCAGCGCAAGCAGCGCGAGTTCCGCGAAGACCTGAACCAGCGTCGCAACGAAGAGCTGGCAGCCGTACTCGACCGCGCGAACAAGGTGATCAAGCAGATCGCCGAGCAGCAGCACTACGACCTGATCGTGCAGGAAGCGGTGTACGTGAGCCCGCGCATCGACATCACCGATCAGGTGCTAAAGGCGCTGGCATCGGCGGGTAATGGCAGCAGCGGCAACTGATAAGCACAGGGGCACGTAAGCGCAGCGCAATCCGCGCGCAAACTCGGCGCAGGACCGTCCCGCGAAACACACCCGGCGCGTGGTTCGCGCGTAAGGCAGGCAACTGAACAGCAGGAGCAGTACACGCATGGCATTCACGCTCGAGGAGATCGTGCAGCGGTTCGGCGGCGAGGTCGTCGGCGATCGCGCGCACCGCGTCGGCAATCTGGCGCCGCTCGATCAGGCTGGCCCGGATCAACTGGCGTTCCTCGCCAACCCGAAGTATCTGGCGCAGGTCGAAACGACGCGCGCGGGCGCGGTGCTGATCAACGCGGCGGATCTCGCGAAGCTCGCTTCGCGCGACGGTCGTAACTTCATCGTCACGCCGAATCCCTACGCTTATTTCGCGCGTCTCGCGCAGGCCTTCATTGACATGGCCGCGCCAAAGGCACAGCCGGGCGTGCACGCGAGCGCGACCATCGACCCCTCCGCGCAGATCGCCGCGAGTGCCGTGATCGGTCCGAACGTGACGGTCGAAGCGGGCTCCGCGATCGCCGATAACGTGCGGCTCGACGCGAACGTGTTCATCGGGCGCGGCACGAAGGTCGGCGCGGGCTCCCATCTGTATCCGAACGTCGCCGTCTATCACGGCTGCGCGATCGGCGAGCGCGTGATCGTTCACGCGGGCGCGGTGATCGGCTCGGACGGCTTCGGTTTTGCGCCGGATTTCGTCGGCGACGGCGATGCGCGCACGGGCAGCTGGGTGAAGATTCCGCAGGTCGGCGGCGTGTCGATCGGGCCGGACGTCGAAATCGGCGCGAATACGACGATCGACCGCGGCGCAATGGCCGATACCGTGATCGAAGAATGCGTGAAAATCGACAACCTCGTGCAGATCGGCCATAACTGCAAGATCGGCGCCTATACGGTGATCGCGGGTTGCGCGGGCATCGCCGGCAGCACGACGATCGGCCGTCACTGCATGATCGGCGGCGCGGTCGGCATTGCCGGCCACGTCACCCTGGCCGACTATGTGATCGTCACGGCCAAGTCAGGCGTGTCGAAGTCTTTGTTGAAACCCGGCATGTACACGAGCGCGTTCCCGGCCGTGGATCACGCCGACTGGAACAAAAGCGCCGCATTGATGCGCAATCTCGACAAACTGCGAGATCGTATCAAGGCACTCGAAGCCGCCGTCGCCAGCGCCTCCGGAGACAAGGCTTAAGCGTCGACGGGCGGGAAGCGCCGGCGCACGCGGCCATCAGGCGGCGCGCGGCCGGCACAGGAACGGGCGGCAGGGCGCGTTTCGTCATCCAGGCGCCAGCACCCAGCATTCGCAGTCATCATCGCGCAACCAATGCGTGAGCAGAAACACCATGAGCACCGAAAAAATCAATCTCGACATTCACAAGATCCTCACGCTGCTGCCGCATCGCTATCCGATCCTCCTCGTCGATCGGGTGCTCGAACTCGAGCCGCACAAGAGCATCAAGGCGCTCAAGAATGTGACGGTCAACGAACCGTTCTTTATGGGGCACTTCCCGAAGCGCCCCGTGATGCCGGGCGTGCTGATTCTGGAAGCACTCGCGCAGACGGCTGCGCTCCTGACCTTCTCCGAAGAGCCGCATGATCCCGACAACACGCTGTACCTGTTCGTCGGCATCGACAATGCGCGCTTCAAGCGCGTCGTCGAACCGGGCGATCAGCTGATCCTGAACGCCACGTTCGAGCGCCATATGCGCGGCATCTGGAAGTTCAAGGCGCGCGCCGAAGTGGACGGTCAGGTGGCGGCCGAAGCCGACCTGATGTGCGCCGTGCGTCAGGCCGACAGCGAGTGACGCAAAGCAACAGGCAGTAACGGCCGTGACGGGCGGACAGCGGGCGGATGAGGCAGGATCATGCTCCGTCATGTCCGCAACGGTCCGCAACGCCTGCGGCAGAACAATCGAAACTTCGGGCTGTCACAAGATGGGTTGCAACGTGGCGGCTTGAACGCGCTGGACGGCGCTGCAGCGTCGTCCGCGCCATGTAACGGAAATACAGCAGGAAATACAGCGAGGGCGCATGAGCAGGATTCATCCTACTGCGATCATCGAGTCGGGCGCACAGCTCGACGAATCGGTCGAGATCGGACCGTACGCAATCGTCGGCGCGAACGTCACGATCGGTGCGCGCACCACGGTTGGTTCGCACAGCGTGATCGAAGGTTATACGACGATCGGCGAAGACAACCGCATCGGCCATTACGCGTCGGTCGGCGGCCGGCCGCAGGACATGAAGTACCGCGACGAGCCCACGAAGCTCGTGATCGGCAACCGCAACACGATCCGCGAATTCACGACGATCCACACGGGCACCGTGCAGGACCAGGGCATCACGACGCTCGGTGACGACAACTGGATCATGGCCTACGTGCATATCGGCCACGACTGCCAGATCGGCAACAACGTGATCCTGTCGAGCAATGCGCAGATGGCGGGCCACGTGATCATCGGCGATTACGCGATTGTCGGCGGCATGTCGGGCGTGCACCAGTTCGTGCGCATCGGCGCGCACTCCATGCTGGGCGGCGCGTCGGCGCTCGTGCAGGACATTCCGCCGTTCGTGATCGCCGCAGGCAACAAGGCCGAGCCGCACGGCATCAACGTCGAAGGGCTGCGGCGCCGTGGCTTCTCGGCGGACGCCATTTCGGCGCTGCGCTCCGCGTACCGTCTGCTGTACAAGAACAGCCTGTCGCTCGAAGAAGCGAAGGTGCAATTACGCGAACTCGCGTCGGCGGGCGGCGAGGGTGACGAGCCCGTGCGCGCGCTCGTCGAATTCGTCGAGCAGTCGCAGCGCGGCATCATTCGCTGACCGATGCCGTTGCCTACCAGTCCGCTGCGGCTCGCAATGGTGGCCGGCGAGCCGTCGGGCGACCTGCTCGCGTCGTCGCTGCTGGACGGGCTCGCGGCCCGTCTGCCGCAAGGAACGCAGTACTTCGGCATCGGCGGCCCGCGCATGACCGCGAAGGGCTTCGACGCGCACTTTCCGATGGAAAAGCTGTCGGTGCGCGGCTATGTCGAAGCGCTTAAACACATTCCCGAAATTCTCGGCATCCGCAACGAGCTGAAGCGTCAGTTGCTCGCGGAGCCGCCGTCGGTGTTCGTCGGCGTCGATGCGCCCGACTTCAACTTCGGCCTCGAGCACGCGTTGCGCGACGCGGGCATTCCGACCATCCACTTCGTCTGTCCGTCGATCTGGGCGTGGCGCGGCGGCCGGATCAAGAAGATCGTCAAGGCCGTCGATCACATGCTGTGCGTGTTTCCATTCGAAAAGGCGCTGCTCGAGAAATCCGGCGTGGCGGCGACCTATGTCGGCCATCCGCTCGCGGATGAAATCCCGCTCGAACCGGACATGGCGGGCGCGCGCCGCGTGCTCGGCCTGCCCGACAGCGGCCCGGTGATCGCCGTGCTGCCGGGCAGCCGCCGCTCGGAAATCTCGCTGATCGGACCGACGTTCTTCGACGCGATGGAACTGATGCTGCAGCGCGAGCCAGGCGTGCGCTTCGTGATGCCGGCTGCGACACCCGCGCTGCGCGAACTGCTGAAGCCGCTCGTCGACGCGCACCCGAAGCTGCCGCTGACGCTGACGGACGGCAACGCTCAGCTCGCGATGACGGCTGCGGACGCGATTCTCGTGAAAAGCGGCACGGTCACGCTGGAAGCGGCGCTGCTGAAAAAGCCGATGGTGATTTCATACAAGGTGCCCTGGCTGACGGGGCAGATCATGCGCCGGCAGGGGTATCTGCCGTACGTCGGCTTGCCGAACATCCTGGCAGGACGTTTCGTCGTGCCCGAAATCCTGCAGCACTTCGCGACGCCTGAAGCGTTGGCCGACGCCACGCTGACGCAGTTGCGCGACGACGCAAACCGGCGCACGCTGACGGAAATCTTCACCGAGATGCATCACGTGCTGAAGCAGAACACAGCGCAGCGAGCCGCGGAAGCGGTCGTCGGCGTCGTTGAAGCGCGCCGGGGGCGTCCATGACGGGCGCGGCGGGCAAGAAGGCCGCGCCGCGCCGCAAGGCGCCCGCGACGATCGCGAAACAGACCGGTCTCGATTTTTCGTCGCCGGAAGACATCATTTGCGGGGTCGACGAAGCAGGGCGCGGTCCGCTCGCTGGTCCCGTGGTCGCCGCCGCCGTCATTCTCGATCCGACGAAACCGCGCATCCGTGGACTCGACGATTCGAAAGCGCTGACCGCGAAAAAGCGCGAAGAGCTGTACGACAAGATCATCGAACGGTCGCTTGCGTATTGCGTCGCGTCGGCGTCAGTCGAAGAGATCGACACGTTGAACATCCTGCACGCGACGATGCTCGCGATGAAGCGCGCCATCGAAGGCCTGAACGTTGCGCCGACGCTTGCGAAGATCGACGGCAACCGTTGCCCGATACTGAGCATTCGCAGCGAGGCGATCATCAGCGGCGATGCGCTCGTGCCGTGCATCTCCGCGGCGTCGATTCTCGCGAAGGTCACCCGCGACCGGATGCTGCTCGAACTGCATCAGACGTTTCCGATGTACGGCTTCGACGCGCACGTGGGTTACAGCACGCCGCAGCATCTGCTGGCGCTGCGTGAGCATGGTCCATGCGAGCACCACAGGCGGTCGTTTGCGCCCGTGCGCGATGCGTATGTGCGGCTCGGCATGGCCGTCGATTTGCCTGACGACGTCGTGATCGTGCCGCCCGTCACGGATGATGACGTGCTCATCGCCGACGACAGCGCGCCGTTCTGACGCCTCGCGGAAACGACTCAAGCGCCTTCGGGCGCTTTTCTTTTCACCCGTTTTTTCACGCTACCGATACGGTCTTCGCTGCCAGTGAAAGCCATTACTTCGCGGGACAATCCGCTCTATAAACGTCTGAAGGCATTGGCCGGTTCGACGCATCAACAGCGCAGGAGCGGCCATGCGCTGCTCGAAGGGTTTCATCTCGCGAGCGCCTATCTCGATGTCGCGGGGCAGCCCGAGACGTGCGTCGTCACGGAAGGCGCGCTGCGCCACGACGAAGCGCAGGCCATCGTCGCGCGCATCGATGAGCGGCGCATCGTCACGTTGCCGGACGCGCTGTTCGGGCAACTGTCGAGTGTCGTGAATGGCGTCGGCATGCTGCTGCTGGTCGAGAAACTCGACGAGGCGCTGCCCGAGCGCGTGACGCAAGGCTGCATCGTGCTCGACGGCGTGCAGGACGCGGGCAATGTCGGCTCGATTCTGCGCAGCGCGGCGGCGGCGGGCATCGGCCGCGTGTTTTGCGCGCCAGGCACCGCGTACGCGTGGTCGTCGAAAGTGCTGCGCTCCGGCATGGGGGCGCATTTCCTGCTGCACATTCATGAGGATGTCGAACCGCAGACGCTGATCGAGCGGCTCGACGTGCCTGTTGCGATCACGGACTCGCATGGTGCGCAGGCGATCTACGACACCGATCTGTCGGACCCGGTCGCCTGGGTGTTCGGCAACGAAGGGGCGGGCGTGTCACAGGCGTGGCGCGACGCGGTGAGGTATCGCGTGACGATTCCGCAGCCGGGCGGAATGGAATCGCTGAATGTCGCGGCGGCCGCCGCCGTGTGTCTTTTCGAGCAGTGCCGGCAGCAGCGCGGGCACGAGCCGCGCGCTTCCAGCTAACCTTCACTGCGGCTGCATCAATACGACGACCGGTCGAGCCTGATCTCCTGCAGAATGGTCGTCGCGATTTCCTCGATCGACTTGTGCGTCGACGACAGCCACTTGATGCCTTCGCGCCGCATCATCGTCTCGGCTTCGTTGATTTCGTAGCGGCAGTTTTCCAGCGCGGCGTACTTGCTGCCGGGACGCCGTTCGTTGCGGATTTCCGAAAGCCGCTGCGGATCGATCGACAGCCCGAACATCTTCGTGCGATGCGCGAGCAGCGGCGTCGGCAGCTTGCCGCGCTCGAAGTCTTCGGGGATCAGCGGATAGTTCGCCGCCTTCACGCCGTACTGCATCGCCAGATAAAGGCTCGTCGGCGTCTTGCCGCTGCGCGATACGCCGACGAGGATCACATCCGCTTCTTCCAGATTGCGATTCGACTGGCCGTCGTCGTGTGCGAGCGAGAAGTTGATCGCCTCGATCCGGTTCTTGTACTCCTCGGTGTCGGCGTTCTGGTGGCCGCGGCCCATCGCGTGGCTCGACTTCAGCTCCAGTTCCAGCTCGAGCGGCTCGACGAAGGTCTGAAACATGTCCAGCACGAGCGCATTCGAGTCCTTGACTATCTGGTTCGACGCGCTGTTCACGAGCGTCGTGAAGACGATCGGGCGGCGGCCTTCGTGATGGGCGGATTCGTTGATCTTTTCGAGCGTGGCATACGCTTTTTCCGTCGAATCGACGAACGGCACACGGACCAGGCGAAATTTCTGGTCGAACTGGGAGAGGATCGAATGCGCGAAGGTTTCGGCAGTAATCCCGGTACCGTCGGAGACGATGAATACGGTGGGCGGCATCAGTGGGGGCAGGGAACGCGAGCGTCAAAATCCGCTCAAATCACACATCGCCGCGTGGCGCGCGCTGCCCGGTGGCTGGCCGGAAACCCTGCAGCGGCGCCTTCGAGGCGCAATTCTTGTCCGACTGTCACATTTCGAGAGTCGGCACGGTAGAATAGCGGCAACCTGTTGGATAAGCAATTGCAGCCAAATCGCGTAACTATCCGTTATCGCCCTTGGATTGCGTCGCGATTTGTTCGTATCTTGCGCGGCTAAGCCGCAAGTTCGTTCAATCTCCTGCTTCGTCGGGCTTCGCGTCCGGCGCGGGCTCTTCCGCGATTGCTTTTCCAACAGGTTGCGCAAGGCACGAGCCACGCTTCTTATGGGCGCCTCGTGTTCAAGCCCACTTGCGCAATCGAGCATTTTTTCCACACTTAGGGGCTTGTATGACTAACGCAGTTAACGTTGCTAAGGATCAGGCGTATGTAGTTCCATTCGAGCAGTTGCGAATGACCGACGTGGACATCGTCGGCGGCAAGAATGCTTCGCTCGGCGAGATGATCAGTCAGCTCGCGGAAGCGGGTGTGCGTGTGCCGACCGGCTTTGCGACGACGGCGCTCGCATTCCGCGAGTTCCTGCATCACAACAACCTGACCGAACGCATCGCGCAGCGTCTGGAGACGCTCGACGTCGACGACGTGAAAGCTCTTGCCGCTGCGGGCAAGGAGATCCGTCAATGGATCGTCGACGCCCCGATGCAGCCGCGTCTCGAGCAGGAAATTCGCGCGGCGTTCGAAACGCTCTCGAAGAGCTCGCCTGAGGAACTGTCGTTCGCGGTCCGTTCGTCGGCAACGGCGGAAGACCTGCCGGACGCATCGTTCGCGGGCCAGCAGGAAAGCTACCTGAACGTGGTCGGCATCGAAGACGTGCTCGATCGCATGAAGCACGTGTTCGCGTCGCTGTACAACGATCGCGCCATCTCCTATCGCGTCCACAAGGGTTTCACGCATGCTGAAGTCGCGTTGTCGGCGGGCGTGCAGCGCATGGTGCGCTCGGACGTCGGCGCAGCGGGCGTGATGTTCACGCTCGACACCGAATCGGGCTTCAAGGACGCCGTATTTATCACGTCGAGCTACGGCCTCGGTGAAACCGTCGTGCAAGGCGCGGTGAATCCGGATGAGTTCTACGTCTTCAAGACCACGCTTGCGCAGAACAAATACCCGATCATCCGCCGCTCGATCGGCTCGAAGCTCATCAAGATGGAATTCACGAAGGCCGGCGAAGAAGGCCGCGTGAAGACCGTCGACGTGTCGCACGAGCAGCGCAACCGTTTCTCGATCACCGACGACGACGTAATCGAGCTCGCAAAGTACGCAGTCATCATCGAGAAGCACTACGAGCGTCCGATGGACATCGAGTGGGGCAAGGACGGCCGCGACGGCAAGATCTTCATCCTGCAGGCGCGTCCCGAAACGGTGAAGAGCCAGGGTCACAACAAGGCCGAGCAGCGCTTCAAGCTGAAGGGCCAGTCGCAGGTGCTGGCGACGGGCCGCGCGATCGGCCAGAAGATCGGCGCAGGCCCCGTGCGCGTGATCCACGATCCGTCCGAGATGGAGCGCGTGCAGCCGGGCGACGTGCTGGTCGCCGACATGACCGACCCGAACTGGGAGCCGGTGATGAAGCGCGCGTCGGCCATCGTCACGAATCGTGGCGGCCGGACCTGCCACGCGGCGATCATCGCGCGCGAACTGGGCGTGCCGGCAGTCGTGGGCTGCGGCGACGCGACCGACGTGCTGAAGGACGGCGCGCTCGTCACGGTGTCGTGCTCGGAAGGCGACGAAGGCAAGATCTACGACGGTCTGCTCGAAACGGAAGTGACGGAAGTCCAGCGTGGCGAACTGCCGGAAATCCCCGTGAAGATCATGATGAACGTGGGCAATCCGCAACTCGCGTTCGACTTCGCGCAATTGCCGAACAAGGGCGTGGGTCTCGCGCGGCTGGAATTCATCATCAACAACAACATCGGCGTTCACCCGAAGGCGATTCTCGAATACCCGAACGTCGATCAGGACCTGAAGAAGGCCGTCGAAAGCGTCGCGCGCGGTCATGCGTCGCCGCGTGCATTCTACGTCGACAAGCTGACGGAAGGCATCGCGACGATCGGCGCGGCGTTCTATCCGAAGCCCGTGATCGTGCGTCTGTCGGATTTCAAGTCGAACGAGTACAAGAAGCTGATCGGCGGCTCGCGCTATGAGCCGGACGAGGAAAACCCGATGCTCGGCTTCCGCGGCGCATCGCGTTACATCGCCGAAGACTTCGCGCAGGCGTTCGAAATGGAGTGCATGGCGCTCAAGCGCGTGCGTGAAGAGATGGGCCTCGACAACGTCGAGATCATGGTGCCGTTCGTGCGTACGCTGAAGCAGGCGGAGCGCGTGGTGAACCTGCTCGCGAAGTACGGCCTGAAGCGCGGCGAAAACGGTCTGCGCCTGATCATGATGTGCGAGGTGCCGTCGAACGCGATCCTTGCCGAGGAGTTCCTGCAGTACTTCGACGGCTTCTCAATCGGCTCGAACGACCTGACGCAGCTCACGCTCGGCCTCGATCGCGACTCGGGCATGGAACTGCTCGCCGTCGACTTCGACGAGCGCGATCCCGCCGTCAAGTTCATGCTCAAGCGCGCGATCGACACGTGTCTGCGCCTGAACAAGTACGTCGGCATCTGCGGCCAGGGCCCGTCGGATCATCCGGATTTCGCGCAATGGCTGACGGACGAAGGCATCGCGTCGATCTCGCTGAACCCGGACACGATCATCGAAACGTGGCAGGCGCTGGCGAAAACGACGGCGAAGTAAGCATTGCGCATCGTTTGTAGAGGTATGTAAAACGTACTTCGGCGAACGATAAAACGCTGACGCTTCATGCTATAAACACCCCGGTACATCCGGGGTGTTTTGCTTTGTGGAGGCCGACGTGATGCAGAGCGGGCTGTTCTGGTGGATTGGCGCGGGCGTGCTGATCGTCCTCGAACTGATGCAGGGCACGTTTTATCTGCTGATGGTGGCGCTGGGCTTTATCGCGGCGGCTCTTGCGCGCCTGGCGGGCGCCGGCTTGCCGCTGCAGTTCGGCATTGCAGCCGTCGTTGCGCTCGGCGCGGTGCTCGTGCTGCGCAAGTCGCGCTACGGGCGCAAGACAAAAACGCGCGCCGAAGCTGCGCGCAATCCCGATGTCAATCTCGACATCGGCTCGACACTCACGGTGCCCGCGTGGCACGACGGGCGCGCACGGACCAGCTATCGCGGCGCTTCATGGGAAGTCGAACTCGCGCCCGGTGAGCCGGAAGACGCGAATCTCTACGAAATCACCGCGTTGCGTGGCAATTGCCTCGTCGTTGTCGCAAGAAAGCACGCGGCTCGGGCTTGAATAACGGGATCCGATTCAGGCGTCGTTCGGGACGCAACTCACGCGCATCCGGATGCGCACAACAATTCAAAAACAGATTGGGGGTGCAGGAATGGAACCGTCGAGCGTCGTTGGACTCGTGTTGCTGATCGTCGTGATCGTGACTGCCGCGAAGACGATCAAGATCGTGCCGCAACAGCACGCGTGGGTGCTGGAGCGGCTCGGCCGCTATCACGCGACGTTGACGCCGGGCCTGACTTTCGTGCTGCCGTTCATCGACCGGATCGCGTACAAGCACGTGCTCAAGGAGATCCCGCTCGACGTGCCGAGCCAGGTCTGCATCACGCGCGACAACACGCAGTTGCAAGTCGACGGCGTGCTGTATTTTCAGGTCACCGATCCGATGAAGGCGTCTTACGGATCGAGCAACTTCGTGTTCGCGATCACGCAGCTGTCGCAAACCACGCTGCGTTCGGTGATCGGCAAGCTCGAACTCGACAAGACCTTCGAGGAACGCGACTTCATCAATCATTCGATCGTATCGGCGCTCGACGAAGCTGCCGCGAACTGGGGCGTCAAGGTGCTGCGCTACGAGATCAAGGACCTGACGCCGCCGAAGGAAATCCTCCACGCGATGCAGGCGCAGATCACGGCCGAACGGGAGAAGCGCGCGCTGATCGCGGCGTCGGAAGGGCGCAAGCAGGAGCAGATCAATATCGCGTCGGGCGGACGCGAGGCGGCCATTCAGAAGTCTGAAGGCGAGCGTCAGGCAGCGATCAACCAGGCGCAAGGCCAGGCCGCGGCGATTCTGGCTGTGGCCGAAGCAAACTCTCAGGCAATCCAAAAGATCGCGGCCGCGATTCAGTCGACGGGTGGCATGGAAGCCGTGAATCTTAAGGTCGCCGAGCAGTACGTGAACGCGTTTGCGAATCTGGCGAAGGCGGGCAATACGCTGATCGTGCCGGGCAACATGTCAGATATGAGTTCGATGATCGCGTCGGCGCTGACCATCGTAAAGCAGGGCAAGACGACCGCCTGAGCGTTAGGCGAGCGCGACATAAGAGGGCGTTTCACGCAAGCATGGCAACAAGAAAATGGCCCGCATGTTACTGCGGGCCATTTGCTATCCGGCGACTGAAACGCGCGCGCCGACTCAGGTCGGCGTGCGCATCAGCCGCGCCTTTTCGCGTTCCCAATCGCGCTTCTTCTCGGTCTCGCGCTTGTCGTGCAGCTTCTTGCCCTTCGCGAGGCCGATCTCGCATTTGACGCGGCCGTTCTTGTAATGAAAGTTCAGCGGCACGAGCGTGTAGCCGCGCTGCTCGACCTTGCCGATCAGCTTGCTGATTTCTTCCGCACGCAGCAGCAGCTTGCGCGTGCGCACGGGGTCCAGATTGGCGAATTTCGACGCTTCGGGCAGCGGGCTGATGTGCGTGCCGATCAGAAACAGCTCGGCGTTTCTGATCACGACGTAGCCTTCCTTGATCTGGCCGCGCCCGGCGCGCAGCGCCTTGACTTCCCAGCCCTCCAGCACGAGCCCCGCCTCGTAACGCTCCTCGATCGAGTAATCGAAGAACGCTTTTCTGTTGTCGATGATGCTCATGAATGGAAACGGCTCAACTCGTTTAAAATCACGATTTTAGCAAAGCGGGCCGCCGAAAACCCGCCGCGGTGTCACTCAGTTGTCACGCGTTCGCTATTTCCCAATCACCGTTGCCACGCGCTGTTCAATTTATGGCAGATGTCCAGAAAACCGTGTTGATACGCCATTCGGCGGAACAGATGTTCGACCTCGTCACCGATGTCGCCGACTACCCCAATTTTCTTCCGTGGTGCGGCGGCGTCGAGATTCGCCGCCAGGAAGAAAATCTGATGGAGGCGAAGATCGACATCAACTTCAAGGGCATCAAGCAGCACTTCGCGACGCACAACACGCAGGAGCGTCCCACGCGCATCGACATGGAGTTCGCGGACGGTCCGTTTCGCAAGTTCACGGGCTACTGGCGCTTTACGCCGCTGCGCGCGGACGCATGCAAGATCGAATTCGCGCTGCACTACGAGTTCACGAGCGTCCTGCTGGAAAAGATCATTGGGCCGGTGTTCAACCATATCGCGAACACCTTCGTCGAATCGTTCGTGAAGCGCGCCGACCAGCGCTACGGCAAGGCATGAGCGCGAATCTGACCATTGAAGTCTGCTACGCGCTGCCTGACGAGCAGACGCTGATCGAGCTCGAACTGCCGCAAGGCGCGACGCTTCGGCAGGCCATCGACGCGAGCGGCATTCTCACGCGGCATCCCGAGATCGATCTGACGAAGCAGAAGACGGGCGTGTTCGGCAAGCTCAAGCCGCTCGACGCCGTGCTGGCGGATCACGATCGCGTCGAGATCTACCGGCCGCTGATCGTCGATCCGAAGGTGTCGCGGCAGCGGCGTGTCGAGAAATCGCGCAGGGAAGGGTCGGTCGAGGGCCGCAAGTGGCTGCCCAAGGATTCGCGCTGACGCAAGGCCACGCCGAGGCAAGACCATAAAAGCAGCGAAAGAACGTCAAACGGCGCACCGTGTGGCACGGTGCGCCGTTTTTTATGTCCTCTCGACGTCCGTGTGCCTTGCGTCGTTTCTCTCGCCTGGTCGAGGGCGGAGTGCCAGGCGTGGTTTTTCTTGTCAAGGGCCGACTGCCGCGCGTCGTTCAATGCACAGCCGCCTGGGCGTTTTCTTCGAGCGTCGAGCGGTCCGAATCGTCGCCGGCGTGCTGGCGCACCGACCAGCTGACGCCCGCAACCAGCAGCACGATCGCCGCCAGTTCGAGCGGACGCGGCATACGATGGTCGTAGATGAACGCGTAGAGCAGCGCGAACAGCGTCTCAAACACGATCAGCTGGCCCGATAGCGTCAGCGGCAGGCGCTTGGACGCCGCGTTCCACAGGCCGTTGCCGAGCCACGACGCACCGAACGCGAGCCCCAGATTCAACAGCCAGAACAGATGCCAGCGCGTATCGACGTGCGAGGTATCGACGGCTGCGGGCGGCAGCAGCGCGACGACGAGCCACAGCAGCGCGCCGAGCAGGCCCGTGACGACGCCCCACAGCACCGACCATTCGTTGCCGCTGAAATGCGTCTGACGCCGCAGATAACGCGCGTTTTCGACGGCAAACCACGTCCAGCAGGCGAGCGCGCCGACCGCGCAGGCAATTCCCACCAGCTTCGTCGCAATCAACACCGAGCCGGCCCCCGATGTAGCGCCCGACGCGCTGAACACATCGATATTGATGCACGCGATGCCCGCGACGACGAGCGCGAGCGGCCATACGAGCCGTGCGAGCGGCACTGCGCCGTGATCGCGCCGGCCGAGCAGCGTCACCGTGACGGGCAGCACGCCGACGATCAGCGAAGACGGCGCAATGCCGACGAGGTGAACCGCACCCGTCAGCAGCAGGTAGTAGAGCAGGTTGCCCGTGAGCGCGAGCTTGACGAGCGCGTTCAGGTCCTCGCGTGTGAGACGGCGCAGCAGCGAGCGCGCCGACGGCAACGCGGCGACGAGCGATACCACGCCGTACATCACGTAGCGGCCCGCGCTCAGCAGCACGGGCGAAAAATCGGGCAGCAGGCGCGGCACCAGAAAGACCATGCCCCATAACGCTCCCGCGAACATCCCGTACACCACGCCGCGCTGCATCGCCTGCCTCGAATCGAAAACTGAAAGTGTGCGAAGCATAGCGGGCCGCAAGCGCCTGCGTCTTGTTCGATTCTGCACTTTGCGGGCATGGCAACTATGCTGGCGAAAGCTCGCGCGCTCGAATGAGCAAACGAAACTGGATCGAAAGCGAGCCGAACGCGGAAGCGAAATTCGGCCGCCGCTCGATGCGAAAAAACGTTGAACAATTTCGCTAACTGACTGTTCGCGCAGTGAAAACCGGGGATGTATCGCGTATAATTCGCTTTTGCGCCTATAGGATTTGCCATGCGTCTGATCCAAAAAGCACTCACGTTCGATGACGTGCTCCTCGTCCCGGCCTTCTCCGACGTTCTGCCGCGCGACACCAGCCTGAAAACCCGGCTGACCCGCAAGATCTCCCTCAATATGCCGCTCGTGTCCGCCGCGATGGACACCGTCACGGAAGCCCGCCTCGCCATCGCAATGGCGCAGATGGGCGGCGTCGGCATCATCCACAAGAATCTCACGGCGGCCGAACAGGCTCGCGAAGTCGCGAAGGTCAAGCGTTTCGAATCGGGCGTCGTGCGCGATCCGATCACGATTCCACCGCAGATGAAGGTGAGCGACGTGATCGCCCTGTCGCGCCAGCATGGCATTTCGGGCTTCCCGGTCGTCGAAGGCTCGCAACTGATCGGCATCGTGACGAACCGCGACCTGCGCTTCGAAACGCGCCTCGATGAGCCCGTGCGCACCATCATGACGCCGCGCGAGCGCCTCGTGACGGTCAAGGAAGGCACGCCGCTCGCCGAAGCGAAGGCGCTGATGCACAGCCACCGCCTCGAGCGCGTGCTGGTCGTCAACGACGCATTCGAACTGCGCGGCTTGATGACCGTGAAGGACATCACGAAGCAGACGGAGCACCCGGACGCCTGTAAGGACGAGCATGGCAAGCTGCGCGCGGGTGCCGCCGTCGGCGTCGGCGCGGATAACGAAGAGCGCGTGTCGCTGCTGGTGCAGGCGGGCGTCGACGTGATCGTCGTCGATACGGCGCACGGCCACAGCAAGGGCGTGCTGGAACGCGTCCAGTGGGTCAAGAAGAACTTCCCGCACGTCGAGGTGATCGGCGGCAACATCGCGACGGCCGACGCAGCGAAGGCGCTCGTCGAGTACGGCGCGGACGGCGTGAAGGTCGGCATCGGCCCGGGCTCGATCTGCACGACGCGTATCGTCGCGGGTGTCGGCGTGCCGCAAATCTCGGCGATCGCGAACGTGTCGGCGGCGCTCAAGGGCTCCGGCGTTCCCGTGATCGCGGACGGCGGCGTGCGCTTCTCGGGCGACGTCAGCAAGGCGCTGGCCGCGGGCGCGAACGCCGTGATGATGGGCAGCATGTTCGCTGGCACGGAAGAGTCGCCGGGCGACGTGTTCCTGTATCAGGGCCGCCAGTACAAGTCGTATCGCGGCATGGGCTCGGTCGGTGCGATGAAGGACGGCGCGGCTGACCGCTACTTCCAGGACAACTCCGCGAACATCGACAAGCTGGTGCCCGAAGGCATCGAAGGCCGCGTCGCGTACAAGGGCTCGGTCGGCGCGATCCTGTTCCAGCTGATCGGCGGCGTGCGCGCAAGCATGGGCTACTGCGGCTGCAACACGATCGACGAACTGCACGAGAAGGCCGCGTTCGTCGAAATCACGGCGGCGGGCATGCGCGAATCGCACGTGCACGATGTGCAGATCACGAAGGAAGCGCCCAACTACCACGTGGACTG
This sequence comes from Paraburkholderia diazotrophica, assembly GCF_900108945.1. Classification (GTDB taxonomy): domain Bacteria; phylum Pseudomonadota; class Gammaproteobacteria; order Burkholderiales; family Burkholderiaceae; genus Paraburkholderia; species Paraburkholderia diazotrophica. Next base: position 119,312 of record NZ_FNYE01000005.1, on the reverse strand, counting down.
ATCGCCGATGAAGCCGCTGCTGCGTGCCGTACTGATCATCGATGCTCTGATACTGCTGGCGTCCGGGCTGCTTTTCCTGCTCACGCCGTGGAAATCACTGTACGACGCGCTGCAGCTGTCGCAGACGGACCCTGTGCTGGTTGGTCAAGGCTTCGGCATCGCGCTGATCGGACTCGCGTGGCTTGCGCTGCATGCGTCGATCGACGGCGCGATGACGGCGACGGTGGCCAAGGTCGTCGGCCATGTGAACTGGCTGACGGGCGTGCTGATGCTGATCTGGCTGGTCGGGCTGCACACGCCGTCGCTGTCGGGTCTCGATCAATTGGTGGCGGTCGCGACGGGCGCGGTGCTGCTCGTCGTCGGCCTGGGTGGCGTGAGGCTGGCGAGCGCCGTACGCCGGCGCGATCGACTGGCGGGCACGGCGGCTGCCGAGCGTGCCGGGCGCGTGGCCGCTCGCGACACAGCGAACGAAGCGCGCAAGGCCGAGCGCGAGCGCGACGCGGCGCGCCCGGATGGCGTCTATCCGGCGGGCGGGTCGCATGCGGTCGAGCCGATGCCCGGAACGACGCTTCCTGGGAGCGCAGTGTCTCCTGTGAGTCCCGCGACGGGCCATCCTGTCGAGTCGGATCTGACGGCGCCGCCGCGCACTTCTGCGACGCGATCGCGTGAAGACGCGCTTGCACGCGAGCGTGCAGCCGCAGCGGACGAAGAAGCCGCCGCGCGGGAGCGCGCCGCGGCCGAAGGGAAGTCCGGCACGCCACGGCCTCCGTTTCATGGCTGATCCGCGACGCGACACGCTCTCTGCCGAAACAACCGGAATCCGTCTGCGCGCAGGCCTTTTGCCGATGGAGCGGCACCGCTGCGAGTGCAGCGCCGGGATGCCGTCGACGATGCTTCATCGCGATGCGGTCATGCCGCCAGCGCGACCGCTTGTGTCCGCGCTTGTGCCTGTTGAACCGGTCCGTTTTGAATACCACGCCGCCCGGTCGCGAAGCGACTCGCGCGGCTTTCCCTATCCGTTCTTTTTAAATTCCGTCCGCTGCCATGCATGACAAGATCCTGATCCTCGACTTCGGTTCGCAAGTCACCCAACTGATCGCACGCCGCATCCGCGAAGCGCACGTGCTGTCGGAAATCCATCCGCACGACGTCAGCGACGAATTCATCCGCGAATTCAAGCCGAAGGGCATCATCCTGTCGGGCGGCCCGAACTCGGTGACCGAGACCGACACGCCGCGCGCGCCGCAAGCGGTGTTCGAGGCGGGCGTGCCCGTGCTCGGCATCTGCTACGGTATGCAGACGATGGCCGAGCAGCTCGGCGGGAAGGTCGATACCGGCCATCTGCGCGAGTTCGGTTATGCGGAAGTGCGCGCGCGCAACCACACGAGCTTTCTCGATGGCATTCAGGACTTCGCGACGCCCGAAGGCCACGGCATGCTGAAGGTGTGGATGAGCCACGGCGACAAGGTGCTGGAAATGCCGACGGGCTTTCAGCTGATGGCATCGACGGAATCGTGCCCGATCGCCGCAATGGCGGATGAAGCGCGCCACTTCTACGGCCTGCAATGGCACCCGGAAGTCACGCACACGGTGCAGGGCCGCGCGATGCTCGAGCGTTTCGTGCTGAAAATCTGCGGCGCGAAGCCTGACTGGGAAATGGGCAACTACATCGACGAAGCCGTCGAAAACATCCGCAAGCAGGTCGGCGACGAGCACGTCATTCTTGGCCTGTCGGGCGGCGTGGATTCGTCGGTGGCGGCGGCGCTGCTGCATCGCGCGATCGGCGATCAGCTGACGTGCGTGTTCGTCGATCATGGCCTGTTGCGCCTGAACGAAGCGGAGCAGGTGATGTCGATGTTCGCGGATAACCTCGGCGTCAAAGTGATCCACGTCGACGCAAGCGAAGCGTTCATGTCGAAGCTCAAGGGCGTGACCGATCCCGAGGCGAAGCGCAAGATCATCGGCGCGGAATTCGTCGAAGTGTTCCAGGCCGAGGCCGACAAGCTGACGGACGCGAAGTGGCTCGCGCAAGGCACGATCTATCCGGACGTGATCGAGTCGGCGGGCAAGGGCAAGAAGGCGGCGCACACGATCAAGAGCCACCACAACGTCGGCGGCCTGCCGGAGACGCTGAACCTGAAGCTGCTGGAACCGCTGCGCGAACTCTTCAAGGACGAAGTGCGCGAACTGGGCGTGAAGCTGGGCCTGCCGCCGTCGATGGTGTATCGCCATCCGTTCCCAGGCCCGGGCCTAGGCGTGCGGATTCTCGGCGAAGTGAAGCGCGACTACGCGAACCTGCTGCGCCGCGCGGACGCGATCTTCATCGAGACGCTGCGCACGTTCATCGACAAGGAAACGGGCAAGTCGTGGTACGACCTGACGAGCCAGGCCTTTGCGGTGTTCCTGCCTGTGAAGAGCGTCGGCGTAATGGGCGATGGCCGCACGTACGAGTACGTCGTCGCGCTGCGCGCCGTGCAGACGCTGGACTTCATGACGGCGCACTGGGCACATCTGCCTCACGATCTGCTCGGCCATGTGTCGAACCGGATCATCAACGAAGTGCGCGGCATCAATCGCGTCGTGTACGACATTTCGGGCAAGCCGCCTGCGACGATCGAGTGGGAGTGAACTTCAGCGGCGAGGTGATCTACACGTTCGAAGCGTGTCAGCAGAACACGCCCGACGGTGGTGTCGAGAAGCTGTTCTTCAATATCTGATCACAGCATCACGTGATTCAAACGCCCGGCAGGAGGACATCTGCCGGGCGTTGTTTCTTGTGCGGCGAGCGGCCGTCATCTGGTTGACGATCAGGGATGTTTCCCTCACCGGCGTACCTGCGACGCTGCTGTGACCCGACTTACACTACCAGGATTCGAGGCGCCCCAACTCGCTCCGACACATCGCTTTTGTTTGTCGCGATGCCCGATCCAGACACCGCTGCGTGCACTGCTGACATGGCGGGATGGCCGCGGTCCGAGATGCGTGTCAAGGCGAGGCTGCTGCATACCGAGCGCTTGCACATCACGCTGCACCATCTGGGCGACTTTGCGCGTGTGCCGGGGTAGCTGTCGCGCGCGCATGCGCCGCAGCGACAGGCATTGACGTGCTGCCATTCGGCGCGACGCTCGATCGGGCCTCAAGCTTCAACGGGCGGCAGGGGCATCGGCCTTTGGGGCTGACGGGGAGCGCCGGGCTGGACGAATTGATCCACCTTCAGCGAGGACTTGGCGACACGCTCAGAGGGGCAGGTCTGCGTATTTCGCGCGCGCGTGTCACGCCCCGCCTCACGTTGCTGTACGGCGCGGGCAGGTTCGATCCGCACGCGATTGGACCGATCACCTGGACCGTGCGCGAACTTGTCCTTATTGATAGCTGACTCGGCAAGACGCGCTACGACGTAAAAGGGCGCTGGCCGCTGAGGGGCTGCGGCGTCTGAGCCCTGTCGGCAGCAGTGCTGGAAGCCGATTTTCCAACACATGAAGACTGCTGATTGCACTCTGCTCACGCTGGAAAAAAGCGGCGCACGCGAAGCTCGTGTTGTCGCTTGCAGTCGGCACTGTTTGCGATGTTCTACGAACCGGGACACGCCTGACGCCGGGTTGCGGCCCGGCAATTGGTTCGCGTGGTACGCCAGTGGGACATTGCGCGCGTTGCATGCGCATCGCGCGCGCCCGACGTCACCCGCGCGCACGGGTCATCGGTGAATCAATAGCGATCGAGCCGGTTGCCCGCGATGCGCACGCGGTCGCCGGGATGCAGGTCGCCGGGTGCGCCGACATCGAAAGCGCGCATTGAGCCGTCATTCAATTGCACGGAAACCCGGTAGCCGCCCGGCGACGACGCGCCCGCCTGCTGTCCAAGCTGATTGCCCGCGACAGCGCCGCCCAGCACGCCGATCGCCGTCGCCGCATCGCGCCCGTGACCGTGTCCGAACTGGTTGCCGATCACACCGCCCACGACGGCGCCGATCACCGTGCCCGCGACGCCACCCGCTGTCACGGCACCGGGATTGGCCAGCGGCTGGATCGACGAGACGATGCCGTATTGCTCGCCGTATCCGTAGCCCTGCTGCGGCTGCTGATAGCCCTGATTCTGGCCGTCCTGCCAGTCGGATTGACCATACGCGGGCTGTTGCTGATATTGCGGCTGTTGCGCGTAGGGCTGCTGATACTGCGGCTGCGCGTAACCCGGCTGCGAATAGCCAGGCTGCGAGTAAGCCGGTTGGGCGTACGCCGGTTGCCCATACGCCGGTTGTGTGGCGTACGACGAACCGTAAGCAGAACCATAGGGTGCGTTGCCGGGAACAACACAGCCGGCAAGCGGTAGCGTTACGCAGAATGCGATCAGCGACGTTCGGACGAGAGGGCGGGCAAAACGGGAGTGGGTCATGTTGCGTGATTGTCGTGGCGCCACCAGCTGTGGACGGCGACGAGTATAGGGAAGCGCACGTCGTTATTGAGCCGCGTCCTGCGTAACAGTGTGTAAATTGCGCGTCGGAGAAAAACGACCGCACGATCGGAACACTCAGGCAGGAAATCGACAACCATATTTCGATGCCGAACGCCATCCATAGGAAATTTCTTAAGACCTGATTGCATACTCTAGGCGTCTGACAAATGCATTTCGCGGCTCCTGATAAAATGCCCGAGCCGCAACGTAGTGGATTGCAAATGAAATTGCTTGATGCACTTGTCGAACAACGGATTGCCGCCGCGGCCGCGCGCGGCGAGTTCGACGATTTGCCGGGAGCCGGCGCGCCCCAGACGCTCGACGACGACGCACTGGTGCCCGAAGAGGTTCGAATCGCGAACCGCATTCTGAAGAATGCGGGCTTTGTGCCGCCGGCAGTCGAACAGTTGCGGGCGCTGCGCGACCTGCAGAACGAACTGGATGCCGTCAGCGACCGGTCGACCCGTTGCCGTCTGCAGGCAAAGATGCTGGCGCTCGACATGGCGCTGGAATCGTTGCGCGGCGGGCCGCTCATCATGCCGCGCGAGTACTGCCGGCGGATCGCCGAGCGTCTTTCGGAGCGCGCCGCTGACGACCCGGCCGCCGATGCGGGGCCGGCGTGAGCACCGACGCCGATCCTTCCGCGTCGCAAACCGATTTGCCCGCCGGTTCGCCCGTCCAGCCGGCCGTCGATCAAACGGGCACGCGGCCGCCGCTTGCCGTGCCTTCCAGGGCCGCTTCGAATGCTTCTTCGAGTGCTTCGAATGCTTCGAATGCCGAAGCCGCCGTTCCCGCAGAACGCACCAATGTCTCCGAACGCGATCTCCACTTCATGGGCCTCGCACAGGCCGCCGCCGATGAAGCGCGCGCCGCGGGCGAAGTCCCCGTCGGTGCGGTGCTCGTGCGCGGCGATGAAGTGATCGCGAAGGGCTTCAATCACCCGATCAGCGGACACGATCCTTCCGCGCACGCCGAAATGGCCGCGCTGCGCGCCGCCGCACAAAAGCTCGGCAACTATCGGCTGCCGGGATGCGAGCTTTACGTGACGCTCGAACCCTGCCTGATGTGCGCGGGCGCGATCATGCATGCGCGCATCGCGCGCGTCGTATTCGGCGCACGCGATCCAAAGACGGGTGCATGCGGCAGCGTGGTCGATGCGTTTGCAAATCCTCAGCTGAACCATCACACGACCGTGATCGGCGGCGTGCTCGACGACGAATGCGGTGATGCGCTGCGCTCGTTCTTCGCAGACCGCCGGCGCGCTGCGCGGGAAAGGCGCGCCGCGGCCGGGCGCGACGGCGAACCTGGCGCGTCCGAACCGCTCTAAGACACCAATTTCCGTCAACAGAACAACAGCCCGATATGGCCACGCATCGCACCATCGAACTGATCGCGCCTTCGGGCTATCCGCACGATCCGAGCGCAATTCATCTCGCGCTGAAACGGTTGCGCGCGCAAGGGCACCACGTTGAAAACGTCGGCGCGACGCAGCGGCGTTACCAGCGCTTTGCCGGCACCGACGGCGAACGCGCAGCGGAGCTGAACCGGCTCGCGGACCCATCGCGCGAGCTGCCCGACATCGTGCTCGCCGTGCGCGGCGGCTACGGCGCCGTGCGCATTCTGCACGGGCTCGACTACGCGGGGCTGCAACGCCGCTTGCGCGACCAGCCGATCGCGTTCGTGGGCCACAGCGATTTCACCGCGCTCCAGCTGGCGCTGCTGGCGCAGGCGGGCGTGACGACTTTCGGCGGCCCGATGCTTGCGGTCGATTTCGGCGCGGAAACCGTCAGCGACTTCACGATGAAGCACTTCTGGCACGCGCTGACTTCGGATACCTACACGATTTCGAGCACGCTCCCCCAAGCGCGGGCCGTCGACGTCAAGGGCACGCTGTGGGGCGGCAATCTGGCTGTGCTGGCGTCGCTGGTCGGCTCGCCGTATATGCCGCCTGTCGAGGGCGGCATCCTGTTCGTCGAGGATGTCAACGAGCAGCCGTTTCGGATCGAGCGCCTGATCTATCAACTGCATCTCGCGGGTATCCTCGAGCGGCAGCAGGCGCTCGTGTTCGGCGACTTTTCGGGGGGCAAGCCGTTCGACTACGACAACGGCTACGATCTTGACGCGATGATCGCGCAGGTGAGGTCGGTGATCGGCATTCCCGTCGTGACGGGCCTGCCGTTCGGCCACATCCCCGACATGGTGACGCTGCCCGTCGGCGCGCCGGCGCATCTCGTCGCGGGGGCGCATGGATTCAAGCTAACGGTGTCCGGACACCCAGTGCTCGGGTAAGGGACGCGGCAAGGCGGCGCATTGCATCGGAGAAAGGCGAGGCGACTCGCCTTTTGTTTTGTCCACCAGATGCAACTAACGGTCTTATTCATTTCACGCCTACGAATCGCTGCACGCCTGCAGTCACCGCAAATTTTGTTGACAAAATCCCATCAGAGAAGGAGGACATCGAACGACGCGGCTGGTCGCTCAGCCGCGCAGGACGGTCGACAGAGCTCGATTTGGGTAGTTACGAGCACGTCAGTCCAAACCAAAATTGTCGAAAATTGGCGGCTTAGATTGTTGACAATTTTTATGTCCGCCCTAAGATGAACGCCATAACACCACGCTCATCATGTCAGAGACACCCAACGCCGCCGCGAGCAGCACGAAACCCGAAGCGATCGCCGAGCGCATTCGCGCCGCGATCCTCGAGCATCGGATTGCGCCCGGCGCGAAATTGACGGAAGCGCAGTTGTGCGACGTGTTCGGCGTCAAGCGCGGACCGATCCGGCAAGCGCTGGCCCTGCTGGCCACCGACCGCCTCGTCGATCTGGAGCCGAACCGCGGCGCGTTTGTTGCCAGTCCGTCGCTGCAGGAAGTGCATGAAGTGTTCGAGATGCGCCGGATCATCGAGCTGGCCGTCGTCGACAAGATTTGCGCCGGCCAGGGCTCGCGCCGGTTGAGGAGCATCGGCGGGATGATCGCCCGCGAGCGCAGGGCGTTCGAGTCGCGCGACTTCCCGGCATGGATCAGGCTGTCGGGCGAGTTTCATACGGAACTTGCTTCGCTGACGGGCAACACCGTGCTGTGCGATTGCCTGAACGGCCTGGTCGCGCGTTCGACGCTGATTTCGGCGCTTTATGAATCGCTCGGCCGCAGCCCCTGTTCGTTCGAAGATCACGAAGCGATTCTCGCGGCGATCGACGCGGGCGATGCGAAGACGGCGGGCGCGCTGATGTCGCGCCATCTGCAGAGCGTCGAGTTGAAGATGCTGGACCGGCCGGCAAGCGGTGGCACCGATCTGCATGAAGTATTCGGCATGCGTGTGCCTAAGGTCGTCGCCGGCTGAATCAAAGTGCATGAGTGACGCCCGCCGGCGCTTGCAGGCGGTGCGCGCTGCACTGAAATGAACTGTGTTTGATCACAAAGTCGGCCGACAGGCCGACCGGGACATGAACCGATACGAGCCGCACCCGGCGCGCATCGAGACCGAAAGACCGTAAGGCGTGGTTGCTCATCAGGCGGCCATGCCGACGCGGCAAAGCCTTGCAGGCATTCGCGGAAAGCCTGCCGGGCCATCAAAACAAGTACGTAAGTACGGAGACACCCGCGGCAACGTGCAGACGCTGCGCATCGGCACGACCCACATGATGGGCCCGTCGCGCGCCTGGCATACACGATGCAATGTTCGTCGATCCCCGTCGACGTTCCCACCTTAGGAGGAATCCATGGCTCAGTTCAGTGCAGCACCGGATAGTTCGGCAATTCCCGATTACGAGAGCGGCGCGCCAAGCGGTCACGCGCTTCCGGCCGGCTACAGCGAGCGTCTGTACAACGAAGACCTCGCACCGTTGAAGCATCAGACGTGGGGCGCCTATAACATCTTCGCGTTCTGGATGTCGGACGTGCATAGCGTCGGCGGCTATGTGTTCGCGGGCAGCCTGTTCGCGCTGGGGCTCACGAGCTGGCAGGTGCTGATCGCGCTGCTCGTCGGCATCACGATCGTGAACCTGCTGTGCAACATGATTGCGAAGCCGAGTCAGCTAAACGGCGTGCCGTATCCCGTTGCATGCCGCGCCACGTTCGGCGTGCTGGGTGCGAACGTTCCTGCCGTGATCCGCGGGCTCATTGCCGTCGCGTGGTATGGCATTCAGACGTATCTTGCATCGAGCGCGCTCGTCATCGTCGTGCTCAAGTTCCTCCCGCAGCTCCTGCCATACGCGGATGTGCATCATCACGGCTTCATGGGACTGTCGACGATCGGCTGGGCCGGCTTCATGTTGCTGTGGGTGCTGCAGGCATTCGTGTTCTGGAACGGCATGGAGACGATCAAGAAGTTCATCGACTTCGCCGGTCCGGCCGTGTATGTCGTGATGTTCATCCTGGCCGGCTACATGGTGTGGCGCGCAGGTTGGCAGAACATCGGCATCAACCTGGGCGGTGTGAAGTATCACGGCATGGAAGTGATCCCCGTAATGATCACGGCGATCTCGCTGGTGGTGTCGTACTTCTCGGGCCCGATGCTGAACTTCGGCGACTTCTCGCGCTACGGCAAGAGCTTTCGCAGCGTCAAGCGCGGCAATTTCTGGGGCCTGCCCGTCAACTTCCTCGCTTTTTCGCTGGTGACGGTCATCACGACGGCCGCGACGCTGCCCGTGTTCGGCGAGCTCATCACCGATCCCGTCGAAACGGTGGGCCGCATCGACTATCCGACGGCCGTGATTCTCGGCGCACTGACGTTCACCATCGCGACCATCGGCATCAACATCGTCGCCAACTTCGTGTCGCCTGCATTCGACTTCTCGAACGTCGCGCCGAAGCTCATCAGCTGGCGCGCAGGCGGCATGCTCGCTGCCGTCGCGTCGATCTTCATCACGCCGTGGAACCTGTTCAACAACCCGGCCGTGATCCACTACACGCTCGATGTGCTCGGCAGCTTCATCGGACCGTTGTACGGCATCCTGATCGTCGACTTCTTCCTCGTGAAGCGTCAGAAGATCGTGCTCGACGATCTGTACACGGTGTCGGAGAAGGGCGCGTACTGGTATCACAAGGGCGTGAACTATCGTGCAGTGGCCGCGCTGCTGCCGGCTGCACTGATAGCAGTGATCTGCGTGATGGTGCCGTCGCTGGACGGTCTGGCGAACTTCTCGTGGTTCATCGGCGCGGGACTCGGTGCCGTGTTCTACAGCGTGCTTGCCCGTAAGCTGCAACGCAGTGCATGAACGCGCATGACAGTTCATCAAAGGTGCAACAGGAGTTCTTGACATGCGTATCAAACTGATCAACCCGAACACGACGCAACGGATGACGGAGGCCATGGGCCGTTGTGCGCGCAGCGTCGTGTCGCCGGGGACGGAGCTGGTGGCGGTGAGCCCGACGATGGGCCCGCCGTCGATCGAAGGCTACTACGACGAAGCGCTCGCCACGCCGGGGCTGCTGGCGGAAGTCGAAGCGGGCGAGCGTGAGGGCTTCGACGGCTACGTGATCGCGTGTTTCGGCGATCCTGGCCTCTATGCGGCGCGCGAACTGGCGCGCGGCCCGGTGATCGGCATCGCGGAAGCAGCGATGCATGCCGCGAGCGTGCTCGCGCCCGGCTTCTCGGTGGTAACGACGCTCTCGCGCACCTGCGGGATGGCCTGGCATCTGGCTGAGCGTTATGGCATGAAGCGTTTTTGTCGCAACGTCCGCGCTACCGATGTCGCCGTGCTCGAGCTCGATCAGCCCGGCTCGGCGGCACGGCGCATCATTCTCGACGAATGTCGTCGCGCGCTCGACGAGGACGGATCGGATGCGATCGTGCTCGGCTGCGCGGGAATGGCGGAATTGTGCGCGGAGATCGAAGACGCACTGGGCGCGCCCGTGATCGAGGGCGTGACGGCTGCCGTCAAGTGGGTCGAGGCGCTCGTCGCATTGCGCCTCGCAACGGCCAAGCGCGGCGACTATGCACGACCGCTCGCAAAGCGCTATGACGGCGAGCTCGCACGCTTCAGTCCGACGGGTGACGCACCCGCCGACGCGGCATGTGGACAACCAGCCGCGCCCGACGCGAATGCCGCGACGGGCGCCCACGGCGCGCTGCTGCGGGTCAACGCGAGCGCGTTGCGTGCCGACCCCGCCGCCGATATTGCGCCGCACATACATTCCGTCTGACACGCACTATCTGCCCGGGTGTATGGGCGCACCCGGGTGTTTTCGCTACACTGGTTCAACCCTGCCGGCCCTGCCGTAGCGCGTTTCTCCGCTTTCGCGACGTCCGCCGGCGCAGACTTGCAACCGCTCACGTCAACCGCTGCGTCACTCACATCATGTCACTCGATTCGAACTATCCACGCGACCTGGTCGGCTACGGCCGTCATCCCGTGCAGGCTGACTGGCCAGGACGCGCGCGCGTCGCGGTCCAGTTCGTTCTCAACTACGAAGAGGGCGGCGAGAACTGCGTGCTGCATGGTGATCCGGGATCGGAACAGTTTCTGTCGGAGATCGTCGGCGCGGCGGCGTATCCGTCGCGTCACATGAGCATGGAGTCGATCTACGAATACGGTTCGCGTGCGGGCGTATGGCGCATCCTGCGCGAGTTCGAGAAGCGCGGCCTGCCGCTCACGGTGTTCGGCGTCGGCATGGCGATCGAACGGCATCCGGAAGTGGCGCGCGCGTTCGTCGAACTGGGCCATGAGATCGCATGTCACGGCTATCGCTGGATTCACTATCAGGACATGTCGCCGGAGCGCGAAGCCGAGCACATGCGTCTCGGCATGGAGGCCATCGAGCGCGTGACGGGCGAGCGGCCGCTCGGCTGGTACACGGGCCGCGACAGTCCCAATACGCACCGCCTCGTGGCCGAATACGGCGGCTTCCTGTACGACTCCGACTACTACGGCGACGATCTGCCGTTCTGGATGGACGTCGAGGTGACGGGCGGCGCGAAGATGCCGCAACTGATCGTGCCGTACACGCTCGATACCAACGACATGCGCTTCGCGACGCCGCAAGGCTTCAATACCGCGGACCATTTCTTCACGTATCTGCGCGACGCATTCGACGTGCTCTACGAAGAGGGCGACGAAGCGCCGAAGATGATGTCGATCGGCATGCATTGCCGTCTGCTCGGCCGCCCTGGGCGCTTTCGCGCGCTGCAGCGTTTTCTCGATCACATCGAGAAGCACGAGCGCGTCTGGGTCTCGCGGCGCGTCGATATCGCGCGTCACTGGCGCGAGCATCACCCCTATCAATCACAGGACAACCGCGGGGCTGCGGCATGAAGGCGATGCAATACACACTCGACCAATTGAACAGGATCTCGACCGACGCGTTCGTCGCGGCGCTGTCGGGCATCTTCGAGCACTCGCCCTGGGTCGCAGAAGTGGCGGCCGCGCAGCGTCCTTACGAGAGCATCGACACGTTGCACAAGACGATGTCGAATGCCGTCGAAACAGCGGGCGAAGCGAAGCAGCTCGCGCTGATCAACGCGCACCCGGAACTCGCGGGCAAGGCGGCCGTGCGCGGCGAGCTGACGGCCGAATCGACGCGCGAGCAGAGCGGCGCCGGCCTCGATCAATGCACGCAGGAAGAGTTCGACACGCTGCTGCGGCTGAACGCGGCGTATCGCGAGAAATTCGGCTTTCCGTTCATTCTCGCCGTGCGCGGCTATGACCGGCACGGGATCATCGCGAACTTCGAATCGCGTGTGAGCAACAGCCGCGCCGACGAACTGCGCGCGAGCCTCGACCAGATCTATCGCATCGCGCGGTTCCGTCTCGACGATCTGATCAGCGCGTGAGCGTCGCGCTCGCGGCGCGCCCGGCAATGCGCCGGAAGCGCGACGCGCGCTCAAGGTACTCACACGACGTACTCACACGACGTACTCACACGACGTACTCACACGACGCACCCACACGACGCACCCACACGACGCACCCACACGACGCACCCACACAAAGCAACAACCCGATAGTAAGGACGACAAAGATGGCACTCCCGATTCTCGATCCCAACGCACCCGAATTCACCCGCCGTTTCGTGAATCTCGCGGACCCGCGTCTTGGCGCACAAGCGCTCGAATCCAGCGACGATTTCTTCGCACCGAAGGAGCGCATGCTGAATCCGGAGCCCGCCGTCTTCATCCCAGGCAAGTACGACGAGCACGGCAAGTGGATGGACGGCTGGGAGACGCGCCGCAAGCGCACGACGGGCTACGACTGGTGCATCGTGAAGCTCGCGCGTCCGGGCGTCATCAAGGGACTCGACATCGATACGAGCCACTTCACGGGCAACTTTCCGCCGGCGGCATCGGTGGAAGCGGCACGCGTGACGGATGGCGCGCCGAACCAGTCGACGCAATGGACCGAGATCGTTCCGTCGACGACGCTGCAAGGCAATAGCCACCACTACATCGAAGTGGACAACACGAACGCGTACACGCATTTGCGCGTGAACATCTATCCGGACGGCGGCATCGCGCGCCTGCGCGTGTACGGTCAGCCGCAAGTCGACTGGGCGGGCGCGAGCCGCACCGATCTGTTCGATCTGGCCGCGATGGAAAACGGCGCGTATCTGGTTGCCGCGAACAATCAGCACTTCGGCGCTGCGTCGACGCTCTTGATGCCGGGCCGCGGCGTGAACATGGGTGACGGCTGGGAAACGCGCCGACGCCGCGAGCCGGGCAACGACTGGGCGATCGTCGCGCTCGCGCAGCCGGGCATCATCAAGAAGATCGAAGTCGATACGGCGCACTTCAAGGGCAACTTTCCCGATCGCTGTTCGCTCCAGGCCGCCTATGTGACGGGCGGCACCGACAGCTCGCTGATCACGCAGGCGATGTTCTGGCCGGTGCTGCTCGGCGAACAGAAGCTGCAGATGGACAAGCAGCATTTCTTCGAAAGCGAGATTGCTGCGCTCGGCCCTGTCACGCATGTCCGCTTCAACATCATTCCGGACGGAGGTGTGTCGCGTCTGCGTCTGTGGGGCACGCTCGCATGATGAAGACACTCGCCATCGAACCGCTGACACGCGAAGCGTTCGCGCCGTTCGGCGACGTGATCGAGCTGGAAGGCGCGAAGCAGATTCCGATCAACCTCGGTACGACGATCCGTTATCACGATCTCGCGAAAGTCGATGTCGCCGATCAGGACGGCCGCACGCTCGTCAATCTGTTTCGCGGGCAGCCGCGGGTCCTGCCGTTCGAAGTGAAGATGGTCGAACGCCATCCGCTCGGGAGCCAGGCGTTCATTCCGTTGAACGACAAGCCGTATCTCGTCGTGGTCGCGCCGGTCGGCGCACTCGATGAGCCGAAGGTCCGCGCATTCGTCACGAGCGGCTGGCAGGGCGTGAACTACGCGAAGGGCGTGTGGCACCATCCGCTGATCGCGTTGGGTGAAGTGAGCGATTTCATCGTTGTCGATCGCGGCGGCGAAGGACTCAATCTCAACGAGCAGGATCTCAGGGCTTCGCTGTGGCTTACTGAAGAGGCGTTGAGCGCTGTAGCGGTTTGAGTGTGGTGGCATGCATCGCATCGTACGCGGTGCTTGGGTAATAAGGGAATAGCCCATCGCGGATGAATGTCCGCGATGGGCTATTTTGTTGGCGGGTTTGGGATCGGAGGGACCCGCCGCGTCGATTGCTTTCGAGTTCGACGAGCCTTTGAACGGCATGCTCTTCTTCGGGCTACGCAGCGGCTGACGATGTGTCGCGTTGCGCATTGGGCGCAATGAAAATTCTTCGCGGAACAGAGCGAGCAGGTAGTCTTCGAGCAGGCTTTGCTCCGAAGCGATTTGCCGACTATTGAAGCGCGAGGGGGCACAATCGGCAGCATCCAGCTTATAGACGCAACGCTGCAAAACACCTGCTAAATGCGCATGCTCTCGCGTTGGGTTGCGAACACGCCGGCATCGATTCATCCGCACGCAAACATGCGGTCCAGTGCAGTTGCCAGGCGCAAAGAAGACGGGCTGCCGCTTGCGCGAACAGCCCGCCAACCTCGAAGAAACGGGCTCGCGCCCGTCATCGACACCTCGTCTGTTATTTCACTGCGCCACCCTGAAACCACGCGGCGATCTGTTGCCGTTCGCCGTCGGTCATGTGCGTGACGTTGCCGAGCGGCATTGCCTTGAGCGTCACAGCCTGCTGATAGATGCGTTGCGCGTTCATCGAAATTTCGTCGGGCGTATCGAGCAGCACGCCGGCGGGCGCGCTGCCCATCAGCGTCGGATGCGCGGAGTGGCACGCGACGCAGCGTTGCTGCAGCACGGGCACGATATCGGCCGTCTTCACGACGGGCGCATTCGCAGCTTCCGCGACGGGCACGACCGGCCTCGGCATCGTCCAGAACAGCGCGCCGAACATCAGCGCAACGCCGGCGAGAGGGAGATACCACAGCACCTGGCCGCGGTGACGCATCACGAAGAACTGGCGGATCAGCGCGCCTGCCAGCATGATCACGATGAGCACTGCCCAGTTGTACGGATGCGTGTACGTCATCGCGTAGTGGTTCGACAGCATTGCAAACACAACGGGCAACGTGAAGTACGTGTTGTGCACGGAGCGCTGCTTGCCGCGCTTGCCGTAGATCGGGTTCGGCGTGTCGCCCTTGAGCATCGCGTCGACCATCTTGCGCTGGCCGGGAATGATCACGAAGAACACATTCGCCGACATGATCGTCGCGAGCATCGCGCCCATGATCAGATACGCTGCGCGGCCCGCGAAGATGTGACATGCGAGAAAGGCAGCGATCAGCACGTAGATGCCGACGCAGATGCCGAGCAGCTTGTCCTTGTTGCCGAGGATGCGGCACAGCGAGTCGTAGACGATCCAGCCTGCCGCGAGGAAGCCGAGTGCCGAGAAGATCGCGACGACGGGGCCCATATCGAGCACGTTCTTGTCGATCAGATACGTGTTCGGCGCGAACAGGTACAGCACGGTGAAGAGGCCGAAACCGGAAAGCCACGTCGTGTATGACGGCCACTTCGACCAGTGCAGGTCGTCGGGCATCTCCGGCGGCGCGACGGTGTACTTTTGCATGTTGTAGAAGCCGCCGCCGTGCACGTGCCACAGTTCACCGAACACGCCGCGCCGGCGCTGGTTCGGGTCCGTAGGCGGCTTCAGGCTGTTATCGAGAGCGACGAAATAGAACGACTCGCCGATCCAGGCGATTGCGGCGATCACGTGAAACCAGCGAATCGCGAGATTCAGCCAGTCGGTAATAAAGCCTTCCATGAAACTCCTCCACTCCTGATTCGTTGTTCGCGCAGCATCTCGTGTACTGCGCGCAATGCGATGCTGTTGCGCCGCTGCATGTCCGCGAGGGGTTCAGTGCATGCAACGACAATAAGATGAACTCGGGTACTGATGGACCGCGTCTATCCGCCTTGCGCTTCGCGAATGTCTCCATGTCATCGGCGAAACGCATGCGCACGTGTACGCTGCGCGGCTTCGTTCCGCGTCAGCTGCCGCGATAGGTGCTGTACGACCACGGCGACACCAGTAGCGGTACGTGATAATGCGCACCTGCATCGGCGATACCGAAACGCAGTACGACACGATCGACGAAGCGCGGCTCCGGCACTTCGGTGCCGACCGACGCGAAGTAGTCGCCCGCATGGAACACGAGTTCATATTCGCCGACAGTCAGTGCATCGCCTTCGAGCAGCGGCTCGTTGCAGCGGCCATCGTGATTGGTGATGGTGGTCTTGAGCGCGCGGCGCGTGTCGCCGGAAAGCGCAAACAGTTCGACCTTGATATCGGCGCCGGGACGGCCGTTTGCCGTGTCCAGCACGTGGGTAGTGAGCTTGCCCATTCGCGATTGTCCTTGTGTAGATGCGAGGTTTCAGCGGCGGCCCGATCCATCACAGTTTGCGGCGGATCGAGGCTCCACGTCAGTGGCTACATACCCGTCGGCGGATTGAAGCGAGCGCCGTGACATCCATTGTAGAAACATTGTTCATCTGCGAGAGCGAGCGATAGGAAAGATAATCGCTGCCGCATGACGGCCCGTTGACTGCCTCTGCACAGGCAGTCGAGTGCATTCCGGAACGGTATGGCTGCGCTTGCTCGAGTGCTTGCTCGATCGTACCGGCACCAAAAATACCGACTATATGCACTGCGTGAATCCGGGTATCGCAACCGCCCGAGTTGCCAGCGCAATTTTGTTGCACGAAGGTTACGCCCATGCACGGCGCGGCCGTGCATCCCGAAGACGGCGGAGCGCGCCGGGTAACCGGGCCAACGGCGTTCGAACGGGACGCGGCGGCACGGTGGCGTGCCGGCGACATCGCGTTCGAACGACTTTTGCACTCGCCCGGACTGCCGCGGACAATGATCGCGTGCAGCTCGATGCAGCAGAAACCGACGGCATGCAATCCTATGCAGCCGAATGCAGCGACAGCGGCATCGCGAGGCGGCGGACAGGGCGGCACTGGAGAAACGAATGACGATGCAAACCCACCCAACGGGCGCAACGCGAACAACCGGCCAGCGCGGCAAGACGATGCTGGTCCGGCACGCAGACGTGCTCGTGACGATGGACGGCGAGCGGCGCGAAGTGCGCGACGGCGGCCTCTATATCGAAGACCACCGGATCGTCGCCGTCGGCAGGACCGCGGAACTGCCGGACACGGCCGACGAAATTCTCGACATGTCGGGGCATCTTGTCATTCCCGGGCTCGTCAACACGCACCATCACATGTATCAGAGCCTGACGCGCGCGATTCCCGCCGCGCAGAACGCCGAGCTATTCGGCTGGCTGACGAACCTGTACAGGGTGTGGGCGAATCTCACGCCGGAGATGATCGAGATTTCGACGCTGACGGCGATGGCGGAACTGCTGCTCTCAGGCTGCACGACGTCGAGCGATCACCTGTACATCTATCCGAACGGCAGCCGTCTCGACGACAGCATCGTCGCCGCGCGCCGCATCGGCATGCGTTTTCATGCAAGCCGCGGGAGCATGAGTGTTGGACAGAAGGACGGCGGCCTGCCGCCCGATTCTGTCGTCGAAAGCGAAGCGGACATCCTGAAGGACACGCAACGGCTGATCGAGGCGTATCACGACGAAGGGCGCTACGCGATGCTGCGTGTCGTCGTTGCGCCGTGCTCGCCGTTTTCGGTGAGCCGCGATCTGATGCGCGAATCGGCTGCACTGGCGCGGCATTACGGCGTGTCGCTGCATACGCACCTCGCCGAGAACGTGAACGATATTGCATACAGCCGCGAGAAGTTCGGCATGACGCCGGCCGAGTATGCCGAGGACCTGGGCTGGATCGGCCGCGACGTCTGGCATGCGCACTGCGTGCAACTCGACGATGCCGGCATCGGCCTGTTCGCGCGCACGGGAACGGGCGTCGCGCACTGTCCGTGCTCGAACATGCGGCTCGCGTCGGGCATCGCGCCCGTGAAGAAGATGCGGCTGGCGGGCGTGCCCGTCGGGCTGGGCGTCGACGGGTCGGCGTCGAACGATGGCGCGCAGATGATCGCCGAAGTGCGCCAGGCGTTGCTGCTGCAGCGGGTCGGTTTCGGGCCCGACGCGATGACCGCGCGCGAAGCGCTCGAAATCGCGACGCTCGGCGGCGCGAAGGTGCTGAACCGCGACGATATCGGCGCGCTGGCTCCCGGCATGGCCGCGGATTTCGTGTCGTTCGATCTGCGTCAGCCGCTTTTTGCGGGCGCACTGCATGATCCCGTCGCGGCGCTCGTGTTCTGTGCGCCGTCGCAGGTATCGACGAGCGTGATCGGCGGAAAAATCGTAGTGAAGGACGGCGTGCTGACGACGGTGGACCTCGGCCCCGTGATCGAACGGCACAACCGCCTTGCGAAGTCGCTGTACGAAAGTGCCGCTTAAAAGCAAAGCGGCGGTTTGGCAACCGCCGCCTGCAACATAGTGCTTACTTCGTCGCGCTTCACTTGTCGACGAGCGTTTTAGTTGCCTCCGCGACGAGGCTGCGCAACCAGCGCACTTCATCGGAGTAGTGCACGCGCTCGTGCCACAACTGGTAATACTGCATTGGCGGGAAGTCGAGCGGCGCGGGCACGACGGTCAGCGGCAGGAACTTCGCGTAGTAGTCGGCGAAGAGGCGCGTCGTCGTGAAGATCAGGTCCGACTTGATCAGCACGTAAGGCGCGAGGTTGAAGTACGGCAGCGTGACGACGACGTGGCGCTTCAGGCGCTCGCGGGCCAGATGGACGTCGATCGCGCCGCGCTGGCCGACGGAATAGGGCGTCGGCGCGAGATGCGGCGCGTTCAGGTACTGGTCGAGCGTCAGGCCGCCGCGCCGGGCGAATGGGTGCGTGTTGCTCATCAGGCACACGATCTGGTCGACGAACAGATTCGACAGGTGCAGCTGCTCAGGTGGTTCCGGCCAGTTGCCGACGACGATGTCGAGCTTGCCGTCCTCGAGTGCCAGTTCATAGTCGAACGCGGGCCCGAGCGAGTGGAACTCTAGTGTCGCGTTCGGCGCCGCCTGGCGGAAGCGCTCGACGACAGTCGGCACGAACAGCACGTTTAGGTAGTCCGGGCAGCCGATCCGGTAGCAGCGGATCGACGTAGCGGGGTCGAAGTTGTGCTGCTGAAATTTAATGCGTTCGATCTCGCGCAGTGCATTCTGGACGGGTTCGAGCAGGCGCAGTCCGTACTCGGTCGGCACCATGCCGGATTTGCCGCGCACGAGCAGCGGATCGCCGGTGATGTCGCGCAGCCGTCGCAGCGCGGCGCTGATGGCGGGTTGGGACTGGTTCAGTTTGACGGCGGCGCGCGTGACGCTGCGCTCCATCAAAAGAGTGTGCAAGACGCGCAGTAGGTAAGTGTCGATCGCCTCGCGTTGTTGGCTCATGACTTCTCCGAAATATATGTTCAGGCTGATCGAACTAGTGTGGGGCTATATGCGTTTTAATATAGAGATAAGGGACCGTCAAGGGAGGGATACCCGCAAACCGTGCAGTGGCGCGGCTCTGCGGGAATTTTGGCGGCTCGACTGATGGGGTCGATTTCGGTATCGTCGACCGGCTGCGGCACCACGACACGCGCGTCCAGGCGGGCGATTCAATCGGGGAAACGCGTCAGGCCGCGTGCTGGCGGCATCACGCGTAATACGGAACAACATGAGCGACACATCTTCAGTCAGCCCGACGGGCGGCAGCGCACACGCAAGCGGCGCAAACCGTAGCGGCGGCGCCACACCGCGCCTCGCGCTCACGGGCATCAGCAAGCAGTATCCCGCCGTGCGCGCCAACGACGACGTCACGCTGATTGTCGCGCCCGGCGAAATCCACGCGGTGCTCGGTGAAAACGGCGCGGGCAAGAGCACGCTGATGAAGATCATCTACGGCGCGGTGCGGCCGGATGCAGGCGAAATCCGCTGGGAAGGACAGCCCGTCGAGATCGCGAGTCCCGCTGCCGCGCGCAAGCTCGGCATCGGCATGGTGTTTCAGCACTTCTCGCTGTTCGAGACGCTGACGGTCGGCGAAAACATTGCGCTCGCGCTCGACGAACCGTTCGATCTGAAGGCGCTCGGCAAACGTATCCGCGAGGTGTCGGCGGACTATGGGCTCGACATCGATCCGCAGCGTCACGTGCACAGCCTCACGGTCGGCGAGCGGCAACGCGTCGAGATCGTGCGCTGCCTGCTGCAGAACCCGCGTTTGCTGATCATGGACGAGCCGACTTCCGTGCTCACGCCGCAAGCCGTGCGCAAGCTGTTCGAGACGCTGCGCCGTCTCGCGTCGGAGGGCTGCAGCATTCTCTACATCAGCCACAAGCTCGACGAAATCCAGGAGCTCTGCGACACGGCGACCGTGATGCGCGGCGGCAAGGTGACGGGCCACGTGAAGCCGCGCGAAGAAACGCAAGCGTCGCTGGCGCAACTGATGGTCGGCCATTCGCTGCCCGATTACGAACGCCGCGCGCACACGCCGGGCGACGTGCTGCTCGACGTGAAGCATCTGTCGTCGTCGAGCGATGATCCGTTCGGCACGTCGCTCGACGATGTGTCCTTCAGCGTGCATGCGGGCGAGATCTTCGGCATCGCAGGCGTGTCGGGCAACGGGCAGGCCGAACTGCTCGCCGCGCTGTCGGGCGAACACAAGGCCAACAAGGGCCATCGCGCGGATGCCGTGACGATCTGCGGCAAGCCCGCCGGCAAGCTGGGCGCCGCCGCGCGCCGCAAGCTGGGCTTCGCGTTCGTGCCCGAAGAGCGTCTGGGACGCGGCGCCGTCCCCGCGATGTCGCTCGCGGAGAACGCGCTGTTGACGGCGCACCGGCAGCAGATGGTCCGCTCGGGCTGGATCAATGCGGGCGCGATGCGGGCGTTCGCGACGCGCTGCATCGAAGCCTTCGACGTGCGCTGCGGCGGCGAGGGCGCGCTCGCGCAGAGCCTGTCGGGCGGCAATCTGCAGAAGTTCATCGTCGGGCGCGAGATTTTGCAGGCGCCGAAGGTGCTCGTCGTCGCGCAGCCGACATGGGGCGTCGACGTCGGCGCGGCCGCGTTCATCCGGCAGCAGTTGCTGGATCTGTCGGCGCGCGGCGTCGCGATTCTGGTGATCTCCGAGGAGCTCGAAGAACTGTTCGACATTTGCGATCGCCTGGCTGTGCTGGCGCGCGGGCGTCTGTCGCCGTCGCGCAAGACGGGCGACACGAACGCGGAAGAAATCGGCCGCTGGATGGCCGGTCTCTTCGGTGATCGCGAAGGCGCGCCGCCGTCTGCCGGTCAACCGGCGCATGCATGACAGTGCATGAATGACGAGGCGCATGCATAACGGCGCACTCAATCGGCACATGCACGACTCGACGCGTCTCACGCGAGCCTGCATCAAACCGCAGATACCCCATCGACCATGCACACCATGATTCTTCCGTATCGACTCGAAGCGCGCACGACGCCCTCGCGAACGATGCAGCTCGCCGTGCCGCTGATCGCCGCGCTTCTGACGCTCGTGATCGGCTTTCTGATCTTCAGCCTTGTCGGCCGCGATCCCGTGCAGGCGATGGTCGCGTTTTTCATCGAGCCGCTTTCGAGCGTCAACGGCTGGTCCGAGCTGTTGCTGAAGGCGTCGCCGCTGTGCCTGATCGGCCTGGGTCTCGCGATCGGCTATCGCGCGAACGTGTGGAACATCGGTGCGGAAGGGCAGATGGTGCTGGGCGGCATTGCGGCGAGCGGCGTCGCGATCTACTTCGATCAGGCGACGGGCTGGTGGATCCTGCCGACGATGATGATCGCCGGCATGCTCGGCGGCATGGCGTGGGCGGCGATTCCGGCGCTGCTCAAGAGCCGCTTCAATACGAACGAAATCCTCACGAGCCTGATGCTCACCTATGTCGCGACGCAATTGCTGATCTATCTGGTGAGTGGCCCGTGGCGCGACCCGCAGGGCATGAACTTCCCGCTCTCCGAAATGTTCACGGGCGACGCGCTGTACCCGACGTTCTACGGCGACTGGCACTGGAAATTGATGCGCGGCACGCGACTGAACGCATCGATCTTCGTGACGATCGTGGCGATCCCACTCGTCTGGCTCTTCATGCGCAAGAGCTTCGCGGGCTTCCGGATGAACGTCGGCGGTCTGGCGCCGCTCGCCGCCCGCTACGCGGGCTTCTCGGACAAGAAGACGATCTGGACGTCGCTGCTCATCAGCGGCGCGCTGGCGGGCCTCGCGGGCATGGGCGAGATCGCGGGCCCCATCGGTCAGTTGCAGGCGACGTGGTCGCCGGGCTATGGCTTCACCGCGATCATCGTCGTGTTCGTCGGGCGGCTGCATCCCGTCGGCATCGTGCTCGCGAGTCTGCTGATGGCGCTGCTGTACCTCGGCGGCGAGGCCGTGCAGACGTCGATGCAGCTGCCGCAAGCGTTGTCCGGTGTGTTCCAGGGGCTGCTGCTGTTCTGCCTGCTGGGCGCCGATCTGTTCGTCAACTATCGCGTGCGCCGTCGCGGCATCGCGGCATCGTAACAACGCTCGAAACCGGATCAACATGGATATTCAACAAGCTAGCTCGCTGACGTCGAGCGCGGTCGTCGCGGCGATTCCGCTGATGTTCGCGGGCATCGGCGAACTCGTGACCGAGAAGTCGGGCGTGCTCAACCTCGGCGTCGAAGGGATGATGCTGATGGGCGCCGTGACGGGCTACGCGGTGACGTCGATCACGGGCAACCCGTGGCTCGGCGTGCTCGCCGCGATCGGCGCGGGCATCGCGATGTCGCTGCTGTTCGCGTTCCTCGTGCTGTCGATGCTCGCGAACCAGGTCGCCACGGGCCTTTCGCTGACGATCTTCGGGATCGGCCTTTCCGCGTATGTCGGCAAGCCGTACACGTCGGCGGCCGTGCGCGAGTCGATCGGCACATGGGTCATTCCCGGCCTCTCGAAGATTCCCGTGCTCGGCCCGGCGTTGTTCAGTCTCACGCCGCTCGGCTATCTCGCGTTCGTGATGTTCGCCGTCGTCGGCTGGTTCCTGTACCGCACGCGCGCCGGGCTCGTGCTGCGCTCGGTCGGCGAGTCGCCGCAGGTCGCGCACTCGGTCGGTTTTCCCGTGATCGGTGTGCGCTACGGCGCGACGCTCTTTGGCGGCGCGATGGCGGGGCTCGCCGGCGGCTACTACTCGATCGTCAATCTGCACTTGTGGCAGGAGCAGTTGACTTCAGGTCGTGGCTGGATCGCGCTTGCACTCGTCGTATTCGCGACGTGGCGTCCGGGACGGCTGTTGATCGGCGCACTATTGTTCGGTGCAGTGACGGGCCTGCAGTTTTATGCACAGGCGATCGGCGTTCCAGTGCCGACGCAGTTTCTTGCGATGCTGCCTTATCTTGCGACCGTCGTCGTACTCGTGCTGATTTCGCGCAATCCGAACACGATTCGTCTGAATGCGCCTGCGTCACTCGGCAAGCCGTTCTTCGCGGCGGGCTGAGCGCCTGAACGAATCCGTACGCGGGGCTCGTGCTCCCGGTTCATCAATCAAAACCCAACGACAGGAGAAAACATGAAGAAAAGAACCATGCTGAGCGCAGTTGCGCTGGCGGCTGCGTCGCTGGCTGTCGGCGGCGCGCTGACGCAGACGGCGCAGGCCGCCGATGTGCCCGGCGTCGCGTTCGTGTACCTCGGTAATCCGGGTGACGCGGGCTGGACGTTTGCGCAAGACCAGGGCTCGAAGGAAGCGGAAGCGAAGTTCGGCAACAAGATCAAGATCACGCGCATCGAAAACGTGCCGGAATCCGCGGATTCGGAACGCGTGTTCCGCGATCTGGCGAACAAGGGCAACAAGATCATCTTCGGTTCGAGCTTCGGCTACCAGGATTTCGAGTTGAAGGTGGCGAAGGACTTCCCGGACACCGTTTTCCTGCACGCAACGGGCTACAAGAAGGCAGCGAACTTCGGCACGTATGACGTGCGCATGTACCAAGGTGCATACCTCGCAGGCGTCGCCGCAGGCTACGTGACGAAAACGAACACACTTGGCTTCGTCGCGTCGGTGCCGATTCCTGAAGTGGTGCGCAACATCAATGCATACACGCTTGGCGCGCGCTCGGTGAATCCGAAGGTGCACACGAAGGTCATCTGGATCAACAGCTGGTTCGATCCGGGCAAGGAAAAGCAGGCGGCTGAAACGCTGATCGGCCAGGGCGCCGACGTGCTGTTGCAGAACACCGACTCCAGCGCGACGCTCGCGACGGCTTCCGAAAAGCATGTGCATGCATTCGGCTGGGATTCGGACATGAAGAAGTTCGGTCCGGATGCGCATCTCGGCTCGGTGGTCGCGCACTGGGGCGTGTATTACTCGGCTGCCATCCAGCAGGTGCTGGACGGCAAGTGGAAGAACGACCCCGTGTGGTGGGGCATTCCGCAGAAGGCCGTCAATCTCGAAGACCTGAATACGTCGGCGATCCCGGCCAATGCGCAGAAGGAGGTCGAAGCGAAGCGCACGCAACTGGCAGGCGGCAAGTGGGACGTCTTCACGGGTCCCATCAAGGATCAGACGGGCGCCGTAAAGGTGCCGGCCGGCAAGACGCTGACCGATCCGGAACTGCAGCGCCTGAACTGGTACGTCGAGGGTGTGGACGGCTCGTTGCCGAAGTGACGTGACAAGCTGAAGTGCCGACGTGACGAGCCGACGTGACGTGACGATGTGAATCGCGCGCTGCATGCGGGATTTGACGCAGCGCGTGAATCGACATGCATCCGGTCTGCACGGCGCGTGCGACTCTAGAAGCTGCATAGGGCTATGGGCCCCATGCAGCTTTTTTCATGAGCTACGCGAATTGAGCGACCGCGCTTTCGGCCGCATGCGTGCCGGCACGCCGGCATCAATCCTCGATGCGCAAGCCGACCTTGAGCGTCACCTGCCAGTGCGAAATCTTGTTGTCTTCGATCTGGCCGCGCGTTTCGACGACTTCGAACCAGTGCAGATTGCGCAGTGTTTCGCCGGCCTTTTCTATCGCGCAACGAATGGCGTCGTCACTGGACTTCGTCGACGAACCGGTTAGCTCGATCTGCTTGTACACGTGGTCGCTCATGATTCACCTCCTGGTGGTCGAAAAAAGTATAGGCAATGCCTGTCGTGTGAACGAACCAGAATTGACCCGCACGTCGCGTGCCCGGCATGATGCATTGCGATGCCACCGGTATCATTGACGGTTCATGTGCCATGCAACGACGGCTGCACTCCGGTGCGTTTGATGCATCGAACAGAGGAGAAAGAAGTGGAGATCGGTTTTTGCGGACCGGGACTGATGGGCGCGCCGATGATTCGGCATCTGCTGAGTTCAGGACATGCAGTGCAGGTGTGGAACCGCACGCGCGCCAAGGCGGACACGCTGGTGGCCGACGGCGCGACCGTGGCGTCGACGCCTGCGGAACTGACCAGTCGGGCTGAAGCCATTTTCCTGTGCGTGCTGGATGCGGCGGCCGTCGAGGAAGTCGTGTTTGGTAGGAACGGGGTCGTGCAGGGCATCAACGAGTCGAACGGGGCAAGTCCTGTCCGCTGGATCGTCGATCATGGCAGCATTCCGCCGTCGTCGACACGCGTCTTCGCAAGGCGAGCCGCCGAAGCGCGTATCGGCTGGATCGACGCGCCCGTGTCGGGCGGCGTTGCAGGCGCAATCGCGGGCACGCTCGCTGTGATGGCGGGCGGAGACGCCGCCGATGTCGACGCGGTCACGCCCGTCATCGGAGCCTATGCATCGCGCGTCACGCATATGGGCGCGGTGGGCGCGGGACAGACGACCAAGCTCTGCAATCAGGCGATCGTCACATCGACGGTGGCGGCGATCGCCGAGGCCGTCAGCCTCGCGCAACGCAGCGGCATCGACGCCGCGCGCCTGACGCAAGCGCTCGCGGGCGGCTGGGCCGACTCGGTGCTGCTGCAGACTTTCGTGCCGCGCATGACGCAAGCGGGCCAGCCGCCCATCGGCACGTTGAGCACGTTCCAGAAGGACGTCGATACGATTGCAGCCGCCGCATACGAAACAGGCACTCCAATGCCGGTTTCTGGCACAGTGCAGCAGCTATTGCGCCTGGGTTCAGCCATGGGGCTGGCGGATGCCGATCTGTCCGGTTTCATCGACGTGTTGCACACGCCGCGTAAAAAAGCGTAGCGGGGGATCGCGGCGGCCCGGAGCGCGGCGCGCGAGATGCGATAACCTGCTAAAATATTTGGTTTTTCGCCGATCTACATTCAAAGGGACGCGCCGTGCTGTCTACTGCCAACATCACCATGCAATTCGGGCCGAAACCCCTGTTCGAGAATATCTCGGTCAAATTCGGCGAAGGCAACCGCTACGGCCTGATCGGTGCGAACGGTTGCGGCAAGTCGACGTTCATGAAAATTCTGGGCGGCGACCTGGAGGCGAGTTCCGGCAACGTGATGCTCGAGCCGAACGTCCGTCTCGGCAAACTGCGTCAGGACCAGTTCGCGTACGAAGACGTGCGCGTGCTCGACGTTGTGATGATGGGCCACGCGGAAATGTGGGCGGCGATGACCGAGCGCGATGCGATCTACGCGAATCCGGAAGCGACCGACGACGACTACATGCACGCGGCGGAACTCGAAGCGAAGTTTGCCGAGTACGACGGCTACACGGCGGAAGCGCGCGCGGGTGAACTGCTGCTCGGCATTGGCATCGCGATCGACCTGCACAATGGTCCGATGAGCAATGTCGCGCCGGGCTGGAAACTACGCGTGCTGCTGGCGCAGGCGCTGTTCTCGAAGCCCGACGTGCTGCTGCTGGACGAGCCGACTAACAACCTGGACATCAACTCGATCCGCTGGCTCGAGGACGTGCTGAACGAGTACGACTCGACGATGATCATCATCTCGCACGACCGTCACTTCCTGAACCAGGTCTGCACGCACATGGCGGACATGGACTACGGCACGCTGAAGGTCTATCCGGGCAACTACGACGACTACATGCTCGCGAGCACGCAGGCACGCGAGCGCCAGCAGGCCGCGAATGCAAAGGCGAAGGAGCGCGTCGCCGACCTGCAGGACTTCGTGCGCCGCTTCTCGGCCAACAAGTCGAAGGCGCGTCAGGCAACCAGCCGCCTGAAGATGATCGACAAGATCAAGATCGAGGAATTCAAGCCGTCGTCACGTCAGAACCCGTTCATCCGCTTCGAGTACGAGAAGAAACTGCACAATATTGCAGTGGTCGCGGAAGACGTCACGAAGAAGTACGACCGCACGATCTTCCAGAACTTCAACTTCAGCGTGCAGCCGGGTGAGCGCATTGCGATCATCGGCGAAAACGGCGCGGGCAAGACGACGCTGCTGCGTTCGCTATATGGCAATCTCACGGTCGACCACGGCACGATCAAATGGGCCGAAAACGCGAACGTCGGCTATATGCCGCAAGACACGTACGAAGAATTTCCGGACGACGTCACGCTGATGGACTGGATCGACCATTACCGCAAGGAAGGTGACGACGAGCAGATGGTGCGCGGCACGCTCGGCCGTCTGCTCTTTAATGCAGACGACATCAAGAAGTCGGTGAAGGTACTGTCGGGTGGCGAGAAGGGCCGCATGATCTGGGGCAAGCTGATGCTGGGCCGCCACAACGTGCTGCTGATGGACGAGCCGACCAACCACATGGATATGGAATCGATCGAGTCGCTGCAGATCGCACTGGACAAATACGACGGCACGTTGATTTTCGTTTCGCACGACCGTGAATTCGTGAGCGGCCTCGCGAACCGCATCATCGAAGTGAAGACGGACGGCACGCTGAACGACTTCGGCGGCAATTACGAAGACTTCCTGGCGAGCCAGGGCGTGCAGTAAGCAAGCGTTACTGCCTGGCTTCTTGAGAAAACCCGCTTCAGACGAAGCGGGTTTTTTGTTTGGTGCCGCAGGCTATGGTGTTGTTCGAGCCGATTAGTCTCGTGTGTGTCCGAATACGTCCTAAGTCGGCGAGTAGAATAAATAGAGACAATCCGTGCACCAGGACAGAAGACATGAAGACCTTCGAGCACTTCTATATCGACGGCAAATGGATCAAGCCATGTGGCACCGGCACGATCGACGTGATCGATTCGGGCACCGAGGAGATCATGGGTCGCATCCCCGAAGGCATCGAAGCGGATGCCGAACAGGCGATTAACGCTGCGCGTGCTGCATTCGACGGCTGGGCAACGACGCCACCCAAAGAGCGCGCCAAGTACCTGCAAAAGATTGCCGACAACCTTAAGGCCCGCTCCGATGAACTAGCCGGCTACATTTGCGGCGAAGTCGGCATGCCGATCAAGCTTGCACGTGCGATTCAGGTCGGTGGTCCCGTATACAACTGGAATGCCTACGCGAAGCTAGCAGGTGAATTCCACTTCGAAGAGCAGATCGGCAACTCGCTCGTGGTGCGAGAACCGGTCGGTGTCGTGGCCGCGATTACGCCGTGGAACTATCCGCTGAACCAGATCACGCTTAAGGTTGCGGCGGCGCTTGCAGCGGGCTGCACTATCGTGCTCAAGCCGTCGGAAGTTGCTCCGCTCAATGCGTTCGTGCTGGCCGAAGCGATTCATGATGCAGGACTACCCGCCGGCGTATTCAACCTCGTCTGTGGATATGGACCGGTGGTCGGCGAAGTGCTCGCCAGTCATCCGTCCGTCGACATGGTGTCGTTCACAGGTTCCACGCGCGCGGGCAAGCGCGTATCGGAACTGGCGGCGGCATCGGTGAAGCGTGTCGCGCTGGAACTGGGTGGCAAGTCGGCGTCGGTGATACTCGACGATGCGGATTTTGCAGCGGCGATCAAGGGCACGGTGAATGCGTGCTTCCTGAACTCGGGGCAAACCTGTTCCGCGCATACGCGCATGATCGTGCCGGAATCGCGCTATGACGAAGTACGCGATCTCGTGAAGAAGGCGGCCGGAGCCTTCGTGGCGGGCGATCCGCGTGCGGAGACGACGCGTCTTGGTCCGCTCGCTTCGGCTGCGCAGCAAGCGCGCGTGCAGCACTATATTGCGCGCGGCATCGAGGAAGGCGCGGATCTCGTGACGGGTGGCGTAGGGATGCCAGATGGTGTGTCCAAAGGCTTCTTCGTGAAGCCGACGGTGTTCGGCCGTGTGCATCCAAAAGCGACCATCGCGCAGGAGGAAATCTTCGGGCCCGTGCTGACAATCCTCACGTACAAGGACGAAGACGAAGCCGTGCGCATTGCCAATGACTCGCTATACGGTCTCGGTGGCGCAGTGTGGGCAGGCAGCGACGAGCGCGCGATCGGCGTCGCGCGGCGCATCCGCACGGGGCAGGTCGACATCAACGGCGGCGCATGGAACATGGCCGCTCCGTTCGGCGGCTTCAAGCAGTCCGGGCATGGTCGCGAGAACGGCACGTACGGACTTGAAGAGTATCTCGAGTACAAGTCGATGCAGTTAAAGGTCAACAAGCCCGCGTAGACCTGCACTCATCTGCATGAGCGCGATGCACTGCGATTTATCTCGCTACCGCATGCACTGCAGATGACGAAGCGCAACCAAAGTGCGTGTCTTCTATGGACGCGCACTTTTTGTTTGACTTCACTCAACATACGGCATTTGCCAGTTGCGACCATCGAGGCTTTGCGTCGAATCCCATCGACGACGGAGGCCTCTCATGTTTCCCTCTCATCCGTTTGCACCGCTTGTCATTCGCGGTCGGTCGCTATTGCCCGTCGTGCAGGGCGGAATGGGCGTCGGTATATCTGCGCACCGCCTTGCGGGCAGCGTTGCGCGCGAGGGCGCGCTCGGCACGATCGCGAGTATCGACCTGCGCCACCATCATCCCGATCTGCTCGAACGTTGTCGCGCGACTCCCGATCGCACAACGCTGGAAGACGCGAACCGCACCGCGCTTGCCCGCGAAATCGAAGCCGCGCGCAGGCTGAGCGAAGGGCGCGGAATGATCGCCGTCAACGTGATGAAGGCGGTCAACGCGCACGCGGATTACGTGAGGATCGCCTGCGAAAAGGGTGCCGATGCAATCGTCATGGGCGCCGGTCTGCCGCTCGATCTGCCGGATATGACGCAGGGGCACGATATTGCATTGATCCCGATCCTGTCCGACAGCCGCGGTGTCGGCGTCGTGTTGAAGAAGTGGATCAAGAAAGGCCGTTTGCCCGATGCGATCGTGATCGAACATCCCGCTCACGCGGGCGGCCATCTCGGCGTGACGAACCTCGACGACATGCGCGATGCGCGTTTCGAATTCGCGCGGGTGCTGCAGGAGATCGACGACCTGTTCACTTCGTTGCAGATCAGCCGAACTGAAGTGCCGGTGATCGTTGCAGGCGGCATCAACAGTCATGCCGCTGTGCGCACCTGTCTGGGAGCAGGCGCGAACGGCGTGCAGATCGGCACGCCATTCGCCGTCACCGAGGAGGGCGACGCCCATCCGAATTTCAAGCGCGTGCTGGCCGATGCGAAGTCCGACGACATCGTGGAATTCGTCAGCGTAACGGGCCTTCCTGCGCGCGCCGTGAAGACGCCGTGGCTCGATCGCTATCTGCGCAACGAGACGCGCATTCGCACGAAGATCGGTGCACTCAAGCGTGCGTGTCCGACTGCACTCGAGTGTCTGAGTGCATGTGGCTTACGCGACGGCATCGAAAAGTTCGGCCACTTCTGCATCGATACGCGGCTGGCTGCTGCACTGCGCGGCGATGTTGCCAACGGCCTGTTCTTCCGTGGACGTGAAGCGCTGCCATTCGGCAATGCAATTCGCAGCGTGCGCGATCTTCTGGAACTGTTGCTGACGGGTGTTGCGCGACCGGCTGTCGCAGGGCGCTTGGCATTTTCCCTGGGTTGACGGCGGTCAATGAGCGCACCCTGGCGAGCTTCGACAATCGCTCGCGCGTCACTACATTGGTGACGCAATCACAAAAAAATCAGGGTAGCTTATGACCGGAAACACTCGATTGATCGCAGCCGCTCTCTGCGCAGCAGGGATAGCGCTGACGACTCCACACGCCTTCGCAGCAGACATCGATTCGACTTCAGGCATTCATGCAGGCGACACACTCGTGCGTCTGCGCGCCATCGCCATCGTGCCGGAGGTTCGCACCAGCGACGCATTGTCGACGCTCAACGTCGGCGTCAACAACGCAACCGTGCCTGAACTCGATTTCACCTACATGATCCGCGACAACATCGGCGTGGAACTGATTCTCGCGACGTCGCGGCATCAACTGACGTCGAGCGCCGGCGGGCTGGGCGGCGTCAACGTGCTGCCGCCGACGTTGCTGCTGCAATATCACTTCAATCATCAGGGGCAGGTTCGGCCGTACGTCGGCGCGGGCGTGAACTATACGTACTTCTACAACAACGGACTGCATGCGGGCGGTCAGGACATTTCGATCAAGCGCAGCAGTTTCGGTCCGGCACTGCAGATGGGCGTCGACGTGCAAGTGACGAAATCGGTGTTCGCCAACCTAGATGTCAAGAAAGTCTGGATGAAGACGGATGCATCGCTCAACGGCACGCCGCTCGGCACGCTGCATATCGACCCGTTGATCGTCGGCGTCGGTGTCGGCATGAAGTTCTAAGCGCAACGCGCGCAGACGTCGATGTAATGAAAAACGCCGGCTCGCACACGCGAGCCGGCGTTTTGTTTTTCTCGCCTTCGCCGGGGTCTCGTGCAAAAAACTGCATCGAGGCCCATGCGAATCACAGCTTGTCATACTTGAATCGCATCGCCGTGCCTTCGCGTTCGATGCGTTCCCACACGGTGCGCTTTTCCTCATCGGTGAGGAACACCCAGTTCGACACTTCCTCCGCCGTACGGCCACAGCCCTTGCAGACCTCGTCGAATAGCGTCGAGCAAACGCCGATGCAGGGACTATCAGGGAGGTCGTGCAGATTCGAAGACATCGAGTTACCTTGGATCGGAAATGCGGGCGGTCCGCTATGGTAAACCAAAAGCGCAATCGGCTTCGGTGTCGCTTCGGTGCTGGATGCGACTGCGCTTGAGTGCTTTTATGCATGGTTCGGTCCGACTGCATCACTGATGCATCAAGCCACGAGCCGGTGCACGCGCAAGCACTTCCGTTCATCCCGTCGCCGTTTCCCAGATCAGCGCGCCATTCAGTGCGATGATCCCCGCCGCGCAAGCCCACGCGAGCGCGAGCGGCACGCCATGCACGCGCCAGCCACGCATCAGCCGAGCGTCCGACGCAAAGCGGATCAACGGCACTACTGCAAGCGGCAATTGCAGGCTCAGCACGACCTGGCTTGCCACCAGCAGTTGCGCCGAGCCGTGCGGCCCGAACATAGCAACGGCGACGAGCGCCGGACCGATCGCCAGCGAGCGCGTCAGCAGCGCGCGTTGCCAGCGCGGCAGGCGAATCCGCAGGAACCCTTCCATCACCGCCTGGCCGGCGAGCGTGCCCGTCACGGTTGCGCTGAGTCCGCATGCGAGCAGCGCAGCCGCGAACAGCACCGCCGCCCAGCGCGAGCCGACGATCGGCGCAATGAGCCGGTGCGCGTCGGCGAGATCGGTGACGTTGTGGTGGCCGCTCGCATGGAACACGGCTGCCGACACGATCAGCAGCGCCGCGTTGATCACGAAAGCCAGTGAAAGCGAGCTGAAGGTGCCGAAGTTGACGCCACGCAGCGCGCGGGCGATATCGGCGTCGCTGGCCGAGCGCGCATGCGTCCTGACGAGCGCCGAGTGCAGATAGAGGTTATGCGGCATCACGGTCGCGCCGAGGATGCCCGCCGCGAGCCACACCATGCCCGCGTCGCGCAAGAGCCCTGGGCTGGGCACCGCGCCCGCCAGCGCTGCGCGCCAGTCGGGCCTCGCGAGCGCCAGTTCGACCACGAAGCACATTCCGACGAACACGATCAGCGCGACGACGGCCGTCTCCAGCGTGCGCCGGCCATGCCGCTGCAGCGCGAGCATCGCGAAAGTGCCGACGGCCGACATCAGCACGCCGACCGTCAGCGACACGCCCAGCAGCAATTGCAACGCGACGGCGCTGCCGACCACTTCGGCGACGTCGCACGCGATGATCGCGATTTCGCTCGTGATCCACAGAAAGAATGTCGTGCGCCGGCTGGTGCGCGCGCGGCAGAGCTGCGCGAGGTCGCGCCCCGTCACAACGCCGAGCCGCGACGAGACCCACTGCAGCAGCATGGCCATCAGGCTCGACATGACCACGACGCTGAGCAGCCGGTAGCCGTAGCCTGCACCGCCCGCAAGCGCCGTCGCCCAGTTGCCGGGGTCCATGTAGCCGACCGCGACGAGCGCGCCCGCGCCGACGAACCCGAGCCAGTTTTCAGGGCGCGGCCGTCCCCGGTCGACACGGCGTCGGCGGCGAGACGGATCGAATGCGAACGGGTTCGTGTTCATCGCAGTGTGACGGGCTGACGGGCGTAAGGCTTTCGGTGCAGCAAGCATGCCTGCAATGATTCGCGGTACGCCGCGCGCCTGCCACTATCTGGGCTGATTTGACAGTCTATAGTGATGTTGAGAGACGCGTATCGAGCCGGGTGCAGCAGGATGCGGGCGCCGTTGGCGGGGACGCGATGTGCGATGTTTCTGCCGCATCGGGAAGGAGGTTTTTTTCGGGTGGACAGGACACGATAACCCGATAAAATTGCGGCCAATTTTGCAGCCGCATGACGGGCGTCGCGGCGCGCTTCACGCGAAGGAAGCGGGGCGCAGCGGCGATCGACAGCCACTGGCAGGTCATCGGCAAGCGATCGGCAGCAATCGGGTGATGCCCGGATCGATACGCATGAGCGCACAGGAAACCTGAGCTAAGGCCGCGCGCTGTACCCTTTGCGCGACATCCGGCGGTTTTTTTTGAATCGGGCATCGTTTGATGGTAGCTTTCGGGTTTTTCAAGGGTAGCCGCCCGTGGCATGGAGCGGCTTGAGGCGGGGTAAGCGACCGGTTTTCGCGCCGGTCAGAACGGAGAACGGAATGAAAAAACTGGTGGTGGGCCAACTGGCTGCGCTGGTGTTGTGCGCTACGCCTTTCATGTCGGCGGCGGCAAAAGATACGCAACTGAATGTGTACAACTGGTCGGACTACATCGCCAAGGACACGATTCCGAACTTCACCAAACAGACGGGCGTCCAGGTCAAGTACGACAACTACGACAGCGACGACACGCTGCAGGCCAAGCTGCTGACGGGCAACTCCGGCTATGACATCGTCGTGCCGACCAGCAACTATGCGGGCAAGCAGATCGCAGCGGGCATCTTCGCGCCGCTCGACAAGTCGAAGCTCCCGAACCTCAAGTATCTCGACCCGTCGCTGATGGCGCTCGTCGCGGGCGCCGATCCCGGCAACAAGTACGCGGTGCCCTGGGCGTACGGCACGACGGGCCTGGGCTACAACGTGACGAAGGTGCAGCAGATTCTCGGCAAGGGCGTCGCGCTCGATAACTGGGACATCCTCTTCAAGCCGGAAAACATCTCGAAGCTCAAGGCGTGCGGCGTGTCGGTGCTCGACGCGCCCGACCAGATGTTCGCGGCTGCGCTGCACTACATCGGCAAGGACCCGATGAGCACGAAGCCGGAGGACTATCGCGCCGCGCTCGCGATGCTGAAGAAGATCCGTCCGTACATCACGCAGTTCAACTCGTCGGGCTACATCAACGACATGGTCGGCGGCGACGTCTGCTTCGCGTACGGCTGGTCGGGCGACGTCGTGATCGCGAAGCATCGCGCGCTCGAAGCGAAGAAGCCATACAAGATCGACTACTACATTCCGAAGGGCGGCGCGCCCGTGTGGTTCGACGTGATGGCGATTCCGAAGGACGCGAAGAACAAGGAAGCCGCGCTCGAGTGGATCAACTACATCGAGACGCCGCAGGTCCACGCGGCCATCACGAACGCCGTCTACTATCCAAGCGCGAATCTCGAAGCGCGCAAGTACGTGGACAAGGATGTCGCGAACGATCCCGCCGTGTATCCGCCGGCGGACGTCGTCAAGACGCTGTTCCTGCTGAAGCCGCTGCCGCCTGAAATCCAGCGTCTGCAGACGCGGCTGTGGACCGAGTTCAAGTCCGGCCGCTAAGCCAGTCCGAAACTGACGGCTGTGCAGGAATGCATCATCATGAAGCCCTCGGCATCCAGCCGGGGGCTTTGTTCGTCAAATGCAGGGAGAGAAGCAGCAGATCATGAGTGACCAGTCGAATGCACTGGCAGGAGCCGGCGTGTCGTCCTCGGGCAATTCCGCCGCTGGGCAGGAGGCAGCGGATAACTTCGTGCAGATCGTCGACGTCGTGAAGAAATTCGGCGAGACGGTTGCCGTCAAGGGTGTGAACCTGTCGGTGAAGAAGGGCGAGCTGTTCGCGCTGCTCGGCAGTTCCGGTTGCGGGAAGTCGACGCTCTTGCGCATGCTCGCGGGCCTCGAGACGATCACGTCGGGCAGGATTCTGATCGATGGCGAAGACCTCGCGCAGATGCCGCCGTACCGGCGGCCCGTCAACATGATGTTCCAGTCGTATGCGCTCTTTCCCCACATGACGGTCGAAGCGAATGTCGCGTTCGGTCTCAAGCAGGAAGGCGTGCCGAAAGCCGAGCTGAAGGAGCGCGTGCAATCCGCGCTCGATCTCGTGCAGATGGGCCGGTTCGCGAAGCGCAAGCCGCATCAGCTGTCGGGCGGCCAGCAGCAACGCGTCGCGCTCGCGCGCTCGCTGGTCAAGCGTCCGAAGCTGCTGCTGCTCGACGAGCCGATGTCCGCGCTCGACAAGCAGATCCGCCAGCGCACGCAGATCGAGCTCGTCAATATTCTCGATAAGGTCGGCGTCACCTGCATCATGGTCACGCACGATCAGGAAGAAGCGATGACGATGGCGAGCCGCCTCGCCGTGATGAGCGAAGGCGAGATCATTCAGCTCGGCACGCCGGGCGAAGTCTACGAATATCCGAATAGCCGCTTCTCGGCGGAGTTCATCGGCTCGACGAATCTGTTCGACGGCAATGTCGTCGAGGACGAGCCGGATCACGTGTATATCGAAACGCCCGATCTGCCCGTGCGCATGTACGTGAGCCACGGCATCACGGGGCCGCTCGGGATGCCCGTGACGATCTCGGTGCGGCCCGAGCGCATCGCGCTCACGCGCAAGCCGCCCGAAGGCGCGTTCAACTGGGGCAAGGGCGTCGTGACGAACATCGCGTACATGGGCGGCTACTCGCTGTACCACGTGAAGCTCGACGCGGGCAAGACAGTGATCGCGAACGTGTCGAGCCTCGCGTTGTCGGAAATCGAAACGCCGACGTGGGGCGACGAAGTCTATGTGCGCTGGAGCGCATCGGCGGGCGTGGTGCTGACGTCATGAAGAGCGCGCTGCAATCCTTCCTGGCGTGGCCGGTGCGGCGCTTCGGTCTGACGGGACGCACGGCCGTCGTCGCGGGGCCGTTTGTCTGGTTGCTGCTGTTCTTCCTCGTGCCGTTCCTGCTGGTCGTGAAGATCAGCTTCGCGGACCTGCAACTGGGCATCCCGCCATACACAGAACTGACGACCTTCAAAGAAGGCATCGTTCACGTTGCACTCGATCTGTCGCACTACGCGTTTCTGCTGACCGACAGCCTGTACTTCGCGACCTATGTGAACTCGGTCGTCGTCGCGGCGATCTCGACGCTGCTGTGCCTGCTGCTCGGCTACCCGATGGCGTACTACATCGCGCGCTCGAATCCCGCCACGCGCAACATCCTGATGATGGCGGTGATGCTGCCGTTCTGGACGTCGTTTCTGATTCGCGTGTACGCGTGGATCGGCATCCTGAAGAACAATGGCCTGCTGAACAACTTCCTGATGTCGATCGGGCTGATCCACACGCCGATCGAGCTGTATCACACGAATACGGCCGTCTATATCGGCATGGTGTATTCGTACCTGCCGTTTCTCGTGATGCCGCTGTACGCTCACCTCGTGAAGATGGACCTGACATTGCTCGAAGCCGCCTACGACCTCGGCGCGAGGCCGTGGAAGGCGTTCTGGCAGATCACGCTGCCGCTGTCGAAGAACGGCATCATCGCGGGCTGCCTGCTGGTGTTCATCCCGGCTGTGGGCGAGTACGTGATTCCTGAACTGCTCGGCGGCGCGAACACGCTGATGATCGGCCGCGTGATGTGGAATGAGTTCTTCGACAATGCGGACTGGCCGATGGCATCCGCGGTCACATGCGCAATGGTGCTGCTGCTGCTCGTGCCGATGGCACTCTTCCAGTACTCGCAGGCGAAGGAACTGGAGGAGAAGCGATGAAGCCGAATCGCATACTGCAATTTATTGCACTCGCCATCGGCTTTGCGTTTCTGTATGTGCCGATCATCAGCCTCGTCGTGTATTCGTTCAACGAGTCGCAGCTCGTCACCGTATGGACGCGCTTCTCGACGCGCTGGTACGCCGCACTGCTGCAGGACGATGAACTGATCAACGCCGCGTGGCTGTCGCTGCGCGTCGCGCTGCTGACGGCGTTCGCGTCGGTGTTCATCGGCACATGGGCAGGCTTCGTGCTCGCGCGGATGGGGCGCTTTCGCGGATTCACGCTGTACACGGGGATGATCAACGCGCCGCTCGTGATCCCCGAGGTGATCCAAGGTATTTCGCTGCTGCTGCTCTTCATCGAAATGGGGAAGTGGCTGGGCTGGCCGGCGGGACGCGGCATCTTCACGATCTGGATCGGCCACGTGATGCTGTGTATTTCCTATGTCGCGATTATCGTCCAGTCACGCGTGCGTGACCTGCATCCGTCGTTGGAAGAAGCTGCTCTCGATCTGGGCGCGACGCCCTTGCGTGTATTTTTCTTCATCACGTTGCCGCTGATTTCGCAGGCGCTGGTCGCAGGGTGGCTGCTGTCGTTCACGCTCTCGATCGACGATGTGGTGCTGTCCGCGTTCCTGTCGGGCCCGGGGTCGACGACGCTGCCGCTGGTGGTGTTCTCGCGTGTGCGACTCGGCCTGAATCCGGAGATGAATGCACTGGCGACGCTGTTCATTGCAGTCGTCACCGTCGGCGTAGTGGTCGCGAACCACTTCATGCAGCGCGCCGAGAAGCGACGGCTGGCGATGGCGGTTTAGGGTTAGGAGCCCAGGCGCCGGGGGCGAGCAGGTTTTCGATCCGGCGCTGCGATGCGTAAACGCACAAGAGGGAACGGCCGGTGCTTCCGATGAGCACCGGCCGTTCTTTTTTGCCGCTTGCTCTTGCTGATCGATCGTCGACCGTTATGCGGACAACAACCCGTTGTCAGATCCGATATCCGATTCTGAGTCCGCCCCAATGCCTGCCGTTCACGAAGATGGGCGCTGACGCGTCCTTCATCAGCGCGTATTCGCCGCCACCCATGTCGCGCCGGTAAGTCTGCAACAGGAAGCGTTTCGTGTTCGTTCCAGCAGCGAGGCCGGTGCGGTCGTTGAACAACCGGCGATTCCTGCAGTTTGCTGCATTCCACACGGGGTCGTCGCGCTGCGGCTGCGAGAACTTGAGATTGTGGGTCGGCAGGTAGCCGCGTACGTCGACGGCCGCGCAGAAGGCCACGCGTGCATCGAGGCCGAGCATCGGCTCCTGGATCAAAGGCAGCACGCGATCGGTGAACCCGGTGAAGCGCGTCGTGAATTGCGGAGGGTTCGTGCCCGGCACGGGCACGTAGCGGTCGTCGAACAGATCGTTGATCGAGAGTTCGCCGCGAGCCACGGCGGCCTCGAACAGCTTGCCGACTTTCCCGGCGGCGTGCTCGACGGCGTCGATGAACGGGGTATCTGCCGTCTCGGCGCCCGTGGCCGCCGTCAGTTCGATCAGGCTTTCCGATACGCCCAGCAGATGGCCGAGCTGATCCTTCGCCTGCACGAAGTTCTCGCCTGAATGCTCGACGTCCGTTGCAATTTCCAGCACCTGCGATTCGAATGCATTGCATTGCTCTTCGATTTCACCGGAGAGCAGTGCAATCTGGTTCGCCTCTGCATTCAATTGCATGATCGCGTGACCCGTCGAGTGCACGACGTCGCCGATCATCCGCGTGCCTTCGCGTACGCGTTGCGCTCGTGCGGTGTTTTCGGCGCCCTCGGCGATCAGCCTCTCGGTCTGCCCCGTGAGTTCCGCAAGCGTCGTCTCGATCTGGCCGGTGGCCTGTGCCGTCTTTGCCGACAACGTCTTCACCTCGGCTGCGACGACCGCAAAGCTCTTGCCGAATTCCCCTGCACGTGCCGCTTCGATGGCTGCATTCAGCGCGAGCAGATGGGTCTGCCGGGCGATCAGCGAGATTTCCTCCGACACGCGGCTCACGTGCGAAAGGGCCGCGCGCAGCGCGCTGATCTGGCTCTCGATCACGGTCACGCCCTCGACGAGCCCATGAATATCGGACAGCGATGCTTCGAGCGTTTGCTGCGATCGACCGACTTCGTCAGCAGCCTGGGCGGTGACGGTGTGCATTTCGCGCGCCGCGGCGGCGATCCGGTGATTGCCGGCGAGCGTTGCGGCTGCCGACTGGCGAAGCGTCTGGCATACGTCGGCCTGTCGATTTACGCGCGCCGCAACTTCTTCGATATGGCCGGACACATCGCAGATTTCGATGCCGAGCTTGCCCGCCTGCGCGGCAATGTCGCCGACGACGGATGAAGCGCCACCTTTGCGGCGCGTGCGCCGAGCGAAGAAACCCATCATCGCGAAAGCTCCCGGACGGCGCGGCGATTGTGTTCGCATCGTCGTCCCAATGTCCATTGAATGCGCACCTTCGTGCATGTGTCGCGTACGTGTGCTGCATGCAGTGCATCTGTCGCTGATGGATGAAGAACGACACAACGGATGAACTGCGGTATATGAATTGCGCGT
Organism: Paraburkholderia diazotrophica; assembly: GCF_900108945.1. Lineage (GTDB taxonomy): Bacteria > Pseudomonadota > Gammaproteobacteria > Burkholderiales > Burkholderiaceae > Paraburkholderia > Paraburkholderia diazotrophica. The sequence continues at coordinate 79,651 of NZ_FNYE01000005.1, read as the reverse complement.
CTAACGCGCTTTCATTTTTTCTACGGCGCCTTACGCGGACGCTTGATAGGGACTATCCCGCAGTCGATTCGGGTAGGATCGAGTGCATGCGCGAGTCGTAGTTCGCGTCTGTCGAATCAACCAACCAATGACCGATGATTGAATCCGTCGCGCGCGTGTCGGGCTGGGACCAACTGGTGTATCTGTGGGAGTTGATCGTGCTGCTTTGCAAGTTCCTGTGGAATCTGCTGCGCCTGCTAGGCGGCGGCTGAAGCGCGGCAGCTGAAGCGCAATGCAGTGCATTGTCACGCAATAGAAGGTGAGCCACGGGAACCGGATTGCATGCTTGTCGCGACCTCACGTAACGCTGTTCACCAGCGCTCCAATTACATGACACATGATTCCACTCAGCGCTTCACTGATCGCGTGACCGACTACGTCAAATACCGGCCCGGCTATCCGCGCGACATCGTGACGTTCCTGCACGACACATGCGGAGTTCCGGAAGGCGCTCGGGTTGCCGATATCGGCGCGGGTACGGGCATTTCGACTCGGCTCTTTCTCGATGCAGGGTATCCCGTCGTCGCCGTTGAGCCGAATCAGGCAATGCGTGCGGCCGCCGATGCATGGCTGACGCACTACGCCGGCTACGCGAGCGTCGCTGGCACAGCAGAAGCGACGACATTGGCAACGGCGAGCGTCGATCTCGTCATCGCCGCACAGGCATTCCACTGGTTCGATCTGAAACCACGCGGACTGGTCGCCTTGCTGTGGAACAGCAGGCTGCTTGAAGGCACTGCGTTTCTGGCGGGTTATGAAGCGCTGCTGCGCCGTTTCAGCGAAGACTATCAGTCCGTCGCTGAGCGCTATGCCGACGACGAATCGATGGCCGAGTGGTTCGGCAACGGCTTGAGTCACAAGGTGGGTTTTCCGAATGCACAGCGGCTCGACTTTGAAGGATTGAAAGGGCGTTTGCTGTCGTCGTCCTATGCACCGAAGGCAGGGCATCCCAATCATGACCCGATGCTCGCGGCGTTGCGTGATCTGTTCGACCGTACCGCGCGGGACGGCATGGTCGAATTCGTCTATGAGACGCGCGTCTACGCCGGATCTGCATAGAGAGAACGCTAGGTCTGCAACGGAATGCCGCGAGTCCTGGACCTCACGTAGAACGTTCGCAGATCGCGCCAAACGCGTTGCGGTGCTTCTTCCAGCGGAATGTGTCCCGAGTCCGTTGTGCGTGATCGCGTGTGAACCGGGTGTGCGGTGCGTGAATTCTGCTTCATGCGCTGGCGGAATCCAGATCGCGCGCGACTTCGTCTGCAACTGCATCCCACTCCAGCAACGACGGGAATCCGTGCATCATCACGATCGGGCTAGTGCCTGTGTCCGTGCCTTCGTCGATATAGTGCACGTCCGCGGCCAATCTGCACGAAGCGCGAACCGCTTTGGGTGTAACGGCGTTTCAGGTCATCGCGCGGCATGCATTATGATGCCGAGCCGCGCGGCGAACGAGCGGAGCGGCAGAGGCGCATGCACACACTACGTCGCAGCGGCATTTCTCATTTTTGTCTGCCTGGATGTTGTGCTGCGTCGATTTAACCGCTTTCGATGCACACTGCTAACGCGAAAAGATGTACTCGGCGGCACGCACGCGTCGCGTGAGCCGGCGGAAGTTGAACGTGAAACCCGGCCAGATCGCCGTGACTTTGCCGCTCTTCGTCTGGTAGTAGCTGTGGCAGCCGCTCGTCCATACCGATCGCTGCATATTGCGTTGTAGACGTGCATTGAACGTGCGTTGCACGTCTGGGCGCAAATTCATCGTGCGTGCGCCACGTCGCTGCAATTCGCGCAGGCAATCAGCAATGTATTGCATCTGCGACTCGATCATGTAGATCATCGAGTTGTGGCCGAGGGCCGTGTTCGGCCCTGCCATCATGAAGAAATTCGGAAAGTCAGCGATGCTCGTGCCGAGGTACGCTTCGGGTCCGTCGCTCAGCCACAATGCGTCGAGATCGGCGCCGCCGACGCCTGTCACGTCGAATGGCGCGCCCGCGTCGTTCACCTGGAATCCCGTGCCGCAAATGATCGCGTCGACGGCATGATGCGTACCGTCTGACATCACGATACCGTCGTGCACGATTGCGCGGATCGGCGCGGTCACTATTTCGACGTTCGGCTTGCCAAGCGCCGGATAGTAGTCGCTCGACAGCAGCACGCGCTTGCATCCCAGCCGATAGTCAGGCGTGAGCTTGACACGTAATGCGGGATCTTTCACGCGCCGCTCGAGATAAGCGCGCGCGAATTTCATCGTGGGTTCCATCAGCTTCGGATTGACGAAGAACGCGATGCCACGCGACTCCATCTGCCAGTAGATCGCGTTGCGCACGCAGCGTTGCGTAAAGGGCAGATGTCTGAAGAACCAGCGCGCGCGTTCGCTGACGGGCTTGTCGGACTTCGGCAGGACCCACGGCGCGGTGCGCTGGAACAGAAGCAGTTTCTCGACGCGTGGCTGGATTTGCGGCACGAACTGGATTGCACTTGCGCCGGTGCCGATTACGGCGACGCGTTTGCCTTCGAGTGCATAGTCATGATCCCAGCGCGCCGAATGAAATATCTTGCCGCCGAATGTATCGAGTCCGTCGATTCCCGGCATCGCAGGACGCGACAACGGGCCGCTCGCCGCGATCACGACATCGGCTTCGACCGCCTCTTGTACTCCGTTGCATTCGATATTGAGCCGCCACACGAGTTGCGTTTCGTCGAAGCGCGCTGCTGTCACACGTGCATTGAAGCGTATTGCACTATCGATCTCGTACTTGACTGCACAATGCTTCAGGTACGCGAGTATCTCGTGCTGATGACTGAATGCGCGCGACCATGACGGGTTTGCTTCGAACGAGAACGAATACAGATGGGACGGCACATCACATGCGGCGCCTGGATACGTGTTGTCGCGCCAGGTGCCGCCCAGATCGCTCGCCGCCTCGTAGATCGCGAACGACGTATAGCCCAGGCGCTTCAGACGGATCGCCATGCCGATGCCCGCAAAGCCGCTTCCGACAATCGCGATACGTAAATCGGCGCGACGGGGTGACGGCATATGTGCAGTGCTCCAAAGAATCCGCGGAGTCAGCAAAGCTCCGACGGCGAGTGAGAGGAAAGAAGAATTGTCTACGTCAGTCTGCGACGGCTAAAGCGCAGAGTAGACAACTGTACACAGTCAGTCAAGATCGTTGTAAAGTGCTGACTCCGAGATCACGACGCCGTCGGCCTCAACGCATTCGAACAAGACGCTCATGCAATTGACAATGGAACCGGAACTCGCGCCGGGCAAGCGCAAGCTGATCGAGGCGGCGTTGCGCCTGACGGCGGGCGGCCGCAGTTTCGCGACGCTCGGCTTGCGCGAACTCGCGCGCGAAGCCGGCCTCAATCCCAACACGTTTTATCGGCACTTCGATACGCTCGACGATCTCGCGCGCGAAGCCGTTGGATGGATCAGCCGACGTTTGCGTCCGATGTTGCGGCGCGAGCGCTGGCTGGCTGCGCACGATGAGCCGCATAGCGTGCCGCGTCGCGCATGCGCGGCGTTTTTCACGTTTGCCCTCGAAAACCGCGAGGCGTTTCTGAGCGCGCTGGCCGAATATCACGGCACGTCGGCAGCGTTGCGCGAGGTGGTGCGCGTGAACCTGCGCGAGGTATCGGCGGAGATGACCGAGGACGTCGTGCAATTGAACCTGATGCCCGCGCTGTCGCGCGAAACCGTCGAGGAAATCTGCACGCAGATCGTGCTGCAGCTTTTCCATCTTTCGCATGAGTACATCGGCAACGCCGCGCAGCGTGAGGCGCTGATCGACTACGCGGAGCGTTTCATCGTGAGGCTCTTCGTGGGCGCCGTCACGCTTGCGCAGCACGACGCGCAGGGTTCGATGTGATTGCAATGAAAAAGGGCTCCGGAAGGAGCCCTTTGTGCTAGCCGCACATACGTCGAACGGTTTGCGCCGATAGCGACGCAAGCCCGCATCAGGTGTCGTTCCAGCCGCCCGAATCGTCGCTGCCCATGTCGACGCCGCCGTCGCCACCGCCATCGCTCCAGTCGTTGGAGCCCTGACCAAAGTCGACGGAGCCGGCGTCGTTGCCGGCGCGCTTGCGTGCTTCGTCGTCGACGATCACATCGCGCTCGATCACGCGGTCGCGCCCGGAGCTCAGCGCTTCGCCGAGCAGCACGCCCGTCAGCAGACCACCCATGCCGCCGCCGAAACCGCCGCCTTGCTGCACGATGACGGGCGGCTGCTGTTGCTGCGGATACGGGTAGGGCGCTTGCGGCGGATAACCCGGTGGATAGCCCTGTTGCTGTCCGCGGCCGAACGCCTCGTTCGCTTCGCGCGCATACGGGGATTCGCCCGCGCCCGACGATGCGGCAGGCGCCGCGTTCGGATCGGGCCGGCCCTCGGCGCGCGCCTTCAGGCTCGCCACCTGCCGTTCGAGATCTTCCACCTGATACGGCGGCACGGGGTTCTTGCTGTTCGACAGCGCTTCGACCAGTTGACGCAGTTGCGTCTCCATGCCTTCGACTTCGCGTTCGAGCGCTTCATGTCCGGGCGCCGTCGACAGCTTCACATCCAGCTTCAGCGAACGCACATCGTTGAGCAGATCGGTGGCGCGCTTGAGTTGCACGCGGCGATCGTCGTTGGCGCGCGTATCTTCCTGCGAGCGCGCGCGGCGCAGCGTCCAGCGCAGGATCAGTGCGACCGCGCCGAGCAGCACGGCGATGCCTATCCACATGCCCATCGACGGGCCGTGGCGTTGCGGCGCCTGCTCGAGCGCGGACGGCGAAACGGGCGCGGCCTGCTGCTGCGCGAACGGATTGGCAGTGCGATGCGCGCCGTTGGCCGCGAGGCTGCCCGCCGTGCCGCCGCTGACGCGCGCGGCGTCGGCGCGCAGGCGCGCTTCCGTCTGCGCGAAGCGGGCGGGATCGGTGAAACGAACCTGCGGATCGAGCGTCTTCGCCTGCTGAAGCTGCGCGAGCGCGTCCGCCGAGCGGCCTTCGCGATCGAGCACCTGCGCGTACAGATAGTGCGCGCGGGCGTTGTTCGGATGCGCCTTCAGCACTTCGTTCAACTGCGAATCGGCTTGCTGCCAGTTGCCTTGTTGAATCGACGTTTCGATCTGCGTCGCCGTCGGCAACGCGAATGCGGCGCCCGACACGAGCATCAGCGAAACACAGGCTGCTGCGAGGAATTTTTTCATGATGCGGGCCGGGCGGATTGACGCCCGTCTCCATGACTATCGAGTTGCCGTGCCGCGCGCCGGCCGATGCGCTTACTGGCCGGCGCGCCGCACATCGCCTGCAATGCCGTTACTGCGCAGGCGTGTCCAGCTGCTTTTTCAGCGCTGCGAGGCGGTCTTCGACAGACGGACCGCGATTCAGATCCGCGAGCTTGTCGTCGAGCGCCTTGCCGCTTTTCTCGTCGGCGGAATTCAGGCGCGCGTCCGAGCGTGCGTTCGACAGCGACACCTTGTCTTCCAGCTTCTGGAAGTCTTCAGCAAGATTCTTGCCGCCGATGCCGCCCAGCGCCGTCGCCGCCGTGTCCTTGGCCTGCGCGATCTGCTGCTTCGCCTGCAGGATGTTCGAGCGCGCGTTCAGATCGTTACGGCGCTCGCGCATGTCGTCGATCTGCTTCTTCAACTGCTCGACCGAGGGCTCGAGCGTCGAGAGTTCCTTCGCGAGCGCGTCGCGCTCCGCTTCGGCCGTCGCCTGTGCGCCGAGCGCCTCGCGCGCGAGCGCTTCGTCGCCGGCTTGCAGCGCGCGCCTTGCGCCGTCCTCGTACTTCTTCGCCTTGTCGGCGGCCACGTCGCGCTTGCTCTGCTGCGTGGCGACCTGCGCCTGGATCTCGATCAGCGAGTTCTCTGCTTTTGCGATGCTATCGTCGAGTTCGCGCACGATCTGGCGCGCATCACGCGACGGGTCCTGCACGGAATCGGCTGCGTCGTTCAAGAGACCTTTGACCGTTCGCGTGATGCTGTCAAAAAGCGACATGAATACCTCCATTGGATGAAATCGACGCTGAATACCCGGCGCGCTGCATGGGGGCGTAATCACGTCGACAGCACGTAGTTTACGCCGCCCTGCGCGAGACTGCGGATCATGTGCATGCCATCGCGGATCGCGTTCATGTGCATGCTCGCGATGACATCGGGGCGCATGCACGGATTGCAATAGCGCGATGAGAATTTAACGTTGCCGTAGCGCCATGTCCGACACTTCGAACCGGTCCGAAGATCGACGCGAACGGGTATTCAACAGCTCGCGGATATTACACCACGCGTACCCTTAAAACCGTCTTAAAGCACGATTTCGTGCGCGTTTCGGCGGGTCCGCTCGCTGTGTCGTGCGGCTCGTGTGTCGAGCGCAATCGACGCAATCGCAGAACGAACGAATGCGCGGATCGATCGAAATACAGACGAAAGAATTCTTTCGGATAGCCGACGATGCGTGGCCTTGCTCACACACCGCATGGGCAAGCATCGACATGCTCGACACGCCGGGTTCACGCGAAGCTACCGTTGCCTTCGGTGGGGTCGATGTTCGGTTCGTCCTCTTCGTGCTCACGTTGGCGCTTGCTGGCGGCGCTACGTTTCGACGACAGCAGTGTGGCAGTCCGGGATGGCGTACGCGTGTCGCTGCCCGTAGCCGTGACCTCGTCCGTATCGTGGGCGATGGCGGCCGCTTTCGCGGCCGCCACGCGCGCGGCAACCTGCGCGGCCGTATCGTCATCCACGCCTTCGAGCGTGCCGGCGGGCGCGAGCACGGCAGCGGAATCGGCGGGGCGCGCGAGGTCGATCGGCGCGAGCGTTTCGTGCGGCTTACCGGATGCGGCGAGCGCGGCACCGTTTGCTGTCGATGCCGCCGGCTCGGGCGTGGTCGAAGGGTCGGTGAGGGACTCTGCACGTGACACGGCAGACGATGCAGCAGACGCCCCGGCGCGAGCTTTGAGCGCCGCCGGCGCCGTCTGCCGCAGGCGGTTGCTCGAGCGCGCGACGCGTTGCAGCGCTTCGTTCAGCGCGTCCGGTTCGCGTGGCGCGCGCAGCCGGTCGACGATGCTCGCCGCCTTCACCTGCTCGCTGGTCGCGCCGAAGCTCAGGACCGCGCGACGCATGAGCTCGCTGACGCTGATGCCGAGGTTGTCCGCCGTCGCGGAGATGGCGCGTTTCTGGGCGGGCGTCACGAAGACGACAATGCGTTCGCTGGGCTTGTTCATAGATCGGCTCGCGTTCTTTGTTGGTGTCGAACTGCGGAGGAATCCGGGCAGGGTGCAAGGCTGCTTGGCGCGCGTCGAATCATCATAAGACTAAATCGTGGCGCGCGGTGACGCGCCGCTGCAAATCGGGCGGCCTGCAAAATGGCTGCCACATCAACGGGTTGCCCGGGTTGCACGGACATTGTCCACAGGGCTTTGCACAATTTCTGTTGATAACCGCACAAGCGCGCCACGGCGGGCTCGTGCGGTGTTTTTGCACTTCAGGGCACGATCATGAGGGAATTCTTACAAAAAAATCACGATCCACGCGGCTTGATTTCTTTAAAATGCGCTGTTACGTTGCGCCAGAACCTGTCTGGGCGTGCCGTGCGGCCGGCTGGAACGGGGTAAGCATACGGCGCCGCACGGCGGCAGTAGCCAAGGCAGAAACGAGCGCCGCGCGCAGTATCATTGCAGGGCCGCCGGCAGCGCCGCATCCGGTGGCGAAACGAGTCTGCGCGAATGCCGCCGCGTCGGCAGATGGCGTCGCTTCGGCGTGCAACGGTGCCGCTGCCGTCCGTTCGGGCACGCGACGCACGCCACGACCACGATTCGAGCGCACCGCGCGTGCATAGCCGGCGTGTAGGAAAGCGCCAATCATTCCAGTCATGCCAATCATCAAACGACCGCATTCTTCCCACCCTGGCCGCGAGCCATCTTTCGGCAACAACGACAACCCGAGTCGCGACTATCGCTACGCGCAGCGCGAAGAAGACGACGGCGACGACCACGGCCGGCGCGGTGGCCGCTCGATCTTCGGCACGATCGCGCTGTGGTTTGCCGGACTGTTCGCGACGCTGGCGGTGGTCGGCGCGCTGATCGTCGGCTACGCACTCGTCGTGATGGGACCGCAGCTTCCTTCGCTCGACGCGCTGACCGATTACCGTCCCAAGGTGCCGCTGCGCATCTATACGGCGGATCACGTGCTGATCGGCGAGTTCGGCGAAGAGCGGCGCAGCCTCGTGCGCTTCCAGGACATCCCCGACGTGCAGAAGAAAGCCGTGCTCGCGATCGAAGACTATCGCTTTTACGAGCATGGCGGCGTCGACTTCATCGGCATCCTGCGCGCGGGTTTCGCGGACATCATGCACGGCGGCTCGTCGCAGGGCGCGAGCACGATCACGATGCAGGTCGCGCGCAACTTCTTCCTGTCGAGCGAGAAGACGTACACGCGCAAGATCTATGAAATGCTGCTCGCGTACAAGATCGAGCGCGCGCTCACGAAGGACCAGATTCTCGAGCTGTACATGAACCAGATCTATCTGGGCGAGCGCGCTTACGGTTTTGCGGCCGCCGCGCGCGTGTACTTCGGCAAGGATCTGAAGGACATTTCGGTTGCCGAGGCAGCGATGCTCGCGGGCCTGCCGAAGGCGCCGTCCGCGTATAACCCGGTCGTCAATCCGAAGCGCGCGAAGATCCGCCAGGAGTACATCCTGAAGCGGATGCTCGATCTGCGCTACATCACGCCGGAACAGTACGACCAGGCCGTCAAGCAGGAGATCCACACGAAGACGGCGGGCAACGAGTACAGCGTGCACGCCGAGTACATCGCGGAAATGGTGCGTCAGATGATGTACGCGCAGTACAAGGACGAGACCTATACGCGCGGCCTCAGCGTCACGACGACGATCGATTCCGCCGATCAGGAAGCCGCTTATCACGCCGTGCGCAAGGGCGTGATGGATTACGAGCGCCGTCACGGCTATCGCGGTCCGGAAGGCTTCGTCGAATTGCCGGCTGCGGGCGACGAGCGCGACGAGGCGATCGAAGACGCGCTCAACGATCATCCCGACAACGGCGAGATCGTCGCCGCCGTCGTGACGTCGGCGACGCCGAAGGAAGTGAAGGCGCAACTGCTCGACGGCACGCAGGCGAGCATCAAGGGCGACGGGCTGCGCTTTGCGGCGGCTTCGCTGTCGCCGCGCGCGGCGCAGGCGCAGCGCATGCGTCCGGGCGCGATCATCCGCCTGATCGCGGATGCGAACGGCAACTGGCAGATCACGCAGTTGCCGCAGGTGGAGGGCGCGCTCGTGTCGATGACGCCGCAGGACGGCGCGATCCGCGCGCTCGTCGGCGGCTTCGACTTCAACAAGAACAAGTTCAATCACATCACGCAGGCGTGGCGCCAGCCGGGTTCGAGCTTCAAGCCGTTCATCTATTCGGCGGCGCTCGACAAGGGCCTCGGACCGGCGACGATCATCAACGACGCGCCGCTGTACTTCCCGCCGAGCGCGCCGGGCGGCGACGCGTGGGAGCCGAAGGACGACGACCAGCCGGACGGTCCGATGCCGATGCGCCTCGCACTGCAGAAGTCGAAGAACCTCGTGTCGATTCGCATCCTGTCGTATATCGGCACGAAGTACGCACAGGACTACGTGACGCAGCGCTTCGGCTTCGACGCCGACAAGACGCCGCCGTATCTCCCGATGGCGCTCGGCGCGGGGCTCGTCACGCCGCTGCAGTCGGCGGGCGCGTATAGCGTGTTTGCGAACGGTGGCTACCGGATCAATCCGTATCTGATCGCCGAAGTCGACGATGCGCACGGCCAGCCCATTTCTCGCGCGCAGCCGCTGACGGCGGGCCGCGACGCGCCTCGCACGCTGGACCCGCGCAACGCATACATCATGAACAGCCTGCTGCACTCGGTCGCGACGGGGGGCACAGGCGCGGGGACGAACGTGCTGCATCGTAGCGACCTGCAGGGCAAGACGGGTACGACGAACGATGCGAAGGACGGCTGGTTCGCCGGTTATCAGCAATCGCTCGTGGCCGTCGCATGGATGGGCTACGACCAGCCGAAGTCGCTCGGCAGCCGCGAATTCGGCGCGCAGCTGGCGCTGCCGATATGGGTCGACTACATGCAGCGCGCGCTGCGCGGCGTGCCGCAGGCCGAGCCCGAAATGCCCGCGGGCGTGACGAGCGTCGATGGCGAGCTGTTCTATGCGGACATGACGCCGGGCAGTGGCTTCATCGCGAGCATCGGCATGGATTCGGCGAATCCGCTGGCGAGCGGCGGCGATGCCGTCGGCACCGTGGGTCCGGCAGGCATGACGCCGCCGGCGCCACCGCCGCCGAACGTCACGTCATCGGAGAAGAAGCAGATCATGGATCTGTTCGAGTCGAACAAGCCTTGATCGCTTGAGCCTGGATGAAAGACGCGCCCGTGGTGAAAATCACGGGCGCGTTTTTTGTGTGGATGTCACTGGAAGATCAGTCGAGGATTAAGGTGCGCGCTCAACGGGTTAGCGCGATTGTCCAGGTGTTATCAACAAGCCTGTGCACGGAATCTGTTGATAACAGGCGCGAACGCACCGTTGACGGCTTTTCGGGCACGCGCCGCGCAATCTTCATCGCGAGACAAAACCGCTGACGCCTCAATGTCTTATCCCGCTTGTCCCGGCGTTCTCAACAAGATCATCCCCAGAAACTGGGGATAACCGCATGCGGCCCGATCACTGCGCAGCCGTCGCGGCGCCCGTCGATACCGACGCCGCGCGCGTATCGTCGATGGGTGGATTGCCCATCGCCTGAAAGAGCGCGGCCGTGTCGTTCAAGCGCGCGCCCGTGTAGCGAATCTCGTCGAGCCGCGCATTGCGATACTGCTGCTCGCTCGCTCTCGCGGCCATCACGGGCACCGCGCCCAGACGATAGCGCGCCGACGTCTCGTCAAATGAACGCTGCGCCGTTTGCGCTGCGATATTGGCCGCGTCGAGCGCCTGCGCGTCGTGCTCGAGCGCGGCAAGCGTATCGGCGACGTTCTGGAACGCGGCGAGCACGGTTTGCTTGTATTGCGACACCGAGGCTTCATACGATGCGACGGCCGCGCGACGTTGCGCGAACAATGCGCCGCCGTGGAAGATCGGTTGCGTCAGCGATGCGCCGAGGCTCCAGATCGCTCCCGCGCCCGACACCGCGACCGGCCAGCTGAAGCCGCCTTGTCCCATCGACGCGTTCAGCGTCAGGCTCGGAAACATCTGCGCTGTCGCGACGCCCACTTCGGCGGCGGCCGCCTTCAGCGTCGCGTCGGCGGCCTCGATGTCGGGGCGCGCCTGGAGCAGATCGGATGGCACGGACACGGGCACCTGTTCCGGCACGTGCAGCGACGCGAGATCGAGTGGCGGCGGCGCCTGGTCCGGCGTGCGGCCGAGCAGTACCGCGAGCGCGTGACGCGTTGTCAGCAGTTGCTGGCGCGCGGCGGGCAGGCTCGCGGCCAGCGACGCCGCGCTTTGCTGCGCATTGAGCAGATCGCTGTGCGGCACCGCGCCGAGTTCATAGCGTCGCTGCGTGTCGCGCGCCTGGTCGTTGGCGAGCGCGCCGAGGCGCTCGGTCGTCCGGACCTGCGCATCCAGCATCGACGCCGAAATCGCCGCCGTCACGATGTTCGCTGCTAGCGCGCGCCGCGCCGCATCGAACTGAAACGCCTGCACGTTCACGCGCGACGCGAGCGCCGCATTCGCAAGCCGCGATGCGCCGAAGATGTCGAACGTGTACTGCGCCTGCAACTGGCCGACGAACACGTTGTACAGAAACGTGTTCGGCCCGGCTTCGGGAATCCCGAGCGCGCGTTGCCGCGCGACCTGGCCGCCCGCATCGATGGACGGCAGCATGTTGCTGCCGATCTGCGCGCGCAACTGCTCGCGCGCAGCCGTCAGGTTCTTGTCGGCGGCGGCGAGCGTCGGACTGTTGCGCAAGCCTTCGTCGACGAGCGTATTCAGCTCGTCCGACTGGAACGTGCGCCACCATTGCGGCACCGCTTTCGCACCGGCGACGAACTGCTGTGTGACGCCTTGCGCGGGCACTGTTTGCGTCGGCAGTGGATCGGCGCCATAGTGCGCGGGCTCGGGCATCGCCGGCGGCGTGCCGTTCGGGCCGAACGTGCACGCCGTGGTGAGCAGCGAAGCAGCGGCAAAAGCGATGGCGCTACGGGCGATGGAAGGGAGGCTCATGATCAATTCCCCGAATGTTCGGACGGCTCGGGCCGCGGATCGCGCTCGTCGCCGCGCACGCGGAACCACGCGGCGTACAGCGCGGGCAGATAGAACAGCGTGAGCACCGTCGCGCTGGTGATGCCGCCCATCAGCGCCGTCGCCATCGGGCCAAAGAAGTTCGAGCGCAACAGCGGGATCAGCGCGAGCACGGCCGCCGCCGCCGTCAGCGTGATCGGGCGGAAGCGCCGCACCGTCGCGCCGACGATCGCATCGAAGCGCTTGTGTCCCTGCGCGATGTCCTGCTCGATCTGATCGACGAGAATCACCGAGTTCCGCATGATGATGCCGAACATCGCGATCACGCCGAGCATCGCGACAAAGCCGAACGGCTTGCCGAACAGCAGCAGCGTCGCGACGACGCCGATCAGCCCGAGCGGTGCCGTCAGCACGACCATCAGCACGCGGGCGAAGCTCTGCAACTGGATCATCAGCAGCGTCAGCACCGCGATGATCATGATGGGCATCTGCGCGTTGATCGACGTCTGTCCCTTCGCGCTTTCCTCAACTGATCCGCCGATCTCGATCCGGTAGCCGACGGGCAGCGCCGCGCGAATCTGTGCGAGCTGTTTGTCGACGGCGTGCGTGACGTCGATGCCTTGCGCGTTGCCCTGCACGTCGGACTGCACGGTGATCGTCGGTTGGCGGTCGCGTTCCCAGATCACGCCGTATTCGAGATCGCTGCGCAACCGGCCGAGCGTGCCGAGCGGCACCGAGCCGTTGGGCGTCGGCATCGCGAGCGTCAGCAGTTGCGACGGGTCGACGCGTTCGTTCTTCGGCGCGCGCAGATCGACGCTGATCAGCTTGTCGCGCTCGCGGTACTGCGTGACGGTGTAGCCAGAGAGCGTCATCGCGAGAAAACTCGATACGTCCGCCGACGTGATGCCGAGTTCGCGCACTTTCTTCTGATCGACCTCGAAGCGCACCGAGCGCTCGGCCGGTTCGTCCCAGTCGAACTGCACGTTCGCCGTGCCGGGATTGGCGCGCATCGTTGCCGCCACCTTCTCGGCGATCGAGCGCACCGTCGCGATGTCGTCGCCGCTTACGCGGAACTGCACGGGATAGCCGACGGGCGGGCCGTTCTCGAGGCGCGACAGGCGCGTGCGGATCGCGGGGAAGTCGTTGCGCAGTTTCGGTTCGAGCCAGCGCGCGAGTTTCTCGCGATCTTCGACGGTCTTCGCGGTGATCACGAACTGCGCGAAGTTCGGCGTCTGCAATTGCTGGTCGAGCGGCAGATAGAAGCGCGGCGCGCCCGAGCCGACGAAGTCCACCGAATGATCGATTTCGGGCCTGCCTTCAAGCGCTTTTTCGATCCGCTGCGCCTGGCGCAACGTCGCGTCGAACGACGCGCCTTCGGGCAGGCGTACATCGACGAGCAGCTCCGGCCTGTCCGAGCTTGGAAAGAACTGCTGCGGGACGAGCGTAAAGCCCGCGAGCGACACGACGAACAGAATGACCGTGATCGCGAGCACGACGAAGCGCCGCTCGATGCACCAGCTGATCCAGTCCGTCAGCCGCCGATAGAAGCGCGTTCCGTAGATGTCGTGCTCGTGGTCGTCGGGCTCGTGCGCCTGACGCTTGCGCTCGGGCAGCATGTGATAGCCGAGCATCGGAATCAGCACGACGGCGGCGAGCCACGATGCGATCAGCGCAATCGCCGACACTTCGAAAATCGAGCGCGTGTATTCGCCCGTGCTCGACTTCGCGAGCGCGATGGGGAGAAAGCCCGACACGGTGACGAGCGTGCCCGTCAGCATCGGGAGCGCCGTGCTCGTGTACGCGAACGCCGCGGAGCGCGTGCGGTTCCAGCCCTGTTCGAGCTTTACGGCCATCATTTCGACGGCGATGATCGCATCGTCGACGAGCAGGCCGAGCGCGAGCACGAGCGTGCCCAGCGACACCTTGTGCAAGCCGATATCGAACAGATACATGCACAGCGCGGTGACGGCGAGCACGACGGGAATCGAGATCACGACGACCATCCCCGTGCGCACGCCCAACGACACGAGACTCACGACGAGCACGATCGCAACGGCTTCGGCGACGGCTTCGAGAAAATCGTCGACGGAACGCGAGACCGCGTGCGGCATGCTCGACACTTCGACGAGCTTGAGTCCTGCGGGCAGATGCGCCTGCAGCTCCGCCATCTTCGTGTCGAGCGCCTTGCCGAGCTGGATCACGTCGCCGCCCGGCTGCATCGTCACGCCGATACCGAGCACCGGCTTGCCCTGGAAGCGCATCTGTGTGACGGGCGGATCGTCGTAGCCGCGCCTGATCGTCGCGATATCGCCGAGCCTGAACGAGCGGCCGTTGATGCGGATCAGCGTGTCGGCGAGCGCGTTCAGATCGTTGAATTGCCCCGTCGGACGCACGAACACGCGATCGTCGTGCGTCGTCAGCGTGCCGGACGGCGACACGCTGTTCTGCGAGTTGATCGCCTGCGCGAGCTGTTGCGGCGTGATGCCGAGGCGCGTCAGCTGCGTGTTCGCGATTTCGACGTAGACGTGCTGATCGGGATCGCCGAAATAGTCGACCTTCGCGACGCCCGGCACGCGCAGCAGCACCGTGCGCAGCTCGTCCGCGTAGTCGTGCAGTTGCGCCGCCGAGAAGCCGTCGCCTTCGAGCGTGTAGATGTTCGTGTAGACGTCGCCGAATTCGTCGTTGAAGAACGGACCCTGGGTGCCTTGCGGCAATGTCTGCGCGATGTCGCCAACTTTCTTGCGCACCTGATACCAGGTCTCCGGCACGTCCTTGACGGGCGCGGAGTCCTTCATCGTGAAGAAGATCAGCGATTCGCCGGGGCGCGAATAGCTGCGCAGAAAATCGATCGCAGGTGTTTCCTGCAGCTTGCGGCCGATGCGATCGGTGACCTGCTCCTGCACCTGGCGCGCGGTCGCGCCAGGCCAGAAGGTGCGGATCACCATCACGCGGAACGTGAACGGCGGGTCTTCCGATTGCGCGAGCTTCGTATAGGCGAGGATGCCGAACGCCGTCGCGAGCGTGATCAGAAAGACGACGAGCGCCTGATGGCGCAGCGCCCATGCGGACAGGTTGAAGCGTCCTTCCTCATTTTGCGCTGTACTCATGACGCGAAATCCTCGGGGTGCAGCGGCGGCACGACGCGGACTTTTTCTCCCGCCGTCACCGTATGCACGCCTTGCCACACGACCCGCTCGCCTTCGTTCAGGCCTTGCGTGACCGCGATGGTCCGCTCGGTGTAATGCGCGACCTGCACGCGACGCAGTTCGAGCTGATCGCTGCCTGCGCGCACGACCCATACGGCGGGCGTCGTGCCGTCATGAAAGAGCGCGGTGGAAGGCAGCGTGAACGACGCAGGCTGACTGCTGGCGTGGTCGCGGGCGAAGTCGATATCGGCCGTCATGCCGAGACGCACGTCCGGGCCCGGATGATCGAGCGTGAGCTTCGCGCGATACGTGCGGCTCTGCGGATCGGCAGCGGGCGACAGTTCGCGCACGCGCGCATTGAACGTGCGGCCGGGCAGCGCGCCCAGCTTGACGGTCGCCGCCTGCCCGGCACGCAGCGACGCGAGCGCGCCTTCGGGCACGTCGCAGACCACGTCGACGTCGCCGGACCATGCGAGGCTGTACACGGCCTGTCCCGCCGATACGTTCTGCCCCGTGTCCGCCTGTTCGGCCGTGATGACGCCCGCGTGATCGGCGGCGAGCGTCGCGTATTGCAACTGATCTTTCGCGAGCGCGGCCTGCTGCGCGGCCTGATCGCGCTGTGCGGCCGCCGACGCATACGCGTCTTCCGTCTGTTCCAGTTGCGTCTGCGCGATCAGCTTCTCGTGCGCCTGCGCACGGTCGCGGTCGAGCTGCTGCTTCGCATAGACGAGCCGGTGCTGCGCGGCTTCGAGCTGTGCGGCGGCGCTTGCGGCATTCTTCTGCGCGTCGGCGGGATCGAGTCGCGCGACGATCTGACCGTTCTGCACGACGTCGCCAAGACGCACGCGGCGCTCGATGATCTTGCCGGCGATACGGAACGACAGCGGCGTCGAGTAACGCGCCTGCACTTCGCCCGGCAGCGATGCCGCGAGCGGCAGTCCGTCCGCATGCACGGCGACGGCCACCACGGGCCGTGGCGCGGGCGCGGCGGCTTCCTTGTTGTGGCACGCGGCGAGCGTCAGTGCGCCCACGACGACGAGCGCACCGATCCTCGCATGACGAAGCAACGGCACGGACAAAGTAGATGAGGTGAGGCGGAACGGCTTGTGCGCGCGAGATGACGCGCCACGATGGGAACGATTCACGATGCCTCCGGGCTGGAGAAGCAAACGAATACGGCAAGCCAGAGGCTACCGACGACGTGCTGCTGAATGTGCTTTGAAGTGTGCTTCCGTGCGGCCTGCGAGCGCTGCCATTCAACCCGCGTCGCATCGAGGTCCGTAATCTCACCCATTGATCCGGATGGTGCTTTGCATTCTAATACACAGTTGTATCTGAATGCAAAGCTGAATCTCGGGACGGACCAATGCTAGACTGTTAAATATGAAACGCAAACGACTCACGCGAGAACAGAGCAAGGACCAGACGCGCCTGCGTCTGCTGGATGCTGCGCAGGCCATTTTCATGAAGAAGGGGTTTGCGGCGGCGAGCGTCGAAGACATCGCCGAGGCGGCGGGCTACACGCGCGGCGCGTTCTACTCGAACTTCCGCAGCAAGCCCGAGCTCTTTCTGGAACTGCTGCGGCGCGACCATGAGTCGATGCAGGCGGAACTGCACAGCATCTTCGAAGAAAACGCGACACGCGAAGAAATGGAAGCGAACGTGCTGCGTTACTACAGCCGCCTGCCGCGCGACAACAAGTACTTCCTGCTATGGGTCGAAGCGAAGCTGCTCGCCGCGCGCGACGCGCGTTTTCGCGTGCGCTTCAACGCGTTTCTGCACGAGAAGGTCGAACAGCTGACCGAGTACATCAGCGAGTTTTCGGTGCGCGTCGGCACGCCGCTGCCATTGCCCGCGGAAACGCTGGCGCTCGGGCTGATGGGCCTGTGCGACGGCATGCAGTTTTTCTTTACCGTCGATCCACAGAACATCTCGGGCGAGCGAGCGGAAGAGGTGCTGGGCAACTTCTTCGCGCGCGTCGTCTTCGGCAGGACGATGGGGTAAGGGCGGCTATTGAAGCGAAGCGCGGCTGTTCGCGCCGCGCTTCATCGGGCGCAGAGCAATGCGCTCGGATCGATATCAGATCCACACGTCGTTCGCAGCCGTCCGGTCGCTGTTCTCCTCGCCCGTGTTCTTGACGCCGCGCGGCTCGATCAACAGCAGTTTCACTTCTTTTTCCGCGTAGGGCTTGTGCTCCTTGCCCTTCGGCACCACGAACATCTCTCCCGCCGACAGATGCACGGCGCCGTCACGAAAGTCGATCCGCAGATTGCCTTCCAGCACGATGAAGGTTTCATCCGTCTGCGCGTGGTCGTGCCAGATGAAATCGCCTTCGATCTTGACGACCTTGAACTGGTAGTCGTTCATCTCGGCGACGACGCGCGGTTGCCACTGCTCGTGGATGCGGCTGAGCTTATCGGCGAAATTGATGGGCGCGAATCGGGTGGGCTGATCGGGTGCGGCGGGCATGGCGTCTCCTCCATTGAAGTCCATGCGACGGAGTGTAGGCGGGCGCTCTCGCGGACGTCTTGAACGTTTGTGCACGCTTCGAATGCTGGGCCCGCGCAGGACCCTGCGCGGAACGCGTTTTCAGCGGGACTGGCTTCTGAGCATCTTCAGCCAGCGCGACGGCGTCACGCCATACGCCGCCGTGAAGTGCCGCGTCATATGGCTCTGGTCCGCGAAACCCGCGGCGGCCGCCGCCTCCGCGAGCGTCTGGCCGCACAGCAGCGCTTCTCGCACGGCGTCGAGGCGGCGCATCGTGAGATAGCGATGCGGGCTCGTGCCGAAGAACGCGCGGAAATCGCGCGACAGGCTCCAACGGTCCCGGCCGCTTGCGGCAGCCAGTTCGTCGAGCGTGACGGGACGCTCGAGCGCCGCGTGCAGATAGTCGCGCGCGAGCAGTGCCGCGCGGAAATCGGCGGAGGCGCGCAGCGGCCGCGCACCCGACACGGCATCGAGCGCATGCGCGAGATCGTAGACGGCGTCGTCCTGTTCAAGCGGGTCCAGCGCGGCGTGGATGCCTTGCAGCAGTGCCTGCGTCGCGGCGGCAAGGCGCGGATCGTCCGACAGCCCGCCTTCGATGAACGGCAGCGCCTTGCCGCCGAGCGCCGCCTGGAAGAGCGCCGGCTCGACGTACAACATCCGGTAGCGAAAGCCCTCGTCGGTGCCGGCCTGGCCGTCGTGAGCCTCGTCAGGGTGCAGCACGATCGTGCCGCCGGGGAGGCTGTTGCACACGCCGCGTCGATAGTGGAAGCTTTGCACGCCCGCAAGCGTGCGGCCGATCGCATAGGTATCGTGCCGATGCAGTGCGTAGCCGTTGTGCTGGAAGAAGGCTTCGATGCGCTCGACGCCGCCCTGTGCGGGCGCGCGGCGAATCCAGTCGCGCTTGCCGTGAACATCCGGAGGCCGCTGCTCCGCCCGCCGCGACCGTTCCTGAATCGCGGATGCCTCGTGCGCGTCTCGCCCGTGCCGCATCTTCAGCCCGTCAGATGCCAAGACCGGGGCCGAAATTGCTGCCGATCAGCTTCGTGACGGAGTCGATATCCGCGTAGTCCTGCTCGGGCAGGCCGTCGAGCATCGCGAGCACTTCGTTGCTTGCGCCCGCTTCGCGCGCTGCGTCGACGAGCGCGTCCTTGTTCAGCGGATAGCTGACGCCGCGCAGAACGTCGGCGATCTGCAGGTCGATCGATTCGCGGGGGATGGCTGATCCCGTCATGCTCGCGCTCCATTGTTCTGAAAGTTATCGACACGAACGGGACGATCTGTCGATCCCGTACGTCCTGTCACGTCTGCAGATGCTCGTCCTGCGCTTTGAAGCCGCGCTCCAGATGCCGCGATTTCGGCAGCGCGATATGTTCCCATCGCTCCGGCCGGATATCGGTCTGGGCCGCGACGTCCGGCGCGGCGGGCGCGACGGGGGCGGCATTGGCGCGGGTGGCGGCCGTGTCGAACGTGCCGTCCGTCGCCATATGCACCGGCGCGGCGAAACACGAGGCCGACAACGTCACCATGGTCAACAGCGTCGAGGTTTTCATCGCTCGACCTCCTATTCCAGGCAGCGCAAGAACATCACGCAAGCGTTATGCCATTCCGGTGGCGACGGATTGGCGTCCGCCTGGCGCGGCTGCCGTCTGCGAGCGCCGCGCATCTTTCGCATATTACGCCAGTTATTTTTACAAGCGCTGATGGCGCGTCACGGCGGCGCGCCCGTCGCGTGCCTGGCATTGATTTCCCGGAGGATTTCGTCGCGGTCGGTCGTGCGGCGCATTCCGCGGGCGCAAGGCCGCACGTTGCGTCGCGCATTAGGTATGTAGAAAGCGGGTGGCGTTAACCCCGTGATGCTCGCGATGCACACGGATCAAGAGGTGTGGGCATGGAGGGCTTCAGCGCAGCACGTCGAAGCGCGTCCACGGCCATGACGGCCGGTCGCGCATGTAGCCGTTGAGCCAGTTCCATTGCGGATGTCGTTTCATGAACGCTTGCGCGTCGAACGGGCGTCCGCACGGATGTCCCCAACGTGCGTCGAACGCCATCTCGCGCGCCATTTCACTGTCGATAACCTTGCCGTCGTTCGCGCCCCAAGGATTGAACGGACCATGATCCGAGCCGCCGAAGCGCTGATCGTCGAGTTCGAGGTGGCCGCAGATCGTCCGCGAGCACGGGTTATCGGGGCGGTCCAGATAGACGTCATGATGATCGGCGATCATGGCCTTCGCCAGTTCGACGTCGATCCGCCCACGATGCATCTCTTCGAGCTGCATGAAGCGCAGCCGACGCGCGCCGTTTCTGCGCACGTCCGTGTAGTCGTCGCCTTCGCCCGTGCATTCCTGGTTGCGGATTTTCAGATCGGTCGCCGTGTTGTAGCCGCTGTAGAAGCCGTCTAGGGTGCTTTCGAAACCGGAATAGTGCAGGCCGAGTTCATAGCGGGCGATCTCGCCCGTCTTGATGTCGCCGAGCAGCCAGCTGTTCGCGTAGCCGCCGTTGTTCGCGAGCGCGAACATCTCGCACCATTCGCCAATGCTGTTCGCATATTGCGTCGCGCGCCGCGAGCGATAGAACTCCGGCGCGCCCGCCGCGTTATAGCCCGCGAAGTTCGAGATCGTGGTTTCCGTCACCATCAGTCCCGCCGACGTGACCCAGAAATCCGTCAGGCTGGAAATGCAGCCGGGCAGTCCCTGCATCAGAATGCGGTTGCCCGATTCGGGGACGATGTCGAACACGACGTTGAACGCGTCGCCGGCCGCGTAGCGGTCCCACGAGTTGTGCGCCATCACGATGCGGCCGTCGCGCGTCGCGCTGCCCGTCGCGATGAACGCGCTGCAATGATGCCCGCGCCGGCCGCGCCACGGCTTGAGGCCGAGTTGCGGCTTCTGCTGCGCAGCGTGCTGCGGCCACCAGCTTTGCAGCAGATCCATATAGCCGTTCCACGCGAGCACTTCGGCGAACGGCAGCTTCGCGCCGTCGGCGATGCCCTGGATTTCGTCGGCGAATTCATGGTCGATGCGCGGCGCGAACTGCTCGACGGCGGCGTTGACGAACGTGTCGAAATCTTCGCCTGTATCCCATTTCGCGAGATAGCGCGCAGTGCGGATCGCGTTCTGGATTTCGGCGGCGAGCAACTGGCCGTGCTGCTCGCCGCGGTCGTACGGTTCGCCTTCTATATGCACGAAGATCCAGCCCGCATGATCGCGGCGCACGGCATCGATGGACGGTTCGCTCATCTTCGCTCCCGTTCGTAGCGCGCGGCATCGCCGTCGGCGTTGCTCAGCGCCGTATATCGCGGGATGCAGCCTGCGGCTCCTCTATGGTCAATTCATTGTAGAGAAATTGCCGGGCTTTGCCATGCGCCGAACGGGCGATGCGCAGGCGGGCAAGCGCAGGCAAGCGCAAGCAGAAAAACGCCTATCGCGCGGGGTTCATGCGGAAGTACGCATCGAGCAGCGAGGTCTTGTAGACGACGCCTGCTAGCGTCGGCCGCGCAGTGCTTTCGACGACGGGCAGCCGCTCGCCCTGGAACGCCATGAAGTGCTGAAGCGCGACGCCGAGCGGCATGTCGGGCGTGAGCACGTCGAAGTGCGGCTGCAGATAGTCGGCGGCCGTCCTGGCGGACGTGTCGGTCCGGTCGAGCAGATCGGAGGTGATGTCCTTCAGCGCGACGACGCCCAGGAAGCAGCCGCTTTCGTCCGTCACGTACAGATACTTGACGGGATACTCGAGGAACACGCGCGTCATGTCGTGCACGGTTGCGTTGGGCAGCACGACGGTTTGCGGCGGACGGATCAGCTCGCGCATCTGCGTTGAGCGCAGGCGCATGCGCTCCTGTTCCTCGCGGTTCCGGTGCAGCGTGATCTCGTACATCGACGTCTTGCCGATCGCGCGCGCCGCGAAGTACGCGACCACGCACGACAGCATCAGCGGCAGCACGACCTGATAGCTCAACGTCATTTCGAAGATCATCAGGATCGCCATCAACGGCGCTTGCGTCGCGCCCGCGAGGAATGCGCCCATGCCGACCATCGCGTACGCGAACGGCGCGGACGTTGCGTGCGGCCAGAGCGCATTCATGCCAAGCCCGAACAGCGAGCCGAGCGCAGCGCCGACGAAGAGCGTCGGCGTGAACACGCCACCGACGGCGCCCGATCCGACGGTCGCCGCCGTCGCAATCACCTTGAACGCGAGCACGATGACGAGCGCCGTCCACGTCCACGGCGAATGCAGGATCGAGTTCACGACGCTATAGCCGTTGCCCCACACTTCGGGCGTCCACGTCGACAGAATGCCGACGATCAGACCGCCGAGCGCGAGCCGCACGGGCAATGGCACGGGCAGGCGCCGGAAGGCGGACTTGCTGGTGTCGATGAGCCGCAGAAACTGCGGCGCGGCCGCGCCGCACAGCAGGCCGAGCGCGACGAAGAGCAGCACTTCGAGGCCCGCGACGGGCGGGAACACGGGCATCTCATACGGCGGCTTGTAGCCGGCGAATTCGCGCATCACGATGTTCGCGACCACCGACGACACGACAACGGGCCCGAAGCTTTCCATCGCAATCGAGCCGAGCACGATCTCGGTGACGAAGAATGCGCCCGCGATGGGCGCGCTATACGCCGACGTGATACCCGCTGCCGCGCCGCACGCGACGAGCAGGCGCAGGCGCGGCGGATCGAAATGCACGAGGCGGCCGATCAGCGATGCGCCGAGCGCCGCGAGCTGCACCATCGGACCTTCGCGGCCGATCGAGCCGCCCGTCGAAATCGTGAACAGCGACGACACGCTGCGCCACAGGCTCACGCGCACGGGCACGACGCCATCGCCGATCACGACGGCTTCCATGTAGTCGGTGTGCAGCTTCTTGTCGGCGCCGCGTTGCGCGAGCAACAGCAGCCCGCCCGCGATGAGGCCGCCGAACGCGGGCAGTGCAATGCGCATCGCGATGGGCAGACGCCGCGCCATCTCGACGAGGCTGCCGTCCTGTCCGGTGAACACGCGCTGCAACAGCGCGATGCCTTCGCGAAACGCGATCGTCGCAAAAGCGCCCGCGATGCCGACGATCACCGACCACACCAGCATCGTGTGCGCATCGGACAGACGGAACAGGTTGGCCGCGCGTGTGCGCAGTCTCAGCAGAAATGAAAGCACGGAAGAAACGGGCGTCTGAAGGTTGGTTTGGCGCGCTGAATGATATCGGACAGTGCGCGACGAAAGTTTCGGGGCGGCGCGCCTCGCTCGCCGGCGCGCCGCTGCGTTGGGACAGGAGGACGATTCAGCTCATGTCAGCGGGCGTCCTTGTCGAGTTCGGGGTAGTGCCGGAATATGCCCGTTTCGTTGTACGACAGACGGCGCCCGGAAGCGAGATACGCGGCGATATTCGGACGCTTGAGCACCGCGTCGTGCAGCGCGGCGAGGCGCGGATAGTGCTGGCCGAAGTGCTTCATCGCGCGTGGAAATGCGTAGTGCAAACCGTCGATCAACTGGAACATCGACAGGTCGACATACGTGAGCGTGTCGCCGACCATGTGGCCGTCGCCGGCCGGGTTCTGCTTCAGCACGCGCTCGAAATAGCGCATGAACTTCGGGATGCGATGGTCGATGAAATCCGTCGCGCGGATTTTCGCGGCCTCTTTTTGCTCCTCGTAGTACATGCCCGACGCGAGCGGGTGATGCGTGTCGTGGGCTTCCGTGACGACGTCGGCAATCGTCAGCTGCAGGCCGTTCCCGACGTAGCGCAGGCTCTCGACCTGCGGCGCGAGATTCAGCTTGGGCCCGAGGTAGAACAGGATGTTCGCGGTCTGCGAAACGATCAGGTCGCCGTCGCGCAGAAACGGCGGCGCGAACGGCGGGTACGGTTCCGTCCGGCTATCCATCACGCCGATCATCGCAGCCGTGCCGAGCCCGTCCTGCTCGTCGCCGCGCGCCACCTCGACGTAGTCCGCGCGCGCTTCTTCCAATGCGAGCCGCACGAATTCCCCGCGGCCCTGCAGTCCGTCCCAGTAATAGAGTTGATAAGTCATCGATCGGTCCTCACTCGGTTGTCGGTGGCGTCGTTGAACGCCATCCATGCACACGGTCGGGAGCTAGAAGTATGCCGCGCGATACTTGCAGTTTGCGTGTCGGGCGTAGTGCGGGAACGAGCGATCGCGTGTATAAGAGGCGCGCGGTGTTCGCGTATATGCCACGCTGAAAGCACAAAAGCCCCGCACGCGGCGGGGCTGATGTGATCGGGTTGCCCGCTTAGCCGAGCAGATGCTGGACGAGCCATGTGATACCGAGACCGCCGGCGAACAGCCACACGTACAGGATCAGGCCCGTCGTCAGCGCGCGGGGACCGGCTTCGCGAATCTGCGAGAGGCGCGTTTCGATGCCGAGCGCCGTCATGGCCATCGTGAGCGCGAAGGTGTCGAGCATGTTCAGCGTGCTGGTTGCGGCCTCCGGCAGAATGTGCAGCGAGTTCACCGCGACGCATCCGAGAAAGCCGAGCGCGAACCAAGGCACGGCGAGCTTGCGCGGCGCATGACCGGCTTCGCCATGCTGACCCTTTGCAGCGCGCGCCGAGCGGCTCACCCACATGCCGACGACGAGCAGCACAGGCACCAGCAGCATCACGCGCGTCATCTTGACGATGGTCGCGATATGCGTCGCCTCGGGGCTCACATTGCTCGCGGCGCCCACCACTTGCGCGACTTCGTGGATCGTGCCGCCGAAGAAGAGGCCGACGCCCGTCGTATCCAGATGCAGGATGCCTGCGCGCAGCAGAGCAGGGTAGAGAAACATCGACAGCGTGCCGAACAGCACGACGCTGCCGACGGCCATTGCGCTCTTGTGCGGCTTCGATTGCAGCGTCGACTCGAACGCGAGCACGGCGGCCGCGCCGCAGATCGCGGTGCCCGCTGCCGTCAGCAGCGCGCTGTCACGGTCGAGCTTCATCAGCTTCATCCCCGCCCACGTGCCGATCGCGAGCGTGCTGACGACGATCAGCAGAGACTCGGCGAGGCCCGGCAGGCCGACCTGCGCGATCTCCTGAATGCTCACGCGCAGCCCGAAGAACGCGACTGCGATGCGCAACAGCTTGCGCGCCGAAAAATTGACGCCGGCGGCCCAGCTGTCGGGCATGCCGTCTTTCAATGCATTGCCATAGAGCATCCCGCCGACGATGCCGACGATCAGCGGGCTGATGCCCAGGCCGGCGATCGACGGAATCGCGGCGATGCGGGTGACGGCCGCGGCGAACAAGGCGACGAACAGGATGCCGTTGATCTGGCCGCGCGTCGACGATGACGCGGGAACCGAACGCACGGACTGGGTGGACAGGGTGGACATGGACTTCGACCTTTTCAGAAGCTGCTTGACTCGATGGCCTAATCCTAAAATACATATATCGATATGAGAAATCGTGATTTAGAATGTGTGGTATCGGCCAGCCTGATATTTTCTCGCCATGACCCCTGATCAGCTTATAACGTTCGCCGCCGTCGCCGAGCATCGCAACATCAGCCGCGCTGCACTTGCGCTGCATCTGTCGCAACCCGCCGTGTCGGGCCAGTTGCGCCAGTTGCAGGACGAATTCGGCGAGCCGCTATACCTGCGCGACGGCCGCGGCGTGCGGCTGACACCCGCCGGCGAGCAGCTGGCGAGCTACGCGGCGCGCCTGCGCGACACGTATCGCCAGGCCTACGCGTATCGCGACGCGCTTCGCGGGATGGAGCAGGGCACGCTGCGCATCGGCGCGAGCACGACGCCGGCGAGCTATCTGCTGCCGTACCTGATCGCCGCGTTTCAGCGCCGCCATCCCGACGTGACCGTGCACACGGACGACGGCAATACGGCCGATATCGTCGGCGCGCTCGGTTCGTTCGATATCGCGCTGGTCGAAGGGCATGTCGGCGCCGAGCTGCCGCCCGATACAGCCGTGCATCCGTGGCACGAGGACGAGATCGTCGCGATCATGCCGCGCTCGCATCCGCTTGCCACCGCCAACTTGCAGGCCGTCACGCTCGCCGACCTGAGCCCGCATCCCGTCGTGCTGCGCGAAGAAGGCTCCGGCGTGCGGCAGTTGATCGAGCGCGCGTTCGCGCGGGCCGGCGTGCCGATGCGCGTCGCGCTGGCAATCGCGGGCGTCGAGGGCGTGAAAGAGGCTGTGCGCGCGGGAATGGGCGTCGGTTTCGTGTCGGCGATGTCGATGCGTCACGAGGACGAGGTATTGTTCCGCCTGCCGCTCGGTCCCGAGCCGCTCACGCGCCGTTTCTCGATTCTCGTGCCGCATGCGAGTGCGCCGTCGCGCATCGTCGGCCGCTTTCTCGAACTGTGCCTGAACGGCGACGCCCGCCCGCCTGCGGCCGGTTCTGCGGTTTAGGGATTACCACTATGGCGCCCGCCCGCCGGGCAGCGCAGTATTCGCAACCAGCGCTACCGCGCTTTTTTAATACCGGTTTCTGGAACCGATTCCAAAGACCGTTTTCGTGCAATTTGAGCAATACAGCAGGGTGTTTTCACATGCCGGAAGTCGTCATCGTCGCGAGTGCATTTGGGGTCGACGCGATCCGCAGGGACGGTCATCACGCGTGGCTGAAGACGGCTGCGAAAGCGGGTGCGGCCGGCTTCGAGGTGCGTCGCGAGCTGTTCGCGCTCGAAGCGGAAGCGTCGCCCGAGGCGCTTTCCGCGCTGGGCAAGACGATCGCCGCGCAAAACCTGTGGTCGGTCTACTCGACGCCCGCCGAGCTGTACGCGCCGGACGGCGCGCTCGAGGAAGCGGCGCTGCGTGAGGCGCTGATCGAAGCGACGGCGCTCGGCGCGCGCTTCGTCAAGCTGCAGTTGGGCGGCTTTGCGGGACGCGCGTACGGCGAGGCGATCGCGAAGTGCACGAGGGGCGTCGCGGCGCGGCTCGTCGTCGAAAACGGGCAGATGGAGCGAGGCGGCTCGCTCGCGCAGTTCGAAGCGCTCTTCAATGCGCTCGCCAAAGACGGGTGCAATGAAGGCAGAAAGCCGGTGCTCGGCATGACGTTCGACATCGGCAACTGGCAGTGGCCGGGTGTCGATCCCGTCGAAGCGGCCCGCAAGCTCGCGGATCACGTCGAATACATCCACTGCAAGGCCGTCGCGGGCGAAGGCGCGCGCCGTTTTGCCGTCGCGCCCGCCGCCGACGATCCCGTTTTCGCGGCCGTGCTGGCGCTTTTGCCGCGCAACGTGCCGCGCGGAATCGAATTCCCGTTCGACGCGGCCCGGATCGCGGAGGACGCGTCGCACCACGTCGCGCGGCTCGCGTCCGCCTGAAAACGGCGAGCGCGGACGGCATCAACAGGAGAAGCCATGCATCCGACACTCGATGTCATCACCTACGGCGAAGCGATGGCGATGTTCGTCGCGGCCGAAACGGGCCCCCTCGCGGGCGTCGGCCAGTTCACCAAACGCATCGCGGGCGCCGATCTGAACGTCGCGATCGGCCTGTCGCGCCTCGGCTTCAAGGTGGGCTGGATGAGCCGCGTCGGCAGCGATTCGTTCGGCCAGTACGTGCGCGACACGCTGACGAAGGAAGGCATCGATCAGCGCGGCGTGACGACGGACGAACGCTATCCGACGGGCTTTCAGCTCAAGTCGAAGAGCGACGACGGCAGCGACCCGGCCGTCGAGTATTTCCGCAAGGGCTCGGCGGCGAGCCACCTGTCGCTCGACGACTATGTGGCGGACTATGTGCTGGGCGCGCGTCATCTGCATCTGACGGGCGTCGCGCCCGCGATTTCGGCGACTTCGCGCGAGCTGGCTTTTCATCTGGCGCGCGAGATGCGCAACGCAGGCAAGACGATTTCGTTCGACCCGAACCTGCGCCCGACGCTGTGGCCGTCGCGTGAAGCGATGGCGGCGGCGCTGAACGAACTCGCGACGTTCGCCGACTGGGTGCTGCCCGGCATCGGCGAAGGCGAGGTTCTGACGGGCTATACGCAAGCCGACGACATCGCGCAGTTTTACCTGGACCGCGGCGCGAAGGGCGTGATCGTCAAGCTGGGCGCGCAAGGCGCGTATTACCGCACGGCGGCCGGCTCGGGCATCGTCGCGGCGCAGCGCGTCGAGAACGTCGTTGATACCGTGGGCGCGGGCGATGGCTTCGCTGTCGGCGTGGTGAGCGCGCTGCTCGAAGGGCGCGCGCTGCCGGAGGCGGTCACGCGCGGCAACCGCATCGGCGCGTTGGCGATCCAGGTGATCGGCGATTCGGAAGGCCTGCCGACACGCGCCGAACTCGATGCGCTCGAACGCAGCGATCCGGCGCAGCCCGCGCTGGCCGCGTGACGCTGCGCCGTCAGCAACGACACATTACAAAGGAGACAGTCATGCCCTCATCACTCGCGATTCGCCGCTGGTGGACGATCATGCCGATCGTGTTCATCACGTACAGCCTCGCCTATCTCGACCGCGCGAACTACGGCTTTGCGGCCGCCGCCGGCATCAACCAGGATCTCGGCATCAGCAAAGGGCTGTCGTCGCTGATCGGCGCGCTGTTCTTTCTCGGCTACTTCTTCTTTCAGATTCCGGGCGCGATCTACGCGGAGCGCCGCAGCGTCAAGAAGCTCGTGTTCTGGAGCCTCGTGCTGTGGGGCGGCTGCGCGGCGCTGACGGGCATCGTCAGCGATATTCCGTCGCTGATGGCGATCCGCTTCGCGCTCGGCGTCGTCGAAGCGGCCGTGATGCCCGCGATGCTGATCTTCATCAGCAACTGGTTCACGAAGCGCGAGCGCTCGCGCGCCAACACGTTCCTGATTCTCGGCAATCCCGTGACGGTGCTGTGGATGTCCGTCGTATCCGGCTACCTCGTGCATTCGTTCGGCTGGCGCCAGATGTTCATCGCAGAAGGCGTGCCCGCGATCGTGTGGGCCGTCTGCTGGTGGTTCATCGTGAAGGACAAGCCCGAGCAGGTGACGTGGCTATCGGACGCGGACAAGAAGCAGCTCGCCGATACGCTGCGCGCCGAGCAGGCCGCGATCAAGCCCGTGCGCAACTATGGCGAAGCGTTCCGCGAGCCCGCCGTCATCAAGCTGTGCGCGCAGTACTTCTGCTGGAGCATCGGCGTGTACGGCTTCGTGCTGTGGCTGCCGTCCATTTTGAAGAACAGTTCGTCGCTCGGCATGGTCGAGACGGGCTGGCTGTCGGCGCTGCCGTATCTGGCCGCGACGATCGCGATGCTCGCGGCGTCATGGGCGTCGGATAAACTCAACAACCGTCGCGCGTTCGTGTGGCCGTTCCTGCTGATCGGCGCGGCGGCGTTCGCGGCTTCGTACGCACTCGGCTCGACGCACTTCTGGATGTCATATGCGCTGCTCGTGATCGCGGGCGCCGCGATGTACGCGCCGTACGGCCCGTTCTTCGCGATCGTGCCGGAACTGCTGCCGAAGAACGTCGCGGGCGGCGCAATGGCGCTGATCAACAGCATGGGCGCGCTCGGCTCGTTCGTGGGCTCGTATGTGGTCGGCTATCTGAACGGCGCGACGGGCTCGCCTGCTGCGTCGTATGTGTTCATGAGCGTCGCGCTCGTCGCCGCCGTCGTGCTGACGCTCGCCGTCAAGCCGCCGCGCATGCAATCTGCGGCGCTCGCCACTCCGTTGCAAGGAAAGTGATTCGATGAAGCGAAAGATCGTCGCATACAAGCCGCTGCCGGACGATGTGCTGTCGTATCTGCAGCAGCATGCCGAAGTGGTGCAGGTGGACGCCGCGCAGCACAGTGCGTTCGTCGCCATGCTGAAGGACGCCGACGGCGCGATCGGCGCAAGTGTGAAGATCACGTCCGCGATGCTCGAAGGCGCGACGAAGCTCAAGGCGCTCTCGACGATCTCGGTCGGTTACGACAACTTCGACGTCGACGATCTGACGAAGCGCGGCATCGTGCTCGCGCATACGCCCGACGTGCTGACGGAATCGACAGCGGATACCGTGTTCTCGCTGATTCTGGCGAGCGCGCGGCGTGTCGTCGAACTGGCCGACTGGGTGAAGGCGGGCGAGTGGAAGGCGAGCATTGGGCCGTCGCTGTACGGCGTCGACGTGCAGGGCAAGACGCTCGGCATTGTCGGGCTGGGGCGCATCGGCGGGGCGGTCGCGCGGCGCGCGGCGCTCGGC
Source organism: Paraburkholderia diazotrophica (assembly GCF_900108945.1). Lineage (GTDB taxonomy): Bacteria > Pseudomonadota > Gammaproteobacteria > Burkholderiales > Burkholderiaceae > Paraburkholderia > Paraburkholderia diazotrophica. The sequence goes on along the minus strand of NZ_FNYE01000005.1, from coordinate 49,666 downwards.
TTCAACATGAAGGTGCTCTACACGAACCGCAGCGCGAACGCCGAGGCGGAACAGCGTTACGGCGCGCGTCGCGTCGAGTTCGACGAACTGCTCGCCACTGCAGATTTCGTCTGCCTGCAGGTGCCGCTGACGCCCGAAACGCGTCACATGATCGGCGCGAACGAGTTGCGCAAAATGAAGAAGAGCGCGATTCTGATCAACGCGTCGCGCGGACAGACCGTCGATGAAAACGCGCTGATCGAAGCGCTGCAGTCGGGCACGATCCACGGCGCGGGGCTCGACGTGTTCGACAAGGAGCCGCTCGACGCGGACTCGCCGCTGCTGAAGATGAGCAACGTGGTCGCGCTGCCGCACATCGGCTCGGCGACGCACGAGACGCGTCACGCGATGGCGCGCTGCGCGGCGGAAAACCTGGTCGGCGCGCTCGACGGCACGCTGAGGATCAACATCGTCAACCGCGGCGTTCTTTCGCAATGAACACGCCGACGTCAGGCGCACCGCGCCGCGCCACCATCAGCGACGTCGCCCGCGAAGCCGGCACGGGCAAGACGAGCATCTCGCGCTATCTGAACGGCGAGCTGAGCGTGCTGTCGCCGCAACTGCGCGCGCGCATCGAAGCCGCTATCGAGCGGCTCGACTATCAGCCGAACCAGATGGCGCGCGGCCTGAAGCGCGGACGCAATCGCCTGATCGGCATGCTGGTCGCCGATCTGACCAACCCGTATTCCGTCGAGGTGCTGCAAGGCGTCGAGGCGGCTTGCCACGCGCTCGGCTACATGCCGCTCATCTGCCACGCCGCGAACGAGGTCGACATGGAACGGCGCTTCCTGCAACTGCTGACGACGTATCGCGTGGAAGGCGTGATCGTCAACGCGCTCGGCGTGAGCGAGGAGACGTTGCGGCCCGTGGGCGGCGGCGGGATTCCGGCCGTGCTGGTGGACCGGTCGGTGGACGGGCTCGTCACCGATATGGTCGGGCTCGACAACGAAGCGGCCGTGACGGTCGCGACACGGCATCTCGTCGAACGCGGCTTCGATCGCGTGTGGTTCGTCGTGCAGCCGTTCGAGCGCGTCAGTTCGAGGCGTCTGCGCGAAGCGGCGTTTCATCGGGCGCTGACGCAGTATCCGCAGGTGAGCGGCCGTACCGTTGTAGTGGAACTCGGCGATGCGGACGAACTCGCGCAGACGCTCACCGTGCTCGACGCCGAGATCGATGCCGCGATGGAAGAACGGAAAAAAAGCGACGGCGACGTCATGAAGCCACGCGTCGCGCTCTTTGCCGCGAACGGCCCCGTCGCGCTGGCGCTTGCGCGGCATCTGAACCAGCGGTATGGCGCGGACTGGCAAAAGCGCGTCGCGCTGCTGTCGATCGACGATCCCGAATGGGCCGAGCTCGCTGGCATCACGACGATTCGCCAGCCGACGTACGACATCGGCTATCGGGCTGTCGAATTTCTGCACGAACGCATCGACGGCGTGCAGGCAAGTGCGCGCGACTGCCTGCTGCCGGGCGAACTGATCGAACGGGCGTCGACGGCGCGCTGATTTTCGGCCGTTCGGCATTCAGACGGCGACGCGCTTACAATGCGCGGCGGAGCCTCTCTTTCGTCATCTGATCCGCGCTGCCTCGATGCCAGCTTTCCCCGTTTCACCCATTACGCTTGCGATTCTCGCTGTCGCCACTCTCTTCATTGCATGGCTTCCAATCGGCCTGTACCGCCGCTGGCGCGCGCCGCTCGCGCTGAACCGGCGCGCTGCGATTGCGGGCGTCGCCGTGTTCGCGTTGTCGGCGATGCTGATCGAGCGCGCGCTCAACGACTATCTGCTGCATCAGAACGCAGCGACGAGCGAATGGCTGTCGGACCCGCTCGCGTTCGTCGTCTATGGCGTGCTGGCGGCGGGCATCTGCGAGGAAGCAGGCCGCTTCATCGCGATGCGCTGGCTGGCGCGGCGCACAGCAAACCATGCCAAGGATGACGGTACGGCGCTTGCGTACGGGCTCGGGCATGGCGGCGCGGAAGCGTGGCTCGTCGGCGTGATCGTGCAGGCGCAGTGGATCGCGTTCGGCGTGCTGGAAAATCGCGGCCAGCTCGATGCGTATCTCGGTCACATCCCGCCCGCATCGCTGATGCGGCTTCATCTGATACTCGCGAGCCTGTCGCCTGCGATGGCCGCTCTCTTCGTGCTCGAACGCGTGGCCGCGCTGGTGTTCCAGATCGGGCTGTCCGTGCTGATGTGGCGCGGCGTGCGCGCGGGCTGGCGCGCCATTCTGCCCGTGGCAATCGCCGCGCATGCGCTCGTGGACGTGCCCGCCGCGATGTCGCAGGCGCGGCTGTTGCCGCTCGTGAGCGTCGACGCGATCTATGCCGTCGCGGCGCTTGCCGTGGCCGCAGTGCTGCTCAGAACGCACGCGCGCGCGGCTTGAGCTTCAACAGAACCTATCGTCCATCCAGACCTACAGGCCCGAGGCCAATCGACATGGAAGCCTATCAGTACGAGTGCGTGAACGCCGAGATCGAAGAACTGGCGCGCGTGATCAGCGATCTCTTTCCCGAGCAGACCCAGTTCATCGAGCGCCCCGATGACAACGGCGTGCCCCAGATCGTCGTGCATTGGGTCGCGATGCGCTTCGGCTCGACGGCCCGCCGTATGGAGTTGACCGTCGCGATCGCACCGGCCGCGCTCGCGCGTTATCGCGCGATGCCCCCGCGTCTGCGAGGCCGCAGCTTCGCGGTGCTGCGCGCGTATGTCGAGGCGACGCTGGGATCGCTGGAAGAGGAATACGCGGCAGATAAGACCGTGCCGCGTGAAGTGACCGTCGAGCTTGGCGACGAGTTCGCCTGAACGCGGCGAGCCCGACGGGTGGAGCGCCCAGGCGAGAGCCATACAAGCGCCGAGGCGCATCGCGCGAAGCGTCGCTCAGTCCGCGAGCCGATAGACCTTCGCAAAGCGCGCGGCCTGCACGACACCATAGTCGCCGGGCGCGTATTGCATGATCCAGTCGCCTGCCGTGCCCTTGAGCACGTCGCCGCCCTGCGACGAACGCGCGAGCGAGAACGGTTCGCTCATCTGCTTTGCGAGAACGACGGCGGGGCGATTGCGATACGAACCGGCCTCGCCGTGTGCGAGTCCGGCGTCGGCGGGCAGGTACTTCGCATCGAAGCGTTCACGCGACACGACCCAGCGGTCGCCCGTCGAGCCCGTGATCAGTGCGTCGCCGCGCGTGTAGCGATTCGGCCCTTCGAGGCTCATCAGTTCGCCGTCATCCTGGGCGAATTGCACGGTGACGGTTTCCTCCTTGACGACGCGTCGCGCGGCAGGATCGGCGAGCAGGTCAATGTTCTTTAGTTCGAGCATGGGCTTTAAAGCGTATTCAGATGACAGGGCCGCGTAAGCCAGCGTCAGCGCAACAAAGAGCAACGAGGCGCGATGAGGTGCAAACGAGGTGCAAACGCGGTGCAGGCGCGCATGATGCCAGATTCGCGCGGATGCAATAAAAAACGCCTGCCGTGAGGGCAGGCGTTTTGCGAAACACGGGTGGCAACTCGCGCTGCGAGTTACGGCTTGACGGGCGCGTCCGTTGCAGGCGCGGCCGATTTGCCCGAGCGGCGGTGGTGCGCACCGCCTTCAGCCGGCTGACGGCGGAAGGTTTCGTCGGCGAGCTTCTTCTGCTCCGGCGAGAAACTGGTGTAGAGCGGCTCGAAGGCGTCGACGAGTTTCTTCGAGCCGTCCGCGTGAGCCTGCGTGATTTCGGCGTAGCCCTTCATGTCGTCGAGCGCGGACACGTTCGGATTCGCCCTGCGTTGCTCGAACAGGCTGGCCATCGTTTCACTGTTGTTGCGCATGACGTCGGCGAAGTTGTTCCATTGCGACTCTTGAGTCGACGTGATCTTCAGTTGCGAATGCAGATAGCTGATCCGTTCTTCGACGCGCTGCTCATGACGCGCCTTGCCCTGCGTCTGCGAGGCTGCCGTCGACATGGCGGGCGCCGATGCGCCTGCGGGCGCTGCCGTCTGTGCGAATGCGGCGCTCATCGACAATGCGGAAGCGAGAATGGCGAGCGTTTTTTTCATTGAGACTCCTGTTGTCCGTTCGTATGAGAGTGAAGCTTGACGAAGCGTTATGCATATGCGTGCGGCGCACATCAGGCTGCTATTAGTATCACGTTATCGCCCCATCGCGACTGCATTGCGACAACTGCTTACAACCGAAACGATCGGGAAAAATAGCCGGTGGATAAATTCGTCAGCATGGAAATCTTCGTTGCCGTGGTCGAAGCGGGCAGCCTGACGGCGGCCGCCGAGCGCTTCCAGCTGTCGTCGGCGATGGTCGGCAAGCACATCCGCTCGCTCGAAACGCAGCTCTCTGCGCGGCTTCTGACGCGCACGACGCGCCGTCAAAGCCTCACCGAGATCGGTCGCCAGTACTACGAGCAATGCCGGCGCATTCTCGCCGACGTGAAGGCCGCGGAGTCGCTGGCGGAGTCGATGACGTCCGCGCCGCGCGGCACGCTGAAGGTGACGGTGCCGCTCACGTACGGCGTCGAAGTGTTCTCGCCTGCAATGACCGACTATCTGGGCGCATGGCCCGATGTCAGCCTCGAACTCGATCTGTCGAACCGCATCGTCGATCTCGTCGAAGAGGGTTTCGATGCGGCCGTGCGGATCGGCCGCCTGCCGGATTCGAGTCTCGTCGCAAGGTCGTTGAAGCCGTACCGGATGCGCGCGTGCGCATCGCCCGCGTATCTCGCGCGGATGGGCACGCCGAAGACGCCCGCCGATCTCGTCAATCACGAGTGCCTCGGCTTTCTGCATTGGGGCCGCGAGGGTCTGTGGCGTCTCGACGGAGATGCCGCAACCGATTGCCAGCTGCGTCCGGGACGCTTTCGCGCGAACAACGGCCAGGCGCTCAAGGTGGCGGCGCTGCGCGGCTTCGGTCTGGTGCTTCAGCCGGAAGCGCTGCTCGCGCGCGAGATCGAACGTGGCGAGCTCGTCTGCGTACTGGAAGACTGGCTGCCCGATGGCGCGCCCGTGCATCTGCTCTATCCGCGCGACGGCCGCCCGACGCCGAAGCTCACGACGTTCATCGACTTCGTCATCGAGCGCTTCGGCGTGTGACGCGTCGCCCCGCGTGAACGCGCGATATGTGCAGTCCGCATGTATTCGCGCTGCGGGGCGCGCGGTGCATAATCCGCGTATCCCGTCGTCGACGTCTGCGCTCGCCGTGCGGCGAGCTTCCACCTCAACGCTGACCTTCAATCGATGAGACCACCGCGCCTCGATCAACTCGACGAACTCGACCGCAACCTCGTTGCACTGCTGCAGGCCAACGCGCGCGAAAGCGTCGCGAATCTCGCGCGACAGCTGGGCGTCGCGCGCACGACCGTGATCGCGCGCATCGCGCGGCTCGAAAAGACCAACGTGATCGCCGGCTATAGCGTGCGGCTCGGCCAGGACGTGCTCGACGCGAGCATCTACGCGTACGTCGGCATCATCATCGCGCCGAAGTACGGACCGGACGTGCAGAAGAAGCTGAACCGGATGCCGGAAGTGCAACTGCTGTGCGCAGTGAGCGGCGAGTTCGATTACGTCGCGTGGCTGCGCGCCGATTCGCCCGAGCGCCTGAACGATCTGCTCGACCAGATCGGCGGCCTCGCGGGCGTCGAGCGCACGACGACGTCGATCATCCTGGCGCGCAAGATCGATCGCGGGATGATCGGAGGATGAACGCGCGCGGGCTCGCTCCACGCGCTTCTTGAGCGCCGCATACCCCGCGTTTACGCGGTTTTGATACGTTTTCGACGAATCGTCGAAACGCTTCGTCGAATCGTCGAAATTAATGGTCATTGCGCAGCACTTTGCGCCTATAAACCGACGGGCCTTCTCCCTAAACTTCTCTATAGAGGTTCGCTGCGGCGCGCCGTTCACGCTGGAGACAGCATCCATCGAACAGAGAACAAAGGAGAAGCGCATGAAAGTTGCCATCGTTGGCGCAGGTCTGATCGGTCACACCATTGCGCACATGTTGCGCGAGACAGGCGACTACGAAGTGATCGCGATGGACCGCGATCAGCACGCGCTCGACAAGCTGGCCGCGCAAGGCATCCCGACGCGCCGCGTCGATTCCGCCGATGCCGCCGCGCTGCGCGCCGCGATTCAGGGCTTCGACGCGCTCATCAACGCGCTGCCGTATTACCTCGCGGTGAGCGTCGCGACGGCGGCGAAGTGCGCGGGCGTGCACTATTTCGACCTGACGGAAGACGTGCGCGCGACGCATGCGATCCGTGCGATCGCCGACGACGCCGGGCACGCGTTCATGCCGCAGTGCGGCCTTGCGCCGGGCTTCATCGGCATCGCCGCGCACGAACTGGCGAACCGCTTCAGCGAAATCCGCGACGTGAAGATGCGCGTCGGCGCGCTGCCCGAGTTTCCGACGAATGCGCTGAAGTACAACCTGACGTGGAGCGTCGACGGTCTCATCAACGAGTACTGCCAGCCGTGCGAAGCGATCCGCGACAGCCGCACGCAGTGGGTGCAGCCGCTCGAAGGCCTCGAGCATTTTTCGCTCGACGGCATCGAGTACGAGGCGTTCAACACGTCGGGCGGTCTGGGCACGCTGTGCGAGACGCTGGCGGGCCGTGTCGAAACGCTCGACTACAAGTCGGTGCGCTATCCCGGCCATCGCGACCTGATGCAGTTCCTGCTCGAAGACCTGCGTCTCGCGACCGACCGCGACACGCTGAAGACGATCATGCGCCGCTCGGTGCCGTCGACGGCCCAGGATGTCGTGCTCGTCTTCATCACGGTGACGGGCGTGCGCGACGGCCAGCTGGTGCAGGAAGTGTTCACGCGCAAGATCTTCGCGAAGACGGTCTGCGGCGTGGCCATGAGTGCGATCCAGATCACCACGGCGGGCGCGATGTGCGCGGTGCTCGATCTGTTCCGCGAAAAGAAGCTGCCGCAAAGCGGGTTCGTGCGTCAGGAGCAGGTGTCGCTGCGCGAGTTTCTCGCGAACCGTTTCGGGCAACTGTACGAAGGCCGCGCGCTGGAGGCAATGGCGACGGTCTGACCGTCTGACCCGGCGCGCAAAAGCGCAAGCAGGAACCGCGGGCAAGCGTGATCGGATGAGGCTCCGCAGAGAGCCGCCTGAGAGGCAATAGCGAAGCGGGCGTTCGACCAAAAAGGTCGAACGCCCGTTTTCGTTGTCTGGCGCGTGCCGAAGGTGTGCGGAAGCCGCGCGACGGAGCGCGCGTCAGACGGGCATCGGCGGCAGCATGACGCCAGCTTGTTGCGGCGTTCGCACGAGTTGCGCGAGCAAGGCGTCGTAATCGGCGGGTACGGGCGCGGTGTTGTCGAACATCAGCAGGCCTTCGCGCTGCTTGCCTGTGGGCATGAAGCGGCGCTGCCGGTACTCGTCCCAATGCGCGAGCTTGTAGGCGTCGTTCGGATTGCCGCGCGCGAGGATCCGCTCGTGCGCCGTCTCTTCCGACGTCGCGACCCACACGATGCTGATCTTCACGTCGTTCGGCACGCCGAGCCACGCGTGATCGAAGAGCTTGCGCTCGCGCACTTCGCGCGACAGCGGCCCGACGGCAATCACGCCGATGCCGAGCCGCAGATTCTCGGCGGCCGTGTCGAACAGGCCGCGATATTCGGGATCGCGAAAATGCTGGAGAAAAAGCGGGCTGTCGCGATCGTTCGGATCGCCCGTCAGCGCGCCGATCGCGGCCGCGCTATAGCCGCCGTAGAGCGTGTCCTTGTCCAGCAGACAGAAGGCATGGCCCGTCGCCTTCATCAATGGGCCGATCAGCCGTTTGGCGAGCGTCGTCTTGCCGGTGCCCGCGTGGCCACAGATAAAAACCAGATGCGTCACGTGGATGAGTCCTCGGTCGTGGATAGTGTGGGGGCGGGCGCGTCGTCGCGGGCGAACGTGCCGCTCGCTTCGAGCCACATCGCATTGATGATCCCAAAGCCCAGCGCCACGCCAATGCCCAGAATCCAGCTGAAGTACCACATCGAAGCCTCCCCTTAAACCGCCGCGCCGCTTGCCTGCGTCTGGATGCCGAGGTTCATGCGACGCCCTTCATCTGATCTTGAACGCGAAGGCGGCATGTCGCAACCCCTATGCCATCCGGCCAGGTTGACTGCACGATTATCGTTGATATCATTGCTATCACACGTGTACCGGGGAATCGAAATGGCAAATTTGCTGGTCCGAGGTCTGGACGATGCGTTGGTGCAGAGCCTGCGTGAGCAGGCCGCGTCTCACGGGCGCAGCGTCGAAGCAGAACATCGGGAAATCCTGGCGCAGGCGCTCTTTCAGCCAAAGAAGCTCAGCTTTGCCGAGTTGCTAATGAGCATGCCGGACGTTGGCGAAGACGCCGACTTCGAGCGCCTGCATGACGCAACTGACGAAAGCGAGGGACCGGGTGTATTTGATTGATACCAATGTAATCAGCGAAATGCGCAAGAGCAGCCGCGCCAATCCTGGCGTTCAGGCATTTTTCGAAGCAGCGAGAGATGAGGGGCATCGCCTGTATCTGTCGGTCGTGACCGTGGGCGAGTTGCGGCGCGGCGTCGATCTGATCCGGCATCGGGGCGACAAATTTCAGGCGTTGCGGCTGGAAGGATGGCTCGATACGATCATCGATTCGTTCAGCAGCCACATTCTGAATGTCGGCACCGACGTCGCGCAAACATGGGGCCATTTGCGTGTGCCGCATCCCGAGCACTCGCTCGACAAGATGATCGCGGCGACAGCACTAATCTACAACCTGACCGTCGTGACGCGCAACGTGGCAGACTTCGACGGAACGGGCGCGCGGGTGCTGAGCCCGTTTCAGCCGGTGGAGGAGTAGCGGGGCGGCAGCGCGGCCGGCGCACGGGTGTCTGGACAACGAAGCGATGAACGGCAAGCGCGCTGTATGGAACCAGAAAGGATGGGGCAAGAGTGAGTGCTCTGCATGGGCAAGAGTGAGTGCTCTGCATGGGCCGGCGTAAGTGCTGATGCATTAACTCCGGCCGACAGCTAAAGCGCCAACTCTGGTCGACCGCGCTGCGTGGGACCAGAGGTAAGTGCTCTGCATGGGGCTGGAGTAAGCGCTGAAGCACTAACTCCAGCCGACAGCTAAAGCGCCAACTCTGGTCGACCGCGCTGCGTGGGACCAGAGGTAAGTGCTCTGCATGGGGCTGGAGTAAGCGCTGAAGCACTAACTCCAGCCGACAGCTAAAGCGCCAACTCTGGTCGACAGGAGACGAACGATGAGACGCAAGCAAAGCCTGGCGATGCGCACCGCGTCCGCGGCGCGCACGGCCCAGTCGCTCACGCTTTTGATGACCGCGATGACGGCCGTGTCGCTCGTCGCCGGTTGCGCGTCCACGCCCGCCGACAAAGTGCCGTTCAAGGACGTGCCCGCCGAGCGCATTGTCAAGCCGGATGTCACGCAACCGGAAACCGGCAAGGTGGCTGTCGACCTGCGGCGCGAGCGGACCGACAACGTCATCGTCCGGTTTCGCGATGCCCTCGTGTATGTCGACGGCGAACGCGTCGCGGACATCATGAACGGCGAGCACATCGTCTTCTGGCTCACGCCAGGCACGCATCGCATCGCGGTGTCGACGCAGTTCGACCCTGTCGTGGAGATCGGCTTCTTCGTGACGCCGGATACGCGCTATTCGAATCGCGCCAGCGTTTCATTCAACGACGATCACCGCATCATGCTGCGGCGCGTCGCCAATTGACAGGCAGGCTCGACGCGACATTGACAATTCGACACACCGCGCTGGTTCGAGCCGACGTAACATCGGGGACTCATATCGCACGTCGCGCTCATGCCGGCTTTGCGTTGCGATCGGGTGGACACACGAACAGGACAACCGCCCATCGCGACTAACCGCTTTCGATCCGCGAAGCCGAATCGTTTTCAAGGTATTCAATCATGCTGATCAACTGCGCCGCGTATCAGGATGGCCGCAAGCTGGCCGACATCGAGATCGACGACATCAGCGTCTATGTCGCCAAGCCCGAGTGCTTTGTCTGGGTCGCGTTGAAAGATCCGGGCCCTGGTGAGCTCGAAGTGATGAAGCACGAGTTCGGGCTGCACGAACTGGCCGTCGAAGACGTGCGTCACGGCCATCAGCGTCCGAAGATGGAGGAGTACGGCGATTCGCTGTTCGCCGTCATGCACACCATCGAGACCGACGACGACGGCGAGTTCGTGATCGGCGAGGTCGATGTGTTCGTCGGCGCGAACTATGTGCTGTCGGTGCGGCGCGGCACGCGTCACGGCTTCCAGGAAGTCCGTGCGCGCTGCGAGCGCGAACCGCAGCTGCTGAAAGAGGGCGCGGCGTTCGTGCTGTACGCGCTCGCCGACAATGTCGTCGACCGCTACTTCCCGCTTCTCGAAGCGATCGGCACCGAGATCGAGGAAATCGAAGACCGCATCTTCGACAAGCACGACCTCGCCGCGTCGCGCGCGATCATCGAAGACCTATACTCGTTGAAGCGCCGCCTCGTGATGCTCCAGCATCACATTTCGCCGCTGCTGGAAGGCATCAGCAAGCTCACGGGCGGACGCATTCCGTCGATCTGTGTCGGCATGCAGGCGTACTTCCGCGATGTCTACGATCACCTCGACCGCATCGTGCGGACCATCGAAGGGCGCCGCGAAATGATCGTCACGGCCATTCAGGTCAATCTCGGCATGATCTCGCTCGCCGAGAACGAAGTGACCAAGCGTCTCGGCTCGTTCGCCGCGCTGTTCGCCGTGCCGACCATGATCGCCGGCATCTACGGAATGAACTTCCAGGAGATTCCCGAGCTGCACTTCAAGTACGGCTATCCGATCTGCCTGCTGGTGATGCTGCTGATCGACCTCGCGCTGTACCGGGGCTTCAAGAAGGCGAACTGGCTGTAGCGCGCGGGCCGGGCCGCGTCGAATGCGTCAGCGCTTCGTCAGCGCTTCGTCAGCGCTTCGTCAGCGCGAGCCGCACGCCCAGGCCGATGAACCCCGCGCCCACCACGCGGTCGATCCACCGCCGCACGGCCGGTTGCGAGCGCACGGCACGCGCGGCCGTCGCGGCGAGCCACGCGACCAAGCAATCGTTGATGAGCCCGAGCGTCACGAACACCGCGCCCAGCACGAGAAAGGCTAGCGTCTTGTGCGGGCTGTCGGCGCTGACGAACTGCGGGAAGAACGCTATATAGAAGAGCAGCACTTTCGGGTTCGACGCATTCGTCACGAAGCCTCGAAAGAGCAGCGTGCCGCGCGAGAGCCGCGGCACATCGGGCGGCGCTTCGCCCTTCGCGACGGCCGTAGCCGTCGGCCACAGCATTCTCAAGCCGAGATACATCAGGTACGCGGCGCCGATCCATTTGATCGCGTTGAACGCGCCCGGCGACGCCGCCAGCAGCGCCGTGATGCCGAGCGCGCACGCGACCGTATGCATGCAGCCGCCGAACGCAACGCCGACGGCCGACAGCAGCCCCGCTCGCCGTCCCTGCGCGATGCTTTGACCGGCGACATATGCGATGTCCGGTCCGGGCGTGAGATTGAGCACCGTGACGGCGGCGAGAAAGAGCGGGAACTGGCTGATACCAAGCATGACGACTCCACGTTGAATAGCTGTTGCACCCGCATGACCGTCGTGACGATCGCAGTGCGCGAGCCAAAGTGGCTCACATGAACCATTCCCTATGAACCATCGGCCCATGATACGCACATCGCACCTGTTGCGCCGACCACGACGGCCACGGCTTTTCCCCCTCTTTCCCCTTGCCGCGCGCGCGAGAAGGGGCCAGCATAGGCGTCCTGCCCGCCGCGGTAGTTGCGGCTCGCGGAAGGCAGCAGAGCAGCAAGGCAGTACCGGCGCGTTGCAGCGCCGGGCATCACGAGCGCCGGTGCGCATGGGACGCGGTCTGGCAACAGGCGGCTCCCATCGCATAGGCCGATCAACGGGCAGAACCAAGCGAGCGATCCGTGCCACGACGTCATTCGAAGCAGCGCCGAACCTTCGCGGCAATACGTGCCTCCAAAGGTGCCAAGCCTTGCCCAAGGCATGCGTCGCGGGCGCGATGTGCAGCGCAGCACCGCCCATCGTTGACATCGCGAACAGGCACCGCTGAGAATATCGCTCGCAAACGTTTGCGCACAAACAAAAACGGACTCGCCCTGAGTCCTACAACTGGAGATACCGCATGAACCACCGCATTCGTCGCCGCGTCCTGATGGCTGCTGTCGTATTCACGGCCGCCGCCGTGCCGTTCTCGTCGGCCTGGGCCCAGGCCGCCAAAAAACCGAAAGTCGCGCTGGTGATGAAGTCGCTCGCCAACGAGTTCTTCCTCACGATGGAAACGGGCGCGAAGGACTATCAGAAGCACAACGCCAGCACCTTCGACCTGATCACGAACGGCATCAAGGACGAGACGGATACGGCGAACCAGATCCGTATCGTCGAGCAGATGATCGTCTCGAAGGTCGATGCGATCGTGCTCGCGCCGGCGGATTCGAAGGCGCTCGTGCCCGTGGTCAAGAAGGCGGTGGACGCCGGCATCATCGTCGTGAACATCGACAACCGGCTCGACACCGACGTGCTCAAGTCGAAGGACCTGAACATACCGTTCGTCGGTCCGGACAACGCGAAGGGCGCCGAGAAGGTCGGCGACTATCTGGCGAAGAAGCTGAAGTCGGGCGACGAGGTCGGTATCGTCGAAGGCGTATCGACGACGACCAACGCGCAGCAACGCACGGCCGGCTTCAAGGCGGCGATGCAGAAGGTCGGCGCGAAGGTCGACTCGGTGCAGTCGGGTGAATGGGAAATCGACAAGGGCAACGCGATCGCGTCGTCGATGCTCAACGCCTATCCGAACATCAAGGCGCTGCTGTGCGGCAACGACAACATGGCGATCGGCGCGGTATCGGCCGTGCGCGCGGCGGGCAAGCAGGGCAAGGTCTATGTGGTCGGCTACGACAACATCAACGCGATCAAGCCGATGCTGAAGGACGGCCGCGTGCTCGCCACGGCTGATCAGTACGCGGCGAAGCAGGCTGTGTTCGGCATCGACGTGGCGTTGAAGGCGATCGCCGGGCACAAGAAGCAGGCGGACCTGTCGGGCGTCGTCGAAACGCCTGTCGATCTGGTCACGAAGTAAGGAGACCGTGCGGGCCGTGTGGGAACATTCAGCGCGCACGGCGCACACGGTCCGCGCGTCGAGGTAAACGAACGCTCAAGAAATCCGCCGCGCCGCCGTTATGCCAGAGGTAAGCGTCATGACGGCCGGCCAGCCGCGCGAGCAGACGGACGGGGCGCAGCCCGAAAAGCCGTATCTTCGGGATGCGCACGGCTGTGGGCCCGCTGTCCGCATGACGGGCGAAGCCGTGCGGCGGCGCTGCATGACGGACGGGCGCACGACGCGCAGTCCGCTGCGGCGCTGCGCGGCGGCTACGAGATCTGGATGACGATGGCATCAACCGACCAAGACGCATTGCCTGCCGTACTGTCCGTCACGGGGATAGGGAAGACCTATGCCGAGCCCGTGCTGGCGGACGTCTCGCTGGCGTTGCACGCCGGGGAGGCGCTCGCGCTGACGGGCGAGAACGGCGCGGGCAAGAGCACGCTGTCGAAGATCATCGGCGGGCTCGTCGATCCGACGACGGGTTCGATGCAGCTCGCGGGCGAGCCGTACGCCCCCGCGAGCCGGACGGAAGCAGAGGCGCTCGGCATCCGCATGGTGATGCAGGAGTTGAACCTCTTGCCGACGCTGTCGGTTGCCGAGAACCTGTTCCTCAATCGCCTGCCGCGCGCGGGCAAGCTGGGCTTTGGCTGGATCGACCGCCGCAAGCTGCGCGAGGACGCGCGCGAAGCGATGGCCCAGGTCGGCCTCGAGGCGATCGACCCCGATACGCTCGTCGGCGAACTGGGTATCGGTCATCAGCAGATGGTCGAGATCGCGCGCAATCTGATCGGCGACTGCCGCGTGCTGATCCTCGACGAGCCGACGGCGATGCTGACGGCGCGCGAAGTCGATCTGCTGTTCGAGCAGATCGACCGGCTGAAGGCGCGCGGCGTTGCGCTCGTCTACATCTCGCACCGGCTCGAAGAGCTGGCGCGCGTCGCCGAGCGCGTGGCCGTGCTGCGCGACGGCAGACTGGTGCGCGTCGACGCGATGGCGAACCTGACGAGCGACCAGATCGTCACGCTGATGGTCGGCCGCGAGCTCGGCGAGCGCATCGATCTGGGCGCGCGCAACATCGGCACGACGTTGCTGAAGGTCGACGGAATGACCCGTGCGCCCGTCGTGCGCGACGTGTCGTTCGAGGTGAAGGCGGGTGAGATTTTCGGCGTGAGCGGGTTGATCGGCGCGGGCCGCACGGAACTGATGCGGCTCATCTACGGCGCGGACCAGAAGGATGCCGGCACCGTGGCGCTGGCCGCGACGCCGGGCGCGGCGCCCACGCCCGTGCAGATCGGCACGCCTTCCGACGCCGTCAGGCACGGCATCGCGCTGATCACGGAGGACCGCAAGGGCGAAGGCCTGCTGCTGCCGCAGCCCGTTGCGGCGAACGTGTCGCTCGGCAATCTGCGCGGCGTCGCGCGGCATGGCATCGTCGACGCGAAGCGCGAGAACGCGCTTGCGAAGCGGCAGATCGACGCGATGCGCATCCGCACGTCGGGGCCGGCGCAGCCGGTCGGCGAGCTGTCGGGCGGCAATCAGCAGAAAGTCGTGATCGGCCGATGGCTCGCGCGCGATTGCAAGGTGCTGCTGTTCGACGAACCGACGCGCGGCATCGATGTCGGCGCGAAGTTCGATATTTATGGATTGATGGGCGCGCTGGCCCGCGAAGGCCGCGCGCTCGTGGTCGTGTCGAGCGACCTGCGCGAGCTGATGCTGATCTGCGACCGGATCGGCGTGATGTCGGCGGGGCGCATGACGGGTGTCTTCAGGCGGGACGAGTGGACGCAGGACGCGTTGCTCGCCGCGGCATTTGCCGGCTATCGCAATCGCGAAGCCCTGTTGCACCCGCATGAGATGCACGAAGGAGAGACTCAGTCATGACCGATCAACGGGTCACGGGAAGCGCGGCCAAGGAGCCGGCGGCTGCGCGCGCCGGCGTCACGGCGACGACCGCTCAGGCGCCGAATCAGGCAGCGGATCAGGCGGCCGCTCAAGCAGCCGCTCAAACAGCCGATCCGTCGGCGCCGCTCGCGAGCGGCAAGCCGGCGGGCACGCGCCTGGGCTTTTCGAACTACCTCGGGCTCGTCGGCGCGCTGGTCGCGATGATTGCGCTGTTCTCGGTGCTGAGCTCGCACTTCTTGACGTTCGAGACGTTCGTCACGATCGCGAACCAGATTCCCGATCTCGTCGTGATGTCGGTCGGGATGACGTTCGTGCTGATCATCGCGGGCATCGACCTGTCCGTCGGCTCGGTGCTGGCGCTGGGGGCGTCGATCGTGAGCGTCGCGTCACTCAAGTGGCAACTCGGGCCAATCGTGGCGGCCGCGCTCGGCCTCGCTGCGGCGGCGCTGACGGGCACGATCACGGGCGCCGTGACGGTGGGCTGGCGGATTCCGTCGTTCATCGTGTCGCTCGGCGTGCTCGAAGCGGCGCGCGGCCTCGCGTACCAGATGACGAACTCGCGCACCGCGTATATCGGCGACGCGTTCGATTTCCTGTCGAACCCGATCGCCGTCGGCATCTCGCCGGCGTTCCTGATCGCGGTGGCCGTGATGATCGTCGCGCAACTGGTGCTGACGCGCACGGTGTTCGGCCGCTATCTGGTCGGTATCGGCACGAACGAGGAAGCCGTGCGGCTGGCGGGCGTGAACCCGAAGCCGTACAAGGTGATCGTGTTCGCGCTGATGGGCGCGCTGTCGGGGCTCGCGGCGCTGTTCCAGATCTCGCGTCTGGAAGCGGCCGACCCGAATGCAGGCGCGGGGCTGGAGCTGCAGGTGATCGCGGCTGTCGTGATCGGCGGAACGAGTCTGATGGGCGGGCGCGGCTCCGTCATCAGCACGTTCTTTGGCGTGTTGATCATATCGGTGCTCGCGGCGGGCCTCGCGCAGATCGGCGCAAACGAACCGACCAAGCGCATCATCACGGGTGCTGTGATCGTGATCGCGGTCGTGCTGGATACGTACCGCAGCCGGCGCAAGCGCAATTGAAAGCGGGGCGGCCGCCGTGGCGCGGGACGGCGGGCGCCTTGGGAACAACTCAACGAGAGCACCGCGGATGCAGCATGAGCTGCATTGGCCAGCAGTAAGAACAGGCAGGGGGTTTTAGCTTATGGCGACGATCAAGGATGTGGCGGCCATCGCCGGCGTGTCATTCACTACGGTGTCGCATGTCGTGAACAATACGCGGCCGGTGTCCGCGGATGTGCGCTCGAAAGTCGAACTGGCGATCCGCCAGCTCAACTACGTGCCGTCCGCGGTCGCGCGGTCGCTGAAGGCGCGCTCGACGGCGACGATCGGGCTCGTGGTGCCCAACAGCACCAATCCGTACTTTGCGGAGCTGGCGCGTGGCATCGAGGACGGTTGCGCGCGCAATGGCTACTGCGTGTTCTTCTGCAACTCGGACGACGATCCGGCGAAGCAGCGCAGCTATCTGCGCGTGCTGCAGGAAAAGCGCATCGACGGGCTGATTGTCGCGTCGGCGGGCGACGATGTGACGCTTGCGACGACGCTCGCCGATTCGCGCGAGCCGCTCGTAATCGTCGACCGGAACATCGAAGGCGTGTCCGCCGATCTGGTCCAGATCGATCACGAAAAGGGCGCCTATCTGGCGACGCGGCATCTGCTGCAACTGGGGCATTCGAAGATCGGCTGCATCACGGGCCCGATCGAAACGGCCGTCAGCGCGATGCGCGTGCATGGCTTCATTCGCGCGATGGCCGAGCGCGGCATCGAGATCGCGCCGAACGGCATCGTCGAAAGCGATTTCTCGGGCAGCGGCGGATATCGCGCGGCAGGCCAGCTGTTCGACACCGTGCAGCCGACGGCGATCTTCGCGTGCAACGACATGATGGGCATCGGCGCGCTGCGCGCGGCGGCCGAACGCGGCCTGCGCGTGCCGCAGGATTGCTCTGTCATCGGTTTCGACGATATCGAACTGGGGCGCTTCACCTATCCGGCGCTGTCGACGGTCGGCCAGTCGGTGCGCGCGCTCGGCGAAATGGCGGCACAGACGTTGATCGAGCGGATCAACGGCACAGCAGCGGATACGACCTTCCGCCGCCGCGTGATCGCGCCGCGGCTGATCCTGCGTGAATCGACGGCCGCGTTTGCGGGGGCGCGGCGCAATATCAGGGCGGCGTGAGGCTGCGGACGAGAGAGGGGTGCGGCCGCGCCGTTAATGCGCGCCGACAGGCAAGACGATGGAGGCAGTCGTGGCAATGAATGACGCGCGCGGGCACGTGACCGTGGTCGGCAGTCTGAACATGGATCTCGTCGCGCGCGCGCCGCGCATGCCGCAGCCCGGCGAGACGCTCGCGGGCCATGCGTTCGCGCAGGTTCCGGGCGGCAAGGGCGGCAACCAGGCGGTGGCCGCCGCGCGTCTCGGCGCGCAGGTGGCGATGCTCGGCTGCGTCGGCGCGGACGCGAACGGCGTGCAGCTGCGCGCGGGGCTCGAAGCGGAGGGCATCGACTGCGCGGCGCTCGAAACCAGTGCGACGGCGCCGACGGGTGTCGCGCTCATCATCGTCGACGATGGCAGCCAGAACTCGATCGTCATCATTGCGGGCAGCAACGGCGAAGTGACACCCGACACCATCGCGCGCCACGACGCAGCGCTGGCGCGCGCGCAGGTCGTGATCTGCCAGCTGGAGACGCCGCCCGCGACCGTCCACGCCGCGCTCACGGCGGCGCGCCGGCTCGGCAAGACGGTCATCCTGAATCCGGCGCCCGCCGTGGGGCCGCTGCCCGTCGACTGGCTGCCGCTCGTCGATTACCTGGTTCCGAACGAACTCGAAGCGGCGACGCTGACGGGTCTGTCCGTTTCGTCGCCGGAAGAGGCGATGCTGGCCGCCGATGCATTGCGCAGCGCGGGCGCGCGCAACGTGATCGTGACGATCGGCGCACAGGGCGTAGTGGCCGCGATGGGCGGCGAGCCGCCCCGGCATTTCGACGCGCCGCGCGTGCGGGCCGTCGATACCACCGCGGCGGGCGATACCTTCATCGGCGGCTTTGCCGCGCAACTCGCGCAAGGGGCGAGCGTGACGGACGCGATCCGCTTTGCGCAGCGCGCGGCGTCGATTTCCGTCACGCGCGCAGGCGCGCAGCCGTCCATTCCGATCCGCGCAGAAATCGACGGGGCCTGAAGCGTTTCCTTCCTTTCCTTCGTGAACGCCTCCTGTTGTATGGCGGGACACGTGGCGGGCCGCGACTGGCGTTCTTCCTCAAGCGCTTGTAACAATTACAGGCATACGGCGGGCCGCCGCGGATGAGCAGGACGGCGGCAACATTCAGCGCAGCCTGCTCCAAAGACGTGCCGACGCACCAAAAGCGGGCTCGAAGATGCCAGTTTGAAACACGGCATCCACTGTGTGGTACGTGTGACGGTGGCGAACGCGTGAATGAAGTCACGTGCCGTTCGCGCAGAACTGCATGCGCGCACGGCCGTTGCGCAGGCCCGCATGGCGCGCTGCCGCCGTCTTCTCCTTTCCGATCAATCGAGCCGACTCAGCGCGCCAATGTTCCGGTACATTGACGAACCAACGGACGAACGCGGCAGCGAATGTATCGTTGTACTCATGCCGCATCACAGCACGCGCGAGCCGTATGAAGGGACGGCTTCACGCGCTCGTTCGCCGCGCGACGCCATCGCTTGCTGCAAGCGCCTTGCTGTTGCAGAAGCCCACGTCGGACCACGATAGTCCAGGAAGCCAAAAGGGAAACGACATGACGGATCACGACCTCGCGCAACGCCTCGTCGATGCGCGCCGCCAGCACCGCGCAATCGACACGCTCCCGCTCGACACCCTCCCGCCCGATGCCGCGACGGCCTATGCGATCCAGCAGGCGGTCATCGCGGGACTGGGCGGCTCGACGGGCGCCTGGAAAATCGGTGCCAAAGCTCCGGGCGGTCCGGCCTCGGGCGCGCCGATTCCGGCTGCGCTGACGGTGGCCTCGCCCTCGCGGCTCGAACATGGTTCGTTTTTCCGCGTGCTGCTCGAACTGGAAATCGCGTTCCGCTTCGCCGACCCCATCGAGCCGCACGGCGAGACCTATGCGCGCGATGAAGTGCTGGCGCGCGTCGGCTCGGTGCTGCCCGCGATCGAAATCGTCGACAGCCGGTTCGCCGAATGGCCGAACGTCGCGCTCCTCGCGCAGCTCGCCGATGCGCAGAACAATGGCGCGCTGGTGACGGGGCATGCGCAGCCGTACGCGTCGCTCGCGCGCTCGTTCGACTTCGTGTCACCCGAACTCGAACTGACATTTGACGGCCAGTCGCTCGTGCCCGAATCGACGGGCAATCCCGCCGGCGACCCGCGCGAACTGCTCGTGTGGTTCGTCAACCACTGCGCCGCCATGGGTATCACGATCGAGCCCGAATGGACCATCACGACCGGCTCGTATATCGGCGCACATCGGGTCGACGGGCCGGGGCGCGTGTATGGTCATATCGACGGACTCGGCGAAGTCGAAGTCGAACTGACGTAAACCACTAAGTCCCTAAGTCTTCAGGTCCGCGGCCCATTACGGCCCAATACGGCCCATAAAGTGCCCCACCGGGCGTCGCGTTGCGGCGCCATCTCACTGCATGCGGATGCGACGGCCTGCACTGCTGTCATTTCCGCATGCATTCGCTCGTCGCCGCTGCCTCTTCCTCTGCGATTTGCGACAGCGCGCCCACCAAACGCGTCGATCAAGGGCAAAAGGGGCAAACACCTGGCTACATCTACCTGTTCAGATGCGCGTAGCGTGCGCCGTCCTATGGACATGGCGTCAAAGGACAGATGACGCGTGTCACACCGATTCGTGCGCGCTTGCACACAGGCGCGATTGCGTTGAACGATTTGACGCGCGTGCTGACGAACGGCAGGAATGCGCGCTTGCGCACATGCAAAACATGTAACACAGCGGCTGAACTGTCGTCGCAAGCATCCACGCGTGCGTTATGGCAGAAAGAGCAGAAAGGGCCGCAATGTGCACTGCGCAGCGGTTGTTGAAGTCGAACGCGCAGTCCACATGCACTGGGTCGCATGCACTGCAGGCACGCACGAGACGAAGTAATGTGTCGCAGTAGTGTGAGCAGGCAGACAGCGTGCTACGCGAGTGTTTGCGAAGGTGCGGAAAAGTGCAGAATGCCACGCGATGTCGCGTGCGAAAGATGCATGTGGAAGACAGCGCGGGGAAGGAACGTAAGATGCAATGCAGCAGCGCTGATGAAGTTTCTCGCGAGGTGTGGGCAATGATTGTAGGTGAGCGAATTTGCGTCATCAAGCGAGCGGGGCTGAGAGCTAGCTGTGGCGCGATTTTCACAACGTAGTTCGTGAAAAAAAATTTAAAAGGGTTTAGGATGAATTCGAGCGATGTCGTTTCCTGATAGCGCGCCGCGCACGACATCGTCCCAGACTTCGGCGAGGAGGTAGCATGGATATCTACAGCAGTTTCGCGACCCGCTTCGAGAAAACGCGAGAGGAGGAATTCTCGCTCGAGGAGTATCTCGCGCTCTGCAAAGACAATCCCGCCGCGTACGCCACCGCTGGCGAACGCATGCTGTCGGCAATAGGAGAACCTGAGCAGATAGACACACGCAACGATCCGCGTCTTTCGCGTATCTTCGCGAACAAGGTCATCAAGGTATACCCCGCATTCCGTGAGTTCTACGGAATGGAAGATGTGATCGAGCAGGTGGTCGCCTACTTCAGGCATGCCGCCCAGGGGCTCGAAGAAAAGAAGCAGATTCTTTATCTGTTGGGCCCGGTCGGCGGCGGCAAGTCGTCGATTGCCGAGCGGCTCAAGCAGCTGATGGAACGCGTGCCGTTCTATGCGATCAAGGGCTCGCCCGTCAACGAATCGCCTTTGGGCCTGTTCGACTATGACGAGGACGGCCCCATCCTCGAAGAGCAATACGGCATACCGCGCCGCTACCTGAAGAGCATTCTGAGTCCGTGGGCGGTCAAGCGCCTGCACGAATACAACGGCGACATCCGCAAGTTCCGCGTGGTGCGGCGCTATCCGTCGGTGCTGCGGCAGATCGCGATCGCGAAGACCGAGCCGGGCGACGAAAACAATCAGGATATTTCGTCCCTCGTCGGCAAGGTCGATATCCGCAAGCTCGAGCAGTATGCGCAAGACGATGCGGACGCCTATAGCTACTCCGGCGGCCTGTGTCTCGCGAACCAGGGCCTGCTCGAGTTCGTCGAAATGTTCAAGGCGCCGATCAAGGTGCTGCACCCGCTGCTCACTGCAACGCAGGAGGGCAACTTCAAGGGCACGGAAGGCTTCGGCGCGATTCCGTTCGACGGCATCATCCTCGCCCACTCGAACGAGTCGGAGTGGAAGGCGTTCCGCAACAACCGCAACAACGAAGCATTGCTCGACCGTATCTTCGTCGTGAAGGTGCCGTACTGCCTGCGCTACTCGGAAGAGATGAAGATCTACGAGAAGCTGCTGCGCAACTCTTCGCTGGCCAATGCCGTGTGCGCGCCCGGCACGCTGAAGATGATGGCGCAGTTCTCGGTGCTCACGCGCTTGCAGGAGCCGGAGAATTCGAGCCTCTTTTCGAAGATGCAGGTGTATGACGGCGAGAACCTGAAAGACACCGATCCGAAGGCGAAGTCGTATCAGGAGTATCGCGACTTCGCCGGCGTCGACGAAGGGATGACGGGTGTATCCACGCGCTTCGCGTTCAAGATCATGTCGCGCGTGTTCAACTTCGATACGACGGAAGTCGCGGCGAACCCGGTGCATCTCATGTACGTGCTCGAACAGCAGATCGAGCGAGAGCAGTTCCCGCCGGAAACCGAGCAGAAGTTCCTGTCGTTCATCAAGGACGTGCTCGCGTCGCGTTACGCCGAGTTCATTGGAAAGGAGATTCAGACCGCGTATCTGGAGTCGTATTCCGAGTATGGGCAGAACATTTTCGATCGCTATGTGACATACGCCGACTTCTGGATTCAGGACCAGGAGTTCCGCGACCACGACACGGGCGAGAGCTTCGATCGCGCGGCGTTGAATGCCGAGCTGGAGAAGATCGAGAAGCCTGCCGGCATCAGCAATCCGAAGGACTTCCGCAACGAGATCGTGAATTTCGTGTTGCGCGCGCGCGCCGCGAACGGGGGCAAGAACCCCGCGTGGATCAGCTATGAAAAGCTGCGCGTCGTGATCGAAAAGAAAATGTTCTCGAATACGGAAGAACTTCTCCCCGTCATCTCGTTCAATGCGAAAGGGTCGGCGGAGGAACAGCGCAAGCACGAGGACTTCGTCAACCGGATGGTCACCAAGGGCTATACGCCGAAGCAGGTGCGGCTCTTGTGCGACTGGTATCTGCGTGTGCGCAAGTCGTCATGAAACGCGTAGCGCAAAGCCCGCGCGAACGGGTTCGCTTCACCCGGTTGGCGCGGGCCTCCTGCGAGGCGCAAGCCGCATGGACATAACATTGCATGCGCAACTTGCGCCCCGCGTATTCCAAATCGGAGCGGGAGACCGGATGTGCTTCATCAAATCATCGACCGCAGGCTGGCAGGCAAGAACAAGAGCATTGCAAACCGCGAACGCTTTCTGCGTCGCGTGAAGGGATATATTCGTCGCGCGGTGTCAGAAGCGGTGCGCGACCGGAGTATCAAGGACATTCAGAACACCCAGAGCATCACGATTCCGCGCAAGGACATCGCGGAGCCGTCGTTCCGGCACGGTCCGGGCGGCAGGCGCGAAATGGTGCACCCGGGTAACGCCGACTACATACGCGGCGACAAGATACCCCGCCCGCAAGGGGGCGGCGGCGGTGGCGGAGGCAGCAGCGCCAGCAACGAAGGCGAAGGGCAGGACGATTTCGTTTTCGAACTGAGCCGCGAAGAATTCATGCAGTACTTCTTCGACGACCTCGAATTGCCGCGTCTCGTCAAAACGCATCTGCTCGCCGTGCCCACGTGGAAGAGCATCCGCGCGGGCTGGGCGGCGGAGGGCACGCCGAACAACATCGACGTCGTGCGTTCGTTGCGCAGCGCACTGGGCCGGCGCATCGCGCTCGGCGCGCCGCTCGTCAACGAATTGCACGAGCTCGAAAAGCAGCTCGAAGAGATGAAGGCGGACCCCGCCGACCGTCGCGAAGAGATCAAGCTGCTCGAAGAGGACATCCATCATTTGCGCGGCCGCATCTGGCGCATTCCGTTTATCGACCCGTTCGATCTGCGTTACGTGAACCGCGTGAAGCAGCCGCAACCGTCGAGCCAGGCCGTGATGTTTTGTCTGATGGATGTATCCGGTTCGATGGACGAGCAGCGCAAGGATCTCGCCAAGCGCTTCTTCATCCTGCTGTATCTGTTCCTCAAGCGGAACTACGAGAAGATCGAAGTGGTGTTTATCCGGCACCACACGCGCGCCGAAGAAGTCGACGAAGACACGTTCTTCCATTCGACGGAAAGCGGCGGCACGGTCGTATCGAGCGCGCTGGAACTGATGCAGAAGATCCTCGACGAACGCTACTCGCCGACTGAATGGAACATTTATGGCGCGCAGGCTTCGGATGGCGACAACTGGACCGATGACTCGCCGAAATGCCGCAAGATCCTCTCGGATGACATTCTCGATAAGGTGCGGTATTTTGCGTACATTCAGGTGACGCCTGAAGAGCAGAACCTGTGGCTCGAATATGCACAGCTTGCGCAAATGGTGCCGCATCTGGCCATGAAGAAGGTCGAGACGGCTGCGGATATCTACCCAGTGTTCCGCGAGCTGTTTGAGAAGCAGGTGGAAGCGGCATGACGACTCGCCACCTGCACAACGAGGCGCGCGGGTATCAACCCGAGCGTCGTAAAGGCGTGCCGAAGCGAAGTGAGGCCGGGCATGCCGAGGCGAACACGGCGCACGTGAAGGATACGCGTGCGCCCGATGCCGGAGCAGGCGTAGCGCCTGACGCAGCTGCAGCACGAGGACCCACCGGGGCGCCCACCGAAGGGCAAAGGGAAGTCCGTATGAACGTTGCCGACAGAAGGCCGTTGCCGTGTCCGTCCGACTGGACCTTCGAACTGATCGAAGAGTACGACACTCATATCGCGCATGTTGCGGAGCAATATGAACTCGATGTCTATCCGATCCAGCTCGAACTGATCAGCGCCGAACAGATGATGGACGCGTATGCGTCCGTCGGCATGCCCGTCAACTACCGGCACTGGTCATTCGGCAAGCATTTTCTCGCTACCGAAAAGAGCTACCGACGCGGGCAAATGGGCCTCGCGTATGAGATCGTCATCAACTCGAATCCTTGCATTGCGTATCTGATGGAAGAGAACACGATGACGATGCAGGCGCTCGTCATCGCGCACGCGGCCTATGGGCACAACTCTTTCTTCAAGGGCAACTATCTGTTCCGCTTGTGGACGGATGCGCATGCGATCATCGATTACCTTGTCTACGCGAAGAACTACATCGCGGAATGCGAGGAGCGTTATGGGCTCGACCGCGTCGAAGAACTGCTCGACTCGTGCCATGCGCTGATGAACTACGGCGTGGACCGCTACAAGCGTCCGCAGAAGCTGTCGTTGCAGAAAGAACTCGCAGCGCGCCGCGAACGCGAAGCGTATCTGCAGTCGCAGGTCAACGAGTTGTGGCGCACGCTGCCGACGCGCCACACGCCCATGCCGGAGGAAGTGGAAGAGCGTTATCCGCCGGAGCCGCAGGAAAACCTGCTGTATTTCGCGGAAAAGAACGCGCCGCTGCTGGAGCCGTGGGAGCGCGAAGTCATCCGCATCGTGCGCAAGATCGGGCAGTACTTCTATCCGCAGCGTCAGACGCAGGTGATGAACGAAGGCTGGGCCACGTTCTGGCATTACACGCTGCTCAATACGCTGTACAACGAGGGCAAGCTCGAAGACGGCTTCATGATGGAGTTCCTCCATTCGCACAGCAACGTCGTCTATCAGCCGCCCGTCACGAAGCCGTACTACAGCGGCATCAATCCGTACGCGCTCGGCTTTTCGATGATGAGCGACATTCGCCGCGTCTGCGAAAACCCGACGGAAGAGGACCGCAAGTGGTTCCCGGAACTCGCGGGCAGTCCGTGGCTGCAGGCGATGCACTACGCGATGCGCAACTTCAAGGACGAGAGCTTTATCGCGCAGTACCTGTCGCCGCATCTGATCCGCGAAATGCGCCTCTTCTCGGTGCTCGACGACGACATGCGCGATGCGCTCGAGGTCTCCGCGATCCACGACGACAGCGGCTACCAATACGTGCGTCAGGCGCTGTCGCGTCAGTACGACATGCATCATCGCGAGCCGAATATCCAGGTGTATTCCGTGAATACGCGCGGCGACCGCAGTCTCACGCTGCGTCACTTCATGAGCGACAACCGGCATCTGTCGAACGACAGCGACGAAGTGCTCAAGCACATGGCGCGCTTGTGGCAGTTCGACGTGTACCTGGAAAGTGTCGACGAAAACGGGACGGTCAGAAAGCGCTACGAGTGCCGTTATACGGCGCCCGCGATTCGCGTTTGACGAGAATTGACGCGCGTTTGACGGGCCCGCGCACAGCAATCGTGATGAGAGCCAGCCTCCGGGCTGGCTTTTTTGTGCGCTTGACGCATGCGGCGCGGTCGCGCTCGCGCTTCTGCCCGCAGGCCACGCGGCGGCCACGCCCGGCACAAAACGCTTCAGATGCGCGTCCAGGCGCCGTTATCCATGGATATCCGTTAAGATACCGACCGCGTCAAAGCTTACGTTTTTCTACAATCTCGCACGCGCGCTGAAACCCGACTGCAACGGGATCGAAACCTCGCTGAAAAACCGGCTTCAGCGCAATACAAGGCGGCGTCACGACCGCTAAAACCTGTTAGAAGGGACCGACACCAGCATGACCGACACAACCGTCTTCACTCCCAGCGACACCCGGCGACGCATCTTCGCAATCGTGGGTGCCTCATCGGGCAACCTCGTCGAGTGGTTCGATTTCTATGTCTACTCGTTTTGCGCGCTGTACTTCGCGCCCGCGTTCTTTCCGAAGGGCGACACGACGGCGCAACTGCTGAATACGGCGGGCGTATTCGCGGCGGGCTTCCTGATGCGCCCGATCGGCGGCTGGTTCTTCGGACGTCTCGCCGACAAACGCGGCCGGCGCTTCGCGATGATGGTGTCGGTGTTCATGATGTGCGGCGGCTCGCTCGTGATCGCCGTGGTGCCCACCTATGCGCAGATCGGCGCGCTCGCGCCGCTGTTGCTGCTGGTTGCGCGTCTGTTCCAGGGCCTGTCCGTGGGCGGCGAGTACGGCACCAGCGCAACGTACATGAGCGAGGTCGCGCTGCAAGGGCGTCGCGGCTTCTTTGCGTCGTTCCAGTACGTGACGCTGATCGGCGGGCAGCTGTTCGCGCTGCTCGTGCTCGTGATCCTGCAACAAGTGCTGACGACGGAAGAACTGAAGGCGTGGGGTTGGCGGATTCCGTTCGTGGTCGGCGCGCTCTCGGCGCTGGTCGCGCTGTATCTGCGCCGCTCACTCGACGAAACGACGACAGCCGAGATGCGTCGGCGCAAGGAAGCGGGCACGCTGCGCGGGATGTGGCAGCACAAGGGCGCGTTCTTCACGGTGCTTGGCTTCACGGCAGGCGGCTCGCTGATTTTCTACACGTTCACGACGTACATGCAGAAGTACCTGGTCAACACGGCGGGCATGCATGCGAAGACGGCGAGCAACGTGATGACGGCCGCTCTCTTCGTGTACATGGTGATGCAGCCGCTGTTCGGCGCATTGTCGGATCGTATCGGCCGCCGCAACTCGATGCTGCTGTTCGGCTTCTTCGCGACGATCGGCACGGTGCCGCTGCTGCATGCGCTGAAGGATGTGACGAGCCCCGTCGCGGCATTCGCGCTCGTCGTGACCGCGCTCGCCATCGTCAGCTTCTATACGTCGATCAGCGGCCTGATCAAGGCCGAGATGTTCCCGCCGGAAGTGCGGGCGCTCGGCGTCGGCCTGTCGTATGCGGTCGCGAATGCAATCTTCGGCGGCTCGGCGGAATACGTCGCACTGTGGCTCAAGCAGGCGGGCAGCGAATCGTCGTTCTACTGGTACGTCACGGCGATGTGCGCGATCGCGGGTCTCGTGTCGTTCCGCATGCGCGATCCGTCGAAGGTAGGGTATCTGCGCAACGAACCGTGATGCGCCCGGTCTGACGCGATGTGATGCACGAAGCGGCTCTGTTCGATGAACAGAGCCGTTTTTTTTTTATGCCCGCGTCGTTCTTCGTGGCCGCGCTGTTACGGAAATTTCGGCGCGCAAGGCGGCAGACCGCGCCACCGCATCGAGACGAACGCGCGCGCGATCAGCGACAGATGGTAGTAGAGCCGCGCATCGCGCCCATACCGATACGCATACAGATGCGCGAGCGCGACGCGCAGCGCGGCCCAAGGCGCGTCGTTTTTCGCGTACAGCGACACGACGATAGGCGCGAGCCGTCGCAACGCCAGCTTGCGCGCCGGTTCGAGCGAGACATCGAGCGACAGTCCCGACACGAACTCGAAGGCCGTCAACGACGCGGCGAACGTCGAGCCGCGTGTGCTGCGCGAAATCGAAGCGTCGGTCTTGCGGTAGTACGACACATACCGATGCAGGTAATACACCTGCGATGCCGCAACGCAAAGCTCGGACCCGAACACGTAATCGCAGCACATGCCGACGTCGTCGCGATAGCCGATCCGCTTGACGAGATCGGCATTCGCCATCCATCCGTTGTTCGGGAACATCTGCACGAGCCCCGTGCGTCCTGGCTGCTGCTGCATGCCTTGCGCGGGCTCGATGCGATGGAAGTCCGCGTTGAGGGCGTCACTCTTCGACAGATCGACGTGTCCGCGCGCATCGACCTCGTACTGGTCCGCGAACGCGACTTCGAGCTGTGGATGCGACTGCCACAACGCCAGCAGACTTTCGATGCCGTCCTTCGCGAAGTAATCGTCGTCGTGGATCAACGAGATCTTGTCGCCGCTCGCGCGCGCGAAGAGGCTCGCGACATTGCGCGCCTGCCCGAGCGGCGGCTCGTTCTTCACATAGCGGATGCGCGCATCGTGCGCATAACGCGCTTCGATCAGGCGTTGCGTGCGGGCGTCGCTCGAATCGTCGCCGATCAGGATCTCGACGTTCATATGGGTTTGAGTCAGGCACGAGTCGACACACTGGACGATCAAATCGGGCCTGTTGCACGTCGGCACGCAAATGGAAACCTTGCTGGATGTCGTCATTGTTTTCCGCCTCGCTCCCATGTGGTCGCAGCAAGCGCTTCACATGACGAAGCGTTTCGCTGCTGGGAGCAAAGTAGATGAAGGCGACGAAAAAATAACCAGAAATAATTCCGCCAAAAATGCGTCTGCGTCGCAGGACAATGCGCGGATTGCACTCAAGCGATCGTGCTGCATCGCGCGCAGGCTGCGGCATTTTTGCAGCGAACGGCTTTCGACGCGTGCTTTTGCTTCAGCCGACGGACGGCTCGCCTTCGCCCGGCTTTTTGCCCGGACGATCGGAAGGCGACTGCTTGCGGGCGTCGTCGTCGCGCTCGGGCATCTTGCTCTTTTCGTTATCGCTGTGGACAGGGTGCTTCGGATGTTCGACGTCGCTGCCGGGACTCGTGGTGCCCGTGCGTTGCTTTTCGTTGCTCATGAGACGCTCCCTTTGACAATAGCCGCTTTCCATCAAGCAATTGCCGCTCCCGTCCCGCCGTTGCTAGACTCTTTCGCGAGGGCGCTACATCAAGAACAGCCTGACCAGCGGAGACGACACATGAGCAAGATCGCGTTCCAGGATTTCGAACGGCAAGTCATGCAACGCCACGTGATTCGAGGGCACGTGTACGAAAACGCAGCCGCGCTCGTCGATCGCGCGAATGCGTGGATTGCCGAGCACGACATCGATGTGATCAACGTCGAAAGCCTGTCGACGTTCGGCTCCGGCGACGATACGAGCGTGAGCCACTGGTATTCGGGCATTCGCGTCTGGTATCGCACACAATAGTGCTCGATCATGCGCGATAGCGCGGCCGCGTGATCGCGCCGCGCGGATGCCGCGCTACTTGCCGGACACGATCAGTTTCAGCCTGCTCGCGCCGGCGGGCATCGCGGTGATCTGCGTGCGCGCGTCGCGTGGGCCGATGTAGAAGTGCTGACGCGCCGGCGAGTTTACGTCGTGCGTCGCGTCGGGCAGGCACGACGCGATGTCAGCGGCGACGGCCTGCAAGGCTGTCGTGCTCGATCCCGCGCCTCCCGTCGGCGTCCACATGCATTCGTAAGTGCCTTTTGTCGTGCCGCATTGTGCGTCGTTGCCGTATGGCTGCGCGACGCCTTTGCCGTCGTCGGGCGTCAGTTGCGAAAATCCCGTCGGCGCGGCCGCGACGATACGCTTGAGTGCAGCGCAAGGATTGGGCGCATCGTCGGCGCGGACGGTTAGCGGACCCAGCGCGGTGATCGCAATGACTGCGGTCGTGCTGATTCGACGAAGCGCGGACATTCGATGGTGGCGTTGCGTGTGGCGCATCTGCGTCTCCTTGGCGTTGGCGTCGGGATGGATGACCGCACTGTTCTTTTGCAGCCGATCTGTCCAGCGAATACGCAATCGACGCGCCCGATTGCCCGCATCATCCGCACCGATAGATATGCATCCGTATCATGCGTCCGCAGCACCGCCGTGTTCTTCGCGTTCAAGCGTGCACGTGCGGCGCAATTCGGGGAAAAGCCGCATCCACAGCAGCGCGATCGCAATGGTCGCGCAGCCGCCGACGAGCACAGCGGCCTGCGCGCCCCACCATCCGGCAGTCACACCGGACTCGAACTCGCCGAGCTGATTCGACGTGCCGATGAACAGCGAATTGACGGCGCTCACGCGGCCGAGCATGTCGTCGGGCGTGCGCAACTGCACGAGCGACAGGCGCACGACCACGCTGATCACATCCGATGCGCCGAGCGCCATCAGCGCCATCAGCGACACGATGAACGAATGCGACAGCCCGAACACGAGCGTCGCGATGCCGAATGCGATCACACCGCCGAACATCGCCGCGCCCGGCCGCTTGCGCAGCGGAAAATGCGCGAGCCAGATCGTGCCGCCGAGCGCGCCGACGGCCGACGCCGAGCGCAGCAGGCCGAGCCCGAGTGGTCCGGTATGCAGCACGTCGCGCGCGAAGATCGGCAGCAGCGCTGTTGCGCCGCCGAACAGCACGGCGAACAGATCGAGCGACAGCGCGCCGAGGATGACCGGCTGGCTGCGGATGAAGCGCACGCCGGAGAACACCGATTCGAGCGTGACGGGCGCGCGCGGCACGGGCTTCGTGCGCAGCGGAATCGTGCTGACGGCAGCGGACGCGAGCGCGAACGACAACGTGCACGCGAGATACGCCGCGCCGGGGCCGATGCCGTAGAGCAGCCCGCCAAGCGCCGGCCCGCCGATCTGCGCGGCCTGGTTCGCGGACGTCGCCCAGGCCGTCGCCTGCGACAGCTGAGCGCGCGGCACGACGCCCGGCAACAGCGACGCGACGGCCGGGGATTCGAACGCGCGCGCTGCGCCGACGCATGCGGCAAGCCCATAGATCACGGGCGCGCTGATCCAGCCGCCGAACGTGCTCCACGCGAACAGGGCGGCGGCTGCACATTCGAGTCCCTGGCAGATGGCCGCGATGCGCCGCCGGTCGTAACGATCCGCGACCTGGCCGACGACGAGCGTCAGCACGAACATCGGCAGAAACTGCGCGAGCCCGACGAGGCCGAGCGCGAACGCGCTATGCGTGAGCGCATAGATATGCCAGCCCATCGCGACGGCCAGCATCTGGAATGACAGCGACGACAGCACGCGCGTGCACCAGAAACGCTGGAACGGCGTCTGACGCGGCAGGCTGATCTCAGGTTCGCGACGGGTTTCGCCGACGAGTGTGTCGAAGGTCTCCTGCCCGTTGTTGCCGGCGGGTGGTGGTTTCATCAATAAATGAATGGACGTCCCAGATAACGGGCCGTCGTATGCGTGCGCGGGTATCAGGCACCGCATTTGCACGCGCAGTTGAAAGAAGCTCGACGCAACGCTGTGTCGAGCCAGGGCATTGTCGGGCCGCCAGTGTAGAGCAAGCCGCTCTCGCTTGCCGTTTCGTGCCGGATGGCGTCGGTCCCCCTTGCTCCGACGTTGCCCTTCTTGCGCCGCATTTGGCGTCGCGTCCAATTCCCATCGAACTGCAATGCAACCATGGATGATTTGCTCACTCGCGTGTTTCACCTGCAACCCTCGCTGATCGTCACACTCACGCATGATCTGATGCATGCGGCGGTGGCAATCCTGATCCTGATCGTCGGCTGGTGGGTGTCTAACCGAACTGGCTCGCTGCTGTCGAAAGGGCTGGCCCGCACGCGTGCGGACCCCACGCTCGCGCCGATGATCAATGCGATCGGCGCCTGGGCCGTGCGCGTGCTCGTGCTGTTCGCGGCGCTGAGCGAAGTCGGCGTCGCGACGGCGAGCGTACTGGCCGTGCTCGGCGCGGCCGGCCTCGCCATCGGCCTCGCATTGCAGGGCACGCTGCAAAATATTGCAGCCGGCATTATGTTGCTTTTGCTGCGGCCGTTTCGTACCGGGGATCTGATCGAAGGCACGGGCGCGACGGCGGGCATCGTGCGCGAAGTGGGTCTCTTCACGACGCGCATCGAACGCAGCGACGGCAACGCCGTCTTCGTACCGAACAGCCAGATCTGGAGCAATCCCGTCATCAATTACTCCAGCGGCGGGACGCAGCGCATCGAAGCGGAGGTCGGGATTGCTCAGCGCCAGGACGTGGCGGGCGCCATCGATGCGCTGAAAAAGCTGATCGCCGACGATCCCCGTGTGCTCGGCGGCACGACGCTCGCGCCGATGGTCACGGCATCGGACTATCCGCGGGGCGGCGGCGCGGCGCTGCATATCGCCGTCTGGGTGAGCGGAGCCGACGCGCAACTGGCCGCGGAGGATCTGCGCGAGCGCTCGCGAGCCGTGCTGGAAGAAGCGGGCTTCAAGTTGGCGCGGCAGCCGGCCACGAAGAGCCGGCAAGCATGGGCGCATGCATGAATCGACAGGGGCTTACGCGTGGTGCGCACATCGCTGCGCTGCATAGCCTTTAATGCATCTCGGCATTCGACTGCCGTCGTGAGCGTCGTCACATGCTGCATTGCGATGCAAATGCAGCCGACTTCACCCTGATTGCCTCTTCGGAAGCGGTATCTCGTCCGCATGCACCGGATAAAAAAATCCGGTCAATCCGTTCGTTCCAGTCGTAGAAGATTGCCCCGCTTACTGGCGCATGCACTCCACGTCATGCGCTGCTTCGCCGATAGCTGATGGCCGGTTAGCCAGCAGTGCATGGAGGCATTCAACGTCATGCACACCAGAGCGCTGCTGGTGCATGATCTCGGGCGACGGCGGGCGCGTCGGCACGCTGACGAGCAAGAGCATGTTGCGAAGCCGCGATCGATCTAGGTAAAAACCCTGACACTGAGGTAAAATGCGGCGTCTAAGGAAGAGATGCCATGCCGCCCCGTTTTCAGGTTTTTGAAAAGATTGCCTTCTCATTGGTCGTGATGTCCGCTGTGCTGTGTTCCGGCTATATCGCGTGGGAAACGTCGCCCGATTTCCAGGACGCCGTGCACGCCAGTGCCACTGCCGTGCGCTGGAGCGGCGACTACTCGTTCATCTGCGCATCGACGACTACCAACGCCTGCGATCAGCTTCCCCTCGACTGACTTCTCGATGTTGATCCCCGCGACACGCTGGCGCGCCTCTCCGCCGAGGCCAGCGAGCAGCGGCGCGTAATTTTCACTCCCTCCGTTGGTGCTTTTTTCAAGGCGCCGACCGGCCGTCTCGCGTCACCCGCCCGCCGTCTTGAACGTGCATTGGGAATGTCGTTTGCTTGCAAGTACAGACTAGGCTTCGTCCGTCGCAAGCGGTGTGAAGCCTGATTCTTCGAAAACCGTCTTCGCCAGCCCGTCGATTCAGCAGGTCGGCATCCCACGGTCCAGAACAAATCTGACGCACCAAGGAGACGCGCCATGACACCTGCTTCCCAGTATGAAATGCAGATTCTGCAGGCGGACATACGCATGCTGCTCACGGTCGACGACGACGCGATCGAACTATTTCCAGGCACGGCAACCGGCGGCGTGGCCAGCAAGCCCTATGCGGTGCTGCACACCGATTCGCTAGCGACGCTATGCGGCTGGCGCGAAGCAATGCAGGAAAGCGGACGCCCGTATCGCCTGCTGAACAACCTATATGGTTATCGCCAGGAAGTGAACAATCCGGACTGGTAGTGCACTCGCAGTGCATCTCCAGCGCACTCGCATGCATCTTCTCGTGCGCGCCGTTACAGCTTTGCTCTTCGGCGCGCGTCTCCCAAAGCCTGAACACCGCTGAACGCGGCGCATGCTGACGATACCGCTCACAGTCGTCGTCACACCCGTGGTCGTGCTTGTGCTCGCCAATCTCTCGACAGGCGAAAAGAAGATCGAGCACAAGGTCGAACGTCTGTACGCAGCCACGATTCTCAGTTCATCCGCTCGATGGGCCTGTTGCCCGGTCCGCTTGTTGTATCGGGCAACCCGCTTCGATGTGCCGCTCAACGGCGACGAGATCTTTCCTTCGATGCTCGAAGGCATCGCGAGTGCACGGAAGACCATCACGTTCGAAACCTTCATCTGCTGGTCGGCGCAATCGGCGAGCGGATCGCGGTCGCGTTTCGGAGAAGGCGCGTGCAGGCATTTCAGTGCATGCGCTGCTCGCCTGGGTCGGCTCGCAGAAGATGAACAAGCGCTATCTGCGCATGCTCGATGACGCAGGTGCGGAAGTGGTCCAGTTCCACGAGCCGCACCGGACCGGGCTTGGTCGCATGAACGGCAGCACGCACCGCAAGCTGCCGTCATGTAATCGACGGACGCATCCGCTTTACGCGCGGTGTCGGCATCGCGCGGGAGTGGACGGCACGTGCACAGAACGAGATGCACTGGCGTGACACGTATTTCCGCATCACGAGCCCCGTTGTCGGTCATATGCACGCTGTCTTCGTGGGCAACTAAATCAAGGCGACGGGCAATGTATTGCATGGATTCAAGCTCAATGACGAGGCGAATCTCAATCTCTACGATGAAGCGTTCGCGCGTCGTCAGACGCAGATCTTCGCCGACGATCTCGCGAAGTCCAGGCGCGTGACGCTCGACGACTGCAAGCGGCGGCCGTCAACGGAGAAAGTCGTTGACCGGCTCGTGTCGCTGTTCGATCCGCAGCTTTGACGCGCGGCGGCGCACGCCGCTTGCATGGCTCGGGCGCGGCGGGGCTTTGGACGGCCTGCGTGCATCGGTGGCTCGCGCTTGGGTGGATCGCCCGCGGGCGGCTCCTCGGCGGGTGGCACAGGGTCAGGCTCGCGCTCGGGAATGGGCGGTGAGTCGGGACCGGGATCGGGATCGTCGTCCGGCGCCGGATCGGGATCGACCTCGGGTGGCGTCGGCGTATGCAGCCGCTGATTGACGGGATAAACAAAAAAAGGGAAAGCAGTCTGGTGCAAGTTCATCATGCAGTTCTCGCGAGTGCAGTTCGACACACCGACGAAATCCGCAATGCATGTGCCATCTACCGCGAGTAGCGGCAGAAGGCACGATGGCAGAAGGCACGATAGTTCAATGCAGGATACTGCACCGCGCTAGAACCGCTCGATTATCCCGACCTGCACTCCGCGTACAGGCGCGCCCGGATAGGCGACGGGCAAGCCCACCACATTGACGCCGCGCAGCGTGAATGTGGCCTCGCCGCGATTCTCCAGGTCGGCGGCGCTCAGATACAGTGACAGCGTCTTCGACACCTGGTAGTCGAACATGATGCTGAACTGGTCGGCATCGTTGTTGCCGCCGCTGCGATCGCGCGCATGCGCATAGCCGAGCGACGCGCTGGCCTGCGGGGTGATCTGCCACAACGCGGACAACGACAGGCCATCGTCGTGATAGCGGGGCGTGCCGCCGTCGCCGTTGAAGTACGCGAGATAGCCTGTCAACGTGCCCCACTGGTACGAAGCGCCCGCGAAGTTCGCGCGTAGCGCGCCGCTGCCATGCGTCTGCTGATGCGCGTAAAGGAACTTCATGGGGCCGAGCGCCCAGTCGGCCGTCACGTAATACCCGCCGATGCCGTTGCCGTCGGCGGGATCGCGCAGTGCATACATGCCCGTCGCGCTGAATCCCCAGATGGTCGGCGACAGGTAGGCCAGCGCGTTGTCGGTGTACGGCGTGATCTTCGACAGGTTGTTCAGCCCCGATGCGATCGTGCCCGCGCCGAATGCATCGAGTTGCCCTTTGAATGGAATATAGATCGGCGAGTACTGGCGCCCGAGGCGCAACTCGCCCCATGCGCCGTGCGCGCCGATCCATGCCTGCCGGTTGAAGATGCTGGCCGGCACGGAGAACTCGCCGCTCGATGAATCGAAGCCGTTCTCGAGCGTGAAAATCAGGCTATTGCCGTCGCCGAGCGGCTCGCTGCCGCGCAGCCCGACGCGCGTGCCGCGCCAGGCGCCGGAGTCCATGCGCGCAACGTAGCCGCTGCCGGGATTCGTCACTTCGATGCTGGTGTCGATGAGACCGTACAGCGTGACGGAGCCTTGCGCGCAGGCAGATGTCGCGAGACCGGGCGCGACGAAGAGCGCGAAGCTGAACATGACGCTGATTGCGCTCGACCCGAACGAGCACAGCCCATGCGGTAAGCGCGCCCGAAAACGGCGCGACGGACAACATGACGTGACAGACGCGGGCATCGGCAGAACTTTTTATGAAGTTGCGACGCTATCGTGCCGCCGATATCGGGCGGAATGCCGTCGACGAGCAGGCCGCTCACGCGTACAACAGCAGGTACGTGCGAATACTAACCGAACGGGGACTAACCCAACGGGGACGCGCGCGACGCATGCAGTCTCACGCGAGAAAGCGGCGCTACATGTCCGCTACATGTTGGTATAGGAACTGCACCAGCCTCCACCTGCCACCTGCTTCGTGCCGAAGAGCGTGCAGCCGCCCCATGCATCCGTCGGATTGCCTTGAAAGAGCGAACAGTTGCTGCACGTCTGTCCTGCCTTGTAGTTCGGGAAGCGCGCCTTGTCGACTTTCGCTGCGACGGCGACGTAGCCGACCGCCTTCGCGGCCGGATCGGATTCGCTCAGCTTCTCGTCCGCGCGGGCGTTGCGGCTTGCGGCGAGCGCCGCGCACAGGCTAGCCGCAGCTACGATGAACTCACGCCGGGTCGTTGTCATGATGGTTCTCTGCTGGGTGAGGAACGGGTGCGGGCGATATCGACGGCATGGGCCGTCGATGATTGATGGCGACGAACACGGCCATCAGCGTCAGGAAGGCGAGCACGAGCAGGCTCGCGTTGATCATCACGCGTTCGTAGCCGAGCTCGCCGACATCGATGAACGGATACGGATAGAAGTCGGAGAACGCGCCGCGCAGCATCGTCAGCGCGAGATAGCCGAGCGGATAGACGAGCCACCACAACAGATGGCGCAGCGTCAGATGAAAGCGCGGCACGAACAGCAGCCAGTACAGCGCGGCGAGCACAGGCACGATCGTATGCAGGCTTTCGTTGAGCAGCACGCGCCAGCCCGACGGCGTCCAGGTATGGCGCAGCAACACGTTGTACGCGATGCCGACGAACACGATATACACGGTCACGGCCGTCACGACGGTCGGCTTGCGGAAGAATCCCACGAAGGGGGCGAAGGGCACGCGGCTGCGCAGGTTGAAGAATCCGACGCACGTGAAGCAGAGCGCGCACGCGAAGATCGTCAGATTAGTCAGATAACTGGTGAGCCGCTCGATGCCA
The DNA here is from genome assembly GCF_900108945.1 of Paraburkholderia diazotrophica. GTDB lineage: Bacteria > Pseudomonadota > Gammaproteobacteria > Burkholderiales > Burkholderiaceae > Paraburkholderia > Paraburkholderia diazotrophica. The sequence goes on along the minus strand of NZ_FNYE01000005.1, from coordinate 12,675 downwards.
TCGATCACGCCGAAGCCGCGCGTGAGCATGCGATGCACGGTGATGTCCGTTTGCGCGGCGAACGCGCACCATGCGATCAGCGCGATCGACGCGGCCAGCGCAACCGAGGCGACGCTCGGCGCAGAGAGCGGCAGTTCGGGCTCGGCCGCTGCAACGACGACGGACGGCGAGCCTGGGGATGCGGGCTTCTTCATGCGTCGATTCTATACGCGTGAAGCGGCGCGCGCAGAGGCTCGCTTTGTCGAGGGCAAAAAGAGAGCCGGCATGCGGATCGCCGCGGCCGGCTCATCTCAACGTCCGTCAGGGGACGCAGGAACCCGTGATGTCAGTGGCTAGAGACCGTGGTTAGTGACCGTGGCCGTCATGGTCCTGACCCTGGTCGTCATCGTCATCGCGGCCGCACATTTCACCGCGGCCATGGTCGTCGTTCGATACGCCCGGCAGACGCTGCGCGACATAGTGGGGCAGATCGGCGCGATCGATGGCGAACACGAAGAACTGATTCGGATTCTCGATGCCCGACGGGTGATTCGTATCGGTGACGGTCGCGAGGAAGTCGTTGTCGTTCGCGATGAAGAGCGTGTGCTTTTTCACGCCGCCCACCGTCACGTCCGGGCCGAACGCGAGGCCTTCGAGCTTTGCCGGAATGTCGGTCGGCTTGTAGCCATGCGACGTCAGCGCCGCGACGACATCGAGGAACAGGGTCTTCTTCAGCGCATAGGGCGCGAGGCCGCTCTGGCTGCTCGTCTGACCCACGTCCTGCGCGCCCGTCAGATCGATGCGGAAGACCTGCTTGAACGCGGCCGTCGAATCGTCGCCGAGGCCCTTGCCGTCGCGCTCGTCCATCAGCAACTCATGATCGTTGATGGCGAGCACGTCGCTGATCGTCGGGTACTTCGGCTTGGCCGTCGAGCCGATGTTCGTGAGCGGGTACGCGTACTGCGTCGTGCGGCCCGTGCGGATATCGATCTTCACGATGCGCGTGTACGCGCCATTCGTGCCGCCGTCCTGGATCAGCGGGCTTTGCATCGCGCCGAAGAGCGTCGTGCCGTCGGGCGAAATCGCGAGGCCTTCCATGCCCTTGTTCGCGACGCGTCCCGACGTGTTCATGCTGATCTCGTCGTTGCCGACGGGCGAGAGCGTCGATACGGCGAACGTGTCGGGCAGCTTGTACGTCGCGATGCGGCGGCCGCTCTTGCGGTCGAAGCGGTAGACATAGGGGCCGTACTCATCGGAGATGAACACGCTGTCGCCATCGTTCGCGACGCGGATGCTTTCGGGATCGAAGCGGGCGTCGAGCGGATAGGTCGACAGGTGCGCGGGATCGAAGTTGTCCGAGCGGCCTGTGAAGTAGTTCGTATGGTTCTGGCTGTTGAGTTTCGGTGCGCCGTTCGGCACGCCGTAAGCGGCGCCCGTGCCATAGACGAGACGATCGGACGTGTGCAGCAGCGTCGTATCGAGGAGCTTCGGCGTCAGCGTGAAGGGCAGCGACGAACCCTTCGGCGCTTCTTTCAGATGCAGGCGCAGCGTCTGGAAGCGATTGATGTACGAAGCGGTGTCGTCGATGGCCGCGTTATACGGAATCGCATTCGGCCCGCGATCCGGCACGGCGAGGAACGTGTGACAGCCTGCGTAGCCGATGCCCGAGCCCATGCCGCCGAGCAGGTTGCCGGGCGCACCGTTTTCGAGCTTGCCAGCCGTGTCTTTCGACTTGTCGACGAGATTGCCGTCCAGTTTGCCGATGGCGATCAGATCGACGGTGGCGTGAGCGGCGGGGGCAGCGGCAAGCGCCGCGAGCGATGCGATGGCACCAAGCATGGTGCGGACGAAGAGTCGTGAGCGCAGCACGGAAATGTTCCTTGAAAGGAGCAACGTGACGAGGGCAGCGCCGGGAGTGCGAACGGTGAAAGCGGGGAATGCAACCCGGACGCAAGGTTGGTTACCTGTTCATTACCGAGGGCCGATGGTGCGTGACGCGTGTGTCGAACATATGACGGTGGGTGCTCGCAGGCCGCGCGCAATGTGCGTTGGCGCACATTCGCACGAGCATCCGTCATCGATGCGCGCGCAATCAGTCTGCCCGTGCATGAAAGCGCGACGCAGTCCGTTGCCGCTCGCCGATCTCGGGCCCGATCGTCGCGTGCTAGGATGAACGCGACCGTCTACTGCAAACCGTGAATCCAACGCGACATGGCAACCCTTTACGCGAAGCTTGGCGTGTCTCAAGACGCCACCTTGGAAGAGATCAAACGGGCGTACCGGAAGGCCGCGATGAAGTGGCATCCCGACCGCAACGCCGGCCACGAAGACGCCGCGCGCGCAACGTTCCAGGAGATCAAGGACGCATACGCGCTTCTCTCCGACGAAAACCAGCGCAAGGTCTACGACTCGGTCTATGAGCAGGAAATGCGGCGCTGGGAGGCGCTGCACAAGCGTCAGCAGGAGAAGGAGGCGGAGCGCGCGCGCAAGGCGCAGGCCGCCGCGCAGGCGGAGTATGCGCAGATGGTCGGCGTCGCGATGCGCTTTGCCGACGAAGGCCACAACCGCGACGTGCTGTTCGGCGTGCTGCTCGGCCGCAATTGCAATGCCGATGTGGCGCAGCGTATCGCCGACAGCGTGTGGGCACTGCAGGAGTCGCGGCGCGCGGAGCATGACGAGCAAACCGCAAATGCGGACCCGACCGCCGATGCGGACCACTCGTCCAACGAGGCCGACGCCGATATTGCGCCCGAGCCTGCCGAACAGGCCGCGCGCTCGCCATCTCAAACTCAAGCCGCTGCGGCCAGGCACGATAAACCTTCGCACGAAGCGCGCGCGGGGAATCTTTTCGATTCGCTCTGGCAGGGCTTTTTTGGCGTTCGCTCCTGACGTGCTGCTTGCGCGCCATGCTGGTTTTGCGTCCCGCACTCTCTAGAATGGTGTGATGGACTTACGCACGGACATGTTTCGATGAAAGACGCTTTTGAACGACGCGCGTTGCTGCTGCATCTCGGCGACGCGCTGCATGCAATTGATGCGGCACTCGCCGTCGGTGCAACGCGCCACACGGTGCGCGATCTGTTGGACGCTCACGCGAATCTTGCGACACACGCATGGCTCGCAGCCGTATCGCCCGAGACAAAGGCAGCGGACTTCGCGAAGCAGGCAAGCGCATCATTTGCCGCGTGGCCTGCGCAACTGCTCGAAGAGCAGGTCGATTATGCGCAGCTCGCGCTCGCCGTGCGCGACAATCTGTTCGCGGACAATGCTTCGGGCTGGCGGACTTATGTCGATGCGATGAAGCGTGAAGTCGAATGGTTCGGCGATGCGTTGCCTGAACGTGCGGAGCCGGCCGCGCAGACATTCGAGTCCGCAGATGCAGATGTGCCCTCTGCCGATGCAGCCGATGCAGCCGACGTCGAGCGCGCCAAAGCGCAGGACGAGCCGCAGCGCGAGAGCGTCGAGAGCAATGGCCGTTTGTATCCGTCGTGGCCGTGGAAGCCGGGCGTGTGATGCGGGCCGTGCTCACGCTTTTTATCTGAAAGAACGCTAGACGCTTCAAAAAACTCCGCCTCGCTGCAGCCGATCGTGTGTCGACTGCGAGCGAGGCGGCAGCGTATGACGTGTTCAGCGTGTGCGATCAGTAGCCCCAGCGCTCGCGTCGACGCTCGCGCCATTCGTGCTCGCGCCACGCTTCATGGCGACGCCATTCATGTTCGCGCCATTCATGCTCACGCCATGCACGGCGCGCGCGCCAGTCGTCATCGACATAGCCGACTGCGACGGGGGCGGGCGCAGCGTACACGGGTTGAGCCGGCACGACCACACCCGGCACGCCCAGGCCGACGGCCACATCGACATGTGCGGAGGCGGCCGCCGAAGCTGCCAGCATCGTCAGACCGATAGCTGCACCAAGCATCACCTTTTTCATTGTTTGCTCCCTGCGCATCGTTGCGCGTGACTGAGTACGGCTTCAGTCTAGGGGCGCAGGGACGACACAGGTGCTACAGCGCTGCGAGAAAAGTAACGTGGGGTTACGACGCGCCTTGATGCTCGCGCATGATCCGGACATGACTCGAAGAAGGTTCGCTCAAGATTCGCGCACTATCGGTTGACATCGACCACGAGGCGCCCGCGCACCTTGCCGTCGAGCATATCGGGCGCGACCGCGAGGGCTTCGTCGAGCCCGATCTCCTTGACCATCGATGCAAGGCGTTCGGGGTTCAGGTCCTGTGCGATACGTTGCCATGCGTCGACGCGGCGCGCGCGCGGCGCCATCACGCTGTCGATGCCCGCCAGCGTCACGCCGCGCAGAATGAAGGGCGCGACGGACGCGGGGAAGTCCATGCCTTGCGCGAGCCCGCATGCCGCGACGATGCCGCCATACGCAGTGCCGGCACACGCATTCGCGAGTGTGTGACTGCCGACGGCATCGATCGCAGCAACCCAGCGTTCCTTCGCGAGCGGTTTGCCGGGTGAGGACAGTTCCGCGCGATCGACGATCTCCTGTGCGCCCAGTTCATGCAGATAGGCTGCTTCGTTCGGCCGGCCCGTCGACGCGATCACCTGATAGCCTCGCTTCGCGAGCAGCATGATCGCGACGCTGCCGACGCCGCCCGCCGCGCCCGTGACGAGCACCTTGCCCTGGTCGGGCGTTACACCGTGACGTTCGAGCGCGAGTACGCACAGCATCGCGGTGTAGCCTGCCGTGCCGACGGCCATCGCATCGCGCGACGTCAGCGGAGCGGGTGTGCGCACGAGCCAGTCGCCGTTCACGCGCGCACGTTGCGCAAGACCGCCCCAATATTTTTCGCCGACACCGTAGCCGTTCAGGATCACCTGGTCGCCGGCTTTCCAGTACGCATGCTCGCTCGATTCGACGACGCCCGCGAAGTCGATGCCCGGCACCATCGGAAAGCTGCGCACGACGGGCGAGCGTCCCGTGATCGCGAGCGCGTCCTTGTAGTTGAGCGTCGACCATTCGACGCGCACGGTCACATCGCCAGCAGGCAGAGCTGCTTCGTCGATTGTCGTGACGGACGCGCGGCTGCCGCTGTCCTGCTTCTCGATCAGTATCCCTTTCATGATTCCGTCCGTTGAGTTCGCGAGTTATCGGGTGCGTATAAGTCTAGGCCAATGCCGGTTTTTTGACTGCGCTCCCGATACCGCGTGCGCATCGCATCCTTAAACGATGCATAAAGCTATTGCTGCGTAGAGATGAAATGCGTGATCCGTCGATGGAGAAATGCGAACGGCACACATGCGTTCTGCGCGCCATGCGTGCCGTCTGCGTTTTGTCGAATCGATGAGGCCGCGCCGTTTGTGCCGGCGCGCTAGCGCGTGTAGTAGCCGCGCTGCTGCATGCACTTCGAGTAAGCGGCCCAATAGCGAACCATCGGTGGTTCGGGTGGCGGCGGTGGCGGCATCTCGGCCAGCGACGGCGATGCCGGCATCGGCGTGCTGGCGCCCGATGCGGCTTCTGCGCCGGATGCCGCTGCGGCGCCCGATGCACCCGACGCCGCCGCGATCGTCGTGGGCGGCGCGCCGCTCGCCGCGCTTGCTGCGCTTGCGACGTGGGCGCCACTTGCTGCCGTCGCGCCGCTCGCAACGACGGGTGCGGACGCGGCCGAAGCGGCCACCGCCGCCGATGCGCCCGATGCCCCCATGGCGCCAGGCAGAGGCGGATTGACGGGAGCAGGCGCAACGATGGCACGCGGCGCCGTCTGCGCCGCCTGGTTGGGCGGCGGCGGACGTTGCGACTCATGCGCCATGTTCACGTGCGTCGTCTTGTTTGCGTCGCCGTAGCACGCGGCCGTATCGATGGCCTGTTGTCCCGGGCTCTGGCTGCGTCCGGGAACGGTCATCGGCTGCTGCGCGACGGATGCGCTACTGATGAAGAGCAGCGCGGTTGCTGCATGGGTGAAGCGTCTCATGGGCGAGCGGACTCCCTGGCGAAGTATTGATATCTTGTCGGCGCGGATTCGCGGCGCGAAATGCGCGTGAAGCCACGTTGTGAGCCATGGCAAGCGGCCGTCAGGCCATCGCAAGCCGGAAGGGTTGCTATTCCAGCATATCGCGTTGCAGCGGCGAGGCACGCCAGAAGCACGCCATTCCTCGCCAATTTCCGTGCTGCAGCGCGTTATACGTCACAGTGTGATCATTGCCGCAGCCCGAACACGGCGACGCCATTCGTCGCGCCGACATAGACCTTGCCGCGCGAGATCATCGGCGTGATGAACTTGTTGCCTGCGCCCCACTGGTCGCGCGTGCCGGCCTGATTACTGTTATAGAGCTCGCGGGCGAGATTGGTTGCATCGTATGCGTGCAGCGCGCCCGTAGTGCCGTTTTCGGCGGCCCACAGGATCGCGTTCGAGGTTCCGTTCGCCGAGATCGCCGGGACGGTGCCCGGATAGGCGAATGTCGTCGGGCTCTTCGATGCGGCAGTCGCCGCTAGCATCGCATTCGTGACGGGCAGTGCCTTGATGCTGTCGTTCAGGCCGCCGAAGTACACGGTGCCGTTGAAATAGGCAGGCGAGCCCCATATGCCGCCCGCGAGCGTTCCCGTGAGCACCTGCCAGATGTTGTTCGACGTGGGACTGAACTTGCCCATCGAGTCGCGGTCGACGACATAGATCTTGTTGTCCTTGCCTGCCGCCACGGCGAGATGCTTGACGCTGCCGTCGGCCGTCTTCTGATCGGGCAGCAGCATCGCACCGCCAGAGCCGAAGTCGTTGTCGTTGTTCGCGAGCTGCACGACGTCGAGCGGCGCGAAGTAGTCGGTGATTTTGAGCGGACTCGTCGAGAGCTTCATGAACGAGTCGCCGAAATTGCTGTCGACTGGGAATCCGTTTGCGTCGAGCGTCGTACCGAACGTGCCGTTGCCGTCGACCACATAGATCGAGGCGCCATCCGACGCCATGCCCGAACCCGCCATCCAGACCGAGCCCTGATGGCCGTTCGGCGCGATGTTGACGACACCCGTCTGCTTCAGGGTGTCGGCGCTGTAGCTCATGATCCAGCCCGTGTATGGGCCGGCCATGCAATGCGCCGTCCACCCCATATAGATGTTTCCGTTGACGAGCGTGAGGGCCGCGCGCTCGGTATGCAGCGACGGATCGAACGTGAGCACGCCGTTGACACTGTTGCCGCCCGTGCCGGGATAAGTCGCGGCTATTTCGCTCGGGCCGCCGAACAGCTCGGCGCCATTGGCGAGGTCGAGTGCATGCAGGCGATGATGAATGCCGCCGCTCGCATCCTTCGTCATCGCGACGGCATACAGCACGCCGTGCGGTCCGCGATTGCGATCGATGACGGGCGTCGATGTAATGCCGATTTCGGGCGTGATGTCGCCGCAGCCGCGATCGTCACTGGGTGTTTCGTTCGCACCCGTCAACGACACTTGCCACAGCAGCGCCTGGTTGTCCGCGTCATACGCATAGACGCTGTTGTGTTCGCTGACGACATAGATCACGTTGTGAGTCGTTCCGTTGATCGACAGGCTCGTCACCGACAACGGTTGACCGTCGACCTTGCCATCGGCGGCGAGAAACGCGACTTTGCCGAACAACGCCGAATTGACGTTGGACAGCGTGAGTGTCGTTTCGGCGAGCATTTGCCCGGTGCGCGCGAGATCGTTGTGATGCATCAGCACGTCGGTGGCGAGCGCGACGGTGGACGATGATGGGGTCGCGGTGCCCGTCGTATTGTTGCCCGAGCTGGAGGCAGTGCCGGATGTGCCGTTGCCTGAACCCGACGCTGATCCGGAGCCCGAGCTCGAACCTGGACCCGAGCCTGAGCTTGAACCCGAACCCGAGGTTGATCCCGATCCCGAACTGCCCGTTGTGCTGGAATTGTTCGTGCTGTCGCTGCTCGACGAGCCATTGCCGCACGCGGTGAAGAGGAGCGCGAGTGTCAACGCGGCAGTGGTCTTGCCAAGACAGCTGAGCGTGCAGGGCGGTTGCGATGAACAACGGCGCGCGTGATCTCGCGATACTGAATGCAATGGCTGCATGCCAGTCTCCTCGCGCCCGGATGAGCGCCCCCGCACAGTGGCATGGCGCGCTCTTCTTCTTCGCGGCGCGGCCAATCCTTCCATGTTAAGAACGTCGGCACGGGATGGGACGACATCGCTTCGTCTATTTCCGCCAGAAGTGTGCAATTGTTTGTCGATCGCGTGGATGTGTGGCCGCGCTCGACACGATCTAGTGCTGGCGAAAGAGCTGTCTGGTGTCGTTGACGGCAGGCACGGCAGGGCCCGTATCGGGCTGCTCATAGGCCTGCACGGTGGGGAGAGGAGGTGCCGTGTGCGGCACAGGTGCCGCAGGCGCCTTTGCCGCCACACTTCGCACGGCGGCAGTGTGAGCCTTGACGTCCTGCTGCGGCGCTGCCGTCGTTGTCGTAGTTGTCTTGACGGGCTTGCGCGAGCTTTGTGCCGTCGTCTCGACACATGGCGAGCGTGCCCCGCACTCGGAGCTAGCTGGCTTAGCTGGGTTCGCACTCACCTTGTGATCGCGTGGCGTTGTTGTTGCTACGACGCGTGCGCGCGTTGGCTCGGTGCTTGCAGCCTGACGTGCGCGGGGCGCAGGTTGAGGCAACGGAGGTGCAAGCGGTTTTGCGGCGATCTGGCTTGCCGATGTTTTGTTGGAGGCGGGCGGCGCTGATCGGGGTGGCAGGCTCGGCGCGCTGCTCGCGAGCGTGCTGCTGTGCGCGTTGGCGGTCGGGATGGCGGCCGTGCCTGCAATTGCGGCAGCATCCGCGACATCGAGACTGCGCAGCGCTTCGATCTGCTCGCGCAGGGTACGCGCGAGCTCCTGAGTGCGTTCTCCAATCGTCGGGCGATCGTGATGTGAAGCTGCCCGCAGTTCATTCTGGCTCACGATGCGGCGCAAACGGCTTTGCATGGCGTCACGTTGCGTCAACGTCACGTATGTCCCGAACGCAATCGCAAAGCCCAGCAGCACAACGGCTGCGCCAGCGCTCAGACTCCAGTCCGGCGTACCCACTGACGCCGGGGCAGCAAGGCGGCGCGGTTTCGGTGTGATACGCCGCAAGAGCGGCGACGGCGTGGAGTTCGGGGCACGCGTCGCGTCGGATGACGGCGATGTGGGAATGTCGGGGGCTGAAGCGTCGAGGGGAAATAGCAGGTCGAGTGGCCGCGCAGGAAGGTCGCGCTTCACCACAAGATTTGTCTCCGGCGTCTTGTCGCATTGCTCGTGCGGCATCGCAGGACGCTTGCGAATCGTGTCCATGGTGGACTCCCATGCCGGCATTGCGGACGGCATCGCACATTCTTCTCGTTGGCAACCATTGTGTGCAGGACGTGGCCACGTCACGACGCGATGCATGTCTCGCGTGATCGCAATGGTCTCTGAGCAATATGTGTCACCTTGATCAATAGGTCAATGAAAGTACGCAATTGGTTTCAAAAAATGTTGTTTGCGCGTGAAGGAATGGAATTCATGCGGTCGTCGCGACGAATTGCGCGGCTTTCTGCTGAAGAATAGATGTGAAGATTAATTCGGCTAAATCGGCGAATGGAAAATCGCGGCGAAATTAAGTGCCGAGGTGATGGCGAGCTTTAAAAAATCAGAAATAAATGGCGATAAATGCGCTAGTGCTTTTGCGCCAATGATAGACCGTGCTTACAGGTTTCTGAAAGCGTTAGGTAAATTGAACCGCACCGCCGTGGTGGGAGTGCGCGCATTAATGTGTCCCTTATCACCGCGTTGATGCATACGTGCAAACTGAGCTGGTAAATCTTCATACGTTACAAAGCGTTACTCGGTTTCGGCAGACGGAAACGCTTCCATTCGGTAGCATTCGGGCGTCGCAAGCTGACCTCGATATTGCGGTGATTTCGTCGGACGATTGGTGGGCATACTGGGCGGGCGTTCTGGTTGAAACGCCACACGGTATTGTGTTCGTAATACCTGATCGTCTGCAATAACGGACTCCGCCTTTGCGGTTACATCTGGTTGCAACCGGTTGAGCACGGCCTCACTCGCGCGGAAAGAAGCGGCGGGTATGCAGGAAATGCGTCGCTCGAAATTACCGGCACCCCGCCGCACCCCGTAGTCGTCGAAGTAATAACGACTCTGCGTGCAAGAAAGCCAACTTCGAAATCCAGCGTCTGAATTCGGGCATTTTTGCCAGCCGTTTTCGGACGGATTTCGATTGCCCATTCGCACTTCATGAAAGTCAATTCCCTTCTTGTTTTCTCTTCAATAGCAATTCTTCTCGCGGGCTGTGGCGGCGGTGGCGGCGGCAACGACGCGGCTTCCACGAACCCATCTTCCACAAGCGCGGGCTCGACGAGTGCATCGACGAACAGCGTTTCCCGGCAGCCCGGAACTTCCGCGGCCAATGCGACGGCCAACGGTAATACGGTGGGGAGCATCAGTTGCGCGTCGCCCGTTAAGGCGGGAGCAACAACGGGCGGTACGCCGATTTCCGCGGACACGCCGAGCAGCGATGGCACGCGAATGTTCGCGTCAGGAGCGGACTTTCCGCTCGCATTTACGACAAATGCGGGCAATGCGGATACCCTCAACTGGTCGATTACCGATACAACGGGTCGGGTCGCGGCAAGCGGGAGCTTCGATGTGCCGAGCGGCGCGTCGCAAACGACGCTCACATGCAAGTCGACGCTCGCGGGTTATTTCGCAGTGTCTGCAAGCCTGAAGACGGCGGGTGGTGGTCTGCCGCAAGCGGGTACACGTCCCACGGGCATCGCGACGTTTGGCGTGATCCCCGACCTGTCGAGTGTCGTGCCCGCCGTCACATATACGAAGCAGGAGCAGCACCGCTTTGGCATGCAGGGTGAGAACGACCGCGCAGCGGTGCTTGCTGGCCTCGGCATCACGCAAACGATCGATGACCGCGAGATGTCGACGATGGAGCCGAACGGTCCGAATACCTTCAATCCGTCGGCTAGCAACCTGAATTCGTTCTATACGACGGGCAACGTGATGCGCCTCATCCGTCTCGATGGTGTGCCGGGCTGGGCATCTACGACGAGTGCGTTCCAGGACTTCACCATGTTGCCGAAGGACATGTCGTATCTGCAGAACTACATGAGCCGGGTCGGCACCGAATCGAACACGATCCGGCAGAAGTACTTCCCGAAGCAGTCTGCAAACTTCTATCAGGTGACGTGGGAGCCGAGCCTGGGCTGGGCCGATAGCGACGCGAACTTTGTCGCGATGTACAAGGCCGCCTATCAGGGCATTCACTCGACCGACCCGAACGCATTCGTAATGGGGCCGACGGATGCGTTCCCGAGTCTCACGAACGAACGGCTGCAACGTATTGCGTCGCTTGGATTTGGCAAGTACATCGACGGTGTCGCGACACACGGCTACTACGATGCGGGCACTTCTCCTTCGCATCCGCCTGAACGCCTGGCGACCGATCCTGATCCGGCAACTGCCGCGAATGCGCTGAACAACTCGATACGCACGCTGCGCACGACGATGCTCAACCAGTACCGCTCGGGCATGAAGCTGTATCAGACGGAAGTCGGCATCAGCTATGACCTCGGCTCGTCATACAGCGCGAACTATCCGACGGGTAACGTTCTGTTTGCGCAGGGCGCAGTGGTGGCACGCACGCACATCATCCTGCTCGGCGAAGGCGCGGACGTTTCGTACGTGTTCTACGGTGCGGACTATCCGGATGAAGTGGGATACGGCACGTTCTTCGATCTGTCGAATGCTCAAGGCTCATTTGGCGCGACTAACATCAGTCCGAAGCCGGCCGCGATGGTGATGAGCGCGATGACGCGTATCCTCGACGGCACGAACACGCTCGGTCCGGTTAAGAACACACCGTCGGGTGTCTATGCGTACTCGTTCCAGCAGGTCAACAATGGTTCCCTGATCACCGCTTTGTGGACGCACAGCAATAACGTGTGGAATGCGAGTGCAGGCTTCAGTTCGACCTATAGCGCCGCATACAACCTCGTCGTGGATGCACCGGGTACGAGCGGTACGGTCAAGGTAATCGACATGATGGGCAACCCGATGACCATGAACTACACGGACGGCACGTTGAAGCTGAACCTCACGGAAGCACCTGTCTATGTAGTGTCGAACAATGCGAGTGTCCTTAAGAGCAACGTGAATCCGCCGCCGGGTTACGTCGGCTCCTGATTGATGCCGTGTGCAGGCGGCCCGCTTTAGCCTGCTTGCAGTATCGGCAGTACATGTGAAAAACGCGCGGTTGTCCCGCGCGTTTTTTCGTCTGCGTTTCGTAAATGCGAGGAGAGTGTGGTGTGCCCTAAGAAAGGGGCGCTGAAATTTTTTAAGGCGCCACAAAATAAGCGCTTGACAGGCCCTATGGGGCCCCGCATAATTCGGCCTCTCCAAACGACGGGGACGCGAAAAAGCAGCAGCTTTTAGCGGTGTTCTTTAAAAACTAACAGCCGACAGATGTGGGTGCTCGATGGCGAGCGCACGGTGGTTCTCCGGAATCACCGATAGCGAAAGTAATCGAGTCTCACACAGAAAGAAATTGAGGAAGGTCCGATGGGGTTGAGAAACCCGGTCGGACCATCTGTCAGTGATTTTGAGTGAGCGACCGGTTCGTAACAGAACCGAAAACAGTAACAGGTTTGAACTGAAGAGTTTGATCCTGGCTCAGATTGAACGCTGGCGGCATGCCTTACACATGCAAGTCGGACGGCAGCGCGGGCTTCGG
>NZ_FNYE01000017.1 GCF_900108945.1 Paraburkholderia diazotrophica | reverse complement strand
AAAACAAGCGGAAAGCTTCTCTCACGATCAATCTGCCTCTGTTTGCGCCCGAATGGATGAAAACAACGGCTTGTTCAGCGTTGCCTTAGCGGGCGCGTGATGCTTGCCTTCAATCGACGCTTCGACCCGGACGCCATGCGGCTCAAGCAGGCTATCGAGGACGGTGAAGTCGGCGATGTTCGCCAGGTCGTCATTACGAGTCGCGACCCAGGCCTCGCGCCCCGGGAGTATCTGCGACACTCAGGCGGAATCTTCCGTGACATGACCATTCACGATTTCGATACGGCTCGCTGGTTGCTCGGCGAGGAACCGGTTGAGGTGATGGCAATGGGTAACAGGCTGGTCGACCCGGGTTTGGAAGAGCTTCCGGACTACGACAGCGTGATGGTCCTGCTGCGGACGGCGTCAGGCAAGCAATGTCACATCAACGGTTCGCGCCAGGCCGTGTATGGCTTCGACCAACGAGTCGAAGTCTTTGGTTCAAAGGGAATGGTCCTGAACGAGAATCACCGACCGTCAAGCTTGCGCCGGTGGACGAGCGAAACGACGGAGGCGCGTGAGCCGTTGCTCAACTTCTTTCTCGAGCGGCACGCTGACTCGTACAAAGTTGAACTCGACGGCTTCCTGACGGCGCTCGAAAACAACACACCGATGCCCGCGACGCCTGTGGACGGCATTCGCGCTCTGCGAATCGCGAACTGCGCTCTCGAGGCAGCCAAAACAGGCCGCGCAGTGAAGATTTAAATCGGACCGGCTCGTCCGCGGACGCTCGCCCTCAGGTTGACAATGCGCGTGTCTATGCCCTATATGTTGAATAAAATTCCTCAATGGGGCACGACATGGCACAGGTCGACACGTTCAGCGGAATATTGATATTCGTCACTGCCGCGAAGTCGCGCAGCTTCACCGACGCAGCCGAAGAACTTGGGTTAACCAAGTCTGCCGTCGGGAAGGCAATCGCAAAACTGGAAGACCGCCTCGGCGCGCAACTATTCCATCGCACCACGAGAAGCATCTCGCTCACGGCCGACGGCGATGCATATTTTGCGGCATGCGCCTCGGCACTCGATGAAATTTCCACGGCGGAAACTGCTCTTGGACCCGGCAACCAGCGGCCTATCGGTCGCTTGCGGATTGACATGCCGGCAGCCTTCGGCCGGCGCATTCTTGTCCCAATATTGCTGGACATCGCTCGAAAGAATCCAGACCTTCAGTTCACGATGACCTTTTCGGACCATCTCATTGACCCGATTGAGGAAGGCGCTGACCTTGTTATTCGCTTCGGTGAACTCGAAAGCTCAAGTGGGCTGATTGCTCGTCGCCTCACTAGGCAGCGCATGGTGATTGCGGCATCGCCCGACTATCTTGCACAGCGCGGCACTCCTAGCCGGCTAGAAGACTTGAAAAATCACTCATGCATTCTCGGCCATCGCCGTGGCCAGCCGCTATCGTGGCGTGTCAATGTCGATGGCGAGTACCGTCGGATTTCACCACCCGCAACCCATCAAATCAGTGACGGCGACTCGATTGTTGAGGCCGCTCTTGCGGGCTTGGGACTTTGCCAGATGCCAATGTCACTCCTCCGACCTCACCTTGAGGCGGGCGCGTTGATGTCCGTTTTCGACGATATTTCGACTGAAGTCATAGACGTGCATGCCGTCTGGCCGAAGGTAGCCCATCTGCGACCTAAGGTGCGTCACGTGGTCGACACTTTAGTGGCACTGGCCGAACGGGGCGAACTGGACTGAATCCCTGAGCGCATGGCAAGTGTTGTGCCGAACAAATGAGCTTCTTGGAGCTGGGCAGAGGGCAGCCAAGGAGTGCGCCGACGTGTGGTGACTTCGAACTGCGCGGCTGTGTCCGCAAAGGACGTCGTGGGCTGCAGGCTACATGGAAGAGATGCCGCTCGCTTGAACTAACTCCTCGTCCAGGATGCATCTACTCCATCCCTCTGACAGAGGAGCGGTTACGCTCAAACGCAGGGCGATTCAACGGAAGCGCTACAGCGAGCTACTCTCAGGAAGCTCGTCGCTTAAGCTTAGGGAATTACACAGATTAAAGATTATATGATTACTGGAGCGCCCGACTGGGAAAACGCATGACCTCCAGCAGCGTTTTCAGAAGTGGATACCCAATTTCCGCGTGTGAAGGTCAAGCAAAACGTGGGGTGGAGGTCAAGTTGCATGTGGGCGGGGGTCAGGTAGACCGTGGGTGAAGGTCAAGTCACGTCGACTGATTTCGACATAAGCTTGCCTCACGACAGTATTGTCGAAACTATTATTCGCAACTTCGCACCCCGCGCAGCGAGCCGGCCACCTTGACGCTCTGGGCGCCAAGCGTCAAGGTTGTCGACGCGCTGTACCAGGCGCGCTATCTCATCTCGTTGCACAACGGCATGACCGTACGGTGCGATGGTGAAGAGTGGGCGCTTGATTTTGCTCAGGAGTCGCAGATGATTGACGCTACGTTGAAGCTGGCCGGCGTCGACATCCAACGGGTCAGACATCAGGCGCAAAGGCCAACGAAAGCGAACTGAGAAGTATCGCAGATACGCCCTGTGGGGCCATGCCATCCCGCAACAGGAAGACATCGCGCGCCGGCTCGCTTTTCCACGAGCGGCACATTCACACGTGAGACGAGTGTCGTTGAAATGTCCGGGGTCTTGGGAGTCTTCGACACTGAAGACTAAGCAGAATCCGCCGGTCTCTCGTGTGCCGCGCGCCGGGACGATAGCCATGACTGACGGTCGCCAGGTTGAGTCAGACTGGCGTCGCGGACAGCCGAGATAGCAAAGCATCCTGGCGGCGGATGCAACTGCCCGGCATATTACGCGTGACAGCAGGACCGCAGAGCACCAGCACGCTGGTGTTAGGAGAGACTGAACTGCTCAACCCGCAGTACTTGGCCCTCCTTCTACTTGAGCTAACAGCGAGACCGTTGTAGCCCGCTGTTGCCCGAATTGAAGCAAAACGATACTCACAAAGATGAGAGCGATGGCCGTCATCTCCAGCAGCCCGAATCGCTCCCCTATAAGCCATCCAATCAGCAAAGCCACGGCCGGAGCCAGATAGTTTGAACTCGAAGAAGCCACGGCGCCGAGCTTGTCAAGCAGATAGTAGTAAAGGAGGAAGGCTATGCCCGTACCCATAATACCTAAGCCAATAACCAGTCCTATTGTGGCTCTCCAATCCGCAAAAACTCGACGTACGCCAGTGAAGTCCGTCAAGAAGTAGAGGATAACCAACGCCAGTCCCATTTGCCATGTCGCCAATGCTAATGGTGGGAGGTTTGCGGTGGATAGAAAGCGACGAACGTAAATGTACGATAAGCCTAGTATCATGGAACTCGCGATTAACCAGCTAACACCTGCTAAATCGATAGCGCCATTCGCGCCGTCCCAAGGGCGTGCAATCAGGACGATGCCCGCAAAGCCAATAACGACACCAGCGCCCATCATTCCGTTAAATTTCTCTGACCGAAGAAAAAGCGGGGAGAAAATGGCTGTAAAAGGAGCAATAGCTCCAGCCAACACACCAGCGATGCCTGATGGGAGTACCGAGGTGCCTTTGATAATAGCTATGAAATAGAAAGCTGTTGCGCCCGCCGCCATGACGAGAAAGTGCGGCAGCAGGCGCAATTGCTGGCGAGTGATGGCCCGTTGATGCCACGCGGCAAGTGCAAGAGGCAGAAATCCGAAAAGCACACGTAGAAACGCTACCTGTGTCGGATTGATAAGAGCCGTAGCCCACTTCATGTAGATGAAGTTCGAGCCGCCAAGGATGCCGAGTAAAACGAATGCAATGCTCGTGAGTCTCATAATCGGCGGAGAACCAAACGGTAGACCTGCGATGAGAAACAGACCGCCCAAGGTCAGACGGTGCCAATCCGACAGTAGCGTGAAGACATCTACCTGATGAGGCTTGTCAGCGAACGACGATGGAACTGGCAGTTGGGTGGTCCTGGCCTTCATCGTGGTATCGGCAAAGCGCAAGGGCGGCTTGAGCCGCCCTTCCGTTGTACCACGTCGAACACCTTAACCCGCCGATGTCTTCGATACTTGGCGCGGTGCTCGCACCTTCAAGCAGCGATTCAACGGCGCTTGGAGTCAGATGCCATGCGCCTTCAGACGCCCTGCATACCAGCCGACGAACTGGTCGACATAATTTTCGGTGGACGGCGAGTATGGTCCAGGAATGTACCCGGGGTCCTGTGCACCACGATGATTGATGGCGACGAGGCTTGCATCCTGCGCATTCGTGGCGACCCAGACCTCAGTCAGCTTCGTCACGTCGTAGTCGACGCCTTCCACGGCGTCAGCGTGAACCAGCCATTTCGTGCGGCAGAGGGTCTTTTCTGGAGTCAACGGAATGATGTAAGAAATCATCGCATGGTCGCTCATCACATGCGTCCACGAGTTGTGGGTCCACATGTGAGTATCGCCCAGGTCACGACGGGTAAGATTACCCAACAGCTTTTGACAGGCAACCTTCGTGTCTATCGTTTGCGACTCGCCGTCACCTCCAATCATCAGCCGCTCGGTGCGGAAGTGCGTTGCAACGTCCCCGCTGAGCTCCTCGACGGCCGAACACAGCCACCCCTCGCTTTCCCAATTTGCCTGCGTCTCGGCATTGAGCTTGTTGTAGGCGTCGAGCGCTTTTATCCCTTCCTCGTCCATGCCGTCTGCGCTGGAGCTTGTCGACTCCGGAATGAACGACATCGTCAACTCGGGGTGCCCCGCTTCGCAGTGGTAGCACTCGCGGTTGTTCTCCATGACGAGCTTCCAGTTGCCGTCCTCGATAATCTCCGATTCGAATGCAATCTTCGTGTTCTGCAGTTCGTACGGAGCGAAGCGCGGCGCCATCGTTTCTTCGAGCTTCGCGATGTCGGCCGGCGGCTCATCGGCAAAGCACACGAACACATGTGTGCCGACTACCTTGAGATGTACCGGCCGCAGATTACGACAGGTCGCGTCAAAGTCCTTCCCCATGTGCTTCGCGTGACGCAGGCTGCCGTCGAGGTCGTACGTCCACTGGTGATACGGGCACACGAGCATGCCGACCGTCGACTTCCCCGCTTCTTTCAGGCGGGCACCACGATGCCGGCACACGTTGCGATAGGCACGGATGTTCTCGTCGTCGTCGCGCACGATGATGACCGACGCCTTGCCGATGTCGACGACGGAAACGTCGCCGGGCTCCGGTACGTCCGCCGTCACGCCGACCATAATCCAGTGCTGGTGGAAGAAAATATCGATGTCGGTTTCGAACACATCCGGTCGGCTAAAAACCTCTCCCGGCATTCCGCAGCCAGGCTCGCGGCCTCGAACAAGCTCACCAAGGGGCTTCAACACGAACTCAGACATCGTTTTTCTCCAACATTCAGGGGGTATCGGGACTTCGAATGGTCCCGCGTTAACCTTAAGTATTGGATTACCCAAAATCCGCGTCAATGCGCTTTATTTTCGCGGAAGTATTACTTTAAATTATAGGTCGCGCGTGTACGGCAAACCCCAGCCCGCTGCGGCGGAGCGCGATTTTTTGAACCATGAGAGAGGATGGTAAGGCGTGCGGCGAGAGGGCGCCAGAACGCGCCGCGGAGCTCTGACACGCAGCGCTCCCGCCGAGATGGTCATTTGCTGCTTACCGCCCCTTCAAAGCGCTGCTGCTGCTCATGAAATCCTGACAGCGTTTCTCAACGTTTCAATCAGCGTTTGAATGGTCGGCGACATGGCCTTGCCGTGTGGCACGACCATATAGTAGGCGTCGTCCAAGGTAATGGAGGCGCTCGTCAAACGCACGAGTTCGCCTGATGCGAGGTGCTCGTGCAGCAGACTTCCAAATCCAAGTGCAACCCCCTGGCCAAGCCGGGCGGCCTGCACTGCGTCGGTATAAAGACAGGTGCGCATGCCATACTTGAGTTTAGTTGGGCGCGCGCCCACGGTCCGAAACCATTCCTCCCAGGTCAGCCATCCTTCCGACGTCGGGTCGTATGCGATGAGCGTCATGTTCGCGAGTTCATCCAGTGACGCAGGGGCGCCGTATTCGTCTTTCCAGGCTGGCGAGCACACCGGAAACACCTGCTCGCCGAAAAGCAGGTGTGATGTTCCATCGCTCCACCGCCCGTTGCCCCAGCGAACGGCCGCATCGACCTCGTTGTGGCGAAGGTCGGCCGTGAACATGGTCGTGGTAAGGCGAATGCGCAGGTTTGGCTGAAGGCGTTTGAGCCTCGCCAGGCTGGACATCAGGCGGAAATGCGCAAACGAGGCGGTCGTCGCCAGCACAAGTTCTTCATCTTCGATACCAGTCGACAGGCGGTCAAAAACGCCCGCAATTTTTCCCATCGCTTCGGCAACGACCGCGTACAGAGCCTGGCCCTCGCTCGTGAGCGTGGTGGTGCGATGTAACCGGTCGAGCAGGCGGACACCAAGCATTTCTTCCAGCAGCCTGACCTGACGGCTGACGGCTGCCTGGGTGACGCCAAGCTCGGCAGCGGCAAGCGTGAAGCTTCGTAGTCTCGCTACCGCCTCGAACTCGACGAGTGCCGTTAGTGACGGGATAAGTCGACGATAACCCTTTGCGCTGTCCATAGCCGCTTTCATTGTGAGCTTGTGAAGAGAATAGCTCTTCTTGATATAGCTTCGGTGGGCGGCAATCGCCGCCCACCGATGACTTGCCTCTCAGACGAAGCACGGAGCAACCGTCTCGTTCTGCGCTTACAGCGACGCCTTGATTTTTTCGGCCGCTGCCGGCGTCACCCACTTCGTCCAGATTTGCGGCTTCTCTTTCAGGAAGTGCTTCGCCGCGTCTTCACCTGTTGCCTGGTTGTCGGTCATCCAGGCCATGACCTGCTGAACATCAGCTGTGGAGAACGTGCGCGTGTTCAGATATTTCATCACGTCCGGGCTTGCCTTGTCGGCAAATGGCTTCGAGACCAGCGTGAGCAGTCGGCTTCCCGGCCAGCCAGTCGGCTTCGGGTCCGGACAACTGGCAACCGTCGTGCAACGCTTCCACTCAGCCAGGTCGACAGGGACGCCCTCACTCAGTCTCACCATCTTGTATTTGCCAAGCAGCGAAGTCGGCGCCCAGTAAACGCCGAGCCAGCCCTGTTTGCGCTCATACGCCTTTACCAGAGAACCGTCCAGGCCTGCCGCAGAACCCGTATCGACGAGCCGGAATCCTTTCTGCTCAGCACCGAACGCCTTGTACAGCTGCGCGGTGTTGACCGTCACGCCCCATCCTTGAGGGCCGTTGTAAATCGCGCCTTTCCCAGGGTTTTCCGGGTCCGGAAACAATTCGGGGTGTTTTAAGGCATCAGGAATCGTTTTGATTTCGGGATGCGCATCGGCGACATATTTTGGAATGTACCACCCGTACACCGCGCCTTCCTGGATGACATTGCCCGCGAGGATGATTTTCTTCGAATCAATACCTTGCTTGGCGACGGCGGGCAACAGGTCAATTGCCCCTTCTGGCACGATGTCGGGCTTTCCTTTGTCCACCATCGACGTTATCGTCGGAACCGTGTCGCCAACAACGCTATTCACCGAGCAGCCGTAGCCGTCCTGAAGAATAACCTTGTCGATAGCGGCTTCAAGTTCCGCGCTCTGCCAGTTCATGCTTGCAATAGTGACGTTCCCACAACCGGCGGCGTAAGCTTGCGAGCTGGTCCAGAAAACCCCGACCGCGACAAGCGCCCCTAGAAATTTCAGTTTCATTTCAGTTCCCAAAAAGTTGCCGGAGCTTCCCCGGTATGCGTTGGTCATTGCGCCATACAGATTTCCATTTAAATCGGAAACCTAACGAACGCACTACGATAATTACCTGCGATTTCTTGATTCACCCGCCTGACAACAACTGCCAGTCGTTCCTCGGAAGCGACTTTCCAAACCCGGTTACCAGGTCCACAGACAAAACGGCCGACTACAGACCACGGCAACCTTCAATCTTTCGAACGCCTCGATTTCCCCATACGAGGCTAGCGGTAGACCGGGAACCGCTTCGTCAAATCTGCGACCTGAGCGCGCACCCGTTCAATCGTGGCCGGGTCTTCCGGACTTTCAAGCACATCCGCAATCAGGTTGCCGACCAGTTCCGCTTCCTTTGTGCCGAAACCGCGCGTGGTCATGGCCGGCGAGCCGAGACGTACGCCGCTCGTGACGAACGGCTTTTCGGGGTCGTTCGGAATTGCGTTCTTGTTGACCGTGATATGCGCGGCACCGAGCGCAGCTTCTGCGGCCTTACCCGTAATCTTCTTTGCGCGCAGGTCCACAAGCATTACGTGGCTCTCCGTATGGCCGGAAACAATGCGCAAGCCGCGCTTGACTAGCGTCTCGGCCAGCACCCGCGCGTTGTCGACGACAGCTTGTTGATACGTCTTGAACTCCGGTGCCAGCGCTTCCTTGAACGCGACCGCCTTAGCCGCGATGACGTGCATCAGCGGCCCGCCCTGGATGCCGGGGAAGATTGCAGAATTGATTTGCTTCTCGTATTCCGCCTTCATCAGGATGACGCCACCGCGCGGGCCACGCAGGCTCTTGTGCGTAGTCGTCGTGACGAAATCAGCATGCGGCACCGGGTTCGGATACAAGCCGGCAGCGATGAGACCGGCGTAGTGCGCCATATCGACCATGAGATACGCACCTACGCTCTTCGCAATCCTCGCCAGGCGCTCGAAGTCGATGCGCAGCGCGAACGCCGACGCACCCGCGATGATGAGCTTCGGTTTGTGTTCTTTCGCGAGTGCCTCGGTCTTGTCGTAGTCGATGTCTTCGGCCTCGTTCAGACCGTAGCTCACGACGTTGAACCACTTGCCCGACATGTTGACCGATGAACCATGTGTCAGATGACCGCCTTCCGCGAGGCTCATGCCCATGATGGTGTCACCCGGTTTGAGCATCGCGAAGAACACGCCCTGATTGGCTTGCGAGCCCGAGTTCGGCTGAACGTTCGCGGCTTCAGCGCCGAAAAGCTGCTTCACGCGGTCGAAAGCCAGCTGCTCGACGACATCGACGTACTCGCAGCCACCGTAGTAGCGCTTGCCGGGATAGCCTTCGGCATACTTGTTGGTCAACTGCGAGCCCTGCGCCGCCATGACAGCGGGCGAGGTGTAGTTTTCCGACGCAATCAGTTCGATGTGGTCTTCCTGGCGACGGTTTTCCTGGGTGATTGCTTTAAGCAATTCCGGGTCAATGGCTTCGAGAGTATGTTCGGCTCGGTTAAACATATGAGGTCAGAGATTGAGGAGAGAATTCATACACGGGAAACTGCGACCGGCGCATCTGCGCGACCGAGCTCTTCAGCAGGCATCCGACTCGCATCGCAGCCTTCTTCCGAAGTAATCAGGGCGCACGCCAACTGACGGAGATTCACGGTGCCGAGCGGCTGATTTTCCGAACCAACGACAGTCAGTTGCTCGATTGCAGGGTTGTGCGTGAGCATCGAAATCGCCTCCTCAATCGTCGTGCCGGCCGCAACTTGATTTCCAGCCGATGCGACGCCCAAACGAGACGGTGACATCACAGACTCAACGCAGACGACTCGCCCACGATTCACCTGCTTCACGAAGTTCGTCACATATTCGTCGGCCGGTCGCAGCACGATGTCCTGCTTCGTGCCCTGCTGTACGATGCAGCCGTCGCGAAGAATGGCAATCTGGTCGCCAAGACGGAGGGCTTCGTCCAGGTCGTGCGTAATGAAGACAATCGTCTTCCTGATTTCCTTCTGGAGGTCCAACAGCACGCTCTGCATGTCCATGCGGATGAGCGGGTCGAGCGCCGAGTACGCCTCATCCATCAGGAGAACGGGTGCATCCATCGCAAGTGCTCGCGCGAGGCCGACGCGTTGCTGCATGCCACCTGACAACTGGTTCGGGAAGCGCTGTTCGAAGCCTTTGAGTCCAACACGCTCAATCCAGCGCATTGCCGTCGCAACAGATTCGCTGCGCTTCACGCCGCAAATTTCGAGTCCGTAGACGACGTTGTCGAGCACGTTCCGGTGGGGAAGCAACGCGAACTTCTGGAAAACCATCGCTGTTTGGCGCCGACGGAATTCGCGCAAACCGCGAAAGCCCATCTTGCAGACATCGACACCGCCAATCAGGACTTCCCCCGCAGTCGGGTCGATAAGCCGGTTGATGTGCCGGATGAGCGTCGACTTGCCCGAACCCGACAGACCCATGATGACCTGGATGGAACCGGCCGGGATGTCCAGATTGATGTCTCGAAGGCCAAGGACATGACCCGTTTCCTTCAGCAGGTCGGCCTTGGACATACCGTTTTTGACGGCTTCGACATGGGATGCGGCCTTGGGTCCGAAAATCTTGTACAGATGCTGGATTCGGATGCCGCCGGATTGGATGTCAGCCATGGACCACCTCCTGATGCTTTTGGAGCCGCTTGCCATATGCCTGACTGACGCGGTCGAAGATAACCGCGATACCCACGATAGCAAGACCGTTGAAGATACCGAGCGTGAAGTACTGATTCGCGATGGCTTTAAGAACCGGCTGCCCCAGCCCCTGGACGCCAATCATCGCTGCGACGACCACCATTGCCAGCGCCATCATGATGGTTTGGTTGACTCCCGCCATGATGGTCGGCAGTGCCAGCGGCAACTGCACTTTCAGCAGTCGTTGCCAGCCCGATGAGCCGAATGCGTCAGCTGCCTCGAGGATGTCGCGGTCGACCAGCCGGATGCCGAGATTGGTCAATCGAATCATCGGCGGAATCGCGTAGATGACCACAGCAATAAGACCAGGCACGCGTCCGATACCGAGCAGCATTACGACTGGAATCAGATAGACGAAGCTCGGCATCGTTTGCATCACGTCGAGGATTGGGTCCACCAGCTTGCGGACACGGTCCGACTTCGCCATGAGAATCCCGATTGGCAAGCCAATGACAATCGACAGGAACGTGCACACGAAAATCATCGATACAGTGCGCATCGTGTCTTGCCACATGTCGAGGTACCCGATGAGGGCCAGTGTGACGAAGCACCCGAGCACCACCTTCCAGTTCCTGCTAGCACCCCAGGCGATGACCATGACGAGCAGCATGATGATGGGCCACGGCGTCTGGGTCATGAAACGCTCCGCCGCCATCAGGAACTCCTGCAGCGGATGGAAGAAGCTGTCAATCGGGTCGCCGTATGCCGCCGTGAATGCGCGGAAGCCGTCGTCGATTGAACGCTTCATATGCAGAAGCGCCTCGTCCTGCATATGTGGGAATTTGTTTATCCAGTCCATTTTTTCCTCCATCATTCAGTCGCTCACCAGTGCTGCCTGCCTCGCGACGTGAAAGGTGATTACTCCGCTCCAGCCGACCATTCCTTCATGCTGAGATTGGCCGTTGCTCCTATCGTCAGGAAAGGCTGGGGCGGCAGCCGCTTCGGTGCTGCAAAACCCCGGAACACCTGAACCAGCCACGAGTCCCGGCCCAATGCAGCCTCCGCGGCAGCTATCCCGGACGCGGTTGCCTTCGTGGCACCGACTCCGTTACAGGCAATCGCCGCGAAGACGCCAGGCTCGATTTCCCCGAACGCGGGAACGCCGTTCCAGGTGAGCGCCATGGCGCCTGCCCATCGATACTCCATCGGGATACCCTTCAGCATGGGAAACCGTGTTTCGAACTTCTGGTCATGCACCTTGCCGGCTCTGGCAATCGCTCTTTTGCTCACCTGCATACGGGGGTTATAGGTATACCGGGAGCGAATCAGAATCCTGTCTCCCTTATCGCCTTCAACACGGCGAACGGTCGTCCCCATGGGGAACGCAGGTGTCGCCGCCCACGAGCGCTGGCCGCCCAACCGCTTCGGGTCGAATGCTTCCGTCATCGAGGCGTAGGTATAGACGTGCAACAGCTGTCCACGAAAGAGACCGAAGCTTTGTGCCTGCCCGTTGTTCGCCAGGATAATTTTTGCCGCGTTCACAGCACCCTTCGGCGTCTTGACCTGCCAGGACGCGCCCTGTCGTTCGAACGACAAGGCAGGGGTGTTCTCGTAAAGCTTCACCGGGTCATTGAATGAATCAGCCAGCCCCCTGATGTATGCAGCGGGTTGGATGATGACGGTCCCAGGAGTAAAAATCGCCGACGTGAATGATTTGGTTCCAGTGACAGCAGCAATCTCGTTTGCATCGAGCAGACGGTACGGTTCGTTGACCTTGTCCAACTGCTTTGCGTATGACGCGACGTGCTGGTCACCCTGCAGCCCCAGGGCGACGTTGTACTTTCCGCAAGGGTCGAAAATATCTTTCCCCCAGCCCTTTTCTGTGGCCAGCTCCTGCGCGAGCGCGATTGCGATGCGGTGAACCTTAATATCGTGCCGTCGCTCGTTGGTGTCAGAGCCGCCGTAGTCTTCTGACGAAACCTCGTGAGGCAGGTCGATAATGAAGCCCGAGTTCCGACCGGTAGCGCCCTCCGCAATTTCCCCTGCCTCGAGGATGACGACTTTTAGCTTCGGGTCGAGTTGGGAAAGACGTCTTGCTGCTGACAGCCCCGCGAAGCCGCCACCGATAACCACGATGTCGGCATTCACCGTTCCTTTGAGCGTCGGGCGCGGCGTCCTGGGCGGCAGCATGGATACCCAGCCAGATTGGCCGAGGTGTTGCGGAAGTTTGCTCGCTACGTACATGATGATTGGCCCAATTGCTTAAACAGCGAGCTTTTCGCGCTCGACCAAGTCACCGAGCGCGCTACGCAAGGCGTCGGACTTCTTCGCGGAAAGCCGGGCGAGCGGTCGACGGGGATTTCCCGCGCCATAGCCCGTCATCTCGGCGGCAGCATAGACAGACTGGACGTAGTCGCCCTCCCAAATCAGCGACATGGCTGGCTCGAGCGCGCGCCAGAGTTCTCTCGCGTCGTCCCAGCGATGTTCTTGTGCCGCCGTGACGAACTGCGTGCACGTCTTCGGGGCAAAGTTTGCACCGCCCCAAATCAGCCCACGGACGCCTGCATACATCGCGTATGGCATCAGCGGGTCCGCGCCATTCATCATCGGCAGCCCGGTGCGAACAAGCGCTGCCTGCTTGCTCAAATCTCCGCTGCTGTCCTTCACGGCGAGGAATTCCGGGATTTCGCAGAGACGGCGCAGGAGCGATGGCGTGATTTCCACACCTACGGCTTGCGGTACGTTGTAGCCGATGATGGGCAGGCCGCCGCGTGCAACGGCCGCATAGAACTCGAAGACACCGTCGTCGTCCGTCGGTCCTTCGAAGAACGGCGGCAGGACCATCACAGCGCCAGCACCGCTGTCAGCTGCGTGACGGGTGCGCTCGACGACGTCATCGACGAGCAGCGCAGACGTCTGCGCGATGATGCGTGCCCGCCCATTGATGACCTTCGCGCCGAACGCAACCAGCGCCTTCGACTCTTCCTGCGACAGATACACGTGCATGCCCGTGCCCGAGCTGAGCACGAAGCCACGAATACCAGCAGCGAGGTATTGCTCAATCAGCTTCTCCAGTCGACCGTGGTCTGGCTTACCGTTCTCATCGAAAGGAGTACTAATTGCAAGGTTGATGCCAGTAAATGAAAAATCTTTCATGTCGTTACTCTTCGTCCGCTTCGTTGTCATTCAGGTCGAGCCAGATGGTTTTCAGCTGGGTGTACTGGTCATGCGCGTGGAGCGAGTTGTCGCGTCCGCCGAAACCCGACTGTTTGAAGCCGCCAAATGGAGTCGTGATGTCGCCTTCACCAAATGAATTTACGGTCACGGTGCCTGCCCGAAGTGCGCGTGCTGCACGCAATGCTCGCTTCCCATTACCAGCAAACACGGAAGCTGCAAGGCCGTAGTCAGTGTCGTTCGCGATGTCGATTGCTTCCTGCAAGCTGCTTACCGTGATAACGGACAGAACCGGTCCGAAAATTTCTTCGCGAGCGTGCTTCGCGTCATTGCTTGCGACGTCGATGATGGTGGGATGGACGTAGCGTCCGTCGCTAGTCTGTCCGCCATAGAGGACCTTTATGTCGTCCGACAGATACGACTGCACCTTCTCATAATGCTGCTGCGAAACGAGCGGCCCGATTCGGTTTGCCGGGTCGAGCGGGTCGCCGACACGCCATTCGTCGGCGAGCTTCATGATTCTGTCGAGCAGCGGCGCCTTGATGTCGCGATGAACGATGAGTCTGGAAATCGCCGAGCAGTTTTCACCCATGTTCCAGAGGGCGCCATTGACAATGTGGCCCGCTACTGCATCGAGGTCGGTCGCATCGGACATCACGATGCAGGGGTTCTTGCCGCCCATTTCGAGCACAATCTCCTTGAGATTGCTTTCGGCGGAATACGTCAGGAAGCGCCGCCCCGTATCGGTCGAACCGGTGAACGACACCATATCAATGTCACGATGGCGGCCAATCGGTTCGCCGACGGCAGGACCGGTGCCCGTCACGACATTGAAGACACCAGCGGGAATGCCTGCTTCGAGCGCGAGCTCAGCGACCCGCATGGTCGTGAGCGACGTTTCTTCAGCGGGCTTCACCACGAGCGAGCAGCCTGCGGCAAGAGACGGCCCGATTTTCCACGCGAGCATCAGCAGCGGGAAATTCCACGGCAGGACGAGGCCGACGACACCGACTGCCTCGCGCACAATCATCGAGATGTGGCTGTCAGAGGCCGGGGAGACCTGGTCGTAGATTTTGTCGATTGCCTCGGCGTGCCAACGCAGGACGTTGACCGTTTCCGGAACGTCAACGGTCTGGCAGTCGAAGATGGTCTTGCCCGCATCGAGACTCTCCATGACTGAGAGCTCAAGAGCGTTCTTCTCAATGAGGTCGGCCAACCGGAGAATCGCCTGCTTGCGAGCAGCGGGATGCAGCTTCGACCAGCGTCCGTCGATGAATGCGGCACGGGCACTCGCTACAGCTGCGTCCACGTCTTCTTTCGAACAGGCCGGCACGTCAGCGAGATGCTCGCCCGTGGCCGGATTGAACGTCGCAAACGTCTCGCCCGACGCCGCACCGCAAGCCTTGCCGTCGATGATGACCTGGCTGGGCAGCTTCAGCTCACGGGCGATTTTTTGATATTCGCTCCTGGACAGCAAATCAGTCATATCAGTCTCTCTTGATACGGGTTTTCATGAGGAACCGAACAAACCACTCGGTTCGCGGAAGTTAGAAATTCATCTGCACATCAACACCGTCCGGTGCCACGTAAGACGCCATGTTTCGCCGCGCCAGGTACACGTGGGCGCGCACAATTTCTCCAGCCGCTTCCGCATCGCGACGCTGAATGGCGTCGATGATGCCCTCGTGCTGCTGCACCGCTTCCGCGAGTTCCGCATCCATTCGCTCGTCGCGCGGCTGATAGAAAGTCTTGCCGAGCCGCGCGTGGTCAATCAGCAGGCGGCAGAGGCTTGGCAACAGATACGGGTTGTGAGCCATCTTGCCGATTGCAAGGTGGAACTCGTCGTTCTGCAGCACCCGCTCATCGACGCCGCCGCCTTCGACTGCCGCGCGGAACCGTTCCTGAATGCGCTTCAGGCCATCGATTTCGGCCTGCGTCGCGTGCACTGCCGCCAGCTTGGTCGTCGCAACGTAAATCAGCGGCGCCGCCAGAAAGTAGTTGCGCAGAGAGTCATAGTTCATTGACGCAACGCGCGCTGCGCGATTTGCTTCAAGCTCGATATAGCCCTCGGCTGCCATCTGCCGCATCAGTTCGCGCACGGGCGGGCGCGACAGGCCGAACTCCTCGGCGAGGGCCACCTCGTCCAGGGAGGCGCCCGGCGCCATCTCCATGCTGAGGATGCGGTGCCGTAGAGCCTGTCCCAAGGCCGCCTTGCGGTCCAGGGACGAGGCCTGTCCATCCTCTCTATCGAGTTCAACGACGTTCGCTTTCATGTGCACTCCTGTTGCATTTATCTTGTGTCTACAAATTGTATTGGTCAAGCCGACAATGCGTCTAATAAGGGAAGACACTGACGTAGGCCCGCAGATGTCGGTGATAACTTTGGCTCCATCGGGGTTCTACAGCATGGGTTGGTCGATGTCTTTTTTCCTTCGATATGTGTGATACATGGAATTTCCTCTCAACATTGACTCACCGCGAGGGAGAAAATAGTGGAGCCCGCTCCTGTTCGGTTCGGAATCGTCCTGCTGCCCAATTTCACGCTTACGGCATTGTCAGGCTTTATCGATACCTTGCGTCTTGCAAGTGACGTCGGCGACAAGAGCAGACCCGAGCGTTGCACCTGGCAAATCGTGGGAGAAAACCTGAGGCCCGTTCGGGCGAGCTGTGGCGTGCAAATGTCTCCGTGGACAACCTTTGACGGCGCTGTCGACTACCAATACATCGTAGTCGTCGGCGGGTTGCTCCATTCGGGCTCGGAAACAACCGAGGCCACGCTCGAGTACCTGCGTAGAGCGGCCTCGTCCGGCGCATCTCTAGTCGGAATATGTACTGGCGCGTTTGCGCTCGCGCGGGCGGGGCTGGTGGATAAACAGCAAATCTGCATAAGCTGGTTCCACTATGAAGATTTCCTCGAGCGCTTTCCATTCATCCCAACGAACCTCGTGGTGACTGACAGCTTTTTCGTAGCTGATGGAAATCTGATTACCTGCTCGGGCGGAGCCGCGTCGATTGATGTAGCGGCGGCCACTCTTCGGAGACACATCGCCCCTGAGGTGGTGAGCAAAGCACTCCGCATCCTGCAGGTTGCTGACCCGGGCGCACGGAGTGACCAGCAACCTTTTCCACCCTCGGTGACATCGCAGTTCAGTCCGAAAATCCGCAGGGCCATCGCACTGATGGAGCAACATCTGTCATCGCCACTGGGTCTCGATGAACTTGCAGCCAGGGTCGATGCTTCGCCGCGACAGCTTGAGCGTCTTTTCACCGCAGAGACTAGCCTAACGCCCGCGTCCTATGCGCGCCTCGTCCGTGTGCGCGTGGCCGTGTGGCTGCTACGACGTTCTCGAAAGAGCATCAGCGACGTCGCGGAGGTCTGTGGCTTCACCGATGTGTCTCACTTGGGCAGAGAGCTAAAGCGCGTAGTGGGCATAACCCCCAAAGAATGCAGAGACATGGACGCGAGAAAGCTGCCCGAGGCACTGCGTACTCTTCTCGAAGGCAGGGATTTGGCGCGGCTGAATTCACCTGTGATGGATACTCTGGACTTGCCTCAGCCCACGTCCACAGAGCCTCTGCGCGACGCATAACTTAATGTAATAGTGCCGCGAAAATAAAGCGCATTGACGCTGATTTATAAGCCACCAATACTCAAGGCACAGCAAAGGTGGTGGATTCGCGCGAAGACAATATCAGAACGATGAGCCTGGCAACGTGCCCGACTCTCCCCTTATCCGCGAGTACGACAATGTACGTTGAGCAGTTCACGCGCTGGTCAGCAGCCGAATGAGCGCAAGGCGTCCCAACAGATTTGATGCTATGAACTCGGTAGAAAGAATGTTCGGCCTGACGCACGACGCAATCGACAGACTGTCCGATGCCCATACCTGGGAGAGCGGTGCAACGTACTGGGCAAGCGGTGAGCAGACGACACTGACCTGTTGTCGAGTGGTGGACGAGACTCACGACGTCAAGAGCTTCGAGTTTCGCGTCGGTGATGGCACGCCCATCCGCTTCGAGCCGGGTCAGTTCATGACGGTATCGGCTAGCGTTCAAGGACAGTCAGTCGAGCGCTGCTACACGATTTCCTCTCCGCCTACGCGACCCTATCTGGTATCCATCACAGTGAAGAGCGTACCCGGCGGCGTCATGTCCAACTGGCTACACGAGAATATGAAGCCCGGGACCCAGTTGCGCGCATTTGGGCCATCCGGCAGCTTCACGCCGACAGCAGCTCCAGCAACGAGGTCGTTGTACCTGTCCGCCGGCTCGGGTGTCACGCCGCTCATGTCCATGACACGCGCGAGTATCGACCTCGGGTTGGACCGTGACATTGTCTTTGTTCATAGCGCGCGGACGCCGGCAGACATCGTCTTCCGAGAGGAACTGAAGAAGCTCACGGAACTGTCTCCTCGCCTTAAGACATTCTTCATGTGTGAAGGCGTTGGAGACGAAGACGGCTGGTCTGGCCCGGTTGGCCGACTCAGCCTCCAGCTTCTCTCCCAGTGGGTACCCGACTACATCGAGCGCGAGGTATTTACTTGTGGTCCCGCTGGCTACATGAACGCGGTTCGCACATTGCTTCATGAGGGCGGACACAACCCAGCGCGCTATCACCAGGAAAGTTTCGACATCAGCGCCGGCGTCGCACCGGAACCCATCGCACCGGCGAGCGAGGCCGCGCAACAGTCCTTCACCATCAAACTATCCCGCTCGTCGAAGACGTTCACGATGAACGCGGCGGAGACAGTCCTCTCCGCTGCGAGAAAAGCCGGAGTGGCAATCCCGTCATCGTGCAGTCAAGGCATGTGCGGCACGTGCAAGACGAAGGTGCTTGAAGGCACGGTTGACATGAACCACAACGGCGGAATCCGGGAGCGGGAGATTCAGAAGGGATTCCGACTCCTCTGCTGCAGCCGTCCGACTTCGGATTTAGTACTGGAGCTTTGACAGTCTCCGGTATCTCTTTCGGGCCGCTTGTTATTTTGGCGCAACCCCACACTCACAATAATGTCTGGAGCAACCAAGAATGACGGATGACCAGCTCGCGGATGTAGCTGCCGCCGCCGTTGAAACCAGCGGAAAGGTAAGCATAATGCGCGACGTTCGAGCGTATAGGCTCGCTCGGGTACAGGAACAGTTGCGCAAAAACAAATGCCCCGCAATCCTGCTCTACGACCCGGTCAACATTCGATACGCGACCGACACGTCAAACATGCAGGTTTGGGCGGGCCGTAATCCCGCGAGATACGTCATGGTATTCGCTGACGGTCGCATCATCGCGTGGGAATTTCACAGCAGTGAGCACGTATGGGACGGGCTGGACCTGAACGTCGAGTTACGTGGCGCACTGAGCTGGACGTTCTTCAACGCTGGGCATGAAGCTGAGCGCCGCGCCGAGACGTGGGGTGCAGAGATAGTCGACGTCTTCCGGAAGAACGCACCTGGCGACAGCTTGCTGGCGGTAGACCGGCTCGACCCGTTCGGCACGGCATATCTGGAAAAGCATGGCATTACCCTGCTGGACGGGCAGGCCCTGATGGAGACGGCGCGCCTAATAAAATCACCGGGCGAACTCGTGCTGATTGGCGAGTCGCTGCGCACCGCCGAAAAAGGAATTGAGCGTATGCGTCGCGAGCTTCGCCCTGGACTGACTGAAAATGACATCTGGGCGAACCTGCACTATGAGAACATCCGGAACGGCGGTGAGTGGATTGAAACCCGACTCCTCGCGTCGGGTGACCGGACCAATCCCTGGATGCATGAATGTTCCAGCCGGGTATTGCAAGCCGGCGACCTTCTCGCGTTTGACACGGACATGGTCGGGCCGAACGGCTACTGCTCGGATATCTCGCGCACCTGGCTGGTCGGTGACGGCCGTCCTTCCGACGAGCAGCGCAAGCTTTACGAGCTCGCCTACGCGCAGGTCCACTTCAACATGGACATTTTGCGCCCGGGAATGACGTTCCATGAGTTCTCGGAAAAGGCATGGAAGATTCCGGAGCAATACGTCAAGAACCGGTATTGCTGTCTTGCCCACGGCATCGGGATGGTCGATGAGTATCCCTCAATTGCCCACCAGGTCGACTGGGAAAGCGCGGGTTACGACGGCCTGTTCGAGGTCGGGATGACGGTATGCGTCGAAAGCTATATCGGCGCGGAAGGCGGTACTCAGGGCGTGAAGCTCGAGCAGCAGGTCGTGCTCACGGAGAACGGTTGTGTCTCGCTTACCGACTGCAGTTTCGAGACCCACTGGCTGTGATGCTGCTCGAGTAGAGCCGCATCGGCATTCCATCTACACATGACATCAGGAGACAGCATGTCAGGCAATCGTGGAGTCGTTTATATCGGACCCGGAAAGGTCGAGGTTCAGAAAATCGCCTTTCCGGAACTCGTCGACCCTGCCGGCAGGAAAGCCAATCACGGAGTCATTCTTCGAGTCGTCGCGACGAATATCTGTGGGTCGGACCAGCACATGGTCCGCGGAAGGACCACGGCTCCTGCCGGGCTCGTCCTCGGTCACGAGATAACGGGTGAAGTCATCGAAATCGGCTCCGACGTCATGACGTTGAAAAAAGGCGACATGGTCTCGGTCCCGTTCAACGTAGCGTGCGGCCGATGCCCGATGTGCAAGGCGCAAAACACCGGCGTCTGTCTCAACGTCAACCCGGCGCGCGCAGGCGGTGCTTACGGCTACGTCGATATGGGCGGCTGGATTGGCGGCCAGGCCGAATACGTCATGGTGCCGTATGCAGATTTCAATCTGCTCAAGTTCCCGGACCGCGACCGCGCGATGGAGAAGATTCGCGACCTGACCTGCTTGTCGGACATTCTGCCGACGGGTTACCACGGTGCGGTAACAGCCGGCGTCGGACCCGGCTCAACGGTATATGTTGCTGGCGCAGGCCCTGTCGGACTTGCCGCCGCTGCGTCTGCCCGACTCCTGGGAGCGGCCGTCACCATTGTTGGCGATGTGAATCCAGCACGGCTCGAACACGCAAGACGCGTCGGATTCGAGACCGTCGACCTTTCCGAAGACGCCTCGCTCGCAGAGCAGATTGCCAACCTGCTCGGCGAGCCGGAAGTAGACTGCGCCATCGACTGCGTCGGATTCGAAGCGCGCGGTCACGGTCACTCTGGCTCTCAAGTCGAGGCACCCGCGACCGTCCTGAATTCGCTCATGGAAATCACGCGAGCTGCTGGCAAGATTGGTATCCCGGGGCTGTACGTGACGGATGACCCCGGTGCCACGGATTCCGCTGCGAAGCACGGCAGCCTGTCCGTGCGCTTCGGTTTGGGCTGGGCAAAGTCGCACTCCTTCTTCACGGGCCAAACCCCTGTGATGAAGTACAACAAGAATCTGATGCAGGCGATTCTTTGGGACCGGTTGAATATCGCTGAGGTCGTCAACGTGACCGTTATCGAACTCGACCAGGCTCCCGGTGGCTACGCCGAATTTGATTCCGGCGTGCCCAAGAAGTTTGTCATCGACCCGCACGGTAGTCTGAAGGCTGCGGCCTGAGACAGGATGCCGTATTGACGAGAAGCATTTCGTGTAGGTCCCTGAGGTGAGCGCTTTGCGGCCAGTCGAGAGATTGGCTGCATTTTTTCTTTAAACGGGAAGTAACCGCATCCGACACGTGGAGCCTCGTCGTGTCTCTTCACGAGTGATTTTTGGTCTCAGTGTTGCATCGAGCGTGAAGCGTGGGCAGCAGGCCCGGAAGCAACCGCTTGAATCCACCGGGTCTCAACGGTGCCTCGCACGTCATCCGCCACCTGGACGCTGCGGGTGCCGAACGATACGAGAATTAGTGCGTGTCCATGCTGTACAAGGTACGCTATCAGTTGCCAAGGCCAGATTCACGGTGCGATATGGCAGAAGCTTTCGGTAACGAAAGACCACAACAGGCGCCTGAATCTCTGCCGACCTTGGCTCAGTATCTTCAGCTTTCGCTCGACGTGGGCGGGAGTGTCATCATGCTGCGACGGCCTCAAGTCCATGCTACCACGTTGGTCCTCGTTACCATCCATACGGATACAATCCCGCCGTTCCTACTGGCAAGCGCTACCGTTCCGCAAACGCGACAACCAGCGTCAGTATTCCGACGAGACCGGCGCCGGCGCAAACGAGCAGCACGGCTCCCGCAGCACAGTCTTTGGCTGCACCGATTGCAGGATGATGCTCGGGATGCAAGTGGTCGGCCAGCCTCTCGAGGGCCGTGTTGAAGAGATCCGCCGCGAGAACCAGCACGGCCATCATCAGGCATAGCGCAGAAAACACAAGCGGCGGCCGTAACCAGGCCAATGCCACAGGTAGTGCGGCCGCGAGCCCTGCCTGGATGCGAAAGTTGCGCTGGGTTCGCCAGGTTGCGGCAACACCGGCCAGCGCATCGCCGACGCTTTGCAAGAAGGTCCTCTTCGCCATGATTCACTCCGGTTCTCTCGTCGACAGGACACCGTGTGGTCCTGCGCGACCAGCACGTGGAGCGTGATTCAGTCCGAGCACCAAAACGTCTCCCTAGCCGAGACGTTCATTCTGACGCGGGCACTCGCGCGGTGTGCCTGATGTTCTCGGTCGAATCGCGATTCGCTTTGACGACAATCGGCTATCCGGCTTTTCCGCCCGTCGTCATATGCTGAGGAAAGATAGTATGGCGACTCCTCCGGCCTCTTATCAAACGCAATTTAAGAACATTGTGCCTGCACGTGCGGTGACTGAGGCTTCACGCGAAGCCTGCCGGCAGCAGTAGTTCGCTCACGTTTTCAGATAATCCGTGACGACAGCGCCCGTCATCCCATTGCAAAGGAAGCAACGCCACGCGGCTACCGCTTGCCCTTCAGGGTGAAGGGTGCCAGGAGTGATTGCACATCGACCTGCTGTCCCTGAAGGAGAAGCAGTCGCGCGTGAAGCACGGTGTTTTCGAGAACAAGCTTGGCCGTGCTGAGCAGATACATCGCCTGGACGTCGGAGACCGACAGGCTCGCCTCAATCACGTGGTGGCGCTCGACGAGTGAATTCATCACGAGGCGCCTTAGCTCCTGCTCTCCGAATGGCAGGTCCGCATAATCAATAGGGTCGCCGGCTTCGACTTCTTGCAGCATATCCACAAGCGTTTCGGTGCTCACTTCGATGTCTCAGCTCCTTATGTCACTAAGGACCAGCGTAGCAGACCGTTCGCGCTGCACTTTGAGCCTAACGTCCGTAGTGGCGGGCGGGCTTGACGGTAGCTAACGGGCTACCCGCGAATGGGTCGTTTTGCCAATCGATTGTAGGAAGGGGGCTGTTCGCGTGGTTTGTCTCGCCGTTTATGGCAAAGTGTTCGAGGGACTGGCCCGCGCTCATAACCTTCTTCAGCCAATGCGGAATCTCTCCTTTGCCGTCCCATGTCTCGCCTGTGGCGCTTCTATAACGAGATGCTTTTTGCCGCAACTGGTCTTCTGCGATTGCTGATGCGAGGTCGTCGGGCTCAATGCCGAACTCCTTCATTCGGCGGCGGAGATAAGCAACCATGCGTTCCCGTTTCCGTTCATCCATAGTATTTGCCCTGAGCTACGTTCTGGACTGTGTTGAGGTGGACAAATTTAATCGCGCAAGCTTTGTGCCTACAAGATGTCATTTTCGCTACGCACTGCGTACTGACAAAGCGGGCGGAGTCTTCAATAATATTGTTCGTCGGCGTCGCGAACGGCGAGTCGGTGTGGCATAGTGCGGCTACCATCAAAAAAAGGGGAATAATGGCTACGCTCGAAAACCTGCAAGCAAAAATCGCAAAGCTGCAGGCGCAGGCCGAATTGATTGCAAGGAACGAATCGTCAACTGTCATCGCGAAGATTCGCGACATCATGGAGCGTCACGGTCTGACGACTGCGGATATCGAAGCGCACCTTGGTGGCAAAAAGCGTGGCCGGAAGCCGGGCGTTAAGGTTGCAAGCAGGCCCGCAACGGGCGCGGCGAAGTATCAGGACCCGAAAACGGGCGCGACGTGGACCGGGCATGGGCGCGCGCCGGCCTGGATTGCAAATGCGAAGGACAGAACCAAATTCTTGATTGATGGCAACGGCAGCCCGGCAGTCAATGTGGGGGCTGCGACCAAATCAAAAACTGCAGCCAAAGCCTCTGGCAAGGCAACGGCGACGGGCAAATTGCCACCAAAATACCGTGACCCTAAGACTGGCGCCACATGGAGCGGTCATGCCCGTCCGCCTCGATGGATTGCAAGCGCAAAGGACCGCACCAGGTTCTTGATTGACGGCAGCTCCGCAGTATCGGCGCCTGCCGCAAAGACGACGGCTGCAAAAGATGGCGCCTACGTCCGCGGGCCTCAGCCGGCGAAATATCTTGACCCGAAGACCGGCGCAACCTGGAGCGGACGCGGCCCGGCGCCGGCATGGCTGGCTGGTGCCAAGGACCGAAGCGCATTCCTGATTGCAGGGGCGGGTGAGGGCGCGGTGGAGCCGAATGCCGTTGCAGCCGAGAAGGCGGCGGCGAAGAAAGTGGCGACGAAGAAGCCTGCAACGAAGAAGGCAGTTGCCAAGAAAGGTGCAGTGAAGAAGGCCGAGGCGGTCGCGAAGAAAGCGCCGGCGAAGAAGGCCGCGGCCAAAAAGGCTGTGGCGGAAAGCGCAACCGTGAAGAGGGTAGGCAAGAGGATGACGAAGAGTGCGCCTGTCGCTATGCCGGCGACGGCAATGGGTGCGGAGACATCAGCAACGCTGACTTTAGGAGAGAGCCGGCAGGACCTTTTGTCCTGCCGGCAGAACGGATAGCGATAGTCACGCGAAGGGACAACGACCGTTTCGTTAGGCACATCAGAGACACTTCATATTCCGCGACGATTCCTGCTGCTAGATTCTTGCAAACGCGGACTAACTTCTCTTTTCGTAGTGGTCACCGGTACGAGCATTCTTGTAATGCCCACCTTTGTGAGAGGAACCGTGTCCGCCTGCGTAGTGGCCGCCACCTTATCCGAGGTGCCAAGATTGCAGGTGTAGGGGAACAACGCAAACAGACGCTGGCATCTTTTGGCATTGAAACTGCTGCCGACATCTCTGTTTCGGCCATCGGTGGGATTCCCGGATTCGGCGCTGGCTTGACGAACAATCTGGTGGCGTGGAGGCGGTCAATCGAGCAGAAATTCGTTCCGTCGAACAATGTCACTCCTACCCCGCAAGACGTCAGCTCGGTGAATGCCAAGATAGCGTCGATGCGCGCGAAGCTCGAACAACAACTCCGGGATGGGGCCACACATCTCCAGACCGTACGAAACGAAATTCTGGCTCGCCAGAACACGTCGAAGGGAGCGCTCGAGGCTGCGCATCACAATCTGGCGCAAGCCCAAGCTGATTTCGCTGTCATGCAGAGGTCGCCGTGACCAGACCCCCTTGGTACCTGAAAGCGTTGCTCGTGAAGGTTTGTGTCGCCGTGTTCATGACATCTGTCACCGTAGCTGGGTACGCGCAGGAAACGCCGAATCCTGTTGGTGAATTTCTTCGCCTTCCGTGGCAAACCTGTTGGGCCGGTACCTGTCTAGTGAGGTTCCAGACCGGCTACTTCCTGGCGACCGGTTCACAGCTGACGGCTCACCCGGAAAGTTCCAGCTCGTTAGTGCAAGCAATCGCAGAAAGAGAATCGGGAATCCGAGACAAACCGACGCGGCGAACATCGCGTAGGAATAGTTCAGGTCGCATGGAACGAACTTCGAGACCGAGTCGAGGAGTCGGTCAAGTGGCTGCTGCCGATTCTTCCTCTTTATTAGACTCGCTACAGCACGCGCGTGTTCGTGGCAATCATTCAGAGCGACTCCCTCTATCAGGGAGATAAGATAGGACGCTGTCGAAACTTCAAACTCCCATCGTTCGCCCCGCGAAAACACGCAGTATCCCCAACCCATCCCTTGAGCCTCACCTTTTTCCCAGAGCAATTGCTCTCGGACGTTGTCGCGACGCTGATGGTGTTCCATCTTATGAGAGATGATGACATGTCTGAATACGTCTGGTCGGTCTGACCGCATAGTGACGACAAAGTCCATGCAAGGGATATCCCGCCATTTGATATCAATGTTGGGGTTCGTGTGTATTGCCTCGAGCAGGTCTATCGAGAGCCATGGATACTCTTCACGGAAGTCGAGTACCGAGGCGTCAACTGTTAGAAGCATAGAAAGCTCGTATGCGCCGGTCCCGAGGCAATGCACTACCCGGCCGACCTTAGGGCAATACCAGATGGCATCTCTGCTGGCGTGTGAGTCACAGCCCGCGCGCAAGATAGGCTTGTAGTACGGCCCGTACGGTACCCCGCGCTCATCTGGCTCGGACAAAAAAGGGAACGATGGGGGAGATTCAGCGGTGCCACGTCGTCATGCCGAGTGCAGTCGATGACCACCATGTCTGGTCCCTAGCATCTCGCAGCTCTCCTGTAGATTCATAGTCTACAGACTAGCAATCTGGGCCGGCAAATCAAGCTCTCCTGCGACGCCCACGTCGCTTACCCGTCCTTCTCCGCGAGTTGTGTCGAAAGAAGGTCTGGAAGCGCGCCAAAACAACGATTTTTGAGAATTATTGGCCTGTATGGAGAAATTATCGGGAAGAGTTGCAAACTGCGGATCGCCGATTTCACGAGCAAGGACCGTATCGCGGTGCCCGCCGTCGGTGTGTCGGTGCAATCGCGCGTGTTGCAGTATGCGGCCGCGAAGCAATGGGGCGACAAGGCGTTCGACCGAATCGACGGCTTCACGCAGGCCATTCCGCACCCGGACGCGACGGCTGCGATCATTGCGAACAGCAGCGTGATCACCGCGCACTTCGGCAATCCGCCGTTCCAGCAGCAGGAACTGGCGCAGAACCCGAAAGCCCATATCGTGCTGAACTCGTACGATGTGCTCGGCGGCCCGAGTTCGGCGACCGTGCTTTACGCGACCGAGAAATTCCGCAACGACAATCCGAAGACTTATCACGCGTTCGTGGCCGCGCTCGCGCAAGCCGCGCATCTGGTCTCGACGAACCCCGAGCTGGCCGCCGAAATCTACATTCGCGTCAACGACTCGAAGATCGACCGTGCGCTGCTGCTGAAAATTCTTCGTGATCCGCAAGTGCAGTTCAAGATCGCGCCACAGAACACATTCGGGCTTGCGCAGTTCATGTATCGCGTCGGTGCAATCCGCAACGAGCCGAAGTCCTGGCGCGACTACTTCTTCGACGATCCCGCGACGGCGGGCGGAAGCTGACCGTCATGCGCGAGCGGCGCATGCGCCTTGCTGCGGCATCGCTTTCGATGCTTATGCGGACGGCTACTTTGAATATGCGCATTCGTTGGTTGGTGCCGCGCGAGCTTGCCCGTATGTTGTCGTTTTGTCTGCTGGAGTTGTCATCGTGAACGCTACCACGACACAAGACTGGATCGCGCCGCGCGCATCGCAGCGAACCGCAACGGCGGACTCGCGGGATGCGCGAGCCGCCTCGAATGCAGCCGCTGCGGATCAAAGCGGCACCGTGTACAGCGAGCGCCTGCTCGCCGTCGATCGCGTGAGCCTCGAATACCGCACGCGCGAGCGGATTGTGCGCGCGACTCGCGACGTCAGCTTCGACGTGTACGGAGCGGACCGTTTCGTGCTGCTGGGTCCTTCAGGTTGCGGCAAGTCGACCTTGCTGAAGGCCATCGCCGGATTCATCGAGCCTGTGTCCGGAACCATCACGCTCGATGGAGAGCGCGTGCGTGGACCCGGCGCGGATCGCGTCGTCGTGTTCCAGGAATTCGATCAGTTGCCGCCGTGGAAAACCGTGGTCGAGAACGTCGCGTTTCCGCTGCGGGTCGCGCGCGGCTGCTCGCGCTCGCAAGCAAAGGAACGCGCGCTGCACTATCTCGACAAGGTGGGCCTCGCAAATTTCGCCGATGCCTATCCGCACACGCTATCGGGCGGCATGAAGCAGCGCGTGGCGATTGCGCGCGCGCTCGCGATGCAGCCGCGCGTCCTGCTGATGGACGAGCCGTTCGCCGCGCTCGACGCGCTCACGCGCCGCAAGATGCAGGAAGAACTGCTGCGGCTATGGGATGACGCGCGCTTCACGCTGCTTTTCGTCACGCATTCGATCGAGGAAGCGTTGATCGTCGGCAATCGCATTTTGCTGTTGTCGCCGCATCCGGGCCGCGTGCGTGCCGAGCTGAACAGCCACCAGTATTCGCTGCAAAGCATCGGCGACAGCATCGGGCGACATGACTTCCAGCAAAGCGTCGCGCGCATTCATCGCCTGCTGTTCGATACGGATGCGCTGACGCCGCAGGAGGAGCACGCATGAGCACGCCCGTTACGCCGGGTAGAACCGGCCTCGTTCCGCCCGTGCGTCCCGAGTACGAGCGGCCGCTCGATGCACCGGGCACGCTGACTGAGACAACGCCCGTGCCGCCGCTTCGGCGCGTATGGGATGCCGCGTGGTGCCGGCGCATGCTCATCGCGGCGGTGCTGATCGCCGTGTGGGAAGTCACCGCCCGCGCAATCGCCAACGACCTGTTGCTGCCAACGTTCGGCGCGACGCTGACGGCGTTCGTGCAGGGCATCGCGTCGGGCGAACTGCTTTCGAAGACGGCGATTTCGCTATCGGTGCTGCTGCGCGGCTATGCGATCGGCGCGCTGCTCGCGTTCGCGCTGACGTCGCTCGCGGTATCGACGCGCATCGGCCGCGATCTGCTGTCGATGCTCACCGCGATGTTCAATCCGCTGCCGTCTATCGCACTGCTGCCGATCGCGTTGCTCTGGTTCGGCCTCGGTACGGGAAGCCTGCTGTTCGTGCTGGTTCATGCCGTGTTGTGGCCGCTCGCGCTCAGCATGTACACGGGCTTTCTCGGCGTGCCGGAGACGTTGAGGATGACGGGACGCAACTACGGCCTCAAGGGGCTGCGCCAGGTGCTGCTGATTCTCGTGCCAGCCGCGTTGCCGTCGATCGTGGCGGGATTACGCGTCGGCTGGGCCTTCGCGTGGCGCACGCTGATCGCGGCGGAACTGGTCTTCGGCGCGAGCGCGGGGCAGGGCGGACTCGGGTGGTACATCTTTCAGAACCGCAACGAGCTTTACACCGATCGCGTGTTTGCGGGCCTCGTTGCCGTCATCGCGATCGGTTTGCTCGTCGAGCATCTGGTGTTCGATACGCTAGAACGCGTGACGGTGCGGCGCTGGGGCGTGCAGCACTGACGTTCGCGTCGTGCTCTGCAAGGCTCGACCGTTCAACGACAGCCGCTTCAAAACAAATTCGCGAACGCGGATAAGCATTCCTGAAATTGCTGGTAGGCGGTAACGCAAGGCGCTGGTTCAATGGATGTCTGGACCCGCTGTGCGGCTCTTTATCTGCGATGTAGCAGGAGGGCGGGCACGCATGGCGGGCGCTCTAGTCGCTCAATCAGAACGCCATGCCAGATATCGAAAGCCTCCCAAACGGCGACCGCATTGCGCGGCCGCTCGATCCCGACGAAGTACATCGCATTGCCGACGACGCAGAAGCACTCGCCGCTGCGCACAAGCTCGCCTCGACATTCGCGGAGGGAGCCGCGCAGCGCGACCGCGATCGCGTGCTTCCGTGGGATGAACTGGACCTGTGGTCGAAAAGCGGACTCGGCGCGATCACTGTGCCGCGCGAATACGGAGGCGCCGACGTGTCGTATGCGACGCTCGCCGAAGTGTTCGTGATCCTCTGCGAAGCGGACCCGGCGCTCGGGCAGATTCCGCAGAATCACTTCGGTGTACTCGGCCTGTTGCGCGAAGCCGGCTCACCCGGGCAGAAGGCGCGCTTCTACGGTGAGGTGCTGGCCGGCCAGCGGCTTGGCAACGCGGGCCCGGAGCGACGCTCATCGGCGGCGAATACCATCTTGCAGGGCACGACGCGTTTGCAAAAAACGCCGAACGGATTGCGTCTCGTCGGCCGCCGCTTCTATTCAACGGGTGCGCTCTTCGCGCATCGCGTGCCGGCGCGCGCAACGGACGACGAAGGGCGCCCCGTGCAGGTCTGGGTTCCGCGCAATGCGCCCGGCCTCACAGTCGTCGATGACTGGACCTCGTTCGGTCAGCGCACGACCGCGAGCGGTACCGTGCTCTTCGACAACGTTCCCATCGATCACGACGACGTGCTGCCCGTCTGGCAGCTGGCGAATCGGCCCGGCCTGTATGGCCCGACGTCGCAACTGATCCAGGCCGCCATCGATCAGGGCATCGCGCAGGCGGCCATCGCCGACGCGCTCGCGTTCGTGCGCGAGCGTTCGCGCCCGTGGATCGATTCAGGCGTAGAGCGCGCCAGCGACGATCCGTACATCATCGCCGACGTGGGGCGCCTCGAAATCGATCTGCACGCGGCGCACGAGGTGCTGCTCGAAGCAGGCCGCACGCTCGATGAGATCGCCGCCGCGCCGCTCGACGATGAAGCGAGCGCACGCGCTTCGGTGGCCGTCGCGGAAGCGAAAGTGCTGACGACGCGCATCGCACTCGAAGCCAGCGAAAAGCTCTTCGAACTGGCGGGCTCATCGGCGACGCGTGCCGCGCACAATCTCGACCGGCACTGGCGCAATGCGCGCACGCACACGCTGCATGATCCCGTGCGCTGGAAGCTGCATCTGCTCGGCAACTATCACTTGAATCACGTGCTGCCTACGCGGCATTCATGGAACTGAACGATGACGATCGACCTCTCGCCTGCGCAGGACGCCTACGTTGAATCGCGGCCACCGCTTTTGCAGCGCAAGCCGCTACGTGTGCCCGATTCGATCGTCGACGATGCACACGCGCTCGAAGTCGCGCGGCGGCTCGCTCGCGAGTTCGCGCCCGATGCGGCGCTGCGCGACCGCGAGCGGCGGTTGCCGTGGTCCGAACTCGATGCATTCGTCGCGAGCGGCCTGTGGGCGATCACCGTGCCGCGCGCTCATGGCGGCGCGGGTGTCGGCACGGGCACGCTCGCTGAAGTGATCGCGACCATTTCGGCTGCGGACGGATCGCTCGGCCAGATTCCGCAGAACCACTTCTATGCGCTCGAAGTGCTGCGCGTCGGCGGCAGCGCCGAACAGCAGCGCTTCTTCTACGACCGTGCGCTTGCGGGCGAACGCTTTGGCAACGCGCTCGCCGAAATCGGCCACAAGGATTTCAAGCGTCGCACGCGGCTCACGCGTGCACGCGATGGCTGGCATATCGACGGCCGCAAGTTCTATTGCACGGGTGCGTTGTACGCGCACTGGATTCCCACGCTCGTGGTCACTGAAGAAGAGGGCGCCGACGTAACGCGGCTCGCGTTCGTGCCGCGCGATGCAGACGGCGTGACCGTGACGGACGACTGGGACGGCTTCGGCCAACGCGTGACGGGCAGTGGTTCCGTCACGTTCGAACATGTGCACGTCGAGCCCGAATGGGTGGTGCCGTTTCAATCGTCGTTCGAGCGGCCCACGACGATCGGTCCCGTCGCGCAGATCATGCACGCGGCGATTGACCTCGGCCAGGCGCGCGGCGCGTTTGTCGCCGCGCTCGACTTCGTGCGCGAGCAATCGCGGCCGTGGATCGATGCGAACGTGGCGCGCGCAACCGACGATCCGCTGACCATCGCGCAGTTCGGCGACATGGCCGTGCGGCTGCGCGCGGCCGAAGCGTTGCTGAGACGCGCGGGCCGTATCGTCGATGCGGCGCAGGCTGCGCCCGATGAGCAGTCGGTTGCGCAAGCGTCGATTGCCGTCGCCGAGGCGCGGGCCGCGACGACCACGGCTTCGCTCGATGCGGGCTCGCGGCTCTTCGAACTGGCGGGCACGGCCGCGACGCTCGACGATCTCGGCCTCGACCGTTTCTGGCGCAATGCGCGCACGCACACGCTGCATGATCCCGTGCGCTGGAAATACCACGCGATCGGCAACTTCTATCTGAACGGCAAGCTGCCGCCGCGACACGGAGCATTGTGATGGCGAAAAAAGAAATCCTGCTCAACGCGTTCAACATGAACTGCGTCGGGCACATCAATCATGGCTTGTGGACGCATCCGCGGGACCGCTCATCGGATTACCGCCTGCTGTCGTATTGGACGGACCTCGCGTGCGTGCTCGAACGCGGGCTGTTCGACGGGCTCTTTCTTGCGGATATCGTCGGCGTGTACGACGTATACAGGCGCAACGTCGATGTCACGCTCAAGGAGTCGATCCAGTTGCCCGTCAACGATCCGACGCTGCTCGTTCCGGCGATGGCCGCCGTCACGCAGCATCTGTCGTTCGGCGTGACCGTGAATCTCACGTATGAGGAGCCGTATCTGCTCGCGCGGCG
This sequence comes from Paraburkholderia diazotrophica, assembly GCF_900108945.1. GTDB lineage: Bacteria > Pseudomonadota > Gammaproteobacteria > Burkholderiales > Burkholderiaceae > Paraburkholderia > Paraburkholderia diazotrophica. The sequence continues at coordinate 115,023 of NZ_FNYE01000017.1, read as the reverse complement.
CTTCTCGACGCTCGATCATCTGACGCAAGGGCGGATCGGATGGAACATCGTCACGGGCTATCTCGACAGCGCCGCGCGTGCGATGGGGCGCGCCGCGCAACTGCCGCACGACGAACGCTACGATCGCGCGGACGAGTATCTCGACGTGCTCTACAAGCTGTGGGAAGGCAGCTGGGAAGATGATGCCGTGCTTCGCGACAAGGCGGCGCGCGTCTATGCGCGGCCTGACAAGGTGCATCGCGTGCGGCATGCGGGGCGGTACTACAACGTGGAAGGCTATCACCTCGCGGAACCGTCGCCGCAACGCACGCCTGTGTTGTTTCAGGCGGGTAGCTCCGGACGTGGACAGCGCTTTGCCGCGCGTCACGCGGAATGCGTTTTCATCTCGCCGCCGAACAGGGAAGTTGGGCGCGCAACGGTGCGCGCATTACGCGAGGAACTCGTGAAGGCGGGACGCCGTCCGGACGACGTGAAGGTATTCGTCGGCGCCGCTGTCGTGCCGGGCGCGACGCAAGCCGAAGCGCGCGACAAGCACGCGGACTATCTGCACTACGCGAGCCGCGAGGCGGGTCTTGCGCACTTCGCCGCGAGTACCGGGATCGACTATGCACAGTACGATCTCGACGAGCCGATCGACTACGCGCCCGGCAACGCGATCGAATCGGCGGCTCGCACGGCGAAGGCGCACGGCTGGACGCGTCGCAAGCTGCTCGATATGTTCGCGCTGGGCGGGCGCTATCCGGCAATCGTCGGCACGCCCGCGCAGATCGCCGACGAACTCCAGCAATGGGTCGACGAGGCGGACGTCGACGGTTTCAATCTCAGCCGTACCGTCGTGCCCGAAAGCTACGTCGATTTCGTCGACCTCGTCGTACCCGAGTTGCAGGATCGCGGCATCTACAAGACGGCTTATGCGGACGGCTCGTTGCGTCACAAGCTGTTCAATGCGGGCGACAGACTGCCTGCGCGACATGCGGGTGCTGCGTTTCGTCAGCAGTCGGCGCTCGACAGCGTTGCAGAAGCGCCGACCGTCGCCTGAGCAGGGAAGAAGCTGAAACCCGAGCGGCCTGTTGCCCTAACGCGCGCGACAGGTTGGCCGCTTCGCGCTTGAGCAACTCGGCAAACTGCGTGACGCGGTTGTCTGCGACACGCACGCTGGGACCGAAGATGCAAAGTTGGAATGTTTATCGTGCCCGCAGACGTCGCGCCACTCGCGCGCACTGTTTATCGAGTGCTATGGCGTCACGCCGCAGACTGATACCGTAGGTCATCCGATTGCTGCGATACGCGGAATGGGTCACCATCCACAGCAACCCATTCCTGTCTTCGGATTAGCTGGATTCGCCGCGTGTGTAGTGAGCGCTGATCCATGCGTTACACACCTGCTCGATTTGCAACGCCTCCTTGTTCGGAAGGAGATCGTAGCGGCCGTCGACGGACCCGTTGATCAGCCCATGAAGTCCGCCCGCGAGGAATCGCCTCTTCCAGTACGTTACGGCCGCCGATGTTATCGAACACTCGCTGCTGATCGCATTGTTCGAATGACCATCAGCGGCCATCAGCAGGATCTTCGCACGAAGTCTCCATGAGGGAGGGTGGTCTTGCGTGTGGACCATCGCGAGGAGTTGCTCACGTTCGTCCGCCGAAATATCAAATTGGATTCTGGGTCGAGCCATGTTCAAACTGCAGTAGTGCAGTACTCCGTGAAAGTCAGAATGAACGTCACCGTCGTTGCGTCTTGCAGTCTCGACAAACAAGGTTGCAAAAGACGAATGCGGTGAGTAGAAATCGTGCCGTCGATCGGATCAGAAGCGCATGCTGGATCGAACCGTCGAGCGCGGATCAAGGGGTGTGTATTGAATTCGGCAAGCGCATCTCCTCCACGTTTTCAAAAGTGATAACTGCTTCATCACCGCCGCAGCGGACTTGCAAGACAAGATGGCAATGTCGCGTATCGAGTGACGCGATCAATCGGCGCCGACGAATTTTGTTGATGTATTGAGCCATCGCCGATAGTGCTCAACTGTTCCCGGCACCTTCTTTGCAAGGCCACAGGAACGGATCGAGCGGCGATACGGCACTTGAGCGCGTGATGGACCGCTGAGGACCGCTAGTTCGACAGGGATACGAGTCACATGAGAAAGACATTGCGACATCTCCTGCGAGGGGGAGTACGCATCCTACGGCTTTTATTTTTTTCAGTCCCCCGCCCTTTGGAGGGGGAAAATCAATGCGCAAAGTGGCTCTTTGGGAAGAGGCCTTCAGCGTCCTGCTGTTGTAACAGGAGGCTGCGTAATGCAGAGCAATTGCGATGGAGTACTGCGAAAAGCATCCAGGCCTTGATCGTTTTCAAAGCTTGAAAACGAAAGTGCTCGCGACCTTGTCGCGAGCACTATTTGAGGTTTGTCAGTATCAACCTACCTCGAACGTCGACTCGGACCCAACCGTGAATTTTTTACGTGCTGGCGGCTGCAGGAACTCGAGCGTCACCCCGTCCGGACCCCGGACATAGACAAGCCTCAAACCGTCGCGTTCGACGCCTTCGACGCGTTGTGGCGGCCCGACGGGCAGCCATCCTCCTTCCTTGATCCGTTCAAGCAGCGCGTCGATGTCATCCACATACATTGCAATGTGGATAAAGCCTGCATCGCAGGCACGCGGGTCGACGGTCTTCCGGTTGGCGGGCGAGTAGTACTGCAACAGTTCGATCTTGTGTCCGTGACCTTCGACCATCGCAAGGCTCAGCGAAGCACCTTCAACCCGACCAGATTCTCGATAAATGCATCGTTCTTGAAATCCCATGTATAGAGATGCTGAAATCCAAGAGTGCCCACCCAGAAATCGAGGGAGTCTTTAAGCGACGAAACGGTTATGCCAGTGTGGTCGACACGGGTTATACCGAATGGCCGTGCGTCGCCTGCTTCCGGCTGCAAAGTCATGCTTGCTCCCGGCCGGTGCGTTTCCAGAATACATGAAGCTCTTCGGAGATGAATTGCGTCTTCTCCTCGAAGACCCAATGGCCGCATTCTTCGATCACGCCGCCACTCGCATTGACAGAGATGGCATTCGCGCTATCGAAGCAGTGCGAGCCGAAGGAGTGGCTTCCGCCCCACGCAAGCATCGGTATTTTTAGCTTTTCTTTTGTGAGCTCTGCTGTCTGCTCGGCCATTTGAGGAATGTAGCCGTAGTGGTTGAGACTCGCACGAAGATTTCCAGGCTGCTTCATCTGCATGACATAAAGCGCCACTTCCTCTTCTGGCATTGCCTGAGGGTTGTATGCGAAGTCCCGGAAGAAATGGCGCAGATATTGCTCCTCCCGTCCCTCCACAAGAAAGCGCGTGATATCCATGTTCATATGCATGCCGAGATGCCAGTACGGCACGCGCGGATCGACATATCCGGGAAAGTCGAGTCCGAAGAACGGCGTCTCGATCGTGGACAGGGAAATAGCGCGATCGCCAGCCATGTATGCGAGCGCCAACGACGGCGGACCGCCGAGATCGTGGCTGAAAATGTGAAAGCGGTCGATGCTTTCCACTTCGAGCAGTTCGAGCATGTCCTGAGCGATCGTTTTCGGCTCGTAGCCGGAGAATGGCTTGTCGCTGTCCGCGTACCCACGCAGGTCTGGGGCAATGAACCGATATTCCTTGCCCAGTGCATCAATGATGGGAATGAACTCCCTGTGGTTCTGAGGCCATCCGTGCATCGCGAGGACCACGGGGCCGGAGGGATTTCCCGCCGTAACGTAGTGCAGCGTTACTCCGTTCACCTTTGCGCGCTTGCTTGTCAGCTTCTCCATGACCGTTCCTGTCGAATAGAAGCACCGAATGAAGCATCGGTGTTAGTGATAATCCGCAGCAGCGTTCGCTGCTACGACTCCGCGCACGCGATGTTCGCATCGTCGCGTCTCGCAAAGATTATGGACCTGTCGGTTCAGAAGTACATACGTGGGTATCGAAGGAAACGTTCTGGATTCTCGAACATGATCTCGTGAGAATCGACTTCATGCGCAGTGCTGCAAGCAAGAGCCGTATTCAGCAGGGTCGGCGTTTACATTATGGACCAAAGGGTTCACAATACGCCGTGAATCTTAGGGACGGAGCCGAATGGATGAACAGCCAAGCTGATAACGACATCGTTCGACGCGCGCTAGTCGGCATATTGATGCCGGAGCCTCGCACGCTCGAAGCGGCGATTGGGGCGCGGTATGTTCCGAGGAAGAAGTTGCGTTCGAGGCGGCGACCATCAAAAGAGGTCTTCAAACCGGTCGATCTCGAACCGCCACGTTCGCATGTTTCTATTCTCGAGCGACTGTCGTCGAAGTCGCTCAGCGTATGTTGGAGCGATCCGCGGTCGGGTCACTATGCGGATCAGGTATGGCGAATAGGACTTGCACGTGTGGACGCCTTTTGCGTGCTGACCGGCATGCCGATCTGGTGTGGCGACGCTGTGTTTCGGCCTCGCGTGAGTCCGTCCTTCTTTCCGGCCAACCATGACCGGATGATTCTTGCTTCCGTGGTGTCCGATTATCTGTGATGCGAACGCCATTCCGGGCGTGAGCGGCCGTGAGCACGCAACGGGATGATTGCCAGAAGCGGCCTTGCGAAACCGGGCCGGCTTCTGGTTATAGAGCTTCAAGGAAAACTTACATGCCTTTACGCTCGTAGCCTTTGACAAGGTCGAGCCACTCGAACCTCCGGTCGGACTTCAGAAGGCCTTTGAGCTTGTTTTCATAGTCGACCCGGTATGACTTCTTCAGATGATGGTCGATGAAGTACTGCGCGCTGCACGCCCACGTTTCATAAAGCACGAGCGTGTCGGGATCATCTGCGGATCGATGCAGATATGTGTTGACGAAATCCGGTTCATTCGACATTTCGTCGAGCACCTTGATGAGGCTCGAGTAAAGTTCTTCGCGTGTCTCGGGCTTGCCGGGCAGATGGACAATGAATGAAATGTTCTGAGTCATGGCGAGGCTCCTTAATCTTGATTGATCTTTACGCTGTCGCGTCGGCAGCGTTCAACACTGCGCGGCCTGCGGCAAGTTGCGAGGCCACTTCAGCGACGCGGGCGCCGAGAAATTCTGCGGTGCGCAAATCCGCGTCGGGCGGCGTAACGTCGGCACTCTCGTCCGCATTCGATTGCGCAGCGGCGCCGAGGAAAAAGCCGTGCCGGTTCAACGTGTCTTCCGTCGACTGCGAATGATTGTGTCCGGGCGGCAGGCCAAGGTTCACCCAGTGCATCCGATGCTGCGCAGCGAAAATCGCAATCTGCTGAAGCGTCGCCAGTTTGTCGCCGGAACGCGATGCCGCATTGGTGAAGCCGGCTGCGACCTTGTCGGCCCATTTGCTTCCCTTTGCGAAGACATTGCGGGAAGTCGCGTCCATGAACTTTTTGAATTCCGCGGACGCGCTGCCCATATACGTGGGAGCGCCGAAGATGATTCCGTCCATCTTTTCGAGGGTGCTCCAATGTCGATCGATATCCTCCACGCCGATCAGCAGACTCTCGGTCCCTTCGACGCTGGCTGCCCCTCGGGCGACTGCTTCTGCAACTTTCTTCGTGTGCCCATAACCGCTGTGATAGACGACTGCGACACGGGTTCCTTCAAAACCTTGCGACATGATCAGCTCCATGGTTGACGTCACAGCCGTGACGATTGAGCGAATTATGGACCAGCTGGTTCCGAATGTCGTTCGAAGGGACTCACGGGGTCGTTCGGTTTCATCGAACGAGTGCAGTTGTGCTGAGCCGGCGGATCTCGCACGCCAGCGAGGCAATCCTCCGTTGTAAACCGTTTGGTCTACAATATTCGTCTGTCAGAGGAAACTGAAATGGCACGCCCGCGAGAGTTCGACGAAGATCATGTTTTAGAGAAGGCCCTGCACGTCTTTTGGGAGAAGGGCTATGACGCCGCGTCGCTAGCGGATCTCCAGGAGGCGACGGGGCTCACGAAGTCCAGTTTATACAAGGCGTTCGAAAGCAAGGAGGGGCTCTTTCGGCGGGTGGTCGACCGATATCACGACAACCATCTGGCGTTTCGTGAGCATGCGTTGGCGCATCCGACCCCCAGGTTGATCGCCGAATCTCTGCTCGAAGGAATAGTCGTGCTTCACACCGGGAAGAACACGCCTTCAGGGTGTCTTGTGACGTTTGCCGCGCTTGCATGCAGCGCGGACGCGCGCCCGCTGAGCGATGAATTGTTGGAGAGCCGCAATGCTTTTGAGCGGCGTCTGCGCGAGCGCTTCGAGTCAGTGAAGCAGGCGGGGCCGCTTCCGGAGGGTATGACCAGTCACGATGCGGCCGTTTTCGTATCGACGTTTATTCAGGGCCTGGCCGTTCAGGCGAGAGGAGGCGCTACGCGTCGGCAACTTCGTCAACTGGTGGCGGCCGTGTTGAAGAGCTGGCCCGCAAACTAGGAAAACGCTGTCCAGACCTGCTCAGCCGAACATCCGCAGAGTTGCCGAACCAGCAGCGCGCGGCACTTTTCGCAACGGTAGTGCTCGATCGCCACTACGCCTTCGCATTCGCCGACACCGATCAGCGTTAGCCCTTCTTCCCTGATCCTGTCAGCGGAGCATCCCTGAAGCGTGGAGCACTCGTCGCAAAGTTCCATGACTGATTGCCGTTTCACGTGAGTCAATCTACTGCGGGAAATGGCCCGCTTGAGCGGGCCATCCATCAGTGAAGAACCCGCGAAAAGGAGCGGGCGAATCAGTATTGCGCTGTTTGGCTTGTTGCGCAGCAAAAATTATTTGGGGAACCAGAATTACCGACACGATGCACAGCGGTAGTGCCAAATGTGCTTCATCTCGGTGATTTTGCGCGACTCGCTACGCAGATACCGTGCGGCACGCGCGTTCCTGCCCCTTAACCAGAAGCAGTCACTCGGGCTGCATCCACGCCGGATCGAGCGGCGCCATTCTGCGCAACGTCAGACGAAAATCGCGCGCGACGGCTGGCAACGTCGCATCGCGTCGGCGGATCAAACCGATTGTGCGTGCAACCGTCGGCTCGACGAGCAGACGGATCGCGATTCTCGATTGCGCATCGCGCGGCGCCGCGCAACGCGGAATGATCGAGATGCCGAGTCCGGCTTCGACGAGTCCGAGCGACGTCGTCAGATGCTCGATCTCGATCAGCCGATCCGGGCGCCAGTCAATGTCGCGCAATGCGGCATCGAGCATCCGGTGATTGCCGCTCGTCGTGCCCGACACGATCAAAGGCCACGGTCTCAATTCTCGCCATGCGACGTGCTCGCTTTTCGCGAGCGGATGATCGGCGGGGCACGCCAATACATACGGGTCCACTAGCAACTCGTCGATTGCGAGTTCCGGCGTTTCGTTGACGAGAAACGCGATGCCGAATTCCGCGTCTCCATCGGCGACGCGACGCGCGACTGTCGAAAGATCGGCTTCGATCAATTTCAGCCGCACTTCAGGCCGCTTGCGGTGATAGCTGCTCACGATCTTCGGCAGCAGGAACTTCACGACAGTGGGAATGCACGCAATCGTCAATTGACCCGCGCGAATGCGCGTGGCCTCCGTGACGAGCTGCAACGATGCGTCGAGTTACGCGCAGCACGCTTTGCGCGCGCGGCAAGAGCAGTTCGCCCGATGACGTGAGCGCGACCGTGCGCGTCGTTCGCTCGAAGAGCATCAGGTCGAGCGCTTCTTCGAGCCGCTTGATGCGTCGCGTCAGCGCGGACGCGGACAGATTCAGTTCGATGGCTGCATCGCGCTGAAGTTCTATTCGCGCGTGGGCAGCAATCACACGACGCTCGATGCAATCCGCGCGATGCAGGCGCGTCATCCGTTCGGCGCGAACGACGTGGAGTCGATCGTCGTGCATGGCTCGCGTGTGACCGTCGATCACGTCGGCTGGCGCTACGTGCGACAGGGGTTGACGTCCGCGCAATTGAACCTGCCCTACTGCGTCGCGACGCTATTGCTCGAAGGTGACGTGTTCGTCGACCAGTTCAGCGAAGACAAGGTGGCGGACCCTCGACGCATGGCGCTGGCCGATCGCGTACAGGTGCTCGAAGACCCGTCGATCACCGCGCGCGGGCACGGCGCGCGCCATACGGTGAGCGTCGAGGTGATACTGCGCGACGGCGCGCGGCTCGAGGAAACCGTGCAGTCGCAGCGCGGCAGCGAGCATGCCTTTGCGAGCGAGGCGGAAATCGTCGGCAAGATGACGAAGCTCGCGGCACATCGCATCGAAGGCGAGCAGATCCAGCGCATCGTGGACTGGGTCATGCACGCCGAAGAAAAACCCGACGCAGCAGAACTCGTGCGCCTGCTCGCGGCTCAAGATTAGCGGCGCGAGGACATCACACGCGAGCACATCACACACGAGCACATCACACGCAAGAACATCGCACGCAACACGGCAGGAAAGTAGCAAGGCAGCAATCCAGGCACCAGACAATAGCGGCCGGGCGGCCGCAAGGGGACACAGGATGGCCGCAACGCCTCACGATCTGTCGCTACGGACCTCTCTCGCCGGGCGGCGGGAACGCCTGCGCTCGATCATCGGCGGCAGCGCGGGCAATGTGATCGAGTGGTACGACTTTCTCGCGTACTCGATCTTCTCGATCTACTTCAGCAAGGCGTTTTTTCCGGGCGGCAATCAGACGGCGCAACTGCTGAACGCGGCCGCTGTCGCCGCGATCGGCTATGTGGTGCGGCCGCTCGGCAGTTGGGCGATCGGCGCGCTCGCGGACAGACACGGACGTCGCGTCGCACTGAGCGTATCGGCGGCGATGATGAGCATCGGTTCGCTGATCATCGCGCTCACGCCGACCTACGCGACGATCGGCGTCGCCGCGCCCGGCATGCTCGTCTGCGCGCGGCCGCCCGCGCTTCGATACCTATGTGCCGACCGCGCGCGACGACGGCTACTACCGTTTCGGCTCCGTCGATGGCGCGACGGACGGCATTCTCGCGGTGCGGCTGAAGTCGGACGTGATGGTGTGGCCTCGCGATAGTGGCCTTGATCAGCAGGGATCGCAATCGCATCGCGTGGGAAGCGAGCAGAAGTACTGCATCGAGCCGGGCACGTATTGCGGGCTCGTGATGCTCTTCAGTACCGAGAACGGCGCGCCGCTCGAGATCATCAACGATGGGCATTTGCAGCATATGCGCGCCGGCGGCGCTGCGGGGCTCGGCACGCGTCTGCTCGCGCGCGAAGATGCGCAAACCATCGGCATGATCGGCTCGGGCGGCATGGCCGAAACGTTTCTCGATGCGCTGTGCTGCGTGCGCGAAATTCGCCACGTGCGCGTGTACAGCCGACGCGAAGAGAACCGGCGACGCTTCGCTCGCGCGATGGCGGACAGGTTGCAGATCGCGACATCGAAGCCGTGGACAGCGCTCACGAAGCGGTGCGCGGCGCGGACATCGTCGCGACCTGCACGGACAGCATGTCGCCCGTGCTCGACGCCGCGTGGCTCGAACCGGGGATGCACGTCGTCGCGCTGACGCCGCGCGAGTTCGATGCGAGCGTCGCGCGGCCCTTCGACGTCGCGATTGCGCAGGGCCGTGAGCGCTTGCCGTTGGAGGAGAGCGAGCGCTTCAGCAAGCATATTTTGGGAAGCCCGAATGCGTTCGTCGGCGGCAGCACTGACGAACGGCGACGGCTGCCCGTTTCGCGCGGCGAGCGTGTGGATACGAGCGGTGGCCCATCTATAGCGATGTGATCACGGGCCGCACGCCGGGCCGCACGAGCGCGGAGCAGATCACCTTTTACTATACGGCGGGCAACTGGGGCGTGCAGTTCGCGGCCGTCGGCGGACATGTGTACCGCGAGGCAGTCAGACAGGGCGTCGGCATGGCGTTGCCGCGCGAGTGGTTCATCCAGACGATCCGCAATTAGATCCGGCATCGGCCGATGGGGCGAGCCTTTGTTCGCCAAGGATTGCGTGGTGCGAAAGGCACCGGCAACCTGCAACCGAAACGCATCCCGCGCAGTGAGCCGATACCTAGCGCGCGACGACCAGCGAGGCGTGCATTCCCATCGCGTAGTGACCCGGCCGATTGCAGATCAGCACATACCGGCCGGGCGCGAGCTTCAACGTAAGCCGCTTGCTCGTGCCGGGCGCCACGTCCTCGACTTCTCCCATTTTCTTGAACCTGCTTTCCGCTACTGTGTCCTTCTGCACCGGCAGGTGACCGTCGGGCAACTCTGTCTTGAGCACGACCAGTTCATGCGTCGTGTCGCCGTCCGGTGAACCGGTCACCTCGAAGGTGACTGTTCCCGCCTTGACCTGGTCTGTAGCGAGATGAATGGCCGTCGATGTCAGGGTGACTTGTACTGTCTCGCCTGCATTGGCTCGCGTCGAAGCAAAGCCGAATGCAACTGCACCAAGCAGGAATACTGCGTGACGTCTGTTGATCATGATCGCTCCCCTCAAAAGCGCAACAGGCTTCTGGTCGTCCCTCGTCGCGCGCGTTTCCGCGCCCACAAACCGCTTCCGCAGGGGCGGCCTTACCGGTCGTCGATGTACGTGTATCAACGGCGCTGTACACATTCTTGCCACGGTCGACGACAGGAAGAAGTGGGGATACCCGCCGACCTGCATGGGTAGGGACCCTCATCCTGTCTACGTCCGTGCGAAGGCGCGGCCATCGATGTCCGATCTTCTCGAAAGACAACCATTGCGTCTGCGTGGCTCGCCACCCCTCAAAACGGCAGGGGTCTGCCCGGCGCCGGCCGTACTAATCTACCTGACGTATCTCCGTTTATTGGCCCCGCAGTGTGAGCGGGCGTGCCCACGCATTTCTCTCGTTTCGCCTAATTTCCAGGAGTTCCGATGTTTTCCGTACAGCGCTTCTTTCTCGGACTGACTCTGGTGTGCGGTGCCTTGCAGGCATCGGCGCAGACGGTCGAATCTTCAACGCCGACAGTCCCCGTGACCGTAGACAACTTCGTCCGTGCTGAGTCGGACATGGAGTTTGCCGCAGTCGTCAAGATGAACGGCCTTGGGCGTTTCGGACATCTTCGCGAGCTTGCTCCGTTGAACCGGCAGATCGTCGTGCGCGTCAATCGCGACACGCTGTATTCGACCGCGGTATTCGATCTCGACGCAGGCCCCGTCACGATCGAACTTCCCGACGCGGGCAAGCGTTTCCGCTCGATGATCGTCATCAACGAAGATCATTACGCGCAGGAAGTGGTCTATGACGCGGGCAAGTACACGCTCACGAAGGACAAGATCGGTACGCGCTACGTGCTGGCGGCAGTCCGAACGCTGATCAATCCCGCAGATCCCGCGGATCTCAAGCAGGCTCATGCGCTGCAGGATGGAATCAAGGTCGAGCAGCGTAGCGCGGGCCAGTTTGAAGTGCCCAATTGGGACCCCGCCAGCCACAAGAAGGTCCGTGACGCGCTCAGGGTCCTCGGTTCGACCGTGCCGGACACGAGGGACGCCTTCGGACGGAAGGGCGAGGTTTCGCCGATACGCCATCTGATCGGGGCAGCCGTGCTCTGGGGCGGCAATCCCGACAAGGATGCCGTCTATCTGACCGTCACGCCGCCGAAGAACGATGGCAAGACGCCGTACAAGCTTCACGTACGCGATGTCCCTGTCGATGGCTTCTGGTCGGTCACGGTCTATAACGCGTCGGGCTACATCGACCCGAATCCGTCGAACGCCTACACGATCAATAGCGTCGGCGCGAAGAAGGGCGCCGACGGCGCGGTAGACGTGCAGTTCGGCGGATGTGAGGGCAAGCGCGACAACTGCCTGCCGATCGAACCCGGCTGGAACTACACGGTACGTCTCTATCGTCCGCGCCCCGAAGTTCTCGACGGCAAATGGGACTTCCCGAAGAGCGTGCCCATGTCGTGATCGCGCAGGTCCGTATCGCGTCAAGGCGCCCGCTGCGTCGTGAGCGGGCGCCGCTGCTAATCAGGCAACGCGCTTCACGAGCCACTGCCCGCGAAACATCCAAATGATCTGACGAACGACAGCGGTTGCATCCGAAGCCCAAATGCGCCGGCGATGCAACCGCCTGTCAACGACGCGCACTCACACGCGCGAATTTCCGCCGACCGGGCTCAGAGCGATACCCGCCATCCAGCGCCCCAAATCCGCGCAATTTTAGCGCATTCCAGCGCGTGTCAAAAGCGCCCGCGACGCCCGCCCCGCAAGGCTCTCCGCCCGCTGACATACGGTGAAATAACTTCCGCATAGCCTGTGACGGCGCTCATCACTACAGTGCGCATATCGGATGCGATGTGCTGATCCACCACTTCACCGCAGACGATACCTCCCGCCACAACCGTTATGGCATCGTCATGGAAAATCTTGGGAAATTCACGTTGTACGTCTTGGCTTTCGTCATCGCCGTATCGATGATCGAAGCTGTCTGGCTCACCCGCAAGAACCGCAATACGGTCACGCCGTTTGCATGGCACGAAGTCTGGCTGTCGATCGTCGATCTGGTCGCGCGCAAGCTGCTCGCGATGCTGCCGCTCTCACTCGCGGCACCTGTTTTCGCCTTCGCCTGGGACCATCGCCTCTTCACGATGGAGATCAACAGCGCGCTGATGGTGCTGGCGCTCTTCGTCGGCCAGGAATTCTGCTACTACTGGTATCACCGCGCGTCGCATCGTGTGCGCTACTTGTGGGCCACGCACGCCGTGCATCATTCGCCGAACCAGTTGACGCTGTCCACCTCGTACCGTCTCGGCATCACGGGCAAGGTGTCGGGTTCGACCATCTTCTTCGCGCCGCTCGTCTTGCTCGGCGTGCGCCCCGAAGTCGTGCTGATGACGCTCTCCATCAACCTGCTGTATCAGTTCTGGCTGCACACGACGTGGATTCCGAAGCTCGGCTGGCTTGAGTACGTGTTCAATACGCCGTCCTCGCACCGCGTTCACCATGCGTCGAATGTCGATTATCTGGACGCGAACTACGGCGGCGTGCTGATCGTCTTCGACCGGCTGTTCGGCACCTACGTCGAAGAACGCGCCGACGAGCCCTGCGTCTACGGTCTCGTCACGCCGACCACGTCGCGCAATCCGTTCGTTGTCGAGTTCGAGCACTGGGCGACGCTGGTTCGGGACGTCGTGAAGGCGAAGAGCGTGTGGATCGCGATCAATCACGTGATCCAGCCGCCCGGCTGGCTGCCCGACGGCGGCGGCGAAACCACGGAAGAACTGCGCCGCAAGACCAGGCCGGCAACCCGCGAGTGCGAAGCGGTGAATGGTTGATCAGAAGATAAAGCGGCAGTACCAGACAGGGCGCGTGAAGTGACACGCGCCCTGTCGCTTTTCAGGGCCGCGCGTTCGACGCTGCCTGCACTATCTCGCCGCGGCCTGAAAGCCATGTCCATCGCGGCGCGGCACGGTGTGGCACGGCCTTGCCGCGTTGTCCAGGCGACCGCCTGATTCGCGCCGTTCAATTCGTAATAGTTCCCATGGCAATATCTGACTGCCGGCACGATGTTCGTGCGGCATTTGGGCTTTTCGGTGCAAGAGAGGAAACCGTGATGGACGACGACGCGCATGCCTTTAACCAGCTTCGCCCGCGTTTGCAGAAGATTGCGTATCGAATGCTCGGGTCCGTGGCCGAAGCCGAGGATATCGTGCAGGACGTGTGGCTGCGCTGGCATTCGGCGGCCCGCGAGGGCATCGACAATGCGGAAGCCTGGCTCGTCGCGGTCACGACGAGAATGTCGATCGACCGTCTGCGCGCGGCGAAAATCCAGCGCGAACACTACACGGGCATCTGGCTGCCCGAGCCGCTGCTGACAGAGCCGCCGGCGACACCCGAGGAGATGACCGAGCGCGCCGACGATGTCTCCGTGGCCTTTCTGATGCTGCTCGAACGGCTGACGCCGGAAGCACGCGCGGCGTTCCTGCTGCGCGAGGTCTTCGACGCGGACTATGTCGACATCGCCGATATCATCGGCAAGACGGAAGCGGCGTGCCGTCAACTGGTGAGCCGCGCCAAGGTGCAACTGCGCGAGGCGCGCCCGCGCCAGGCCGTGCCGCGCGAGACGCAGCGCCGGCTGCTGAAGACGTTCGCGCAGGCGCTCGAAGGCGGCGACTTCGCGTCGATCAACGCGCTGCTTGCCGAAGACGCGACGCTGATCGGCGACGGCGGCGGCAAGGTGCAGAGCTTCCCGCGTCCGATGCTGGGCGGCCGGCGCATCGCGCAGCTTTTCTACGCGTCGTCGCTGCGTTACAAGAGCGAGCTTCGCGTGAAGCTCGTGATGCTCAACGGCGAGTGGGCGCTGCTGCGCTATTTCGAAGGCCAGCTCGAATCGGCGCAGACGTTCGAGACGGACGGCCAACGCATCGTCAACATCCACGTCCAGCGCAATCCCGACAAGCTCGCGCGCATCGTCGCCGCGCACGGCAATCCCTGAGCGCCCGTCGATCCTGCGCGCACGCGCGGCGAGTACCAGAATGGCGAGTACCAGATGACCGATGCGCCGATTGGTGCTTCATGGGCAACAGCGTGAGCCCGATCCCATGTCTAGCGCCGCGCGCCCCGCACACCTACCATGACTTCATGCGGCTCATCGCCGTTCATGGCACCCTGGAAGTGCGGGTGTTTCTCTCATCGTCGCCAGGAGACATCATGACCCAGCGCATCAACTATGTTCAGCAATCGCCGGAACTGTTCAAGAAGCACCTCGAATTCACGATGCTGTTGAAGGACAGCGCGATCGAAGAGACGATCCGCGACCTGATTTCGATCCGCGCGTCGCAGATCAACGGATGTGCGTTCTGCCTCGACATGCACGTGAAGGAAGCGCGCATTCACGGCGAGCGCGAGCTGCGCATCCATCATCTTCCGACGTGGCGCGAGTCCACGCTCTTTTCGGCGCGCGAACGTGCCGCGCTCGCGTGGGTGGAAGTGCTGACGAAGCTGCCCGAGCATGGCGTTGACGACGATATCTATGAGCGCGTGCGCGGCCAGTTCTCCGAAAAGGAACTGTCGGACCTCACGTACGAAGTGATGGCCATCAACGGATGGAACCGTGCGAACATCGCGTTCAGGACGGTGCCCGGTTCACAGGACAAGGCATACGGCCTCGACAAGGCCAACCTCGCCTGAGGCGCGCTGTCGGTTTCGCTATCTTCGGCCCGCGCGCGTGGGCCGCCTCTTTGAGGAGCGCACCATGTTTCGCTCGAAGAAGTCCGTCATGTCCTTGCTCGTCGTCACGGGCGCATTGATGGGGCAGGCGGCCCGCGCCGCGGCGCCCGAGGCGATCGTCACACCCGTTATGACGCAGCCGCTCGATGACTATCCGGGCAAGGAAGCGCTGATGATCACGGTCGAATATCCGCCCGGCTCCGTCGATCCCGTCCATCGGCATTACGCGCATGGGTTCATCTACGTGCTGGAAGGGTCGATCGTGATGCAGGTGAAGGGCGGAAAGGAAGTCACGCTCAAGCCCGGGCAGAGCTTTTACGAAGGCCCGAACGATGTGCACACGGTCGGGCGCAATGCAAGCCAGACGCAACCGGCGAAGTTCCTCGTGGTGTTCCTGAAGGACAAGGGCGCGCCCATTCTCGTGCCCGAAAAGTGAGCGCGGCGGCAGACGGCGAGCCGGGTCGATAAAAAATCTGCGCGAAATGTCGCGAGCGGTGTCACAAGCGGGGGCGCTCATACGTCTAGTCGGATATCGACCCACCGACTATGCGCGCCATGTCAGACTACCCACCACGCAGTTCGGCCCCGAACGCCGACGATCCGATCGCCAGCAGCTTTGCGACCAGTTACGCCGGCGTCGTTTCTTTTCTGGCCGTTGCCAACGAAGGCAGCTTTGCCCGCGCGGGCGATCGCCTCGGCATCGGCCGCTCTTCCGTCAGCCGCAACGTGCAGAAGCTCGAGGCCCAGCTCGATGCGCGGCTCTTTTTTCGCACGACGCGCAGTACGTCGCTGACGCGCGAGGGCGAACTGTTCTACGAGAAGTGTCAACCGGGCGTCGAGCGCATCGCGCAGGCGCTGGAAGACATGCGCGAGCTGCGCAACGGTCCGCCGCGCGGCCGACTGCGCGTCTGCTCGACACCGGGCTTCGGCCGCAAGGTCGTCGCGCCGTTGTTGCGCGGCTTTCGCGCGCGCTATCCCGACATCGCGCTGGAACTGCTGCTGAACGACCGTCCCACTGACTTCACGGCCGACCGCATCGACGTAGCGTTCCGCGACGGACGCATGGAGGACAGCGAGATCGTCGCGCGCCAGCTGATACCGATGCAGATGATCGTCTGCGCTTCGCCCGCGTATGCGCAGATCTACGGCTTGCCGCGCGATGTCGGCGAACTGGCCGCTCATGACTGCATCAACTTTCGCATGACGTCGGGCCGCATCAGGGAATGGGAATTCAAGGTGGATGGCCTGCCGCAGCGGCGCCAGCCGGCCGCGCAGCACACGTTCAACGACGGCGATCTGATCTTGCAGGCCGTGCTCGACGGCGAGGGCATCGCGCAACTGCCGGCGTACCAGGTGTGCGATCTGCTCAAGCAGGGCCGGCTGCTCTGCTGTCTGCAGCAATACGCGCCCGACGATGGCGGCCACTACATCTGCTATCTGAGCCGCAAGCATCTTCCCGCGAGAATCCGCGTGTTCGTCGACTACATGACGGAGCACACGAGGGCACTCGATCTGCAGTATCTGACCACGACGCACGAGCTGCCCGAAGTCGAATCCGCCGTCGATTGACGACGCGCCCGACGTCGATCTTCTTCAATGCTCCTCGACATTTCGATTGATGCCCGTGACGCAACACAATGGGTCCTTCTGCGGCTCTTCTGCCCGGCGGCGCGTGAGCCTACGATGAACCACGTACGGACCGCACGCAATGCGCGCTTCGTGCACAGGAGCGGCCTCGTGGCCGCGCACAAGCTCACAGGGAAAGTGAATGAAGATCGTAGTGACGGGCAGCACGGAATTCATCGGCAGCAAGGCCGTTGCGACAGGCGGCAGTCACAGCTTCAACGGATGACGCGCCGTGACCGCATTACGCCCACCGCCGTTGACGCTGCTCGACACGTACAGCGGTAAAGACGCTCGAACGCTGTACTCGGCGAGGGTCTGCGTGACGGGCGGCGATGCGTGTCATGGGCGCGCGTCGGGCATCGTGCGTTCCGACGACGGCAATGTCGCGATCGAGTTGCGCTTGCCCGAAGCGCTTGGCGGACCCGGCGGCGGCGCGAATCCCGAGCAGTTGTTCGCGGCTGCATACGCGGCCTGCTTTCACGGCGCGCTGAGCCTGCTTGCAACGCGGGCAGGCGTTCGGACTGCCGATGCATCGGTGGAGGTCAAAGTCGAATTCGGCCGCGACCCTGTCGATGGCCTGTTCCGGCTGGCCGCGCATACGCGCATTCGCTTGCCGGGTGTCGAGCGCGCTCTGGCAGAGCAACTGGTGCGCGACACGGAACGCTTTTGCCCGTACACGAAGATGGCGCGGCAAGGCATCGAAAACGTCGTCGCGCTCGCGCCGGCGGATGGCGCTGACGAAGCGTAACGCCGCGCGTGCGCATCAGCGAAGGAGGTCGAATATGAACGGCAGTGATCCGTGGTCTCAGATCGTCGGCTGGTTGCGCGGACAGGCTCCCGATATGCGGGAGTCGCGCGAACTCTGTCGTCCGGCGCGGGCCCCCGTTGCGAACGCGGCGTCGATCGATCGCATCGAGCGGCAGACCACGTCGACGATACTCGTCTCGTGGAGCGACTCGACGTTCGGCCGGTATCAGGATCAGATGTGGCGGGCGGGCTTTGCGCGCACGTCCGGCGTCTGCGGGCTGACGGGCGCACCCGTGCGGCGCGGCGACCCCGTATTCCGGCCGCTCGTTCGCGCAGGCGCGAAGCCGTTGAACGCGCTCGACATGATTCTCGCCGCCACGCTGCAAAGAGAGTGGAGCAGCCGACCCGCCGACGGGCATTGAACGCGCGAACGTTACGGCTGCACCATCGACGCCGTCGTTCCGGCATCGTGCACAACGTCACGTGTGCGCGGCGTCGCGCGTAGCAGCGCCGAAAAATAGCGGATCGTCGCGTCGAGCCCGTCATCCAGCGACGTATGCGGCTCCCACGCCAGCAACTGTCTTGCACGACCTATATCCGGTTGCCGATGCCACGGATCGTCTACAGGCAGCGGGCGAAACTCGATGACCGAAGACGAGCCCGTCATCTCGACGATGCGTTGCGCGATCGCAAGCATCGACACCTCATGCGGATTCCCCAGATTGACGGGGCCGTTGGGATCTTCGTCCAGATTCATCAGCCGGATGAACGCATCGATCATATCGTCGACGAAACAGAACGAGCGCGTCTGCGAGCCGTCGCCATAGACGGTCAGCGGTTCGCCGCTCAGCGCCTGGATCACGAAGTTCGACACCACGCGTCCGTCGGCGGGATGCATCCGCGGTCCATACGTATTGAAGATGCGCGCGATGCGGATATCGAGCCCATGCTGGCGCCGGTAATCCACGAAGAGCGTTTCCGCGCAGCGCTTGCCTTCGTCGTAGCACGAACGCGGGCCGATGGGATTCACGTGGCCCCAGTAGTCCTCCTTTTGCGGATGCACGCGCGCATCGCCATAGACCTCGCTCGTCGACGCCTGGAAGATCTTCGCCTTCACGCGCTTCGCGAGCCCCAGCATATTGATTGCACCGTGCACGCTGGTCTTGGTCGTCTGCACGGGATCGTGCTGATAGTGAATGGGTGACGCGGGGCACGCGAGGTTATAGATTTCGTCGACTTCCACGTATAGGGGAAATGTCACGTCGTGACGCATCAGTTCGAAATTCGCGCAGTCGAGCAGATGCGCGATGTTGTCCTTCGTGCCCGTATAGAAGTTGTCGACGCACAGCACGTCGTGGCCTTGCGCGACGAGCCGCTCACACAGATGCGAGCCGAGAAACCCGGCGCCGCCCGTCACGAGAATGCGTTTGCGCGATATGTCTTTCATCGTCGTGCTCCGGATCAGGCCGTGACCTGCGTTAGCGTGTCGTGCCAGTCCTGCACGAAACGGTCGATATGAAAACGTTCGAGCGCGGTGCGCCGCGCGTTGTCGCCCAGCGAGCGCGCGAGCGCCGGATCGCGTATCAGCGCGTGCATCGCATCGGCGAGCGCGTCCGTGCTGGTGTCGACGAAGCCGTTTTCGCCGTTGCGGATCACCGTCGACAACTCCGTCGTCGCAAGACCGACAATCGGCATGCCGATCGTCATCGCCTCGACGATCGCGAGGCCGAGGCTCGTCCAGCGGATCGGATTGAAAAAGAAGCGGTAGCGCGCGATGAACGCGGCAAGCTCGAGATTCGCGATCTCGCCGATGCCGCCGCAGCTTTGTGCCTCCATGCCGACAAGATCGAGCGGCACACGCGAACGCAGTTGCGTGAATACATCGCAGCCGAGGCGCCGTCCGCGCTGCGCAAGATGATTGACGACGACGATGCCGCAGTCGCGCTCGCCGCTATACCGAACGCCTTCGGGCACGACCACGCCATGCTCGATGACGCGCGTCGGCGTCACGCCGCAATCCCACATCAGCTCGTTGAAGTGCGTGACATGCACGAGCAGCGTGTCGGGATCGTCGACCCAATGCCATTGCTGATAGGGGTTCTCCATCGGCGGATCGTGCTCGACATAGATGCGCGGCAAGCGGCGCTGCGCATCGGAAAGCACATGCTCGCGATCATGGTCCCAATGCTGGCGATGCTGATATAGCACGACGTCGAATTCGTTCGACGCCACTTCGTCGATGCTCACCTCATGCACGTTATTGCCCCACGGCAGCGTGCCGTTCGTGCCCGCATAACCGGGCGGATTGCCGGGCCTGGTGACGAGATAGAACTCGTGCGGCGCCTGGCTCAGGTAGTACAGGTAGTTGCCGTGCACATGCCAGGTCAGCACGCGCAGCCGGCGACAGCTATGCAACATGGCGCACCTCCTCATGAGCAGACACATCAGAAGCGCGGGCCGCGTGCAACGTGCAGGGCGCGGCCGGATTCGCATTGCGATCGAGCGCGAGCATGTCGCGCGCGGCCTGCACGACATCCGGCACGGCGATGTTCAACGCGCATTCGTGCCCATAAGGACACACGCGATACGCGCACGGACGGCAGTGCGGATAGTCCGCGAGCACGCGATGCCGCTCGCGATCGAGCGGCGCCCAGCGGCGCGTGTCGCTGCCCGACGCGACGACGACACTCGGCGTGCGCATCGCGGCCGCGATGTGCGACATGCCCGTGTCGTTGCAGACGACGAGCCGCGCGCGATCGACGAGCGCCGCCAGCGAGCCGAGCGACGTCGAGCCCGCCAGATGCAGCGCGGGCGCGGCCATCAGGCCGAGCACGGTGGCCGTCAACTCCGCCTCTGCGGCCGTGCCCGTCACGCCGATCTGCCAGCCGTCGGCGGCGAGCGCATCGGCGACTTGCGCGAAGCGCGCGGCAGGCCAGCGGCGCGACGGCAATTGCGCGCCTGGGTGAATCAGCACGAGCCGATGCGCTTCGATGCCGTGCGCGGCCGCGAGCGACACATAATCGGCTTCGTCCTGCGCGGTCAGATCGAACGAGAGCGCATCGCTTTCGCGCGGCGCGCCCATTGCATTCGTCAACGCGAGATAGCGATGCGGCTCCGGCAGCATGTCCGGCCATTCGATGAAGCAGCCCGAGTGCGCAATCTCGCCGGGCTGCACGAAGCCTGCATACGCGCGCGCGCCGAAGCGGCACACGATATCGTTCGTAATGCCGCCGCTGCCGTGCAGCTGGATCGCGAGATCGAACGCGCGCTGCCGCATCGCATCGATGAACGCGGGCAGCGCGCTATCGTCTTCGCGCTGTTCGGGAAAGCCGGTTGCGCCGGGAAAGACGATCAGTTCGTCGATCAGCGCAGGGTATCGGTCGACGAACGCCTGAGCCCACGGCAGGCCGATCAGCGCGATATGCGCATGCGGGGCCGTGCGCCTCAGCGCGCGCAACGCGGGAACGCTGCATAGCATGTCGCCGAGCTGGAGCGCGCGAAAAATCACGATGCGTTGCGGGGCGAGTCGATCGATGAAGGAATTCACAGGAAGAACACCTTGTAACGGATCGCGCCGCGCAGGCGCCAGTAGATCGAAAGAAACGGAATGAGCATCGACGTCCATGCCATTTCGGCGATATGCGGCAGGTCGTGCCGTGTGCGGCGCAGACGCGCGACGCAGAAGCTCGCGGTCAGCAGCGCCCATAAGGTCAGCGCGGCTGCGGCGAGCAGTCCGTGCCCCGTGAGCGCCGCGAAGCACGCGCACAGCATGCTCGCGACGATCGCGTAATAGAGGTGCGGCGGCCCCGCGCCGATCCGCTGCCGGTACAAAGCGGGATGCTTGCGAAACAGCAGCGCTTCGAACTCGCTCTTCTTCTGCTGCGCGAGGCTCACGCCCCAGCGCGCGGGGCGCACGGGATGCACGACGACGGCATCGTACGCACGCACGATGCGGCCGCCCGCTTGCAGCACCGCGAACTGCAAGTCGGAGTCCTCGCGCCATGCCGATGTGAACCGTTCGTCGAAGCCGCCCATCGCGGCGAGCCGCGAACGGCGCACGAACGCGTTGGCGGTGGCGAACTCGGCGCGCGAGAGGCCGCTCGCATCGAGTTCGTAATCGCTGGGCTTGTCGGGCAGCGGCACGGCGATCGTGCCCGATGCAGCATCGGCGCCCGTCGCAAGCGCGGCGGCGCCTGCCGTGAGCCAGTGCGGGTCGGGAATCGTATCGTCGTCGGTGAAGGCGATCAGCGGCGAGCGGGCCGCGCGCCAGCCTGCATTGCGTGCCCCGGCTGGCCCTTGCGTCGCCCGCACGGGCAGGTAGCGGACGGTGAGCCCGCGCGCCGACACCTGGTCCGCGAAACGCTGCACCGTCAATTGCGTCGCGTCGTCGGGGCCGTCGTCGCACACGATGATTTCATAGCGACGCGCGTCGAAGTCCTGCATGGCCAACGCGCGCAGACACACTTCGAGCAGCGCAGGCCGTCCGTACGTGGGCACGACCACGGAGATGTCGCATTGCGCGCAATCGGCGCCCGCCGCGCCCGCCCCGGCGTCATGCCGCGCGGAGCCATGACCGGAAGTATCGAAGCTGCGCGCATTCATGCCGCCGACTCCGCATGCGTTGCGCCCGAGCGCGCCGAGCCCGCCTTTTCGATGATGAACGGTCCGATCACGAGGGCGTCGAGCGGGGACGTCCAGAACGATTCGACGGCATCGCGCGGCGAATTGACCATCGGTTCGCCGCGCGTATTGAACGACGTATTGACCAGCACGGGCACGCCTGTGCGCTGCCGGAACGCGTCGAGCAGATCGTAATAGAGCGCGTGCTGCGCGCGGTTCACCGTCTGCACGCGTGCCGTGCCATCGACATGCCGCACGGCCGGAATGCGCGACGCCTGTTCCTCGCGAACGTCGAACACGAACAGCATG
The DNA here is from genome assembly GCF_900108945.1 of Paraburkholderia diazotrophica. Lineage (GTDB taxonomy): Bacteria > Pseudomonadota > Gammaproteobacteria > Burkholderiales > Burkholderiaceae > Paraburkholderia > Paraburkholderia diazotrophica. The sequence continues at coordinate 92,609 of NZ_FNYE01000017.1, read as the reverse complement.
AAGGGCGCGCGCTGCCCGCCGACGAACCATTGCGCCGCATGCTCTTCCATCACGACAGGCGCGACGGGCCGGAAATCTTCGCGGTCCTTGATCTCGTTGAGCCTTGCCTGCATGCCCGCATCGATCGGCGACGCGAGTATCGAGCGGGCGCCCAGCGCGCGCGGTCCAAACTCCGTGCGCCCCTGATACCAGCCGATCACCTTGTTGCCGGCGAGCATGTCGGCGGCTTCGTTCACGACATCTTTCGCGCGGCGATAAGGTATCTTCGACCACTTCAGGAAGCGCTCGATTTCATCGTCCGCGTAGTCGGGACCGAGGTACGCGTGGTCCATGATCCAGTGGCGCGTGTTGTCGCCGCGCTCGCGATAGTCGGTCCATAGCGCGGCGCCGAGCGCGGTGCCCGCATCGCCGGCGGCGGGCTGAACCCACACTTCGCCGAATGGTCCCTGGTCGCGAACCTTCGAGTTCATCACGCAGTTGAGCGCGACGCCGCCCGCCATGCACAGCCGCGACAAACCCGTCTGCCGATGCAGCCAGCGCGCGAGATGCAATACCGTTTCCTCCAGCACGCATTGCAGCGAACGCGCGATGTCGAAGTGACGCTGCTCGAGCGGGCCGCCCCGTTCGCGAGGTGCGCCGAAGCGCTCGACGAGACGCGGTGCATCGACGGTGTACGTGCCGTCCTGTCTCACCTTGACGATCGCGCGGAACTGATCGACATAGACGGGCTTGCCATACGATGCGAGCGCCATCACCTTGTACTCGTCGGACGAGTGAAGAAAGCCGAGCCATGCCGTCACGGCTTCGTAGAGCAGCCCCAGCGAATGCGGCAACTCGACCTGACGCAGCCGCGTGTACCTGCCGCTGATGAACTGCCCCATGCTCGTCGTCACGCCTTCGCCGCGGCCGTCCATCGTGAGCACGGCGGTATCGTCGAAGGGACTCGCGAGAAAGGCGCTTGCTTCATGCGCGAGATGGTGATCGACGAAGTGCCACTCGAAACAGTCGTTGCGATCGACGCCCTTGAATCGCTTCGACAGATGATGTGGCGCGCCGTCCAGCAGTTGCCTTTTCGCATTCGCGATATAGCTCAGAAAAAGCGGGTCCCACGGCGACTCCGACGGGTTCGCGGTCCTGGATTGCGCGGGTTCGAACGGAAGTTCGATCGTCGCTTGCGGTTCCTTGGGCATGCCCGCGAACAGCGCGGGATCGTAGGAGTACGCGACGTGGTCGACGTCCTTCAACGTGATGTCCGCTGCGCCCAGGCAGTAGTCGATTGCATCGAACGGCAGTTGCCACGTCGAGAATGGCACAGGCCGCTTCGCGTGCTTGACGTGCGTGAACCGCTCGTCCTCGGCGGCGGCCAGCACGACGCCATCGCGCACCAGCACGGCGGCGCTGTCGTGATAGACGGCATTGATTCCCAGTGTGTACATGAACGTCACCCCGTTTGAGTTGCGATTGCAGTGGATGCGAGTTGCGCGCCCGACGAGGGCGGGCTCGTTTCGTCGAGCAGATCGAGCGCGGCCTTTGCGACCTCGGCGGGCGGGATGCCGCGCAGGCACGCGTGATGTCCCTGTGGACAGACACTGCGGTAGCACCAGCGGCATTCGACATCGTTGAACAGCACGCGATGCGGTGTTTGCCACGGGCCATGCTGCGGATTCGTCAACGCATACAGATCGACGACGGGCGTGCCGAGCGCGCAAGCGATATGAACGGGCCCGCTGTTGTTCGACACCACGACCGCCGCTCTCTCGATCAGCGCAGCGAACGCGCCGAGGTCGAACGCATCCGTCAGATCGTGCATGAACGGCCACGCGGACGGGCCTGCTGCATCGATCACCGCGCGTACCAGTGACGCTTCGCTTGCGCAGCCCGTGACCAGCACGTTCATCCCCGTTGCGCGAACGAACTGCGCGGCGGCCGCGCCGAAGCGCTCAGCGGGATAGCGGCGCGACTCGGCGCTCGCACCGGGATGAATGACGATGAAGGGAACGTCGGCATCGATATGTCGCCGGGCGAGCGTCGCGGCCAGCGTCCTGCGATCGAGCTCGCGCAGGCGCATGCGCATGCGCGTGTCGTTCGTGCTCGCTCCGACGGCCTGCACGAGCGTCAGTTGCCGTTCGACTTCGTGCTGCGTGCCTTGCTCGGGCTCCGTCTCGCGCACCCAGTCGTCGAGCAGCGCATACGGGTTCTCGCGGCAACGCGCGAGCCGGTGCCGAATGCCCGCGAGATAGCACATCGTCGCGGCGGGCAACGGGTTCTGGCTGTAGACGGTGAAGATCACGGCGGCATCGAAACGCCCTTCTTCGAGCAACGCGCGTATGGCCAGATCGGCGGGATGCGAGCGCGGCGGGCGTGAGCGCGACCACGGCGCTTCATAGTGGATCACCTCGTCGATATCGGGCAGGAAGGGCGCAAGGGCCGCGCCGGCCGCCGACGCCAGCATTGTCAGGTGACGCCCGGGGCACGCGGCGCGCAACGCGTGAAAGGCGGGCGTCGTCATCAGCACGTCGCCGAGATTGTCCGTGCGCACGCAGAGGATGCGCTTGACGTCGTCGCCCCACGGCGCGAGCGCGCGCGATGCCGCGACGCTTGCATGCGCCGCGCTGGGCGGTGGAAGCAGCGCGAGACTCTTCATCATGCCGCCTGGCCCGACAGATGGGGTGTGCCCGCGCTGCACTTTTCGTGGTACTGCAGGATCATCAGCGCCGCGCGATGGAGGTCGCGCGCATACGCGGTCGGGATGCGCGCTTGCGTGCGGCGCCATACCGTCTCGTGACCGTTGTCGAGCAGTATCGTCTTGCAGCCCGCGAGGTTGCCCGCCTCGACGTCATCCAAGATGTCGCCGACGAACCACGACATGCCGAGATCGACGCCGTGCTCGCGGGCCGCCCGCAACAGCATGCCCGGAGCGGGCTTGCGGCAGTCGCATGAGTGCGCGTAGGTCGGCACGCTGCCTTCGGGATGATGCGGACACCAGTACACGCCGTCGAGCGTCGCGCCGCACGACGCGAACATGTCGCGCAGCTTCGCTTCGACGGCATCCAGCGCGGTGATATCGAAGCGCCCCAGCGCAACCCCGCTCTGGTTGCTGATGACGATCAGCTTGAATGGACAGCACGCGAGCGCGCGCAACGCTTCGCATGCGCCGGGCGCGAAACGCATGTGCTGCGGATCGACGTTGTACGGTACGTCCTCGAGCAGCGTGCCGTCCTTGTCGATAAAGACGGCCGGCTGATGCGGATCGACAGACGGCGTGACGGACGGCGTGAGAGAGGGCGTAAGCATTGCAATCTCTGAGGGATCGGATATCGGATGTGACTCGACGTGCGAACCATGAGCGGACGACGGGCGACGATGAGCGTCGCTATCCAGCCGCGCCTCCCGCTGCCGAGCGCAGTGCCTCTCCCGATTCGTTGCTGGCAAAGAGCGTGTTCATGTCGGCAACGCGGCGGTAAATGTCCGTCAACGATTCGGCCACGCCGCTCCAGGTGAACTCCGCTTGCGCGCGGGCGAGCCCTGCTTCGCCCATCCGGCGCGCGAGTTCGGGATCGCGTTGCAGCACGGCCAGCTTCATCGCGAGCGCGGCCGGGTCGCGCGGCGGCACGAGCCAGCCCGTCTCGCCGTGCTTCACCGAATAGCGGATGCCGCCGACGTCCGCGCCGATCACGGGCGTGCCGCATGCCATCGCTTCGACGGGCGTGATGCCGAACGGCTCGTACCACGGCGTCGTCACGAACACGTTGGCCGCGCTATAGAACATGCGCAGACGCCGCCGTCCGCGACGGCCGACGAAAGTCGTTTCGTTTGCAATCTGTTCGTGGGTCGCGATGCCGCGCAGCCGTGCAATTTCGGGCGTGGCGATTTCATTCGGCACGTCGGAATTGCCGCCGACGATGTAAAGCCGCGCATCGATGCCGTGTTGCATCTTGAGCGCGCCGACGCCGCGAATCACGTTGTCGATGCCCTTGCGCTGCACGATGCGCCCGAGCTGCAGCACGATGAACCTGTCGCGCGGCCAGCCTAGTGCATCGCGCGCGGCGTCGCGGTTCATCGGATGAAACTCGTCGGCGTCGAAGCCGCACGGCACGATGTCGATGCGTTCGGAATCCGCGTGATACAGATCGACCAGATCGGCTTCGTCTTGCGGACACTCGGCAATGATCGCGTCCGAACGGCGGACGAGTTCGTCCTCGATCGCAAAGCGCTCGTCGGGAAAGCCGTCGTCGGTGCCCTGATGAAGCCGGCGCACGCGTCCGAGCGCATGGAACGTCGTGACGAGCGGCACGCCGAGCGCACGCTTGACTTTGAGGCCGGCCAGCCCGGACATGAAGAAGTTCGCGTGTATCACGTGATACGACGTTTTCTCGCAGCGAAAGAAGCCGATCAGGAAATCGGCGAACTCGCCCATGTACGGCAGCAACTGCTCCTTCGGCAGTTGCAGCGGCGGGCCCGCCGGCACATGGATCACGCGGATTCCTTCCATGTTCGAGATGGACGGTAGCAACGCACGGTCGCGCCGTGTGAAGACGTCGACCTGATGGCCGCTGCGCTGCAGCTGTCTTGCGACATTCGCGACATAGATGTTTTGTCCGCCGCTGTCGACGCCACCCGCAACGGCAAGGGGAGACGCGTGTTCGCTGATGATGGCAATCTTCATCGTGATCCCTTTTGGTTCCTTCATGGCCCGTGTGCTGATGAACATAGGGCGGTTGATCGGAATGGCGCTGCTTCTTCGCAATCGCAGTTGAGCAGTGCGTACCTTCGTTCAGCATGCGATGTGCCGCTCGGTGAGAACGGGCATTTCCATCGTTGTGTGCAATGCGGATGGTTATTTCGTTGGGCGCGCATCGCTCGAAGCGCTGTGGCGTGCCCCGAATTACAAGCGTCGTGTAAAAAGCGCTTCGCAAGTGGGAGGACGTCGGGGGGCGGCGCCGGGCGCACGGCATGCTAACGGCACAGGACGATGGATACGACCCAAACAAACCAATCTCTTTCGCGCATCCGAGGACTGATCGTCGGCGACCTGCTGCGTGCCGTGCTCCGCTACCGGGCGGTCACGGCCGCGTCGTTGGCGCTGATGATCTTCGCGAAGCTCTCCGCCGTCGCGGTTCCGCTGACGCTCAAACATATCGTCGACGAATTGAGCCACCCGGAATCGCCCGTTGTATTCCCCGTGTTTCTGGTGCTCGCGTATGCGCTGCTGCGCTTTTTCGGCGATGCGCTGAACGAGGCGCGCGACGTGGTGTTCAGCGCCGTCACCCAGCGCACGGTTGCGGATTTTGCCGAGCGGACCTTCGCGCATCTGCATCGGCTCGGCGCTCGCTTTCACGCGCAGCGCGAGACGGGCGGCGTCGTGCGCGACGTGCAGAAGGGCACAGACGGGATCGGCTTTCTGCTCGGGACGGCGCTCTTTTCGATCGTGCCGACCTTCATCGAGATCGGCACGATCGTCGCGATCGTGATGCGCAACTACTCGTGGACTTTCACGATCATCATTGCGGCAACTTTTGCGGGCTATGCGGTCTACACGTACATCTTTACGCAGCGGCGTCTCGTCGTGCAGCGCCGCGTCAACGAGATCGAAGCGCAGTCGGACGGGCGGCTCGTCGACAGTCTGCTGAACTACGATACGGTCCGGTTCTTCGCGACGGAAGAGACGGAAACGCGCCGTCTGAGCGCGGTGCTCGCGCAATGGGTCGACGCGCGCGTCGCGAACCAGCGCGCGCTCACGACACTGCACGTCGGACAGAGCGCCGTGATCGCGATGGGCATTGCGGCCGTTCTGCTGCTCGCCGTGCAGCACGTGATGACGGGCGCGATGAGCGTCGGCGATCTCGTGCTGATCAACGCATACATCATCCAGGTGTGCATGCCGCTCAATACGCTCGGCTTCGTGTTTCGCGAGACCAACGACGCGAAGGCCAACGTCGAGCGCATGTTTGCCATTCTCGTCGCGCGCGGTGTGCCGGGTGAGGACGTCGATCTGCCGAACGCGCGTCCGCTCGCGATTACGGACGGCGCAATCGCGTTCGAGCATGTGAACTTCGGCTACGATCCCGCGCGCCAGGTGTTGCGCGACGTGACGTTCCGCGTTCATCCCGGGCATCGTCTTGCCGTCGTCGGCGGCAGCGGTTCGGGCAAATCGACGCTGATCAAGCTGCTGTTCCGCATCTATCAGCCGACGTCGGGCCGCGTGCTGATCGATGGCCAGGATCTGCAAGTCGTGGCGCAGAAGAGCCTGCGCGAAGCGATCGGAATCGTGCCGCAAGACACGGTGCTGTTCAACGACACGATCGCTTACAACATCGCGTATGGCAAACAGGGCGCGTCGCGTGCCGACGTGGTGCGCGCAGCAAGAGCGGCGCAGCTCGACGAATTCATCGAGCGCCTGCCCGATCACTACGACACGCGAGTCGGCGAACGCGGCGTGCGGTTATCGGGCGGGGAGCGGCAGCGCATTGCGATTGCGCGCGCGATTCTCAAGAATCCGCGCATCATCGTGTTCGACGAGGCGACATCGGCGCTCGATACCCGCTCCGAGCGCGCGATCCAGAGCGAGCTGAACCGGCTCGCGCAAGGGCGCACGTCGATCTCGATCGCGCATCGTCTGTCGACCGTCGTCGACGCGGACTGGATACTCGTGATGGAGCATGGGCGCATCGTCGAGCAGGGCACGCACGGCGAGCTGCTGTCGCGCAACGCCGTCTACGCGAAGATGTGGGCGCTTCAATGGCAGCAGGGCGAACTGGAGCATCTGCAGCGCAAGGTATCGGCGCAATCGCTGCGCCTCGATGTGGTGATCTCCGATGCGATGGCGCCGCTGCAAGCCGTCATCGCTCAACGGCGCATCACGTGGCGGATGATCGTGCCGCCGGAAGAGCTGCGGGTCACGGGCGATCCCGTCGAGCTGCAACAGGCGATCGGCATGCTGTGCCAGACCGAAATCGAGCAGACGCGCATCGGGGGGCGTGTCGAATTGCGCGTCGAGCGTCGTCAGAATCATGCGTGGATCAGCGTGACGGGTACGCGCGAGGGCTCCGTTCAGCTCTCGCAGGAAGCCGCGCGAACGATGGAAGCGAAGCTGACCGCGCTCGGCGGCAGACTCACCGTAATGCCCATCGACAACCGCATCGCCTATGTGATGGTCTTGCCGTTGCGGCCCATTCTCGACGACGATGGGGCGGCTTTGCCGCGCGAAGCGTCGCCTTCCGTCAACGACGGTTCGATGCTCGACATGCCGATGCCGCTGAAAGACGTGTGCGTGCTCGCCATCGACGATCAGGAAGACGCGCGCGATGCGCTCGAAGCCGTGCTGAGCGCGAGCGGCGCGCGCGTGCAACTCGCGTCGTCCGGCGACGAGGCGCTGGCCCTGCTCGCCAGCACGCCGGCGCAAGAATGGCCGGATGTCCTGCTGTGCGATATCGTGCTGGGCGCAGAAGATGGCTACCAGGTGCTCGAACGCGTCAGAGCCTTTGAAACGCAGCATGAGATGCGTTCCCGACGACGTCTGCCCGCGATTGCGCTGACGGGCTACACGCAAGCTGAAGATGGCGACCGCGCGGCCAAAGCCGGCTTCGACGCGCATCTGACCACGCCCATCGCGGCGCCCGCGTTGATCGCCGCGATCCGCAATGTTGCGGACAGGCAAGGCGAGCCGCTTGCGTCATAAGACATGGAGAATCTATCGCCCGGTTGTCTCTTCGTATTGTGTCGTGCGCGATTGATCGGCGTTCACGGTCTGGGCCGGCTGCGGCATCGATTGCAGATCGCGTTCATGACGCTGGACCACGCGGCGCATCGCAAGCACGCGATCGGGCAGGCGCTTGCGTTCGCGCAGCGCCCAGCGCAAGCCGCGCAGCATCGCGCAGCCGTCGTGCCATAGCGTGCGTTCGCGCCTGAAGGTCGAGAATGCGCGCAGCGTCCGCGTCAATGCCTCTGCAACAGGAAGACGCATCCATCCGATCCACGCCGCGTTGCGCGCGAGCGTGCGCCGGCGCAATGTGCTGTCGCGTGCCGGCGACGGGTCATGCCTGACCATCAGCGCGTCGCGATAGACGATCGCGTGTCCATTCGCGAGCACGTCGAGTGCGACGAGTTCTTCTTCGCCGCCAATGAAAAGGCGCGCATCGTAGCCGCCTGCCTCGCGGAACACGGCCGTCCGGAATACGCAGGCGCCCGCCATGTAGCCGATGAGCGACGGGCCGGGCAGCGTGCCCGAATCGAGCGGGCTGTGCTGCATCAACAGACACGTCTCGTCTGTTTCGCCCGGCTCGCCGACTTCGATCCGCGCGTTGAGTACGCCGATTTCAGGGTGCGCGTCGAGCAACTGCACGGCCTGTTCGAGCGAGCCCGGCTCCCACCATGTGTCGTCGTCGCAGAACGCGACGTACTCGGTATCGACCCATTCGATCGCACAGTTGCGGCCCGCCGCGCCCATGTTGCTTTCGCATTGGACGATGTGCACGTCGGGGTAGGTGAGGCCGGCCATCAACACTGTTTCGTCGGTGGATGCATTGTCGGCGACGACGATGGGGGGACGCTCGGGCAGCGCGCGCAGACGCCGCAATGTATCGAGAAGGCGTGAGGCCCGGTTGTGCGTCAATACGACGACGCTGATCCGCGAGCCCGCACGCCGTTGCGCATCATTAGCAGCGCTGGCTTGCATCACTGGATGCGCGAAATTTCTTTCGACACGGCAGCCGGACTGTCGTAGTTGTGATCGGGAAGCTTGTCGATCAGATCCACGATGTCCGTGTTCGCGTGATTATGGCGAGCCCGTTCGACCAGCTTCTCGCGCGTGGTCGGATAGTCGACGCCGGAGAGCGCCTTCTGGATATCGATAGGGTTGGGTTGTCCCGGATGACGTTGATCCTGTGAACGAGCCGGATGCTGTGACATGAGCTTTCTCCCTGGTTATCAACGCAGCGCGGACCGTGTTGCCTGCCGCGATCTACGAGAAGTTGCATACGCGATGCCAGCCTGTTGTTGCGGCTGTTACGTTATTGACGCTGCGGTCGCTATTCTGAAACCCCCTTCTTGGCCGCGAGGTCCTGCGCCATCTGGTAGTGCTTCTGGATGGTCGGCAAGGCGTCTTGCGCCGCTTTCTTCAGCTTCGCGTCCTGGCCGTTCGCGATCTCTTTCTCGAACGCCGCGACGGCTTCCTTGTGGCCTTCGAGGCCGACCTTCGTGATGTATTCCTTATCGAATGCCTTGTTATTGAGTTTGCTCAGCGAGCCGATCAGTTCCGTGTCGGAGTTGTCCTTCGGTACGGTCACGCCGTGAGGCGCGGCCATTTTCAGTTGAACGGTCAGCTTCGTGTGATCGAGCATCATATGATGCGCGAACGATTTCACATCCTTGTCCTGCGAATGCTTGGTGGCCAGTTTGGCCGCATCGATTTCCGTCGATGACGACATCGACGCCGCCTGCACGAAGTCCCTGTCGGCCTGTGCCAGCGGATTGGCCGACGTCGTCGAGGCGGCTTCCGTTTGCGCCGCGGCTAGCGGCGAAACAGCGAGCGCGCCCGCGTAGAGGCTCGTGCAAATGATCGCGAATTTGAGCTTCATCTATTTCCTCCCTGAGTTGTGATCGACCCGTCTGGCCGATGACTGGTTAACTTCATTGGAGACGGAGCAAGCAGTGAACCGCATGCCGGCCATCGCCGCCGCTTAGCGTTTCGATTCCTCCGGCACAGGGTTCTTGTCCTGCGTCGATTCGAGCCTGTTTTCCGATGCGGGATGTTTTCTGCTTTCCTCATCGTCCTTTGCCTGTTGCACCGTGTCGGCCGGTGGGTTTTTCTTGTGATGTGTATCCTGTACGCGTGAACGGTCGGAGCCTTGTTTCATGAGCTACCTCTACAGTCGATGCGTGGTTCTTGACCTTTCTCTGCCGTGCAATCACCGTACCCGCGCACCTATGGGCAAGCATCACGGCGACGACGCCCGGAATGGTGCTTGCTGAATCCGGTCGAAGCCGTGTTCATTTATTAGCGAAACTTTCCAGGAGGCGATCATGAGCGAAGACGCAAACAAGGAACTCGCAGCCGAGGCCGCCGTGGAAAACGCGGCGCACGACGCGATCGAAGTGCTGAAGTCAGATCATCGCGTTGCGGAGCAACTCTTCGACGCATTCCATAGAACAGCAGACACCGATCACGAAGCAAAGCGCGCGCTCGTGCAGCGCGCATGCGAAGAGTTGACCGTTCACACGCTGATCGAGGAGGAGATTCTTTATCCCGCCGCATACAAGGCGCTGGAGCATTCAGAGGAAATCGACGTGGACGAAGCCTACGTCGAGCACTTCGTGATGAAGACGCTGATCGCCAGATTCGAATCGCTGAAACCCGGCGACCGCGGTTTCGATGCGACATTCGAAGTGTTGTCGGGAATCGTGCGTCATCACATCGAGGAAGAGGAATCCGTTCTTTTTCCGGAGTTGCTCAGGAGCGGTGTCGATCTCGTGACGCTCGGCGAGGAAATCGCCACGCGAAAGGAGGTGCTGATGAAAAGGCTGGAAGCGGCGGGCAGCAAGCCCGCCAGGGACGGCAGCGCCACGCTCGATCGCGGGACGAAATGACCGCGAAGTGACGGCGAAGTGACCGCCAAGCGACGAGCGGCGCGAATGAATCGTAGTTCGTCATTGGCCGTCACGCTTGCTCGCTGCAAGCGCGGCCTCCACTGAAGGCATCTGCTCGTCGCTCGCGCTCACGCTGAGCGTGAACCTTGCGCCCGTATCGACGTCTTTGAATTTGCGGTCGTATTCGTCCGGTTCCGAGCGTCCCGTTTCGCAGTCGCCCGTCAGGAAGTTGCCGCGCACGCCGCCTGCTTCGTCGGCTTGCGACCATAGCGATACGCATTCGGGCGGCACGCCGCAGCGCAATACGGCGTCGCGCGCCGCATTGGCTTCCGACAAGGTTTCGATGACTCGGGCGATTATCGGCATCTCGGTTCTCCAATCGGATTGCGTCCCGGTGGTGTATGTCCGGTGGTCTATTGGCTGGCCCCGGAAGGCACGGTACTTGCGCCCGCCGAAGGTCTGCTGGCGACGGGCGCCTCGCTCGATGGGGACGGCATGCTCGCTGCGGACGCGTTGCCGCTGGCGCCTTTGGCTGCCGCGCTTTGCCCAGGCGTGCCGCTCATGCCTGCCGTGTTGCTCATCACGCCGCTGCTGCCGGAGCCCATGCTGTTCGAGCCGCTATTGGCGTTTTTATCGTCGACCTTTTTGCAGCCAACTGCGCCGAATGCAAATGTGGCCGCCGCGAGCGCGGCAGAAAGACGACGCGCGACGAGTTTCATATCCGAAGCTCCTTTGCGAACGGTATGGCGCCTGACGACGTGCGCCCATCCGTATATAGTCGGTGTAGCAACGCTTATTCCAGCGTTCGCCCGTCGCGGATGGTGCACACATGGGCTCCTTGCGGCGATGTATCCGCCGCAAGGAGCGGGCCGCGTTCTTGCAGGTACGTGCAGGGGCCGGTTGATCATCGGACTTTAATGACGTCAAGGAGCACTGCGATGAAAGTGAGAGTGACCAATGAGGGGGACACGCCCATCCGCCTGATCGTGGACGGCGACCCGGTATTGGGCGAGACGGTCGAGCCAGGGGCGGAAATGGTCATCGACGGTGAACTGGTGGAGATTCAGGATCTGGAGCCAGGCCAGGTCGTGCCCGAGGACGAAGAGTGACGTGAGTGAGTGACGTGAACTGCATCGCGCGCAAAGCGGCGCGCGTTCCATCGCGTCGGGCGTAACAGAACAACGATGCGCTGCGTCAGCGAGGCTGCAGATCGCGGACGGCATCCTCCTGCCAGCCGCCGCCAAGCGCCTTGTACAGTGCGACGAGATCGGTGGACACCTGCATCGTCGCCTGTGCATGTTGCTGGCGGGCCTGCGAAAGCTGGCGCTCGGCATCGAGCACGTTGATAAAGCTGACAAGCCCCTTCCGATAGCTGTCGCGCGCGAGGTCGAACGCACTCTGCTGCGCGGCCGCCTCGTCGGCCAGCGCGTCGCGATGCGACTGGTCGGTTCGATAGACGGTGAGCGCGTTATCGACATCGCGCAGCGCGCCCAAAACCGCCTTGCGGTAATCGAGCGCGGCGACCTGCTGTTCGGCTTTCGACAGATGCAGATTCGACACGAGCGCGCCGCCCTGAAAGACGGGCAGCGAAATCGCGGGACCGACCGACCAGAACAGATGCGACCAGCGCGCGAGGTCACGCGCATTGGTCGCACGCGTGCCAATCTGCCCCGTCAGCGAAATGTCCGGGAAGAACTGAGCCACGGCGACGCCGACATTGGCCGTTGCGGCATGCAGGCTCGCTTCCGCGCGGCGTATGTCGGGCCGCCGGCGCGCGAGCGTCGACGGAACGCCGACGGGAATCGTCGGCGGGCCGGGCGGAATCGCGGATGGTGCGGCAAGCTCGGCGTCGAGTGCGCCCGGTGTCTCGCCAATCAGATACGCGAGGCCGTTCATCGCCTGCTCGGCCTGCTGATCGTATTGCGGCAGCAGCGCGCGTGTCTGCGCGAGTTGCGCGCTCGCGCTCTTCACGTCAAGCTCGCTCGCGAGCCCCACGCGAGCCTGGCTCCTCGTCAAATCGACGATCGTGCTCTGCTCGTCGACGAGACTCGACGTGAGCGTGTGCAGCGCCTGTGCGCCGCGCAACTGGATGTACGTCTGGGCGACCTCCGCTTCGAGTGAGATCAGCGCATCGTTGCGGCTTTCCTCTGCCCCTTTCACTTGCGCCGTGGCCGATTCGACGGAGCGCCGCACACGACCGAACAGATCCAGTTCCCACGACGCGTCGAAGCCCACCTGCCACAGGTTGATGGGCTCCGTGAACCGGTTGAGCGCATTCGTCGCCGCTTGCTGCACTTTGGGCCCCGCGCCTGGTGCGATCTGATCGATGGGCGAATTGGGCTCGCCGAGCCGGTTCACATCGTCATAGATGCCTTGCGATTCGAACAGGCCTTTTGCGCCGAGCTGCTCGCGCTTATAGCTCGCCGTGGCGCTGATGTTGGGCAGTCCCTGCGCAGCCGTGCCCTGTACCTGCGTGCGCGCTTCGACGATGCGCCACACCGCCTGCTGCAATTCGAGGTTGCCCTGCACCGCGCGCGCGATCAGGCTTTCGAGCGTGGGATCGTCGAAGCTGCGCCACCAGCGGGGATCGGGGTCCGAGTCGATGGTCGGAACGGAGGCGGGCGCGTGGCTGTCGTTCATTTGTTGAGTCGCCGTGCGCTGCATGTCGTGCCACGTCGCGGGGGCATCGGCGGAAGGCGGCTTGAAATCCGGACCCACTGTACAGCCGCTTGCGAGCGCCACGATGCAACATGCCGCTATCCACCGAGCGAGTCCATGCAAACGCGCGCGCATTTCAATGTCCTCCTGCGCCGCCCGATGCCTTCACGGGCGAGAAGAGCAGTGTCATCGGCGCGCAGGCGAAACAGAACACGGCGAGGATCGCGAACACGTCGACATACGCAAGAATCGTCGACTGCGCGACGAAGGTTTCGTACATGCGGCCCGTCGCGGACTGGAGCGACTGTGCCATCGGCGCGCCGTTCAGTGCGGTGATCGCGTGAGCATTCTGCTGGAGCGCGTCGTTGAAGTTCTGCGACAGCGGCGACATATGCACGGACAGATGCGCCATGCGCGCCTGCACGCGCTCGCGGATCATCGCTGTCGACAGCGATATGCCGATCGAACCCGCGACGTTGCGAAACATCGTGAAGAGCGCGGACGCATCGTCGTTCAGCCGCTGCGGCACGGTCAGATAGGCGAGCGTCGTGATCGGCACGAACAGAAAGCCGATCGCGAGCGATTGCGAGCTGCGCATTTTCACGAGCGTGAAGTAGTCGATATCGGGCGTGAGCGTATGCGAATAGATCAGCGCGACGCCGAGCAGAACAAAGCCCGTCATCACGAGAAAGCGGGTTTGCACATAAGGCATCAGCTTGCTGATGACGGGTATCTCCATCGTGATGAGCAGCGCGCCGGGCGACAGCACGAGCCCCGCGAGCATCGCGGTATAGCCGAGCTGCTGCTGGGCCAGTTGCGGCACGAGCACGGCGCTGCCGTAAAGAATGGTCGCGAACGCGGCGATGCAGATGCAGCCCAGCGCGAAATTGCGGTCCTTCAGGCAGACGAGATCGACGACGGGTTTTTTCGTGTAGAGCAGCCAGAACGTCGCGCCGACGATGCCCGCCACCGCCAGCACTGCGAAGATGCGGATAAACGGCGACGCGAACCAGTCGTCGTCCTCGCCGCGATCGAGCATGACTTGCAGGCAGCCGAGTCCGATTGCGATCAACACGATGCCGATGTAGTCGATCGACAGCTTGCCCGGCGCGTTGCGCCATGGCGGATCTTCGACGAGCTGCATCACTGCGAGCGACGTCAGCACCCCGAAGGGCACGTTGACCAGAAAGACCCAGCGCCACGAAAAGTTGTCCGTGATCCAGCCGCCGAGCGTCGGTCCGAGCACGGGCGCGACGACGATCGCGACCGCGGAGATCGAAAACGCGCGGCCGCGCTGCGCGGGCGGGAAGGTGTCGAGAATGATCGACTGCTGATTGGGCTGCAAGCCGCCGCCGAAGAATCCTTGCAAGACGCGGAACACGATCAGCTGCCCGAGATTGGTCGCGACGCCGCACAGAAACGAGCAGATCGTGAACGCAACGATGCAGACGACGAAGTAGCGCTTGCGGCCGAGCACGCGCCCGAAGAAGCCGGATATCGGCAGCACGATGCCGTTGGCGACGAGATAGGACGTGAGCGTCCACGTGGCTTCGTCGTAGCTCGCCGACATCGTGCCCGCAATGTGCGGCAGCGCGACGTTCACGATCGTCGTATCGAGCACTTCCATGAAAGCGGCGAGCGTGACGCAAATGGCGATCAGCCAAGGGTTCGCGGCGGGCCGCCAGTTCGATTGTGCGTCGCCTTGCGGTTGCGATTGGGCATCCGTCATTGCAGATATACCTTCGGCGTGACGGACAGCCCGAGGCCGAGCGGCGGCTGTCCTTGCGGCATCTGGCTGTCGATGACGATCTTGACGGGCACGCGCTGCACGATCTTCACGAAGTTGCCCGTCGCGTTCTCAGCGGGAAATGCGGAAAAGCGCGAGCCCGAGCCCAACTGGAAGCTGTCGACATGGCCTTCGAGATCGAGCTTCGGATAGGCATCGACTTCGATCTTGACCTTGTCGCCGGGCCGCATGCGTTCCAGTTGCGATTCCTTGAAGTTGGCCGTGATCCACACGCGCGTCGTCACGATCGAAAACAGCGAAACGCCTGCCTGAAGAAAGCTGCCGTATTGAACGTTGCGCTTCGTGATCCAGCCATCGGCGGGCGCGCGCACTTCGCAATACGAGAGGTTCAGCTGCGCCTGCTCCAGTTGCGCCTGCGCCTGGTCGACCTGCTTGCGGCGTTCTTCGACGAGCGCCTGCGCTTGCCTGATCTGCTGCTCGACGAGACTGGCCGTCTGCACTTGCGCCTGGGCTTGCGTCACGTTGGCCTTCGCGCTGCGCCATTGAGCGTCGGCCGTATCGACGTTCTGTTGCGACGTCGCGCGCTGATCGACGGCGTGCTGGCGTTCATACGCAGCCTGTGCCTGCCGCATGCTCGCGCTTGCCGACGACGCCTGCGCCTGAGCTTCGCGATACTCGGCGGGATACCGGACGCGCGCGATGTCCAGTTGCACTTGCGACGAATCGAGCTGCGCCTTTGCGAGTCCCAATTGCGCCTGCGCGGCATCGACCTGCGCCTGGTAATCGCGTTTGTCGATGACGACGAGAAGCTGACCCGCGTGCACGTATACGTTGTCGTCGACTGCGAGGCGCACGACGTAGCCGGATACTTTCGGCGCGAGCGTAACGGCGTTGCCGTCGGTGTAGGCGTCGTCGGTGCTCTCCTGGTTGCGCGTCGCGAACCACCACACGAACGCGATGACGAGCAACAGCACGACGACGGCGGCAAGAATGATCAACGGCAGCTTGCCGGGGCGTTTGCGCTCTTTGCCCTGGCCGTTCTCATTGCCGCTTCCTTCTTGCCCGTTTCTTTTGTGCGCGACCTGTTCTCCATTCTTTTTTGGCTCGCTGGAAGAGGTGTGCTGTTCGGGTTGCTGTTCAGCGGAGCCGGTTTGATCGGACATGGGAAGCGCGTCGAAGAAGAGGTTCGATGAATGGAGCGAAATCGGGAAGGCAACAGGCGACACGACAGGCATCGTGCGCCACCGTTGCGCGAGCAATTTTCGGACTTGCTCGTGGAAATGGCGGGCGGGCTGCCCTGCGTGCATCGTCATGGCAAGCGCGACGCCGGACGAAAGCCGTCGCGATGGAAGATGGGTTCCAGCGGTTGTAACGCTGACACGCCAGCATACGCTGTGCCATCGCGGCACGAAGCTGCGTTATGGCGCGTGTAAGCAGTCGAAATGTTGTCGCACGCGCGGCAGAACATCCGGGGAACAGCCGATGCTCGCAATGCAGACGTATTCAGCAATAACGTCCCTGTGAAAAATGGAAGCATTCGATTTCGAGCGGCAGCAAATGGTGGACAGGCAGATCGCCTCGCGAGGCGTTCGCGATCCGCGTGTTCTGGATGCGATGCGCGCGCTGCCGCGACATGTGTTCGTGCCGAACCACTTAACGGAATTCGCTTACAGCGATACGCCGTTGCCGCTAGCGGGCGGTCAAACGATCTCGCAGCCGTTCATCGTCGCGAAGATGATCGAGGCGGCGGAACTGTCGCCGCAAGATCGCGTGCTCGATATCGGCACGGGCTCGGGTTACGCGGCTGCCGTTGCGTCGCGGCTTGCATCGCATGTGGACAGCATCGAGCGCGATACGTCGCTTGCGGCATCGGCGAGGCAAACGCTGTCTGCGAACGGCTACACCAATATCGACGTGCACGACGCGGACGGCACGCTCGGCTGGGCGGCACGCGCGCCGTTCGACGCGATCATTGCGGCAGCGGGCGGCCCCGATGTGCCGAGCGCATGGCGCGAACAGCTCGCGATGGGCGGAAGGCTGGTGATGCCGATCGGCGAGCATCGCGAGCGTCAGCGGCTCGTCAAGCTCACGCGCAAGAGCGCCACGCAGTTCGACGAAGAGGACCTGGGCGAAGTGCATTTCGTGCCGCTGATCGGTGAGCAGGGCTGGCCCGAGACCGACGATGCGTTCGCTCCATCGCCGCAGGCCGCGCATGCATCGGAGCGCGACGGATCGCAAACGATGTCGCTTGCGGGCCTGATTGCGGACGCGGCGCGCCCGTTGCCAGCATTCGACGATGCGTCTTTCGGCGATGCATTCGATTTCCTCGCGGCAAAGCGCATCGTATTGCTGGGCGAGAACAGTCACGGCACGTCGGAGTTCTATGACGCGCGCGCGGCGATCACACGGCGTCTCGTCGAACGGCACGGTTTCAATATCGTCGCTGTCGAGGCGGACTGGCCGGACGCGGCCAGCATCGATCGTTACGTGCGGCAGCGCGATGGGCGAAGCGACGCGCTTCCGTTCCAGCGCTTTCCCGCATGGATGTGGCGCAACGAAGAATTTGCCGCTTTCGTTCGCTGGCTGCGCAGCCACAACGAGCCGCTCGACGCGCGGCAGCGCTGCGGCTTCTATGGTCTCGACATGTATAGCCTGTCGGCGTCGGTGGCGGCCGTGCTCGATTATCTCGATCGCACCGATCCCGAAGCGGCAGCCGTCGCGCGCGAACGGTACGGCTGCTTGACGCCCTGGCAGAAAGACCCGCAGGTGTACGGGCGCGCAGCGTCCTCGGCGGGCTTCAAGACCTGCGAAGATGCCGTCGTCGAGCAGTTGCAGCAGCTATTGCGCACGCGGCTCGACGACGCGCATGAGGATGCCGAAACCTGGTTCGATGCGGCGCAGAACGCGCGGCTCGTCGCATCGGCCGAGCGCTATTACCGGATGATGTACCGCAGCGCCGCCGATAGCTGGAATCTGCGCGACACACATATGTTCGAAACGCTGGAGCATCTGCTCGAATCGCGTGGACCCGACGGCAAGGCGGTCGTATGGGCGCACAACTCGCACATCGGCGATGCGGCCGCAACCGAGATGGGCCGTGTGCGCGACGAACTCAACGTCGGGCAGCTTTGCCGTGAGCGCTTCGGCGACGCCGTTGCGCTCATCGGATTCGGCACGCATGTGGGCACCGTGGCTGCGGCGTCGGACTGGGATGGTCCGATGCAGATCAAGGTCGTGCGGCCTTCACGGCCGGACAGCTACGAGCATCAGTTCCATGCATCAGGTCAGACGCGCTGCGTAATCGATCTGACAGGCACCGGGCGTCCGCAGTTGCGCGAGCGCTTGCGGGAGCCGCGACTCGAACGCTTCATCGGCGTCATCTACCGGCCCGATACGGAGATGCACAGTCACTACATGGAAGCGACGCTCTCCGAACAGTTCGACGCATTCGTATGGTTCGACTCGACACACGCAATTGCGCCGCTCGCCACGCGCGCCACCGAGCGCGCGCCGGACCTCTATCCGTTCGGCGTCTGAAGTCTGCGTCATCGGCGGTCATCGGACGATCGAAACGGCGTGGGAACGCTGCTTGCAGGACAGGTAGCGTTCGCGCGCCTTTGCGCGCGTCATGGCGGTGATCAAGCAGGAGTGAATCTCGTGACGAGCCCGACAAAGAAGTCCGAAGGTAAGCGGCCTGTCGTGATGAAAGGACAGGTGACGCAGAAAATGACGCGCGAAGCGTTTCGCGAGCGCTTCAACGCGCGCTTTTACGATCCCGCTTTCCGCGCCGAAGACGGTGCCATCGCGCGGCTCGAAGCGATCGCATGGCGGGCGTATCAGGAAGGCCGCAAGGCGCCTGTTACGCAGAAGGCAGGCGCGGGCTACGCGGACCCTGACTACGACTTATCCGTTGAATGGCGCGAGGCGTCGCAGCGGGTGAACGCGGCGCAGGCGCGTCAGCAGGACCCGTCGACGCGTTCGCGCATTCTCGTCATCAACGCATCGTCGCGCAACGACTACACATGCCCTGGCGAAATGTCGAAGAGCTTTCGTCTCGCGAAGCGGGTCGAGGCCGTCATCCAGGCAGCGAATTTCGATGCGGACTTTCTCGACCTGTCGCTGCTGTCTTCCGATCACGACCGGCACATTCATCCGTGCAAGGGCTGTGTATCGACTGCGATGCCTTTGTGCCACTGGCCATGCAGTTGCTATCCGAATCATTCGCTCGGCCAGGTCAACGACTGGATGAACGAGATCTACGAGCGGTTTGCGGCCTGCCACGGTGTCGTCATCGTGACGCCCGTGTACTGGTATGAATCGCCGAGCACGCTGAAGCTGATGATGGACCGCCTCGTGTGCGCCGACGGCGGCAATCCCGATCCGTCATCGACGCATGGCAAGGATGCGCAGCGCGCGAAGGAACTGGAACTGGAGGGATGGCCGTATCCGAAGCATCTGAAGGGACGCGCGTATGGCCTCGTCGTACACGGCGATGTCTCGGGTATCGAAGGATCGCGCGCGGCGCTCGCCGACTGGCTCGACTGGATGGGCTTCATCGAAGCAGGCGCGCAGGCGCGGCTCGATCGCTACATCAACTATTACGCGCCCTATGCGACGAGCCACACTGCCCTCGACGACGACAAGGGTGTGCAGGCGGAGACGGATAACGTCGCGCGCGCCGTCGTCAACGCGGTGACGGCGATCCGCGCAGGCGAACTGCGCCGGCCCGACGACGCGCTCGAGCCGCCGCGCGCCAAGTGAGCGACTCCGCTGCAAGCGCGGCGAGCAGACGCCGTTGGGACGCATGGGGCCGTGAGCGATTCCGCTCGCATCGGATCGGCGCGCGCTGTCACGCACTGCCACGCACCGCAGATTCAGGAATCGCACTTGCTCGAACCCATATGAAGAAAGGCTGCGAGACGGAGTACGTGATGATGGAATCAGCTATGGATTTTGTGATTCAGCGCGAAGATCCGTATTCGCTGGATGCACAGATATTGATGGACGAACTGAGCGCGATGCTCGCTACACTTTCCGGAGACGGCGGTCAGTCGCGCTTCTGCGCCGACGATGTGTGTTCCGCGAGAGGGGCATTCGTGCTCGCACGAACGTCGCAAGGCACGCCGCTGGGCTGTGGCGCTTTCCGGCGCTTCGACTTCGGCGTCGCGGAACTCAAGCGCGTCTACGCGCGGCCCAACAAGGCGGGCGTGGGCCGCGCGCTGTTGAGCGCGCTCGAAGCGGAGGCCGTTGCAGCGGGCTATCACACCCTCGTGCTGGAGACGCGAGCGGTGAACCAGCGAGCCATTGCGTTTTACGAGCGCAACGGCTATTCGCCCATCGATGTTTTCCCAAGCTGCTCGGACCTGGCGGACGCACGCTGTTTCGCCAAGACGCTTTATGGCATCGACGCCTGAGCGGACGCACGCGTTCGCCACGCACGTGAAGCCCACCAAACCGCTACTGGCCGTCAGTTTCTTTGCGGCCGACGTGCAGGCGGGTGTGGGTCCGTTTCTCGGCATCTACTTGCAGTCGCGAGGATGGACGCCCGATACGATCGGCACCGTGCTGACGCTCGGCGGGATCGTCGGCATGCTCGTGACGACACCAGCGGGCGCGCTCGTCGATGCCACGCCTCATCGGCGCGCAGTCGTCGTCGGCGCGAGTGCGCTGACGATCGTCGCCGCGTGCGTGATCTGGCTATCGCAACGCTTCTGGCCCGTCACGTTGTCGCAGATCGCGACGGCCATCGCCGGCGCCGCGATGGGTCCCGCGATGGCTGGCCTGACGCTCGGGATGACCGGGCGCAAAAATTTCGACCGGCAGTATGGCCGCAATCAGGTCGCGAACCATGCCGGCAACATCGCGGCGGCGGCGTTGTCGGGCGTGCTCGGATGGTGGCTCGGCATTGCATACGTGTTCGCGCTTTCAGCCGCGTTCGGTCTTGCGTGCATCGGCTCCGTGCTGCTGATTCCGGCGCGCGCAGTACATCGTCACTATGCGCGTGGCCTCGCGCACGACGACGAGCAGGACCCGTCGCAAGTACACGCCGACAGCATGCGCGTGCTGCTGCGTTGCCGGCCGCTGCTGGTGCTTGCCGTCGTGCTCGCCGCATTCAACCTCGGCAATTCCGCGATGCTGCCGCTCTATAGCCTTGCGGCTTCGGCGGCTCATCAGGACGGCGCAAGTCAGATCACGGCGGCCAACATCATCATTTCGCAGATCGTGATGTTGATCGCAGCCGTCTACGCGAGCCGCCTTATCCGCCGCTGGGGCTTCTGGTGGGTCATCCTCGCGACGCTGATCACGCTGCCTCTGCGCGGGTTCACGGCTGCCTGGCTCACGACGCCTCTGGGCATCTTGCCCGTGCAGATTTTCGATGGCATAGGTTCCGGCCTGCAAAGCGTCGCGATACCCGCGCTCGTCGTGCATCTGTTGCATGGCAGTGGCCGCGTGAATCTCGGTCAAGGCGCAGTGAAGGGCGTGGAAGCCGCGGGCGCCAGTCTGAGTCCGTTGCTTGGCGGATGGCTCGCGAACCGCTTCGGCTTTTCGCTTGCGTTTGTCGCGCTCGGAAGCCTCGCAGCCATCTCATTGGCCGTGTGGATTGCGCAAGGCGCACGGATACGGCGAGCCTGCGATTCGCGCCGCGACGAACTCGACAAGATGGCCGATCTCGACGTGTCGGCGCTGCTTCATTGAACACGTCAGCGCTTTCGCTTTGCGACCGACGTCACATCATCGGCATATGCGGGTGATGCGGATCGTCCAGCGTTTCAAAAGCGGCTATATGAAACTAATACCGCCGTTGACAGGGATCGTTTGGCCCGTGATAAACGCGTTCCCGACGATCATCAGCACGACATCCGCGACCTCGCTCGCTTCGCCCAGGCGCCCGACGGGCAGCCGTTCCGCGACATTGGACGCCTTGAGCGGCCCGGCCATTTCCGTGTCGATGGGTCCCGGCGCAACTGCGTTGACGGTGATTCCTTCACGCGCGAGGCGTGCCGCATAGCCGCGCGTGAGACCTTCGATGCCGGCCTTCGATGCGTTGTAGTGAATGCCGACCAGGCCCGCGCCGCGCGCGGCCGCCGACGACAGGTTGACAATGCGGCCCCACCGTTTCGCCCGCATGCCGTGCATCACGGCTTCCGTGCAAAGAAACGCCGACTTCAGATTGACGGCGAGCGTTCGATCGAATTCCGCTTCCGTGAGATCGTCGATGTCGACGATCGTCGCCGTGCCTGCGTTGTTCACGAGCACATCGACAGAGCCGAGACGGCTTTCCACTTGCTGGATCATCGCTTCGATTTCATCGGCTACCGATACGTCGGCGCATACCGCGATCGCGCGGCCTCCGGCGCGCTCGATTTCAGCGACGACGTCAGCGGCTTCGTTCTCGCGTTGCCGGTAGTTGACGGCAACGGCGGCCCCGGCTGAGGCAAGCGCAATCGAAATAGCGCGTCCGATTCCGCGCGAGCCGCCTGTGACGAGGGCGACGCGGCCGTTCAGGCTGAGCGAATGAGCGGGCATGAGGAACTCCTCTTTCTTGCGGGATGGTCATGCCTAGTTTGCCCCTTCGGCAGCGATTTCGCCGGCGAGTCGCACGGATGCATTCATCGGGCTTTCGGCTGTCGTGTGCGTGTTTCGTGTGCGCGTCAGATATCAAGGCGGCGCAGCGGGGCCTGTCACGTTCACGCGCCTTCGACGCGAAATACCGAGACCGAACCTTTTAGCGCAACCGTCTGTTCGTCGAGCGCCAGCGCGGCTGCCGAAGCCTGCTCGACGAGTGCCGCGTTCTGCTGCGTGACCTTGTCCATCTGCGCGATTGCGCGGTTGACCTGTTCGATGCCCGACGATTGCTCTTCGGAAGCAGCCGCGATTTCGCCCATCAGATCGTTGACCCTGTTTACCGAGATCAAAATATCGGCCATCACCTGGCTTGCCTGTCTGGCTTGCTGCGTACCCGCTTCGACGCGGCCGAGCGAATCGGTGATGCGCTCCTTGATTTCCTTCGCTGCGCCAGCGCTGCGCTGGGCAAGCGAACGGACTTCGCTCGCGACGACGGCGAAGCCACGCCCTTCTTCACCGGCGCGCGCGGCCTCCACGGCTGCGTTGAGCGACAGGATGTTGGTCTGAAACGCAATGCCTTCGATCACGTTCGTAATATCCGCGATCTTGCCCGACAGGTCCGACAGCCCTTGCATCGTCAGCACGACATCGTGTGCCGCGCGATTGCCCTGTTCCGTGATGAGCGCGGTGCTGCGGACGAGTTGCGTCGCCTGCTTCGCGTTGTCCGCGTTCTGGCGGACCGTGCCCGTCAACTGTTCCATCGACGAGGCCGTTTCCTGCAACGCGGCGGCCTGTTCCTCGGTGCGCTGGGACAGGTCCGTATTGCCGCTCGCCATCTGATGAACGCCTGTCGCAATGGTGTCGGTGCCGCCATGCACGGCCTGCACGATGCCGCCCAGGCTGCGCTTCATGTCCCGCATCGACTCGAAGAGCTTGCCGATCTCGTTGGTCGATTCATGCCGAATCGCGACGGTCAGATCGCCGCGCGACACGTGCGCGAGCACGTTCATCGCTTCTCTCAGCGGAAGGACGACGGTGTGATCGAGCGCGTAATAGACGAGCACGATCAGTGCGCACGACAGTGCCAGCAGGCCGATGGCGATTCCTTTCAGCAAGGTTGCGTTCTGTTCCTTGGCGTTCTGCAATTGTGCCGATTCGCGGGCGGCCACCGCAAAGAACGCATCCGCCGATTTGCCGAACGCCGCGCTCGTGCTGGTCATGGGCCCCTCGTTCGTCTGCGCGTACGCCGTCACATCGTTCTTGCCGATCGCGCTGAAGAGCTGATCGATCGCATTCGCGTGCGTATGGAATGCGTCGGCCACGCGATTGGCCACCTGCTGCTGATCCGCCGTCTCCTTGGGAATTGCCTCGAACGCGCTGAAGGCCTTCTTCGCCACGTCGTAGTAGCCTTGCGCCGCCGCGACGGCCGTATCCTTGTCCGCAGGATTCGCGGAAAGCGCGATGTAGGCCCGGCTCAACGCGCTACGCGTCTTCAGATTGTTGATATATACATCCTTGAGATGGACGGTTTCGGCGTTGAGGGTATTGATCTGCTCGGACAACGCGTTGGTCCGCGTCAGAGAATAGATACCGAACAACGCGGTCGCCAGAACCAGCGTCCCGAACAGCGCGAGCACTGCGATAAAACCCGTTCGCACGGGCAGATCTTTCAATTTCATGGTTGTCTTTTCGAAAATGAGCCGTGAATCCGGCTCGTCACGAGCGCGAGAGGCAGCAACGTGGTGCCGCGGTTCTGTTAACGGGCGCTTAATTGAAAACTTGATAGCCGGTCGATGCATGTGGCGATGGAAAACCGGCCGGTCTCGATCATCGTGAACGCAGCAAGACTGGCGCGGGCGAGGCATTCCGTATGCAGCGAACCCGCGATGCAATGTGACCACCACAGATGGAGGGAACGATGCTCACACAGCGTACGAAGGACATTGTCAAGGCGACGGCTCCCGTACTCGCCGAACATGGATACCCGATCATCCAGCGCTTCTATACGAGGCTGTTCGACGCGCATCCCGAGTTGAAGAACGTGTTCAACATGGCGCATCAGGAGCAGGGGCAACAGCAGCAGGCGCTCGCGCGTGCCGTCTACGCGTATGCGGAAAATATCGAAGATCCGGGCAGCCTGGCGGCCGTGCTGAGGAACATCGCGAACAAGCACGCGAGCCTCGATGTGCGTGCCGAACACTATCCGATCGTCGGCGAGCATCTGCTCGGTGCGATCAAGGACGTGCTCGGCGACGCGGCCACCGACGAGATCATCTCTGCCTGGGCGCAGGCCTACGGCAATCTCGCGGATGTGCTGATGGGCATGGAAAGCGAATTGCGAGAACAGACAGCCACGCAGCTGGGCGGCTGGACGGGCTGGCGCACGTTCGTCGTGAAGGAGAAGCGCGCTGAGAGCAGCGTCATCACGTCATTCGTGCTCGAGCCCACCGACGGCAAGCCTGTCGTCAACTTCGAGCCGGGCCAGTACACGAGCGTCGCGGTGCGCGTGCCCGCGCTGGGCTTGCAGCAGATTCGCCAGTACAGCCTGTCCGATATGCCCAACGGCAAGACGTATCGGATCACGGTCAAGCGCGAAGCGGGCGATGCGCAACGGCGCGAAGGCTACGTGTCGTCGCTGCTGCACGAACAGGTCAAGGTCGGCGACGAATTGCAACTCGCTGCGCCTTACGGCAGCTTTCATATCGACGTCGATGCGAAGACGCCGATCGTGCTGATCAGCGGCGGCGTCGGTCTCACGCCGATGATCAGCATGCTCAAGCGCGCGATCCAGGACCCGGGGCGCCGCGTCGTGTTCGTGCATGGCGCGCGCAACAGCGCCGTCCACGCGATGCGCGACAAGCTGAAGCAGACGGCCGCAACGCATTCGAACTTCCGCGCGATCATCTTCTACGATTCGCCGCTGCCCGCCGACGTGCAGGGACAGGACTACGACCATTCCGGCTTCATCGAACTCGACCGGATTGCGAGCGAGGTCATGCTGCCCGATGCCGACTACTATATCTGCGGGCCGATTCCGTTCATGCGCATGCAGCACGACAAGCTGAAGAGCATGGACATCCATGAATCGAAGATTCACTACGAGGTGTTCGGGCCGGATCTGTTCGCCGAGTGAATCGCATCGGCCATCGGCTGCTATGACGCGTTATCGATCGCGCGGCGTGATGAGCGTCGCGCGATGGATCGGCACGTTAGTGCGATGCCTCGGCGGCCCGCTGCCTGAACACGGTCCCGCAGACCAGAATGAACACGACGAGCGCAATCGATGCGTTATACCGGCTCATTGCAAGACCGCCGTTGGCGATCGGCTTGTCGAGGAAGTCGCCGACCACGGCGCCGAGCGGCCGGGTCAGGATGAACGCGGCCCAGAAGAGCAGCGTTCGCGGAATCTCCGTTGCGTAGTACGCAATGACGAGCACGAGCAGCAATCCGCCGAAGATCAGCGCGGCACCGGAATAGCCGACGCCTGCCGTGTCGGCCGTCCAGTCGCCGAGTGCCGTGCCGAGCGTCTGCGAGAACATGATCGTGACCCAGTAGAACACTTCGGCCTTGCTCGTCGACACCGTCGTGACGGACACCGAGCCCATCGTGCGATACCAGATGAAGAGCGAGGCGAGCAGCAGGAACACGAGCAGCGCGCTGCCGCCCGCATAACCGATGCCGAGCGATCGATCGACAAAATCCGCGAGCGTCGTGCCGACCGTTGTCGTCGCGATTATCGTGACCCAATACAGCGCGGGGCTGAAGCGTTCGGCTTTCATTTGTGCAACGACCGCTACGAGAAATATCGCGGCGAAGATGATCGTGCCGACCAGATAACCCAGATTCATCGACATCGAGACGGCATCGCCGCCCGTTTCGCCGAGTGTCGTCGCGGCGATCTTGATGACCCAGAATGCGAGTGTGACCTCGGGAACCTTGACTATCGCGTTGTTCGCTTTTTCCATGGCTTTAGCGTGAAATCCGGTTGGGACATGGTGGTTGAATTGAAGAACTCGCCGGCCGATATCGTCGATTGCCTGTCGAATCAATGTGCAAATCGGCGAGCGGCCAGCGGCGCAAGGCGACAGGCTACGGATGTTTCCTTAACAAACCCTTAGTGCCGCGACACGTTTGCGAGGGGCACACCGCTTGCTCGCCGAAAGCAGGCTCTCGTTTCAAATGAGGTGACGACTATGAATTCATCGACGACCTCGGCCGACGGCGCATGCTACGAGTATCACGGTTATACGGTGACGGTCGGTGCGACGAGCCAGGACGGTGAGAACTGGCTGCCCGCGATCGACGTCGAACGCGACGGGCAACGAGTGGAACTCGACGCGCCAGAGAACGCAGTCCCGTTTTGGGCGACTCGCGCGGAAGCGCTTCGCGCGGGCATCGAACGCGCGCGCTATCTGCTCGACCGGCGCGATGGCCTGCTCGACGAGCGCAATCCGGGCCGCCGGGGCTGATTTCAATCGATGTGGTCCCACACACTACGCTTTCAGCGCATTCTTCGATTTCGCTGCGAGCAACGGCAGTTCGCGCACTCTCACGCCCGTCGCATCGCAGATCGCATTCGCGAGCGCCGCAGCGGCGGGACCTTGCGCCGCTTCTCCGACGCCGAGAAAAGGCAAGCCGGGGCGATCGATCAACATGACGTCGACACGCTTCGGCACCGATGAAAACCGCATGATCGGATACGTGCTCCAGTCGGCGCTCGTAATGCGCTCCTTGTCGAAACGCGTCTCTTCGAACAGCGTCCAGCTGCTCGTCTGCAGGATGCCGCCTTCGATCTGATTGCGCACGCCATCGGGATTGACGATCTGTCCACAATCGACGGCAGCCACCACGCGTTCGATGCGAACCTCGCCTGTATCGCGCATGACGGTCACTTCCATCGCGATCGCAAGGTACGCCATCAGGTTTTTGTATTGAGCGAACGCGAAGCCGGTGCCGCGTGGACGTGTGCCCGTTTTCACGACGCGTGCCGCGCGCGGCTGCCAGTCGAATTGTCTGGCCGTCGTTCGAATGACATCGAGCGCGCGCGGATCGTCGAGATGCTTGATGCGAAACGCGACGGGATCGGCGTGCGCCGCGCCGGCGAGTTCGTCGATGAAGCTCTCGATTGCGAACACGTTCATGTGCGCGCCGAGCGAGCGCATCGCGGACACGCGTATCGGCATGTCGGGCAGAAAGTGATGCTGCACATGCAGGTTCGGCGTACGGTAAAGCGGAATGCTGTTGCGATCGCCGCCGCCTTCGGGCATCGGAATCGGCGTGGGCGGCGCGGGCGTGAACGGATGCTCGAGCAGTTGCGCGGGCAACAGACGACCCGCATTCTCGATGCGGTTGTTGTGCGTGTTGCTCCACAGCTCGTAACGCCAGTCGACGATCGTGCCGTCGGCGTCGAGCGATGCGCTTGCATCGACGGTCATCGCCGGACCGAAAGGCTCCCACAGGTGTTCCTGCTCGCGCATCAACTGCACGCGCACGGGGCGTCCTGGCAGCTCGCGCGCGATCAGCGCGGCGTCCGCAGCGACGTCGTCGGCGCCGTTGTGGCCATAGCAGCCCGAACCTTCGATGTGCACGCAGCGCACCTTGTCACGCGGCATCGAGAGCAATTCGGCGAGGCCCGCCCGCAGCGGATACACCCCCTGCGTGTGCGTCCACACCGTCATCATGCCGTTGTCCAGATGCGCGACCGCACACGATGGCCCGATCGAGCCGTGCGTCAGATAGGGCTTCGAATAGCGGGCTCGCAGCGTCGTCGCGGGCGCGGCGGTGGACGCGTGTCGATCGGCGACGGCGATCTCTTGTGCCGGCAGGCTCATCAGCACGTCGTGAATCGTCGCGGGATCGGGCAGCGGCGGTCCGGCTTGCCATTGCGCGGCGAGCATCAGCTCGCGCATCGCGACGATCGCGCGCCATTCGTCATCGGCGGCCACGGCGAGATAACTGCCGTGGCGCACGACCTCGACGACGCCGGGCAGCGCCTCGACGCGCGCGGTATCGACGGAAGCGAGCGTCGCGCCATAAGCCGGCGGCCTGACGACGCGCGCATGCAGCATGCCGGGCAGACGCAAGTCCTGCACGTAGCTCGTGCCGCCCGTCACCTTGCCGGGGATATCGACGCGCGGCAGCGTGCGGCCGATCACCGCGTAACGCGCTGGCGCTTTCTTCGGCGCATCGGGCTGTGCGTTCCGATGCAGGTTCGCATGGCGGACGGCTTCGCCATACGTGACACGGCGCCCATCCGCCGCGACGATCGCGCCATCGCGCGTCGTGAGTATCGATGCGTCGACACCCAGCTGCGAAGCCGCGCTCGCGACGAGCAGCGCGCGCACCTGAGCCGCCGCATTGAGGATCGCGGTGCCGCTGTCCGCCATCGTGTGGCTGCCCGCCGTATAGCCCTCGTTCGGCGTCGCGCCCGTATCGGCGGTGATCAGGTCGATCGCGTCCGGCGACAGGTCGAGTTCTTCCGCGGCGAGCTGCAACAGGGCCGTGCGCACGCCCGTACCGAGCTCCGCCTTGCCCGTGCAGGCGCTTACGCTGCCGTCGGGTTCGATCTTGATCCACGCGTCGAGCAACGGCGTGGTCTTGAGGCTGCCGGGCAGCTTCGGGGCGCTCGCATTGAAGGTGCCCGCTTCCGTCGTGGTCTGCGCGAGTGCGGCCGCGCCGGGCACGATCGCGAAGCTCACCATCAGCGAGCCGCCGACGAGGAAGCGGCGCCGTCCCGCATCGCCTGGCGCGTCGTCGCCGGAAGCGGTCGTATGGCGCTGATCGTTGCTCATGACTTCGCTCCGTCGTCCGCCTGTGATGGCGGCGCCGCCACTTCGCGGATCGCCGCGAGTATCCGCATATGCGTGCCGCAGCGGCACAGATTGGGCTGCATGTGGCGGCGAATCTGTTCGTCGGTCGGATGCGGCGTGCGGTCGAGCAGCGTCTGCGCGTGCATGATCATGCCCGCGATGCAGTAGCCACATTGGGCGGCTTGCTGGTCGATAAAGGCTTGTTGCAGCCGTCCGGGATGTTCCGCCGTGCCGAGCCCTTCGACGGTGCGCACCGGCCGTTCGCCGACGGCCACGACGGGCATCAGGCACGAGAACACGGATTCGCCGCCGACGCTGACGGTACACGCGCCGCATTGGCCGAGTCCGCAGCCGAACTTCGCGCCGTTCAGCTGCAACTGGTTGCGCAGCACATAGAGCAGCGGCGTGGACGGATCGACATCGAGCGTGTGACTGACTCCATTGACGTTGAGCGTGATCATCGTTGTGGGCTCTCCTTTCGAAGACGGGCGACCGCGTCGGCATCGAGCGAAGGCCACGCGCCGCGTGCAGTGAAGCGCGTGCGCGTGTAGTTCGCGAGATCGGCGATTTGCGCGTCGGTGAAGACGCTTGCAAACGGCGGCATGAACTGCGCTGATGCGCTGTCGTCCCAGTCGATTCCATCGAGGATGATGCGGACCATGTTGCGCGGGCTGTCCGCATTGATGGCCGTGCCCAGCGACAGCGACGGATGACCCGGGCCGCCCGACATCGGCGCGCTGTCGCCGTGACACGATGCGCAGGCCGCGACGAACAAGCTTGCGCCGTTTCCGGGCTGGGCCGCAACGCTGACGTGCGAGATGGAAGAAGCGGAATTCGTCGACGAAGCGGACGAAGCGGCGGCATCGCCAGGCGCGGCGTGTGCGTTCGATTGCAACGCGATCAGATATGCAGCGATCGCCTGAACATCTTCTGCGGACGCGTCGGCGAGCAGGCGCGTGACGGGGCGCATCGGACCCGCCGACGCGCCGTGTTCGCTCGCAAAGCCCGTGCGCAAGTAGCCGACGAGCTGTGCTTGCGTCCAGGGCCTGGGACGCGTCGAGAGGTCCGTCAGCGCAGGCGCATCCCAGCCCTCTATCGTGCCGCCTTGCAACGCGCGGTCGCGCTGCTCTGCACCCTGGCGGTTGAGCGGCGTGTGGCATGCGCCGCAGTGGCCGACGCTGTCGACGAGATAGCGCCCGCGCGCGACTTGCGGATCGGCAGTGCTGGACGATGGCTCCTCGGGACCGGGATGCAGATACAACAGATTCCACGCGGCCATGATCGGCCTGAAGCCGAGCGGAAACTGCAACTCATTTTTCGGCGCGCGTGCGCTGATGGGTTCGCGGCTCATCAACCATGCATAGAGCGATGCGATATCCGTGTCGTTCATGCGCGTGAAGTGTGGATACGGAAACGCGGGATAAAGCAGATGGCCATCGCGCGAAACGCCGTGCCGCATCGCGCGCGTAAATGCGTCGAGAGACCACAGGCCGATGCCCGTGTCCTTATCGGGTGTGATGTTGGTCGAATAGATGACGCCATACGGCGTTTGCAGCGGCAGTCCGCCGGCGAACGGTTGACCGTCCAGCGCGGTGTGGCAGCCGATGCAGTCGCCGATTGCCGCGAGCTTCGCGCCGCGCGCGACGGCCGCCGCATCGCCTGCGGGCGCCGAGGGTATCGACACGGGTTCCAGTCGTTGCCACGCATGCGCAGCGCGGCCACCGTATGCAGTCACCAGAGCAAGAACGACGATGGTCGCGCCTGCAACGAAGATGCGTCTGCCTTTCATCTGGCCTCCAGTGCGCAGCATGCTGCGTTCGAGGAAACGCTACCTATGATGCCTGAGGCGACGAAAAGTATCCGCGGACGTGGAAGTGCCTTGCGCTGATGTGTGTCTGTGTCTGCTAGCGGTCTGCGCAACTCGCGCTAATGGCTCACGCCGGAGGAAGCGGCGGCATTGCTTGC
The DNA here is from genome assembly GCF_900108945.1 of Paraburkholderia diazotrophica. Classification (GTDB taxonomy): domain Bacteria; phylum Pseudomonadota; class Gammaproteobacteria; order Burkholderiales; family Burkholderiaceae; genus Paraburkholderia; species Paraburkholderia diazotrophica. The sequence continues at coordinate 61,280 of NZ_FNYE01000017.1, read as the reverse complement.
GGCAGTGGAAGGGGAGCCGGCGACAGGCCCCGCCTGCGCGTTGCCGGGGCGCGTGCCAGCCGCCGCGATGCCGCCGCCTGGCGCGCGCATGCTGTCGTTGCCCGCGTCGTGGGCCTTCTTGCACGCGGCGGCGCCGAATGCAAGCGAGGCGACCGCGAGCGCAACAGACAGAAACCGTTTCATATTTTCTCCTCGCGCCATGACTTGTGGCGCGTACTGCCAGAGAGATCGAGAAGCATCGTGCGACCTGCGCTGATGTCGCCGGGTCCGATCAATCCATCGCAGCAGACGACATGCCCGATCGAGCGGCGCTCGCCCGTTCGACATGAGTGACGGCCTGTTGAATGCTTCGGGCACGTGGCGTGCATCACGCAGCAATGAGGACCCGATGCCCACGCGTCAAGGGTCTGCAAGACGATGCAGCGCGGATCGTGTCGACGCCGAATCCGGTTCGCTCATGCGAACGCGCCGTCGATCGCATCTTTATCTTCAGCGAAAGGCGTATTCATGGCTTCAACTACTTCGACCTATCGATCGACATTCGCGGCGGCCGTCTTCGATCTGCTCAATCCGATCCCATACGGTCTCTTCGTCGGCACATTGATTTTCGACGTTACTTACGTCATCACACGCAATGTTTTCTGGTGCAAGGGCGCCGCGTGGCTCGTCACCACGGGACTTCTTTTCGCCATCGTTCCGCGCCTGATCAATCTCTGCCACGTATGGCTTCCATCGCGCGTTCGGGCGACGAGGGCGACGGGCATCGAGAGACTCGACTTCTGGTTGAACCTGCTAGCGATCGTCGCGGCGATCGTCAACGCATTCATTCATAGCCGCGATGCGTACGCAGTGGTCCCGCTGAACGTGATCCTGTCGGTGATCACCGTAGTGTTGCTGAGCATCGGACAGATCGCGCTCGCATTCGATACGGTCGCCTCCAGACAAGGCCGGTTTCAGGGAGACGGCTCATGAACAAGTCTATCGTCAGCAGCGTTCTTGCCGTCGCGCTCGCGGCACTCGCGAGCGGATGCAACGAGCAGGCTACGTATGACCCCGAGCATCAGACGGGCGCCAATCCACCGCTTCCGGGCGTGCGCAATTTCTTTGCCCCGCCGATGCAGGTGCCGAAGTATGTCGGATGGCAGAAGGGCGGAACGCCGAAGGTGGCGGATGGCCTGAAGATCGAGGCGATCGCATCGGGGCTCGAGCATCCGCGTCAGGTCTATGTTCTTCCGAATGGCGACATCCTCGTCGCGGAATCGAACAGTCCCAACGAGGAGGCCGTGACCACGCCGAAGCAGCTGATCGCCGGCCTGATCGAGGCACGCTCGGGCAAGAAAGCGGAAGGCGCGAATCGCATCACGCTGCTGCGAAAGCGCGCTGACGGCAGCGGGCAATGGGACAAATATCTGTTCATCGATCATCTGCATTCGCCGTTCGGCATGCAGCTCATTGGCGACACGCTCTATGTCGCCGATACCGATGCGATCCTGAAGTATCCGTACAAGTCCGGCGAGACCAGCATTTCGACTCGCGGTGTCGAGCTTACCGATCTCCCCGACACGATCAACCACCACTGGACCAAAGCGCTGCTCGCGAGCCGCGATGGCAAGAAGCTGTATGTCGGGGTCGGCTCGAACAGCAATGTCGGAGAAAACGGCCTCGACGTCGAGTACCGGCGCGCGGACGTACTCGAAGTCGATATCGCGACGGGCGGCAGCCGCGTCTACGCGGATGGGATACGCAATCCGACCGGGCTGCAATGGGAACCGAAAACGGGAAGGCTATGGGCGATTGCGAACGAGCGCGATGAAATCGGTGCGGACCTCGTTCCCGACTATCTGACTTCGGTGCAGGAGCACGGCTTCTACGGCTGGCCGTACAGCTACTACGGTCAGCATGTCGACCGCCGCGCGCAGCCGCAACGTCCCGACCTCGTCGCCAGGGCGATCAAGCCTGACTATGCGCTCGGCTCACACGTCGCGGCGCTCGGGTTGCTCTTCTATACGGGGAATGATCTGCCCGCGCAGTATCGGGGCGGGGCGTTCATCGGCGAGCACGGCAGCTGGGATCGTTCGCCGCTGAGCGGTTATGCCGTCGAGTATGTCGCATTCGAAAACGGCAAACCTGTTGGCGCACCGAAGCCGGTCGTTACGGGCTTCTTCTCCGGCGACGAAAAGCAACTCTATGGCGCGCCCGTCGGTCTCGCGCAGGATCGCGACGGCGCGCTGATCATCGCCGACGATGTCGGCAATACCATCTGGCGCGTGACTAAAGCGGGCGGTTAGTTGGCGACGCAATCGCACTCGATCTTTCATGCCGTCGACGGATAGCGGGCTCACGTCCTGAGCGGACCGACCTTAGTCACGCGAGGAGCACCCGAGGCGAAATGCGCAGCGCGGCAGCCCCCTCCCGTGTGCGTGAACAGCCACTTGACGCTGGCCGCATGGGCAGGCCGCCGGGGCATTCGAGCTCGACAACGCTGCGTGTTTCGTCGAAGTCGAAGCGATACGTCCAACGCTTTCGAATCAGGGGACGTGTCCGCTCCATCGGAAGTCGAGACGGCAACAGAGGATATTGGTCGCTTTGTCGGCGAAGGGAAGCGCGGCGTCGCGAATCCCGATCAGTAGGTGTGGTCCGCGACAACCCGGGCCACGGTTTCCAGGGACCGCCTGAGTGTGTCGAGGCCGACGGAGCCGAGCGCCAGCCGGATGGCGTGAGGCACGTGAGCCGACGTCGAAAACGGCTGGGCCGTCGATACCGAAACGCGCTCGCGCATCAACGCCATCGCAATCGTGTCCGCGCGAACCTCCAGCGGCAGAGGAAGCCAGACGAAGTACGACGCGGGATGGCTGATCCGCTTGAACCGGCCCAGCACTTCGGCGGCGAGGCTTTGACGTATCGTGGCGTCCCGGCGCTTTCTGGCTTCGAGCTGGTCCACCGTGCCGTCCTCCATCCAGCCGCACGCAATGGCCGTCATGGTCGCGGGCGTGTTCCAGGTCGTGGCTCTGATCGTCCGTTCGAGCCTGGGAATCCATTCGCGCGGTGCACGGACGAAACCGACGCGCAGACCCGTCGCGACACTCTTCGACAGGCTCGACACATACACCGTCGTTTCCGGAGCAAGCGACGCCAACGGCGGCGGCGCATCTTCTGCCAGGAATGCGTAGGCGGCATCTTCGATGACGATCAGTCCATGGTGACGAGCGAGCGCGACAAGCTCGCGACGTCGCGTTGCACTCATCACCCAGCCGAGTGGATTGTGCAGCGTCGGCATCGCGTAGACGGCGCGTACTCGCCGTCGCTTGCACAGGGCCGCCAGTGCGTCCAGATCGGGGCCGTGTCCGGCGGCCGGGATAGGTGCGAGTTCCAGACGATTGGCCTCGGCGGCCAGCTTGAATCCCGGGTAAGTCAGCGCATCGACGGCCACCACGTCGCCGGGTTCCAGTAGCGCCATGGCCGTCGTCGTCAGCCCGTGCTGTGCGCCGCTCACGAGCAACGTGGTGCCGGCGGTTGCCGGCACGCCCCGGCTGGCCAGGTGACGCGCCACCGTGGTCCGCTCGTGCTCGCGCCCTCCGTGCGGCTGATATCGAAGCAGGGACTCCAGATCGCCCGAGGCCGCGAGCTGACGCAGCGCGGCCCTGAGAAGATCCGTCTGGCCCGGCGCGGACGGATAGTTGAAGCTCAGGTCGACGATGTCCGCGCTCGATGCATGCAGATCAATGCCTTGACCGCGAGGAAGAGGCTCCTTGACGAACGTGCCGCGGCCCGCTTCGCCGCTTACCAGACCCATTGCTCGCAGCTCCGCATAGACGCGCGTGGCCGTGACCAATGCGAGACCTTCGCGCGCAGCGAGGTCGCGGTGAGTCGGCAGACGCGTCCCCGGACGCAGGCGGCCTGCACGGATGTCGGCCGCGAGGCGGTCGACCAGTTCTTTGTAGCGGGGCTGAGGCATGCCGCAATGTATCCATGACAATTATTTGATTGTATTGATTGTCGTCCCTACCATGAAGCGACACAACGTCTCCACCCGCACGAGGACGCCATGCACATCGCCATTCTGACCTTTGAAGGCTTCAATGAACTCGACTCGCTGATCGCATTCGGCATCCTCAACCGGGTCAGGGAGCCGGGATGGCGGGTGTCGATCGCGAGTCCGACCGCGAAGGTGCGTTCGATGAACGGCGTGGTGCTGGAGGCGCAAGCGTCGCTGAGGGACGCTTGCGAGGCCGACGCGGTGCTGGTCGGCAGCGGAATGCAGACCCGTGACGTTGTCGGCGATGCCGCATTGATGTCGCAACTCGAACTCGATCCGACGCGTCAGCTGCTAGGCGCGCAATGCTCGGGCACGTTGATTCTCGCGACGCTGGGCCTGTTGAACGGCGTGCCGGCCTGCACGGACCTGACGACCAGGCCGTGGGTCGAAGAAGCGGGTGTAGCGGTGCTGAACCAGCCGTTCGTCGCGAGGGAAAACGTCGCGACGGCGGGCGGCTGTCTGTCGTCGCAGTATCTGGCGGCGTGGTTCATCGCGCGTCTGGAGGGCGTCGAGGCTGCGCGCAGCGCGATTCACTACGTTGCGCCAGTGGCAGAGAAGGAGGCGTACGTAACGCGCGCAATGGCAAACATTTCGCCGTTCCTCTGATTCATCGCATTCGAGCTGACTCCGCGGACACGGTGGCGGGGACGCGCATCCGGTACAGGGAGACGGCTTGTATCGCGAGCGTGCAGACAATCGCGCCACCATAAGCGATAAGCAGATTGAACCGCGTCAACGTCAGGCCTAGCACATAGAAAAACGCGGCAAAGGCCAGAAGTCCCGCCACCATGCCGCGCAACACTTGCTGCGCGGCTGCATGGCCGATCATCCGATGACTGAAAACGGCAAGAATGATCCCCATGAACGGGAACGACGCGAGCACGCCGCTCGCTTGCGGCCCGACGTAAGGCGCGGTCAACGTCACGCTGACCACCAGGCCGGCGATGAGCGCCATACGCGTCGGCAAATCCCACCACGGCGCATCGAGCCTGTCCGTTTTTGCCGTCGTGTTGGGGATGACGCTGAGCGCAAGCATGGCGGCCAGGATCGCGACAAGAAAGAGGCCCGTTTCCGGTAGCGCGATGTGTTGCAAAAGACCGGCGACGATGGAGAACGTCGCGCAAGCGCCAGCGAGAGCCACAGGCCATCCCTGGACCGCCAGTCTGCAATAGACAAGGCAAAACGCCGCTTGCGCAGCCGTCGCGACGAGCGAGCCCGCCGTAGCCTGCGCGGCAAAGGCAGATCCATGTTCGAGCGTCAGAAAAAGCGAGATCGGCCCTGACGTGAGCGGCAGCGCGACCACCAGCCCGCCGATCGCCTCCCCCCAGCGGCGAACGGCCATAGATGCAGCTAACAGCAACAGCGGCGTAACAATGAGCTTGAAAGCAAGAAGATTCATGATTTGCGAACGATGAAAAGGATGCCGGCTTTAGAGGCCGCGCACGGGGCGAATCCGCGGCACAGACAAAGCGAGCGTGGTTCCGACGACAACGCAGTTACCCACCCGGACGCGATCGAAGTGCCAGCCGATACATCCGGGCCAGGGGCACGTCCGCCGCTACTGTGTATAGATATTGAGGGCCGCCGCTCCGGCTGACAAACCATTTGTCGTCATATAATGCGTGAGTGAGACTCACACATATCTATTTATGTTCGACCGGCTGCCCCCTTTGCAAACGCTACGCGCCTTCGAAGCAACCGGGCGGTTATTGAGCATGACGCTGGCGGCAGAGGAACTGCACGTCACGCATGGCGCAGTGAGCCGGCATATCAAGACGCTCGAAGATCATCTCGGCGTCGCGCTGTTTCAACGCCTGACCCGGCGGATCATCCTCACTGAAGCCGGCGCGGAATTTCTGCTGGTCGTGACTCGCGCGCTGGGAGAGCTGACGAGGGAGGCCGAACGTCTTCGTGCCCATGACAATGTCGCGCGCCTGAAGATCAATGCCAGCGTTTCGTTCGCGAACAAGTGGCTCGCGCCACGGCTGCATCGGCTGAAGGCGCTGCACCCGGAACTCGACGTTCATCTCGATGTGACCGACACGTATGTCGATCTGAACGACAGAGAGGTGGATGTGGCGATACGTTACGGGAGCGGTCGCTATCCGCGTGTTCTCGCCGAGCGGATTCTGGAAGAGACCGTGACGCCCGTTTGCAGTCCTGCCTATCGGGAGAAAATGGGGGGATTGTCGTCTGTGGCGAGTCTTGCTGGCTGTACCTTGTTGCACGAGGACGGCATGCTGGCCAACTGGGAGCAATGGTTCGCGCTGACGGGAGTAAGCAGCGTGCGTAGCGATCGCGGTTCGGCGTACAGCCACGGGAGCCTGGCCATCGAGGCGGCGATTCGCGGCGAAGGCGTCGCACTGGGACGCAGCGTGATCGTGGCGGACGACATCGCAGCGGGACGTCTGGTTGCCCCGTTCCCGCAGTTTCGTCTCAAGGCCGAGCGCGGCCATGACCTCGTCTATCGGATCGGAAGCCGGGACGACCCGAAGGTGTGCGCGTTGCGCGACTGGCTCGCTGACGAAGTCCGGCTGTTTCTGTCAGCTTCGCTACTGCGCTTCGAGCGATGAATCGCGATCGCGCAGACTGCTGTGTTCGCGATCCCGTAAGGCGAGCCTCGCGCTCGTGCTCGCGACGTTCGTTGCGATCGACGTGCTCAAGCTGCCGTTGCTGCTGGTGATCGCGTTGCTCGGGCCGGTCGGCGCGTGGCCCATGTATCGCGCGCGGCGCAACCGTCTGCGCATGCTGACGGAGAGATCTGCCAATCGATTTCAGGTGGATTGGGATCAACGAAAAGCCGCCGCACACACAAATACCGGCGCCCATTCCAATTCCTTACCGATTGCTACCGTGTAACCATGGACCAGTTTGGGTCCATTACACTGCGCACTGCGCGTTAATCCGTCGAACAACGATCGGCGCGTCAGCCCTGCACGCAGACCGCGTGCGTCTTCTTTCCGGCGCCCAGCACCTCATAGACACCACGATGAATTTCACCGCGGAAGCGGATTCTGCCCACGATCTCCGCCCCATGCCGCCCGAGATGCCGCAACGGCGCGCGCGCGCGCACGCCGATCCGACATCATCGCGCAGGCGCTTCCTGAAGAGCACGGCGGGCGCGCTGCTGTTGCCCTGCGTGGGAAGCACGCTTTTAATGACGGGATGCGGCGGCGGCAGCGTCGGATCGGATCAGCCGCCGACGCCGCGCCTCGCTTCGTTGGAAAATTTTCGCGATGTCGGGGGCGCGGCGGCCGGCTATTCGACCGTCGATGGCCGCATCGTGCGCCGCAATGCGTTCTATCGCTCGAACGCACTGACGGAAAACGCAACCGATGCAGCCCTGCTCGATTCGCTCGGGATCGTGGCCGTCTACGATCTGCGCACGCCCGGCGAAATCGGGCGCGCGTCCGACGCACTGCCTGTCAACGCGGCGTATCACCAGATCAACGTGACAGGGCTCGAAGACGTGAGCACGCCCGCTTTGGACAGCGCGGTGAGCGCGATTGCCGCAATGGAAAACGCGCAGCGGCTCTATGTAACGGATGCCGTGCAGCGCGCGGCGTTCGGTGCGTTGCTCACGCAGTTCGCGAGCATGCCGGGGCCGCAGCTGTTTCATTCGAGCGCCGGCAAGGATCGCGCGGGCTGGGCGGCGGCACTGCTGCTCAGCATCGCGAACGTGCCGTTCGACGTCATCATGCAGGACTATCTGCTGTCGAACACCTATCTGGCGAACTCGATTTCGGTGCGCGTCGAGGTGCGGCGTGAGGAGGGCGGCGACCTCGCTGCGAGCATCGAGAGGCCGCTCGCCAGCGTGCAAAGCAGCTATCTGCAGGCCGGCTTCGATCAGGTGCAGGCGAGCTACGGCACGATGTCGAGTTATCTGACGCGCGGGCTGGGTCTCGCGCAATCTACCGTCGATGCGCTGCGCGACCGGCTGCTGCTCTGATCTTCGATGTCGGAAAGAAAAAGCGGCCCGTCCCACGTGGCAGCGGGACGGACCGAACAGGGGAGCGCCGAGGACGCTGCCTGATTCCCCGTTCCACTATAGAGCGCGAGCCGCCGAAAAACGCCTGCTGGTAAGGCGAGGTAAGCGCCGCCGCCGGACGCGTAACGCACGCGTTACTTCACACTTCCGGCACGGCGTGCGGCAGCGCGATGCGCACGTGCAACCCGCCTTCGGGATGATTTTGCACGATGCACTTGCCGCCGCGATGATGCGCAAGCCGCACGACGATCGCGAGCCCCAGGCCGCAATGTCCTTCGCCGCCGCGCGCCGCATCGAGTCGCACGAACGGTTTCATCGCGGCCGCGATGCGCTCCTCGGGAATGCCTGGTCCGTGATCGCGTACATCGACGATCCACTGCTGTCCTTCGCGCGATGTCGCGATTTCGACGGGCGGAGCGCCGTGTTCGAACGCGTTGTCGACGAGATTGGTCACCAGCCGGTCAAGCAGCGTGCGCGGCAGCGTGAAGCGCGGTCCGGCCTGCAGATCGAGCGTGAACAGCGGCGCGTCGCCGTCGCCTTCATCGCCGCCGCCCGTGGCCGAAAACTGTTCGCGCAGGAAGGCGTCCACTTCCGTCATCGGTCCCGATTCCGCGGATTGCCCTGCGAATTCCAGAAACTGCTGAACGATATTGGTCAGCGAATCGACATCGCGGATCAGGCCCGCGCGTTCGTTTTCATCGGCCAGCACGCTTGCGCGCAGCTTCAGACGCGTGAGCGGCGCCTTCAGATCGTGCGCGACGCCCGCGAGCATCACGGCCTGATCGTCGCCTGCTTCGTTCAGGCGCCGCATCATGTCGTTGAACGAGCCGATCAGGTCGCGCAGTTCGCGCGGCCCCTGTTCCACGACGGGATCGGGCCGGCCGCCCGAGCCGAACGCGCGTGCGGCATGCGCGACGCGCGTGAGCGGCCGCTGCATCTGCCACACCGCGAGCAGCGACAGCAGCAGCGCGGCGAGCAGCATCGACACCGATTCGATCACAAAGCGCGGCCGTGGCGGAATGTCGACGGGTATCACGACCCACATCGACTTGCGCGGAAGGCGCACCCACATGCGCGGCTGATGCGTGTCGTCGACGGCGATTTCGGTGTCGGGCGGCAGGCTTGCGCGCAAGCGCCTCGTGAGCTCGACAAACGGCTTGCGGGTGGGTGCTTCGAGATGCACGGTCGACGGCATGTTCCATGTCGGCACGAGATGCACGCGCAATGCGGGCGCGACGTCTGCGCCGTTGACGGGCTCGCCGTTCGCAGCCTGCAGCGCAAGCAGAATGCCGCGCGCGTAACCATCCACTTCGTGATGCGGCGGCTGCATTACGACGAGCACGAACCAGCCCGCCTGAATCGCGAACAGCACGGCGGACGACAGCAACGCCATTCTGCCGAACAGCGTGTTCAACGGGTTCCTGATGCGGGTCACGCGCGAGCTACGCGGTATCGGCGGCGAAGGGCGCGCCGTTGGGGTCCGCGTCGGGGACGAACACATAGCCTTTGCCGCGCACCGTCTGCACGTAGCATGGGTTCGACGGATCGTTTTCGATCACGCGGCGCAGGCGCCAGATGGGCACGTCGAGACTGCGATCGCGGAACGGCAGGTCGTCGCGATGCACCAGATCGTGGATCAGCACGCGCGAGAGCACCTTGTACGGATTATTGACGAAGATTTTCAGCAGCGCGAATTCGCTGTCGCGCAGCGTGACGCGTGTGTCGTCGCGCGACAGCGTGCGCGTCGCGAAGTCCAGTTCGAACGTGCCGAACCGATAGCGCTTGCGCGGCTCGGGCGCGCTCGTCGTTGCGGGGCCGCGCCGGCGCAGCACCGTCTGGATGCGCGCGAGCAGCTCGCGCGGATCGAATGGCTTCGTCAGATAGTCGTCGGCGCCGAGCGACAGACCGATGATGCGATCGGCCACCGTGCCGCGCGCCGTCACGAAGATCACGGGAATGTCGTCGCCGGCGGCGCGCAGCGCGGTCAGCGCGCGCAGGCCATCCGTGTTCGGCATCATGATGTCGAGCACGACGACAGACGGCCGCTCGCGTTCGAGACGACGTTGCAGATGCGTGCCGTCGTGCAGCACGGACGCATCGTAGCCGTTCGATTGCAGGAAGCGGCAAAGCAGATCGCGCACGACGGGATCGTCGTCGACGATAAGGACCTGTGGATTCATGCCGAAATTCTAGCCCGGCGCGCTCGGGCGGCGCTTGACGCTTTTCTTACCAATGCTTACTCAAACTGTCCTGCCGCGTTTCCGCGCCGCGCGTCCCGGCGTCCGCGCGATTTGTTTGCGCTCGCAGCGCCTTCCCCTCGGCACGAGCGTCTGTGGATCTTTCAATGCATGGTTGCGGAAAGAATCCGCGTGCATTCGCAAGCGGTCGTAAGCACCTCCGGAATGGGCGTGTTGTTTGAGCGATCGCCGCAACGCATCGGAGCACATCATTCGTTCCGCCATGCGCCGTTGTGTCCCTGCGCACTTGAGCGTCGACGCGACGGTGCGGCGTTTTCAAACACTCTCGTCCTTCATGAGGTTCGCGATGACCGTTCAGAACAATCACTTTTCCACGCAACTGCAGCATGTGAATCATCCATCCGCAGTCGAAAGGCCGGCCGCGCGCAATTCGACTACGACGGCCGCATCGACGGAAACGGCGGAAAAGACCGACGCGACACCGGCGTCCGCATCGCCGGCCGGCCTCGTCGGCAATCACGTCAACACGACGGCCTGATACGGCGGAGCCTGATGTGTCGAAGAAACGGTTATCCGGGCGCGCTCGTCGTGCCGCCGCCTGGCTCGCGACGTGGTCGGTAGCGGGCGCGGCGCTGCTGTCGCTTAACGGCTGCGCCGTCGCCGCGCTGCCGTGCCGATTGACCTCGGCGACGCTCAAGATTTTTCCCGTTGTCGGCCATGCTGCCGCGACGCCGTTTGACGCCTGTGCAGCCGCAATCGACTGAGCCGCTGCGATCAACGCTATGAGTCGAGCCATGAAAGTCATTTCGATCCGACGCGCGCTGCTGGCTTGCGCCGTTGGGGTGTCGTGTGCAGGCGCCACGGGCACGGCGTTCGCGCAAAACATGTTGTCGCCGCAAAAGGCGGCCGCGCTGCGCATGGCGGCGATCGGCACGAAGAAGCGCACTCCCGGCAAGCCCTTTGCGTTTCGCGGCATTGCGCTTGGCATCACGCTCGACGAGTTCCGCGCCATCGGCCGCGTACGTGCGACGCCGCCCGGAAGCGTACCCGTCTGCGAGACGGATGGCGTCGCGGGCGCGCTCGGCATGCGGCTGAAGACATCGCGGAGCCTGACTGTCGCGTGTCGATGGGCGCATCGCGAGGCGAACGGCTGGGAAGTGTCGCGCGCCGTCGTCGATGGCGCGCCCGCCGACGAACATGTGCTGCGCTTCGTGCGCGTCGATGGGGAAAGCGCATTTCGGCTGTACGAAATCTCGTTCGTGATCGACGAGATCACCGCCGACGATCTGCGCGACGCATTCGAAGACCGCTACGGCGCGCCGCGCATATCGACGCAGACGGAATCGACCACGACGCGCATGTTGCCCGTCTACATCTGGGAAAACGACGTGAGTTCGATCACGTTGTGCCTCTTGCCCGCGACTCACAACGCGACGCTCACGTACCTGTTGAAGGACCCTGACGCGTACATCAAATCGGTCGTCCGTCAGTGGCAGGTGGGCAGTCCCGACGCGGGTTGATCCTGAGTGTTACGGGAGACAGCAACCATGAAACCGATACATACGTCGCGCGCGCTTGCGCCGATAAGTGCGGCGATTTTGCTCGCGCTCTGCGCATGCGGCAGCACGCACGATTCGATCGTCGATACGCCAATGCTGCCGCCAACCGTGTCCCCGCCGCTGAATGTGAACACTCAAGGCGCGATCTATCAGGCGGGAACGGGTATGTCGTTGTACGAGACACCGCGCGCCCAGCATATCGGCGATGTGCTGACGATACGTCTGTCGGAGTCGTACACCGGTTCGAGCAGCGCGAGCGCGCAGGCGAGCCGCGCAAGCGACATTACGGCAGAAGCAGCCGACAAGTCGACGGGTGCGGCGGCGCACCTTGCACGGCTCTTCAACATCGGTTCGGCGAACACGACGTTCAAGGGACAAGGATCGATTGCCGACACGAGCGGCATGACGGGCACGCTGGCCGTCACGGTAATCGGCACGTTGCCGACGGGCAATCTGATCGTGTCGGGAGAGAAGGTCATTTCGATGGGCGGCAATCGCGATCGATTGCGGCTGTCGGGCATCGTGAACCCGAAGGATATCGAAGCGGGCAATTACGTTGCGTCTGGCAAGGTGGCGAACGCGCGCATCGAACAGGCGGGCCAGGGCATGCTCGCCGATTCGACGACGCTCGGCTGGCTTCAGCGGATGTTCATGAGTGTTTTGACGTTCTAGCTTTCGCGGGTTTCATATCAGGCATTGCCGACGGGCGCGTCGTAACGGTCGGCCGCGCCCGTCTGGCCGTTCGGCACGAAAATATAGCCTTTGCCCCATACCGTCTGCACATAGCGCGGCTCGGACGGATCGACCTCGATCAGGCGGCGCAAACGCCATATCGACACGTCGAGGCTGCGGTCGCGATGCGTGTCCGTCGCACCGTATATCTTTTCGAGAAGTTGAGCGCGCGTGAGCACCGTCATCGCGTGCGAGACGAATACCTTTAGCGTGGCGAACTCGCTCGAACGCAGCGTGATCCGTTCGCCGTCGCAACGCAGTTCGCGTGCGGGAAAGTTCACTTCGAAGCGTCCGAAGCGATACGGTGCACGGTTTTCGGGCGCAGCGGGCGCTGCGCTTTCGCGCCGTCGCAGCACGCTGCGGATGCGGGCGACCAGTTCGCTCGGATCGAACGGCTTGCCCAGGTAATCGTCCGCGCCCAGTTCGAGTCCGATCACGCGATCGATCACATCCGCGCGGGCGGTCAGCAGGATCACGGGAATGTCGTCGCCCGCGTGCCGCAGCGCGCGTAATGCGCTGATGCCATCGAGCTCGGGCATCATGATGTCGAGCACGACGAGCGCGGGCCGCTCGCGTTGCAAAGCCTGCTGCAATGCGATGCCGTTTTCGAACACGGAGACCGCGAAGCCCCTGCCTTGCAGATAGTCGCGCACGATGTTGCGGATAACGGGATCGTCGTCGACGACCATGATGGATGGATTCATGCAGCAGATGGTAGTGGCGCGTCGGCTTGCGCGAAAGCGGGCGGTGCTTTCGAAATCTTTCGTGCGTGGTGATTTGTCTTTTTCGACTGCGATGCGGTTTTTACAGCCCACCAGGCTTGCTAGCGAAAACAGTTGCGAATGAGAAGAGGATGGCCGCGCGGCGATCAGTGCTCAAGCGCCGACGTTTGCATCGTCTCCGACGGCAAGTCGAGCCGGTTGACGACCATCTTGTCGATGAGTCCGTTGACCTTCACCGACGTGCTCGAAAACCTGTCGACGCCCAACCCTCCCGTCTGATATCGCGCCGTCACGAGAATACGTCCGTGCTGAATCAACGTGAGGTCGATCATCGAAAGATACTGAACGGCCTGGTCGCTAAACGAGCGGCGCCCGTAGTCGACAGAGGCGTTATACACGAGCCGCGCCTCGCAGCCGGCCGGCGACGTGCCCGGGTTATACACATCGGAACGCACGCCGCGCCGGTCGAGCGCGAGTTGCAGAGCAGGCACGAAGTCGCCGACCGACACCGTCTGGTTCACTTCGATGCATACGGTATCGACCTTCGCGGGGCGTCCGTTGACGAAGGTCGGCGACGAGTAGTTCGACGCGATCGCGTAGCCCGCCTGAATGACGGAACCCGTCGCGTCGGCGGCTGTGATCAGCGTCCATGCGCAGCCGTTCAGCAACGACAAACACAGCGCGGCCAACGCGATCCTCTTGACCTGCGGGATCAAAGAGGCGATCACGATGCGCTCGCGCATGGCGTATCGACGGCGCAAGAACGTTCAGCGCGCAATGCGCAGGCGCAACTCGTTCTGGCTTCGCACGCTGGCCGTGACGCTCACGCGCCGATCGGCGGTCTTCACGATGAAGTGCTGACGCGTCGGCGTATTGATGTCGTGCACGGCGTTGGGAAAACACGCGGCCATGTCCGCACCGATTTCTTCGAGCGGATCGTTGACGAAGCCGTCCGCTTCCCAATGCGCGCGCCAGTGGCAATCATATGAGTGCGCGTTGGCACGGCAGTCGTCGATGGAGTCGACGCCTGGTAGCTTTGCATCCCGTTCGCCGTCCAGTTTCTTGAAGTCAGCGGACGATACGATGTGCGACAGCGCAGGGCAAATGTCGACGGGCTCCTCGCGTGTGACGGGCGTCATCTGCGCGGCATGTGCAGCCGTCGCGAACAGCAGCGCAGCGGCGCCCATCAGCGTGGCGTCACGACGGGACTGCGCAACGCGAAAGGATAAACGGGACAGCAGGGAAAGGCGGCGGTCGATTGACATGGCAGATATTTCCAGTGACGTTGAACATGCGTCGCGGGCCACGTCGGGGAGCGCGTGGCCCACGATTCAATCGTCGCTGGAATGGGCTGCGCACAAAGCATCGAACAGCGCACGCGTTCCGGAAGTGCTTTCGAACTGTTCGCGGTTCTTTCCGGATGTTGCCTTGAACGGCGATCGATGCGCCCACAAGCGGAGATCGCGCGCCTGGTCGTGAACCCTGCGTCCAGTCGGCCTCTGCGCGCGAGCCGGGTGTGCGTGCATCAATGGCACCTGTTCAGGCACTGTAGGGCAGGTCATACGTCTCGCGGCTCGCTGCGCGCAGCGCGTCGATCATCAGAGCCGCAGCGGGGGACAGCAGTTTTTCACCGTGAGTGATGAGCCCGAAGTCGTCCATCCTGCACTCCATCGGGAGAGGCAGAATCTCCACCATGCCGTGCGCCGCGTAGTAGCGCGCCACGTCTTCCGCGAGCACGGCGATCATGTCGCTTTTTTCCAGCACACGCGTGACGAAGAGCAAAGCCGCCGTCTCGACGACGTTCGACGGCGGTGGGAGGCTTGCACGCTGAAACATCAGCTCGAAACGGTGTCGTAGCACACTGCCCGCTGGCGGCACGATCCACGCGCTGCGCTGGACGTCGGCCAGCTCGACTGGCGTACCCGTCAACAGCGGATGACCGCTGCGAACCACGGCGCGCACGGGTTCTCCCGCGAGCGCCTCGTAGCGCAGCTGAAGCTTGTCGTGCTCCGCCGACAGCCGCCCGATTACGATGTCGAGCTTGTCTTGCCCCAGCCGCTCGAGCAGCACATTGCTGGTGTCTATTTCAACCGAGATGCGGATGTTCGCGTGCATGCGCTTGACAGCCGCGACGGCTGCCGGAAGAACCCGCACGCCCGGCGACGTGATCGCGCCGACTGCCACATGACCGAGGCGTCCTGCCTTGAGAGCGGCGAGTTCATCCTGGGCCTGTTCGAGACTGCCCAGTACGACACGTGCATGCCGGACCAGCGCATCGCCATAGAGCGTTGGCCGTACACCGCGCGGCATGCGTTCGAACAGAACGGCCCCGACCATCTCTTCGAGTTCACGCAGCAGTTTCGACGCGGCTGGCTGCGTCATGTTCAGCGCCGCCGCGGCGCGATGAATGTTGCCTTCCTCTGCAAGCGCGACGACCAGCAGCAATTGCCGTGTTTTCAGGCGCGTGCGCACGTACCAAGGGTTCGTATCCAGCATGGACTAAGTATTAATACCGATATATGAATTGATATGGGAAACGTCCAACTTTTCATTAGTAGGTTATCAATTTTATTCATACACTGCACGCAAATCTGGCCTACCTAAAAGACGGACGATGTCGGCAACCAAACCCAAATTGCGGTCACAACAGTGGTTCGGCACCACTGACAAGAACGGCTTCATGTATCGAAGCTGGATGAAAAACCAGGGCATTCCCGATCACGAATTCGACGGCCGGCCGATCATCGGCATCTGCAACACGTGGTCGGAACTTACGCCCTGCAATGCGCATTTCCGCAAGCTCGCCGAGCACGTCAAGCGCGGCATCTATGAAGCGGGCGGTTTCCCTGTCGAGTTTCCGGTTTTCTCGAACGGCGAATCGAACCTGCGCCCTTCAGCGATGCTCACGCGCAATCTCGCGTCGATGGACGTGGAAGAAGCGATCCGCGGCAATCCCATCGATGCTGTCGTGCTGCTGTGCGGCTGTGACAAGACCACGCCCGCGCTGCTGATGGGCGCGGCGAGCGTCGATGTGCCCGCGATCGTCGTGACGGGCGGTCCGATGCTCAATGGCAAGCTCGAAGGCAAGGACATCGGCTCGGGTACGGCAGTGTGGCAACTGCACGAATCGCTCAAGGCGGGTGAGATCGATCTGCACCATTTCCTGTCGGCGGAAGCGGGCATGTCCCGCTCGGCGGGTACGTGCAACACGATGGGCACGGCTTCGACGATGGCCTGCATGGCCGAGTCGCTCGGCGTATCGCTGCCGCACAACGCGGCGATTCCGGCTGTGGACGCGCGCCGCTACGTGCTCGCGCACATGTCGGGCATCCGTATCGTGCAAATGGCGCTCGAAGATCTGAAGCTCTCGAAGATCCTCACGCGCGAGGCATTCGAGAACGCGATCCGCACGAATGCGGCGATCGGCGGCTCGACCAATGCCGTGATCCATCTGAAGGCGATCGCGGGACGCATCGGCGTGCCGCTCGAACTCGAAGACTGGATGCGCATCGGCCGCAACACGCCGACCATCGTCGATCTGCAGCCGTCGGGCCGTTTCCTGATGGAGGAGTTCTATTACGCAGGCGGTCTGCCGGCCGTACTGCGGCGCCTGGGCGAAGCGAACCTGCTGCCGCATCCCGGCGCGCTGACCGTCAACGGCAAGTCGATCTGGGACAACGTACGCGAGGCGCCCAACTACAACGACGAGGTGATTCGTCCGCTGGACAGACCGCTCATCGCGGACGGCGGCATCTGCATCCTGCGCGGCAATCTTGCTCCGCGCGGCGCCGTGCTCAAACCGTCGGCGGCTACACCGGAGCTGCTCAAGCATCGCGGCCGTGCCGTGGTGTTCGAAAACTTCGATCACTACAAGGCAACGATCGGAGACGAATCGCTCGACGTCGACAAGGACTCGATCCTCGTGATGAAGAACTGCGGACCGCGAGGCTATCCGGGCATGGCCGAGGTCGGCAACATGGGCTTGCCGCCGAAGCTGCTGCGCCAGGGCGTCAAGGACATGGTGCGTATCTCCGACGCGCGCATGAGCGGCACCGCATATGGCACGGTGGTGCTGCACGTCGCGCCGGAAGCGGCGGCGGGTGGTCCGCTTGCCGCTGTGCGCGACGGCGACTGGATCGAACTCGATTGCGAGGCGGGGCGCCTGCATCTCGACATCAGCGACGAAGAACTGAAACGCCGTCTCTCCGACATCGATCCGGCCGCTGCACCGGGCGTTGCCGAACAGATGGGCAAGGGCGGTTACGCGCGCCTCTATGTCGATCACGTGCTGCAGGCCGACGAAGGCTGCGACCTCGATTTCCTCGTTGGAAAACGTGGCGCTGCCGTGCCGCGCCATTCGCACTGACGCGCATCAAGGCAGATCATGACGATTCAACTCACGGGTGAGCTGCTGATCGCGGGCCGCGCCAGGCGCGGCGAAGGCGCGCTCTTCCAGGCGCTCGATGCGGCCACGGGCGAACCCATTGCGCAACCCGTATTCCACAGCGCGTTGAGCACCGACGTCGACGAAGCCTGCGAGCTTGCCGACGAAGCGTTCGACGTCTATCGCGCGTTGCACGCCGAAAAGCGCGCGCAATTCCTCGACGATTGCGCGGCGCGTATCGAAGCACTCGGCGATCGACTCATCGAGCGCGCGATGGCAGAAAGCGGTCTGCCGCGCGCGCGTCTCGAAGGCGAACGCGCGCGCACGGCGAACCAGTTGCGCATGTTCGCAGCACTCGTGCGCAGCGGCGATGCACTCGATGCGCGCATCGAACCCGCATTGCCTGACCGTCAGCCGCCGCGCACCGATCTGCGCTTCTGGCGCATCGGCGTCGGTCCTGTGGCGGTATTCGGCGCGAGCAATTTTCCGCTGGCGTTTTCGGTTGCGGGCGGCGATACGGCTTCGGCACTCGCGGCCGGTTGCCCCGTCGTCGTGAAGGCCCATCCCGCGCATCCGGGCACATCGGAGCTCGTGGGCCGCGCAATCCAGGAAGCAGTCGCGGCAGCCGGTTTGCCTGCGGGCGTGTTTTCGCTGCTGTTCGACGCGGGCCACGAAGTGGGCAGCGCGCTGGTCCAGCATCCGGCAATCCGCGCGGTGGGATTCACGGGCTCGCGGGCAGGCGGTCTTGCATTGATGAAGCTCGCAGCGGCGCGCGCCGAGCCGATTCCCGTTTATGCCGAAATGAGCAGCGTGAATCCAAACGTGCTGCTGCCCGGCGCGCTTGCCGCGCGCGGCGAGACGCTGGCGCGCGAGTTCGCCGCATCGGCGACGCTGGGCTGTGGCCAGTTCTGCACCAATCCCGGCCTGATGCTCGGGCTTTCGGGCAACGAGTTCGACGCTTTCGCTGCCGACGCCGCGCGGGAATTCAGCGGTGCGAGCGCTGGCGTGATGCTGACGCCGGGCATTCTGCGCAACTACGAACGCGGCATCGAACGGTTGATACGACACCCGCACGTGACAACGCTCGCACGCGGTAGCGCAGCGCCCGGCCGTGCACGAGCGGCACTGTTGCGCGTGAGCGCACAGGACCTGCTCGCGGACCCGACGCTCGGCGAAGAAGTTTTTGGACCCAGCAGCGTGCTCGTGGAATGTGCCGATGCGCTCGAGTTGCGCGCAGTGCTTCGCAAGATCGAAGGTCAGCTGACGATCACGCTGCACGCAGAATCCGCCGACGGCGAACTCGTGCGCTCGCTGCTGCCGCTCATCGAGCGCAAGGCGGGCCGTGTGCTTGCGAACGGTTTTCCGACGGGCGTCGAAGTCTGCGACGCGATGGTTCACGGTGGCCCGTTTCCGGCCACCTCGGATGGCCGCAGCACCTCGGTGGGCACGGCGGCCATCGAGCGCTTCCTGCGCCCGGTCTGCTACCAGAATCTCGCCGATGACCTGCTGCCCGACGCACTGCGCGACGCCAATCCGCTCAACTTGCGCCGGCGCTATGCGGGCAAACCGGAAACGCAGCGCACGCCTTAAAGCGCGGACCAGGAAGATCCGCGGGTGCCAGTGCGCGTCGCGAATCGTGAACGTGGTGAGAGCGCCGATCGCGCGGGGCAACGAAATATTTGAAGCAGGACTGACAACATGAATATGAGCCGTACGCCCCGTTACCGGGGCATCTTCCCCGTCGTGCCGACCACTTTCACGGAAACGGGCGAACTCGATCTGGCCAGCCAGAAGCGCGCTGTCGATTTCATGATCGACGCGGGCTCGGACGGCCTGTGCATTCTCGCGAACTTCTCGGAGCAGTTTTCGCTGTCGGACGACGAACGCGAAGTCATCACGCGCACCGTGCTCGAACACGTCGCGGGCCGCGTGCCCGTGATCGTCACCACCACGCATTACGGCACCAACGTGGCGGCCGCGCGCAGCCGGCGCGCGCAGGAGCAGGGCGCGGCCATGGTCATGCTGATGCCGCCGTATCACGGTGCGACTTTCCGTGTGCCCGAGTCGCAGATCTACGAGTTCTACGCGCGCGTGTCCGACGCCATCGACATTCCGATCATGATCCAGGACGCGCCCGCGAGCGGCACCGTGCTTTCGGCGGCGCTGCTTGCACGCATGGCGCGCGAGATCGAGGAGGTCTCGTACTTCAAGATCGAAACGCCGGGCGCGGCAAACAAGCTGCGCGAGCTGATCCGGCTCGGTGGCGATGCAGTGGAAGGACCGTGGGACGGCGAGGAAGGCATCACGCTGCTCGCTGACCTGAACGCGGGCGCGACGGGCTCGATGACGGGCGGCGGTTTTCCGGACGGCATTCGCCCGATCATCGAGGCGCATCGCGAAGGCCGCATCGACGACGCCTTCAACCTTTATCAGAAGTGGCTGCCCCTGATCAATCACGAGAACCGCCAGGCGGGTCTGCTCGCCTGCAAGTCGTTGATGAAAGAAGGCGGCGTGATTGCGTGCGAACTGCCGCGCCATCCGCTGCCCGCGATGCATCCGGACACGCGCGCCGAACTGATCGACATCGCGCGTCGTCTGAATCCGCTTGTATTGCAGTGGGGCAAATAAAAAGCATGAACGCACCCTACAGATTAGGCATCGTCGGCGTGGGCAAGATCGCGCGCGACCAACATCTGCCGGCGATCGCAGGCAACGCGGGGTTTGCGCTCGTCGCGGCCGCGAGCCGAAATGCGCATCTGGAAAACGCGCGCAACTACACGCATCTCGGCGCAATGCTCGACGCCGAACCCGACCTCGATGCCGTCACACTGTGTGCGCCGCCGCAGGTCCGCTATGAACAGGCGCGCGCCGCGCTCGAAGCGGGCAAGCACGTGATGCTGGAAAAGCCGCCGGGCGCGAGCGTGAGCGAGGTCATCGCGCTTTCTGAATTTGCGCGCAAGCAAAACCGGACACTGTTCGCCACCTGGCATTCCCGCTGTGCCAGCGCTGTCGAGCCCGCGCGCAGCTGGCTCGCCGAACGGACGATCCGCGCGGTGCATGTGCGCTGGAAGGAGGACGTGCGGCGCTGGCATCCGGGGCAGCAATGGATCTGGGAACCGGGCGGCCTCGGCGTGTTCGATCCAGGCATCAACGCGCTGTCGATCGTGACGCGCATCCTGCCGCATGAAGTCCTTCTGCGCGGCGCAACGCTGCATGTGCCGGCCGATTGCGCGACGCCCATCGCTGCGGAACTCGACTGCATCGACGCAGATGGCGCGCCCGTGCGCGTCGAATTCGACTGGCGTCATGGCCCTGTCGAGCAATGGCAGATCGATGTCGAAACGACGGATGGCCTGCTTTCGATCAGCGAAGGCGGCAAGCGCCTCGCAATCGCGGGTGTTCCTGTCGAGCTCGAACCAGAGCGCGAGTACGCGGCGCTCTATGAACGCTTTCACTGGCTCATCGCGCACGGCACCGACGACGTGGACGTGCGACCGTTGCGCCTCGTCGCCGATGCATTCCTGCTTGGCAAGCAGATTGAAGTTGAGGCCTTCGGCCGCTAGACGCTTTATCGACCCTTAGCAACGACCATATCAGAGGAGACTAGAAACATGACCAGCAAAATCCGCCGTTTCACGCTTCGTGCGATGTTTGCGGCAATGTGCATTGCGCCGCTCGGCATGAACATGGCGGCGCACGCCGATTCGCCGACCAAGATCGGCTTTCTCGTCAAGATGCCTGAGCAGGCGTGGTTTATCAACGAGCAGAAGGCCGCTACGGCGCTCGGCCAGAAAGAGAACTTCTCGGTCGTCAACATCGGCACGCCCGACGGCGAGAAGGTGCTCGCCGCGATCGACAATCTCGGCGCGCAAGGGGCACAGGGCTTCGTGATCTGCGCGCCCGACGTGCGTCTCGGACCGGCTATCCGGGCCCGCGCAAAGCGTTACAGCATGAAGTTCGTCACCGTCGATGACCAGTTGGTCGACTCGTCGGGCAAGCCGCTCGGGGACGTCCCGCACCTCGGCATGTCCGCGTTCAAGATCGGCAATCAGGTCGGCCAGGCGATCTCCGATGAAATGAAGAAGCGCGGCTGGAAGCCGGAAGAAGTGGGTGCGATCCGCATCACCGACTACGAACTGCCGACTGCGAAGCTGCGCACGGATGGCGCGACGCAGACGCTGCTCGCGAACGGTTTCAAGAAGGACAACATCTTCGACGCGCCGCAAAAGACCACTGACGACGAAGGCGGCTTCAATGCGGCATCGCCCGTGTTGTCCAAGCATCCGAACATCAAGAAGTGGGTGGTTTTCGCGCTGAACGAGGAAAGCGTGCTGGGTGGCGTGCGTGCGACCGAGCAACTGCACATCCCTTCAGCGGACGTGATTGGCGTCGGCATCAATGGCGCGGGTGAGGCGTTCGCCGAGTTCCAGAAAAAGGAACCAACGGGCTTCTTCGGCACGATCGCTGTCAGCTCGACGAACCACGGCAAGCAAAGCGCACAGAACCTCATCGACTGGATTCGCGGCGGCAAAGAACCGGCCGCGGACACCCAGACCACCGGCAAGCTGATGACGCGCGAGAACTGGCAGGCCGTGCGCACGGAACTGGGTATCTGACGATCGCGTCGAGCGTAAAGGCGAAAGAAGAGCAGGGATGCAATGACTGAAACCATGACTTGTGCGGACGCGACGGAAGCGGCGAACGCTGAAGCTCAACAGGGCAAGCGCGCCTATCTGGAACTTAACGGGATCACCGTGAGCTTTCCGGGTGTGCGCGCGCTCGACAGGGTGTCGCTGGAAGTGCGCGCGGGTGAAGTGCACGGCCTGATGGGAGAGAACGGCGCGGGTAAATCCACGCTGCTCAAGGTACTGTCGGGTGTGAATCAGCCGCAGGAAGGCACGTTGCGTCTGAACGGCGTCGAACACAGGTTCGCGACGACGAAGGCCGCGATCGAGGCCGGCATCGCAATCATCTATCAGGAACTGCATCTCGTGCCCGAGCTGACGGTCGCTGAAAACCTGATGCTCGGACAACTCCCCAATCGTCTTGGCGTGCTCGACGAGCGTGCGCTCGTCGAGCGTGCGATGGATGAGCTCAAACGTCTCGGCGAGCGCATCGATCCACGCACGCCCGTCAAGAACCTCTCGATCGGCCAGCGCCAGATGATCGAGATCGGCAAGGCGCTGATGCGCGACGCGCGCGTGATCGCCTTCGACGAACCCACGAGTTCGCTCTCGGCGCGCGAAACCGAGAACCTCTTTCGCATCATCAACGCGCTGCGTGCAGAAGGCCGCGCGATCGTCTACGTCACACACCGCATGGACGAGGTGGATGAGCTGTGCGATCGCGTCACGGTGTTTCGCGATGGCAAGCGCATCGAGACCTTCGAATCCGTGGCCGAACTCGACCGCAACCGGCTGATCGCCGCGATGGTGGGCCGTTCGATTTCGGATGTCTACGGCTATCGTCCGCGAGAGGCCGGCGATGTCTTGCTCGAAGCGAAAGGACTGCTAGGGCCGGGACTTGCCGAACCGATCTCGTTCACGGCACGGCGCGGCGAGATCGTCGGTTTCTTCGGGCTCGTGGGCGCGGGCCGCTCGGAGCTGATGAAGCTGATCTATGGGGCGACACGCGCCAGTGCGGGGCACGTCGAGCTCGACGGCAAGCGCGTGAACTTCGCGAGCCCGCGCGATGCCGTGCGCGCCGGCATCGCGCTGTGTCCCGAGGACCGCAAGCAGGAAGGCATCGTCGCAATCGCCTCGGTGGCGGACAACCTGAATATCAGCGCGCGCCGTCACTTCAGTCCCGCGAGATTCCTGCTCGATCCGAAACGCGAGCGCGAACTGGCGCAGGACTACATCCAGAAGCTCGCGATCAAGACGCGCAACGGCGAAACAGCGATCGGCACGCTCTCGGGCGGCAACCAGCAGAAGGTCATCCTCTCGCGCTGGCTCGCCGAACGCATTGAAGTGTTTCTGATGGACGAACCCACGCGCGGTATCGATGTCGGCGCGCGTGCCGAGATCTACAACCTGCTGTACGAGCTGGCCGAGGCGGGGCGCACGGTAGTGATGGTGTCGAGCGATCTCGCCGAAGTGATCGGCGTAGCAGACCGCATCATCGTCATGCGCGAAGGGCGCATGGCAGGCTGCGTGCCGAAGGCCCAGGCATCGCCTGATGAACTGATCAGAATGGCGCTGCCGCACTGAAGCAACTGATTTGCCGTGCGCGCTCGCAGCACTGCAGCGCTCACGATTCGAATGATGAACCAGAGATGAGTCAAGCCATGCAATCACAGGGCACTTCCGCCGCCAACCAGTCCGCTGCGCCTGTCACGCCTTCGCGCGCACGCGCATGGGACACGATCAACAGGTCGGGCATCGTCGTGGTATTCGTGGTGCTGTTTGCGGTGCTTTCCGCAACGGTGCCGGACTTCCTCACGTCCCGCAACATCCAGGGCCTTCTGCTCTCGGTTACGCTGATCGGCTCGATCGCGGTCACGATGATGTTCGTGCTCGCGCTGGGCGAGGTCGATCTTTCCGTTGCTTCGATCGTCGCGTTTTCGGGTGTTGTCGCGTCGACCGTGATTACGCAGTCGCATAGCGTGCTGCTCGGTGTCGCTGCGGGCGTGTTGGCGGGCGGAGCCGTAGGGCTCGTCAACGGCGTGCTGATCGCCCGCTTCAAGATCAACTCGCTGATCGCCACGCTTGCGATGATGGAAGCCGTGCGCGGCCTCGCGTTCCTGACTTCGAACGGCGATGCCGTGATGATTTCCGAGGAGAGCTTCTTCGATCTCGGCGGCGGCTCTTTCCTCGGAATCTCGTTTCCGATCTGGAGCAACATCATCGGCTTTGCCGTTTTCGGCTTTCTGCTCAAGAAGACCGTGTTCGGCAAGAACGTACTCGCGGTCGGCGGGAACAGCGAAGCGGCGTTGCTGGCGGGCCTGCCCGTCACGCGCATCAAGGTCGCAGTGTTCGTCCTGCAAGGTCTCGTGACAGGCTTTGCCGGCGTCATGCTCGCATCGCGGATGAGCCTCGGGGACCCGAAGACTTCCGTGGGCCTCGAACTCGGCGTGATCTCCGCATGTGTGCTGGGCGGCGTGTCGCTCACGGGCGGCGTGGCGACGATTTCGGGCGTGCTGGTCGGCGTGCTGATCATGGGCGCGGTCCAGGACGCGATGAGCCTCATGAACGTGCCCACTTTCTATCAATACCTGATTCGCGGCGGCATTCTGCTGCTCGCGGTGTTGTTCGACCAGTTCCGCCGCAGCAAGCGGGCGGTTTGACTTTAACCGGGCCCGCGCGGCGAAGATTCCGGATCAGCATGCGCGGGCACTTGTAATCAGTAATCCGTAAAGGAGGACACGAGCGAAGTAGGGCCTCGCAGACGCGCTCTGACCGCGCAGATGGTCGTTATGCCACGTCGAGACGTCGGCCCGTATCAAGCGGGAAGGCAGTACTAACAGATTTAGTACATAGGAGACAGAACATGAGACTCATCAGCAGGCTTGCGTTCGCCGCGTTCGTCAGTACGGCACTGACATTTGCGGCGGGTACCAGCGCATCGGCTCAGGAAAAGCAGATTACGCTCGGGTTTTCACAGGTCGGCGCAGAAAGCGCGTGGCGCACGGCCAATACCGTGTCGGTGAAAAGCGCTGCAAAGGATGCGGGGATCAACCTGAAGTTCTCCGATGCCCAACAGAAACAGGAAAACCAGATCAGGGCAATCCGTTCGTTCATCGCGCAAAAGGTGAATGTCATTGCGTTCTCGCCCGTCGTGGAATCCGGCTGGGAGCCGGTGCTGAACGAAGCTAAGGCGGCGCACATTCCGGTGATCCTCACCGATCGTGCCGTCGACGTGAAAGATACTTCGCTCTATGTGACTATGATTGGCTCTGACTTTCTGGAGGAAGGACGGCGAGCCGGCCGGTGGCTCGAAGAACGTTACAAGAACGAGCCGGGCCCCATCAACATTGCAGAGTTGCAAGGCACAGTCGGATCGGCGCCCGCCAACGATCGCCACGCGGGCCTGATGGAAGTGGTCAAGAAGGACCCGAAGTTCAAGATCATTGCTTCGCAAAGCGGCGACTTTACGCTCGCTGGCGGCAAGCAGGTCATGGAAGCGTTCGCCAAGTCATATGGCAAGCAGATCAACGTCGTGTACGCACATAACGACGACATGGCGCTCGGCGCGATCCAGGCCATGGAGGAAGCGGGCATCAAGCCGGGCAAGGACGTGACCGTCGTATCGTTCGACGCAACCAAAGGCGGCTTCGAGGCGATGATCGCCGGCAAGATCAACGTGGACGTCGAATGCAGCCCGCTTCTCGGACCACAGCTGATGTCGGCCGTGAAGGACGTCGTCGCAGGCAAGCAGGTGCCCAAGCGCATCGTGACGAATGAGACGGTATTCCCGATGAACGTCGCGGCGCAGACTCTTCCGAGCCGCAAGTACTGACGGACGCCCGAAGCTGACGGCTTTCGCAACGCGGTCCGGTGCTGCCATCCGGACCGCTGCCGCCTGTTCATGATCATCCTGGCAGGCCGCTTTTCAGGTGCTTAACGGCCATGAATCCAACACCCATCCTCGAAATGTCCGGCATCGACAAGACGTTCCCGGGCGTGAAGGCATTGCAGCAGGTGAATTTCCGGCTCTTTCCCGGCGAGATCCATACGCTGATGGGCCAGAACGGTGCGGGCAAATCGACGCTCATCAACGTGCTGACTGGCGTGCTCGGACACGATCGAGGCGAGATCCGGCTAGGCGGAAAGACCGTGCACTTCGCGGCCCCGCTCGACGCGGAAGCGGCGGGAATCCAGACGATCTATCAGGAAGTGAACCTGTGCCCGAACCTGTCGGTGGCGGAGAACATCTTCGTCGGCCGGCAGCCGATGAAGCACGGTGCGATCGACTGGAAAACCATTCATATACGCGCCCGCAAGGTGCTTGCGGACCTCGATCTTTCCCTCGATGTCACGCGCTCGCTCGACGCCTATCCGATCGCCGTGCAGCAGATGGTCGCGATCGCGCGGGCGGTCTCGGTCGACGCGCGCGTGTTGATTCTCGATGAGCCCACATCGAGCCTCGACGACGGTGAGGTCATGCGACTGTTTTCCGTCTTGCGGCGACTCAAGGCATCGGGGATGGCGATACTGTTCGTCACTCACTTCCTCGAGCAAACCTACGCCGTCTCCGATCGCATTACCGTGATGCGTAACGGCGAGCGCGAGGGCGAGTATCTGGCAAGTGACTTGCCCGTCGAAGTGCTGGTCGCGAAGATGACGGGCCACGAACGGATGAGCGAGCGGCTCAAGGAAGGCGCGTCGGAAGCGGCGCGCGAGGACAATCATATGGAGCCGCTGCTGTCGATGAGCGGCGTAGGCCGGCGCGGGCTGATGAATCCCGTCGATCTCGAAGTACGGCCAGGCGAGATCGTGGGCCTTGCGGGACTGCTCGGCTCGGGGCGTACGGAGACGGCGCGGCTCGTGTTCGGCGCCGAGCGCGCCGACACGGGCTCGATGCAGGTGGACGGCGCGAACGTGAAGCTGACGTCGCCGCATCACGCGGTGCGCCATGGCATCGCGTATTGTCCGGAGGATCGCAAGAAGGAGGGCATCGTCGCCGCGCTGTCGATTCGCGAGAACATCGTTCTTGCACTCCAGGCTCGACGCGGCTGGTGGCGCATGATCAGGCCATCGCGCCAGCGCGAGATTGCGGACGAGTACATCGCACGGCTCGATATCAAGGCACGCGATGCGGAGCAACCCATCGGCCTGCTCTCGGGCGGCAACCAGCAGAAGGTGCTGCTTGCCCGGTGGCTCGCCACCGAACCCAGGCTGTTGATCCTCGATGAACCCACGCGCGGCATCGATGTCGCGGCAAAGTTCGACATCATGGATCGCGTGCTTTCACTGTGCGCGAAAGGTCTGGCGATTCTTTTCATTTCGTCGGAAGTCAGCGAGGTCGTGCGCGTGAGTCACCGGATAGCCGTGCTGCGCGACCGGCGCAAGGTCGCGGAGATCGCCGGCGATGGCGTGTCGGAAGACCAGGTGTATCGGCTCATCGCAGGAGGGCAGTGATGAATCGGATCAGGACATGGTTTCACCATCAGCTGGTCTGGCCTGCGTTGACGCTCGTGTTGCTGTTTGCGCTCGACCTTGCGCATCGGGCCAACTTCCTTTCGATCACGCTGCTCGACGGCCATCTGTTCGGCGCGCCAATCGACATCCTGAACCGCGCGGCGCCGCTCGTGATCGTCTCGCTCGGCATGACGCTCGTCATCGCGACACGCGGCATCGACATCTCGGTCGGCGCCATCGTTGCGATTGCGGGTGCGGCGGCCGCGATCGTTTTGCAGGAGGACTCTTCGCGCGTCGGCGTCGCACTGCTTGCGGCGCTCGGCGTCGGCCTGCTCGCAGGCGTCTGGAACGGTGTGCTCGTCGCATTCGTCGGCATGCAGCCGATCATCGCCACGCTCATCCTGATGGTCGCGGGGCGCGGCGTCGCTCAACTGCTGACAAGTGGACAGATCATCCCCATTGGCGCGCCGGGCTACCTGAAACTCGGCGACGGTTATATCGCGACGGTGCCCTGTTCGGTGTGGATCGCGATAGCCGTGACCGCGATGACGGCGCTGCTCATCCATCGCACGGCACTCGGTCTCTTCATTCGCTCGATAGGCGTGAACCCCGTCGCGACCCGGCTCGTCGGTCTGCGCTCCGGCGCCATCGTGTTTAGCGTCTATGTGTTTTGCGGAGCGATGGCGGCGATTGCGGGAATCATCGCGAGTTCGAACGTGCGCAGCGCGGATGGCAACAATGCGGGCTTGCTGCTCGAACTCGATGCGATCCTGGCGGTGACGCTCGGCGGTACATCGCTGCTCGGCGGACGCTTCAGCCTTGCCGGCACCGTGCTCGGCGCGCTCATCATCCAGACGCTTACCTATACGACGTACTCGATCGGCGTGCCGCCGGAAGCGACGCTGGTCGTCAAAGCCGTCGTCGTGATCGTGGTCAGCATGATCCAGTCAGAAGCAACTCGCCGCTTGCTGGTCAGGCAGATCAGGCGAGTCCTCCCTTCCACGCAGTCGGGTGCAGCCACGGGATCGACGACGTTATGAACAAGCTCATTGGCCGCCTGGCCGACCCTCGTACGCTGCCCATCGTCGTGACGATCCTGTTGTTTGCCGCGCTGTTCGGATTCGGCTCGGTCATGTACACCGGCTTCTTCTCGATGCAGGTGCTCACGGGTCTGTTCGTCGACAATGCGTTTCTTCTGATCGTCGCGATCGGCATGACGTTTGTGATCCTGTCGGGTGGTATCGATCTGTCTGTCGGCGCAGTCGTTGCATTGACGACGGTTCTCTGTGCGATGGGCGCCGAACGGCTGCATTGGCCGATCTGGGTGATCGTGCCGCTCGTACTGGTCTTTGGTGCGCTGTACGGCGCGGCGATGGGCGCGCTGATCCATTTCTTCAGGCTCCAGCCGTTCATCGTGACGCTCGCCGGCATGTTCCTCGCGCGTGGTGCGTGCTTCCTCATTACGACGCAGTCGATCACGATCAACGAACCGACCTTTCACGCGATCGCCAGTTTGAGTGTCCCCATTGGCGGCGGGTCACTCAATGCGGGTGCGCTTATCGCGATTGCCATGCTCGCGTTCTCCGTCTACGTCGCGCACTTCACGCGCTTCGGCCGGAATGTCTATGCGGTCGGAGGCAATGAGCGGTCAGCGCTGTTGATGGGGCTGCCCGTCGCGCGCACGAAGGTGGGCGTGTATGCGCTCAGCGGGCTGTGTTCAGCGCTGGGAGGGGTCGTGTTTACGCTTTACGTGCTATCCGGATACGGGCTCCAGGCGCAGGGCATGGAACTCGACGCGATCGCCGCCACTGTGATTGGCGGCACCTTGTTGACAGGCGGGGTCGGCTATCTGATCGGATCGTTGTTCGGCGTCGGCATACTCGGCACGATCCAGACGTTGATCACGTTCGATGGCACGCTCAGTTCATGGTGGACGCGCATCGTGATCGGCGCATTGTTATGTGTCTTCTGTGTGCTGCAAAGAATCATCGAGCGCCATGCGGCACGACGGCAATCGGGTGGTACGGGTCTGGGCACCAAACCCGATTCGCCGCCGGGCACCCGGCGACCGGACACAGGTGTTCCCGACGAGACAGCCCTTGTCAAGACTGTGTGATCCATTTATGGAGAGCGCACGTGACTGCGCAGAGCACTGCTGATGCGCAGGTCAGATTTATTTGCAGGCAGCCGTACGCATAAGACCCTGGCGCCAGACCACCTTCGTTCGTCTAGCTCCATCACATCAGGCTCGTCGCAGAACAGATTTGTTTGTCTGCCACCTGGACGCCCGCGCGCAAGAGGCGAATCGCGATGACGACGCATTACCTGTAAAACAGTTAATCGTCATTTACCTGTATAACAGTTATCTTGCAATTACCCGTTTTGCGAGTAAAATGCAATTACCTGCCATACAGGTATCCCGTAAGCCGCCTCGATGAAACGCACGCTGATCACTCCACACCAGCTTGGCCTGATCCTTCGCACCGCCCGGCGCGCGAAAGGGCTTTCGCAGGCCCAGGCGGCGTCGCGCATGGGCTTGAGCCAGAGCCGGCTGTCGGCGATGGAACTCCATCCCGACTCGATCACAACCGCGCAGCTTTTCACGCTGCTGGCCATGTACGGCCTCGAACTGGTCGCGCAGACGCGGCCCACGCGCGCAGAGCCGTCGAAGGAGGACTGGTAGTCATGGGCCGGCCGTCTCACGCGCGCGCGCTGTCGGTGTGGACCAACGGGCTGCGGGTCGGCACGTGGCGCATTCCCTCGCGCGGCGACATGGAGCTTCAGTACGATCGCGGCTGGATGACTTCGTCCACGGGACGGCCGCTGTCGCTGTCGCTGCCGTTCGGCATCGACGATGCGCCGTTGCGCGGCGAGCGTGTGCGCAACTACTTCGACAACCTGCTGCCCGACAGCGAGCCGATCCGGCGGCGCCTCGCGACCCGCTTCAGGACGGCCACCACCGACGCCTTCGATCTGCTCGAAGCCATCGGACGCGACTGCGTGGGCGCGGCGCAACTGCTTCCCGAGGACGCGCAGCCGGAAGGGTACGACGGGATCGACGGCACGCCGATGTCGGACGAAGAGATCGAACAGATGCTGGCGCGCACCGTCGCATCGGGCGGTCCGGGCGCGGGCGGCGACCACGACGACTTTCGCATCTCGCTCGCGGGAACGCAGGAAAAGACGGCGTTTCTCCAGCACGACGGAAAGTGGATGCGCCCGCATGGCGCAACGCCTACCACGCACATCTTCAAGCTGCCGCTGGGACTTGTGGGCAACAAGAAGGCGGACTGGACGACGTCCGTCGAAAACGAATGGCTGTGTCTCGCGCTCTTCAGGGCGTTCGGTTTGCCCGTGCCGAACGCAGACATCCTGACTTTCGGCGAGCAGAAGGTGCTGGCCGTCGAGCGCTTCGATCGCCGGCTGCATCCTTCGGGGCAATGGATCTTGCGGCTGCCGCAAGAAGATTTTTGCCAGGTGCTCGGCAAGCCGTCGCATCAGCGGTACGAAGCGGACGGCGGGCCCGGCATGGTCGACATCGCCGCCGTGCTGCGCCAGTCCGAGCGGCCCGACGCCGATCTCGCGACGTTCCTCACCACGCAGATTCTATTCTGGATGCTCGCCGCGCCGGATGGCCACGCGAAGAACTTCAGCGTGCATCTGCTGCCGGGCGGGCGCTACGCGCTCACGCCGCTATACGACATCATGTCGATCTGGCCCGTCGAAGGCGACGCCGGCAATCAGTGGTCCTGGCATAAGGCGAAGCTCGCGATGGCCGTTGCGGGCAAGAACCGGCACTACCTGATGAAGGACATCCAGCGCCGCAACTTCAACGCGATGGCATCGCGCTGCTTCTACGGTCCCGACGCCGAACGGCTGATCGGCAGGCTGATCGAGGCCACGCCCGCCGCCATCGACAAGGTCGCCGCCACGCTGCCCGATGGCTTCCCGGCGCGCGTCGCGGAGCGCATCTTCGGCGGATTGCGCGCTTCGGCCGAGCGGCTTGCCGCGATGTCGCCGGGGATCTGAGCTGCCCGTGCGTTAAGCGCCTCTTAGGCAGGCTCGGCGGCGTGTGCGGCCGCGCAGCATGTTCGCTGAGCGGCGGCTGTCACGCAGGCTCCGTCGCCGCGCTTTCGCGCGTCGAACGCGCATTCGACGCATCGAGCGCTTCCTCCACCAGCTCGATCCAGTGACGCACGCGCGTTCTGCCCGCGCCATCCAGATGCATCTGGCAGCCGATATTCGCCGTCGCGATGATATCGGGCTGTCCGCTTTCGAGCGCGGCCATCTTGTTGTCGCGCAGCTTCTGCGCGAGTTCGGGCTGCGTGATCGAATAGGTGCCCGCCGATCCGCAGCATAGATGCGCGTCGGGCACAGCCGAAAGATCGAAGCCGAGCCGCGTGAGCACGCTTTCCACCGCGCCGCCGAGCTTCTGCGCATGCTGCAGCGTGCAAGGGCAGTGAAACGCGATGCGTGCCGCCACGGCATCGTCGGCGGGCTGCAATGCGTCGAGCGGCTCCGCCGCCAGCACTTCGACGAGATCGCGCGCGAGCGCGCTCACACGCGCGGCCTTCGCGGCGTAGACGGGCTCGTTGCGCAACAGGTGCCCGTATTCCTTCACGAAGGCGCCGCAGCCGCTCGCCGTCTGCACGATCGCTTCGGCGCCGGCTTCGATCGCGGGCCACCATGCGTCGATGTTGCGGCGCGCGCGATCGAGTCCCGCGTCCTGTGCGTTCAGGTGATAGTCGGTCGCGCCGCAGCAGCCCACTTCGCTGATGGGCGTCACGCTGATCCCGAGCCGGTCGAGCACGCGCGCCGCCGCCGCATTGGTGTTCGGCGACAGCGATTGCTGCACGCAGCCTTCGAGCATCAGCACGCGCCGCGCGTGACGCGGCGCCGGGCGCGGCTTCGCCGGCACGGCGGCGTGCTTCGGAATCTTCGCCTGCGCGGTAGCGGGCAAGAGCGGCCGTATGGCGCGCCCCGTCTTGAGCAGCGCATCGAATACGGCGGGTCGCGGAATCACCGCGCGCAGGCCCTTGCGCGTCAACCGTTCGCCGACGGGCCGCTCGACGCGGCGCTCCAGCTCGGCGCGTCCGATGTCGAGCAGCCGGTGATACGTGACGCCCGATGGACACGTCGTTTCGCAATTGCGGCACGTGAGGCAGCGGTCGAGATGCAGTTGCGTCCTGTCGCTGACGGGCTCGCCTTCGAGCAGTTGCTTGATCAGATAGATGCGCCCGCGCGGCCCGTCGAGTTCGTTGCCGAGCAGTTGATAGGTCGGGCACGTCGCATTGCAGAAGCCGCAATGCACGCACGAACGCAAGATGCTTTCCGCTTCTGCGGCGTCGGGCAGCGCTTTCGCGTGAGAGTCGAGATTCGTTTGCATGATTGCGTTCGCTTCAAAGGTCGGCGTACAGGCGGCCGGGGTTCAGCACGCCGCTCGGATCGAGGCGGCGTTTCAGTTGATGCTGATAGCGCAGCAGCGGCGCGGCGAGGGGATGAAACGGCTCGCGCTCCAGCGAC
The DNA here is from genome assembly GCF_900108945.1 of Paraburkholderia diazotrophica. Lineage (GTDB taxonomy): Bacteria > Pseudomonadota > Gammaproteobacteria > Burkholderiales > Burkholderiaceae > Paraburkholderia > Paraburkholderia diazotrophica. Next base: position 28,059 of record NZ_FNYE01000017.1, on the reverse strand, counting down.
GGCGTGAAGCACGTCGCGTGTCCGCCTGCCGCGTGCGCGAGCTGGCGAATGTCGGCGGCTTGCGCGTCGCTCCTGAGCCAGCGCTGCGCGCCCGCCCAGTCGATCAGCACATCGCCGGGCAGCGGCATCAGCGGCGTCGCATTCGGCAGCGACAGACGCCACAGCGGCCTCGTGTCGGTACCGTTGTCGAAAAACGGCAGACGATGATCGCGCAAAGCATCCCAGAACGCGCAGTCGATTTCTGCACCGCCGATCCGGTCCACCGCCGACTTCACCGATCCGCTGCCGCCTTCGAGCCGCACATGCAGCTTGCCGTCGAAATAGCACGCGCCCGTCACGGGCAGCGCGGCCTTGCGCCACGCCGATAATTCCTGCAGCGCTTGCTCAGCGCCGAGCGTGAGCGCGAACGTGCGCCGCTCGCGCGGCTTCGGCAGCACTTTCAGCGACACTTCCGTCAGCACGCCGAGCGAACCGAAACTGCCCGCGAGCAGACGCGACATGTCGTAGCCCGCGACGTTCTTCATCACCTGGCCGCCGAAGCGCAGATGGTCTCCATCGCCCGTGATGACGCGGCAGCCGAGCACGAAGTCGCGCATCGAGCCCGCCCACGGACGGCGCGGCCCAGAAAGCCCGCTCGCAACCGCGCCGCCGATCGTTCCCGTGCTGTTGAAGAGCGGCGGCTCGCAGGGCAGCATCTGGTTCGCGTCGTCGAGCACGGTGTTCAGTTCGGTGAGCGGCGTGCCCGCGCGTGCGGTGATCACGAGTTCCGTCGGGTCATACGCGACGATGCCGCGATGCGTGCGCGTGTCGAGCTCCTCGCCTTGCACATCGCGCCCGAGAAAACGCTTGCTGTCGCTGCCGCGAATGCGCAACGGCGTGTGCTCCGCGATCGCGCGCTGGACCTGTGCGATGAGGCGCGCGCTATCGTCGGTTGAATCGAATTCGCGTCGCATCAGAAACGCTCCAGCTCGGGAAACGGCAGTTTGCCGTGATGAATGTGCATCGCGCCGAATTCGGCGCAGCGATGCAGCGTCGGAATGTTCTTGCCGGGATTGAGCAAGCCGTCGGGATCGAACGCGGCCTTCAGCGAATGGAACAGCGTGAGTTCTTCGCTGCTGAACTGCACGCACATCTGATTGATCTTTTCGCGTCCGACGCCGTGTTCGCCCGTGATGCTGCCGCCCACTTCGACACACAGTTCAAGAATCTTCGCGCCGAGCGTTTCGGCGCGCTCCATTTCACCGGGTGCGTTCGCATCGAACAGGATCAGCGGATGCATGTTGCCGTCGCCCGCATGAAAGACGTTGGCGACGCGCAGACCGTATTCGTTCGACAGCTCCGCGATGCCGCGCAGCACGCGCGCCAGTTCGCGGCGCGGGATCGTGCCGTCCATGCAGTAGTAGTCGGGCGAGATGCGGCCCACGGCAGGGAACGCATTCTTGCGGCCCGCCCAGAAGCGCTGACGCTCGGCTTCATCCTTCGCGATGCGGATGTCGGTGGCGCCCGCTTCGCGCAGCAGCGCGCCGACGCGATCGCAATCTTCCTGCACGTCGGATTCCGCGCCGTCCAGTTCGCACAGCAAGATCGCTTCGGCGTCGACGGGATAGCCCGCGTGAATGAAGTCTTCGGCGGCGCGAATCGAGAGGTTGTCCATCATTTCGAGGCCGCCCGGAATCACGCCCGCGCCGATGATCTGCGCGACGGCATCGCCTGCTTTCTCCACGTCGTCGAAGCTCGCGAGCAGCACCTTCGCGCTCTGCGGCTTGGTCAACAGCTTCACCGTGACTTCCGTGACGATGCCGAGCATGCCTTCGGAGCCCGTCAACAGCGCGAGCAGATCGAAACCCGGCGAGTCGAGCGCTTCGGAGCCGATCGTCAGACGCTCGCCGTCGATGGTCAGCACTTCGAGCTTCAGGATGTTGTGCACCGTCAGGCCGTATTTCAGGCAGTGCACGCCGCCCGCGTTCTCGGCGACATTGCCGCCGATCGAGCACGCGATCTGCGACGACGGATCGGGCGCGTAGTAGAGGCCGTGAATCGCGGCCGCCTGCGAGATCGCGAGATTGCGCACGCCGGGCTGCACGCGCGCGATCGATGCTTCAGGATCGATGTGCAGGATGCGGTTGAAGCGCGCCATCACGAGCAGGATGCCCTTTTCGAGCGGCAGCGCGCCGCCCGACAGACCCGTGCCCGCGCCGCGCGCGATCACGGGCACCTTGCGCGCGGCGGCGAATTTCAACAGCGCTTGCACCTGCGCGATCGAGTCGGGCAGCGCGACCATCATCGGTGTCGTGCGATAGGCAGAGAGGCCGTCGCATTCGAACGGGCGCAGATCTTCCCTGTCGTGCAACAGCTGCATGCCGGGCACGAGGCGTTGAAGCTCGGCGACCAGCGTGGACTTGTCATGCGAGGGAAGCGTGCCGTCGATCCGTTCGTCGTAGGCATAGCTCATCGGGTGTCTCCATGAGCGCGGGGACTGGTTTCCACGCGCCGCTTATCCGTATTGCCGCCGATTGTTCCCGTTTCGCCTTCCGCTGTCGATGGAGGCCGCAAGTGGTCGTACCAGTTTTTTCGCGGCGACAATGCCGTGCCGGAGCCGTGCAATCCGGCCTTGCGATGAAATCGGCGGTATCATGGCGGACACGCGAAACCCGCTTATCAAGTGGTCATACCAGTGATTTCAAGCACGGAAAACGACGTCAACGAGCCCGATCGCAAGATTGCCGATGTGGTCGCCGAGCGCATCGAACGCCTGATCGTGGACGGCGTGTTGAGGTCGGGGCAGGCGCTGCCATCGGAGCGGCGGCTGACGGACAAGCTCGGCGTATCGAGAACCGCGTTGCGCGAAGGGCTCAAGCTGCTGCGCGCGCGGGGCATCATCGAGACGGCGCACGGCAAGGGCTCGTTCGTCGCGAATCTCACTGCGCAGCCGCCGCAATCGCCGCTGATGCACCTGCTCGCGTCGCAACCGCGCACGCTCTACGATCTGTTCGAAGTGCGCGGCATGCTCGAGGCGGAATCGGCGCGGCTCGCCGCATTGCGCGGCACACCTGCCGACTACATGATGATCACGCGGCGCTATGAAGAAATGCTCGCCGCGCACAACGCCGAAACCGATCCGGCGACACATGCGCGACTCGATCACGCGTTTCATCTCGCGATCTGCGAGGCGTCGCACAACCCGGTGCTCGTGCACACGTTGCGGTCGTTGACGGAGCTGCTGCTGAGTTCGGTGTTCGCGTCGGTGAACAATCTTTATCACCGGCAACCGCATCGCAAGCGCATCGACCGGCAGCACGCGCGTCTCTACAACGCGGTGACGGGCAAGCTGCCCGAGCAGGCGTATCGGGCCGCCGCGGATCACATCAACGGCGTGCGCGAAAGCCTGCAGGAAATCGAACAGGAAGAACAGCGGCTGATACGGGCGACGCTCAGGCTAGAAGGGTGGAAGTGAGCCGGGCATGTCGATCGACATGCATGCGCTGTCCGCGTCCTGCGCTTCGAGGCGAGAGCGGGTGCACCGGTGACGGCCGGACGCCTTAGCCTGCCTCGAGGCGGTTGTCCTGATTGGCCGATACATCGCGCTTGCACATCGGGGGCGCGTATCCCGACGGTTCGACCAGCTGGCAAAGACGCTCCAATATGTGTTTTGCCGACGCCGGGCTGTCGATGATGGCATCCACGCCAGGCCAACCTTTAAACGGCGAAGGCGCCGTAGACAGGATCGCGGTGACGCACTGCGGACTGTGCTTTTTGACTCTCTCGATTGCCCGTATCTTGGACGCGATGTGACAGTTCGCGTCAAGGAAGACCAGTTGCGGACGGCTCAAATCCGCTGCTTGTGCCGCGTTGCGACACGCTTCGCAAGTCGATGCAAATCCTCGGACCAGAGACAGAACGAAAATGGACTCCGCAATCGGTTCGGGCGGATCGCGAAGCACGAGCAGACGCCGTCCATCGCCGATGTTCTGGAGCCGGGCCCGCGCTCCATCCGCAACGAGCGAGACGTGGTCGGCCTGCAACTTGAGCAGCGCAATGCGGTAGCGATCCCGCGCTCGCGCAAACTCGACCGAGTCCTCGCCGAATGTATTGCATGCGACGTTCATTGCGTCAAAAGTGAAATTGACCAGTCGCAGCGATGCATCGAATGCCTCGCGTGTACCCATGGCGACCATCCGTGCTCTGTTCGTCCGATTCAAAGCATAGGGCCCGATGAGGACCCGAAAAACGGGTGCCGAGCGAAAAGCAAAATCAATGTCTGCACGGCCGCCATTGTGCGTGAAGTTTCCCAATGAAACAGCCGGATTCGGGAACTCCTTTCAATCTGTACAGTGACGTTCCGAAGGATTTCGGGAAACGGTTCGCGCGCTTGCGTCGGCACTGCAATCGAACGCTCTTACTCCCGCATAGCAATCGAAATGCCGCATGAGCGCGGTTTAATCACCGGCTCAAATCTCAAACGCTTCGCGTTCGAGTTCGTCCAACGGGACGTGACGCACATCGCGGCCTCGAACGGCATAGACGATGAATTCAGCGATATTTTTCGCATGATCGCCTATGCGTTCGAACGCCTTGGCGATGAACAGATAATCCAGCGCGACTGAAATCGTTCCGGGCGCTTCCTGCATCCGCGTGATGAGCTTGCGGACAAGGTCGCGAAATATCTCGTCGACGGCCCTGTCGTCGCGAACGACATGCGCGGCGGCGGCGGCATCCATTCGTGCGAACGCATCGAGTGCCTGATGCAGGACGGACGCGGCCATTGCACCGCATTTTTCGAGTCCGATGACGTGAACCGAAGGCGCGCCGCCCGTCTCGTCAATGCGGCGCGCGCGCTTTGAGATCTTGCGCGCCTCATCGCCGATGCGTTCGAGGTTCGTCACGCATTTCGACATCGCCATCAGCAGGCGCAGGTCGCGTGCGGCGGGTTGTCGACGGGCAATCACGCGATGAATTTCTTCGTCAATGTCGAGTTCGAGCGCATTCACCTGTCGCTCGCTCTCGCGAACCTCGATAACCAGCGCCGGATCGTATGTGTTCAGCAGTTCGAGGCAGCGAGCAATCTGCCGTTCGACAAGGCCGCCCATCGTCAGGAGATCAGTCGAAAGCATGTCGAGCGCAGCATCGAACTGACTGGAAAGATGCTTGTCGGGCATGGTGAACTCCTTTGCTTTAAAGCTCTGCGACGAATACGGACAAGTCGAAATGGACGTCGTGCTGCCCGTCTGTCAAGAGCGCTTGAAAACTATATATACCGTTTTATGTCCACGATGCAAGCGGCCAGAAATAGCTGATGAATAACGACAACAGACCCTCTTGCAAACGGACCAGTACCCGCAATCCGTAAAAAGTACATCGTTATTCAAGGCAGAGGAAATAATTGCGCTGAACCTTTTCGCAGTTGACGAAGATATTGACGGCCGCGACCGACCGGGCGTCCGCACCTGAGCGCACTGGCATGTCCGTAAAGTACGAGATACGGACAGAGGCGGCTACTTAACATCTATATCCGAGGCCACATAAAATCAAATGTCCCCGATGACGGCGCGCCGAGGCAAAAAATGTCGAATGGCACTGAAAACATGCGGCTTTTCTACCGGCAGGGCGAGATCGATTTTCAGCTGGAACTGTCACGAGGCGCCTCGTGCATCGCCAGCTGTGAGAGCGAGGCGAGCTTGCGCGATCAGGTGGAAGAGACGGTGCACTGTTTCCTGCAGATTCACGGCCCCAGCCGCTTTGCCGAATTTCGCGGCAGTCTGGCCAACAAGCTGATCGCGCGTGGCCGGCGCGACGCGGCGCTGTTCGTCGCGTCTTACCCATTGCCTCCGCAGGCGATGAGCTAGTCGTTTCTATAGCGGCAAAAAAATTAACCGATATGACGGAGACACGACATGCTGAGTCCTCATGAGTTCGCCACCCTGATGCTGGTGAAGTCCGCTCCCGACCAGATCGAGCTTGACCGTGCGGAACTGGATCAACTGCTCGAACAACAGCTTGTCGCACTCGAAGAGATTGCGGGCGGCGTTCGGCGTCCGCGCCTGACCATCCACGGCGATTCCCTGCTGCAGGCCATCTCAAGAAAAGAGTGACACGCACGCGCTGCACTCAAACTTCCAGTCTTTCCAAACGCAGCAGCAAATAGCGCGGCCGCTTCGCAATGCACACGCGAAGCAGCCGCGTTCATTCGTCGATCATCGCCGGAATCTCCTCGACGAGCGCATCGATCGCGCAACGCGTTTTAGAAGGCATATACCGGGTTCGCGGCCAAACGACGTTGATCTCCTGTGGCGGCAGGCTGCAACGTCCCTTGACCAGCACCAGTTCTCCCGTCTTCGCGTATCGCGTGAGCAGCCAGGACGGAATGCGCGCAAGCCCGAAACCCGCAACGGCCGCGGACGCGATCGCCTGCACGTCGTCCATGCTCAGCTGCGGGCGAATCTTCACGCGTTTCACCTGACCTGAGTCGTCGCGCAGATCCCACGGTACCAGCGCGCCGGCGCGCGCATAGACGACGCCGTCGCGTCCGTCCATGTCGTCGAGCGAAACGGGTATGCCGTGTTGCGCGAGATACGACGGCGCCGCGCCGATGCTCGTGTATTGCACGCCGAGCCGCCGTGCCGCGAGACTCGCACTGTCGCGCAGTTCGCCGATTCGCACGGCGAGATCGAAGCCTTCTTCGACGAGATCGACCATGCGATCAGTGAACGACATGTCGATCTGCAACTTCGGATGCCGGCGCGCGAGATTCATCAAAACAGGCGCGACGCACAGTTGGCCGAACGCGAGCGGCAGACTGACGCGCAGTCGTCCACGCGGCGCACGACGGCCGCCTTCGAGCTCGGCCTCGGCGGCCTCGAGTTCCGCGAGCGCGCGCACGCAGCGCTCGTAGTACGCCTGGCCGTCTTCGGTGAGGCTCTGGCTGCGCGTCGTGCGATGAATCAGCCGCGCGCCAAGCCGCATTTCCAGCCGCGCGATCACCTTGCCCACGGCCGAGCGCGTCAGGTTCAACCGTTCGGCCGCCAGCGCGAAACTGCCCGCATCGACGACCTGCACGAAGGTCGCCACGCCATCGAGACGATCAGTCATCACGCCCCCTCATTGGTTCCGTAATGGACGCATTCATCGGAAATCGGCTCGCCAATAGGGACTGAAGTTCCCGATATATTAACCGTTCATTCACTGCGTCGGGTTCACGTCATGCCGCCACTCCTCTCTCGCAAGAACACGCTTGCGCTGCTCGCCGCGTGCCTCTCGTCATTGATGTTCGGTCTCGAGATTTCCAGCGTCCCCGCGATCCTGCCGACACTCGAACATCTTCTGGGCGGTGACTTCAAGGACATCCAATGGGTCATGAACGCCTACACGATTGCGTGCACGACCGTCCTGATGGCGACGGGCACGATCGCGGATCGCTTCGGACGCAAGCGTGTGTTCGTCGTCAGCATCGCGTTGTTCGGCGTTACGTCGTTGCTATGCGGGCTCGCCGCCAACATGGCGGTGCTGATCGCGGGGCGCTTCCTGCAAGGCGCAAGCGGCGGCGCGATGCTCATCTGCCAGGTGGCCGTGCTTTCTCATCAGTTCCGGCAGCCGCGCGAGCGCGTCAACGCGTTTGCTGCGTGGGGCATCATCTTCGGCATCGGGCTGGGGTTCGGGCCGATCATCGGCAGCGCGACGGCCGCGCTCGTTGGCTGGCAATGGGTCTTTCTGGTTCACGCACCATTGGCGCTTGCAACGATTGCACTCGCGGCGAGCGGCGTCAGCGAATCGCGTGATCCGCATGCGCAAAAGCTCGATGCATGGGGCGCCGCGACGCTGTCGCTCGCCCTATTCGGCCTCGCTTTCTATATCACGCAGGGCGCGGACCTCGGTTTCACGAGCCTGTCTGCGCTCGGCATTGTCGCGATGAGCGCGCTCTGCCTGATCGCATTCGTCGTCGCCGAGAACATGAGTGCGCATCCGATGTTCGACTTCTCCGTCTTTCGCATCCGCGCGTTCTCGGGCGCGTTGATCGGCTCAGCGGCGATGAATTTCAGCTTCTGGCCTTTCATGATCTATCTGCCCGTGTACTTCCACAATGCACTCTGCTACGACGATCTTCGCGCGGGACTCGCGCTGCTCGCCTATACGCTGCCGACGCTGGTGGTGCCGCCCGTCGCGGAACGCCTCGCTTACCGCTATCGCCCGGTCTACGTCATTCCAGGCGGACTGTTCACGATCGGCGTGGGTTTCTTTCTGATGCGCATCGGCAGCGTCGCCGAACGCGCGAGCTGGATCACGATGCTGCCCGGTTGCGTTATTGCGGGCGTCGGCCTGGGCCTCACCAACACGACAGTGACGAACACGACCACGGGCGCGGTGCCGAGCGCGCGCGCCGGCATGGCTTCGGGCATCGACATGAGCGCGCGCATGATCGCGCTCGCTATCAACATCGCATTGATGGGGTTCGTATTGGTGGCGGGCGTCGATGCATCGTTGTCCCGCACGCTTGCGGGCGCGCACGACGCCGCGCAGATTCATGCGCTAAGCGTTGCGATTGCGGCAGGCCACAGTGTCGCGCTCGATCAGAAGACCGCGCACGATGCGCTCGTGCGTGGCTTCGGCTGGGTGATGCTGTATGGCGGCGCGGGCGTGTGGATACTCGCGGCTGCGAGCTTTCTGACCTTCGGCGCGGCGGCCAGCCTTCGGCAACACGGTGAAGCCCAAGCGACCACACGTGCGCAATGCGCAGATTGAACTGACTCGCAAGCGCGACAAGGACGCCCAAGGCTTTCGAGCGCGCGAACCGGCGATGAGGCGCGTCCTACCATCGCAATAACTTCGGTCCGAGCCACGCGCCGATGCCCGCGGGCATCAGCATCCCGATTGCGTACCACACGCTCCAGAATGCCGGACTCATCTCGGGGCAATGCAGGCAGTACACGACCGTTGCGGTGGAACTCGCGAGCAGGCCGGCGGCGGCACCCGCGAGCCGCAGATGCGTCGGCGCGAGCGCCTTGACGGCCCAGAACACGGCAGGAAACGTCGGCACGGAAAGCAGCAGGATGTTGAACGGACACGTGCGCCACGTTTGACCGAGCACGAGCGGCCAGCGTCCCTCGGGCGCCACGCCATCGAGCACGAGCGCGCCCGCGACCCACACCGCGACGAACGGCAGCGCGACGAGCGCCCACGTATAACCAGCTCTCGCGCCCGGACGGCCGAGCCGCATCACGGCGAGCATCGCGCCGACGGCAATCGCGAACGGATACGCGAGCTTCGCCCAGAAGATGCTCGTGCGCGCGACGCTGCCGAGGTCGTGCCGCACGCCGAACACGACGGTCATCAGGATCAGCGAGCCCAACGCGCCGAGCAGCATCGCCTTGATGAAACGGCGCGCGACGGCCACGCGATCGACGCGCGTCACATGGTTCGACAGGAGGCTAATGAGATCGTCGGTCTTCATCGCAGCCCCCGAATGAGTGCAGCCAGTGCCTTGAGGCCACGATGCACGCCCACCTTGACGGCCGATTCAGAGAGACCGGTGATGCGTGCCGTTTCCGTCACCGACAAGCCTTCGAGTTTCATATGGACAATGGGCAGCCGCTGCTTGTCCGGCAGATGCGCGAGCAGCTTGCCGATGTCGTGACGCGCCTGCGCGGGTTCGTCGTCGGTGTCGGCGAGCAGGTCGGCGTGATCGTCGAGCGGATCGTTCAACGATTCGCGGCGGGCGCGCGAGCGGAAGAAGTCCATCAGCTTGTAGCGGGCGATCGCATGCAGCCAGGCGGTCAGCGGTTCGTCCGCGCGATACGTGTGACGCGCGTTGTGCACGGCGAGCAGAATCTCCTGGACGAGGTCTTCGACGTCGTCGCGGTAGTTCGGAATGCGCTTGCGCAAGTAGCCGCGCAAATGACGGGTGAGCGCTTGCAGAAAGCTGCGATAAGCGTCGGCATCGCCGTCGAGACCGCTGACGAATAGCGCTTTCAGGCGGCTTTCCGCGTCTTGCAACATGGTTCCCCTATTGGCGAGACGACGAGTCGACGACCCATGCGAATAGCCCGCGTCCGCAGACGCGAGCGCGCCGCCCAGTTTCAGATCGATCGTTTCGGAACAGCCGAAGCCGTGATGCGCCACTATAGCGCGGTCGTGGTCCATCGTCGTCACCCGCTTCCTTTATCACGCTAGTTCGCGCTTTCGCGGCTGCCGGTTACACCGCGCGCGAAATTTTTCACGCCGGTCAAAAACGTTGAACGCATCTGCGCGATGAGCGGGCGATGCTGTAACCAACTGCGCGTCGGCAGCGAATTGACAGGTATCCGACCGTCATGGTGATCGACATGGAAACGATGAAAGCGCCACTCACGCCAGCGCGCGAGACTTCGCCACGCAATCCGCCGATTCATCCCGTCTGGCTGCGCATCACGCATTGGCTCAATGCATTGGCCGCGCTGATCATGATGTTTTCCGGCTGGCGTATCTACGACGCTTCGCCCGTGTTTCATAACATCGTGATTCCCCCGTCGATCACCCTCGGCGGCTGGCTCGGCGGCGCGCTGCAATGGCACTTCGCGGCGATGTGGCTGCTGGTGTTCAACGGGCTGGTCTATCTCGCGCTCAACATCGCGAGCGGGCGCTTTGTTTCGAAGTTCTTTCCGCTGTCGCCGCGCGACGTGCTGCGCGATCTGATTGCCGCATTGAGCGGCAAGCTCTCGCACGCGGACTTGCGCCACTACAACGCGGTGCAGAAGCTCGCGTATCTCGTCATCGTCATCGATCTTGTCGTGCTCGTGCTGTCGGGGCTCGCGATCTGGAAGTCCGTGCAATTTCCGCTGTTGCGCGAGCTGATGGGCGGCTACGACAACGCACGCATCGTTCACTTCTGCGCAATGGCGGTGATGGCGGCGTTCGTCGTCGTGCACATCGCGATGGTTGCGCTCGTGCCGCGCTCGCTGCTGACGATGCTGCGCGGCCGCTGATCTTTGTCGAGGGACACGCCATGAGCATCAACGACAGAAAAATCATCAAGCTCGACCGCGCCGCGATTCTGGCGGATGCGAGCCGCGAACTGGACATGCCGTCGCGCCGTCTGTTCGGCAAGCGGCTGTTGACGTTGGGCGGACTGTCGCTGTTGACAGGCTGCTCGATCACCGATGACGAGTCGGTCAACAAGTTTCTGATGGCGGTCTCGCGCCTGAACGATCGCGCGCAGGCGCTCCTGTTCGATCCGAACCGCCTCGCGCCGACCTACACCGAAGCGCAGATCACGCGGCCGTTTCCGTTCAACGCATACTACGGCATCGACGAAGTGCCCGAGGTGGACGGCAGCGACTATCGACTGAAAGTGAGCGGCCTGGTAAGCGGGCAGCGCGTGTGGACACTGCCCGAGTTATACGCACTGCCACACGCGGAACAGATTACGCGGCACATCTGCGTGGAAGGCTGGAGCGCGATAGGGCACTGGGGCGGCACGCCGTTTCGGGAGTTCCTGCGCCGCGTGGGTGCCGACACGACGGCGAAATACGTCGGCTTTCGATGCGCGGACGACTACTACGAGAGCATCGACATGCCGACGGCACTGCATCCGCAGACCCTGCTCACGTTCGACTACGGCGGCGAGCGTCTGCCCGCGAAATACGGCTATCCGATGAAGCTGCGCATGCCGACCAAGCTCGGCTACAAGAACCCGAAGCATATCGTCGAGATCTTCGTCACCAACACGTATCCCGGCGGCTATTGGGTCGACCAGGGCTACAACTGGTTCGGCGGTTCGTGAGCGCCGCCCGTTTTACTGGTTCCGGTATGGCCGGATGCCACTTTCAACCCCAAGGAGATGAGCAATGAAACGACTGATGACGGCAATCATCGCGGCAACGCTGGCAATGGGCACCTCCGCTGCATTCGCGCAGGCGAGCGGCGCGATGTCGAACGATCAGATGTCACACGACACAATGGGCAAGGGCAACATGTCTCATGACACGATGAGCAAGGACGGCAAGTCTCACGACAAGATGAGCAAGAGTCACAAGATGAAGAAGAACGATTCGATGAAAATGGATCATCCCGCGTCAGGCGCGATGTCCGAGTAGGCGTAGGGCAGCGAGCGAGACCGGGCGTGCGTGCGCGCCCGGCCCGTTTTCATAGCTGTTCCATGTGTCGGCGCATCCGTTTACGCCTGCGCCTGAAAGACCAGATTGAATGGCGTCTGCGTTGCGCGTCTGAAGCGCGTGAAGCCGCCCGCCGTCACGACTTCCTTGAGCCGTGCTTCGCCTGCTTGCGCGCCCAGCGCCTTTCTGCCTTCCTGCGATAACGACGCGGCCGTGCAGATCATCGTCGATGCCGAGTAGTACACGCGTCCGACAGGGTTCAGATTGTCTTCCAGCCGGTCGTTTGCGAAGGGCTCGACGATCATCCACGAGCCATCGGGCTTGAGTGACTGCAGCACATGGGCCGCAGCACCCGTCGGGTCGCCCATGTCGTGAAGACAGTCGAAGAATGCGACGAGATCGTAGCCACTTCCTGGGTATTGCTGCGCGCTGGCCACTTCGAATGTGACGCGATCGGCGACGTCCGCTTCGCCGGCCAGTTCGCGCGCTCTTTCGATGGACGGCTCGTGATAATCGTAGCCGACGAACGTGACGTTCGGATAGGCCTGCGCCATCAGGATCGTCGACGTGCCGTGTCCGCAACCGACGTCGGCGACTTTCGCGCCGCGTCCCTTCAGAACCGCTTCGACGCCGTCGAGCGCGGGAATCCATTCGTCGACGAGATGCGCTGCGTAGCCAGGCCGGAAGAACCGCTCGGTGCCCTTGAACAGCGACGGATAATGCTGGTGCCATCCGACGCCCAAGCCGGTGCGAAACGCCGCTTCCAGTTTGGGTATTGCGCGGAACATCGCTTCGGCGCAGTCGCAGAAGCCCGGAACGAAGGTCGGGCTAGTCTCTTCCGCGAAGCACATCGCCATTTCGTTTTCGAGCCGGTAGCGGGCGGTCGCTGCGTCGTAACTGATGAAGCCCGACGCGGCCTGGGCTGCCAGCCACTCGCGCACGTATCGTTCGGCAAGACCCGCGCGCTCTGCAACCTGCTCCGAGGTCATCCAGCCCTGTTCGGTCATCGCCTTGTAAATGCCGAGCCTGTCACCCAGCACAATGAGCGGCGCGGACGCCACTGCGCCGAACTCTTCGACCATGCGCGCCATGAAGTCCTGCACTTTCTGTTCGTCGTATTGCATGTGCCACCTCCTTGACGAAGGCCGAATTGATCTGACCATACGAGCGTCGCTCGCTGCCGACGATGTGCCTGCCTCGCCCATGCAAAGTATAGGAAGAAGAAAGGCGGGCGGACGACAAAGTGCGGGTACTCGCGGCCGTTTCCATCGTGTGTATGATCCGCGAACGTCGCCGGCGATCTCGCTGAAGCACTGCGTGACTCGCCGGCCCATCAACACACGAGGACCTCGAATGAGTTCAGGCAGGCAACCCGGAAAGGCGCTTCCGGGCAAAGAGGAACTGGAAGCCATGTCGGCATTCCGCTATGAACTGCGCAAGTTTCTGCGTATGTCGGAAGAAATCTCCAGCGCGGCAGGCGTCACGACGCTTCAGTATCAGCTGTTGCTGCACGTGCGCGGGTTCGAGGGGCGGCAATGGGCCACGGTCGGCGAACTCGCGGAACGCCTGCAGGCTGCGCCGAACGGCACGGCCGCGCTCGTGTCGCGCTGCGAATCGGCTGGGCTCGTGACGCGCAAGCCCGACGCGAGCGATCGACGTCAGGTGCAGGTGCATCTGACGCGAAAGGGCGAACGTTGCCTGCTCAAACTTGCCGCCGAGCACAAGGCGCACTACGGATCGTTCGGCTGGGTGTTCGGCGATAGCGGCGCATAGCCTCGCGTGAGTGGATATGCGGGTCGGCGCGGCGGGTTATGAATTTATGTCACAATCTGCCTTAATTTGCTTCGACCAGACGATCTCATCAATGCGCATTCCCGGATTTATCGACCGACGCACGATCATGCGCGGCAGGCGGCTTTGGCTGCACTACGGCGTGTTCTGGCTCGGCGCGATCGCTACCGGGCTCATTGCTGTGATGTACGCGCGGCTGATCGATTTCGGCTACGCCACGTTTCTGCGCTATGCGGCTTCGTTCTGGTGGCTGCCGCTGCTGCTCACGCCCGCAGTTGGCGCGTTCGGCGTATGGATCACGCGGCGCTGCTTTGCAGGCGCCGAGGGCAGCGGCATTCCGCAGGTCATCGCGACGCTGCATGAAGGCGGTGAACTCGGACCGCGTCTGCTGAACGTGCGTATTCTCATCGGCAAGATTGCCGTGTCGTTTCTGTCGATCCTCGGCGGCTTCACCATCGGCCGCGAAGGGCCGACGATACACGTCGGCGCTGCGCTCATGTTCAGCTTGCGGCGCTTCTATCCGGTGCGCTTCCGCAATATTCGCGGCGCAGGGCTCGATCGCAAGCTCGCGCTCGCGGGCGCTGCCGCGGGTCTGTCGGCCGCGTTCAATGCGCCGCTCGCCGGAGTCGTATTCGCAATCGAAGAACTGACGCGCAGCTTCGAACAGAGAACGAGCGGCGTCCTCATCACGGCGATTATTTTTGCGGGCATCGTCTCGCTAGGCTTGCAGGGCAACTACACGTATTTCGGCACGATCGAAGTCGACGGACACTTTCCCGATCTGCTTGCCGTCGCGGTCGTCATGCTGGGCGCCGTGACAGGCGTTGCGGGCGGCGCGTTCTGCTGGCTGCTCCTGAACACGGAGCGCTGGATGCCGGCGCGATTCGGAGCGTGGCGCAAAAGACATCCGGTGGCATTCGGCGCCGCATGCGGGCTGTTCATTGCTGCGCTCGGCGTAGCGGCCGGCGGTCATACGTTCGGCAGCGGCTATGCAGAAGCGCGCGGCATGCTCGAAGGAAACACACAACTCGGCGCGAGCTATCCGCTGCTGAAGATGGCGTCGATGATCGGCTCGTATCTACCTGGGGCGCCGGGCGGACTTTTTGCGCCTTCGCTTGCGATCGGTGCGGGCATCGGCAACGCGCTGCATCTGGTGTTCGGGCACATGCAGCTGCCGATGCTGATCGCGCTCGGCATGGTCGGCTATCTCGCGGCCGTTACGCAAAGTCCCATCACGGCATTTGTGATCGTGATCGAGATGATCAACGGACACGCGCTCGTGCTCTCGCTGATGGCGACAGCGCTGATTTCCAGCCAGGTGTCAAAGCTGTTTGCGCCACCGCTTTATGAGGCGTTGGCGCAGCGGTACGTGGCTACCCAAACATAAGCATGTTGCCTTCGGACACGATCGTTCGGCTCGAACAAGGCGCGCCGTTTTTCGGACATGGAGTGGGCTCGCGCGTGTCCCCGATAGAGCATGCGACGACTATCTTGGGGTCACACTTTCACCCTTGTGCCCCGGGTTAGCGGCAGAGGTATCGGCTGTGCAAAGTTCCAATGCGGTGATGGCCTTCCTTGCAACCGCCAACGTTTCGTCGCACGCAGCAGGCTTCTCCGATCTTGGGCATCCGCTTTGGGACGCTCGAGCGAACATCTGGCGCACTTTTTGGAGCGCCGCATCGGGCGAACCGCTGTCGTAGATCAGACGCGCGACGTTGAAGCTGCTTCCCGATGGTAATTCGACAAAATCAGGGCATTCTGTCCGAGCGGCGGCATCCGCTTCGATAAGCGCAAACGTCGCGGCCAGAGCGGCTGTACAAACGAAGCGCGAGCCAGCAGTGCTCATTTCCATGGATGGCTCCCTCATAGGTATTCGTCAACGGATGACGTCCGTCAAACAGGCGAACCCATGTTCAGGTGGGTTTCGCAAAGATGGGTGAGCAAGCGACAAACCATACGCCATTTATCGCCGGCTCGCTCGGCAGGGAGAGGGGAATTCGGACCGTTGCGCGTCCGTAGACGCCAAAGGCGCTATAGGCGATAAACGTGCCGGCTCGGCGGGTCCCGGCTCAACAAGGGCGAGCCGGCGTGCCTGAGCCACAGCGGGCTCAACGTTGCTGCGAGTTTTATTTTCAAACCGTGGCGACTTTTTCTTCGTCGAACGACCGCCCACGACGACAGCTTTCTACGCATCGCCATACCGATACGACACTTTGCCATTCGCAATCTGCTGCGCCATCTGCCACAGATCGACAGGCGTGTTCTTCTTCGCAAGCAATACGTAAGCTTGTTCGAACGCCATGCCTCGATTTCGATGGGGGCTGGCTGGCGGAAGAATTCGAGCGTGGACGTTGCCCTTGAGTTCAGCCAGGGCGATGGAAAGGCGAAGAAGCGCAGTTCCAGCTCTACCGTATCGTCGACGCGAGCGCGTCGCGCGACATTCACGCGGCCATCTACGACGCCTACAGGCTTTGCCTGGCGCTGTGAAGGCTCGTCGATCCATCCGCGTTCCATAGCGGTCTCACCCGTTCCCATAGCGAGAAAACCGGATCAGCAAGAATCTATTGCGGCGGCGCATTTTGAATGACAACGCGTAGTCGCTCCGCCATACACTGCCTTCCGTCCGTTGCAAACAGCCGTGACGATAGTCCGGAGGATTCAACACATGGCCCGCGCAGCAGGCGCGCGGCACGAAAACGATGGAGGCGTTATGCGCAAGTTTTTCCACGTACGTGGCAGCTATACGAATGTGTTGTTCAGCTATTCGGATTCGACCGGTTTGCGCTTGCAGAATCTTGAAGCATCGGGTTATGAATTTTTCACGCCGACTGTCGAAGTGGGGCTCTCATACGTCTATACGCACGGCAATTATTCGATTGGCCGCTCAACGCACTATAAACAGGTGGATCTCGCTACTCATTACCTGCTGTCGAAGCGCACGGAGCTGTATCTCGTCGGCATTCACCAGCGCGCAAGCGGTCCTGGCACGTACGCGCAGATCTATACGGCCTCACCTTCTTCCGGAAAAAACAAGACGCTTGTCCAGACGGGGATCATGCACAAGTTCTGGCAGGATGCGTGAGCCTGAGAGAGTACGGGTTGCAGGACAACCTCGACGCGCTACGCGACGTGACGGACCTGAACTTGCTGTCGGGTTCACAGCTCGGTGAACGTTACGTTTATTGCGCGCGTTCGGCCGTATGCGGCGCGCGCGCGACCTCAGTCGCAACGAGGCGGATTGCGTCGATCAGCGCACGCGCGGCCGGCGACGGCGGGCTGCCGGCGCGCAGCGTCAGCCCGATGTCACGCCGCGTGTCGTGCATCGGCACGTCGAGGACGACCAGCTGGCCGGACTCGCACTCGTAATGCAACTGCTGCGCGGACAGCGTCGCGATCATATCCGTGTGCAGCAGCAGGCCGCGAATCATCGCGAGATCGGCGGTTTCGACGGTCGGCATCGGCGGCTTCATCTTCATCCGCCGGAACATCTTTTCGAACAGACCGCGCGCCGGCGAATGCGTGCGCGGCAGAATCCATTGAGCCGTCGTCAGCTCGCGCAGCGACAGCTTCGACGCGGCGGCCAGCGGGTGTCCGCGCCGCGCGAGCACGACGAGATTCTCCGACATCAGCCGCTCGTTCTCCAGACCGCTCGCCGCGTCGTTCGCGCGCAGCGCGCCGAGGATGAAGTCGATGTCGCCGGCGCGCAGCCCCGCAACGAGCCCCTCGTACGCACTTTCATCCGTGATCACGCGGACCTTCGGATGCTGCGTGACGACGCGCGCGACCGCTTCGGGCAGGATCAGCGTGCGGCCGAGCGGCAGCGCGCCAACCGTTACTACGCCCTGGATGCTGCCGCGCAGTGCCGCGATGTCGTCGGACACATGGCCCAGTTCGTTCAGTGCGCGCCGCACGTGCAGCAGGAACGTCTCGCCGTCGGTTGTCAGCAGCAGCCCGCGCGGATGCCGATGGAACAGCGGAAAGCCGGCGCCGCTCTCGAGAATCCGGACCGCGCTGCTGACGGCCGGCTGCGTGACGCCCAGCGTGCGCGCCGCGCTCGGCATGTGCCGATGCCGTGCGAGCGTCGAGAACAGTTGCAGCCTGCGCGTGTTGAGCAGGTACGCGGGTCGGCCCGCATCGGGCACGGTGCGCCGGCGCGACTGGCGGATTCCGCACCAGCGCGCGAGCTCGTCGAGTTCGGCGAACACACGCTCGCTGCGCTTGAGTACGGCGCGCCCGACGGGCGTCGGCAGCATTCCGGACGGTTTGCGGTCGAACAGCGACGCGCCGAGCGCGGCCTCGATTTCCTGCACGGCACGCGTGACGGCCGATTGCGCGCGAAACAGAGTGGCCGCCGCGCGGCTCACGCTGCCGGTTTCGGCGACGCGCTGCACCGCGTGCAGGCCTGCGAGGTTAAGAAGTTCCGTGCGTTCCATTGAGTTGTCGAGACAGTTGCACTCGGCAAAGCGACGCCGTTGCATCGAGTTGTGTGTTCGCGAACGCGCGTCGCGCGTCGGCCATCGGAGAGACCAGTTCGACACGATTGTCCGCGCAACGCGGGCACGCGCGTTTGCGTCGTGCTTATCGGGGTATCTATTTTATTTATCGTATGCAACATCCGCCAGATGACGAACGGTCCCGCAACGCGTGCTGTTCGATGCGACGCGGCCCGCTTGCGGCGGGTGTTTCGACTAATTGCGGGGTCGCCGCGCGAGCAAAAAAGGCTTGTATCAGCACGTGCTTCGCATGGTGCGTAAGCGTTAACCCTGACTATCGGCACGTAGCGCTGGATCGGTACTGTCTGGACCCGTGATGGCTGGCATTGGCGTGCGGCGACACGGTCTGCTATCTGATCGACTGTTCGGCACGCGAGCGTATCGCCGCGCAGCACCCAAAGTGGCGATTCACGGATTCGATTCACGGATTCGTGCCACGGATTCGAGCCACGGATTCAAACGACGACGGGTCGTTGTACGAACGCCGCCCGGCACACGAGGAAATACGAAGGAGCATACGCATGGCACGCATCATCGGAGGCATCGCGGCCTCGCACACGCCCACGATCGGGTTCGCATTCGACAAGAACAAGCGCGACGACCCGGTATGGGCGCCCATCTTCGAGAACTTCGCGCCATTGTCCGCGTGGATCGAGGAGAAGCGCCCGGACGTGCTGCTGTTCATC
Source organism: Paraburkholderia diazotrophica (assembly GCF_900108945.1). Classification (GTDB taxonomy): domain Bacteria; phylum Pseudomonadota; class Gammaproteobacteria; order Burkholderiales; family Burkholderiaceae; genus Paraburkholderia; species Paraburkholderia diazotrophica. Next base: position 9,009 of record NZ_FNYE01000017.1, on the reverse strand, counting down.
TACAACGATCACGTGACGTCGTTCTTCTTCGACCACTACTCGGCGTTTGCGCTCGGTATCGGGCCGCAATGGCAGCCGGCGGACGAGGGCGGCGGCGCGCGCGATCTGCCGCCGATCGACGGTCATCCCGCATTCGCCGCGCACGTCGGCCAGTCGCTGATGGCCGACGAGTTCGACATGTCGTTCTTCCAGAACAAGCCGCTCGATCACGGCTGCTTTTCGCCGCTGTCGATGTTGTGCGCGCACCGTCCGGCATGGCCCGTCAAGCTCGTGCCGCTGCAAATGGGCGTGCTGCAATCGCCGGTTCCGTCGGCGCGCCGTTTTTATCGGCTCGGTCAGGCGCTGCGGCGCGCGATCGAGAGCTATCCAGAAGACCTGCGGGTCGCGATCGTCGCGACGGGCGGCCTGTCGCATCAGGTGCACGGCGAGCGCTCAGGCTTCAACAACCCAGAATGGGACGAGCGTTTCCTCGATCTGTTCGAGCGGGACCCAGAGCGGCTCGCGAACATGACGATCGCCGACTATGCGACGCTCGGCGGCTACGAAGGCGCCGAAGTCGTGATGTGGCTCGCGATGCGCGGCGCGCTGCCCGCGGGCGTCGTCTGCAGGCATCGCAGCTATTACCTGCCGTCGATGACAGGCATCGCGACGGCGATCTACGAAGGCGTCGACGCGGAGCCAGACCCGTCTGCTGTCGAGCGCCATCGCGAGCGAATGGCGGATCAGCTCGACGGCATTGAGCGGCTGCCGGGCACGTACCCGTTCTCGGTCAGCACGGCGGTGAAGGCGTACTGGATCAACGACTACCTGCACCGGATGATCGAGCCAGATCATCGCGCGCGCTTCCTGAGCGATCCAGAAGGCAGCTTCGAGGCGGCGGGCCTGTCGCCCGAGGAACGCGAGCTGATTCGCCGGCGCGACTGGCCGGGCCTGCTGCGCTATGGCGTGATCTTCTTTCTGCTCGAGAAGCTCGGTGCCGTAACGGGCGTGTCGAACCTGCACATCTATGCAGCGATGCGCGGCGAGTCGCTCGAAGACTTCCAGCGGACCCGTAACGCGCCGGGCGCACTGTACTCGGTTGCGGGCAAGGGCGCTGGCGATCCCGCCTGGGACAAGAACGTCGCGCGCGACGACGAATGACGCGGCGGTGAACGTGGCGGCGCGCATCGTGCGCGCAGGCCATGAAACCGGATTATATGAACAGGATGACTAACTAAATGACGATGTCCAGAGGAGACGGGAGGCTCGCAATGACAGGCGGAAACATAGGCGGAAAGACAATCGACATCAAGGCCTTTATCGACGAGCGGCCGGTATCGCGATACCAGTGGCTGCTCGTGGTGCTGTGCTGTCTGGTCGTGATCGCCGACGGCATGGACGTCGCGATCATGGGTTTCGTTGCGCCGTCGGTGATTCGTGACTGGGCGATCTCGCGCCCCCAGTTCGGCCTCGTGATGAGCGCCGCGCCGATCGGGCTCGTGATCGGCGCGCTGGTCGCGGGACCGAGCGCGGATCGCTTCGGGCGCAAGACAGTGCTGATCGCGTCGGTATTGCTGTTCGGCATCTTCACGATCGCGACTGCGCAGGCGGGGTCGCCTGTCGAAATGGCGGTGCTGCGTCTGCTGACGGGCATCGGTCTCGGCGCCGCGATGCCGAACACGACCACGCTGCTGTCCGAGTATGCGCCGCAACGGATGCGCTCGCTGATGATCACCGTGATGTTCACGGGCTTCAACCTCGGGTCGGCGCTGATCGGCTTCGTCGCGGGCTGGCTGATTCCCGAGCACGGCTGGCGCGCAGTGCTGATGTTCGGCGGCGCGCTGCCGCTGCTGCTGATTCCGCTGCAACTCTGGCTGCTGCCCGAATCGGCGCGCCTGCTCGCGGTGCGCGGCGCGCCGGCGCAGCGGATCGGCGCGATTCTGGGCCGCGTCTGCGGCACGCGGTTCGCCGGCGACGAGACGTTCGTGTCGAACGAACCGCCGCTGCCGACGCGCAAGCCGATCGGCGTGCTGTTCTCGCAGGGCTACGGACGCGTGACCGTGTCGCTGTGGATCACGTACTTCATGGGGCTGCTCGTGATCTATCTGCTGACGGGCTGGCTGCCGACGCTGATCAAGGATGCGGGGCTTTCCGTCAGCACCGCCGCCAATGTGACGGCGATGTTCCAGATCGGCGGCACGATCGGCGCGATCATCGTCGGCTGGCTGATGGACAAGGTGCGGCCGGCGCCCGTGATCGGCATCGCGTACCTCGGCGGCGGCGCGTGCGTCGCGCTGCTTGCGTGGGCGGGTGCACTGTCGTCGTCGCTCACGCTGCTGGTGTTCGCCGCGGGTTTCTGCATGAGCGGCGCGCAGACAGGGCTCAACGCCTACGCACCGGGCCGCTATCCGACCTTGGCTCGCGCAACGGGCGTGAGCTGGATGCTCGGCATGGGCCGCTTCGGCAGCATCTTCGGCTCGGCGATCGGCGGCGCGCTGCTCGGGCTCGGCTGGAAGTTCGACGCGATTCTGTCGATGCTCGCAGTGCCCGCGACGCTGGCGGCGATCTCGATCGTGACGACACAGCGCGCACAACGGCACGAGCCTGCCGAAATCGAAAACCCGGCGCACTGACCACACGGGATTTGCGAATTCGCGCGGCCTTCGCGACGAGGGCGGCTGCGCGATTCTCGACGTTCCTCGGCATCGCCGGAAGGTTCATCAATTGCAGGAGTGTCAATGATTATCGATATTCACGGCCACTACACGACCGCGCCAAAAGCGCTGGAGACGTGGCGCAACCGGCAGATCGCCGGCATAGGCAATCCGTCTGCGATGCCGAAGATATCCGAGCTGAACATCAGCGACGACGAATTGCGTGAGTCGATCGAGAGCAACCAGTTGCGGCTGATGCGCGAGCGCGGCCTCGACCTGACGATCTTCAGTCCGCGCGCGAGCTTCATGGCGCATCACATCGGCGATTTCCAGGTGTCGAGCACGTGGGCAGCGCTCTGCAACGAGTTGTGCTATCGCGTGAGCCGGCTGTTTCCCGATCGCTTCGTACCCGCAGCGATGCTGCCGCAGAGCCCTGGCGTCGATCCGGCGACGTGCATTCCCGAGCTGGTCCGCTGCGTCGAGGAATACGGCAATGTCGCGATCAACCTGAATCCCGATCCGTCCGGCGGCCACTGGACGAGCCCGCCGCTGTCAGACCGCCAGTGGTATCCGATCTACGAGAAGATGGTCGAGTACGACATCCCGGCGATGATCCATGTGAGCACGAGCTGCAACGCGTGCTTCCATACGACGGGCGCGCACTACCTGAACGCCGACACGACCGCGTTCATGCAATGCCTGACGTCCGATCTGTTCAAGGACTTCCCGACGCTGCGCTTCGTGATTCCGCACGGCGGCGGTGCAGTGCCGTACCACTGGGGACGCTTTCGCGGGCTCGCGCAGGAGCTGAAGAGGCCGCCCCTCGACGAGCATCTGCTGAACAACGTGTTCTTCGACACGTGTGTCTACCATCAGCCGGGCATCGATCTGCTGACGCGCGTGATTCCCGTCGACAACATTCTGTTCGCGAGCGAGATGATCGGCGCCGTGCGCGGCATCGACCCGCAGACGGGCCATCACTTCGACGACACGAAGCGCTATATCGAAGCGGCCGACATCGCGCCGCAAGACCGCTATCGGATCTACGAGGGCAATGCGCGACGCGTGTATCCGCGCCTCGACGCACAACTGAAATCGAAAGGGCTGTAATCATGTACGAACTCGGAGTCGTTTATCGCAACATTCGCCGCGCGGACCCGGGCGTCGCGCAGCGGCTCGGCGAACTGGGATCGGCGACGGTGCACGAAGCGATGGGCCGCACGGGTCTGCTGAAGCCGTATATGCGGCCGATCTATCCGCGCGCGCGGGCGGCGGGCACGGCCGTCACCGTGCTGCTGCATCCCGGCGACAACTGGATGCTGCATGTCGCCGCCGAGCAGATCCGGCCCGGCGACGTCGTCGTCGCGGCGATCACGGCCGATTGCACGGACGGCTATTTCGGCGATCTGCTCGCGACGAGCTTCAAGGCACGCGGCGCGAAGGCGCTGATCATCGACGCGGGCGTGCGCGACGTCGCGGTACTCGACGAAATGCAGTTCCCCGTGTGGAGCAAGGCGATTTCGGCGAAAGGCACGATCAAGGCGACGCTCGGCTCCGTGAATATTCCCGTCGTCTGCGCGGGCGCGCTCGTCCATCCGGGTGACGTGATCGTTGCGGACGATGACGGCGTCGTCGCCGTGCCCGCCGCAAGCGCCGTGCAGGTGCTCGAAAAGGCCGTCGCGCGCGAGGCGAACGAGGCGGCGAAGCGCGCGAAGCTCGCATCCGGCGTGCTGGGGCTCGATATGTACGACATGCGCGAGCCGCTGCGTCAGGCCGGTCTGCGCTACATCGACTGAGACGGGTGCAGCCGATGGACTATGCAGCACGGACTTCGATTGAGGTGACCGGCATCGGGTCGATGGCGACGCGCCAGATCCTCGCGCGGCTCGCGACGCAGTTCGAGCGCGACACGGGTTGCCGCGCAGCGATCACCTCGGTCGGCGGCGTCGAAGCCGCGCGTCGCGTGCAGGCGGGCGAAGCGTTCGACTTCGTGGTGCTCGCGTCCGACGCGATCGACCGGCTCGCCGCCGACGGTTGCATCGACCCGGGCAGTCGCGTCGATATCGCACGCTCGCATGTGGCGATTGCGGTTGCGGCGGGCGCGCCGCAGCCGGACGTGAGTTCGGAAGATGCGGTGCGCAACGCGATTCTTCGGGCTGGCCGGATCGGCTATTCGACGGGGCCGAGCGGCACGCATCTGAAACGCCTGTTCGCGCACTGGGGCATTGATGACGCGATCGCCTCGCGCATCGTACAAGCGCCGCCAGGCGTGCCCGTCGCGACGCTGATTACAAACGGCGATGTCGATCTCGGGTTCCAGCAGTTGAGCGAGCTGATGCACGTACCGGGTATCGACATCGTCGGGCCGTTGCCGCCTGCAATCCAGATCGTCACGGTGTTTTCGGCCGCGACGTGCCGTGCAATGCACGAGCGTCAGGCGACCCAGCAGTTCCTCACGTTCATGGCGTCGCCGCATGCGGATTCCATCAAGCGCGAGCACGGAATGGAGCCGGCATAACAGCCGCTTCGCAGCGCGATAAACAGATCAGATGGAGTGACGCATTGTTCGCAATGCGCGTACGCCGACAGATTAGGTAACCTAATGGACGCGCATGCGGTGCGCGGTGCAGCGACTGCGCGCGATCGCTCGGTATGCGTGTCCGACTCACACAATTTCAACAGGCAGCAAGGAGACTTCATCGATGAAGAAGCAGCATCCGGTTCACCTGGTCTTGGCCTCGGCCGCCGTGCTCGCATTCGCGGCGCCGGCTTTCGCGCAAAGCAGCGTCACGCTGTACGGGATCGTCGACAACGGCATCGGCTATCAGAGCAATTCGACGACCGTCGGCTCGACGACGGGCGGCAAGTCGGTCGTGAAGATGAACCAGGGCGTGTGGGCCGGCAGCCGCTTCGGGCTGCGCGGCGCCGAGAATCTCGGCGGCGGCACGAAGGCGATCTTCGTGCTCGAATCCGGCTTCAATTCCGCGACAGGCGCTGCCCAGTTCAGCGATGCGATCTTCGGCCGTCAGGCATGGGTCGGACTGACGAACGCGACGTACGGCACGCTGACGGCTGGCCGCCAGTATGCGTCCTACTACCAGACGATGTCGCCGTTCAGCCCGATCACGTGGATCACCGGCTACTACGGCGCGCACCCGGGCGACGTCGACGGACTCGACACGATCTACCGCGCGAACAACACGATCGAATACACGTCGCCGAAGCTGTATGGCTTGACGGTCAGCGGCTCGTATTCGCTCGGCGGCGTCGCGGGCAGCACGAACGCCGGCTCGACGTGGGCGACGGGCATTCAGTATGCGGCCGGCCCGTTCGGTCTGGGCATCGCGTTCGAGCGCGTGAACAATTCGAACACTGCGGGCGGCGCGTGGGGCGCGAACTCGACGACGTCGAACGGCGGCGCGCAGATCGGCGTGTCGGCGGTGACGAACGGCTATCAGACGGCGCGGGCGCAACAGCGTTTCGCGATGGGCTTGAGCTACCGTTTCACCGATGCATGGGACGCGACGGCGACGTACACGAACACGCAGTACATCCCAGGCTCGGGTTCGAAGTTCCTGAACACGGCGATCTTCAATACGGCGGGCGGCGTGCTGCACTGGAAGCCGTCGTCCGTGTGGGACTTCGGCGCTGGCTACGCGTACATGAGGGCGACGCAGGCGAACGGCATTACCGATAGCGCGCAATACCACCAGTTCAATCTGTCGCAGTATTACTCGCTGTCGAAGCGCACGGGACTGTATCTGCTTGAAGCGTATCAGCACGCGAAGGGCAAGACGCTCGGGACGAGCGGGGCGGGCAGCATCGTCGATGCGACCGCGACGCTGGGTGACGGTCTGAACACCGCGCCGTCGTCGACGGGCAATCAGTTTGCGGTCGGCGCGGGCATCATTCACCGCTTCTGACGGGACGCTGCGATGCGCGGCTGTTCATCGCCGCGCATCGGCGCGAAGTCGTGACGAAGCGCTTGCGCAACCCGTGACGCTGTCCAGTCGAGATACACATGAAAAGATTTTCCTCGTACTGCACTCACGATTGAAGCATCCTGGCTGAGGCGAGTTCATCACCATCCGCCAGCATGGCGTCGATAAGGGCGCGAGCCGCGCGGTCGACGCAAGTGAGAGCGAGGCTGTCCGAGTCGTATATGACGGGATCGGCAACGTCGCCGAGGACCCTTTGTTTTGACGCCACCGCACGCAACGACCACGAGACGCGGTATCTCAGCGCCAATCCATCGGATGAGCGGGCCGTCCGCGGCTCGATGCGCGCTTCAATAACGAATCCGCGATAACGCCCGACGATCTGGTGTTTCATCGATTGACTCCACAGTTTCGCGAGCAATAGCACCTACGGCACGGAATCGCCGGGCATCGTCGATCATCGCCGAGCGCGGCGACGATGGCCGTCATTGGACCGATGCCACCGCTGGTGTGTTCGTGTCCGTCAGCGTCCGTGATCATCCGCATCCGGACGCGCACTGAAACGCGGCTCGTTGATCCATGCGGCGAGCCAGTCGTGGAATTGCCCCCAGTCGTCGGCGAGGTCGAGTTCACGTGCGTGCAATCCGCCGCGCCTGTCATCGTCGCCGCTGCCGATCCACGCGTAGATTGTCCGCGTGCCATTCCACCAGGCGATCATGCCGTCCGTCAGATCGGCTATCGTCCCGGCGGGCATCGTGACCAGCAGGCGCGACAGGCGGGTATCGAACTCTTCGAACCTCATCGCTCGCCCCTCAATGCACGTAGCCAAAGAACGCCATCGCGCCTTCGGCTGGCGTCAGGCCCGCCCTGAAGTAACCCTCGAGCCGGTCCGCAATCGCTTCGTCGAGCTTGAAGGGCGGATGGATGTAGCCCACATTGAACGCATGGTCGTACCAGTCGCTGAGCCACGCGCGCAGTTCGATCACATATTGCGGCAATGCATTCGAAGCGTCATCGTGCATGTGCGTCTCCTTCTTGCAGAACAATCAGGCTGCCTTGCGCTCTATCCCCATCTCCGGTCGGCGCCTGTCCGGCGGAAACACGTGCCACGTGCCGTCGGCATGGCGAAAAAAGAAGAGGGAGAACGCCCCGGTTGGCCGGCTGATCTGAATGCACACGCGACACGTTCCGCCCGAGCGGGAGCGTTCCAGCAGGCGCACGCGCGCTGTACGGTCACGCGTCGAGCCGACCAGTTTTTCGACCTGAGAGCGCAGCGATTTGTTGCCCGCCATGACTTTCTCCGCGATGCACGATGAATCGATGCTACGGGTGACCGATGCGCGTGCCCAATCGGCGGCGGCGGAATGTCGTCTCAGGAAGCGCTGATTTCGGCCGTCAGGATTTCCTTAACCGGAACAGCGTGAAGCGCCGGCATATAAGGGTTTTTACGGGGCGCCGTGGATTTCCTCATGAATGGACGTTAAGGATTTCCTGACACGCGAATCAGGATGTCACACGACCGTCTTTGCGCGTGCGCTGACTGCAACACGAGTTCTGATCGCAGATGATGAGTCATCGAAACGCGATGTTGAGCCGATGCATCATGATGGCCTATCTGTCCGAGCGGGAGAACGTTGTCGAGCAGGTCGAGTCGCTCTGTCTGCGGCTGTTCGACGCCTGGTGCGAGACGCGCAGTGTGACGCCGCTCGCCTATCTGTTGCATTGCTGGCCGTTGACGGACAGCGCGCCGGGCGCTTTGCGGCGGGTCGGTGAAACGATGCGCTATCTGCGGCGCCATCACGCGGACCAGCTCGACGCGTACGGCTTTCACGCGCTGTGTGAATTGGCCGATCTGATCGACGAACTGATAGAACGTCCGGCGCGCACGGTCCGGCTGATGGCGGTGGGGGACGTGCCGGAATAGTGAGCGGACAACGCAGGCAAAACGGGCAAAGACAACCGACAAAGACAACGGGTAAAGACATATGGGCTGGCCGCAGTGGCTGCGGTAGGCGCACGCGTTGTTTCATCGGATGTTTGAAAGCGGGGTGAGGCGCGGTAGACCGGGCTTTGGCATCGAGTGCAGAATAGGACACACACGACGGCAGCACTCGCAGGAAGATATGGCTCTCGACAGGTTCGACGCATGGTGGAGCGGGCTCCGTTACGTGCGGCGCAGCGTGGTGCTGCGGCTGCTGGCGACGGTGCTCGTCTTTAGCTGCGCGATCACGCTGATCCTGACGGCGGTGCAGCTCTATCGCGACTACGAGCGCGGCATCGCGCAGATTCAGAACCGTCTCGTCGATATCGACCGCAGCTATCGCGACAGTCTCGGCGAAGCGCTATGGCGGCTCGATCAGCCGCAACTGAAGCTGGAACTGGATGGCATGCTTCGCCTCGCCGATATTCGCGCGGCCGAAGTGCGCGAGTCGCCGTCG